>NZ_JALBYU010000024.1 GCF_029963765.1 Pseudomonas sp. UYIF39
CCCCCCCCCCCCCCCCCCCCCCCCCCCCCCCCCCCCCCCCCCCCCCCCCCCCCCCTCCCACATTGGGTTTGGGTTGTTTGTAAAACTGCGTTCCGTCATTGAGAACTCCATGTCCCAACCCATCGGCCAACCCGCCTTCGTGCTCCACAGTCGCGCCTACCGCGAAAACAGCGCGCTGGTGGATTTCCTCACGCCGCAAGGTCGGCTGCGGGCGGTGTTGCGCAGTGCTCGTGGCAAGGCCGGAACGCTGGCGCGGCCATTCGTGCCGCTGGAAGTCGAGTTCCGTGGACGGGGTGAATTGAAGAACGTCGGTCGCATGGAAAGCGCAGGCGTCTCCACTTGGCTCAATGGTGAAGCGCTGTTCAGCGGCCTCTACCTCAACGAACTGTTGATCCGCCTGTTGCCCGCTGAAGACCCACATCCCGCTGTGTTTGATCACTACGCCGCGACCCTGCTTGCGCTGGCCGAAGGTCGTCCGCTGGAACCGTTGTTGCGTTCCTTCGAGTGGCGGCTGCTCGATGATCTCGGTTACGGCTTCGCCTTGACCACCGACATCCATGGCGATCCCATCGCGCCGGACGGTCTGTACCGTCTGCAAGTGGATGCGGGGCTCGAACGGGTCTACCTGCTGCAACCCGGTCTGTTCAATGGCACCGAGCTGTTGGCCATGGCCGATGCAGATTGGTCAGCCCCTGGCGCGCTATCGGCAGCCAAGCGCTTGATGCGCCAGGCACTGGCCGTTCATCTGGGCGGTCGTCCCTTGGTCAGTCGCGAGTTGTTTCGCAAGCCATAGGGTCTGTTGATGCTTGGCAGCGGCCGCGCTGCCAAACATCAACAGACCCTATCTCCCCGTGTATGCTGTGCGCCGAACTTTTCCATTTTCAGGAGCGCTTCCGTGACCACCAGCAATCGCATTCTTCTTGGCGTGAACATCGACCACGTAGCCACCCTGCGCCAGGCCCGGGGCACGCGCTATCCGGATCCGGTCAAGGCAGCACTGGACGCGGAAGAGGCGGGCGCTGACGGCATTACCGTGCACCTGCGTGAAGACCGTCGGCACATTCAGGAGCGCGACGTGTTGCTGCTCAAGGATGTGCTGCAAACCCGCATGAACTTCGAAATGGGCGTCACCGAAGAGATGATGGCGTTCGCCGAACACATTCGTCCGGCGCACATTTGCCTGGTGCCGGAAACCCGTCAGGAACTGACGACCGAGGGTGGTCTGGACGTGGCGGGGCAGGAAGCACGGATTAAAGCAGCGGTGGATCGCCTGGCAAAGATCGGCTGTGAAGTGTCGCTGTTCATTGATGCTGACGAGCGGCAGATCGAAGCGTCCCGTCGTGTTGGTGCGCCGGCTATTGAACTGCATACCGGTCGTTATGCCGATGCCGAGACGCCGACCGATGTGGCTGAAGAGCTCAAGCGTGTTGCGGATGGCGTGGCGTTTGGTCTGGCTCAAGGCCTGATCGTCAATGCCGGTCACGGTCTGCACTATCACAACGTTGAGGCGGTCGCCGCGATCAAGGGTATCAACGAGCTGAACATCGGCCACGCGCTGGTGGCTCATGCGTTATTCGTGGGCTTTAAATCGGCGGTGGCGGAAATGAAGGCGCTGATTCTGGCTGCTGCTTTGAAAGGCTAAGATCAAAAAATCGCAGGCTTCGTCAGCGCCTACTGGTGTACACATCACCTTGTAGGCGCTGCCGTAGGCTGCGATCTTTTGTACACAGGCCGCGCGGTGTCAGAGCTGCGGGGTTTCCTGATTCGGCTTGGTCTTATCGACCCCCGGCACATGCAGGTTGCCCTCGGCGACCTGATTGCCTTCCAGCTGTGGCTGCGTCACCCACGTCAGGATGTCGTAGTAGCGGCGGATGTTCGCCACGAAGTGAACGGGTTCGCCGCCACGGGCATAGCCGTAACGGGTTTTGCTGAACCACTTCTTCTCGGACAGGCGCGGCAGGATCTTCTTCACGTCCAGCCACTTGTTCGGGTTCAGTCCTTCCTTGGCCGCCAGTTTGCGCGCGTCATCCAGATGGCCGCTGCCAACGTTGTAGGCCGCCAGTGCAAACCATGTGCGATCCGGCTCCTGGATCGACTCATCCAGCTGTTCCTTCATGTAGGCCAGGTACTTGGCGCCACCCATGATGCTTTGTTTGGGGTCCAGTCGATTGGACACACCCATGGCCTGCGCAGTGTTCTGGGTCAGCATCATCAGGCCGCGCACACCAGTCTTCGACGTGACGGCCGGTTGCCACAGGGATTCCTGATAACCGACCGCGGCCAGCAGACGCCAGTCGACTTTCTCTTTCTTGGCGTACGCCTTGAAGTGCTGTTCATATTTGGGCAGACGTTGCTGCAAGTGTTGGGCGAAGGTGGTGGCGCCCATGTAACCCAGTACATCGACATGCCCGTAATAGCGGTCTTTCAGGCGTTGCAGGGTGCCGTTTTTCTTCACCTTGTCGAGGTAGTCGTTGATCTCGTTGAGCAAGCTGTTGTCGTCGCCAGCGGCTACTGCCCAGCTCTGGTTGCTGGCGTCACCGAGGTCGAAAGCTACCCGCACGTTGGGGAAGTAGACCTGGTTCATCGCAACTTCGTTTGAATCGACCAGGGTCAGATCGATCTGACCTTCATCGACCATCCGCAGCAAGTCGACGACTTCAACGGCGTCGGACTCTTCGTATTCAATGCCGGGAAATTTCTTTTTCAGCTCCGCCAATTGCTCGGCGTGAGTGCTGCCCTTGAGCACTATGATCTTCTTGCCCACCAGATCCTTCGCGTCGGTCGGCCGCGATTGGCCGTTGCGGTAGATGATCTGTGGGGTGACTTCGAGATAGGAGTGGGAAAACCGCACCTGCTTTTTACGGGCTTCGCTGCTGACCAGGCCGGCAGCAGCCAGCACCGCGCCGTTGGGTTTGCCCACCTGATCAAACAGGTCGTCGAGGTTGTCGGCGGTTTCGATTTTGAGTTCCACCCCCAGATCGTCGGCGAAGCGTTTCACCAGCTCGTATTCGAAGCCGGTTTCACCGTTGCGATCCTGAAAGTAGGTGGCGGGACTGTTACGGGTAACCACCCGCAGCACGCCATCCTCCTTTACGCGCTCCAGCGTGTTGGGTTTATCAACACAGCCACTGAGCATCAGGAAGAGTCCGGTTGCGATCAGCCATTTGGCGTACCGCGGACGCAAAGCCGTTGGGGAAAACATCTGCGCAGTATACGCAAAGGACCACGAGCGCCATATCTCGACAGCGAAGGGCTTGTCTGCTAGGCAACAAAAAACCGCTCCGGAGCCCGCAGGAATGGGCCCTGGCAGCATTTTGTCACAGAAAAAATAACGCTCGGCGCACACCTGTTTGCTGTCCGAACTCCCGGCCCGACGCCCGGGTGCAGCCGCCCGTACCGTTTCGGGTGATGTCGCGGCCTGTTTAGGCTAGAATGCACGGCCTCAAAGCACACCCCTTCCCGAGGCTGTCCCGAAGATGTTGATCCTGCGCGGCGCTCCTGCCCTTTCTGCCTTTCGCCACAGCAAACTCCTTGAGCAACTGAGCCAGAAAGTTCCGGCTGTCAGTGGCTTGTATGCTGAATTCGCTCACTTCGCCGAAGTTACCGGCGTCCTGACCGGCGACGAACAGCAGGTGCTCGCGCGCCTTCTGAAGTACGGCCCAAGTGTTCCGGTACAAGAGCCGACCGGTCGTCTGTTCCTGGTGTTGCCGCGGTTCGGCACCATCTCGCCGTGGTCCAGTAAAGCCAGCGACATCGCTCGCAACTGCGGCCTGAGTAAAATCCAGCGCCTGGAACGCGGCATTGCGTTCTACGTCGCCGGCCAGTTCAGCGAGGCCGAGGCCCAGCTGATCGCAAACGCCTTGCACGACCGCATGACCCAAATCGTCCTAGGCAACCTTGAACAAGCCGCCGGCCTGTTCAGCCATGCCGAGCCGAAACCGCTGACCGCGATCGACGTGCTGGGTGGCGGCCGCGCCGCGCTGGAAAAAGCCAACACCGAGCTGGGCCTGGCCCTGGCCGAAGACGAGATCGATTACCTGGTCAACGCCTTCGTCGGCTTGAAGCGCAACCCGCACGACATCGAACTGATGATGTTCGCCCAGGCGAACTCCGAGCACTGCCGTCACAAGATCTTCAACGCCAGTTGGGACATCGACGGTCAGAGCCAGGAAAAAAGCCTGTTCGGCATGATCAAGAACACCTACGTGATGCACAGCGAAGGCGTTCTGTCGGCTTATAAGGACAACGCTTCGGTGATCGTCGGTAACGTCGCCGGCCGTTTCTTCCCGGACCCTGAAACCCGTCAGTACGGCGCGGTGCAGGAACCGGTGCACATCCTGATGAAAGTCGAAACTCACAACCACCCGACCGCGATTGCCCCGTTCCCGGGCGCATCCACCGGTTCCGGTGGCGAGATTCGCGACGAAGGCGCAACCGGTCGCGGTGCCAAGCCAAAGGCTGGCCTGACTGGTTTCACCGTGTCCAACCTGCAAATCCCGGGCTTCGAACAGCCGTGGGAAGTGCCGTACGGCAAGCCTGAGCGCATCGTTACCGCGCTGGACATCATGATCGAAGGCCCACTGGGTGGCGCCGCGTTCAACAACGAATTCGGTCGTCCGGCCCTGACCGGTTATTTCCGTACCTTCGAACAGTCGATCACCACCCCGCGTGGCGACGAAGTTCGCGGTTACCACAAGCCGATCATGCTGGCCGGCGGTATGGGTAACATCCGTGCCGAACACGTACAGAAAGGCGAGATCACCGTTGGCTCCAAGCTGATCGTACTCGGCGGCCCGGCGATGCTGATCGGCTTGGGCGGCGGCGCGGCTTCCTCCATGGCCACCGGCACCAGCTCGGCAGACCTGGACTTCGCTTCCGTACAGCGCGAAAACCCTGAGATGGAACGTCGCTGCCAGGAAGTCATCGACCGTTGCTGGCAGTTGGGTGAACACAACCCGATCAGCTTCATCCATGACGTCGGCGCGGGCGGTCTGTCCAACGCCTTCCCGGAACTGGTCAACGATGGCAACCGTGGCGGTCGCTTTGAACTGCGCAACATTCCAAACGACGAGCCGGGCATGGCCCCGCACGAAATCTGGAGTAACGAATCCCAGGAACGCTACGTTTTGGCGGTCGGTCCGGCTGACTTCGAACGCTTCCAGGCAATCTGCGAACGCGAGCGTTGCCCGTTTGCCGTCGTCGGCGAAGCCACTGCCGAGCCGCAACTGACGGTCACCGACAGCCACTTCGGCAATAGCCCGGTGGACATGCCACTGGAAGTGCTGCTGGGCAAAGCCCCGCGCATGCACCGTTCGGCCGTTCGTGAAAACGAACTGGGCGACGATTTCGATCCGTCGACCCTCGAGATTGCAGACTGCGTCGAGCGCGTTCTGCATCACCCGGCCGTGGCGAGCAAAAGCTTCCTGATCACCATCGGCGACCGCACCATCACCGGCCTCGTGGCCCGTGATCAGATGGTCGGCCCGTGGCAGGTTCCGGTAGCCGACGTTGCCGTCACCGCCACCAGCTTCGACGTTTACACCGGTGAAGCCATGGCCATGGGCGAGCGTACTCCGCTGGCACTGCTGGACGCTCCAGCGTCGGGCCGTATGGCCATCGGCGAAACCCTGACCAACATCGCGGCTTCGCGCATCAACAAAATCTCCGACATCAAACTGTCGGCCAACTGGATGTCCGCTGCCGGTCACCCGGGTGAAGACGCGCGTCTGTACGACACCGTGAAAGCGGTCGGCATGGAACTGTGCCCTGAGCTGGGCATTACCATTCCGGTGGGCAAGGACTCCATGTCCATGGCCACCCGCTGGAACGACGAAGGCGTCGACAAGACCGTCACATCGCCGATGTCCCTGATCGTGACCGGTTTCGCGCCTGTGGCTGACATCCGTCAGACCCTGACGCCGGAACTGCGCATGGACAAGGGCACCACCGACCTGATCCTGATCGATCTGGGTCGCGGCCAGAACCGCATGGGCGCCTCGATCCTGGCCCAGGTTCACGGCAAGCTCGGCTCGCAAGCGCCGGACGTCGACGACGCCGAAGACCTCAAAGCCTTCTTCGCCGTGATCCAGGGCCTCAACGCCGACGGTCACCTGCTGGCTTACCACGACCGTTCCGACGGTGGTCTGCTGACCAGCACCGTGGAAATGGCCTTCGCCGGTCATTGCGGTCTGAGCCTGAACCTCGACGGTCTGGCAGAAACCTCCGCCGACATCGCCGCGATCCTGTTCAACGAAGAACTGGGCGCCGTGATCCAGGTTCGCCAGGACGCTACCCCGGACATCCTCGCGCAGTTCAGCGCTGCCGGTCTGGGCGAGTGCGTGTCGGTGATCGGTCAGCCGATGAACAACGGCCAGATCAACATCACCTTCAACGGCGAAACCGTGTTCGAAGGTCAGCGTCGCCTGCTGCAACGTCAGTGGGCTGAAACCAGCTACCAGATCCAGCGTCTGCGTGATAACGCCGACTGCGCCGAACAAGAGTTCGACGTGCTGCTGCAAGAAGACAACCCGGGCCTGAGCGTCAAGCTGAGCTACGACGTCAACCAGGACGTCGCCGCGCCTTACATCAAGAAAGGCATCCGCCCACAGGTTGCTGTGCTGCGTGAGCAGGGCGTCAACGGTCAGGTGGAAATGGCGGCCGCGTTCGACCGCGCCGGTTTCAACGCGATCGACGTGCACATGAGCGACATTCTGGCCGGCCGTGTCGACCTGAACGAGTTCAAAGGTCTGGTTGCTTGCGGCGGTTTCTCCTACGGCGACGTTCTCGGCGCCGGCGAAGGCTGGGCCAAGTCCGCGCTGTTCAACAGCCGTGCTCGCGATGCGTTCCAGGGCTTCTTCGAACGCAACGACAGCTTCACCCTCGGCGTGTGCAACGGTTGCCAGATGATGTCCAACCTGCACGAGCTGATCCCGGGCAGCGAGTTCTGGCCGCACTTTGTGCGTAACCGTTCCGAGCAGTTCGAAGCGCGCGTGGCGATGGTTCAGGTCCAGGAGTCGAACTCGATCTTCCTGCAAGGCATGGCCGGTTCGCGTATGCCGATCGCTATTGCTCACGGTGAAGGTCATGCCGAGTTCGCCAGCGAAGAAGCGTTGCTGGAAGCTGATCTGTCGGGTTGCGTGGCGATGCGTTTTGTCGACAACCACGGCAAGGTCACCGAAAGCTACCCGGCCAACCCGAACGGCTCGCCGCGCGGGATCACCGGTTTGACCAGTCGCGACGGTCGCGTGACGATTATGATGCCTCACCCGGAGCGTGTGTTCCGCGCGGTGCAGAACTCGTGGCGTTCGGAAGACTGGAACGAAGACGCACCTTGGATGCGTATGTTCCGTAATGCTCGCGTCTGGGTAAACTAAAAGCGGGTTAACTAAGCGCGATGTACAAGCTCAGCTTTTTTGTTCCGGCCAGTCATGTGGAACAGGTCAAAAGTGCCGTATTCGCCGCCGGCGGCGGACGGATCGGCGACTACGACCATTGCGCCTGGCAAGTGCTCGGCCTCGGCCAGTTTCGCCCGTTGGATGGCAGTCAGCCGTTTATTGGTGAAGCGGGGCAGGTCGAGCAGGTTGAGGAATGGAAGGTTGAGCTTGTCGTGGCGAATGAGTTGATTCGTTCTGTGGTGTTGGCTCTGAAGCAGAGCCATCCCTACGAGACGCCGGCTTATGAAGTGTGGCGGTTGGAGGATTTCTGATCTGTCTGCCGCTGAAATGAGAAACCCGCTGAATTTGTGTTCAGCGGGTTTTTTGTTGCCTGAACAATCAATGAATGCATACACCCCTACAGAGGGCGTGGTTTAAACCTTGGCACTCACCTCACTGCGATTCACCAACGCATCCAGCGCATCATTCAAACTCGACGCCTTGTCGCCAACCAACAGATGCCAAACCCCACCTTCCAACTGACTCACACCCTGGCATCCCAGCGCCTTCAAATCACACTCCGACAACGCCTTGCCATCCGCCAGTTGCAATCGAATCCGGGTCATGGCGATGCAATCCATCTGCAATACGTTCTCGCTACCGCCCAACGCATTCAACCATTGCTGTGCTTCTGAATTCGCCACCGCCGCAGGTTGCGGCGCATCAATCACCGCAGCGGGGGAGGAAATGATCGCGCGCCCCAACGCAGGCATCGCCAAGCGAATCTCATCGGCAATGCTGTCGGCCATCGGCCCGACCACTACCTGCAAACTCCCACCCTTGCCCGGACGCACCACCGCCATCGCACCCAGCGCTTTCAACTCCGCATCGTTTACCTTGTTGCGATCCACCATGTCCAGCCGCAACCGAGTGGTGCATGCACCCACGGTGATCAAATTCTGCGCACCACCCAGCGCTTTGATGTAAGCCCCAGCCCGTTCATTCTCGGCGATGACTACTTTGTCGACACTCAGAACATCTTCACGCCCCGGCGTCTTGAGGTTGAAGCGGCGAATGCAGAAATCAAACACCACGTAGTAGATCACCGCATACGCCAGTCCCACCGGGATGACCAGCCAGCCGTTGGTGGATTTACCCCAGCCGAGAATCATGTCGATCAAACCACCGGAAAACGTAAAGCCGAGATGGATATTCAACAGGTTGGTGATCGCCATCGACAGCCCAGTCAGCAACGCATGCACTAGATAAAGCAGCGGCGCGAGGAACATGAAGGCGAATTCGATCGGCTCAGTTACACCCGTCAAAAATGACGTCAGCGCCATCGACAGAAGGATCCCGCCCATGACCTTGCGGCGTTCCGGCAGGGCGTTGCGGTACATCGCCAGACAAGCAGCGGGGAGACCGAAGATCATCATCGGGAACATGCCGGTCATGAACTGGCCACCTTTCGGGTCACCGGCGAAGTAGCGCGACAGGTCGCCGGTGACGATGGCGCCCGTGGTAGGGTCGGTGAAGTTGCCGAAGACGAACCACGCCATGTTGTTGAGGATGTGGTGCAGTCCGGTGACGATCAGCAGGCGGTTGAAAACGCCAAAGACGAACGCGCCGAAGCTGCCGCTTTCCATCATCAACGTGCCGAAGCTGTTGATGCCGTGTTGGATGGGTGGCCAGATCAAGCCAAAGATGACGCCCAGGCCGACGGCGGCGAACCCGGTGACGATCGGCACGAAGCGCCGGCCGCCAAAGAATGCCAGGTACTCCGGGAGCTTGATGTCCTTGAAACGGTTGTACAGCGCGCCGGCCATCAAGCCGCTGACGATCCCGGCGAGCATGCCCATGTTGATGCTCGCGTCGAGCACCTTGAGGGTGGAGATCATCACCAGGTAGCCAATGACTCCGGCGAGGCCTGCGGTGCCGTTGTTGTCCTTGGCGAAACCGACCGCGATGCCGATGGCGAAGATCATCGCCAGGTTGGCGAAGATGACTTGGCCGGCGTCGTGGATGATCGCGATGTTCAGCAGGTCGGTGTCGCCAAGGCGCAGCAACAGGCCGGCAATGGGAAGGATCGCGATCGGCAGCATCAGCGCGCGGCCGAGGCGTTGCAGGCCTTCGATGAAGTATTGGTACATGGCGGATCTCCCTGGTTTCTTGTTGTTTTTTAGCTCAGAGGCCATTGCTGGTGACAGGCGTGACGCACAGCAGCGGCGCTGCTCAACTTGAGCAGGTCCTGGCTGAGGCGTCGGCATTCGCTCGCGTCCAGGTGGCGGACGCGGTCCTTGATTTCACCGATCTGCACCGGGCTGACCGACAACTCGCTGACGCCCAGGCCAATCAGTACCGGCGTGGCCAGCGGATCGGAGGCGAGCGCGCCGCAGACACCGACCCAACGGTTATGCGCCGCAGCACCCGCGCAAGTCTGGGCGATCAATCGCAGCAATGCCGGGTGCATGGCGTCGACCCGCGAAGCGAGGCCAGCGTGGTCGCGGTCCATGGCCAAGGTGTATTGCGACAAGTCGTTGGTGCCGATGGACAGGAAGTCCGCATGCTCTGCAAGCTGCTCGGCCAGCAGTGCGGCGGCGGGGACTTCGATCATCACGCCCAGCTCCGGGCGCTCACTTACACCAAGTTCAGTGCACAACGCGTCGAGACGCTGACGGATGTGCAGCAGCTCATCGACTTCGGTCACCATCGGCAACAGGATCCGGCAGCGCGAAAGCGGATTGACGTGGAGCAGCGCGCGCAATTGCTGATCGAGGATTTCCGGACGGACCTGAGCCAGGCGAATACCGCGCAGACCAAGCACGGGATTGGCTTCAGCGGGCAGCGGCAGGTAGTCGAGTTGTTTGTCGCCGCCAACGTCGATGGTGCGGATGATCACCGACTTGTCGCCCATGGCATCGAGTACGGCTTGATAGGCAAGACGCTGTTCTTGTTCGTCCGGTGCAGTGTTGCGATCCACAAACAGAAACTCGGTACGCAGCAAGCCGACGCCGTCGGCGCCATTGGCCAGGGCATCAGCCGCTTCGGCGCTGGAAGCCACATTGGCGGCGACTTCAATGTGCAAACCGTCGAGCGTCAGCGCCGGGGTGTGTGCCTGAGCCTGTTGCTCGGCGCGGCGCTGTTGATGATCGAGTTGTGCCTGTTGCACTTCAGCCAAACGTTCGGCATTTGGCATCAGTTCGAGGCGACCGCCATCGGCATCCAGCACAACCGCTTGGCCTTGCTGCTGATCCAGCAGCGTAGAACCCAGTGCAACCATGCACGGCAAGCCTTTGCCACGCGCGAGAATCGCCACGTGGGAAGTCGCGCCGCCTTCGGCCACGCACAACCCGGCGACACCTTGCTGACTGAGTTGCAGCAGATCGGACGGCGTCAGTTCATGGGCGGCGACGATGGCGCCGGCCGGCACGTCGTAGTGCCAGGTTTCGCCGAGCAGGGCGCGCAGCACGCGTTGTTTGAGGTCGCGCAGATCGTTGGCACGCTCGGCCAACAGCGGGCTGCCGAGATGCTGGAGCACCTCGCACTGCACGTCGATTGATTGGCTCCAGGCGTGGGTTGCGGCCATGCCCTGATCGATGGAGGTGTTTGCTGCGTTCACCAGCGCCGGGTCTTCGAGCAGGGCGAGATGTGCGGCGAAGATCGCTTCTTCGTCGGTGTTTTTACGTTTCCTGGCTTGGGCCAGCGTGTGGTCGATTTCACTGCGCACAACGGTCAGCGCGGTGTCGAGAACGTGCAGCTGTTGTTCGGGATCATGGTTGCCGGCGTCCACCGGCAGGCTGATTGCGGTCAAGCGGAACAACGGCCCGGCAACCAAACCGGGAGCAGCGCAGACGCCGTGCAGCACGCCCGCTTCGGCAGCTCGAGTGCGTCGGGCAATCGGTGTTGGCGCGGCGGCGTGGCTGTCTTCGGCCAGCGCTGTGGATAACGCGATCAGCAACGCTTGCAACGCGGCTTCGGCGTCCGGCCCCTGACAGCTGACCTGAACCTCGTCCTGCTCGCTGATGGCCAAGCCCATCAACCCGATCAAGCTGTCGCAGGTCGCCGATTTGCCAGCGAAGTGCAGCTGCGATTTGCTCTTGAAACCTTGCGCCGTCTGACGAATCAGCGCTGCCGGACGAGCATGCAAACCGCCACGATGGGCGATACGAATGTGGCCGTAAATCTCTTCCCCGGAAAGCTCCGCTTCAGCCTGCCTACCCGACGCGTGCCGACGAATGATGTGCAGCAATGGCTCGCCAACTTTGACCGACTTCAGCGTGATCGGTCGCGCCTGAAAGTCCTGGCTGTTGGTCAGGATCATCAGGCTGACCAGGCTTTTGCACTGTTGCGCGACCTTGTCCAGGTCGTAGCGCAACAGCGGCTGGCCGTTGCTGACCCGGGCGCCTTCCTTGACCAGCATCGAGAAGCCTTCGCCCTGCAACTCGACGGTGTCGAGGCCCAGGTGCAGCAGCAATTCGGCGCCGTTGTCGGCACGCAAGGTGACGGCGTGGCCGGTGCGCGCGACGTGTACCACGATGCCAGCGCACGGGGCATGGAGGGTGTCGTTCAGCGGATCGATGGCGATCCCGTCGCCCATGGCGCCGCTGGCGAACACCGGGTCCGGGACTTTGGCGAGCGTGAGCACCGGGCCGCTGAGCGGGGCGCTGAGGGTCAGCTCTTTATTATTGTTGTGCATGGCTCGGTCTCATCAGTAAAAACGGTTCGGATCAACTCGCCCTGTAGCAGCTGTCGAGTGAAACGAGGCTGCGATCTTTTGATTCTGCGTTGAAAAGATCGCAGCCTCGTTTCACTCGACAGCTGCTACAGGGTTCTCCACTCAGTGCGTGCGGGTCACTTTGCTCAAGTGCCGCGGCTGGTCCGGGTCCATGCCTCGGGCGACGGCCAAACCGGCGGCCATGACGTAGAAACTCTGGATCGCCAGAATCGGGTCGAGGGCCGGGTGTTCGGCGCGGCTCAGGGTGAGGTCGCGTTCGGCAATGTCATCCGGTGCGGCCAGCAAAACGCGGGCACCGCGCTGGCGCATGTCGGCGGCGAGGCTCAGCAAACCGGCCTGCTCGGCGCCGCGAGGGGCGAAGATCAGCAGTGGATAATTTTCGTCGATCAACGCCATTGGGCCGTGACGGACCTCGGCGCTGCTGAAGGCTTCGGCCTGGATCGCCGAGGTTTCCTTGAATTTCAACGCGGCTTCCTGGGCGATGGCGAAACCGGCGCCACGGCCGATCACCATCAGGCGCTGGCAATCACGCAGGGCGTCGATGGCCAGGCTCCAGTCCTGTTTCGCCGCCTGGCGCAAACCTTCCGGCAGTGCGAGGCCAGCCTCCAGCAATTCCCCGTCCTCTTTCCAGTGGGCGATCAGACGGGCGCTGGCGCTGAGGGTGGCGATAAAACTCTTGGTCGCCGCGACGCTGCTTTCGGTGCCGGCGCACAGCGGCAAGCTGAACTCACACGCGGCCTCCAGTGGCGAACTCTCGGCGTTGACCATCGAGATGCTCAGGGCGCCGCGCTTACGCAGCAGACGCATGCTGTTGACCAGATCGGGACTTTGCCCGGACTGCGAAAAGGCGAACGCCACTTGGCCGCTGACCTTCAACGGCGCTTGCAGCATGGTCACCACCGACATCGGCAACGACGCCACCGGGAAGCCCAATTGCTGCATGGTCAGGTAGGCGAAGTAACTGGCGGCATGATCGGAGCTACCGCGAGCGACGGTCATTGCCACTTGCGGCGGCTGACGGCGCAGGCGCCCGGCGATCTCGATCATCTGCGGGTCGAGTTGTTGCAGTTGGGCTTGCACGGCCTCGAACGAGGACAGCGCCTCTTCAAGCATTTTTGAAGTCAATGTCTTCTCCTTCGACCATGACGGCGGTCAGTGTGAGTGAGCGATCGAGCCGCACGCAGTCGGCCCAGCTGCCGGGTTGCAGGCGCCCGCGTTCGTTGAGGCCGAGGTAGTCGGCGGGGAATTGCGAAAGACGTTGCGAGGCCTCGGCGATCGGCAAACCGATCCTCACCAGATTGCGCAGGGCCTGATCCATGGTCAGCGTGCTGCCGGCCAGCGTGCCGTCGGGCAAGCGCACACCGCCCAGGCATTTGGTCACGGTGTGGCTGCCGAGCTTGTATTCACCGTCGGGCATGCCGGCCGCGGCGGTGGAGTCGGTGACGCAATACAGGCATGGGATCGAGCGCAAGGCCACGCGGATGGCGCCGGGGTGAACGTGCAGTAAGTCCGGAATCAGTTCGGCGTATTTGGCGTGAGCCAGCGCCGCGCCGACGATGCCCGGCTCGCGATGATGCAGCGGGCTCATGGCGTTGTAGAGGTGGGTGAAACTGCTGGCACCGGCTTCAAGCGCGGCCACGCCTTCCTCGTAACTGCCGAGCGTGTGGCCGATTTGCATGCGCACGCCGCGAGCGCTGAGGTCACGGATCAAGGCGTCGTGGCCGGCGATTTCCGGGGCGATGGTGATCACCCGGATCGGCGCCAGTGCCAGATATTCTTCGACTTCGGCCATCAACGCGGTGTGGGCGAAATTCGGTTGGGCGCCGAGTTTGCCAGGGTTGATGTACGGGCCTTCGAGGTGCACGCCAAGGACTCGGGCGCTGCCTTTGGGGCGCTGTAAACAATATTCGCCGACGGCTTTGAGTACGCTGGAAATTTCTGCAGGCGGCGCGGTCATGGTGGTGGCCAGCAGCGAGGTCGTGCCGAAACGCACGTGGGTTTTGGTGATGGTCTCGAAGGCTGGCGCACCTTCCATGATGTCCTTGCCGCCGCCGCCATGAACGTGCAGGTCGATGAAACCCGGCAGCAGGTAAGGCAGGTCGTTGTCGGCCGGATCGCACGGTTGGCCGTCGATCGACACGACCTTGCCGTGTTCGTGGATCAGCCGGCCGCGAACCCAGCCGCGGGCGGTGAGGATGTTGTCTTCGGACATGATTGGTTCTCGGTTTTAGCGGCGAAGCGGTTATCGACGAAGCTCTGCAACAAAGTCGTAGTAGTCGTTGCGGCAATAGGTGTCGGTGACTTCGATCGGCGTGTTGTCTTCCAGGTAACCGACCCGGGTCATCAGCAGCATGGCGGTGCCGGGGGCGATGCCCACCAGGGCGGCGAATTCGTCCGAGGCGTTGATCGCCTGAATGTGCTGCAGGGCGCGGACGATCGGCTTGCCGATGCCGTCGAGGTATTCGTACAGGGAGTCGCCCACCGCTTGTGGCTTGGGAATGATCGAGGCGGGCAGGGTGCTCATCTCGATCGCCATCACCGTGTCGTCGGCTTTACGCAGACGCTTGAGCCGCGCGACCTTGTCGTTCGGCGAGAGGCCCAGGCGGATCAGTTCTTCGTGGGTTGGCGGAGTGATTTCACGCTCCAGCCATTGCGAGCCGGGGACGAAGCCCTTCAGGCGCAGCATCTCGCTGAAGCCCGAGAGGCGCGACAGCGGTTGTTCCAGGCGTGGGGTGATGAAGGTGCCGGAACCTTGGTTGCGGCGGATCAGGCCTTGCTCGAACAAAACTTCCAGCGCTTTGCGGGCGGTGACCCGGGAGATGCCCAGCAGCTCGCTGAGATTGCGTTCCGACGGCATCGCCTGTTCGGCTTTCCACTGGCCGGCATGGATCGCCGCTTCCAGATTGCGCGCCAGTTGCAGGTACAGCGGCGTGGGCTGGGTGTCGTCAGGGCGTAGGGCCTGGAGGTCATTCATTTAGGTTCGGTCCGATGCGGATATAGGATTGTTGTCGCCCGGTGGTGGGATGAAACCTAATACCACTTAAATACCATGTCAATGCCAGTGCTTTGCTATGGGCGCGAGAATGCCTGCCCAATTGGGTAGGCTGAGGGGCTGTAGGTTTTAAGTGGTATTAGAGATGGGGATTTTGAAGGCAAAGATCGCAGCCTGCGGCAGCTCCTACGGGTGAAATTGGTATCTACCCGGTAGGCGCTGCCGAAGGCTGCGATCTTTTTAATTTATTTTTTCGAGGGCGACCGAAGGTAGCCTTTACGGACGGATTTCGATCATCGTGCCGTCCGGCACCAAACCCCAAACCTCGCGCATGTCCATGTTGCGCATGGCAATGCAGCCGTCGGTCCAGTCCAGCGTGTGGAACAGGTCTTCGGGGTTTTCTTCAGTGTCCGGGGTGCCGTGGATCATGATCATGCCACCGGGTTCGACGCCTTCACGTCGGGAGCGCGCGGAGTCACTGATGTTCGGGTAGGAGATGTGCATCGCCAAATTGAAACGGTCACTGACCTTGCGCCAGTCCAGCCAGTAAAAACCTTCAGGCGTGCGTTTGTCGCCTTCCATGAGTTTCGGGCCGATGGGTCTTTTTCCCAATGAGATGCGATAGGTCTTGATCGGCTTGCCGTCATTGATCAATTGCATTTGGTGGGCGGACTTGAGCACGAGAACTTTTTCGATGACTTTGCCGTCCAGGGTTTCAGCGACGGAAGCCTGGGAGACAGCAACGAACGACAAGCAAAACACGGCAAGCAACCAGCGCATTGAAACGATATCCCTAAGAGGTGTCGCGACTATTTAGTTATAGGTGATTTTAGTACAAGGAGCTTTATGTGATGGCAGGCTGAGCAAGCGGCGGGATCGACTCGGACCGCACGGGGTAGACCTCGGTCCGCCGGTCAGCGAAGAAGCATTCTAAGGTACGGCCCACCGTGCGGAAAGCCAGCTCGGACCAAGGGATGTCAGCTTCTTCGAAAAGCGCTACTTCCAGGCTCTCGGGACCAGCGCAAAAGTCCAGGTCCACCAGCTCTGCGCGAAAGAACACATGCACCTGGCTGATGTGCGGCACGTCGATCAACGTATAGATGCTCAGGTTGCGCACCCGCGCGCAGGCTTCTTCGGCCGTCTCGCGAATGGCCGCCTGTTCGATGGTTTCACCGTTTTCCATGAAGCCGGCAGGCAGGGTCCAATAACCGAGCCGAGGCTCGATGGCGCGGCGGCACAGCAAGACCTTGGAGCCCCAGGTCGCCACGCAACCGGCGACGATATTGGGGTTCTGATAGTGGATCGCCTGACAGCTGTCACAGACAAAACGCAGGCGCGAATCGCCCTCGGGAATGCGCTGGGTCACCGGGTTGCCGCACTGACTGCAAAATTTCATGCTTGGGTTCCTGAATGCTGCGCCTATCTTGGCGTGCGGCGGTGTCTGTCGGCAAGTTGTCGTTTAGCGACATGCGGTGGTTATGGGCTTGGGCGGTCGGTTCGATTGGTGCATGATGCGAGGTAGCGAATAAATCGAGATCGAGAAGTCTCATGCTGGACGAGCTACTGCATCGAGTAAGCAACCACACCCCACGCACACTGGAAACCGACAAACGTTTCCCTGAAGCCGCGGTACTCGTGCCCATCACTCGCAGTGACGAACCGGAACTGGTTCTGACCCTGCGCGCCAGCGGGCTCTCGACCCATGGCGGCGAAGTCGCCTTTCCCGGCGGGCGACGCGACCCTGAAGACCCTGACCTTGTTTTTACCGCCCTGCGCGAAGCCGAAGAAGAAATCGGCCTGCCGCCGGGGCTGGTCGAAGTGATCGGCCCGCTCAGCCCGCTGATTTCCCTGCACGGCATCAAGGTCACACCCTATGTCGGTGTGATTCCCGACTTTGTCGAGTACCGGGCCAACGATGCCGAGATTGCCGCAGTCTTCAGCGTACCGCTGGAGTTCTTCCGCAAGGATCCGCGCGAACACACCCATCGAATCGATTACCAGGGCCGCAGTTGGTACGTGCCGAGCTATCGCTATGGCGAGTACAAAATCTGGGGCCTGACGGCGATTATGATCGTCGAGTTGATCAACCTGCTCTATGACGCCAAAATCAGCCTGCACCAGCCACCCAAGACGTTTATCAATACCTGAAGCCATCGCCTGTATGGCGTGAACCCCGCTTTTTGCACGTGAGCCAGCCTGGCCTTGAGGACAATAAGATGAAATATCGCCTGGGCGACGCCCGCGTCGAAACCCATCCGCAGAGCTGGGTCGCACCCAATGCCGTGCTGGTGGGTAAGGTCAAACTGGAAGAGGGCGCCAACGTCTGGTTCAACGCTGTGCTGCGTGGCGACAACGAACTGATCCTGATCGGCAAGAACAGCAACGTCCAGGACGGCACGGTGATGCACACCGACATGGGGTACCCGCTGACGATCGGCACCGGCGTGACCATCGGCCATAACGCCATGCTTCATGGCTGCACGGTGGGCGATTACAGCTTGATCGGCATTAACGCGGTGATCCTCAACGGCGCGAAAATTGGCAAGAACTGCATCATCGGCGCCAACTCACTGATTGGTGAGGGCAAGGAGATTCCAGACGGTTCGCTGGTCATGGGCTCCCCCGGCAAAGTGGTGCGCGAGCTGACCGAGCCGCAGAAAAAAATGCTGGAGGCCAGCGCTGCTCACTATGTGCATAACTCGCAACGTTATGCCCGCGATCTGGTAGAGCAGGAAGAATGAGTACGCCCGAGCGCCCGGTTCGATCGCCTTGCGTGAGTATCTGCGCGCTGGACGAGGACGATATTTGCACCGGGTGTCAGCGCACAGTGGAAGAGATCACGCGCTGGAGCCGGATGGACAACGAAGAGCGCCGCAAAGTGTTGGGGTTGTGCCATGAGCGGGCCAAATCGAGTGGCATTCTCTGGATGATCGAGCAGAAGCCAGGCATTTGAGTTGTGCCTTGAAAGTGCTGCGCACTGCCTGGCGCTTGCGCAAACAGGCCGTCGTCAGCTGAAGCCAAACCCGCAGGTTCATGTAAAATGCCGCGCTTTCTTCCCATGGGAAGCGCGCCAGGCGCTGCGACCCTCGATGATCCGCTTCTTGAGGACCTGAGATGACCCGTATCGGAACTCCATTGTCGCCAACCGCGACCCGCGTATTGCTGTGTGGCTGTGGCGAGTTGGGCAAGGAAGTGGTGATCGAGCTGCAACGCCTGGGCGTTGAAGTGATTGCCGTGGATCGCTACGCCAATGCGCCTGCCATGCAGGTCGCCCATCGCAGCCATGTGATCAACATGCTCGACGGCGCCGCCCTGCGAGCGGTGATCGAAGCCGAAAAGCCGCATTTCATCGTGCCGGAAATCGAAGCCATTGCCACCGCGACCCTCGTGGAACTGGAGGCCGAAGGCTTCACCGTGATCCCGACCGCTCGCGCCGCGCAGCTGACCATGAACCGCGAAGGCATCCGTCGCCTGGCCGCTGAAGAGCTGGACCTGCCCACCTCGCCGTACCACTTCGCCGACACCTTCGAGGATTACAGCAAGGCCGTTCAGGACCTGGGCTTTCCGTGCGTGGTCAAGCCAGTCATGAGTTCCTCGGGTAAAGGCCAGAGCCTTCTGCGTAGCGTCGATGACGTGCAGAAAGCCTGGGATTACGCTCAAGAAGGCGGCCGTGCCGGTAAAGGCCGCGTGATCATCGAAGGCTTTATCGACTTCGACTACGAAATCACCCTGTTGACCGTGCGTCACGTTGGCGGCACTACGTTCTGCGCGCCAGTCGGCCACCGTCAGGAGAAGGGCGACTATCAGGAATCCTGGCAGCCACAAGCCATGAGCCCGATTGCCCTGGCCGAATCCGAGCGCGTTGCCAAAGCCGTCACTGAAGCCTTGGGTGGCCGTGGTCTGTTTGGTGTCGAGCTGTTCATCAAAGGCGATCAAGTCTGGTTCAGCGAAGTCTCGCCGCGTCCACATGACACCGGTCTGGTGACGTTGATTTCCCAGGACCTGTCGCAGTTCGCGCTGCACGCACGGGCGATTCTGGGCCTGCCGATTCCATTGATCCGTCAGTTCGGTCCATCGGCTTCGGCGGTGATTCTGGTGGAAGGGCAGTCCACTCAGACGGCTTTCGCCAATCTCGGTGCTGCGTTGAGCGAGCCGGATACGGCGTTGCGTCTGTTCGGCAAGCCTGAGGTCAATGGTCAGCGTCGGATGGGTGTGGCGTTGGCGCGTGATGAGTCAATTGACGCGGCTCGTGCTAAAGCGACCCGTGCTTCTCAGGCTGTTGTTGTAGAGTTGTAAACCGAGTCGCGGCTATCGTCGGATCGCCGCCCGGAGCAAGCTCGCTCCCACATGGGAATTGGGGTGTACACACAATCTGTGGCCAACCAAGAACCCTGTGGGAGCGAGCTTGCTCGCGATGGCGATCTGTCAGGCAACCCGATTCAGATCGTTATTGCGCGTTTCCTTCAGGCACAGCACAGCAATCAAGCTCAGCACCGCCGCCCCCGACACATACCCGCCGACATAACTCAAACCGCCCATCGCCACCAGCTTCTGTGCGAAGAACGGTGCCGCCGAGGCCCCGACAATGCCGCCCAGGTTGTAGGCCGCCGACGCACCGGTATAACGCACGTGGGTTGGAAACAGCTCCGGCAGCAGCGCGCCCATCGGCGCAAACGTCACGCCCATCAGAAACAGCTCGATGCACAGGAACAGCGCCACGCCCCAGGTCGAACCTTGGGTCAGCAGCGGTTCCATCAGGAAGCCGGACAGAATCGCCAGCACACCGCCGATGATCAGCACCGGTTTGCGCCCGTATCGATCACTGGCCCAGGCCGACAGCGGCGTAGCGGCGGCCATGAACAGCACGGCGAAGCACAGCAGCGCGAGGAAGGTCTCGCGGGTGTAGCCGAGCGTCGACACGCCATAACTCAGCGAAAACACTGTCGAGATATAGAACAGCGCGTAGCACACCACCATCGCCCCGGCACCCAGCAACATCGGCGCCCAGTATTGGCTGAGCAGTTCGACCAGCGGGATCTTCACCCGCTCCTGGCGTGCCATTGCGTTGGCAAACACCGGGGTTTCGTGAAGCTTGAGGCGCACGTACAGACCGACCATCACCAGCGCGGCACTGAGCAGGAACGGAATCCGCCAGCCCCACGAGCGGAACTGCTCGTCGTTCAGGGTCATGGCCAGCGTAAGAAACAGGCCGTTGGCCGCGAGGAAGCCGATCGAGGGGCCAAGCTGCGGGAACATGCCGAACCAGGCGCGTTTGCCCTTCGGCGCATTCTCCGTCGCCAGCAGCGCCGCGCCGCCCCATTCGCCGCCGAGTCCCAGGCCTTGGCCGAAGCGCAGCACGCAGAGCAGGATCGGCGCCCAGGCCCCGATGCTGTCGTAGCCTGGTAGCACGCCGATCAGCGTGGTGCACACGCCCATCAGCAACAGAGAGGCAACCAGTGTCGATTTGCGCCCGATGCGGTCACCGAAGTGGCCGAAAAGCGCCGAGCCTAGCGGTCGAGCCAGGAAGGCGATGCCGAAGGTGAGGAACGCGGACAGCATCTGGGCCGTGCCGGAAGTCTGCGGAAAAAACACCGGACCGATCACCAGCGCAGCGGCAGTGGCATAGACGTAGAAATCGTAGAACTCGATGGCGGTGCCGATGAAGCTCGCCGTGGCCACGCGGGTGGCGGAGTTCGTCGGTTGCGCAGGCGCGGTATCGTTATAAGTCGTGCTGGTCGTCATGCGGTTATCCCTGACAGTCATGTGCCCCAGTGGAGCGAATTATTATGGTCGAACACCCAGGGATGTGGGCTTAACGCAGAGTGCGGGTAGCACTTGGGTAGGGCGGGGCTTGGGTAAGCGGTTCGATTATAGAAAGGCGGCTAACGATCGAACAAGAGGCCAAGGGCTGGCGATGCCAATAAGTGCCTAAGGGCTGGCAATGCAGTTGTGGCGAGGGGATTTATCCCCGTTGCGTTGCGAAGCAGCGCCAAAATATCTGCAACTGGATTTTATCTGACAAACCTCACTTGAGGTCTTGGGGCTGCTTTGCAGCCCAACGGGGATAAATCCCCTCGCCACAGATAAACCTCGCACCACAGGGGAGGTGCCAAGGTTTAGATAACGACTGGAACCGAGCTGGTATGCCAGATCAGTACCCGGCTGACCCGATTGTCTTCAGTCTCCAGAATCTCCAGCCGATAACGCCCGATCTTGAGGCATACCGCACTGTCCGGAATCGTTTCCAGCGCCTCGGTTACCAACCCGTTGAGGGTTTTCGGACCGTCGCTCGGCAAGTGCCAGCCCAGGCTCTTGTTCAATTCGCGAATCGACGCCGCCCCTTCGATCACCAGGCGGCCATCGGCCTGTGGATGGATGTGCGGGTTATCCAGGCTGTGCTGGCTTTCGAACTCGCCGACGATTTCTTCGAGAATGTCTTCCAGAGTCACGACACCGAGCACTTCGCCATACTCGTCGACCACCATGCCCAGGCGTCGCTGTTGTTTGTGGAAATTCAACAGCTGCAGTTGCAACGGGGTGCTTTCCGGCACGAAGTAGGGGTCGTGACAGGCTGCCAGCAGTGCTTCTCGGGTCAGGCTGGCGTCGGACAGCAGGTGGCGGATCTGCCGGGTATTGAGCACCGCCTCGACCTGATTGATGTCGCTGTGGAAAACCGGCAGGCGCGTGCGTTTATTGGTGCGAAGCTGCTCAATGATTTCCTCGAGGGAGTCGTCCAGATTGACCCCGTCGACGTCACTGCGTGGCACCAGAATGTCGTTGACCGTGATGTTGTCCAGCGCATGGATGCCTGACAGCGGGTGTGGGCGGCAGGCGGCGTGTTCGTGATCGTCGTGCCGATCATTCGGGGCCTCGTCTTCGCTCTGCTGCACCACGTTGACTTTGCGGGCGAACGGTCGCATCAGCAACTGGCTTATGCCATTGAGCAACCAGGCGGCGGGATAGACGATTTTCAGTGGCGCGCCAAGCAAGGTGTTGCCCAGGGCCAGGACGGCGTCCGGATAACGGACGGCGAGGGTACGCGGCAGGTAGTCGGCGAACACCAGAAGCACGGCGCCAGCCCCCAGGCAGGCCACCCATGGACCGTTTTCCGCCCACGTGAAAATCGCCAGCAAGGTGCTGATGACCACGACCAGTACGCGGCACACAGTGTTGCAGAGGATCAGGCTATTGAGCGAAAAGCTCAGTTTTGCCACCGGCTTGTCGCTCGAACGCGAAGCGGTCCGCTGGGCGAGCAAGTACTGTTGCGCAGCTTCGATGGCGGTAAACAGCCCCGACCATAAAATCAGCAGGGCCACTACCGCGAGCATCGGCCCTATGGGCAAGTCGTCCATTAATGCCGCCCGTCAGATATGCAGGATGTATTCACGAACCAGCTTACTGCCGAAATACGCCAGCATCAGCAGGCAGAAACCGGCGAGGGTCCAGCGAATGGCCTTGTGTCCGCGCCAGCCGAGGCGGTTACGGCCCCAGAGCAGCACGCTGAAGACGATCCAAGCGAGGCATGCCAGCAAGGTTTTGTGCACCAAGTGCTGAGCGAAAAGGTTTTCTACGAACAGCCAGCCGGAGATCAGCGACAGCGACAGCAGGGTCCAGCCGGCCCAGAGAAAACCGAACAGCAGGCTTTCCATGGTTTGCAGTGGCGGGAAGTTCTTGATCAGGCCCGACGGGTGCTTGTGCTTGAGCTGATGGTCTTGAACCAGCAGCAACAACGCCTGGAATACCGCGATGGTGAACATGCCGTAGGCGAGGATCGACAGCAGGATGTGGGCGAGGATGCCCGGTTCTTCGTCGATGATCTGCGCTGTGCCGGCGGGGGCGAACTGTGCGAGCAGCACGGTGGCGGCGCCGAGCGGGAACAGCAATATAAGCAGGTTTTCCACCGGGATCCGCGAGCAGGCCAACAGCGTCAGGGCAATCACCGCGGCGGCAATCAGGCTGGCGGCGCTGAAAAAATCCAGGCCCAGGCCAATCGGTGTCAGCAGGTGGGTGAACAGACTGGCGCCATGAGCCAGCACGGCGAGCACGCCGAGCGTGACCAGCAGGCATTTGTTCGCCTTGGCGCCGGTGGCCAGACGAGTGCCCTGATAGAGGGTCGCAGCGGCATATAAGCAGGCGGCGGCGAGGGTAGTTAGCAAGCTGGGTGACAAGGGGAGCATAAATCCTGTTAGGCAAGCCCGAAAGGCGCTGAGTTTGGCATAGAACCCCCGCAGCACGAAAGACCAGGCAACCTGACGACGAGGTGTCCGCCAGGCGCAGTCTTCGCTATAATCCGCGACCTGCCCACGCCGCAGGCTCGCCGAGCACATGATTATTCCGGTCTGGGCCGCCATTATCCCGGTCTACACAGGGCCTGAAAGGATCGCGCAATGTTTGAAAACTTAACCGACCGTCTCTCGCAGACGCTGCGCCATGTCACCGGCAAGGCCAAGCTGACCGAAGACAACATCAAAGACACCCTGCGTGAAGTGCGCATGGCGTTGCTCGAAGCTGACGTCGCCTTGCCGGTCGTCAAGGACTTCGTCAATTCGGTCAAGGAACGCGCCGTCGGCACCGAGGTGTCGCGCAGTCTGACGCCGGGCCAGGCCTTCGTGAAAATCGTCCAGGCCGAACTCGAAAGCCTGATGGGCGCGGCCAACGAAGACTTGAACCTGAGCGCCGTTCCTCCGGCCGTCGTGCTGATGGCCGGTTTGCAGGGTGCGGGTAAAACCACCACCGCCGGCAAACTCGCGCGCTTCCTCAAAGAGCGCAAGAAGAAGTCGGTCATGATCGTGTCTGCGGACGTTTACCGTCCGGCGGCGATCAAGCAGCTGGAAATGCTCGCGGGTGAAGTCGGCGTAACCTTCTTCCCGTCCGACCTCAGCCAGAAACCGGTCGACATCGCGCAAGCGGCTATTAAAGAAGCAAAACTGAAGTTCATCGACGTGGTCATCGTCGATACCGCCGGTCGCCTGCACATCGATGAAGAGATGATGGGCGAGATCAAGGCGCTGCATGCCGCGATCAACCCGGTCGAAACGCTGTTCGTGGTCGACGCCATGACCGGCCAGGACGCCGCCAACACGGCCAAGGCCTTCGGCGACGCGCTGCCGCTGACCGGTGTGATCCTGACCAAGGTCGACGGCGACGCCCGTGGCGGTGCTGCACTGTCGGTGCGCGCCATCACCGGCAAGCCGATCAAGTTCATCGGTATGGGCGAGAAGAGCGACGCGCTCGAGCCGTTCCACCCGGAGCGTATTGCTTCGCGCATCCTCGGTATGGGCGACGTACTCAGCCTGATCGAGCAGGCCGAACAGACCCTCGACAAGGACAAGGCCGACAAACTGGCCAAGAAGCTGAAGAAGGGCAAGGGCTTCGACCTCGAAGACTTCCGCGATCAGTTGCAACAGATGAAAAACATGGGCGGCCTCGGCGGTCTCATGGACAAACTGCCAAATATCGGCGGCATGAACCTGGCGCAGATGGGCAACGCTCAGGGTGCGGCAGAGAAACAATTCAAGCAGATGGAAGCCATCATCAATTCCATGACCCCGGCCGAGCGCCGCGACCCTGAGATGATCAGCGGTTCGCGCAAACGCCGGATCGCCATGGGTTCCGGCACTCAGGTGCAGGACATCGGTCGCTTGATCAAGCAGCACAAGCAGATGCAGAAGATGATGAAGAAGTTCTCCGCAAAAGGCGGAATGGCCAAAATGATGCGCGGCATGGGCGGTATGTTGCCCGGCGGCGGCGCGCCTAGAATGTAATTAATTTACGCAGGGGCTTGCCCTTGCACCTCCCACACGGAAGTGGGATCTCCAGCAAACCCGCACTTGGCGGGAGCTGACTGGCCGTTTTCAACGACGGCTCTATAGCAAATCTTGATGGCGGCCGATAGGCAGCCGGAAAAAGACATTTGCAAAAGTCCGGATATTCCTTAGAATATGCGGCCTTTCGGGCACCTATGCCCGCTGTGCCTTTAGATTTGCAGCACCGACTACAGGAACGATGTTCACATGCTAACAATCCGTCTTGCCCTTGGCGGCTCCAAAAAGCGCCCGTTTTACCACTTGACCGTAACCGACAGCCGCAACCCGCGCGACGGTTCGCACAAGGAACAGGTTGGTTTCTTCAACCCTGTTGCTCGTGGTCAAGAAGTCCGTCTGTCCGTGAACCAAGAGCGCGTAGCCTACTGGCTGAGCGTTGGTGCACAACCTTCTGAGCGTGTTGCTCAGTTGTTGAAGGACGCGGCTAAGGCTGCGGCCTGAGCAATATGAACGCGACGCCAGCTGTTGCTGATGATTTGATCGTTATCGGCAAAATTTATTCGGTTCATGGCGTTCGCGGCGAAGTGAAGGTGTATTCCTTTACTGATCCGACTGAAAACCTGTTGCAGTACAAAACCTGGACGCTCAAGCGCGAAGGTAATGTGAAACAGGTCGAGCTGGTCAGCGGACGTGGGAACGACAAGTTCCTGGTCGCAAAGCTCAAGGGTCTTGATGATCGTGAAGAAGCTCGTCTTCTGGCCGGTTATGAGATCTGCGTGCCGCGCAACCTGTTCCCTGAATTGACCGACGGCGAGTACTACTGGTACCAGCTGGAAGGTCTGAAGGTCATTGATCAACTCGGGCAATTGCTCGGGAAAATCGATCATCTTCTGGAAACCGGCGCCAATGATGTAATGGTGGTCAAGCCTTGCGCTGGCAGCCTGGATGATCGCGAACGCCTGTTGCCCTATACGGAGCAATGCGTGTTGGCCGTCGACCTTGCCGCAGGCGAGATGAAGGTGGAATGGGATGCGGGCTTCTAAGCGTGGCTAACTTGCGCGTAGAAGTGATCAGTTTGTTTCCCGAGATGTTCTCCGCCATCAGCGAGTACGGCATCACCAGTCGTGCGGTGAAACAGGGGCTGTTGCAGCTCACCTGTTGGAATCCGCGAGACTACACGACGGATCGACATCACACTGTGGACGATCGCCCATTTGGCGGTGGTCCGGGCATGGTGATGAAGATCAAGCCCCTGGAAGATGCGTTGGTTCAGGCCAAGGCAGCAGCCGGGGAGGCGGCGAAGGTGATTTACCTGTCCCCCCAAGGCCGTCAACTGAATCAGTCGGCGGTACGCGAGTTGGCGAATCTGGATGCATTGATCCTGATTGCCGGCCGCTATGAAGGCATTGACGAGCGTTTTATAGAGGCTCATGTCGATGAAGAGTGGTCGATTGGCGACTATGTACTGTCTGGCGGCGAGCTGCCGGCGATGGTCCTGATCGATGCGGTTACACGACTGCTGCCTGGAGCTTTAGGGCATGCGGACTCCGCCGAGGAAGATTCCTTTACGGATGGTTTGCTGGATTGCCCGCACTACACCCGACCGGAGGTGTATGCGGATCAGCGTGTTCCCGACGTGTTGCTAAGTGGCAATCACGCGCATATCCGGCGTTGGCGTTTACAGCAGTCCCTTAGTAGGACCTTTGAACGACGCGCCGATCTTCTGGAAAGCCGCTCGCTTTCTGGAGAAGAGAAGAAGCTGCTCGAGGAATACATCCGCGAGCGGGACGATAGTTAACAACGTATCGATGGTAGATCCGACGATTTACCTTAGGAGCACAGCATGACTAACAAAATCATCCTTGCACTCGAAGCAGAGCAGATGACCAAAGAGATCCCTACCTTTGCCCCGGGCGACACCATTGTCGTTCAGGTGAAAGTGAAGGAAGGCGACCGTTCGCGTCTGCAAGCGTTCGAAGGTGTTGTTATCGCCAAGCGTAACCGCGGCGTAAACAGTGCTTTCACCGTTCGTAAAATCTCCAACGGTGTTGGCGTAGAGCGTACTTTCCAGACCTACAGCCCGCAAATCGACAGCATGGCCGTTAAACGTCGCGGTGACGTACGTAAAGCCAAGCTGTACTACCTGCGTGACCTGTCCGGTAAAGCAGCTCGCATCAAGGAAAAACTGGCTTAAGTCCAGCTTCCGATGCAGAAAAAAGCAGCCTACGGGCTGCTTTTTTGTTGCCTGCGATTTATCTTCCCTAGCTTACTGTCGGTCTTGCCTGAGCCTTTATGCCCGCCATCGATCATCCACTGATAGACCAATTCCTCGACGCTCTGTGGCTGGAGAAAGGACTTTCCGATAACACCCGCGATGCCTATCGCAGCGACCTGACCCTGTTCAACGGCTGGCTGCAGGAAAAAGGGTTGGAGTTGATCAACGCCGGCCGCGAATTGATCCTCGATCACTTGGCCTGGCGTCTGGAGCAAAACTACAAACCCCGTTCCACCGCACGATTTCTCTCCGGTGTGCGTGGCTTCTATCGCTATTTGCTGCGGGAAAAGCTGATCGCCGTCGATCCGACTTTGCGTGTCGATATGCCGCAACTGGGTAGGCCGTTGCCCAAATCCCTGTCGGAAGCGGATGTGGAGGCCTTGTTAAAAGCGCCTGACCTGAGCGAAGCCATCGGCCAGCGCGACCGCGCCATGCTCGAAGTGCTTTATGCCTGCGGCTTGCGTGTGACGGAACTGATCAGCCTGACGCTGGAGCAGGTCAATCTGCGCCAAGGCGTGCTGCGTGTGATGGGCAAGGGCAGCAAGGAGCGGCTGGTGCCGATGGGCGAGGAGGCGATTGTCTGGGTCGAGCGTTACCTGCGCGATGGCCGCCAGGAGCTGCTTGGTGGGCGTCCCAGCGATGTCATGTTCCCCAGCCAGCGCGGCGAGCAGATGACTCGGCAGACCTTCTGGCATCGCATCAAGCACCAGGCCAAGGTTGCCGGGATCGGCAAGTCGTTGTCGCCGCACACCTTGCGCCATGCCTTCGCCACGCACTTGCTCAACCATGGCGCCGACTTGCGGGTGGTGCAAATGCTGCTCGGCCACAGCGATCTGTCGACCACGCAGATCTACACCCACGTCGCCCGCGCCCGCTTGCAGGACCTGCACGCCAAACATCATCCGCGCGGATGAACGATAAACGACCAGGTACAATCCGCTTGCATCCGCCGGAGTCGGCCACAGGGGCCTTATGTGGTAGGCTTTGCCGGTTTGCACGATGGGCGTTTATGACCCGGTGTTTCGGCACGGGCGTTCTGATCGTCCCATTTGTCCGCCTTCAGGAGTTCTCATGCGTCTGACCCATATTTTCGCCGCCGCAGCCATTGCGTTGGTCAGCACCTTTGCCGTCGCCGATGACGCGGCCGACAAAGCCATTCGTAAAAGCCTGGAAAACCTCCAGCTCGAGGTGCCGGTAGAAAGCATCACCGCCAGCCCGCTGCCAGGGATGTACGAAGTCAAACTCAAGGGCAGCCGCGTGCTGTACGCCAGCGCCGACGGCCAGTATGTCGTTCAGGGCTATCTGTTCCAGCTCAAGGACGGCAAGCCGGTCAACCTGACCGAGAAGACCGAACGCCTGGGCGTTTCCAAACTGGTTAACGCAATTCCTGTCGCGGAAACCGTGGTTTACCCGGCGATCGGTGAAACCAAATCGCACATCACCGTATTCACCGACACCACCTGCCCGTACTGCCACAAGCTGCACGCTGAAGTGCCAGAGCTGAACAAGCGCGGCATCGAAGTGCGTTATGTCGCGTTCCCGCGCCAGGGCCTGGGCTCACCGGGTGATGAGCAGCTGCAAGCGGTCTGGTGCTCGAAAGACAAGAAAGCCGCGATGGACAAGATGGTCGACGGCAAGGAAATCAAGGCCGCCAAGTGCGATAACCCGGTTTCCAAGCAGTTCGCCCTCGGTCAGTCGATCGGCGTGAACGGTACACCGGCCATCGTTTTGGCCGACGGCCAGGTCATTCCGGGCTACCAGCCTGCGCCACAAGTCGCCAAACTGGCGCTGGACGCGAAATAAATTCGCATCGTCACGGTCAGCCATTGACGATCATGGTTCGGCGGCAGCGTTCGCCGAGCCATTAATAGAGAACCGCGAGTATGCGGTTGTTTTCACGGCCGGCCTTGAGTCGGCCGTTTTATGGGGAGTTCACAGTGAAACCGGTCAAAGTAGGCATCTGTGGGTTAGGGACCGTCGGTGGCGGTACCTTCAACGTACTTCAGCGTAACGCCGAGGAAATTGCTCGTCGTGCCGGGCGTGGAATCGAAGTGGCACAAATTGCCACGCGCACGCCAAAGCCTCAGTTCCAGACGACCGGTATTGCGATTACCAACGATGTCTTCGAAGTGGCCACGAACCCTGAGATCGACATCGTCATAGAGCTGTTGGGCGGCTACACCGTTGCCCGCGAGCTGGTACTCAAAGCGATCGAGAACGGAAAACACGTGGTGACCGCGAACAAGGCGTTGATCGCCGTTCACGGTAATGAAATTTTCGCCAAGGCCCGCGAGAAGGGCGTGATTGTGGCGTTCGAAGCCGCCGTGGCCGGTGGCATTCCGGTGATCAAGGCGATCCGTGAAGGCCTGTCGGCCAACCGCATCAACTGGGTCGCCGGCATCATCAACGGCACCGGCAACTTCATCCTCACCGAAATGCGTGAGAAGGGCCGGACTTTCGAAGACGTACTCGCCGAGGCGCAAGCCCTGGGTTACGCCGAGGCCGATCCGACCTTCGACGTTGAAGGCATCGACGCGGCCCACAAGCTGACGATCCTGGCGTCCATCGCGTTCGGTATTCCGCTGCAGTTCGACAAGGCCTACACCGAAGGCATCACCAAGTTGACCACCGCTGACGTGAACTACGCCGAAGCGCTGGGCTATCGCATCAAGCACCTGGGCGTGGCGCGCAGCACCGCGGCTGGCATCGAACTGCGCGTGCACCCGACGCTGATCCCGGCCGATCGCCTGATCGCCAACGTCAACGGCGTGATGAACGCGGTGATGGTCAACGGTGATGCCGCCGGTTCGACCCTGTTCTACGGCGCTGGCGCTGGCATGGAGCCGACCGCTTCGTCGGTGATCGCCGACCTGGTGGATGTGGTTCGCGCCATGACTTCCGATCCGGAAAACCGCGTACCGCACCTGGCCTTTCAGCCGGATTCGCTGTCGGCCCACCCGATCCTGCCGATCGAAGCCTGCGAAAGCTCCTATTACCTGCGCATCCAGGCCAAGGACCATCCGGGCGTGTTGGCGCAGGTGGCGAGCATCCTGTCGGAGCGCGGCATCAACATCGAATCGATCATGCAGAAGGAAGTCGAAGAACACGACGGTCTGGTGCCGATGATCCTGCTGACTCACCGCGTGCTGGAACAGCACATGAACGACGCGATCGCCGCCCTGGAAGCCTTGGCGGGCGTAGTCGGTCCGGTCGTACGGATCCGCGTCGAGCACCTGAACTAAGCCGTTATCGTTCACCGGGCTCGCCTGCGGGCCCGGCTTTGCGAACACTGTCTATTGGAGTCAGTCATGCGTTATATCAGTACCCGCGGCCAGGCACCGGCCCTGAATTTCGAAGACGTCCTGCTGGCCGGTCTGGCCACGGACGGTGGTCTGTACGTCCCGGAAAACCTGCCACGTTTCACCCAGGAAGAAATCGCTTCCTGGGCTGGTCTGCCGTATCACGAGCTGGCCTTCCGGGTGATGCGCCCGTTCGTCACGGGCAGCATTCCCGATGCCGATTTCAAAAAGATTCTTGAAGAAACTTATGGCGTGTTTTCCCACAACGCCGTGGCACCTCTGCGTCAGCTGAACGGCAACGAATGGGTGCTGGAGCTATTCCACGGCCCGACCCTCGCGTTCAAAGACTTCGCCCTGCAATTGCTCGGTCGCTTGCTCGACTACGTGCTGGAAAAACGTGGTGAGCGCGTAGTGATTGTTGGCGCCACCTCCGGCGACACCGGTTCGGCCGCCATCGAAGGCTGCAAGCACTGCGAAAACGTCGACATCTTCATCCTGCACCCGCACAACCGCGTGTCCGAAGTGCAGCGTCGCCAGATGACCACCCTCTTCGGCGAGAACATCCATAACATCGCCATCGAAGGCAACTTCGATGACTGCCAGGAAATGGTCAAGGCCAGCTTCGCCGACCAGAGCTTCCTCAAAGGCACGCGTCTGGTGGCCGTGAACTCGATCAACTGGGCGCGAATCATGGCTCAGATCGTTTACTACTTCCATGCAGCCCTGCAGTTGGGCGGCCCGGCACGTTCGGTATCGTTCTCGGTGCCGACCGGCAACTTTGGCGACATTTTCGCCGGTTACCTGGCGCGCAACATGGGCCTGCCGATCAACCAGTTGATCGTCGCCACCAACCGCAACGACATCCTGCACCGCTTCATGAGTGGCAATCAGTACGTCAAGGACACCCTGCACGCCACGCTGTCGCCGTCGATGGACATCATGGTGTCGTCGAACTTCGAACGCCTGCTGTTCGACCTGCACGGTCGCAACGGCGCAGCGATTGCCGGTTTGATGGACACCTTCAAGCAGGGTGGTGGCTTCAGCGTCGAACAGGAACGCTGGACCGAAGCCCGCAAGCTGTTCGATTCGCTGGCCGTCGATGACGCTCAAACCTGCGAAACCATTGCCGAAGTTTTTGAGCAAACCGGCGAACTGCTGGATCCGCACACCGCCATCGGCGTGAAGGCGGCGCGCGAGTGCCGTCGCAGCCTGGATATCCCAATGGTGATCCTCGGTACGGCGCATCCGGTCAAATTCCCGGACGCAGTGGAAAAAGCTGGCGTAGGAAAAGCGCTCGAACTACCTGCACATCTTTCTGATTTGTTTGAGCGAGATGAGCGCTGCACCGTGCTGCCAAATGACCTGAAAGCCGTGCAGGCCTTTGTCAGTCAGCATGGCAACCGCGGCAAGCCTCTGTAACCGATTAAATCTGTCACATTTTGAAGCCCGTCTCCTGACGGGCTTTCTCATTTCTGCATGCCACACTTGTCGGGTTTCGTAAATGAAGAGCCGCCTATGAAGGGCGGGCGAGACGATTACCAAGGAAGTGGCAATGCTGTTTTTCAGAGGGTTAAAACCAGCCGCGTGCTGGATGTTTTTTTTAGTCGGCATCCTGGGCTTTGCTCAATGGGGGAGCGCGTCGCAGTTGGCGGCGACCGATTCCAAAGGATCGGTTGCTGGCCTAATGATCGAGCTGGATGCTCAGGAGTTGAAATGGATTGCCGAGCATTCGAAAGTCATCGTCGCATCGGTGCAATATCCGCTTTACCTGTTCAAGGATGAGCACGGCCAATGGAACGGCTTGAACAATGATCTGCTCAACCGCATCAGCGCGATGACGGGATTGCAGTTTGTTCACGAAGAATCGTTTTCCACCGATCAGTTGCTCGGGCGATTGGAAAGTGGCGCAGCGGACATGAGCACGACACTGGCGATGAATGACGAACGCAAGACGTTTCTGGATTTCAGTCATGCGTTCGGTGGCGCTGGCTGGGTGTTCGTCGGGCGGGCCGGGGCGCCAGAGGTGCAATCCCTGGAGCAGCTGTCGGGAAGGGTTCTGGTGTTGCCGACCCGGCATGCGCTGGAGGCCACGATTCGCCGCGACCATCCGGACATCGAGCTGCGCTCGGTTAAAACCTACGCGGAGGCCCGGGCGCTGGTCGAGAGCGGTGAGGCCTATGCCACCATCGAAAACGAAACCGGAGCACAACTCTATCCGTCCGGGCAGCTCAAGGTCGGGTATACGGTCGAGGGCAAATGGGAGGCGGACCACTTGGCCGTACGCAAAGGTCAGCCTCAGCTGTCGAGTATCCTCAACAAGGCGCTTGAGGCGCTTGATCCTGCTGAATTGCGCGCCATTCGCCTGAAATGGCTCAATGGGATTGCCCCGGTCAAGGTACCCGGCGTCTGGCAGCGACTCGCCGAGTGGGGCTGCTGGGGAATGGTAATCGTCAGTCTGTTCGGCCTGTTGTCCCTGCTCTGGAACCGACGGCTCACGGTATTGATCCAGCAGCGCCTGGATGCCGAGAAAAGTCTGAGTGATCAGCTTGCCTTCCAGCATGCGTTGATGGACGCCATGCCCGATCCGATGTTTGTTCGTGATCTGGAAGGGCGTTTGATCATGTGCAACAAGAGTTATGAGGAGGGCTTGTCGACCCGTTTCGACCAGGTTCAGGGACGACGGCTGATTGAACTGGACGTCTTGCCTAAAGAGACTGCCGAGCTGCTGCATGCAGAGTTCATGGCCCAGCTCGGTACGCGCAAGACCCGCTTCACCGAGCGTCAATTAATGTTCAACAACGGCGTCAGGCATGTCTATCAGTGGACGGTGCCTTTTTACAGTGCCGACGGACAATTGCGGGGCCTGCTGGGAGGATGGACCGATATCGGCAAGCGCAAGCAGCAGGCATGACGCGGCTGTTTTTTATCTGTCATCTTGGCCGTGCATGCTCTATTGACCCGAGGCGCAGTTTCACCAGCAGTCGGTATCCAGAACTTTCTTCTCGAGCCAGTGGTCATTTACTGTAGGCACGCCCCAGGCACTTTGTTTTCGGACTATTGAGTGGTGATCGAGATGGAAAGTATCAGTCTATTGCTCGGTGAAGCTCTGAGCCCGTATCAGGTAACGTTGACCCCGTCGGGAACCCATGGCGAATGCCAGGTGACATTGAAAAATGCGACTGGCGCGATCGTGGTGGAGCGGGCGTTCAATCAGGCCCAGTTGACCAGCAAACGTCTGCTGACGGATGTCGTCGACGGATTGCATCGCGACGTGCTGATCGCCGAAGGTCGGCTGGAGCCCTGCGTTATCGCGGCGTTGCGTAATGCTGCTCAGGACAAAATCCTGGCCAACCGAAATTGAATTGTTTTTTGTGGGAACCTTCCTGCGCTTAGGTCAGTCAGACCTTGTAACAGCAGGATCAAGCATTGTGCTCCGGTGCTTGTAGCTTGCTGCCACTGGTCTTTATGTAGGCCACGTTTAACCCCGAGTCGTTTCCCCACTTCTCGGGGTTTCTTTTTGCCTGCGAGTTGTCATTGCTCGGCCTGGTGCTCAAAAAACGCTTTGGTTTCTTTCAGGTAGTCGCTGCGCCTTTCCGGATCCAGCCAGTCAGCGTATTGCTGATCCAGTCGATCATGCGGCATGGTGCGTAACAGCTGGTTGATCTCATTGATCGCCTTTCGGCCTTGAGGTGTATTGGAGCAGCCAATGTGCCCGGACAGGTATTTACCCATGCCCTTGACCGGATAGAACTCCAACTGGTCGTCGGCGATCTGTGCCTGATTGGCCTTATAGCGAATTTCCGGCCAGTAACCCAAAACCACCTGCAAGCGACCCAGGCGCTGCATCTGTAACAGACTGCCAAGGGCGTCGTCGCCGTAGTGACGTGTCAACGCATCGGGCAGTGCCTGTTTCAGCAGCGTGTCGAGGAATTGACCATAACTGCGCTCAGCCACCACGCCGACTTTCTTTCGACCACTGGCCAGCATTGCCGCCAGATCGACTTCACCGTCGACAAGAAAGGGTTCCAGCACCGCTCGATCTTCCTGCCGGACGACCAGGCCATTGCTGACGGCACGGAAGGCCGGAATGGAGAACGTAATCCACTGTTCCCGCTCCTTGGTCCAGACCAGCGAGGGATCGCACGTAAACGACGTTTCGTGGAGCATTTGCATGCCGCGGGCCCGGTTGACCCGCATCAGGGCGTGTTGGTATTGCGGCATGCCGGCGATCAACAGTGGCAGCATTTGATCGATGATTCCCTGTCCTTTTTTCGGACCTTCGAGAATCATCGTTGGCGGCAAATCGCGCAGCAGCCAGATCAGCGTCTCTTTGGGCTGCGCCCAGGCGGGAGAGACAAGGCAGGACAATAAGATGAGCGTCGCCAAAACCCGCCAGCCATGGGCGTGAGCGAGTGCTGATGAGCGCAGGCGTTCCAGCTTAGATGGCCCCGTCTTCACGCAGCTTTGCGATCTGTGCCTTGTCATAACCAAGATCGTTGAGTACCTGCGCATTGTGTTCGCCCAACTGCGGTCCGACCCATTCCGAAGTGCCGGGTGTCTCTGAGAGTTTCGGCACGATTCCCGGCATCTTGAAATCTTTGCCGTCCGGCAACTTGGCCTTCAGGAACATTTCCCGGGCCAGGTACTGCGGATCACTGAACATGTCTTCAGCACTGAAGATTCGGCTGGCTGGTACGTCGGCCTGATTCAACTGCTCGATGAGGGTGTCCAGCGGCAGCGAGTTGACCCAGCGATCAATCACCCCATAAATCTCGTCGCGACGGCTATCGCGTCCGTCGTTGCTGGCCAGCACCGGGTCATTGGCCAGGTCCTCGCGACCAATGATCAGCATGAAGCGTTTGAAGATCGCATCGCCATTGGCGCCGATCTGCACATGTTTGCCGTCGGCACTGGTGTGGATAGAGGAGGGCGTGATGCCCGGCATGATGTTGCCGGTGCGCTCGCGGATGAAACCGAACACGTCGAACTCCGGGACCATGCTTTCCATCATGGCGAAGATCGCTTCATACAGCGCCACATCCACCACTTGGCCAAGGCCACCGTTGACCTCGCGATGACGCAACGCCATCAGCGCGCCGATCACACCCCACAACGCAGCAATCGAGTCGCCAATGGAAATCCCGGTGCGCACCGGTGGCCGGTCTTCGAACCCGGTAATGTAGCGCAAGCCGCCCATCGATTCACCGACGGCGCCAAAGCCTGGCTGATCCTTCATCGGCCCGGTCTGACCGAAACCCGAGAGACGCACCATCACCAGTTTCGGGTTCAGTGCGTGCAAGACTTCCCAACCCAAACCGAGTTTTTCCAACACGCCCGGGCGAAAATTTTCGATCAGGATGTCCGCCTCGCTGAGCAGTTTTTTCAGGATCGCCAGGCCGTCGGGGTGTTTGAGATTCAGGGTCAGGGATTTCTTGTTGCGCGCCTGGACGAACCACCACAGCGAGGTGCCTTCATACAGTTTTCGCCATTTGCGCAACGGATCGCCGCCATCGGGGGACTCGATTTTGATCACCTCGGCACCGAACTCGCCGCAAATGCGCGAGGCAAACGGCCCGGCGATCAGCGTACCCAATTCAATGACTTTCAGACCTGAGAGCGGTTTTCCGGTGAGCGGCATGCTGGATCCTGTAGGACAAAGGTTGAGCGAATACAGGGTTTTAGCATAGCCGAACGTCAGACGACCAAGGTTGATTGCCTTCAATTCGTGGATTGCCTACCGCATCGGTTAGACTTGCCGCCTTTCCCCGTATCAAGAAGCCCGTTCATGGCCCAGCCGTCCACGACCTACAAGTTTGAACTGAACCTTACCGACCTCGACCGCAGCGTGTACGAGAGCGTGAAGCAGACCATCGCCCGTCACCCTTCGGAAACTGAAGAGCGCATGACCGTGCGGCTGCTGGCCTACGCCTTCTGGTACAACGAGCAGTTGTCGTTCGGTCGCGGTCTGTCAGACGTGGACGAACCTGCCCTGTGGGAAAAGAGCCTGGACGACCGCGTTCTGCACTGGATCGAAGTCGGCCAGCCCGACGCCGATCGCCTGACCTGGTGCTCTCGTCGCACCGAGCGCACCAGCCTGCTGGCCTACGGCAGCCTGCGCGTCTGGGAGACCAAAGTGATCCCGGCGATCAAGAACCTGAAAAACGTGCACATCGCTGCTGTTCCGCAGGAAGTGCTGGAAACCCTGGCCAAAGACATGCCCCGGGTTATCAAGTGGGATGTGATGATCAGCGAAGGGACGATTTTCGTCACCGACGACCGTGGTCAGCACGAAGTCCAGTTGCAGTGGCTGAGCGGCGAACGCGGCTGATAATTCGCTGCTGGTCCGCGTTACCCGTTTTTATCCTACGTATCCAAGAGAAGCACCTGTCACCCCATGCGCATCGAACCTCGCCTGTTGCCCGACACCCTGCCATTCCTCGGTGATTTGCCGCCGCTGCTGACTCGCCTTTACGCGGCGCGCGGCGTGTTGTCCGAGGCTGAACTGGACAAGAGCCTGGCGCGGTTGATTCCGTACCAGCAACTCAAGGGCATCGATGCGGCGGTGGACTTGCTGGTGACGGCGCTCGAGCAGCGTCAGCGGATTCTGATCGTCGGTGACTTCGACGCCGATGGCGCGACGGCCAGCACCGTGGGCATGTTGGGCTTGCGCCTGCTGGGCGCGGCGCACGTCGACTATTTGGTGCCGAACCGGTTCGAGTATGGCTACGGCCTGACGCCGGAAATCGTTGAAGTGGCGCTGACCCGTACACCACAACTGCTGATCACTGTGGACAACGGTATCTCCAGCGTTGAAGGCGTGGCAGCGGCGAAAAAGGCTGGGCTCCAGGTGCTGGTCACCGACCACCACTTGCCCGGTGACGAGTTGCCGCTGGCCGATGCCATCGTCAATCCGAACCAGCCGGGTTGCGAGTTTCCGAGCAAGGCGCTGGCCGGCGTCGGGGTGATTTTCTATGTGCTGATGGCCTTGCGTGCGCGTTTGCGCAGCCTCGGTTGGTACGAGAGCAAGCCGCAGCCGAACATCGGCGAGTTGCTGGACTTGGTGGCGCTGGGCAGCGTCGCCGACGTGGTGCCGTTGGATGCCAACAACCGGATTCTGGTGCACCAAGGCCTGGAACGGATTCGCGCCGGGCGTGCTCGGCCGGGGATCAAGGCGATCCTCGAAGTCGCCAAGCGTGACCACACGCGCATCACCTCTACCGACCTGGGTTTCATTGTTGGCCCGCGTCTGAACGCGGCGGGGCGTCTGGATGACATGAGCCTGGGCATCGAATGCCTGCTCACCGAAGATGCCGGTCTGGCGCGTGAAATGGCCGCTCAACTCGACGGCATGAACCAGGACCGCAAATCCATCGAGCAGGGCATGCAGCGTGAAGCGCTGGCTCAACTGAAGGATTTGCCGGTCGAGTCGATGCCGTTCGGCTTGTGCCTGTTCGATCCCGAGTGGCACCAGGGTGTCATCGGAATCCTTGCATCGCGTATGAAAGATCGCTATTTCCGCCCGACCATTGCCTTTGCCGATGCCGGCGATGGCTTGCTCAAGGGCTCGGGGCGTTCGGTTCAGGGTTTTCATATTCGTGACGCCTTGAGCGTGGTGGCGGCGCAGCATCCGAACCTGATCAGCAAATACGGCGGCCATGCGATGGCCGCCGGCCTGACGCTGCCAGAAGCGAATTTTCCGTTGTTTGCCGAAGCCTTTGATGCGGAAGTGCGTAGGCAATTACGCGAAGAAGACCTGACGGGGCGATTGCTGTCGGACGGCACGTTGGCGGTCGAGGAATTCCACCTCGAACTGGCCCGCGCCCTGCGCCATGCCGGACCTTGGGGGCAGCACTTCCCGGAACCGCTGTTCCACGGCGTGTTCCAGTTGGTTGAGCAGCGAGTGGTCGGCGAGCGGCACCTCAAAGTGGTGCTGAAGAGTGAGTGTGGTTCGGTAAAACTGGATGGCATTGCCTTCGGCATCGACCGCGACATCTGGCCGAATCCGACCATCAAGTGGGTGGAATTGGCCTACAAACTCGACCTCAACGAGTTTCGTGGCAACGAGACGGTGCAGTTGATGATTGCCCACATCGAACCGCGTTGATGCGAACTTCTGGCACCCAATCCACCTGAACCCTCCACCATCCCCCGATGTCGACTAGTCTCTAAGCACTGCTTGATTATCCTTGTGACGTCTTGTCGAATTTTTTGCCCGCGGGGGCGGGTGTTGCACCTCTTTCCTGTCACTCGTCGACTTTTCAAACAGAACCCTGGAGCCTGCCCACTGATTCGAGAGGTGCCCCATGAGTCTGCTGCTTGAACCCTATACCCTTCGCCAATTGACCCTGCTCAACCGCATTGCGGTGTCGCCGATGTGCCAGTACTCCAGCGTTGATGGACTGGCCAATGACTGGCACCTGGTCCACCTCGGCAGCCGCGCTGTCGGCGGCGCCGGCCTGGTGTTTACCGAAGCCACGGCAGTGACCGCCGACGGACGCATCACCGCCGAGGACCTCGGCCTGTGGAACGATGAACAGATCGAACCGTTGCAACGCATCACGCGTTTCATTGCGGCTCAAGGCGCTGTGGCCGGCATTCAATTGGCCCACGCCGGGCGTAAGGCCAGCACCCATCGGCCGTGGATCGGTAAACATGGCAGCGTCAAACCCGAAGACGGTGGCTGGGTTCCGGTGGGCCCATCGCCGATTGCTTTCGATCCGCAGCACACCCACCCCAGGCAGCTCGATGATGGCGAGATCGCTGAAGTCATTCAGGCCTTTGTCGCTTCAGCCCAGCGAGCACTGATCGCCGGTTTCAAAGTGGTGGAAATACACGCCGCCCACGGTTACCTGTTGCATCAGTTTCTTTCGCCCCTGAGCAATCAGCGGCGCGATCAATATGGTGGTTCGTTCGAGAATCGCATCCGGCTGGTGCTGCAAGTCACCGAAGCGGTGCGTGCGGTGTGGCCTGAAGAGCTACCGCTGTTCGTGCGGGTGTCGGCCACCGATTGGGTGGAAGACGGCTGGAATCCCGATGAAACGGTCGAGCTGGCGCGACGCCTCAAAACGTTGGGCGTAGACCTGATTGACGTCTCGTCGGGCGGTACGGCGGCGAACGCCGAGATTCCTACAGGTCCCGGTTATCAGACCCGTTTCGCCGAACGTGTGCGCAAAGAGTCAGGTATTGCCACCGGCACGGTAGGAATGATCACCGAACCGGCCCAGGCCGAGCACATTCTGCGCACCTGCCAGGCTGACATCATCTTCCTGGCCCGTGAGTTGCTGCGTGATCCGTACTGGCCGCTGCACGCCGATGATGACCTGGGGGGACGCAAAGCCATCTGGCCGGCGCAGTATCAGCGGGCCACCCATCGTGAACAGCCGATTCATGAGTCGGATTTGCGCGACTGATTGATGCTGTAAAACCAAAAAGCCCCGGTCGAGTTGACCGGGGCTTTTGCGTTTCTGCAGCTGTCAGGTGTATTTGCGCTTCTCAGGTGCAGGCGGGAAATACTGGTACAACCAGGTTTCACTCAACGTGCGGTCATGGGTGCGTATGAACAACCGCAGCTCCACTGGTTCTACGCTGTCATTGGTCGGGTACCAGTCAAAGGTAATGCGGTAACCCTTGATGTCATCCAGCACCAGCACGTTGAAGTCCTTGACCTGCCCATTCGAGCACGTGACCACCGGCTCGATCCCCGCGCCTTCAGGCAAGCGATCCAGACCGCCACCCGTGAAGTCCACGGCAAACCGTCGAGCCCAAACCTCCGGGTAATGCTCGCCGGGGGCCCAGCCTTCGATGAAGCCGCCCATGCCTGAACGAGTGGCGTTGACCCGCGCCAACGGCGTGCCGACCGGTGGCAGTGCGCTCCAGTACAGCTTGTAGCCGTAGTTCAGGGAGTCGCCGGCCGCGACCGGTTTTTTCGGGGTCCAGAATGCGACGATGTTATCCAGGGTTTCGCCGGTTGTAGGAATTTCCATCAGATCAATAGAGCCTTCGCCCCACGCGGTCGTGGGTTCTACCCACAGGCTCGGACGCTTGCTGTACCAGTCGACGGTGTCTTGATAGCTGTCGAACTCATGATCGGTCTGCACCAGACCGAAACCTTTCGGGTCGGTGTCGGCAAAGGCGTTGAATTGCAGGGTGGCCGGGTTGTTGAGCGGGCGGCAGATCCACTCGCCGTTGCCACGCCACATGGCCAGGCGATCAGAGTCGTGGATTTGCGGGTGAATCGTGTCGCACATGCGCCGTTCATGGGTGCCGCAGCTGAACATGCTGGTCATCGGCGCGATGCCCAGTTGTTCGATGGCGGTGCGCGCATTGATGTGTGCGTCGATGCCCATGACGACCTGGCTGGCCTGACAGTCGATGTCGAAACGGTAGGCACCGGTGGCGCTCGGTGAATCCAGCAGGGCGTAGACCACGAAACGGGTACTGTCCTTGTCCGGAGTCTCGAACCAGAATTTGGTGAAGTCCGGGAATTCTTCACGCTTCTTGGCATAGGTATCAATCGCCAGACCGCGTGCCGACAGACCGTACTGGCCTGAGGCATCGACCGCACGGAAATAGCTGGCGCCGAGGAAGGACAGCACGTCGTGCTGGTCCAGCTCCGGGGCCTTGAACAGCTTGAACCCGGAAAACCCCAAGTCGCCTGTGAGCTGCTTGGTGTCGACCGTGGTTTTTTCATAGTTGAACAGGGACGGGCGGAAATGCACCTCTCGCGCCTGACGTGTCTTGGGGTCGACGCTGTACATGCGCACCGGTTGTTTGAAACCCATGCCCACGTGGAAGAACTGCACATCCAGCTGACCGTTGAGGTCATTCCACAGCGAGTGGTTGCCGTCGTAGCGGATCGCGTTGAAGTTCTGCGGCGTCATGGTCGCCAGGGTCGGCGGCAGCACCTGCTTGGTGTCCTGATAGCGATTGCCGGCGAGCTGCTTGGCCTGGATCTTCAGCGCTTCGAAGTCGAACGCCTGAGCTTCGCCATCCGCCGCGCCGGTACCGGCCCAGGCCCACGAAGCCAGCAGGCCGGTGGCTGATAATCCGGTATAGGCAGCGATGGCCATGGATGCTTTGAGCAAATTCCTGCGGTGCATAAGTTCAACCTGTCGTGAACAATCCCGCGCCGTTCCTGGCACGTGCTGGATCAAAAATAAAGGTTCGGACATGCCTTCGGCCAAACGCAACGGACATTAAACAGATAACAAATAGCTTAAACCGTTCGGTTGTGTAGAAAAAATGATGGGTAGCACTTTGGCTTCGTGGCAATGAAACAAGAAATGTCGGTTAAGTTTTCCGACAGTACTTTCTGATTTATAGGGCATTTCTGCTTTTTTTGACTAATTACTCTAAAAATCGCTTTTCAGCGCCACGATAGTTCCTATTCTGTGTTCATGACCGACCTCTGCCCTTCAGGCCGGCGACTACAAAAAGGAGAGGGCGATGCGGTTTTTGAAGTTTTCTCGGGCTTATAGAAGGACATCGTCCATGACGAAAGTACAAGGCATCACCCAGTTGCTGGGAATCTTTCCTTGCCTGACCACAGTGCGCCGAAGGCGTCGGCTCAGTTCGGACGAGATGAAATTGTTGGAGCGCTATCGAGAGCTGTCGGAAAGCGACCAGATTGCGATGCGGTATCTGGTGGAGGCGATGAGGAGTGTTTCGCGGTTTTGAAGGAAGGAGATTGAGGCATGCTGGGAAACCAAAGGGATGGACTGCAAAGTCCGTCCCTTTGTGCATCAACTCAACCAGTGGTGAATGGCCGCTGTGCCTGCATCAGATCAGGCATATCCCGCCACTTGATCCAGGCCTGATGCTGCCAATGCAGCAGCGGCACCGAGATCCCGGCCCACTGCAATGAACTCAGGCTTGGAATGTTATCCACAGATGCCGCTTTCGATTCACGCAGCATTGGCATGACCACGTTGCTCAACCACTGGCGAAGGTTTCGGTTTTCCGGGACGAAATGGTGCACCAGAAGGGCATACATCCCTGATTCGCTGACCATCAGTGATTCGAAAGTTTTCCCATTCTTGAGCAACCAGACGTATCGACGCTGGTCCGGATCAAGTTTCAGGGTGAGGCGTTGGTGCATCGGGCGGCCCATCAAGCGACCGAGATCCTGGACTCAGAACCAGGCTTGGTTGTCCTGCATGAAGGCGGGGAGGAAGCGGTTGTGGCGGGTGAAGATGGTTGGGGAGAAGTAAGGTAAAAGCGAGTTTTGAGCGTGTGCTGACATGAAGTGACTTCCGTTTTGAGTAGGAAAGTCGCCACCAACCCTTCGACAGGTTGGGTGGCGGACCGAGTGGCGTTCGAAGTCGGGACACTTCCAATCAAAACGGAAGCCGGAAGGCCCGCGCCACACGGCCCGCCATAAATCAGAACTGAAGACATGAAACTGCCTCAATTCTATGGGGGCGCGTAAGCACCGTTTTGAAATTTCCCGGCTTCGACCCCGGGTCGCTGATTTGGCAGCGACGAGGTAAAGCCTATCGTTCAGGCGCTCGCGGCGCCAAGTCTACCTTGGCGCCGCATGCTGTAGGAATCAGAGTCTTTTCTGGAAGGCTTGATCTTTAGGAACTTCCTGTTTTTGCATGACAGTCAGCGCCACGCGGCGTTTGACTGGAAACTCTATTTTCATTGTCTATGGTCAAAAAGCGCCAAGGAAATTTCGGTGCTTATGGACAGGGTTTAAAAATGGAGAATGCCTTGAAAGTATCCCTCAAACAGATAGACGGTCCTTGGGGCCATCCCAAGGTGGGAAAGATCTACGTCGCGGCATTAACTTGGAAATGAGATAGATGACAACTGTATTTATTGCGGGCTCTATTAATATCAAGCACCTTGATCCGAAGGTTAAAGAGCGTATCAATAATATCGTTGATTCAGAGTTTGATGTCGTGGTTGGCGACGCAGGTGGAGCCGATACTTCTATTCAAGAGTATCTGTTGAGCCTGGCTCGATCTAAAACTACTATTTATTGCAGTGGCGTGGTCCCGCGAAACAATCTTGGAGAGTGGCCCGCTAGAATCGTGGAAACCAAGCACTCCAAAGGGTCGCGAGCTTTTTTTACGGCGAAGGATGTTGTCATGGCCGAGGCTGCGGATTACGGCTTGATGATATGGGATGCAAAAAGTACTGGAACACTGAGTAACGTAATTGAGTTGTTGTCTCAAAAGAAAAATTCGCTAGTTTTCGTTAATAAAGAAAAAGCTTTTAAAGTGGTAGGAAATGTGAGTCAGCTTGATGGGCTTGTTGCATTTATGTCGGACTACGCCAAACAAAAGGCAGATGAAAAAATCAAACTTTTCGATCAGCATATCTGTGCTGAAGCACGATCAAGCAGAACTGTTGCTTTGATGGCTTTCTCTTCAGTCAATAGCCGCCATTAACTCCCCTTTCTCTAGAAGTGTGAGAAAGGGGATATTTCAGCGCCGGCACCACTAGCGGTGCCGAGCGAGCAAAAAACCTTATCGACTAACCTTCCAAGCATCCCCCGCAGGCGCAGTCCCATGGTCATACGGCTTGGCAAGCCACATATAAAGCAGCCCCAGCCCAATCACGATCGCAGTACTCAACACCATCGCGTAGTTGATGTACCACACCGCATCCGGCGTGCGCGGCCAAGCCATGTTGATGATCGCGCCGACGCCATAGACCAGCGCGCCGATGTTCACCGCCCAGCCCCAGGCGCCGAGGGTGAATTTGCCGTTCGGTTTCCAGCCCTTCATGCGCGCATACAACGCGGCGAGCACGATCATCTGGAATGCCAGATAGATACCGATGGCCGCAAAGCTGACGATGGTTGCCACCGCATCCTGCAGGAAGAAGCCCAGCACAATGATCAGCGCCGGCAGGACGCCGGACACGAACAGCGCCGCAACCGGAACCTGGGTCGTAGGGGAAATCTTCTTCAGCAGTGAGCTGCCGATGACCATTTCATCCCGAGCGTAGGAATACAGCAGACGACTCGCCGCCGCTTGCAGGCTGATGACGCAGGATATGAAGGAAATCATCACCACGCCCATCACCACTTTCGAACCGACCGGGCCGAAGGCGTTGTTGAGGATGGTGGTCACCGGGTCCTTGTCGGTGCCGTTGATCACCGCTTGCATGTCTGGCACCGCGAGGATCAGCGCCAGGCAGGCGAACATCGCCGCGATGCCGCCGATGTAGATGGTCATGCGCATGGCCACCGGGATCTGCTTGCTCGGGTTCGGGGTTTCTTCGGCCACGTCGCCGCAGGCTTCGAAGCCGTAATACAGGAACATCCCCGCCAGCGAGGCGGTGAGGAACGCCGGAAGGTAGGAGCCGTCAATGCTGATATCGAAAGTGTTGAACAACACGCTGATCGACTGATGACGTTCGAAGATCAGCAGGTAAACACCGACGATCACCGCACCGACGAGCTCGCAGAGGAAGCCGAACATGGCGATCCGTGCCAGCACCTTGGTGCCGCTGAGGTTGACCAGGGTGGCGAACAAGGTCAGGAACAGTGCGATGACGATGTTGGTGTTGTTGCTCGGTTCAAAGCCCATCATGGCGGCCAGGTACGGACCGGCGCCCACCGCAACGGCGGCGATGGTGACGCACAGGGCGATGGAGTAGATCCAGCCGACCATCCACGCCCAGCGCTTGCCCACCAAGCGACGAGCCCACGGGTACACGCCGCCGGAGATCGGGAACTGCGAGACCACTTCGCCGAAGATCAGGCACACCAGCAACTGGCCGCATCCGACCAGCAAATAGGCCCAGAACATCGGTGGCCCACCGGCGGCGAGGCACAGGCCGAACAGGGTATAAACCCCTACGACCGGCGAGAGATAAGTGAAGCCCAGGGCGAAGTTTTCCCACAGGCTCATGCTGCGATTGAAGTTCGAGGTGTAACCCAGCTTGCGTAGTTGCTCGGCGTCGCTGTCGGCAACGGCTGCAGAGAGTTCGGGTGATGCACTCATGGTGTGTTAACTCCGCAAAATCGGCAGATTTCGGATGTCCGAAACCGTGACAGAGCCATGACGGCGTTGCCCGGATCGGTGGTTATTGTTTTGTGTTGCGGTGAGGCCATCGCGAGCAGGGGAATGTGCCTGCTCGCGAAGCTTTTTTAATGCTTGAACATCACATGCCGAACGACGGTGTAGTCCTCCAGCCCGTACATGGACATGTCCTTCCCATAACCGGACAGTTTCTGACCGCCGTGCGGCATTTCGCTGACCAGCATGAAGTGCGTATTCACCCACGTGCAGCCGTACTGCAAGCGTGCAGACAAGCGATGCGCGCGACCGACGTCCGAGGTCCAGACCGATGATGCCAGGCCGTAGTCCGAATCGTTGGCCCAACCGAGCACCTGCGCTTCATCGGTAAATTTGGTCACCGACACCACCGGCCCGAACACTTCGCGACGAACAATCTCGTCATCCTGATGCGCGTCCGCCAACACAGTCGGTTCGAAGAAGAAACCATTGCCCTCAACAGCCTTGCCACCGGTGATCAAACGGATATGCGGCTGAGCCACGGCGCGCTCGACAAACCCGGCCACGCGGTCGCGATGTTGCGCAGTGATCAGCGGCCCGAGCTCGGTCGACGGATCATCCTGCAGACCGTACTTGATGCTGCTGACCGCTTCGCCGAGCTTCTCGACGAACTTGTCATAGATGCCTTCCTGCGCGTAGATGCGGCAGGCGGCGGTGCAGTCCTGACCGGCGTTGTAGAAGCCGAAGGTGCGAATGCCTTCCACTGCGGCGTCGATGTCGGCGTCGTCGAAGATGATCACCGGGGCTTTGCCGCCCAGTTCCATGTGCATGCGTTTGACGCTGTCGGCGGTGCTGGAAATGATGTTCGAACCGGTGGCGATCGAACCGGTCAACGAGACCATGCGCACTTTCGGGTGTGTGACCAATGGGCTGCCGACCGTAGGACCTCGACCGAACACCAGGTTAAGCACACCGGCCGGGAAAATCTCCGACGCCAGTTCCGCCAGACGCAGCGCGGTCAGCGGGGTTTGTTCCGACGGCTTGAGCACCACGGTATTACCCGCCGCGAGGGCCGGGGCGATTTTCCAGGCGACCATCATCAGCGGGTAGTTCCACGGTGCGATGGACGCGATCACGCCAACCGGATCGCGACGGATCATCGAGGTGTGGCCGTGCAGGTATTCACCGCCCGCCGAACCGCTCATGCAACGGCTGGCGCCGGCGAAGAAGCGGAACACGTCGGCAATTGCCGGGATCTCGTCGTTCAGCGCGGCGTTGTAAGGCTTGCCGCAGTTATCCGACTCCAGTTTGGCCAGTTCTTCGCCGTGTGCTTCGATGGCGTCGGCGAGTTTGAGCAGCAGCAGCGAACGTTCTTTCGGTGTGGTTTGCGACCAGCCTTCGAAGGCGCTGTCGGCAGCACGCACGGCGGCATCGACCTGGGCTTCACTGGCTTCGTTGATTTCGATCAACACCCGACCGAGGGCCGGGTTGAACACCGGTTGGGCGGGGCCTTCGCCGTCGATCAGTTGGCCATTGATCAAGAGTTTGGTTTGCATGGCTTTGTCCTCTTTCTACCGCAAATTCATTATTGGAATGGTCAGGAAAATCACTTGCCGCCACTGCCCGCAACGCTTTCGCCGCCACGGGTCAGGTAATAAGCGCCGAGGATCGGCAGCATGGTCACCATCATCACCAGCATCGCGACGACGTTGGTCACCGGCACGTCCCGTGGGCGGCTGAGCTGGTTCAACAGCCACAGCGGCAGGGTGCGTTCATGGCCGGCGGTGAAGGTTGTGACGATGATTTCGTCGAACGACAGGGCAAACGCCAACATGCCGCCGGCCAGCAACGCCGAGCCGAGGTTCGGCAGGACGATGTAGCGGAAGGTCTGCCAGCCGTCGGCGCCGAGGTCCATCGAGGCCTCGATCAAACTGTGCGAAGTGCGGCGCAACCGGGCGATGACATTGTTGTAGACGATCACCACACAGAAGGTCGCGTGACCGACGATGATGGTGAACATCCCCGGTTCGATGCCCAGCGTCTTGAAGGTCGCCAGCAAGGCGATACCGGTAATGATCCCCGGCAAGGCAATCGGCAGGATCAGCATCAGTGAGATGCCTTGCTTGCCGAAGAAATCCCGGCGGTACAACGCCGCCGATGCCAGCGTGCCGAGGACCATCGCAATCAACGTCGCGACGGAAGCGATTTGCAGCGATAGCTTGATCGCTTCCAGCACGTCGGGACGCGAGAACGCCACGCCGATCCACTTCAGGGTGAAGCCCTTGGGCGGAAAACTGAACGCTGCGTCTTCGGTGTTGAAGGCGTACAGGAAGATGATCAGGATCGGAAAGTGCAAAAACACCAACCCACCCCAGGCGGCGATGCGCAGGCCCAAGGATGCTTTCTCAGAGTGCATCGAAGGCCCCCAGTCGTTTCACGATAGTCAGGTAAATGGCGATCAACACAATCGGCACCAGCGTGAAGGCCGCGGCCATCGGCATGTTGCCGATCGCGCCTTGCTGGGCGTACACCATGCTGCCGACGAAGTAGCCCGGCGGGCCCACCAGTTGCGGCACGATGAAATCGCCCAGGGTCAGCGAAAAGGTGAAGATCGAACCGGCCGCGATGCCCGGAATCGACAGTGGAAGAGTCACTTGCATGAAGGTCTGGCGCGGCGTGGCGCCGAGGTCGGCCGAGGCTTGCAGCAAGGACGGCGGCAGACGTTCAAGCGAGGCCTGAATGGGCAGGATCATGAACGGCAGCCAGATGTAGACGAACACCATGAAGCGCCCCAGGTGCGAGGTCGACAAGGTGCTGCCGCCGACGCCCGGAATGCCCAAAACGAACTGCAAAACCGGCTCCAGACCCAGGTGTTGAACGAACCACTGCGCCACGCCGCCCTTGGCCAGCAACAAGGTCCAGGCATACGCCTTGACGATGTAACTGGCCCACATCGGCATCATCACCGCGATGTAGAAAAACGCCTTGGTTTTGCCGGTGGTGTAGCGCGCCATGTAATAGGCAATCGGGAACGCGACGATGGCGCTGGCGATCGACACGACGACGGCCATGCTCAAGGTGCGCAGGATGATGTCGAAGTTCGATGGCTGGAACAGGGCAGCGAAGTTAGCCAGGGTCAGGTCAGGCGTGACCGCCATGGTGAAGTCGTCGAAGGTGTAGAAGCCTTGCCACAGCAGCACCAGCAGCGAGCCGAGGTAGATCGCGCCGAACCACAGCAGCGGCGGTACCAGCAGCATCGTCAGGTACAAGTTCGGCCGGCGATACAGCAGGTTGGAAAACCTGCGCAATGGCGAGCCGCCGGTCGGGGTTTGAGGGAGAGCCACGCTGTTCATCTCACACCCCACCGACGACGGTGTCGTGCAGCGGAATCATTGCTTCCCGTGCCCAGCGCGCGCTGATGCGTTGCCCGGTCTGATGTTGCGCGCTGACGTCCAGCCACTGGACGTTGGCCTGGCTGATGTTCAGGGTCTGGCCGTTTTCCAGTTTCACTTCATAGCGCGTGGCGCTGCCCTGGTACTGAATGTCATGGAGCAAACCGCTGACTTCAATTTCATGGCTGGCCAGCGGCCCTTCGGCGAAACGTACATGTTCCGGGCGAATCGAGAACGGCTGTGGATTGCCGCTCAATTGTTTCGCCAGATCGCCGCGAATCACGTTGGAGGTGCCGACGAATTCCGCCACAAAGGATGTAGTCGGTTTCATGTAGAGGTTGCGCGGAGTGTCGACCTGTTCGATGCGCCCTTTGTTGAACACCGCCACACGATCGGACATCGACAGCGCTTCTGTCTGGTCGTGGGTAACAAAAATGAAAGTGATGCCGAGCTGGCGTTGCAGCTTCTTCAGCTCACTCTGCATTTGCTCGCGCAGCTTCAAGTCGAGCGCACCCAACGGTTCGTCGAGCAGCAGCACGCGAGGGCGATTGACCAGGGCGCGGGCCAGGGCGACACGCTGGCGCTGACCACCGGACAGCTGCACCGGTTTGCGCTCGCCGTAGCCGCCGAGGGCGACCATGTCGAGGGCTTCTTCGGCGCGCTTCTGGCGTTCGGACTTGCCGACGCCTTTGACCTTCAAACCGTAAGCGACGTTGTCGAGTACGTTCATGTGCGGGAACAACGCGTAATCCTGGAACACGGTGTTCACGTCACGCTGATACGGCGGCAGCCCGGCGGCTTCTTCGCCGTGAATACGGATAGAGCCTGCACTCGGTTGTTCGAAACCGGCGATCAGGCGCAGGCAGGTGGTTTTGCCCGAACCGGAAGGGCCCAGCATGGAAAAGAACTCGCCGTCCTGGATATCGATGGAAACCCGGTCAACGGCCTTCACTTCGCCGAACTGACGGGAAACGTTGGTGAACTGGACTGCAAGCGTCATGGTGCGGTGCTCCAAAAAGGCGAGGGCCGTCACAGCGGCCCTGCCTGGACGTCTGAAAAACTGAAACTTAATGAACAGCGTCGTAGCAGCTGTCGAGGTACGAGGCTGCGTCGGGCTGCGCAGCGGCCCTGGGGGCGGTCCTGCGGACACGCAACGCAGCCTCGTGCCTCGGCAGCTGCTACAGGGGGCTTAGCGACCGCCCATGATCGCGATGTAGTCCTGGGTCCAGCGGCTGTACGGCACAAACTTGCCGCCTTCAGCCTGCGGGGTTTTCCAGAAGGCCAGGTTGGCGAACTGAGCGTAACCGTTGGCTGCACAGCCTTCGGCGCCGAGCAATTCACTGGCCTTGCAACCTTCAGGCACTGCGGGCAGTGCGCCGAACCAGGCCGATACGTCACCTTGTACTTTCGGCTGCAGCGACCAGTCCATCCACTTGTAGGCACAGTTGGGGTGCTTGGCTTCGGCGTGCAACATGGTGGTGTCGGCCCAACCCGTTGCACCTTCCTTTGGAATAACCGAGGCCACTGGCTGCTTGTCGGCCACCAGGCCATTGACCATGTAGCCCCAAGTGCTGGATGCCACCACGCCTTCGTTCTTGATGTCACTCATCTGCACGGTCGCGTCATGCCAGTAGCGGTGGATCAAGGGCTGTTGCTTGCGAAGCAGGTCTAGCGCCGCTTTGTACTGGACTTCGTTGAGCTGGTACGGGTCTTTGATGCCCAGTTCTGGCTGTTTCGATTTGAGATAAAGCGCCGCATCGGCGATGTAGATCGGGCCGTCGTAGGCCTGGACCCGGCCCTTGTTGGACTTGCCGTCCGGCAGGGTTTGTTCCTCGAACACCACGCTCCAGCTGTCCGGGGCGGTTTTGAAGACATTGGTGTTGTACATCAACACGTTCGGGCCCCACTGGTACGGGGTGCCGTAGGTTTGCTTATTGACGACGTACCAAGGGCCATCCTTGAGGCGAGGGTCAATGTTCTTCCAGTTCGGGATCAACGCCGTATTGATCGGCTGCACACGCTTGCCGACGATCAGTCGCAGGGAAGCATCGCCCGACGCCGTCACCAGGTCGTAACCACCCTTGGCCATCAGGCTGACCATCTCATCGGATGTGGCGGCGGTTTTCACATTGACCTTGCAGCCGGTTTCCTTCTCGAAACCGGTGACCCAGTCGTAGGCCTTGTCGCTTTCGCCACGTTCGATGTAGCCAGGCCAGGCCACGATATCCAGCTGACCTTCGCCTGCGCCAACGGCTTTCAGCGGTTCGGCGGCCTGGATACTGGCACTGGCCAGCAGCGCGGTGGTGATTGCACTGAGCAGTGCGGTCTTGTGCACGAACATGGGGTTTCCCTCTTCTTTAATTATGGTCGGGGCAGTTTTGAACGTGGTGAAGCATGCCGTTAGCGGCTTGTTATAAGCGTAGTCAGAGATGCTGGCCGTGGCGGGCCATGATGTGCCGCACCACGCTGTAGTCCTGAAGCGAATCGCTGGATAAGTCTTTGCCGTAGCCCGAACGCTTCAGGCCGCCGTGGGGCATCTCGCTGACCAGCATGAAATGGCTGTTGATCCAGGTGCAGCCGTACTGCAAGCGCGCCGCGACCTGCATCGCCTTGTCCAGGTTCTGGGTCCAGACCGAGGAGGCGAGGCCGTATTCCGAGTCGTTGGCCCAGTCCACGGCTTGTTCGAGCTGATCGAAACGGGTCACGGTGACCACCGGCCCAAACACTTCGCGCTGGACGATTTCATCGCCTTGCTTGCAACCGGCCAGCAGCGTCGGCTGGTAATAGAAGCCGGCGCCGGAATGCACCGCCGCGCCGGTCACTCGTTCGATGTGCGGCTGGCCGAGGGCGCGCTCGACGAAACTGGCCACGCGGTCGCGTTGGCGGGTGCTGATCAGCGGGCCGATCTCGTTGTCGGCGTCGCGTTTGCCGGCGAAGCGCAAACTGCTGACCGCCGCGCCGAGTTCGGCCACCAAGCGGTCATGAATCCCGGCCTGTGCATAAATTCGGCAGGCCGCGGTGCAATCCTGGCCGGCGTTGTAATAGCCGTAAGTGCGCACGCCTTCGACCACGGCTTGAATGTCGGCATCGTTGCAGACGATCACCGGGGCCTTGCCGCCGAGTTCGAGGTGAGTGCGTTTGAGGGTTTTTGCTGCGGCTTGGAGGATTTTTTGCCCGGTGACGATATCGCCAGTCAACGACACCATGCGCACTTTAGGATGACTGACCAAGTGGCTGCCGACGCCTTCACCGCCGCCGCAAATGATGTTGATCACACCGCGCGGCAGGATCTCAGCCAGCGCGGGCGCCAGGGCCAGAATCGACAGCGGCGTGTGCTCGGACGGTTTGAACACCAGCGTGTTGCCAGCGGCCAGGGCCGGGGCGATTTTCCACGCGGCCATCATGATCGGGTAGTTCCACGGCGCAATCGACGCCACCACGCCAATCGGATCGCGTCGGACCATGCTGGTGTAGCCCGGCAGGTATTCGCCGCTGAGCTGGCCAGTCTGGCAGCGCACGGCGCCGGCAAAGAAGCGGAACACATCGACCGTGGCGCTCAAGTCATCCTGACGCGCCAGGTGCAACGGCTTGCCGCAGTTCAGCGATTCGAGACGGGCGAGGAGGTCGGCTTGTTTTTCGATGGCGTTGGCGATGTCCAGCAACAGGTTCGAGCGTTGCTGCGGCGTGGTCCGCGACCAACCGGCAAAGGCGCGGTGGGCGGCGAGGATCGCGGCTTCGACTTGCTCGGTACTGGCTTCGGCGATGTGGGTCAGCACTTCACCGGTGGCCGGGTTGAGGATCGGTTCGACAAACCCCTGGCCCGCGACCAATTCGCCATCGATCAACAACGCGGTAAACAACGGGGTCTGCGCGCCAGCCATTTTTCGGGTTCTCTTTTCTTGTGTGGCCATGCTGCTCCCTGTGACTGGGGCCCGGCCGTCTTATAGATGCAGCAAGACTAGTGCTCAGACCCGAGGTCGACAAATTCTAAATACTGAAGGTGGCGTTCGATTAAATAGATGGCTTGCGTCCGCCGTGGGGTTGCTCGCGGGCGACGGTCAGGAACGGGTCCACCAGCACAGGGCGCGCGGTGCCACGACGCCAAGCCAGGCCGACGTCGAGGGTCTGGCTCAGGTCCGCGATCGGGCGGGCTTCGATGATGTCGCCCTCCAGTGACCACGGGCGGTAAGTCATGTCTGGCTGGATCGACACGCCCAATCCCGCTGCCACCAGGCTTCGCACGGCCTCCGTCGACGCCGTTCTTAAGGTGATGCGCGGTTGCAGCGAAGCCGCCGCCCACATGCGTTGCGCGTTGCGATCCATTTCATCGACGTTCAACTGAATCAGCGGTTCGCGGGCCACGTCGGCGAGGTTGATGCTGTCGTGTTCCAGCAGCGGATGCTGGGCCGGCAGCCATAACCGATGGGGCGAGTGGGTCAGCACTTCGGTCTGCAAGGCGTGGCGGTCCTCGAGGTTGGAGAGGATCAGTACGCCTACATCGATCTCGCCGCTGACCAGCAAATGCTCGATGTAAGGGCGCTCGTCCTCCATCACCCGGATCTCGACATTGGGGTAGGCGCGCTGGAAACGAGTAAGTAGATCCGCAAGGTAGTAACCGGCCACCAGGCTGGTCACGCCGATGATCAACTGCCCGGCGACCTGATCGGTGCTCTGTTGCAGGCTGCGTTTGGCGTTATCCACCGTCGCCAGAATCAGGTGCGCCTGGCGTAGGAATTGGTGGCCCTGGTGGGTCAGCGTCATGCCCTTGGCGTGACGGTTGAACAGGCCGACGCCGATTTCCTGCTCCAGTTGCTGGATAGCCAGGGTCAAGGTGGACTGAGAAATGAACGCGGTTTGCGCAGCGGCGGAGATGGAGCCGGTCTCGGCCACGGCGATGAAGTGACGGATCTGACGCAAGGTCATCATGGAGAAAGTACCCGGTGGGCGGTTTTTATAGATTTGCTTGAGTGTATATCCATTTTTCTGAAGGGCCATGGTCGGCTGAGCGGCGCTGTGCAACATCTCGAAGCACTCTCGCCCCCGAATGCCGGGCACTTTCGAACTAGGCTGGTGGCCTTATTGATCCGGTTAACCCCTTTTAGGAGGCGGCAAATGAACACGCGTGGATTGCTCGATCAGCTACTCAAGTCCGGTCAGGACATGTTGCAGAACAAGGCTGGCGGCTCACAAAACAAGACCTCCGGCGGTGGTTTGGGCGGATTGCTCGGCGGCAGCGGCGGTTCGGGTGGCCTCGGCAGTTTGCTGTCGGGCGCAGGCGGCGGGGCGTTGGCGGCGGGTGCCATGGGCTTGCTGCTGGGCAGCAAGAAAGGGCGCAATGTCGGGGGCAAGGTCCTGACTTACGGCGGCCTCGCCGCATTGGGCGTGATTGCCTACAAGGCGTATGGCAACTGGCAGGCTCAGCAGGGCACCGCACCGAAGACTGAACCGCAAACCCTCGATCGCTTGCCGGCAGAGCAAGTCGAACTGCACAGCCAGGCGATTCTCAAAGCGCTGGTGGCCGCCGCTAAAGCCGATGGCCATGTCGATGAGCGTGAACGTGCGCTGATAGAAGGCGAATTCACCAAACTCGACAACGATCAGGAATTGCAGCAGTGGCTGCATGCCGAACTCAGCAAACCGCTCGACCCGACAGAAGTTGCCCGCGCCGCGAGCACGCCGGAAATGGCTGCGGAGATGTACATCGCCAGTGTGATGTTGGTGGATGAAGAGAGCTTCATGGAGAAGTCCTACCTGGATGAATTGGCGCGTCAGCTCAAGCTTGAGCCGGGGCTTAAGGCTGAGCTGGAAAAGCAGGTTCGCCAAGTGTCTGTGTAAGTCATCAGGCCGCCTTCGCGGGCAAGTCGTATCGCGAAGGCGCCTTCAGCCGCGCTACATGCTCCCTACAGGGCCAATTCCGGCTGTTTTTGCCGGGTATGAGAAGTGGCGCGCAACGCTTTCCAGATTTAACCCCGCCCTCGGCTATACTCGGCAGCATTTGAAATGCCCCCCGAGGACTGACTGTGAAGAACTGGACGTTGCGCCAACGCATCTTGGCGAGCTTTGCGGTGATTATCGCCATCATGTTGCTGATGGTCGTCGTGTCGTATTCCCGTTTACTGTCGATTGAGTCCAGTGAGAACGTTCTGCGCTCGGACAGTGTTCCCGGGATTCACTACAGCTCCCTGATTCGCGGTGCCTGGGTCGATGATTACGTGCTGACCCAGCAGCTGATCGGGCTGGGGGGCGGTCGAGGCCTGACCCAGGCTGACAAGGATCTGTACAAGGGTATTGAGGAAAGGCTGCAACGCTCGATGGCCAGCTACCGGAGTACCATCTTCGAGAAAGATGATCAGGTAAGATTCGAGGAGTTTGAAAAGCTGCACGGTCAATATGACAAGCTGCTCGAAGCGGTACTCGATGCCTACCAGAATAAGGACTTCGCACAGGCCCGTCGCATATTCACCGAAGAGCTGACCCCGGCATGGGCCGTCGGCCGCAAACAGCTGGACGAGCTCATTGAATTCAACAGGGAAGCGACTGAGGCGGCCACTGACTCGATCATTTCATCGGTAGCAGCGGCGAAGCTGATCATGGCCATTTCGTTGCTGGTCGCGGTCATTAGTGCTGGGTTGTGTGGTCTTTTGTTGATGCGCGCAATCATGGCGCCGATGAACCGTATCGTCGGAATTCTCGAAGTCATGCGTACCGGTGATCTCAGCAACCGCTTGAATCTGGCGCGCAAGGACGAATTCGGCGCCGTGGAAACCGGCTTCAACGACATGATGGCCGAGCTGACGTCCCTGGTGTCCCAGGCCCAGCGTTCCTCGGTGCAGGTCACCACTTCGGTGACCGAGATCGCGGCCACCTCCAAGCAACAGCAAGCGACCGCCACCGAAACCGCCGCCACCACCACCGAAATCGGCGCGACGTCCCGTGAGATTGCGGCCACTTCGCGGGATCTGGTGCGCACGATGATTGAAGTGTCCACCGCCGCCGATCAGGCCTCGGTGCTCGCCGGTTCCGGGCAGCAAGGCCTGGCGCGGATGGAAGAGACCATGCACTCGGTGATGGGCGCGGCCGAACTGGTCAACGCCAAACTGGCGATCCTCAATGAGAAGGCCGGCAACATCAACCAAGTGGTGGTGACCATCGTCAAAGTCGCCGACCAGACCAATCTCCTGTCGCTCAACGCGGCGATTGAGGCCGAAAAGGCCGGTGAATACGGCCGCGGTTTTGCCGTGGTCGCCACCGAAGTGCGGCGTCTGGCGGACCAGACTGCCGTCGCCACGTACGACATCGAGCAGATGGTGCGCGAGATCCAGTCGGCGGTGTCGGCCGGGGTGATGGGCATGGACAAGTTCTCTGAAGAAGTGCGCCGTGGGATGTCCGAAGTGCAGCAAATCGGCGAGCAGTTGTCGCAGATCATCCATCAGGTTCAGGCATTGGCGCCGCGGGTGTTGATGGTCAACGAAGGCATGCAGGCCCAGGCCACGGGCGCGGAGCAGATCAACCACGCGCTGGTGCAGTTGGGCGATGCCAGCAGCCAGACCGTCGAGTCCCTGCGCCAGGCCAGTTTCGCCATCGATGAGCTGAGCCAGGTGGCCGTAGGGCTGCGCAGCGGCGTTTCGCGATTCAAAGTCTGATGAGCGAACCCACGGCCAAACGCATCGCCGTGAAGCCGGCGCTGCAATCATTGTTTCTGGTGTTCCGCATCGGCAACGAGCGTTATGCCTTGCAGGCTATCGAGGTGGCGGAAGTGCTGCCGCGTCTGCCGTTGAAACCGATTCCCCGCGCGCCGGACTGGGTCGCCGGGGTATTCGCCTACCGCGGCGCGGTGGTGCCGGTGATCGATCTCAGTGCGCTGACGTTCGGCCAACCGGCCCAGGCCCGCACCAGCACGCGCCTGGTGCTGGTCAATTACCGTCCGGATGAAACCGCTGAGGCGCAATTGCTCGGACTGATTCTGGAACAGGCCACCGATACCTTGCGCTGCAACCCGGCGGATTTTCAGCCCTATGGCCTGGACAATCGTCAGGCGCCGTACCTCGGGCCGGTACGAGAAGATGCCCAGGGTTTGCTGCAATGGGTGCGGGTTGCCGACTTGCTCGATGATCAGGTTCGTGCGCTGCTGTTTCCGTCGCAGCCTCTGAACCTGGCGCTGCTTGAGGAGCGGCCATGAGCAGCGATCAGCGGTTTTTCGATTTCCTCAAAGAGCGCATCGGTCTCGACGTGACCTCGGTGGGCCCGGCGATCATCGAGCGTGCGGTGCGCCAGCGCAGCACGGCATCCAACGCGCTGACGGCCGATGAGTACTGGCACACCTTGCAGGGTTCGCAGGACGAGCAGCAGGCGCTGATCGAAGCGGTGATTGTCCCCGAGACCTGGTTTTTCCGTTACCCGGAATCCTTCGCCACGTTGGCGAAACTGGCCACCCAACGCCTGAGCGACATCAACAATATGCGTGCGCTGAGAATTCTCAGCCTGCCGTGTTCCACCGGTGAAGAACCGTATTCCATCGCCATGGCGTTGCTCGATGCCGGGTTACAGCCGCACCAGTTCAAGGTCGAAGGCATGGACGTCAGTCCGTTGTCGGTGGAAACAGCCCGGCACGCGCTGTACGGCAAGAATTCGTTTCGGGGTCAGGACATCGCCTTTCGCGACCGGCATTTCACCGCCGAAGGCGAGGGCTATCGCCTCAGCGGGCGAGTGCTCGAACAAGTGCGTTTGCAGGTCGGCAATCTGCTGGCTCCGGCGTTGCTGGCCAACGAGCCGCCTTATGACTTTGTGTTTTGCCGTAACCTGCTGATCTATTTCGATCAGCCGACCCAGCAGCAAGTGTTCGAAGTGCTCAAGCGTTTGACCCATGTGGATGGCGTGCTGTTTATCGGCCCCGCCGAGGGCAGTATGCTCGGCCGTTTTGGCATGCGTTCGATCGGCATCCCGCAGTCCTTTGCGTTCAGTCGTCAAAGCGCACCTGAGCCGGAGCATTTCCCGACGTTCATACCGACGCCTCTGCCCGTGCGCCAACCGGTGCGCAGCGTGACACCGCCGCCCGTTCTCAGTCGGCCCTTCGCAACGGTAGCGCCGCTACCTGTCGTGACGAAAGTCGCCAACCCGGACACCGCCGCGCTGCTGGCGAACATCGCCGCGCTGGCCAACGAAGGCAAAAGTGCCGAGGCCCGCGCCGCATGCGATAGCTATTTGCGCAGTCACGAGCCAGTGGCCCAGGTCTTCTACTGGCTGGGTTTGCTCAGCGATGTCGCCGGTAGAGTCCTTGAGGCTCAGGGTTTTTATCGCAAGGCGTTGTACCTCGACCCGCAACATCCCGACGCGTTGATGCACCTGGCGGCGTTGCTGCAATCCTTGGGCGACACGGCGGGAGCCAGACGATTGCAGGACCGCGCCGCCCGCAGCGAGCGCGCCGCTGACAGTGAGCGCAAACGATGAACGCCGTCGACACCTTTAGCCTCACCCATGAAGATGCCCAGGCCATCGACGACTGCTGGAACCGCATCGGTATCCACGGCGATAAGTCCTGCCCGCTGCTGAGCGATCACATTCACTGCCGCAATTGCGCGGTGTATTCGGCCGCTGCAACGCGATTGCTTGACCGCTACGCGTTGCAGCAGGAAGACCGCGGGCAAGTCTCCACGGCAGTCGAGAGCGAGGTGAAAACCCGTTCGCTGTTGATGTTCCGTCTCGGCGAAGAATGGCTGGGCCTGGCCACCCGCAGCCTGGTGGAAGTGGCGCCGCTACAAGCCATACATTCCTTGCCGCATCAGCGCTCCCGGGCCTTGCTCGGCGTGGCGAATGTGCGCGGCGCGTTGGTGGCGTGCCTGTCGCTGGTGGAATTGCTGGGGCTCGACGGCGCCAGCAGCGTGGCGTCCGGCGCGCGGGTCATGCCGCGAATGCTGATCATCGCCGCCCACGGCGGACCGGTGGTGGTACCGGTGGATGAGGTGGACGGGATTCACGCCATCGACGAAAGCATCCTCGAGGCGGCGTCCCGCTCCGGCACGCAGGCCAGCGCCAAATACACCTGTGGCGTGTTGCAATTCCAAGGTCGCAGCCTGCGGTGGCTGGATGAAGAACAGCTGCTGTCCGCCGTGACCCGGAGCCTTACATGACCCCCGAGCAAATGCGCGACGCCTCTTTGCTGGAACTGTTCAGTCTGGAAGCCGAGGCCCAGACGCTGGTGCTGAGCGCAGGTCTTCTAGCGCTGGAGCGCGACCCGACCCAGGCCGATCACCTTGAATCGTGCATGCGCGCGGCGCACTCGCTCAAGGGCGCGGCGCGGATTGTCGGCGTCGATGCCGGGGTCAGCGTCGCGCATGTGATGGAAGATTGCCTGGTCAGTGCCCAGGAAGGGCGCCTGCACCTGCGGCCCGAGCACATCGATGCCTTGCTGCAAGGCACCGATTTGCTGATGCGCATTGCGACGCCGGGCAACAACCCTGAACTGGCGGAAATCGAGGCCTATGTGGTGTTGATGGCGCTGTTGCTTGATCCGATGGCGGCGCCCGCGCCGGTCACTGCGCCTGTGGCCCCAGTGATGGCGGAACTTCAGCTCGAACCACCGACGCCCAAGGTCGAGACGCCCATCCCGGTCGCCGAACTGCAACCCGCAGAGCTGCCGCGCAAGGCCAAACGCACCACCGAAAACGGCGAGCGGGTACTGCGAGTCACGGCCGAACGCCTGAACAGCCTGCTTGACCTGTCGAGCAAGTCCCTGGTGGAAACCCTGCGGCTCAAACCGCACTTGGCCACCATGCAACGCCTCAAGCGTATGCAGAACAACGGCCTGCGGGCCCTGGAAAACCTCAACGTCCACCTCAAGGAACATGCCTTGAGTCTGGAAGCACAGGAAGCCCTCGAAGTCGCTCGTCGGCTACTGGCTGAGTCTCAGCAATTGCTGGTGGAAAAGAACGCCGAACTGGATGAGTTCGCCTGGCAGGCCAGTCAACGGGCGCAAGTGTTGTACGACACCGCGCTGGCCTGCCGCATGCGGCCGTTTGCCGATGTGTTGGCCGGGCAAGAGCGCATGGTCCGTGACCTCGGTCGCAGCCTCGGCAAGCAGGTGCGGCTGGAGATCGAGGGCGAGAAAACCCAGGTCGACCGCGACGTGCTGGAGAAACTTGAAGCGCCGCTGACTCACCTGCTGCGCAATGCCGTGGATCACGGCATCGAATCCCCGGAGCAACGGCTATTGGCGGGTAAACCCGCTGAAGGCCTGATCCGTTTGCGCGCTTCCCATCAGGCCGGTTTGCTGGTGCTGGAGCTGAGCGATGACGGCAATGGCGTCGATCTGGAAAAGGTTCGCCGCAGCATCATCGAGCGCCAATTGTCCCCGGCCGAAACCGCCGCGCAATTGAGTCAAGAAGAGCTGCTGACCTTCCTGTTTCTTCCGGGGTTCAGCCTGCGCGACGCGGTCACCGAAGTCTCCGGGCGCGGTGTCGGGCTGGATGTGGTTCAGCACATGGTCCGCCAGGTGCGTGGCGCGGTCGTGCTGGAGCAGGTGGCGGGCGAGGGCAGTCGCTTCCATCTTGAAGTGCCGCTGACCCTGTCGGTGGTGCGCAGTCTGGTGGTGGAAGTCGGTGACGAGGCGTATGCCTTTCCGCTGGCCCACATCGAACGGATGTGCGACCTGGAGCCGGCGGACATTGTCCAGGTCGAAGGCCGTCAGCATTTCTGGCACGAAGGCCGGCATGTCGGGCTGGTCGCGGCCAGTCAGCTGTTGCAGCGTCCGGCGAGCCAGAACAGTCAGCAAACCCTCAAAGTGGTGGTGATTCGCGAGCGTGAGGCGATTTACGGCGTGGCGGTCGAGCGTTTTATCGGCGAGCGGACGTTGGTCGTTTTGCCGCTGGACGAGCGTCTGGGCAAGGTGCAGGACATTTCCGCCGGGGCCTTGCTCGACGATGGTTCGGTGGTGCTGATCGTCGACGTCGAAGACATGCTGCGTTCGGTGGACAAACTGCTCAATACCGGGCGTCTTGAGCGCATTGCCCGTCAAGGCAGCCAGGCGGTTGAAGCAGCTCGAAAACGGATTCTGGTGGTCGACGATTCGCTGACCGTGCGTGAGCTGCAACGCAAGTTGTTACTCAATCGCGGCTACGACGTGGCGGTGGCGGTGGACGGAATGGACGGCTGGAACGCCTTGCGATCGGAGGATTTCGATCTGCTGATCACTGACATCGATATGCCCCGCATGGATGGCATCGAACTGGTGTCTTTATTGCGTCGGGACAATCGCCTGCAATCCCTTCCGGTTATGGTGGTGTCTTACAAGGATCGTGAAGAGGACCGTCGTCGTGGACTGGACGCTGGAGCTGACTATTATCTAGCCAAAGCCAGTTTTCATGACGACGCCCTGCTTGACGCGGTGGTTGAGCTCATTGGAGGAGCACGTGCATGAAAATAGCGATCGTCAACGACATGCCCATGGCGGTGGAGGCCCTGCGCCGCGCCCTGGCCTTCGATCCGGCGCACGAGGTGGTCTGGGTCGCCAGTAATGGGGCCGAGGCGGTGCAGCGTTGCGCTGAAAAAACGCCTGATCTGATCCTGATGGACCTGATCATGCCGGTGATGGATGGCGTGGAGGCGACCCGGCGGATCATGGCCGATACGCCGTGCGCGATCGTTATCGTCACGGTCGACCGTCAGCAGAACGTGCATCGGGTGTTCGAGGCCATGGGCCACGGCGCGCTGGATGTAGTCGATACGCCGGCCATCGGTGCCGGCAATGCCCAAGAGGCCGCGGCCCCGTTACTGCGCAAGATCATGAACGTCGGTTGGCTGATCGGTGACCGGGGCAATCGGGAGCGAACCGCCCCGAGCCCGCTGCGCAGTTCGGCTTCGCGCCAGCGCCTGATCGCCATTGGCTCATCGGCAGGTGGGCCGGCCGCGCTGGAAGTATTGCTCAAGGGGTTGCCGGTAGATTTTTCGCCCGCCATCGTACTGGTGCAGCATGTTGACCAGGTGTTCGCCGCCGGCATGGCCGAATGGCTTAGCAGCGCCAGCGGCCTGAACGTGCGCCTGGCCCAGGAAGGTGAGCCTCCGCAGGCCGGCGCGGTGCTGCTGGCGGGCACCAACCACCATATTCGCTTGTTGAAAAACGGTACGCTGGCCTACACCGCCGAACCGATCAACGAGATCTACCGGCCCTCGATCGATGTGTTCTTCGAGAGCGTGGCCAATTACTGGAACGGCGATGCCGTAGGTGTTTTGCTCACCGGCATGGGACGCGATGGCGCACAGGGGCTTAAACTCATGCGCCAACAGGGCTACCTGACCATCGCTCAGGATCAGAACAGCAGTGCGGTATACGGAATGCCGAAGGCGGCAGCGGCCATCGACGCCGCGGTGGAGATTCGCCCACTGGAAAAGATAGCGCCACGATTGCTGGAGATTTTCCCCAAATGACGACTTTTCACAGCAATCTGGCCCAAGTAGTACTCAGGTGACTGCCCATGAATGATTTACAGCTCGACGACTTCAAAACCAACGAAAACGCCGCCATGGTGTTGTTGGTGGACGATCAGGCAATGATCGGCGAGGCGGTGCGCCGCGGGTTGTCGAACGAAGATAACATCGACTTCCACTTCTGCGCTGACCCGCACCAGGCCATCGCCCAGGCGATCCGCATCAAACCGACGGTGATCCTCCAGGATCTGGTGATGCCCGGTCTTGACGGCTTGAGCCTGGTGCGCGAGTACCGCAACCATCCGGCGACCAAGGACATCCCGATCATTGTCCTGTCGACCAAGGAAGACCCGCTGATCAAGAGCGCGGCGTTTGCGGCCGGGGCCAATGATTACCTGGTCAAGTTGCCGGACAACATCGAGCTGGTGGCGCGCATCCGCTATCACTCGCGCTCCTACATGACGTTGCTGCAGCGTGACGCCGCTTACCGCGCGTTGCGGGTCAGCCAGCAGCAGTTGCTCGACACCAACCTGGTGCTGCAACGCTTGATGAACTCCGACGGTCTGACCGGGCTGTCGAACCGCCGGCATTTCGACGAGTACCTGGAGCTTGAGTGGCGCCGTTCGCTGCGTGACCAGAGTCAACTGTCGTTGCTGATGATCGATGTTGACTACTTCAAGTCCTACAACGACAGCTTCGGCCACCTTGAAGGCGATGAGGCCCTGCGCAAAGTGGCGACGGCGATCCGTGATGCCAGCTCGCGACCTTCGGACCTGCCGGCCCGTTACGGCGGCGAAGAGTTCGTTCTGGTGCTGCCCAATACTTCGCCGGGCGGCGCGCGACTGGTCGCGGAAAAACTGCGCCAGACCGTGGCGGCGCTGAAGATCCCGCACGTCTCCCCGACCGAAGGTTCGAGCCTGACCATCAGCATCGGCCTGTCGACCATGACCCCGCAACCGGGGAGCGATTGCCGACAATTGATCTCGGCGGCGGACAAGGGGCTGTATCTGGCGAAGAACAATGGGCGTAATCAGGTGGGGATTGAGTAATTCGCTACGAAATACAACTTCCTGTAGCAGCTGCCGAGCTGCGCGAGGCTGCGTTCGAGGACGAAGTCCTCGCAAATCGTCTGTACGCGGTTTACCCGAAAGAACGCGTTGCCTGATTTTGCGACGGCTACGCCGCCGAACGCAGCCTCGCGCAGCTCGGCAGCTGCTACAAGCGTTGTCCCTTCCGGCATTCAGTAAAAAACCATTCGCCCCTAAAGCCGCCAGGCGGGCTGCCGTGACAGCCTGATTACGTTATACTCGCCGGCTTTCAAAAGTTCGCCAACGAGTGCTGCCCGCCATGGAAATCAACCCGATCCTTAACAGCATCAAGGACCTGTCCGAGCGCTCCGAAACTATTCGGGGGTATCTTTGACTACGATCAAAAGCATGAGCGTCTGACTGAAGTCAATCGCGAGCTTGAAGATCCGTCTGTCTGGAACAACCCGTCGTACGCTCAGGAGCTGGGCCGCGAGCGGTCCCTGCTGGCTCAGATCGTCGAAACCCTCGACGAAATGCACACAGGCCTGGCCGACGCCAAAGACCTGCTGCTGATGTCCGCCGAAGAAGAAGACCAGGCCGCCGTCGATGACGTTGCTGCCGAAGTCGAACGTCTGCGCGAGTCCCTGGAGAAACTCGAATTCCGTCGCATGTTCAGCGGTGAGATGGACGCCAACAACGCCTACCTGGACATCCAGGCCGGCTCCGGCGGTACCGAGGCCCAGGACTGGGCCAACATCCTGCTGCGCATGTACCTGCGCTGGGCTGACAAACGCGGTTTCGACGCGACCATCATGGAGCTGTCGGCCGGCGAAGTCGCCGGGATCAAGGGCGCGACCGTGCACATCAAGGGCGAATACGCCTTTGGCTGGTTGCGTACCGAAATCGGCGTGCACCGTCTGGTGCGCAAGAGCCCGTTCGACTCCGGCAACCGTCGCCACACCTCTTTCTCTGCCGTGTTCGTGTCGCCGGAAATCGATGACAACATCGAAATCGACATCAACCCGTCGGACCTGCGCATCGACACCTATCGCTCCTCCGGTGCCGGTGGTCAGCACGTAAACACCACCGACTCGGCCGTCCGTATTACGCACGTACCGACCAACACCGTGGTCAGCTGCCAGAACGAACGCTCCCAGCACGCCAACAAAGACACCGCGATGAAAATGTTGCGGGCGCGCTTGTACGAGCAGGAAGTGCAGAAACGCAACGCCGCCTCCCAGGCCCTGGAAGACACCAAGTCCGACATCGGCTGGGGTCACCAGATCCGCTCTTATGTGCTCGATGCGTCGCGAATCAAGGATTTGCGCACTAACATCGAACGCAGCGACTGTGACAAGGTGCTCGACGGCGACATCGACGAATACCTGGTGGCCAGCCTGAAACAAGGCCTGTAAACCACCAGTCAAGACCTCAAGTCCCCTGCCACCGGTGGGGGCAACGAACCTGTGATGGAATTTTTAAAGACATGAGCGACCTAGAACTCGACCCGCAAGCCCTGCAACAGGAAGAAAACTCCCTGATCGCCCTGCGCAAGGAAAAGCTGGCTGCCGAGCGCGCCAAGGGCAATGCCTTCCCGAACGACTTCCGCCGCGACAACTACTGCGAAGACTTGCAGAAGCAGTACGCGGACAAGACCAAGGAAGAGCTGGCAGAGGCTGCGATCCCGGTCAAGGTTGCCGGTCGCATCATGCTCAACCGTGGCTCGTTCATGGTGATCCAGGACATGACCGGTCGCATTCAGGTCTACGTCAACCGTAAAACCCTGTCCGAAGAAACCCTGGCCTCGGTGAAAACCTGGGACATGGGCGACATCATCGCAGCCGTTGGCACCCTGGCGCGTTCCGGCAAGGGCGACCTGTACGTCGAAATGACTGAAGTGCGCCTGCTGACCAAGTCGCTGCGCCCGCTGCCGGACAAACACCACGGCCTGACCGACACCGAGCAGCGCTATCGTCAGCGCTACGTTGACCTGATCGTCAACGAAGACGTGCGCCAGACCTTCCGCGTGCGTTCGCAAGTGATTGCGCACATCCGCAGCTTCCTGATGCAGCGTGACTTCCTGGAAGTGGAAACGCCGATGCTGCAAACCATTCCGGGTGGCGCGGCAGCCAAGCCGTTCGAGACTCACCACAACGCGCTGGACATGGAAATGTTCCTGCGTATCGCGCCGGAGCTGTACCTCAAGCGTCTGGTAGTCGGTGGTTTTGAAAAAGTGTTCGAGATCAACCGCAACTTCCGTAACGAAGGCGTTTCGACCCGTCACAACCCTGAATTCACCATGTTGGAGTTCTACCAGGCTTACGCCGACTACGAAGACAACATGGACCTGACCGAAGAACTGTTCCGCGAATTGGCGCAGCTGGTTCTGGGCAGCACCGACGTGCCTTACGGCGACAAGGTGTTCCACTTCGGCGAACCGTTCGTGCGTCTGTCGGTGTTCGACTCGATCCTCAAGTACAACCCTGAGCTGACCGCTGACGACCTGACCGACATCGACAAGGCCCGCGCCATCGCCAAGAAGGCCGGCGCCAAGGTGCTGGGCTTCGAAGGTCTGGGCAAACTGCAGGTGATGATTTTCGAAGAGCTGGTCGAGCACAAGCTGGAGCAACCGCACTTCATCACTCAATACCCGTTCGAAGTGTCGCCGCTGGCCCGTCGTAACGACGACAACCCGAACGTCACCGACCGTTTTGAACTGTTCATCGGCGGCCGCGAAATTGCCAACGCCTACTCCGAGTTGAACGACGCGGAAGACCAGGCCGAACGCTTCATGGCCCAGGTGGCCGACAAGGATGCCGGCGACGACGAAGCCATGCACTACGACGCCGACTTCGTTCGCGCGCTGGAGTACGGCATGCCGCCAACGGCCGGTGAAGGGATCGGCATCGACCGTCTGGTGATGCTGTTGACCAACTCCCCGTCGATCCGCGACGTCATCCTGTTCCCGCACATGCGGCCACAAGCGTAAGTGTTTCAATAAAAAAGCCGCCTAAAACAGGCGGCTTTTTATTGCCTGTCTGGTACAAACGTATCAATTGGTTACTTTTGACGTAAGAGAGGAATACCTGTCGTGAACCGTGCAATTGCTCAAGAGGGTGCAGCGGACGTCGCCACTGCGGTCGCTGAAAGTGTTCAGTACCAGGGGCGCAAGGCCAGCCGACAGGGCAGTGAGCAGCGTCGACAGGACATTCTCGATGCGGCGATGCGCATTGTCGTGCGCGATGGCGTGCGGGCGGTGCGTCACCGTGCGGTGGCCGCCGAGGCTGGTGTGCCGCTGTCGGCCACCACTTACTATTTCAAGGATATCGATGACCTGCTCACCGATACCTTTGCCCAATACGTGGAACGCAGCGCGGCGTTCATGGCCAAGCTGTGGGCCAGCAACGAAGGCCTGCTACGTGAGATGGTCGCTTATGGCGATGGCAGCCCCGCGTCCCGTTCACAGCTGGCCGACGATATCGCACGCCTGACCGCCGATTACGTGCAGCGCCAATTGCACAACCGTCGCGAACACTTGATGGCCGAGCAGGCGTTCCGTCAAGAGGCCCTGTTGAACCCGCGTCTGGCGGAGTTGGTGCGCTCGCATCAGCAAATTCTTCTGCAAGGCACCTGCCATTTTTTCGAGGTATTGGGTTCCCGCGAGCCACAACAGGATGCCAAAGTGTTGACGGCGATTATCGGACGGATGGAATATCAGGGCCTGCTCAACGACGCCGACCCTGTCGCCGAAGCCGAAATGCTCGGCATCCTGACCCGTTACATGCATTTGGTATTGGCGTCGGTGTGATCCTTGGGGACACTCAACCCTGTGGGAGCGAGCTTGCTCGCGATAGCGGAGTGTCAGGCGACATCAATGTCGATTGTTAGACCGTAATCGCGAGCAAGCTCGCTCCCACAGGGTTCGTGGCCACCTGAGGTCGGCGTTGTGTTCATAGGGAGTGTTGAATGAAAGCCTGGCGTGGCGTTGTGATCGCCTTGTCGTTCCTGCTGCTCAGCGGCTGTCTGGTGACCTTCAAGGAGCCGCTGCCCTCGAGCGAGCCCGCGCCTAAGGGGTTACTCGGCAAATGGACCAGTACCAACGCCTGGGGCGAACCGCTGAATCTGGAGCTGACACGCCTCGGCGACAATCAATATCAGGCGGTCAGCTACTTCAAGGCTAAGCCCAAGCAACGCGAAGCCTATCCCTTCACGGTGACCCGTCATGGCAGTCGCTGGTACCTGTCGGCGAAGGTGCCGGCGCAATTCGGTGGGCATTTCACGCTCTTGGGTTTTGAACTCACCGATAAGCATGAGCTGGTGGTCTATAACCTCGACCTCGAGCAGATCAACCAGGCCCTGAGGCAAAAAGTCCTCAGCGGCGAAGGCTTCCAGACCGACGACGGCGACGGTGTGTTGATCAACAACAATCTGGACCAGGTCTTCGCCTACCTTGACGACCCGGCCAATTCCGATGTGTTCGTCGAGGCCGTGCGCTATCAGCGCCTGGCCAAAGTCAAATAAAACCAGCACGTAAACGGTTTTCTACAGGAGTTTCGGGTGGACGATTACCAGCAGTCGATACGCATTTTGTCCGATCGCATTGTGCTGGCGCAGACGCCGATTCGCGTCCTCGATGCAGTCAAGTGGGACGACAGCATCCGCAAGGGTTTCCTCAAGGCCAAGGGCAAGGAAATGCCGGCGGTGGACCGCGATTACTACCTGAACCGGCCGCTGGCGTTCGACTCCAGCAAGGTGAAGCTGGAATTCCAGAACATCGAACGCGACATCACCCGTCAGCTCGGACAGTTCAACCCGGTTGGCCAGATCATGCGCCGCATGTGCAAGGAATACCGGATGGTGGTGCGCATGCTCGAAGCGCGCGGCACCGAGGATTTCGGGCTGATTTCACAGGAGCTTTACGGTGCCGCTTCCGACGCGTTCCACGCCGGCGATCCGACCCTTTCCGACCTGGGCCTGATGCTCTCCGATTACCTGAACAATATCGATGGCCGTGGCGACCTGAAGGACGAACCGAAAATCCTCACCGCCAAGGAAGCCGTCCACCTGCTGCAAACCCGCTTGAACAAGGTATTCGGCGAGGCCGAGGAAACCATTCGCGTATTCGAGTCCGACGGGATCGTCGCCGATGCGGCGGCTGGCGCCGACTACATCAAGATCCGCGCCGACGCGATGTTCAACGACCGTGACGTGCGTGCTCTGGAAGTCCACGAAGGGCTGGTGCATGTGGGGACCACGCTCAATGGTCTGAACCAGCCGATCTGCACCTTCCTCTCCAAAGGTCCGCCGTCGTCGACGGTGACTCAGGAAGGCCTGGCGATCCTGATGGAAATCATCACCTTTGCCTCCTACCCGAGTCGCCTGCGCAAACTGACCAACCGAACCCGTGCCATTCACATGGTGGAAGAGGGCGCTGACTTCTTGCAGATCTTCGAGTTCTTCCGCGAACAAGGTTTTGAAATGGCGGAAAGCTACGGCAACGCCAGTCGGGTTTTCCGTGGCTCGGTGCCGACAGGTCTGCCATTTACCAAAGACTTGTCCTACCTCAAGGGCTTTATCATGGTTTACAACTACATTCAGTTGGCCGTGCGTAAAGGCAAGCTTGAGCAGATACCGCTGCTGTTTTGCGGCAAGACCACGCTGGAAGACATGCGGACCTTGCGCCAGTTGGTGGATGAAGGGCTGGTGGTGCCACCCAAGTATCTGCCGGATCAGTTCCGTGACCTGAACGCGCTGTCGGCGTGGATGTGCTTCTCCAACTTCCTCAATCACCTGAGCCTGGACCGGATCGAAGCGGATTACTCCAACATCCTCTAAGGATCACCCGAACCCAATGTGGGAGCGAGCTTGCTCGCGATTGCTGTCTAACATTCAACACTGCTGTTGTCTGAAACGCCGCCATCGCGAGCAAGCTCGCTCCCACAGGTACTGTGTTCCAACTCCATTTTCGCGAGGTTTCATCGGATGAGAATCCTCGGCTTCTTCTGCCTTCTCCTGACCTTGAGCGGCTGCAGCTCGCTGCTGTTCTACCCCGAGCCTGGCCAGCTGTTTACCCCGGAAAAAGCCAAACTCGAATACCGCGACGTCACCCTGACCACCGCCGATGGCCTGAAACTGCACGGCTGGTGGTTGCCGGCCAAACAAGGTGTCGAAGTCAAAGGCACGGTGCTGCATCTGCACGGCAATGGCGGCAACCTGCCCATGCATCTCGGGGGGAGTTGGTGGTTACCCAAAGAAGGGTATCAAGTGCTGCTGCTGGACTATCGCGGTTATGGATTGTCCGAGGGTGAACCGACGCTGCCAGAGATCTACCAGGATATCGACGCGGCGTTCAAATGGCTCGACCAAGCGCCGGAGGTCAAGGGCAAGCCGCTGATCCTCCTGGGCCAAAGCCTTGGCGGTTCGATGGCCGTGCATTATCTGGTTCAGCACCCCGAACGCCAGAAACAACTCAAGGCCTTCGTCCTCGACGGCGTGCCCGCCAGTTACCGCAGTGTCGGTCGCTATGCGTTGAGCAACTCTTGGGTGTTCTGGACGTTCCAGGTCCCGCTATCGTGGCTGGTGCCGGATGGAGACAGCGCGATCAACTCCATGGCGCAGCTCAATGGCGTGCCGAAACTGATCTACCACAGCATCGACGATCCAATCGTGCCCCTTTCCAACGGCATCCGTCTGTATAAAGCTGCGCCGCCGCCGCGGGTGCTGCAACTGACCCGTGGCGGTCATGTGCAGACGTTCGCCGACCCGGTCTGGCGCAAAGTCATGCTGCGTTTTCTCGACGACCCGCAGCATTTCAACGGTCTGCGCCGCCTGGGTGAAGTCCCGAATTACCCGGCGCCGAAAAATTCTGAAGATGAACCACCAGAGAGTCCGCAATGAGTGAAGAACGTAACGCCATCCCGCTGATCATCACCGGTATCTGCAGCATCCTCGGCACCGTCGGGGCCCTGTGGTTCTACGGTTACCTGCACTTCGCCAAACCCGAAGATGCGCTGCTGCTCAGCGACTTCACCATGCTCAAGACTGTGCCGGGCGAAGACTACAAAGTCTCCCTCGAGCCGGCCCCGCAAGTCGCGCAATGCATCGATGGCGTGCTGGTGATGTTCGACACCGAACAGAAAGGCCTGAGCGGCGTGTTGGTCAACAACAAGAAAAAAGCGGTGCGCTGCGTGGGTGAGGAAACCCCACAGAAGCTCGAGCAGTAATCTCGGTCTGTGTTCACCAAATATCCACTGTGGGAGCGAGCTTGCTCGCGATGGCGGTGTAACAGCCGACATTGATGTTGAATGTTATGCCCTCATCGTCGGAACGCCGCCCGGAGCAAGCTCGCTCCCACAGGGTTGTGTGTTTGCTAAACAAAAAGCCCCGCCTGATCAGATCAGGCGGGGCTTTTGTGTTTCGGCAGATGAAGCTTAGTTAGAGCTGACCGCCGAACGCGGGATCACCGGTTGGTTGTCGTTGGAAATGGTCACTTCCACCCGCCGGTTCATCGCACGGCCCGAGACGCTGCTGTTCTCGGCCACCGGGTATTCCTTGCCGTAACCCTGGGCCACTATGCGCGCTGGATCGACACCCATCTTGATCAGAGCCACTTGCACGGAAGTCGCACGCCGTTCGGACAGCGACTGGTTGTAGTTCTCGGCACCCGTGCTGTCGGTATAGCCTTCGATAATCACTTTACGGTCCGAGTTTTCCTGTAGGAACTGGGCCAGTTTGTTGATATTCACCAGGCCGCTGGATTTCAGGTCGGCCTTGTTGGTGGCGAACAACACGTCACCGAACGTCACCAAGGTACCGCGATCGGTCTGCTTGGCGTTCAGGCTGTTCTGCAATTGTTTGATCTGCGCGTCGCGGGCATCCAGACGAGCCTGGGCACGCTGCGCGGAAGCATTTTTCAGATTGGCTTCGGCGTTGCGCAGGGCGATGGTCTGTTTCGCCACTTCAACACGTTGATTGGTCAGGTAAGCCAGTTGGTCGACCTTGGCCTGGTCTTCTTTGTCCTGGTACGCCTTGTTGGCCTTGTCCAGGTAATCGCTGGCTTCTTTGGTTTCCAGCGCCGCGACTTTGCTGGCTTGCGGGTTGGTTTGCAGACCGGTGTAGTTGCTACGGGCCTGTTCCAGGTTCGCGTTCGGCGGCGTGGAGCAGGCAGCCAGTGCAACGCTTGCGGCCAGCAGGGCAGGGATCATCAATTGTTTACGCATGGTGGTTTCGTCCTTTTAGTCGAGTAAGAAGTGCGTCGTGCCGGCCGCTTATTGAACGGTGCGCTGGCTTTCCTGACGCAGTTCTTGAACACCTTTCTGAGAGTCCTTCACAGCCTGTTCAGCTTTCAACGCCTGGGCTTTGCGTTCAGCCACACGAGCGTCCCACTCGGCCTGTTCGGCCAGGACTTTGGCTTCGTCATACTTTTTGTCGTGCATGGCGATTTCGGCTTGTTTGAGCTTGTCCTGCGCGGACTTCATTTCCACTGCCGCGAATTCGGTACCGCCAGCACTGACTGCGCTGTTGACCGCCGATTCCGTCACGGCGAATTGCTCGCTTGGCGGGTTACCGGCACAACCGGCCAGAACGAGGCTGCTGCCGATGGCCAGTGCAGCCAGTTTCAGGCTACGCAGAGGGGGGAACGAGGATTTGGCAGTTCGGGTCTTCATGGTCTTCAACTCCATTGGAAAAACTCCTGAAAAACTTAAAAATCCATCCTGGGCATGGAGCCGCAACTTTCAATTTCCGGGGGTGTTTTGAAACGGCCGTCCCAGGCGTGGTTAATGGGTGTGACCCAAGGCGTTTTTCGAAAGTTCAGAGAATATGACTCATTGCCCGAAAAAACTTTGACCGGGCGGACAAGGCTCTAAACCGGGAATTCTTCCCGCAATCAGCAGTATTCCCGGCCCTGTAGGGGGCCTGGAATACGCATTTTTGGAGGGGGAAAGAAGTGTGGTAATCAGTGTTTCTGTTTGTCGTCGACGGCCGACAAATCGTGCAAATGACGACGGGACAATGCCAGAAAACGCGGAGTCGGACCGACGTCTTCGTACAGCGGATCACCTTCTTCGTCGGTTGCCACGACGGTCGAGCCCTTCACATACGGAAAGCTCTTTTCGAGCTCTTCCAGGGCGGCGCCGATCAGCTCGCCGAGCAGTTCTTCGGGTTGCCGTTTGGGGTACATATCGATAATGGCCGCCAGCCGTGCGGCGGCCTCCACATCCAGGTGAATCGAGTATCCGGTGTCGGTCAGGCGACCCTTGGCGTTTTCTTCCCAGTGATGGGCAAGCTCGCGGATTTTCATAGTGACCTCAATGCGCACCTGCTCGTGGCAGGCGGTGTCAGTGTCCGGCAATGGCCGGCGACAGCCGTTGTACGGCTTACTCTTCAGACTAGCTTTAACGCCCAAGGTTTAAAGTCCCTTCGTCGTCTAATGCCGTTGGGGGGATTGGGTGTATATCCGTTTCTGCGGTGATGGCTGATTACGGTTTCGCTTTTTCAGCGAGTCACTTTCGAAAAGCGCGAAAGTAACCAAAGCGCTCTTGCCACTTTCGTTCGGTGCCTCGCCTAGGCTCGGCATGCCCTCGCTCCGGTCCTGCTCCGTGGGCCCGCCGCCATCGGCCATCCATGGCCGGGGGCGGCTAACCCGGCATCCATGCCGGGTTGCCCACTGCGCAGAACCTCCACTCGGCCTCTCGAGGCGGCGGTGCATCAAGATCAAAAGCTGCAGGCGAGCTAACGCTCGGCCTGTTGAGTGGTGAGGGGCGTGCGTACATCGCCTCCCCCTGTAGGAGCTGTCGAGTGAAACGAGGCTGCGATCTTTTGATCTTGCTGTGGCTGTGGCTGTGGCTTTTGATTTTGATCTGTTGCCCCTTTCCCAGAGGCCGAACGCAGGCGTTGCGCAGGGGGCACCGCGGCAAGGATGCCGCGGTAGCCGCCCCCGGCCATGGATGGCCGATGGCGGCGGGCCCCCGGAGCAATGCCGGAGTGAGGGCATGCCGAGCCTAGGCGAGGCACCGAATGGCGGGGCAAGAGCCCTTGGTTACTTGGGGCTTTTCCAAGTGACTCGCTGTAAGAGCGAAACCGCCCGCCGCCGTTACCGAAGAAACGGATATGTACCCCACCAATCCCAATCCCCAATAGCATTCCCATCGTCGTCCGCTTGTAAGAACCGCTTTACAGCGGCACTCTCTAACGCAAGAGCATGGACACCAAGTCACCCGGATTTTCGCTGGAGAACTGCTGATGACCGATATTGATGCACGCTTGCGCGAGGACGTTCACCTGTTGGGTGAGCTGTTGGGCAACACCATTCGTGAACAGTACGGGGACGGTTTTCTCGACAAGATCGAGCAGATCCGCAAGGGCGCCAAGGCCGACCGTCGCGGCTCGATGGACGCTGAACTGAGCGCCAGCCTCAACCAATTGAGCGAAGAAGAGTTGCTGCCGGTGGCGCGGGCGTTCAACCAGTTTCTCAACCTGGCCAATATCGCCGAGCAATATCAGCTGATTCACCGTCGCGAAGAGTCACAGCCTGCGCCGTTCGAAGCGCGCGTACTGCCGGAACTGCTCGCCCGCCTGAGTGCTGAAGGTCATGGCGCCGAATCCCTGGCCCGGCAACTGGGGAGGCTGGAGATCGAACTGGTCCTCACCGCGCACCCGACCGAAGTGGCGCGCCGCACGCTGATCCAGAAGTACGACGCCATTGCCGCGCAACTGGCCGCTCAGGACCATCGCGATCTGACCACTGCCGAACGCGAGCAGATTCACACCAAGTTGCAGCGCCTGATCGCCGAAGCCTGGCACACCGAAGAAATCCGCCGCACCCGCCCGACGCCGGTGGATGAAGCCAAGTGGGGCTTCGCAGTGATCGAGCATTCGCTGTGGCAGGCGATCCCCAACTATTTGCGCAAGGCCGATAAAGCCCTGCATGACGCGACTGGCCTGCACTTGCCACTGGAGGCAGCGCCGATTCGCTTTGCCTCGTGGATGGGCGGTGACCGCGATGGCAACCCCAACGTGACCGCCGCCGTGACCCGTGAAGTCTTGCTGCTGGCGCGGTGGATGGCCGCTGACTTGTACCTGCGCGATGTCGATCACCTGGCGGCCGAGTTGTCGATGCAGCAGGCCAGCGACGACTTGAAGGCCAAGGCCGGGGACAGCGCCGAACCTTACCGCGCGGTGCTTAAACAGCTGCGTGACCGCCTGCGCGCGACGCGTAGCTGGGCTCACGCCTCCTTGACGAAGACCACGCCGGCACCCGCCGATGTGTTGCAAAACAACCGCGAACTGCTCGATCCGCTGGAGCTGTGCTTCCACTCGCTGCATGAGTGCGGCATGGGCGTGATCGCTGATGGTCCGCTGCTCGATTGCCTGCGCCGGGCGGTGACGTTCGGGTTGTTCCTGGTGCGGCTCGATGTGCGTCAGGATTCGACGCGACATACCGCGGCCATGAACGAGATCACTGATTACCTGGGCCTGGGCCGCTACGAGGACTGGAGCGAGGAAGAGCGTATCGCCTTCCTGATTCGTGAGCTGAACAACCGCCGGCCGTTACTGCCGGCGTACTTCAAGCCGTCCGCCGACACCGCTGAAGTGTTGGCGACCTGCCGGGAAATCGCTGCCGCGCCGGGTGCTTCGCTTGGGTCGTATGTTATCTCCATGGCCGGCGCCGCTTCCGACGTGCTGGCCGTACAACTGCTGCTCAAAGAGTCTGGCGTGTTGCGTCCGATGCGCGTGGTGCCGCTGTTCGAGACCCTTGCTGACCTCGACAACGCCGGCCCGGTGATTGAAAAGCTCTTGCTACTTCCGGGTTATCGCTCGCGCCTGCAAGGGCCGCAGGAAGTGATGATTGGCTACTCCGACTCGGCCAAGGACGCCGGCACGACGGCAGCGGCCTGGGCGCAGTATCGGGCGCAGGAGCGCTTGGTCGACATCTGCCGCGAGCAGCAAGTGGAACTGCTGTTGTTCCACGGTCGCGGTGGCACCGTGGGTCGCGGCGGCGGCCCGGCACACGCGGCGATTCTGTCGCAGCCGCCGGGTTCGGTGGCGGGGCGTTTCCGTACCACCGAGCAGGGGGAAATGATTCGTTTCAAATTCGGCCTGCCAGACATCGCCGAGCAGAACCTCAATCTGTACCTGGCAGCGGTATTGGAAGCGACCTTGCTACCGCCGCCACCACCGGAGCCTGCCTGGCGCAATCTGATGGACGAATTGGCCGCCGACGGTGTCAGCGCTTATCGCGCCGTGGTGCGGGAAAATCCGCAATTCGTTGAGTATTTCCGCCAGTCCACCCCGGAGCAGGAACTGGGACGCTTGCCGTTGGGCAGTCGCCCGGCCAAGCGCCGCGCTGGCGGGATTGAAAGCCTGCGGGCGATCCCGTGGATCTTCGGCTGGACCCAGACGCGTCTGATGTTGCCGGCGTGGCTTGGCTGGGAAGCAGCGCTGAGCAAGGCGCTGGAGCGCGGCGAAGGCGAGCTGCTGGGGCAGATGCGCGAGCAGTGGCCGTTCTTCCGCACGCGCATCGATATGCTGGAAATGGTGTTGGCCAAGGCCGATGCCGATATCGCCCGGTCTTACGATGAGCGTTTGGTCGAGCCGGATCTGCTCCCTTTGGGGGCGCATTTACGCGACCTATTGTCGCAGGCGTGCTCGGTGGTCCTGGGGCTGACCGGTCAGTCGCAGCTACTGGCACATAGCCCAGCCACGCTTGAATTTATCCGCTTGCGCAACACTTACCTCGACCCTCTTCATCTATTGCAGGCTGAGTTGTTGGCGCGTTCGCGACAACAGGAAGTGGCACAGGGCAGCCCGGTAGAACAGGCGCTGCTGGTGTCTGTGGCGGGGATTGCCGCCGGTTTGCGTAATACCGGCTAAGGTTTTCGTCGTGGGCAAGGCACTCGGCGCAAGCGTCGAGTTGCCTGTGGGCGAGGGCTTGAAAAGTGCTGCCAGGCGACAGTTAGTGATGGGGTTGCGACTAGGGTTACCCCGACGAAAGGCCACATCAAGCGCGGGTTTCTCCGACTTTCGGCGGCTTGTGTGCTCCGGGCCTGCTGTGTATCTTGATCAGCCTTTGACCGTTTGGGCGGTCACGACCCTTTTTTTGAGATTGGCCCCACGAGGCGAATCTGACGTTATCTATATAAAAAATTGAGGAGCACATCGATGCGCGTCATTCTGCTGGGAGCTCCCGGGGCCGGTAAAGGTACTCAGGCTAAGTTCATCACCGAGAAATTCGGCATTCCGCAAATCTCCACCGGCGACATGCTGCGTGCCGCAGTCAAGGCTGGCACCGAGCTGGGCCTGATCGCCAAGAGCGTCATGGACAGCGGTGGTCTGGTTTCCGATGACCTGATCATCAATCTGGTCAAGGAACGCATCAGCCAGGCCGATTGCGCCAACGGTTTCCTGTTCGACGGTTTCCCGCGCACCATTCCTCAGGCTGAAGCCCTGGTGAAAGCCGGCGTGGAGCTGGATCACGTGGTCGAAATCGCCGTCGATGACGAAGAAATCGTTCAGCGTATCGCTGGTCGTCGCGTTCACGAGGCCAGCGGCCGCGTGTACCACACCGTTTACAACCCGCCGAAAATCGCCGGCAAGGACGACATCACCGGTGAAGCGCTGGTGCAGCGCAAGGACGACACTGAAGAAACCGTGCGTCATCGCCTGTCCGTCTACCATTCCCAGACCAAGCCTTTGGTCGAGTTCTACCAGACGCTGTCTGCTGCTACTGACGGCAAGCCGAAGTACAGCCACATTGCGGGCGTCGGCTCAGTTGAAGTGATCACCGGCAAGGTGCTTGAAGCTCTGAGCTGAAAAGTCTGAATCGCTTCATCTTCTACGGCCCGCTTGCGGGCCGTAGTTGTTTATACTGGCGCACTTTTTCTGACCTCTCTTACGGAAACATCGATGAGCACCTTGCTGGCCCTGGACACCGCGACTGAAGCTTGCTCCGTTGCCTTGCTGCATGACGGTAAAGTCACAAGCCATTACGAGGTGATCCCGCGCCTGCATGCGCAGAAGCTGCTGCCGATGATTCAGCAGTTGCTGGCGGATGCCGGGACCACCCTGCAAGCGGTCGATGCCATCGCGTTCGGCCGTGGACCGGGTGCGTTCACCGGCGTGCGGATCGCCATCGGCGTGGTGCAGGGGCTGGCGTTTGCGCTGGATCGTCCGGTGTTGCCAGTATCGAACCTGGCCGTGTTGGCGCAGCGGGCCTATCGCGAACACGGCGTGAGCCAGGTCGCGGCCGCCATCGATGCGCGCATGGACGAAGTGTATTGGGGCTGCTACCGCGAAACGGCGGGGGAGATGCGGCTGGTCGGCAATGAAGCGGTGCTGGCGCCGGAAGTGGCCGCGTTGCCGGCTGACGCCAGCGGTGAGTGGTTTGGCGCCGGCACTGGCTGGGGTTATGCCGAGCGAATCGCCGTCAGCCTGACCGGGCAGGATGCGGGCATGCTGCCTCACGCTGAGGACCTGCTGACACTGGCGCGTTTTGCCTGGGCGCGTGGTGAGGCGATCGTGGCTGATGAGGCTCAGCCGGTTTATTTGCGGGATAAGGTTGCGACCCCAAAGGCGCGTTAATTCAATTGCACCGAGTTGGCCTCATCGCGAGCAAGCTCGCTCCCACAGGGTTTACGCTAATCCCTGTGGGAGCTTGCTCGCGATGGCGGCCTGCGCAACGCAGCCAATCGTCAGTTTCTACCCGCCCGTTTTAAACCTTTTCCATTTTCTGTGTTCTAGTTATCACTCGGCGGTTTGCGTAGTGGGTTTTGCGCCACTAAACTGCCATCATTGATCCCGGACATGTACTCATGCGTATAGACGGCGTTCCCTCTCAGTCCTACCCCATCAAGCGCAAGCCTCGCAAAGGCCCTGTGGCGGATGACGACTACGTCGATATCGACGGCGAGCTGGAAATTCCATCCGAAGAGCAAATGGCTGCCCGCGCTGCCAAAGCCTCTGCGCAACGTTTGAGCAATCTCCCCGCCCGTCAACAAGACATGCTTTATCACCGTGCCATGAGCAGCAGTGTCGCGAAGGCCCTGGCCAGCTACCTGAGCACCGCCGGTTTTGTTGATTGGGATTCCGATGTGCTGGGCCTCGACCTGTACATCTGATGCGGCTGCCTTACTACCTGGGCTGTCCGTCTTGGAGTGAGAACGCCTGGCGCGACTACCTGTATCCGCCGGACGCCAAACCCGCTGAATTTTTGAATCTCTATTCCCAAGTGTTTAACGCCGTGGAAGGCAATACGACCTTCTACGCGAGCCCGGCTGCGACCACCGTGCAGCGTTGGGCCGAGACCATGCCCGAACATTTTCGCTTCACTGCCAAGTTCCCCGGTGACATCAGCCACAGCGGTGACCTGCGCGAACAATTGACCGCTGCCGAAACCTTCCTGCAATTGCTCAGCCCCCTCGGCGAACGGGTTTCACCGCTGTGGCTGCAACTGTCCAAAAGCTTTACGCCGCAGCGACTGTCGGAGCTTGCCGGTTTTATCGATGCTGTGGACCGGCCTCTGGCGGTTGAAGTGCGGCATGACGAGTTCTTCGCCAAGGGCGATGCCGAGAGAATGCTCAATCGCCTGCTACTGGATCGCGGTGTCGAGCGTATCTGCCTCGATCCCCGCGCGCTGTTCAGCTGCACATCGACCGATCCTTCTGTACTTCACGCCCAATCGAAAAAGCCCAGGGTGCCGCCCCGTCCGGCAGCCTTCACGCAATGTCCGCAGGTGCGCTTCATTGGCCATCCGCAGCTTGAGGCCAACGACCCGTTCCTGCTGCCGTGGGTCGAGAAAATCGCCGTGTGGATCGAAGAGGGTCGTACGCCTTATATCTTCCTGCACACCGCCGACAACCTGCTGGCCGCCAAACTGGCGCAACGTTTCCACGCAAAACTGATGCTGCGTTTACCTGGCCTGCCGCCGCTGCCTGAGCTATACAGAGAGCCCGCTTCCGAGCAACTTGGCCTGCTCTGAAGCGGATTCCCTGCCCTTTTCAGGAGCCTGCCAATGGATGCGCAAACCCTTCGAGCCCAAGCGTTTAAAGCACTGCACGAACGCGCGGGGGCTTTTGTCATTCCTAACCCGTGGGATGCCGGCTCGGCGAAAATGCTCGCCAGCCTTGGTTTCGAAGCGCTGGCGACCACCAGTGCCGGTTACGCCTTTTCCAACGCCCGCCCCGATGGCGCGCTGACGCTGGACGACACCCTGGCAAACGTTCGGGCGATTGTTGCGGCAACCGATCTGCCCGTCGCCGTCGATCTGGAAAACGGCTTCGCTGATGATCCAGCCGAATGCGCACAGAGTATTTTGCGTGCGGCAGAGGCCGGTGCGGTTGGCGGCTCTATCGAAGATGCCACCGGCCGTGAAGAAGCGCCGATCTACTGCTTCGAGCATGCCGTCGCGCGCATCGAGGCTGCCGTGGCAGCCGCTCGCAGCTTGCCGTTTCCCTTTATGTTGACCGCTCGCGCGGAGAACTTTCTGCACGGCAATCCTGATCTCGCCGATACCATTCGCCGCTTGCAGGCGTTTGCCGAGGCGGGTGCCGACGTACTGTATGCGCCGGGTCTGCGCAGTGCTGAAGATGTGTTGGCGGTGGTCCGTGCCGTGGCGCCGAAACCGGTGAATGTGTTGATGTCTGGCGGACTGAAATTGACGGTCGAGCAGTTGAGCGAAATGGGCGTCAAGCGGATTAGCGTCGGTTCGGCGCTGGCCTTGGCAGCGTATGGCGAGTTTTTCCGCGCTGCCCAAGAGATCAAGACGTCGGGTACGTTCGGGTTCACGTCGCGGTCCATGCCGTACGCCCAGGCCAATCAATTGTTCAAAGGCTGACGATGCGGTTTCGGTGGTGGCTGCTGGTGATGCTGTTGTTCATGGGTGCGGCGGCCGTGAGCGTCTGGCGCGGCTGGATCTCAGTGCCGGCGCAGTGGAACCCTTGGGCACCGCTGGACGTGAAGGCCGCGCCCAATTTTCTGACCCGCTACAAACTGATACGCCTGCGCGATGATCCGCAGTTGTGCGATCAAGCCCTGAGCAGCTCTGGATTGCGCGTAACCCATCAGGCCGATAGCCCCGACGCGACGTGCCCGTTGATCAACACTTTGCGTGTGCAAGGCGGCGAGGTGGCCCTGAGCAGCAGTTTCCTCGCCAGTTGCCGCCTGGCGGTGACGTTCGCCCTGTTCGAACACCATGCCCTGCAACCCGCCGCACAAGCGGTCTACGGTCAAGCGGTAACGCGTGTGGACCATCTCGGCAGCTTTGCCTGTCGCAACGTCTACAGCCGCGAAAACGGCAGGCGCAGCCAGCATGCCAGCGCCGATGCGCTGGACATCGCCGGTTTTCGCTTGGCCGATGGCCGCTCCATCAACGTGCTCAAGGATTGGCCGAAGGATAATCAGGACGCACGGTTTTTACGTCAGGTCCGCGATGGCGCCTGCGACCTGTTCAGTGTGGTCTTGAGTCCGGATTACAACGCCGCCCATCGCAATCACTTTCATGTGGATGTCGGGCCGTGGTGGGTGTGTCGCTGAGGGCCTGTTATTGAAGGTCAGGCGGCGATTCGCAGGTTTTGCAGGACGATCGGGCGAGCCCAGCCGTTATCGAAATCGAATTGTTTTTGTTGTTCCACCAGCTCTTCGGGCGAGAACGGCGGGAATGGCTTGTCCAGCAGATCGAGTTCGAATTCGGCGATCGGCAGGTGCAACGGACGCGGTTGCGGTGCCGGACCTGCTTCCGGCACAGGCTGACCTGCGGTGAGCACGATCGGGCGGACCCATCGGCTTTCGAAGTCCTGCTGTTTCTGTTGCGCGACGATTTCTTGTGCCGGGAACGGTGGGAAAGGTTTGTCGGCCAGGTCCATTTCGAACTCGGCAATCGGCAGGAACAGTGGCTCAGGCGGGCGGATCTCGGTTTCTTTCACATCGCATTCGCGCTGGGAAATGATGTGAGCCAGCAGTTCGCTGCCAACGGTGGGTTCGACCGGGCTGTCGAGATCGACCGGTGGAAAGTTGAGAGAAGCCGGTACGACATCGCCCGACTGATCGGCCAGGGCCTGGGCAAAAAAATCCTGCCACAGGTGACTGACGCCGCTCAGTGCTTGGGAATTTCGCAGACCATAATCGCCATGACGCGATATATAGCCTACGGATGTGCTTCGAATGTCTGACATTTCTCTCGGTCGACGCTCAGCTCTGGCAAAATGCTCGATAGTTTTGTTATCGGCCGTTTTTGCCGATCATTAATTTTTTGAGCGTGTTTTCTCATGATTGAGCAACCTGCGGCCTGCCGCATCCACGTCGAGGCCCTGGCCGCGACTTTTCAGCTACAAGCCGAACAATGGGCCGAGCGCCTGGGTTTGCCGATGCAGGTGGATGACGGTGAGTTCGCCTTGCAGGTCGGCGACCAGGGGTTGCAGCTGCAGCAACTGGGCCCGGACGCGCCGGGGCCGGTGCGGGTGGACTTTGTCGAGGGTGGTGCGGCCCATCGCCGCTTGTACGGCGGCGGTAGCGGTCAGATGATCGCCAAGGCTGTCGGGGTTGCCCAAGGTGTGCGTCCGCGCGTGCTGGATGCCACGGCGGGGCTGGGCAAAGATGCGTTCGTGCTGGCGAGCCTGGGCTGCGAGATGAGCCTGATCGAGCGTCAGCCGCTGATTGGCGCGTTGCTTGAAGATGGCCTGGCACGCGGCGCGGAAGACTTTGACGTGGCGCCGATTGTGGCGCGGATGCGTTTGCTCAAGGGTAATTCGATCGAGGTGATGCGCAATTGGGAAGGCGAGCCGCCGCAGGTGATCTACCTCGACCCGATGTTTCCCCATCGTGAGAAAACGGCCTTGGTGAAGAAGGAAATGCGCCTGTTCCGGCCGCTGGTCGGCGATGATCCGGATGCGCCTGCACTGCTCGAAGCGGCGTTGGCGTTGGCCAGCCACCGGGTGGTGGTCAAGCGCCCGCGCAAGGCGCCGTGCATCGAAGGGCCGAAACCGAGTCATGCGCTGGACGGTAAATCCAGCCGGTATGACATTTATCCGAAGAAAGCGCTGAAACCTTAAGACCGCGTCGCCCCCATCGCGAGCAAGCTCGCTCCCACAGGTTTTGTGTTGAGCACAACATCTGAGAACACCTCGGAAACCTGTGGGAGCGGGCTTGTCCGCGATAGCGTCAGTCCCGGCACCAACCCTCTATCAGGCTGACTCTGGTCGATACGCCCGCATAAACAAGCCCACCACTTCCTGCACATGGCTCTCGGCCGCATCCCCGGTCAGCGGCTCGCCGCAGCCATAAAGCAGCCTGAAATTCCCCGCACCCTTGAGCAAGCAGAAGAAATGCTCGGCCGCATTACGCGGTTTGTCGATGCTCAACGCGCCACTGTGATCAACCTTGGTCAGCAACCGCTCCATGCCATGCAGCATGCGCTCAGGCCCGGCCTCGAAGAAGATCAGCGAGAGTTTCGGGTCCTGGCTGCCCAGGGTCATCATCAGCCGGTGCAGGTTCACCGATTCGTCGCTGTTGATCAGCTGATGAAAACCACGCGCGATGTTCAACAGCACTGTTTCTACGGCAGTGCCATCCGGCAATTCGAAAAACAGCGTCGGCAATTGCTCTTCGCACTTGGCCATCACGGCGGCGGAGAACAGCGTCTCCTTGTCGTTGAAATGGCTGTAGACCGTCAGCTTCGACACGCCGGCCTCGGCCGCGACGGCGTCCATGCTGGTATTCGCATAACCCTTGCTCAGAAACAGAATTTTCGCCGCATCGAGGATCGCCTGGCGCTTGGCCAGATCCTTGGGACGGCCCGGGCCGTTGGGTACTGAAAGATTGTTAGGCATATGCGCTTTTATTACTGGACTGGTGAGTTTGCTATTAATAACATACCGCTCAGTATAATTATTCCAAGCACCATTAGCGAAAGGTCCTTCACCATGTTCCGCTATGCCTTGCCCCTCGCGTTGCCAGTCAGTCTGGCGTTTTTATTGTCTGCGTGTGGTCACGAAGAGGCGCCTCAAGTCACCGTTCGCCCGGCCATGGTGGTGCAGCCAGAGCCGTCGTCCCAGGCGATGGAAAGTTTCCCCGGGGAGGTCCGCGCTCGCTATGAACCGGAGTTGGCGTTTCGCATTGGCGGAAAAGTAAGTCGACGACTGGTCGAAGAGGGACAGCGGGTCAAGGCCGATCAACCTCTGGCAGAACTCGATCCTCAGGACGTGCGCCTGCAACTGGAAGCCACCCGCGCACAGGTCGCCGCTGCCGAGGCCAACCTGAGCCTGGTACGCGCCGAACGTGATCGCTATAAGACCCTGATGGACCGTCAGATGGTCAGCCGTTCGCAGTACGACAATTCCGAAAACCTTTACCGATCCGGTGAAGCACGCCTCAAGCAAATCAAAGCCGAATTCAACGTTTCGACCAATCAGGCCAGTTACGCCGTGCTGCGTGCGCCTCAGGATGGCGTGGTGGCTAAACGCGCGGTTGAAGTCGGGCAAGTGGTGGCGGCGGGGCAAACCGTATTTACCCTGGCGACCGATGGCGAGCGCGAAGTGTTGATCAGCTTGCCGGAGCAGAGCTTTGGCCGCTTCAAGGTCGGTCAGCCAGTGTCGGTGGAACTCTGGACCCAACCCGACCAACGTTTCGTCGGGCGCATCCGTGAGCTTTCGCCCGCTGCCGATCCAAAATCGCGCACCTTTGCCGCCCGCATCGCGTTCACTGCCGGCAAGGTCCCCGCTGAACTCGGCCAGAGCGCCCGGGTGTTTATCCAGACCGCCGACGTGGTGTCGTTGTCGGTACCGTTGTCGGCCGTCACCGCAGAAAACGGCGCGACCTACGTCTGGGTCGTCAGTGCCAACAACACCTTGAAGAAAACCCCGGTCCGGGTCGGTGCCTTCGGCGAGAAAACCGTACCGGTGCTCGAAGGCCTGAATGCCAGCGACTGGGTGGTGGCCGCTGGCGTCCATGTGCTGCTTGAAGGGCAGCAGGTGCGTCCGGTGGATCGCTCCAACCGCGTGGTCAATCTGGCGGGCAAGGAGTAATCCCCGATGGGTTTCAATCTTTCCGAATGGGCGCTGCGTAATCGCCAGATCGTACTGTTCCTGATGCTCTTGCTGGCCATTGTCGGCGCACTGTCCTACACCAAGCTCGGCCAAAGTGAAGACCCGCTGTTCACCTTCAAGGCCATGGTGATTCGTACCAACTGGCCTGGGGCCACGGCGCAGGAAGTGTCGCGCCAGGTCACTGAGCGTATTGAAAAGAAGCTGATGGAAACCGGCGAGTACGAACGCATCGTTTCGTTCTCCCGTCCGGGCGAATCCCAAGTGACGTTCGTCGCTCGCGATTCCATGCACTCGGTGGAAATCCCGGACCTCTGGTACCAGGTTCGCAAGAAGATCAGCGACATTCGTCAAACCCTGCCACCGGGCATCCAGGGGCCATTCTTCAATGATGAGTTCGGCACTACGTTTGGCAATATCTACGCGCTGACTGGCGAAGGCTTTGATTACGCGGTGCTCAAGGACTACGCCGACCGCGTGCAGATTCAGCTGCAACGGGTCAAGGATGTGGGCAAGGTCGATCTGCTCGGGTTACAGGACGAGAAGATCTGGATCGAACTCTCCAACGTCAAACTCGCCACCCTGGGTCTACCTTTGTCGGCGGTGCAGCAGGCCCTTGAAGAGCAGAACGCGGTGTCCACTGCCGGTTTCTTCGAGACCTCCAGTGAGCGATTGCAGCTACGCGTCTCGGGGAATTTTCAGACGGTCGAAGAGATCAAGAGCTTTCCGATCCGCGTCGGTGATCGTACGTTCCGCATCGCCGATGTGGCTGATGTGCGTCGGGGTTTCAACGATCCGCCAGCGCCGAGCATGCGCTTCATGGCTGAAAACGCCATCGGTCTGGCCGTGGCCATGAAGGACGGTGGCGACATTCTGGTGCTGGGCAAGGCGTTGGAAATCGAATTCGACCGCATCCAGAAAAACCTCCCTGCCGGTATGCAGCTGCGCAAGGTCTCCGACCAGCCCGCCGCTGTGAAAAGCAGTGTCGGTGAATTTGTTCAGGTGCTGGTAGAAGCACTGGCAATCGTCCTGCTGGTGAGCTTCTTCTCCCTCGGCGTGCGCACCGGCATGGTGGTCGCGTTGGCGATTCCTTTGGTATTGGCGATGACGTTCGCCTGCATGTATTACCTGGGAATCGGCCTGCACAAGATTTCCCTCGGGGCGTTGGTGCTGGCGCTGGGTTTGTTGGTGGACGACGCGATCATCGCCGTGGAAATGATGGCGATCAAAATGGAGCAGGGCTTCGACCGGATCAAGGCGGCCAGTTACGCCTGGACCAGCACTGCATTCCCGATGCTCACCGGCACGCTGATCACCGCTGCCGGCTTCCTGCCGATTGCCACTGCGCAATCGGGCACGGGTGAATACACGCGTTCGATCTTCCAGGTGGTGACCATCGCGTTGCTGGCCTCGTGGGTGGCCGCTGTTGTGTTTGTGCCTTATCTGGGGGAAAAACTCCTGCCGGATCTGGCGAAGATTCATGCAGCCAAACATGGCACCGGCGACGGTCAGCCCGACCCTTACGGCACGCCGTTCTATCAGCGCGTCAGACGCCTGGTGGAGTGGTGCGTACGGCGGCGCAAGACGGTCATTGTCCTTACGGCCGTGTTGTTTATCGGCTCTGTCATCCTGTTTCGCTTTGTGCCGCAACAGTTCTTCCCGGCATCGGGTCGTCTGGAGTTGATGGTCGATCTGAAACTGGCGGAAGGTGCCTCGTTGAGCAACACCCGAGATGAGGTCAAACGCCTCGAAGCACTGCTGAAGGATCACGCCGGTATCGACAACTATGTCGCTTACGTTGGCACCGGTTCGCCACGTTTTTACCTGCCGCTGGATCAACAACTTCCTGCAGCGAGCTTCGCGCAGTTTGTAGTCCTGGCCAAAACCATCGAGGAGCGCGAAACCCTGCGCACCTGGCTGATCGAAGCCCTCAAGGAACAATTCCCGGCCCTGCGTGCGCGGGTGACACGTCTGGAGAACGGGCCACCGGTTGGCTATCCGATGCAGTTCCGGGTCACCGGTGAGCACATCGAGGAAGTCCGCGCGCTGGCCCGTAAAGTGGCCGCCAAGGTTCGCGAGAACCCGCATGTGGTCAACGTCCATCTGGATTGGGAAGAACCGAGCAAAGTCGTTTATCTGAACGTCGATCAGGACCGCGCCCGGGCGCTTGGCGTGAGCACCGCGAACCTGTCGAAGTTCCTGCAAAGCTCTCTGACCGGTTCCAGCGTCAGCCAGTACCGTGAAGACAACGAGTTGATCGAGATTCTATTGCGCGGCACGTTGCATGAACGTACCGAACTGTCATTGCTGCCAAGCCTGGCGGTGCCGACTGACAACGGTCGCAGCGTGGCGCTGTCGCAAATCGCGACGCTGGAATACGGCTTCGAAGAAGGCATCATCTGGCACCGCAACCGCTTGCCGAACGTGACGGTCCGCGCCGACATTTACGGTAAGGAGCAACCGGCGACGCTGGTGCAGCAGATCATGCCGACCCTCGATCCGATCCGCGCCGAACTGCCGGACGGCTACTTGCTGGAAGTCGGCGGCACTGTAGAGGACTCGGCTCGCGGGCAGAATTCGGTGAAGGCCGGTGTGCCGCTTTTCATCGTGGTGGTGCTGACGTTACTGATGCTGCAACTGCGCAGCTTCTCACGCACGGTGATGGTGTTTCTGACGGCACCTTTGGGTTTGATCGGTGTGACCTTGTTCCTGATGGTGTTCCGTCAGCCGTTCGGTTTCGTCGCCATGCTCGGCACCATCGCGCTCTCCGGGATGATCATGCGTAACTCGGTGATTCTGGTGGACCAGATCGAGCAGGACATTGCTTCCGGGCTCAAGCCTTGGCAGGCGATTATTGAAGCCACGGTGCGGCGTTTCCGGCCGATTGTGTTGACTGCACTCGCGGCGGTGCTGGCGATGATTCCGCTGTCGCGTAGCGTGTTTTTCGGGCCGATGGCGGTGGCGATCATGGGCGGGTTGATTGTGGCAACGGCGCTGACGTTGCTGTTTTTGCCGGCGCTGTATGCGGCGTGGTTCCGAGTAAAAAAGGAATCAGCTTGAACACGTTGTAGGAACTACCAAAGGCTGCGAGCTTTTAAGCTTGAATTCCACGATCAGGTTCAAAAGATCGCAGCAGCAATAGCGCAAACGAAAAAGCCCGCTGAACCTGTAAAGGTCAGCGGGCTTTTTGTGGGTTTCAGTCGCTCAAAAACTACAACGTACCAAACACCTTCTTCGCCAAACTCGTCGCTGCCGCCGCAGGATTCTGGCGAATGGCTTCTTCCTGTTTACCAATCATCTCGAACAGACCGTTCAACGCCTGCTCGGTCACGTAGCTTTCGATATTGGCGCTCTTCGCATCCACCACACCCATCGTCGCGGCTTGTCCGGCGAACGAGTTGTATTGCTTGGCCAGGCCCACCTGATCGGTGGCTTGCTTGACGATTGGCAGGAACTTGACGCGGATCTGTTCGCGGCTGGTTTTGCTCAGGTACTGAGTGGCCGAGTCCTTGCCGCCGCTGAGAATGCCCTTGGCATCCTCCACGCTCATTTTCTTCACCGCATCCACCAGGATCGGTTGGGCCTGGATCACGGCGGTTTCAGCCGCTTTGTTCATGCTGGTTTCCAGCTGATCAACCTGGTCACCCATGCCGAACTGTTTCATTTTGCTGGCGACTTTGCCCAGTTTGCCCGGCAGCTCGATTTTCACGTCCGGGTTGTTGCTGAAGCCGCCCGGCGTGCCCAGTTGTTTCACGGCCAGTTGCGCGCCTTGGGTCAGGGCATCCTTGAGGCCGCCGGTGGCGTCCTTTTGCGACAGGTCGCTGAGTGACAGCGCCAGTGCGCTGGCGGAGATCATCAAGCCTGCGCACAGGCCAGCGAAGCGAAGGGTAGGACGGAGCATGGCAGCTTCCTTGTTCAAAATAGAGAATTAGCGGGCGGCGTCGACGCGGACTTTCAGTGGCTGCGGGTCGCTGCCGTCCAGCTGCACGGCGTGATGTTCGGTGGTGATGAACATCAGCTCTCCGTTGACTTCGATCCGTGCGCTGACCGAATAACGATGACCCGGTTTGACCTGCGTTGGATCGTAACTCAGATGAAACGGCAGCGGCACCTGGCCTTTGACCGGGCCATTCTGTTCGTCGAGGATAACGGCGGGTGCGTCGGCGAGGGACACGTCCTGCAGGCTGACGCTCAATGTGGCGCTCGGCGGCAGGGCGATGCGTTGCAGGTAAAAGACTTCGCCATCGAGGCTGGTTTTTGCGGCAGGTTGTATTGATTGGCAGGCAGCGAGTAGAGCCGTAAGCCCTAGAAACGAGAGTTTTTTCATGAGTTAAATCCCTGTCGTTGGCGCCCGAAGTTGATGAGCGCCGACGACAATTTAACGGGTTTTCGGTGATTTCGCTCTATGGATCTTTTGATATGCGTTTTTTCAAACTCTACTAAAGGGTTTCAATACAACGGACCCGGGATATACCGCAATTGAATTGTGGTATTCGTTTTCAGTGGCTGTCAGCGTATAGCGCTTGCCCGGTACGACAGTCTCCGGGTCGTATTCCAGATAGAACGCCTCGGCCATTTTTTCGCTGATATGTATTGGCGTTAGTTGCGCAGCCGTATCGTCGTGCTCGTGGGCGACAACAGTGACTGCGTGTTCAGGTTGAACCGCTTGAGGCGCTTGCGCCTGGAGGTAGAGGCGGCCAACAGGGCTGAGATGCAGGGTTTGTCGGTGCGGCGCACGATGGACAATCACGAAGTAGTCCAGGTCAATCAGCAGTGGAACGCCGTTGTGGGTCATGCTGATTGTGACAAGGTATTTGACGCTGACATCGGAATAGTTGTGTGCAAATGAAAAGTTCCAGCGCCCGCTATACAGTACCGGTTTGCGGGATTGCGCAACTTTGATAGGCGTGGTCGAGTTGGCAGTTTGCACGCTTATATAGGTTTCGCCTTCGCCATCATCTGGGGGTAGAAAGTCTTCAGGCAAACTGAAAGTTAGAGTGACGTAGTTGCTGGTGTTTTCTAATGGGTTCATCGCGATATCCATATCGGGATTGAAGTGGGCCTCTATTAATCCATAATTGACAGGTTATAAGAACATCCTTGTTTCTATAGTTATTGTCAGAAAGTTACAGACGACTCCAACTAAGTCTGATCCGCCGCATCTTCACTGCGATGCAACGCGACCTGACGGATAGACAAACGAATCTCCGCCGGCAACACTCGCTTGGCCGCACCTTCGGCCAGTTCGCCGAGCAGTTCGTGATAGCTCAGCTTGCCGGCCTCGTCGCGCTTGAGCACGTCGAGGTCCAGCATCGTCTGGATGAAATGGCGGAACAGGCTCTTGTCGAAGAATTCCGGGGCGTTGAGGCCATGGAGGATCGACAGGCGCTGGGCCATGACCGTGCACAGGTCTTCCAGCTCTTCGGCACTGATGCTGTTCTGGCCGCTGTTGAGCAGCAAAGAAACGGTCATGTAAAAACGTTGCAGGGTCTGGGCGATGCTCTTCGACAGTAAGGTCAGCAATACGAAATGCCGCGAGCTCGGCGCCGGGCGTAGGTAGACATCATTCTCAAAACGCAGCAGACCTTGCTCGACGAACGCGTCGAGCCATTGGTCGATCACCGCATCCAGTTCCTCCAGCGACCAGCGAATGAACAGCTCCGATTGCAGGTACGGGTACAGCGCGCGGGTGTAGCGCAGGATCTGTTCGCGGCTCATGCGCGAGGCGCTCTGGAAGAAGCTCGCCAGCAACGCCGGCAAGGCGAAGATGTGCAAAACGTTGTTGCGGTAGTAGGTCATCAGGACGGCATTCTGTTCGTCCAGATACAGAATCTTGCCCAGGGCATCGCTCTGCTCGGACAGAAGATCCATGTCCTTCACATGCTCGATCAGCGCCCGGCCGTCACCTTCCGGCAGCGTGGTGTGCGGCGAATACGGGACCTTGCGCAACAGCGCCAGATACAGATCAAGCACCCGCGCCATAGCGCGATCATCCAGCGCGAGACGGCTGGTGGACAGCAGCGCCAGGGCCACCAGGTTGACCGGGTTGATCGCCGCCGCTTCGTTCAGGTGCTGCGCGACTTTCTCGCCCAAACGGTTGGTGGTTTCGTTGAGCCAGGCCGGTTTGAACTGCGGGCCGAGCTCCTGTTTACGCCAGTCCGGCTGTTCACTGTCGAGGAATTCCGCCAGTTTGATCGGCTCGCCGAAGTTCACCGCCACCTGACCGAAACGCTGCTTGAGCGCGCCGATGACTTTGAAAATGTCGAAGATCGATTCTTTCTTCTTGGTCGCGCCACGCAGTTCGCCTAGGTAGGTCCGGCCTTCCAGCACGCGTTCATAACCGATGTAGACGGGGATGAAGACGATCGGCATCCGCGACGAACGCAAGAAGCTGCGCAGGGTGATAGCGAGCATTCCGGTTTTCGGTTGCAGCATGCGACCGGTGCGCGAACGGCCGCCCTCGACGAAGTACTCGACCGGGAAACCTTTGGTAAACAGGGTGTGCAGGTATTCGTTGAACACCGAGGTGTACAGCGGGTTGCCCTTGAAGGTACGGCGCATGAAGAACGCACCGCCGCGACGCAGCAGGCCGCCGATCCCCGGCATGTTGAGGTTGATCCCGGCGGCGATGTGCGGCGGGGTCAGGCCGTTGCGGAACAGCAGATAGGACAGCAGCAGGTAGTCGATGTGGCTGCGGTGGCAGGGTACGTAGATCACTTCGTAACCCGGTGCGACCTTTTGCACACCTTCGATGTTGTTGACCTTGATGCCGTCGTAGATCTTGTTCCAGAACCAGCTCAGCACCACTTCCATGAAGCGGATCGCGGTGTAGGTGTAGTCGGAGGCGATCTCGTTGCCGTAGCGCAGGGCCTGGGCTTTGGCTTTCTCCGGGGAGATGTTTTCACGCTCGGCTTCGTCGAGGATCGCTTGTTTGACCAGCGGCTGATTGAGCAGACCTTTGACCAGGTTGCGGCGGTGGGAAATGTCCGGACCGATCACCGCCGCTTTCAGGTTGCGGAAGTGCACACGCAGAATCCGCTGGGCCATGCGCACGGTGCGCTCGTGGCCCTTGTTATGGTCGATCAGCTCGCGCAGGTTAATCGGTGCGGAGAACTGCACGCGGGTTTTTCGCCCCAGCACAATGATGCTCAGCAACCGGCGAAGGCGCCCGGTGACCGCCCAGCTGTCGGCGAAGAGCAGTTTCCACGGGCTCGATTCGCTGTCCGGCGACTGACCCCAGAACACGCTGACCGGAATGATCTGCGCGTCTTCGGCGGCGTTCTGGCTCAGGGCGCTGACCAGGCGGGTCAAGGTCGGCGGTGCACCACGCTTATCCTGACGGCCGAGCCAATCGGGCTCTGGCGTCAGGTAAAAGAACGCGGCGGGCTCCACCAGCGTACCTACCGAGACCGGCAACACCGGGCGCGGCAGGCCGGCCTTGCTGCACTCCGTATCGACCACGGCCAGGTCGGTCAGCGAAGGGTTTTGCAGGACGTAGAACACCGGACGGCTGCGGTCGAGGTTGAGGGTGAACGACGACTGATTGATCGTCTCCGAGCGAACCCAGAGGTACAACAGTCGACGCAGGGTGCCAAACACAAGACGGCGGAGCGGGGAACGGGTCATACGGCTTCTGCATGAGTGAATAAAACCGAGCGTTTGCTCGGGCGGCGGATAGTGTGCCGTATTCGCCGAAAATCGGCAAAAAAGCGCCTAAGTAAAGTGAGTTGAGAGTTTTGGCGGCTGTCATATACTCGGCCGTTCAAAATAAAAATAAGGGGGTACTGATTCATGGCAACGCGCGAAACCGGCAATGTGAAGTGGTTCAACGACGCCAAGGGCTACGGCTTCATTCAGCGCGAAGACGGGGTGGACGTGTTCGTGCACTACCGCGCGATTCGCGGCGAGGGGCATCGTTCCCTGGCTGAAGGTCAGCAGGTGGAATACGGCGTGGTGACTGGCGAGAAGGGTTTGCAGGCTGAGGATGTAGTCGGCCTCTAAAGATCGTTCCCACGCTCCGCGTCACGAGTGTCCGGTAAACATGTTTCATAGCTGAAGGCTGCCTTGGGCAGCCTTCAGCTTTTCTCGCTCTTGCCTTCGTCGGCCTTTGAATTCTTGGGTAGCAGGACGCTCATGCAGGACATGAGCAATCCGGACCGTCAGCTCAAATAACGAGCCGGGAAACCCTGAGCGACGGTGGAACAGGTGCAGGACACTAGTGACGCGGAGCGTGGGAATGATCAGTGTCAGGCAGTTTGCCAGGTGATCTCTTCTTCACCATCCGCGCTGATGCGCATCCAGCGATCCGCTGTCTCTTCACCTTCCTCCTCAACCAACGTAGTGTAATTTTCTCGTCCTTACGTTGATGCTGGATGTTCAACCACCTGTCATATCTGACAGTAGACGTTAGAAAATTAATAGCCTTACATTCGTCCTTCAAGCTCTTGCTTCAAATATAAGAAGCCCATCTCGCTGAAGGAGAATGACGATGAAACGTCGACTGACCCTAGTGTTGTTCATTTTTCTGGCCGGCTGTGCGAGTGCTCCCCATGATGAAACTGGAAAGCTCAGTGATGGTCGGGCGACTGCGCCGCTGGCCGAGGCCCATGGTGGGTTTGCCAGCGCCTTGTCAGTTTCGCAAGCGTCGGCCCCCGCCGCCCCCGTCATCGAGACCCCTACGCAAAGCAGTTTAAATGGCCGTTTTCCATTGCTCGCCGGTACAGGGGCTCCGGGAGCGACGGTGCAAGTGATGCAGAGCAGCCAGATCAACCGCGTCGTGGTCAGCACGGTCGTAGGAGCGAATGGGCGGTGGGCTGCCAGCAGTGCGTTGGAGTTGGCTCCGGGCTCCTTTTCGATGGCTGGGCGACAAGTTCTTGATGGCAAAACATCGGGCTGGGGCCTGACGCGTGTGTTTACCGTCGTTGACGCGCCCACTGCTCCGGTGATTGAAAACCCGCTGCAGGGCAGCCTCAACGGTCGCTACCCGTTGATTTCCGGTACGGGGATTCCGGGGGCGACCGTGCAAGTCATGCAGAGTAGCCACGTCAATAATGTCCTGGTAAGTGTCCCGGTTGATGCTCAGGGGCAGTGGACAGGTCGCAGTGCGTTGGAGTTGTCGCCGGGCCCCTTTTCGATGGCTGGGCGACAAGTTCTTGATGGCAAAACATCGCACTGGGGGCTGACCCGTGCGTTTACGGTCGTTGCGGACCAGCCAGTATTCAAGGTGGTCGAGGCGCCAGCCGGCGAGTTGAACGTCAGCACCTTGGGCGCTAACGCAACGGTGCAGGTGCGTTACCCGACGCTGGCGGCCCGCGATACCGTTGGCGTGCGCCTGACTGGTGTGGCGTTGCGTGATGCACCGATTCAGACCGTATCTACGATCGGCGTACTTACGTTCAGCTTGCCCAAGGCGTGGATCACCGAGAACCTCAATCGCACGGTGACCTTGACCTATACCTACAAGGTAGGTGGTGCCGGCAGCTTAATTACCTCCAGCCCCTTAAGCATCCGTGTAGTGGGTGCTGCTCAGGGCCAAGCGGTGTTCAAGGTCGTGGAAGCGCCGGCCGGTCAGTTGAATGCCGACACCCTGGGCGCTAACGCCACCGTGCAGGTGAGCTACCCAACACTGGCGGCCCGCGATACCGTCGGTGTGCGCCTGGCCGGCGTGACACTGCGGGATGCACCAATCCAGACGGTATCCACCGTCGGTATCTTGAGCTTCAATCTGCCCAAGGCGTGGATTACCGAGAACCTCAATCGCAATGTCAACCTCACCTACACCTACAAGGTGGGCGGCGCGGGCAGTTTGATTACGTCGTCGCCGCTGGCGGTCGGGATTGTGGGTGCAACGGCCCCGACCGATGGACAGCGTGTGGCGAATGAGCTCAATGCGCAGTATTCCGACACGAGCAGTTCCTGCACCGGCAACAAGGCTGCATTTTTCTGCAACGGAGTGCTGGTCAGGGTTGTCGATGCCTCACCCGAGTTTCGCGCGTGGAATCCCAGTCCGGGCGCTGTGGCGCTGGGTGGTGTTTCGTTCAGTTATATGCGAGCGGACCTTGGGATGAGTCGACTGCAGGAAGGCAGAAACCACGGGCTGATTCTCAAGTCTGCGCACGCCTTCACCGAGAACGGGGGATACCCATTGCAGGTGCTCTGTTCCTTCGCCTATGACGCAGGGAGCGGCAAGCGGTACACGAATGGGTGTGGTGACTCCCCGCAGTTTCCACAAACCAGCAGGCCTTGTGCTGCACAGGGCATCGCAACCGTTGCAGCTTGGCGCGCGCATTTACAGGCCTATCCTCCCACCAATGAAAACCGCTACCTGCATCAGTGTGGCTTCGGAATTGACCAGCCCTCATTTGCCCTGAGCCTTTCCGCGAGGGATAACCCGGGGGCTGAGCATGTACGCTGGAGACAAAATGAAGTAGTGATCAAAACCTGGCCTCAGAACACCGCGACGTTGCCCATCAAGGCGTTCTTTTATCTTGACGGTTCAAATGGAAATGCGGGGCTTGAACAGGCGAAATTCATACAACGGGATTTCTACAAGGTGACGGGCCGATCGGTTCCGGTCATCCGGGTGGCACCCAACATGCCGGCAGCGAGACTGTTCAGCTACAGAAATGAGGACCAAGGCATTTAAGGGGAGAAGAGAAGGGCAGGTCGCCTCGACGGCCTGCCTGAGTGTTGCTTAAGCGGTTTTCCAGGTGATCTCTTCTTCACCATCCGCGCTGATGCGCATCCAGCGATCCGCTGTCTCTTCACCTTCTTCCTCGACCCAGCTACCCGGTGCGCAACGCACTTCGACGTTCAGTGCGGCAAACGCTGCGCGGGCACAGGCGATGTCGTCTTCCCACGGGGTCTTGTCGCTGTCCAGGAACAGGCTGTTCCATTTGCCCACGGCTTTCGGCAGCCAGGTGACCGACACGTTGCCGGCCTTGCACTTGTAGGTCTGGCCTTTCTGGACCCAGTCGGTGCATGGGCCCAAAGCAGTGCCGAGCCAGGCCGAGACGGCCTTGTAGTCGACGTCGGCGTCTTTCAGGTAAATCTCGATATCGGGTTGGCGCATGGATGTCCTCACTGCGGGTTTGAAAAATCCATTCGCGGATTTAGCCGGCCTACGGCAACTGCCGAAGACCAAAAAATTAAAGAGTTATTGAAGAACAAAGTAATCGTAGCGCATTGAAACAGTGACCTCGAACGGCTCGACCTGTTCGATGACTGCCGCTCGGCGTTCAGCACTGGCGCGCCAGCCGTGAGGGGTCATAGCCAACAGGTTCGCACGGTCCTGACCCTTTTCCAGCGTCAGTTTAAATTCCAGGGTTTCACTGTGTTGCAGCGTCATGCCTTCCGGCACCAGGGCCAGATGCTTGTCGTCGGTGTATTCACGCACTGCGTCGTACAGACGTTCGCGCAGTTCCATCAGGTGGCCGCTGGTCGGTCCGACTTTCATCAAGCCGCCGCCGGGGCTGAGCAGGCGTTTGGCTTCCTCCCAATCCAGCGGGCTGAAGACGCTGGCGAGAAACTGGCAGCTGCCCGAGGCCAACGGCACCCGCGCCATGCTGGCGATCAACCACGTCAGCTGCGGGTTGCGTTTGCAGGCGCGTTTGACCGCTTCCCGGGAAATATCCAGTGCGTAACCGTCGGCGTTCGGCAAAGCCTCGGCGATTTGCGCGGTGTAGTAACCCTCGCCACAACCGATGTCCAGCCAGCGCTGTGGCGCGTATTGCGCCGCCAGTTCTGCCAGACGCTTGGCCACTGGCGCGTAATGACCAGCGTTCAAAAAGTCGCGTCGGGCTTCGACCATCGCCAGGTTATCCCCAGGGTCGCGGCTGTTCTTGTGCTGCACCGGCAACAGGTTCAGGTAACCCTGGCGCGCACGGTCGAAACGATGCCCGGCGGGGCAGGCCACGCCGTTGTCCACCGCATTCAGCGGTTCGCTGCAGATCGGGCAGGCCAGCATCAGGCGAGCAACTTGATCAGGGTCTGGTAGTAGATTTCGGTCAGCACATCGAGGTCGGCAGCCAGCACACGCTCGTTGACCTGATGGATCGTCGCGTTGACCGGGCCCAGTTCAACAACCTGAGTACCCATGGTCGCAATGAAGCGCCCGTCGGAGGTGCCACCGCTGGTGGACGCCTTGGTTTCGCGACCGGTCACGTCCTTGATGCTCGACGCAACGGCATCCAGCAACGCACCCGGCTCGGTGAGGAACGGCAAGCCGGACAGCGCCCAGTCGATGTGCCAGTCCAGGCCATGCTTGTCGAGGATGTCGGCGACGCGCTTTTGCAGGCCTTCAACGGTGGACTCGGTGGAGAAGCGGAAGTTGAACACCGCCACCAGATCACCCGGAATCACGTTGGTCGCGCCAGTGCCGGAATTGACGTTGGAGATCTGGAAGCTGGTCGGCGGGAAGAAATCGTTGCCGTGGTCCCAGTGCTCGGCGGCCAGTTCGGCCAGCGCCGGGGCGGCGAGGTGGATCGGGTTCTTCGCCAGGTGCGGATAGGCCACGTGTCCCTGCACACCGCGAACGGTCAGCTTGGCACCGAGGGAGCCGCGACGGCCATTCTTGACCACATCGCCGACCAGCGTGGTGCTCGACGGTTCGCCGACGATGCACCAGTCCAGACGCTCCTTACGGGCGGCAAGGCGTTCGATCACCGCTTTGGTGCCGTGGTGCGCCGGGCCTTCTTCGTCGCTGGTGATCAGGAAAGCGACCTTGCCTTTGTGATCCGGGTAGTCGGTGACAAAACGCTCGGCCGCCACGGTCATGGAAGCGAGGCTGCCTTTCATGTCTGCTGCGCCACGGCCGCAGAGCATGCCGTGTTCGTCGATTACTGCGTTGAACGGGTCGATCTGCCAGGCGGTCACCGGGCCGGTCGGCACCACGTCGGTGTGACCGGCGAAGCACAGCACCGGGCCGTCGTGTTTACCGTGGGTTGCCCAGAAGTTATCCACATCTTCGATGCGCATTGGCTCAAGCGCAAAACCGGCATCGCCCAGGCGCTGCATCATCTGCTTCTGGCAATCGGCGTCGACCGGCGTCACGGACGGACGGCGGATCAGGTCGATGGCGAGTTGAAGGGTCGGCGAAAGGTCGGCGTGGGCCGTCATGGGGAACTCCGAAAGCTGGGGGGCAAGGCGCGCAAAATGGCGGTTATCTTAAAGCAAAACGGCGGCCATTGGCCGCCGTTTAGTGCATCCGGAACGATTTAGAGCGCTGGAGCCGTCTCGCCCTCGACCGCCGGTTTCGGCAGCGAAGACAAGAACGCCATGATCAGCGCCGCCAGGTACGGCAGCGACTGCACGAGCAACATCGTCACCCAGAAGCGCATGTCGTTGCTCGGCAGGCCGTTCACCAGGAAAATCCCCAGCGCCGCGCTCCACAACAGCAGCATGATGAACATTTCTTCGCGAGCTTCCGAAATCGCGACCCAGAAGCCGTGGTTATCGGCGTTTTTCGGGGTGCGGAAGAACGGAATGCTGCTGGTGAAGAAACCGTACAGCACTGCTTTGGCGATGGTGTGCGACAACGCCAACCCTGCCAGTGCCGCGCAGAACGCATCCTTCAGGTTGACCCCCACCGCACGGCGGTACAGGAAGATGATCTTGCCAACCTTGAACACGAACAGCGCCAATGGCGGGATCGCGAAAATCAACAACGGCGGATCGACCCGCTGCGGCACGATGATCATCGCTGCCGACCACAACAGGGCGCCGACGGTGAAGAAGATGTTCATGCCATCCGCGACCCACGGCAACCAACCCGCGAGGAAGTGGTAACGCTGGCCACGGGTCAGCTCGGTGTCCTTGCCACGCAACAGACTGGCGGTGTGACGCTTGATGATCTGAATCGCACCGTAAGCCCAGCGGAAACGCTGTTTTTTGAAGTCGATAAAGGTATCGGGCATCAGGCCTTTGCCGTAGCTGGTGTGGTAATACGCCGCTGACAAGCCTTTCTCGAATACCCGCAGACCCAACTCGGCGTCTTCACAGATGCACCAGTCAGCCCAGCCCAGTTCCTCGAGCACCGAGCGACGGGTCATGGTCATGGTGCCGTGCTGAATGATCGCGTCACGGTCGTTACGGGTGACCATGCCGATGTGGAAGAAACCCTTGTATTCCGCGTAGCAGAGCTTCTTGAAAGTGCTTTCGTTCTGGTCGCGGTAATCCTGCGGCGACTGCACCACGGCGATTTTCGGATTGGCGAAGTGCGGCACCATGTGTTTGAGCCAGTTCGGGTCGACGCAGTAGTCCGAGTCGATCACCGCAATCACTTCGGCATCCTTGGCGGTGTGCGGAATCAGGTAATTCAGCGCGCCACCCTTGAAGCCGGCCAACGGTGCAACGTGGAAGAACTTGAAGCGCGGGCCGAGGGTTTCGCAATAATCGCGCACCGGCTCCCAGACCGCCGGGTCCTTGGTGTTGTTGTCGATGATCAGGACTTCGAAGTCCGGATAGTCGAGGTTGGCCAGGGCGTTGAGGGTCTGTTTGACCATCTCCGGCGGCTCGTTGTAGCAAGGCACGTGAATCGAGACTTTCGGTCGGTAGTCCGAATCGCCCACCACTGGCAGGAATTCACGCCGACGTTTGTGGGTCCAGACTGCTTCAGCCAGTTCATGGGCCTCGGTCAGCAGCACGATAAACACCCCGAGTGCGCCGAGGGCAAGCAAGAAGCCCACCGTCAGGCTGAACCAGGTGCTGTATTGCTGGCTGTAGTCGTAACCGATCCACACCAGCACCGAACCACAGAGGAACGCGGTGAAGGTCAGGAAGGTGCGGCCGCGTTGACGCAAGGCAGAGCCGTCGATCATCAGCAGGGTCAGGGACAGCAGAGCCAACACCACCGAACCGATGGCCAGCACGCGCCATTGCGGGATTGCGACGACCGGGCCTTCAAAGTTGAATTTCTGCTGGCGCGCGGCGTTGAAAACGCCCCAGTAAGCGCCTACGGAACCTTCGTCACTGGCCTTCCACGGTTGGTCAAAGGCTTCGATCACGAAGTAGTTGAAGCCCTGGCGATTGAGCTTGTTGACCAAGGTCCGCAGATAAATCGCCTGGTCTGCCGGCGACGCGTCGGCGCCACCGCGCATACGGCCGTTGCTCGGCCAGCCGACTTCCGACAGCAGCAGCGGTTTTTTCGGGAACATCTTTTTCAGGTCGCGGGCCCGGTCGAGTACGAACTGCCCGGATTGCTCCATCGGCACATGTTCCCAGTACGGCAGGACGTGGGCGGCGATCAAGTCGACGTGCTTGGCCAGGCTCGGGTTTTCTTCCCAGACGTGCCATTGCTCGGAGGTCGTCACCGGTACTTTCACTGCCGCGCGGACGCGATCAAGGATCACGCTCAGTTCGGCGGCGGTAATTTCCTTACGGAAGATCGCCTCGTTGCCCACCACCACGCGAACCACGCTGCGGGAGGTATTGGCCAGGTCAATGGCACGCAGGATTTCACGCTCGTTGCGCGCAAGATCCGGGCTGATCCAGATACCCAGCGTCACGCGCAAACCGAATTCTTCGGCGAGCTTGGGGATATCACCCAGGCTGCCATCGACCGAGTAAGTACGGATGTTGTCCGTCAGCTTGCTCATGATCTCCAGATCGCGACGCATTTCATCGTCGGTCGGATACTGGTCTTTCTGTGGGTACTGGCCTTGTTGAAACGGCGAGTATGAGAAGCCAGAGATCTGTTCAGGCCAGTTGGGGGCGGTGACCGGACGATTGATCAGCGCCCAGAAGCCGGTAAACAAGGCTGCGATGGCGAGCACCACGACCAGGTTGAGTCCAAATTTACGCGATGACATAGCTTTTTCGGGTTCCAAAGGCTGTGGAACTAAGGAGCGGTTTGCGGCTGGCTGCCAGGGGGCAGGGGCGCGCATCCTACACTGGAGGTTCTCTGACCGTACAGCGAACAGGGAAATGCCCGACATTGGGCACTCTGGTTTCACATAAGTTCTTTCACTTGTCGCTGGAAGGTTAAAAGTTCTCGCGCTGTGGCCCTATAATGCGCGCCGGTTTTTGGGGTAATGGTCATGAGTACAGAAGATCCGCGGTTTGCAGGCATCGCCCGTTTGTATGGCATCGACGGCCTGGAGCGCTTGCGCGCGGCCCACGTGGCGATTGTCGGCGTCGGTGGCGTCGGTTCCTGGGCGGCGGAAGCGGTTGCACGTTGCGGCGTGGGTGAGATTTCGCTGTTCGACCTGGATGACGTCTGCGTCAGCAACGCCAACCGTCAGTTGCACGCGCTGGACAGCACAGTCGGCAAACCCAAGGTTGACGTGATGGCCGAGCGCCTGCGCGGGATCAACCCGGACTGCACCGTGCACGCGGTGGCGGATTTTGTGACCCGCGAGACCATGGCCGAGTACATCACGCCGAACATCGACTGCGTCATTGATTGCATCGACAGCGTGAATGCCAAGGCGGCGCTGATCGCCTGGTGCAAGCGCCGCAAGATCCAGATCATCACCACCGGCGGTGCGGGCGGGCAGATTGATCCGACGTTGATTCAGGTTTGCGATTTGAACCGGACCTTCAATGATCCGTTGGCTTCGAAAGTGCGCTCGACCTTGCGTCGGGATTACAACTTCTCACGTACCGTGACCCGTCATTACAGCGTGCCGTGTGTGTTTTCCACCGAACAACTGCGCTACCCGAAACCGGATGGCAGCATTTGCTTGCAGAAGAGTTTTGTCGGGGACGGTGTGAAGCTCGACTGCGCGGGTGGTTTTGGGGCAGTGATGATGGTGACGGCGACGTTTGGCATGGTCGCGGCGACCAAGGCTGTGGATAAGATTGTTGCCGGAGTGCGGCGCCCCGCGGATCGAGTCAAGCCTGAGGTTTAGAGGTGGCTGCTGACGGCCTCATCGCGAGCAAGCTCGCTCCCACAGGGGGATGCATTCCAATGTGGGAGCGAGCTTGCTCGCGATGGCGATTAACCAGCCAACTC
>NZ_JALBYU010000025.1 GCF_029963765.1 Pseudomonas sp. UYIF39
CATGGCTTGCTCGTCGCCGGAACGCGGGCCGATGTGGCGGGCGATGAATTCGTTGGCGGTGGTCAGATTGACTTGAGTCATGTTGGGCGCTCCTCAGGCTTCGGCGTTGGCTTTGATCAGACGGTCGTAAGCGTCTTGATCCAGCAGTTGGGCGACAGCTGATGCATCGGTTGGCTGGAAGCGGAAGAACCAGCCTTCGCCCAGCGGATCTTCGTTGACCAGTTCAGGGCTGCTGTCCAGCGCCGGGTTCACTTCCAGCACTTCACCGTCCAGCGGCATGTACACGCCGCTGGCGGCTTTTACCGACTCCACGGTGGCGGCTTCAGCGCCTTTGTCGTAGGACTGCAGCTCAGGCAGTTGTACGAAAACCACGTCGCCCAGGGCGTTCTGTGCGAAAGCGGTGATGCCGACGGTGACAGTGCCGTCAGCTTCGGTACGCAGCCATTCGTGATCTTCAGTAAAACGCAATTCGCTCATGGAAACTCCTAAGGGGGCCAGACTCGTCTGGTGGACGCGATTGAATACTCGGCAATGCCGTACTTTATGGATGGTTACTAAGCAAAATCGCGGCCAATGTTTTTTTATTGTTATAAATCAATAGCTTATGTGTTTGTTCGGGGTGCAACGATTTATTGTCTGTAGCGAAATCGCTACAGACCAAGGCGGAGAAAAAAGCCTAAGTGGATCAAAGCCTTGCACAGCGGTGATTAGGAGAGGGTGTAGCGATATCGTTCCGCTGTAGCGCTTTCAGTACAGATGGAGGTCGCTTTTAAACACGGTTTAACGTTCAACATAGAACCCTGTGGGAGCCGAGCTTGCTCGCGATGGCGGTATGTCAGTCACCATTGATTTCGACTGATACACCGCCATCGCGAGCAAGCTCGGCTCCCACTGGGGGTCTATGGTGTTAGGTGGATTGTATTTTAGCCGCAAGACTTACGGCTTATTGGGAATGCCGTACTTGCGCAACCGATGGGCGATCGCCGTGTGGGAGGTTTGCAAACGGCTGGCCAGTTGGCGGGTCGAGGGGTAGCTGACGTAGAGCTTTTCCAGCAGGTTTTTTTCGAACGCTTCCATCGCCTGTTCGAGGCTATCGACGTCGCTGTCGCTCTGACGCGCCACGGAGGTGCCAGCGATATCGAGATCGCCAATATCGACCAGGCTGCTTTCGCAAATGGCGGCAGCGCGGAAGATCACGTTCTGCAATTGCCGCACGTTGCCCGGCCAGCGATTGCCCAGCAGTGCCGGATAGGTGCCGGGTGCCAGGCGACAGACCGGGCGCTGGATCTGCGCGCAAGCCTGCTGCATGAAGTAGCGGGCCAGCAGCAGGATGTCCTGGCCGCGTTCACGCAGGGGCGGGACTTCGACGTTCAGGACGTTGAGGCGATAGAACAGGTCTTCACGGAACGAACCCTCGCTGACCATTTTTTCCAGGTCGCGGTGCGTGGCGCTGAGGATCCGCACATTGACCTTCACCTCACGATCCCCGCCCACCCGGCGGAAGCTGCCGTCGTTCAAGAAGCGCAGCAACTTGGCCTGCAAGTACGGCGACATCTCGCCGATCTCATCGAGAAACACCGTGCCCTGGTTGGCCAGTTCCATCAGCCCTGGTTTGCCGCCTCGTTGCGCGCCGGTGAAGGCGCCTGGGGCGTAGCCGAACAGTTCGCTTTCGGCGAGGTTCTCCGGCAATGCCGCGCAGTTCAGCGCCAAAAATGGCGAACTGTACCGAGCGCTAATGGCGTGGCAGGCACGCGCCACCAGTTCTTTGCCGGTGCCGGTTTCGCCCTGGATCAGCAACGGTGCATCGAGGGCCGCAACGCGCTGGGCGCGGGCCTTGAGGGTTCGAATCGCCGAGGACTCACCGAGCAGCGCATCGAAACCTTCGGCATGGTCGTGGTGCAGCGCCGACAGGCGTTCGCCGATGCGGTTGGGTTGATACAGGGTCAGCAGGGCGCCAGCGTCGGTAATCGGTGTGGCGTCCAGCAACAATGTCTGGCCGTTGACGGTGACTTCCCGCAGCGGCAGGCGGAAGCCGTTTTCCAGCAGGGCTTCGAGCAGCGCCGGGTCGGCGAACAGGTCGGCGACGCTTTCGCCGTCAGGCTCGCAACCGTACAGGGCAATCAGTGCCGGGTTGGCCAGCAGCACCTTGCCGGCACTGTCCAGCGCCAGGACCGGGTCGGTCATGGCCGCGAGCAACGCATCAAGCTGCAGGTGCCGACGCTGACCGGGAAGAATGTCGACCACCTTCACCGCTTGCACGCCGCGCACGCTAAACAACGCATCGCGCAGTTCTTCGAGGACTTCCGGGCTCAGCGTCGGGGCATCGATGTAGACGTTGGGCGGGACCATTTCCACCGCATCCAGATTGAGATTGCGCCCACCGAGCAGGGCCAGGACTTCCTGGGTAATGCCGACGCGGTCGATGAAGCTGACGTGGATACGCATGGGGCGTTTTTGGGATTCTGGAGTGCGGAGGGTGGCAAGTATGCCTTGGACGAGGGGGGTAGGTGAAATGCCAGGTTGACGTTATTCCAGATGCTCGGGTTTGACCGGGTCGCCGGATTTGACGTGGAGTTGCGCCCGCACGTCTTCAAACATGGCGTCGTACTCCTTGTGTATCGAGCCGATACTGGCCTCTTTGGGCATCCCGTACTTGTGCGCGATGCGCGTGGCATGCCGGGCGAAGTCGAACGCCTGATCTTTGGCCAGGAAGAATTCTTCCTTCAACTCCTTGTCCTCAACCGTGCCATGCATCTTGAAGAGCATACCTTCGCCTTCCTTGGGGTCCTGGACGACTTCATAGTCGATGCTCAGGCTATAACTGTAATCGCCCTTGTTCAGCGCGTGGCGCTCAATGTGCAGGTGACCGGGCTCGAACATCGCCATCGGCGTCTCTCCTTCAAAAAGGTATTGAATCAGGGCAGACCTCAGGTATGCCCTCGGAGTTTCTTTTATTGATAGCTCATCCGGGTGTCGCCGTGTCCGAGAGTGGACCGATCACCGCGACTTTTCCAGTCTGTCGGGCGAACTTGGCTCATCCTGATCAACGCGGTTTCATTGGCAATTGGAGACGTTATGAAGGTGCTGCTGGAGTACTCATCGCCTTACTCGCGCATCTGATTTAAAGCTTTTGATCGCAGTCGTCCGGGAAACTCCGTCACGTGGGGGGGCTTGGTCCGGGCGGCGTTCCGACGATAGCTATCCGGCAATTACCACCACTGCGCGCGATGTGAACCTAATTCTCCAGCAGCAAGTGCCCACTGCAACGGTGTCCCCGTTATTTTCAGCGGCACCTGCAACCGATGCGCCGGCCCCCAAGGCGTCTGCTCAACCAGCAGCCCTTGATCGTTGTCATCCTCCGCCCGCAACGGTTCATCTGTTCCTGCGCCATTTTCAATCAGCAACTTCGCCGTCCGCGCCAACGATAAGCGCGCCGATCCACCTCGCCCCAACAATCGAATCGCACTGGCCGCCATCAAATACCCGGTGGCGTGATCGAGCGCTTGCAAGGGTAATGGCGTCGGTTTGTCCGCGCGTTTCCACTGCATGCCGGCGTCGGCGATCCCGCTGCTCATTTGTACCAGGCTGTCGAAGCCGCGGCGGTTCTGCCACGGGCCGCTCCAACCGTAGGCATTGAGGCTGACGTCGATCAGGCCGGGTGCCAGTTTCTGGCGTTCGGCGACGCCGTAACCCAGGCGTTCCAATGCGTCGGCGCGGTAGCCGTGGAGCAGAATGTCGGCGTCCTTGAGCAGGCTTTCGAACACCGCGCGATCAGTCTTGTCGTGCAGGTCCAGGCGCGCGCAGCGTTTGCCCAGGGTGACTTCCGGCACCACGCCGGGTTCGTTCCAGGTCGGTGGGTCGATCCGCAAAACGTCGGCGCCGAGGCCTGCCAGAAAGCGGCTGGCGATCGGTCCGGCGAGCACTCGAGTCAAATCCAGCACCCTGATTCCGGCCAGCGGTTGCGCCACCGAGCCTTGCCACGGTTTCGCGTTCTGGCGACTGTTGTCAGCAAACTGAATCAGCGGCTCGGCGTTCACGGCCTGACCTTGGGGATGCGCCTGCCATTGCGCCCAGCTACGCATCTCGGCGGCGCAGCCACCGGCGTCGACCACGGCCTGCTCCAGATCACGTTTGGCCCATTGAGCCACCTTGCTCGCCATCGCTGTACGGTCGGCACAGGCGCCGAGCACTTTTTCGGCAGCGGCGCGGTGATGGGGGGCGTTGGTGTGCAGGCGAATCCAGCCATCCTTTGTGGCGTAGTCACCGGCGACCGGATCCCACGGCGGCGGTACGCTCCAGCCTAACGGGCGGATCGACGTGGCGAACCAAAAAGAGGCCAGACGGCGGTCGACCTCAAGGCTGGGTAAGCGACCGGTTTGTTGCTGAAGCCATTCGCTGACAGCCTGGCCGGCAGCGGCAATGCTGGCGCAAGCCAGGTCGGTGACGGCAAACGCCGAGGGCAAGGCGCCGCTCGAGGTGAACTTGACCTGGGTGTGAGGCAAGCTGAGTGCGGCTTGAATGGACGTGAGTAAATCAGTCATCGAAGGCCCTCCGGGAGAAAGGGCAGCATAGATCAAAAGATCAAAAGATCGCAGCCTTCGAAGGCTGCGATCTTTTGAGGGTTACACCCGAAACTGATCCATCAACTTCATTTGATGGGTGGTCAGCGAGTTGAGGTGGCTGCTGATCTGCGCCGATTCGGTGGCCTGGCCGGTCAGGGTTTCGGTGACGGTGCGGATCGCCGAGACGTTGCGGTTGACCTCTTCGGCCACGGCGCTTTGCTGTTCGGCGGCGCTGGCGATTTGCAGGTTCATGTCGCTGATGACCGTCACCGCGTCGCTGATTTTGCTCAGAGCCTGCACTGCTTGCTGGATCTGCCCGGCGTTGCTGTGAGCCTGGGTCTGGCTCGAATGCATGGTGGCGACCACGCCGCGAGTACCGGACTGGATGCGCTCGATGACAATGCGGATTTCTTCCACCGAATCCTGCGTACGTTTGGCCAGGTTGCGAACCTCGTCGGCGACCACCGCGAAGCCGCGACCGCTTTCCCCAGCGCGTGCAGCTTCGATGGCGGCGTTGAGCGCCAGCAGGTTGGTTTGTTCGGCGATGCTGCGAATCACTTCCAGCACGGAGCCGATCTGCTCGCTGTTGACCGCCAGTGCTTCGACTTCGGTCACCGCCTTGCTGACTTCGTCGGCCAGTTGATTGATGTCGCGGGTGCTGCGCTCGATGATCTGCATGCCGTCGCGGGCCGACAGATCGGCTCCCTTGGCCGCGTTAGCCGCGTTTGAGGCACTGTTGGCGACGTCGTGGGCGGTGGCGCTCATTTCGTTGGACGCGGTGGCGACCTGGTCGATTTCGCGGAACTGCACCTGCATGCCTTCGCTGGTCTGGCGGGCGATTTCCGAAGACTGGTCGGCGGTACCGCGCGCATCGGTGATGCTCTGCTTGATCTGGGCGATGGTCGGTTGCAGCTTGTCGAGGAAGCGGTTGAACCAGCTCACCAATTCGCCCAGTTCGTCTTTCTTGCTGTAGTGCAAGCGCTGCGTCAGGTCGCCGTCGCCGCTGGCAATCGCCTTGAGCATCTCGGCCACGCTGTTGATCGGTCGGGTCACGCCGGACGCCGTGAGCCAGATCAGCAACAGTCCGACCAGGCCGGCAATCACCGCGACCAAAACGGCTTTGATCGTGCCGCTTTGCTGGGCGTCATTGAGTACGGCTTGCAGTTTTACCGAGTCGGCCAGCAGCACTTGTTTCGGCAGGTCGATCACCACGCCCCAGGCTTTGGACTCGGCAATCGGACTGACCGGGTACACCGCACGGATCAGGTCGCCCTGTTCGAGAATCTTCGGCGTACCCCCGCTGAGTAGTTGCAGGACCTCCTTGCCGCCCGCGCCCAGGGTGTCGCCGATGCTCTTGCCGACCTTGCTCGCGTCCACGCTGTAACCGGCGAGCACGCCACTGCCGGAGACGATCAGCATGTGCCCGGCGCTGTTGAACAGATCGCGTTGGGAGTCGACCGCCGCTGCTTGCAGCGCGTCGAGGGCAATGTCCACACCCACCACGCCGATGGATTTGCCATCCACCAGCAGCGGTACGGAAATGGTGGTCATCAGCATTTCCTTGCCGGCAACGGTGTCGGCATACGGGTCGAGCAGGCAAGTACGTTTGCTATCGCGAGGGCAGGTGTACCAGCTGTTATAGGGCGTGCCGCTGAGGCTCAAGGTGGTTTTGGTCATGTCGTCTTCGACCATGATCGTGTTGATCCCGACACCGCCGGCACGGCTCCAGTAGCTGGCGAAACGACCGACCTCGTTGGACTGGCGAGCCGCATCGTTGGCGAATTCGCTGTCCTTGCCGTCGAGGCCATTGGGCTCGAATGCCAGCCAGATGCCGAGCACTTTGCTGTTGCGCTCGAAGGCGGTTTTCAGGCTCTGGTTCAACTCTTCACGCAGGGCGCCGGCGTCAAGGGAGCGCTTGCTCGCCATGGTGCGCATGTCCTTGATCTGATCGGCCAGGGCGGTCACCACCAGCAGGCTTTCGCCGAAGGTCTTCTGCACCTGCACCGCTTGCTCGGCGGCCTTGGCCTGGAGCAGGTTCTGCACGCTGGCGGTGAGCATCTTGCTGCTGGAGGCACTGACCAGTTCATCGTTCTGATCGGTCTGGTAGATGTTCATGCCAACAATCAACGCAACCACGCCAAGCAGGCACAGACCGGACAGCAGGACGATTTTCAGGCGGATAGAGAGAGAGTCGAACATAAGGCGAGCTCGCGAATGGATGAGGTGTTGGCTGTGAGTCGGGATCGACCCGGTTCGCCAAGTCCATTCAGCGCCATTTAATGCACATCGGCGTGGGCGCAGGTTGCATGAACGCGAAGCCGACGAACGGTAGCAGGTGAACGTTTGCGCAGGAAAATGCCCTGAAAAGGGCAGAAATTCAGGAAATTGTCGGCAACGATTCCGGCCGCGACCAGATCCACAGATTGCCCAGGCTCATGCCGGCAATCGCCAGAAAGATCGGCCAGCCATGATCGAGCATCACCAGCATCAACCCGGCGCACAGCAGCATGCTGACGGTGGCGCTGACCTTGGCTTTGCGGGCGATGATTTTGCCGTTGCGCCAGTTACGCAGGATGGAACCGAACAGCCGATGGTTTTCCAGCCAGGCACTCAAGAGCGGCGAACTTTTGGTTGCGGCCCAGGCGGCCAATAGGACGAACTCGGTGGTGGGCAGGCCGGGTACGACAATGGCGATCATGCCGATGCCCAGGCTGATGTAGGCGAGCAGGCCGAAGAGGATTCGTGCGAGTTTGGAAGAGGCGGGCATGGACTCAAGGGAGGTCGTCAGAGGCAAGATCGGAATTTGGAAGACCTGCTCAAACCCTGTGTGAGCGAGCTTGCTCGCTCCCACAGGGGAATGCATTCCGTCAGGCGAGTTCGGGGGTGGTGGCGTAGGCCTGTTCCAGCAGTACGGTGAAGCGGTTGAACGCGTCGATAGCGCCTTTATCCAACTCGGCTTCTTCTTGTGCGCTGAGTACCAGCCCGTCGAGGGTTTTGACGAAGCTCTTCCAGCCTTCAGCGCGGCCACCGGCCGGTTCACCGAGATGGCGGGCACCAAAGGTTTCGCTCAAGCCAAGACCGACAGCACGCTTAATCAGGAACGCCGCACCGAGTTTCGAACCTTCTGACACGAACAGCCAACCCAGCGCCTCGGCTTTGGTTGGGTTCTTCACGGCGCCTGTGACTGGCTCCGGAACTTCGGTTTCCAGATCAGCGAGGTCAGCCTTGGCTGCTTCAGCACGGCAGCGAGCTGGCAGGTCCGGGACGATGGCGGTCAATTCGGCATCGTTGTACAGCGACACCAGTTCCGACTGAAACAAATACTGAGCCACCACGAAACGCGCGAAGTTGGCCTGGGTTTCGAACGGTGCGTGGGCTTTAACCAAGGCATCAAGCTTGGTGTGAGGCTCGTTTGTGATCTGGTTCAAACGTTGCGAACGCAGAGCAGGGCGTTGAGTGTCCTGAGTGGTCATGAGAAGTCCTTGATAAAAAGAGGCGCTTGGTAACGAGACGAACAAGAAGGCGCCTGACAGTAAAAAAACCTCACTGCACCACTTCTCTAAAAGCAGCGCAGTGAGGTGGCAGGGTCAGATATCCCAGACCAGATTGACCGCAAAGTTGCGACCCGGCTGGGTCAGGCGATCAAGGTTGGCGGGGCTCAGCACTGCCGCTTCGCCGACGCTGTCGTAACCGCGCACGTCATCCCACAGCCAGTACTTTTTGTCGGTCAGGTTGTAAACGCCAGCGCTGACGGTCACATCGTCGGTGACGTTGTAGAAGCCGGTCAGATCGAGTACGCCGAAGCCCGGTGACTTGAACTGGCTGCTCACACCGTCCGGCGACTTGAAGTTGCTGTCGTCGACGCGATCCTTCCTCTTCACCAGTGTCCAGCTAAGCAAACCGCCGTAGTTGTCCTGGTCATAACCGAGACCGAACACACCGGTCAGCGGGTTGACGCTGTTGATCGGCTCGCCAATGTCGTTGTTACGGCCGTAGGCGTAGGCCACCGAGCCCTGGGTGTAGAGACCTTGTGGTGCGCCGAGCGCGTCGAGGTTCAGACGGCCCTTGATCTCTGCGCCCTTGATGGTCGCGTGTTTGATGTTGTTGCTCTGGAAGGTCAGCTCGCTGTAACCAGGGGTGACTGCGTCTTCGTTAATGAAGTCGCGGTACTTGTTATAGAACACCGCCACATCGAACGAGCCGGACTCGAAGTTGCCGCGCAGACCGGTTTCGTAGCTTTTGCTTTTTTCCGGCTCCAGGTCCGGGTTCGGTGCCACGCTGTAGCCGGTGCTGGTGTTCTCGAAGCGCCCGTACAACGCCTTGGCGGTTGGCGTGCGGAAACCTTCAGCGTACTGGCCATACCAGGTGTACTGATCGGTCAGGGCATAGGTCAGGCCGAACTTGGGTGAAACTTTGTGCCAGGTTTTGTTCTCATCGCTGACGGTACCGCGACCGTCGGCGGCCACGGTATTGAGGAACTCCTGGGTGATGTGCGGCTTGAGCTGCGTGTAGTCGTAGCGCAGGCCCGGCAGGAAGGTCCACTTGTTCCAGCTGATCTCATCCTGGGCGAACAGGCTGTAGGTATTGATGGTCGGGTCCGGGAAGTCGCTGGATTTTTTCAGCACATCGGCCGCGCTGGTCGCGCCGATGGCCGTACAGCTGCGACCGACCGCCAGGCACTTGCCGTCGCCGCTGCGCGAGCCGGTGACTTTCTGTTGCTTGATGGTGGTGCCGTAAGTCAGCAAGTGCTCGGTGTCAGCGATGTTGAAGGCTTTATCCAGTTGGGCATCGAAGACCCACTGTTTCTCTTCGTAAAGAGTGTCGCGGGTGCGCAGCACTCTACGGGTGATCGGGAAATAGTATTCTTCGGTGCTCTGATCGGTTTTGGCGATCTGGTGGTTCAGGCTCCACTTGACGTTGTCTGCCAGCAGGCTGTCGAGTGCGAAGCTGTGTTCCAGGCCGAATCGCTCACGGGTAATGGTGTCGTTGCCGGTGCGCCACTGGTACATGCCGCCGGGCAGCACGCTGTTCGGGATCGTCGGCTGGCCGTTGAAGTACGGGCCGCCGTAAGCGCTTTTCTGATCGGTGTCGCGATCGTCTTTGTATTTCTCGTATGTCAGGCCAAGGCGTGAGTCTTCATTGTAGTTCCAGACAATCTTGGCCAATACGTTGGTGGCTCGCACGTCTTCCGGGTTGGCCGCGGTACGGTCCAGACCGGTGCCGTTGTTGCTGCCAAAGGAATCGGTTTCGTGACCATCGCGCTGACTGTAATGCAGCAAGCCATCTAACTGATCGGCACGGCCGGCGACGGTGGCGGACTTCAGCCAGCTCTCGTCAGCGGAGCTGTACCCGGTCTTCAGGCGAGCGCCGACGTCTTGGCCGGGCTTGATGATGTCGTCCGGGTCGAGGGTGAAATAGCTGACGGCGCCGCCGATGGCGTTGCTGCCGTAGAGCACCGAGGCCGGGCCGCGCAGAATCTCGACACGCTTGATGATTTCCGGGTCGACGTAGTTACGCTGGGTTTTGGCATACGGGCCGTTGAAGAAGCCGTTCGGAATCTCGACGCCGTCGATTTGGGTCAGGATCCGGTCGCCGTCGATGCCGCGAATGTTGTAGCCACTGATTCCGCCGCGGGTCCCGGCACCGCCCACTGATACGCCCGGCTCGTAGCGCACCAGATCCTTGATGGTATTGACGTTGTTGCGGTCCAGCTCTTCACGGGTGTGAACGGTGACGGTGCTCGGCACGCTGTCGATGCTTTGTTCCTGGCGAGTGGCGCTGATGGTCACCTGGTCCAGGTTGAGCGCGCTGCTGTTGCTGCGCTTCTCCAGCACGATGTTGTTGGTGCCCAGTTTGCGATAGCTCAGGTTGGTCCCCACCAACAGGCGATCGAGGGCTTTCTCCGGCGGCAGCGAACCCCGTACGCCCGGCGAGGCCACGCCTTCAGCCAGTTCTGCCGGCAAGCCGACCTGCCAACCGGTCACGGCGGTAAAGGCATTGAGTGCCGAGACCAACGACTGCTGAGGGATGGCGAACGCGTAATCGCCCATGTTGCGGGGCGGTTGCTCTGCAGCGGTGGCGGCGCAGAGCTGCGCGCTGCCGGCCATCAGGATGGCGGCGGTCAGCAGCGACAGCACGCGAGAAGATGAAGAAGGTTGGCGGGTAAGGCGAGAGGACATCGATAGCGCTCCGTGTCGCACGAATCTTTATAGGTGCTGATCGGCATCCGTAGATGCGAATCAATTGCATTGGCTATAACGAGACGTACGGCGTTTGGCTATCGAGTAAAAATAATTCTCATTTAGTTCAAAATCACCAGCGCCGGGAATTCCTGGAGCCGCGCCGAGGTGATGTGGGCCAGCGAGCGGACCACGTCCAACGGCTGGTCGAGGCGGTAATTGCCGGTGACGGCGATGTCGGCCAACTGCTCGTTGTTGTTGATGATCCAGCCGGGATAGTAACGACGCAGCTCCGCCAGCACCTGGTTCAGCGGGCAGTTTTCGAACACCAGTCGACCCTGGACCCACGCCAGATCGGTCGCGGCATCCAGTTTGGCGGGACGATCAAAACCGTGGGGGCCGATGCGGATGCTTTCTCCGGCTGACAATCGAATTTGCGCGTTGTCGCGGGTCGCTCGCAAGTCGACATCCCCACGCTGCACCCGAACCTGTGCCACGCCGTCCAAATAGCGCACTGCAAAGGCGGTGTCCCGCACGCTGGCCTTGACTGGCCCAGCGTCGATTTCCAGCGGCTGGCCGCGATTGGCCGCCACCTCGAAAAATGCCTCGCCCCGATACAAACGGGCAACGCGCTGTTGATCGTTGATGGTGCTGGAGAACGCCGAATTGGTGTTGAGCAGAACCTTCGAGCCGTCCTCCAGTTGCAGGCGCTGGCGTTCACCGACCACGGTCAGGTGATCAGCCTGCAGGCGCATTGGCAGATTGCTGAAGCTGAACAAACCGAGGATCAGCACGGCGGCGGTGGCCAAGGGTTTCCAGTGCGGTCGCAGGCGCGACAGGACGGTCACTTTCGGCGACCGGGAGGCCAGGCTTTGCGCGCATTGCACGATCTGCGGGCCCTCCCAGATCGCCAGAGCCTTGGCGAAGACCTCGGCATGCAACGGATGGGCAGCCAGCCAGTCGTGAAACTGTCGGGTCTGTTCTTCGCTCGGACTGTCCAGCACGATCAGCCAGTCCAGGGCCTGGTCCATCGCGCTTGCGGGGTCCCGCGCCGGGGAGGGCGGAAGGGAGCGGTGGGTGTCCGTCACGGTGTTTCCTCGGCAGTGTCTTGGCACGGCTGTTTTTTTAGTGAAGCTTGAAAGTGGGGCAAGGGTAGCAAAGCCCGATAGTCAGTGCAGGCCATCCTCTCGCATAGAGAATAAGCCTACAGAATCAGTCGCCGTTTAACCGTTCGGCCACGCCGATGCAGATCGCCATGATCAATTTCAGCTCCTTTTGCACGGTGCTCAATGACACGCCGAGCTTCTCGGCAATCTCCAGATAACTGTGCCCGTGCAGACGGCTCAGGATGAAAATCTGCTGCTGACGGGCGCTGAGTTCATTGAGGCTCACGTTCAAACGCTCAAGCAATTGTTCGGCATGGGCGGCGTCCTCGGCACTGCTGGCGGGGGCGGCGACGCTTTCCACCACGTCCAGCGGCACGTCGTCGAGCATCGTGCGGGACAGGATTCGCCGCGCACGCAAATGGTCCAGCGCCAGGTTGCGGGCGGTCTGGAAAACGAAGGGTTCAAGGTGATCGATGGCCCGCTCACTGAGCGCCCGGGTCACTCGCAGGTAAGTCTCCTGCAGGAGGTCTTCGGCGGTGCTGTGATTGTTGACCATCCGCTCCAACGTGCGCAGCAGAGAGACTCGCTGAGCAATGAAGACGTGATTGAAGCGAGATTGACTCACGGGAGAACCTGATCCATTTCGAGCGAATGATAATGCTTATCATCCGCTCGAGTGGTCAAGTATTGATTTGTGAAGGTTCAGGCGCGGCCCAACAGATAGGTCGCGTAATCGGGGATCCGATGTTCGTGCGCCTGCTCCATCATCGGGCTGCTGAGCAGGTAGTCGGCGCTGCACTCGTTGCAGGCGACGGGAATGTTCCAGACCGCCGCGACGCGCAATAACGCCTTGATGTCCGGGTCGTGCGGCTGTGGTTCGAACGGGTCCCAGAAGAACACCAGCATGTCGACCCGCTGCTCGGCGATTCGCGCACCGAGTTGCTGATCGCCACCCAATGGGCCGCTGATCATGCTCTCCACAGGCAAATCCAGGCGCTGTTGCAACAACAACCCGGTGGTGCCGGTGGCGACCAGTTCATGCTGTGCGAGCCTGTCTTTGTGCCGCTGGGCCCAGTCCAGCAAAAACACCTTGCAGTGGTCATGGGCGACCAAGGCAATACGCTTGCGCGCTGCCATGGTCTTTTGCGTAAAGCTGATACCGATCATCGGTTGCTGCTCCTGCTTTTTCACGGCCGGTTATTCAGCGTTGCACAGCGCCAGGCAGTTATCGAGCATGCGGTTGGAGAAACCCCATTCGTTGTCGTACCAGGCCAGCACCTTGAGCAGCTTGCCGCTGGACTTGGTGTGGTTGGCGTCAAAAATCGACGACAGCGGGTTGTGGTTGAAGTCGCTGGAGACCAGCGGCAGGGTGTTGTAACCGAGAATCTTCGAGTGTTGGCTGGCTTCTTTGAGCAGCGCATTCACTTCATCGGCCGACGCTTCGCGTTTGAGTTGCACGGTCAGGTCCACCAGCGACACGTTGATCACTGGAACACGCACCGACATGCCGGTCAGTTTGCCCGCCAGTTCCGGCAGCACCAGACCTACCGCTTCAGCCGCGCCGGTTTTGCTCGGGATCATGTTCTGGGTGGCCGAACGCGCACGATACGGGTCGACATGATAGACGTCGGTCAGGTGCTGATCGTTGGTGTAGGCGTGAATAGTGGTCATCAGACCGCTTTCGATACCCAGCTCGCGGTGCAACACCTGGGCCACCGGCGCCAGGCAGTTGGTGGTGCACGACGCATTGGAAATGATCTGGTGCGATTGGCGCAGAATGTCGTGGTTAACGCCATACACCACCGTGGCGTCGGCGCCTTTGGCCGGGGCCGAGATGATTACTTTGCGTGCGCCGGCCGTAATATGCGCGGCGGCTTTGTCGCGGTCGGTGAACAAACCGGTGCATTCGAATACGACGTCGATCTTCTCGGCAGCCCAAGGCAGTTCGGCCGGGTTGCGAATGGCGCTGACAGAAATACGGTCTCCGTTGACGGTCAGGCTTTCCCGATCGTGCTGGACATCGGCATCGAACGTGCCGTGAACAGTGTCGTACTTGAGCAGATGAGCGTTCATCGCGCTGTCGCCCAGGTCATTGATGGCAACGATCTGCAGATCCTGGCGATAACCTTGGGTATACAGTGCGCGCAGGACGTTACGGCCAATTCGGCCAAAACCATTGATTGCGATTCGAAGAGTCATTTAACAGGGCCGCCGTCGTTTTGTTGTTGGAATTACAAGATTATTCGCATAAAAATAGAAAACAAGCCTTTTTAATGGCAATATTTTGTTCAATCTACAACGAGTGACCTGAATCAACTGGTCCGACCGATCAAGAAAACCGTCTGTCATCCCATCGACAACGGCTCTTGTTCAGCATAGACAATCAGGTCGCCACATCCGTTAGCCTGGAGTTCTAAACATGCATCCCCGCGTCCTTGAGGTCACCGAACGGCTTATCGCCCGCAGCCGCGCCACGCGTGAGGCTTACCTTGCACTGATTCGTGGTGCTGCCAGCGACGGTCCGATGCGCGGCAAGCTGCAATGCGCCAACTTCGCCCACGGCGTGGCCGGTTGCGGCACCGACGACAAGAACAGTCTGCGAATGATGAACTCCGCGAACATTGCGATTGTTTCGTCCTATAACGACATGCTCTCGGCGCACCAGCCGTACGAAGTCTTTCCTGAACAGATCAAAAAAGCCCTGCGCGAAATCGGCTCCGTCGGCCAGTTCGCCGGCGGCACCCCGGCCATGTGCGATGGCGTGACCCAGGGCGAGCCGGGCATGGAGCTGAGCCTGCCGAGCCGCGAAGTGATTGCGCTGTCCACCGCCGTGGCGCTGTCTCACAATATGTTCGATGGCGCACTGATGCTCGGCATCTGCGACAAGATCGTGCCGGGCCTGATGATGGGCGCGCTGCGCTTTGGTCACTTGCCGACGATCTTCGTGCCGGGCGGGCCGATGGTCTCGGGCATTTCCAACAAGCAGAAAGCCGACGTGCGCCAGCGCTATGCCGAAGGCAAGGCCAGCCGCGAAGAGCTGCTGGAATCGGAGATGAAGTCCTACCACAGCCCGGGTACCTGCACCTTTTACGGCACCGCCAACACCAATCAGTTGCTGATGGAAGTCATGGGCCTGCACTTGCCGGGCGCTTCTTTCGTCAACCCGAACACTCCGTTGCGCGATGCCCTGACCCGCGAAGCGGCGCACCAGGTCACGCGTCTGACCAAGCAGAGCGGCGACTTCATGCCAATCGGCGAAATCGTCGACGAACGTTCGCTGGTCAACTCCATCGTGGCTCTGCACGCCACCGGCGGCTCGACCAATCACACGCTGCACATGCCGGCGATCGCCATGGCGGCGGGCATTCAATTGACTTGGCAGGACATGGCCGACCTCTCCGAGGTGGTGCCGACCCTGAGCCACGTCTACCCGAACGGCAAAGCCGACATCAACCACTTCCAGGCGGCGGGCGGTATGTCGTTCCTGATCCGCGAACTGCTGGAAGCCGGCTTGCTCCACGAAAACGTCAACACGGTGCTGGGCCACGGCCTCAGCCGCTACACCATGGAACCGTTCCTCGAAAACGGCGAGCTGGTCTGGCGCGAAGGCCCGATCGAAAGCCTCGACGAAACCATCCTGCGTCCGGTCGCTCGGGCGTTCTCGCCAGAGGGTGGCTTGCGAGTGATGGAAGGCAACCTCGGCCGCGGTGTCATGAAAGTGTCCGCCGTCGCTTTGGAAAACCAGGTCGTCGAAGCACCGGCCATGGTGTTCCAGGATCAGCAGGATCTGGCTGATGCGTTCAAGGCTGGTTTGCTGGAGAAGGATTTTGTCGCGGTGATGCGCTTCCAGGGCCCGCGCTCCAACGGCATGCCGGAGCTGCACAAGATGACGCCGTTCCTCGGCGTGCTGCAGGATCGCGGCTTCAAAGTCGCGCTGGTGACCGACGGACGCATGTCCGGTGCGTCGGGGAAAATCCCGGCGGCGATTCACGTCAGCCCCGAAGCGTATGTGGGCGGCGCTTTGGCGCGCGTGCAAGAGGGCGATATCATCCGCGTCGATGGCGTCAAAGGCACCCTGGAGCTTAAGGTGGACGCCGACGAATTCGCAGCGCGCGAACCTGCCAAAGGCCTGTTGGGCAATAACATCGGCAGCGGTCGCGAACTGTTTGGTTTCATGCGCATGGCCTTCAGCTCGGCGGAGCAGGGCGCCAGCGCCTTTACTTCTGCCCTGGAGACGCTTAATTGAAACTGGCTTTGGTCGGTGACATCGGTGGGACCAACGCACGTTTCGCGTTGTGGAAAAACCAGCAGCTGGAATCGATCCAGGTGCTGGCAACGGCCGACCACGCCAGCCCGGAAGAGGCAATTGCTCTCTACCTGAGCGGGCTTGGCCTGGAACCGGGTTCGATCGGTTCGGTGTGCCTGTCGGTGGCCGGCCCCGTCAGCGGCGATGAATTCAAGTTCACCAACAATCACTGGCGACTCAGCCGCAAGGGGTTCTGCAAGACCTTGCAGGTGGATCAACTGTTGCTGGTCAACGACTTCTCGGCGATGGCGCTGGGCATGACCCGTTTGCAGCCGGACGAGTTTCGGGTGGTCTGCGAAGGCACGGCGGAACCGTTACGGCCGGCGGTGGTGATCGGTCCGGGGACGGGCCTGGGCGTCGGCACGTTGCTCGACCTCGGCGAAGGTCGTTTCGCCGCGTTGCCGGGGGAGGGCGGTCACGTCGATTTGCCGCTGAGCAGTCCGCGGGAAACTCAACTGTGGCAGCACATCTTCAATGAGATCGGCCATGTCAGCGCTGAAACGGCGTTGAGCGGCAGCGGTTTGCCGCGGGTCTATCGGGCGATTTGTGCAGTGGACGGTCATGAACCCGTGCTGAATTCCCCCGAGTCGATTACCGCAGCCGGTCTGGCGGGTGATCCGATTGCCCTGGAAGTGCTCGAGCAGTTCTGCTGCTGGCTGGGTCGTGTGGCCGGCAACAACGTGCTGACCACGGGCGGGCGGGGTGGCGTGTACATCGTGGGCGGGGTGATTCCGCGGTTTGCCGATTTCTTCATCGAAAGCGGCTTTGCCCGGTGCTTTGCCGACAAGGGCTGCATGAGCGATTACTTCAAAGGCATCCCGGTGTGGCTGGTGACGGCGCCGTATTCCGGGCTCGTTGGTGCGGGTGTCGCGCTCGACCAGGCCTAAGACCGAGTCGCCTTCATCGCGAGCAAGCTCGCTCCCACAGGATTACTTACATTTTCAGAATGTGTATTTATCCCTTGTGGGAGCGAGCTTGCTCGCGATGAGGCCAGAACAGGCAACAAATATCCAAGGTCCATCAGGCATAATCCGCCCAATTCAAACAACAAGGATGCCGCCCCTGTGAGCTCAGTCAACAAGTCGATTTTGTTGGTCGATGACGATCAAGAGATACGCGAGTTGCTGGACACCTACCTGACCCGCGCCGGTTTCCAGGTTCGCACCACGCCCGACGGCGCAGGCTTTCGTCAGGCGATGAACGAGGCACCGAGCGATCTGGTGATCCTCGACGTCATGCTCCCGGACGAAGACGGTTTCAGTCTCTGCCGCTGGATCCGTCAGCACCCACGTCAGGCGCAGGTGCCGATCATCATGCTCACCGCCAGTTCCGACGAGGCCGACCGCGTCATCGGTCTGGAATTGGGCGCCGACGATTACCTCGGCAAACCCTTCAGCCCGCGTGAGTTGCAGGCGCGCATCAAAGCCTTGTTGCGTCGCGCGCAGTTCGGGCAGGAGCGTTCCGGCAGTGAAGTGCTGGCCTTCGATGACTGGCGGCTGGACATGGTCAGCCATCGCCTGTTCCACATCGATGGTGAAGAAGTAATTCTCTCCGGCGCTGACTTCGCGCTGCTGAAACTGTTCCTCGATCACCCTCAGGAAATCCTCGACCGCGACACCATCGGCAACGCCACCCGTGGTCGTGATTTGATGCCGCTGGATCGCATCGTCGACATGGCCGTCAGCCGTTTGCGCCAGCGTCTGCGCGACACCGAAAAACCACCGCGGCTGATCCGTACCGTGCGTGGCAGCGGCTACCAACTGGCCGCCAATGTGGTTGCCAGCAATGGCCACTGAGTTTTTCCGCAAGCTCGCCGCACGGATTCCCGTGCCGCGTTCTCTGCTCGGGCGGATGTTGCTGCTGACGCTGTTGGCGGTGCTGTTCGCCCAGACGTTGTCGAGCGTGATCTGGGTCTCGCAACTGCGCGCCACCCAACTTGAAGGCCTGGTCACCAGCGCCCGTAGCCTCGCTCATTCGATGACCGCCAGCGTCAGTTACTTCCGCTCTCTGCCGGTAGCGTTTCGGCCATTGGTACTCGACCAGTTGCGCAGCATGGGCGGCACCCGTTTTGTGGTGACGCTCAACGACAAACCCTTGGGCATGGAAGTGCTGCCGATCACCCCGCGCAAGGAAGCCGTGCTCAAAGCGGTGGACGAAGTGCTGCGCCAGTCCCTGGGCCAGGACGCGGATATCTCGGTGACCTTCGTCAGCCCCGAAGACCTGCGGATTTTCAACAGCGGGCTAAAACTCGATGAGTTGCCGCGCTCGTGGGCGCATTACGCGCTGACCCTGGAGCCGGTAAACCCGCCGGTATTGGTCACCCAAATCCAGATGGCACCGGGCGAGTGGCTGTACATCGCCTCTCTGTTGCCCGAGCCCTACACCAGTCTTGAAGAACAAGGCCTGCCGGCGCAGCAAGTCTGGTTCATCGTGCTCACCAGCGGCTTTTTGCTGTTGTTCATTGGCCTGCTGGTGCATTGGCAGAGCCGGCCGCTCAAGCGTTTGGCGCGGGCAGCACGGGACATGTCCCTCGGCGCGGAAGTCGAGCCCGTGGCCGAGGGTGGCGGCAGTGAAGTGGTTGAGGTCGGCCGCGCCTTCAATGCGATGCGCGAACGCATCAGCCGTTACCTGACCGAGCGCAGCCAGTTGTTCAGCGCGATTTCCCATGACTTGCGCACGCCGATTACCCGCTTGCGGTTACGCGTTGAATTGCTCGAAGACGAAACGCTGCAAGCCAAGTTCGGTCGTGATCTGGATGAGCTGGAGCTGCTGGTCAAAGGCGCGCTGCAATGCGTGAAAGACACCGACATCCACGAAAACATCGAACCGGTGGACCTCAATCACGTGCTTGATTGTCTGGTGGAACCGTATCTGGCGCCCAACGGCAATGGTCGCGTCACCCAGCAAGGGCGTGCGCTGGCGGCGTATCCGGGGAAGCCGTTGGCGCTCAAGCGTTGCATCGGAAACCTGATCGACAATGCCTTGAAGTATGGGCAGAAAGCGCATCTGCACATTGATGACGACCAGAGTGCGTTCATCCTGCATGTGGACGATGAAGGCCCAGGCGTGCCGGAACAGCGGATGGAGCAGGTGTTCGAACCGCACTTCCGCCTGGCCGGGCAGCAGCAGGGTTATGGGTTGGGGCTGGGGATTGCGCGCAACATTGCCCACAGCCACGGAGGTGAGGTCAGCCTGCAGAATTTGCGTGAGGGTGGGTTGCGGGTGACGTTGCATTTGCCTCGTAGTATCGACTAGTCAGACCGTGTCGCGCCCATCGCGAGCAAGCTCGCTCCCACAGGGGAGATGCGTCGTACACAAATCCAGTGTGGGAGCGAGCTTGCTCGCGATGGCGTCAGAAGACCCAACACATCTCCCAAAGAAAATGTCACAAGTCGGTGACATAACTCGCCCCCTTCGTTACAAGCCCGCCACCGCCCGTTGTTTAGACTGCCCCCAGTCATAACAACAAAAAAGGCACCCCATGGACACCTTCCAACCCGCGTTCAGCAGTTGGCTGAACGCCCCCGCCCATCAGCACTGGCTCGCTGCCGAAGGCCTGCGCCTGCTGGCGTTTGCCAAGGCTTCGAAGCTCGCCGAAGGCTTCGGCAATCTTGATGAAAAGGGCTGCCTGCCGGCCAACGCCCAAGCCGAAACCATGAACACCGCGCGCATGACCCACAGCTTCGCCATGGCCCACATTCAGGGCCTGCCAGGTTTTGCGGAACTGGTGGATCACGGCATCAAAGCCCTCAGCGGCCCATTGCGTGACGCCAAACACGGTGGCTGGTTCGCTGTCTCCGAACATCGTGACGGCAACACCGGCAAGGCGGCTTATCTGCACGCCTTCGTTGCCTTGGCCGCCAGTTCTGCGGTCGTCGCTCAGCGTCCCGGCGCGCAGGCCTTGCTCGACGATGCGATCCACATCATCGACGCGCATTTCTGGAGCGAGGAGGAGGGCGCGATGCGCGAATCCTTCAACCGCGACTGGAGTGAAGAGGAAAGCTATCGCGGCGCCAACAGCAACATGCACGCCACCGAAGCCTTTCTCGCGTTGGCCGATGTCACCGACGACAACCGTTGGCTGGTCCGCGCCCAGCGCATCGTCGAGCGGGTAATCCATGGTCACGCCGCCGCCAACGATTACCTGGTGGTCGAGCATTTCGACCGCGACTGGCAGCCGCTTCGCGACTACAACCACGACAACCCGGCCGATGGATTTCGCCCCTACGGCACTACGCCGGGCCACGGTTTCGAATGGGCCCGGCTGATGCTGCACCTCGAAGCGGCGCGGGTTAAGGCCGGGATGCTCACACCGGGCTGGCTCGCCAGCGACGCGCAAAAACTCTTCGACCACAACTGCCATCACGGGTGGGATGTCGACGGGGCGCCGGGGATTGTTTACACCCTCGACTGGGACAATCGCGCCGTGGTTCGCCATCGCCTGCACTGGACCCATTGCGAAGCCAGCGCCGCCGCCAGTGCGCTGCTTAAACGCACAGGCGACGCGCAATACGAACACTGGTACCGACTGTTCTGGGAATTCTGTGACAGTCATTTCATCGACAGATGTGATGGAAGTTGGCACCACGAACTCGACCCGCAGAATCGCCCGAGCGCCGATATCTGGGCCGGTAAGCCTGATCTTTATCACGCCTGGCAAGCCGTGTTGATCCCGCGATTGCCTCTGGCGCCCAGTATGGCGACTGCCTTGGCACAGTTATCCCAGAGCGCTCCTGTGTAACCATGCGGTGACATTCGAACGTCCCTTCGTTACCTGCGAAGGGATAACTCCTGTTTAAAATCCATGCAGCGCAAGCACCAGACTTGCATGCATAACAACAAGAAAGGTAATTCTAGATGAATGCGATTTCTCGCCTCGCTACTGTCATTTCTCTTGCCTCATTGCTCCCTCTCAGTGCATTCCCTCTCAGTACGCTTGCCGCCGATTCCAAAGGTTCGGTAGAAGTCGTTCACTGGTGGACCTCCGGTGGCGAAAAAGCTGCCGTCGATGTCCTCAAGGCCCAAGTCGAAAAAGACGGTTTCACCTGGAAGGACGGCGCAGTTGCCGGTGGTGGCGGTGCTACCGCCATGACCGTACTCAAAAGCCGCGCCGTGGCCGGTAACCCGCCGGGCGTAGCGCAGATCAAAGGCCCGGACATCCAGGAATGGGCGTCTACCGGTCTGCTCGACACCGACGTCTTGAAAGACGCGGCCAAAACAGAGAAGTGGGACAGCCTGCTCGACAAGAAAGTCTCCGATACCGTGAAGTATGAGGGTGACTACGTGGCCGTGCCGGTGAACATTCACCGCGTCAACTGGCTGTGGATCAACCCGGAAGTCTTCAAGAAAGCCGGCATCGAAAAAGCGCCAACCACCCTTCAGGAATTCTACGCGGCCGGTGACAAGCTCAAGGCTGCGGGCTTCATTGCGCTTGCCCACGGCGGCCAGCCTTGGCAGGACAGTACCGTGTTCGAAGCGGTGGTCCTTTCGGTCATGGGCGTCGACGGCTACAAGAAAGCCCTAGTGGATCTGGACAACGGTGCACTGACCGGTCCTGAAATGGTCAAGGCGCTGACCGAGCTGAAGAAAGTCGCGACCTACATGGACGCCGACGGCAAAGGCCAGGACTGGAACCTGGAAGCAGCCAAGGTCATCAACGGCAAGGCCGGCATGCAGATCATGGGTGACTGGGCCAAGAGCGAGTGGACAGCGGCCAAGAAAGTCGCCGGCAAGGACTACGAGTGCGTAGCCTTCCCGGGCACCGACAAGGCCTTCACCTACAACATCGACTCCCTGGCCGTGTTCAAGCAGAAAGACAAGGGCACTGCTGCCGCTCAGCAGGATATTGCCAAGATCGTGCTGGGTGAGAATTTCCAGAAAGTCTTCAGCATCAACAAGGGCTCGATCCCGGTTCGAATCGACATGCTGAGCGACATGGGCAAGTACGGTTTCGACTCTTGCGCCCAGACCGCTGCCAAGGACTTCCTGGCGGACGCCAAGTCGGGCGGCCTGCAGCCGAGCATGGCGCACAACATGGCGACCACGCTGGCGGTACAAGGCGCGTTCTTTGATGTTGTGACCAACTTCATCAACGATCCGAAAGCCGATCCTGCCATTGCCGCCAAGCAACTCGGCACTGCCGTCAAAGCTGCCAAGTAATGCTTGGCCCCTGTAGGAGTGAGCCTGCTCGCGATAGCTGATTGTCAGACCCTGGATGTATCAACTGATACATCGCTATCGCGAGCAGGCTCACTCCTACAAGGGGTGCATTTCCAAAGTAATTTTTCCTCACGTACGGGATCTTCCCATGAGTTCTGTTGCTGTGTTCAGCAAGGCCTCGCCGTTCGATGCACTGCAGCGCTGGCTCCCCAAACTGGTGCTGGCGCCCAGCATGTTCATCGTCCTGGTCGGCTTCTATGGCTATATCCTGTGGACGTTCGTCCTGTCGTTCACCACGTCGACCTTCCTGCCGACTTACAAATGGGCGGGCCTGGCGCAATACGAGCGGCTGTTCAACAACGACCGTTGGTGGGTAGCGAGCAAGAACCTGGCGGTGTTCGGCGGCATGTTCATCGGCATCACCTTGGTGATCGGTGTACTGCTGGCGGTGTTTCTTGATCAGCGCATTCGTCGCGAAGGTTTCATTCGCACCATTTACCTGTACCCGATGGCGCTCTCGATGATCGTCACCGGTACCGCCTGGAAGTGGCTGCTCAACCCGGGCATGGGCCTGGACAAATTGCTGCGTGACTGGGGCTGGGAAGGCTTTCGCCTGGACTGGCTGATCGATCCGGACCGCGTGGTGTACTGCCTGGTGATCGCTGCGGTATGGCAAGCCTCGGGCTTTATCATGGCGATGTTCCTCGCCGGCCTGCGTGGCGTTGATCAATCGATCATCCGTGCCGCCCAGATCGATGGCGCGAGCATGCCGAGGATCTACCTGAAAGTGGTGTTGCCAAGTCTGCGCCCGGTGTTCTTCAGTGCGGTGATGATCCTGGCCCACATCGCGATCAAGAGCTTCGACCTGGTGGCGGCAATGACAGCCGGTGGCCCGGGTTATTCCTCCGACCTGCCTGCCATGTTCATGTATTCCTTCACCTTCAGTCGCGGCCAGATGGGCATGGGCTCGGCCAGTGCGATTCTGATGCTCGGTGCGATTCTCGCAATCATCGTGCCTTACCTGTACTCCGAGCTGAGGACCAAGCGCCATGACTAGTTTCGCTGCCAAGTCTTCCATCAGCCTGAGTCGCATCGCGATCTATGGCGTGCTGATCCTTGCCGTATTCCTTTACCTGATACCGCTGGTGGTCATGCTGTTGACCAGTTTCAAGACGCCGGAAGACATCAACTCCGGCAACCTGCTGAGCTGGCCGACCGTGGTCAGCGGCATTGGCTGGGTCAAGGCATGGGGCACGGTTGACGGGTACTTCTGGAACTCGATCAAGATCACTGTCCCGGCGGTACTGATCTCCACCGCCATCGGTGCACTGAACGGCTATGTGCTGTCGATGTGGCGCTTCCGTGGCTCGCAACTGTTCTTCGGTTTGCTGCTGTTCGGTTGCTTCCTGCCGTTCCAGACCGTGCTGCTGCCGGCCTCGTTCACCCTCGGCAAGATGGGCCTGGCGAGCACCACCACGGGCCTGGTGTTCGTGCACGTGGTCTACGGCCTGGCGTTCACCACGCTGTTCTTCCGTAACTACTACGTCAGCGTTCCCGATGCGCTGGTGAAGGCGGCGCGGCTGGATGGTGCGGGTTTCTTCACCATCTTCCGCTTGATCATCCTGCCGATGTCCACCCCGATCATCATGGTCTGCCTGATCTGGCAGTTCACCCAGATCTGGAACGACTTCCTGTTCGGCGTGGTGTTCTCCAGCGGTGACTCGCAACCCATTACGGTGGCGTTGAACAACTTGGTCAACACCAGTACCGGGGCCAAGGAATACAACGTTGATATGGCGGCGGCGATGATCGCCGGACTGCCGACCCTGCTGGTCTATGTGGTCGCAGGCAAGTATTTCGTGCGCGGGCTGACGGCCGGCGCAGTCAAGGGGTAATCATGGCTACGCTCGAACTTCGCAATGTAAACAAGACCTATGGCCCCGGCCTGCCGGACACCCTCAAGGACATCGATCTGTCGATCAAGGACGGTGAGTTCCTGATCCTGGTCGGACCTTCGGGTTGCGGCAAGTCGACCCTGATGAATTGCATCGCCGGCCTGGAGACCATCACCGGCGGCGCGATCATGATCGACGACCAGGACGTCAGCGGCATGAGCCCGAAAGACCGCGACATCGCCATGGTGTTCCAGTCCTACGCGCTGTACCCGACCATGAGCGTGCGCGAGAACATCGCCTTCGGCTTGAAGATCTGCAAAATGCCCGCCGCCGACATCGAAGCGGAAGTGGCGCGGGTGTCCAAGCTGCTGCAGATCGAACACTTGCTCAACCGAAAACCCGGCCAGCTCTCCGGTGGTCAGCAGCAGCGCGTGGCGATGGGCCGTGCCCTGGCGCGGCGGCCGAAGATCTATCTGTTCGACGAACCGCTGTCCAATCTCGACGCCAAGCTGCGGGTCGAGATGCGCACCGAAATGAAACTGATGCACCAGCGCCTGAAAACCACCACGGTCTACGTGACCCACGACCAGATCGAAGCGATGACCCTGGGCGACAAAGTGGCGGTGATGAAGGACGGGATCATTCAGCAATTCGGCACGCCGAAAGACATCTACAACAACCCGGCCAACCTGTTCGTGGCGAGCTTCATCGGTTCGCCACCGATGAACTTCATCCCCCTGCGTTTGCAGCGCAAGGACGGTCGTCTGGTGGCGCTGCTCGACAGCGGTCAGGCGCGGTGTGAATTGCCGCTGGGCATGCAGGACGCCGGTCTCGAAGACCGCGAAGTGATCCTCGGCATGCGCCCGGAGCAGATCGTTTTGGCGGGCAGCGAGCCGAACGGTTTGCCGAACATTCGCGCCGAAGTCCAGGTCACCGAGCCAACCGGTCCCGACACCCTGGTGTTCGTCAATCTCAACGAAACCAAAGTCTGCTGCCGTCTGGCGCCGGACGTTGCACCGGCCGTGGGCGAGACCCTGACCCTGCAATTCGATCCATCGAAAGTGTTGTTGTTCGATGCCAAGACCGGTGAGCGCCTGGGGGTGGCCGGTCAACCGCAAGGTGAAGCCCGGTCTGCGAATGTCGCGCAATTCAAAGGTCGCTGAAGATCAAGGTGGGAGCGAGCTTGCTCGCGATGACGGTGGGTCAGTCAACAGTGATGTTGAATTTGAATCGGCTATCGCGAGCAAGCTCGCTCCCACAGGGGATGTAACCGCGTTAAATAAAAACAGTTAATAACAATAAAACGAGGATGTAGGGATGAAGAAGAACAACAACGCTCAGCTTATCTGCCAGTTGTCGGCAATTGCGGCAATGATGCTGGCCGGTAGTGTGCACGCGGCTGACGCGTTCAGCGCCGATTCCGAATGGATGACCGGTGATTGGGGTGGCGAGCGGACCAAGCTGATCGAGCAGGGTATCGACATCAAGATGGACTACGTCGGTGAAGTAGGCGCAAACCTGCACGGCGGCTACAACAACGACAAGACCGCACGTTACGCCGACCAGTTTGGCCTGGGCGTGGCGCTGGACCTGCAAAAACTATGGGGCTGGGATAACACCCAGGCCAAGATCCAGTTCACCAACCGTAACGGTGAGAACATCTCCAATGACCGTGTCGGCGACCCTCGTGCCGGCACCCTGAGTTCCTCCCAGGAAGTCTACGGCCGTGGCCATATGGTCCGTCTGACCCAGATGTGGGTTAAGCACCAGTTCCTCGACGGCAAACTGGACGTCAAGGCCGGTTATTTCGGCGAAGGCGAAGATTTCAACACCTTCCCTTGCGAGTTCCAGAACCTGGCGTTCTGCGGTTCCCAAGCGGGTAACTGGGCCACCAACATCTGGTACAACTGGCCGGTCATGCAGGCTGCTGTACGTGTGAAGTACAACATCTCGCCTGAGTTCTATGCGCAGATCGGTGCGTACAACCAGAACCCATCGCAACTGGAACATGGTAACGGCTTCAAGCTCAGCGGCAGTGGCACCGCCGGTACGGTCTTGCCGGTCGAACTGGTCTGGTTGCCGAACCCTAACAACCTGCCGGGCGAATACCGTGTCGGTTACTACAAAAGCACGGCCAATGCCGATGACGTCCTCAAGGATGAAAACGGCAATGATGCAGCCACCAGCGGTAACGCCTATCGCAGCCACGATAGCAAACACGGCTACTGGTTCGTGGCGCAGCAACAACTCACCAGCCACAACGGTGATGCGTCCCGCGGTCTGAACGTCGCAGCCAACGCTACTTTCCACGACAAGGACACCAACTTCGTCGACAACTATCAGTCGCTGATGTTTGTGTACAAGGGCCCGTTCGACGCACGTCCAAAAGATGACATGGGTATCGGTTTTGCCCGTATCCATGTCAACGATGACGTGAAGAAAAACGCCGAGCTGGTCAACGCCTCCAATGGTGTTACCGAGTACGAGGATCCACTGTTCTCGCCGCTGCGTAGCACCGAGTACAACTACGAGATCAACTACGGCTTCCACGTTACCAACTGGCTGACCGTGCGCCCTAACCTGCAATACATCACTCACCCGGGTGGTGTTGATGAAGTCGACAACGCGCTGGTCGCCGGTCTGAAAATTCAGTCGGTGTTCTAACGTTGTTGCGATAAGCTCCTCTCTATGTGCGCATTTTTGCGGACAGCCCAGGCTGTCCGCTTTTTTTTGTCGGGCGGCGCACCCCGGGTGATTTTCAGGACCGTTGCACATGCATGAGCATCCGCTACAACGCTTCTTCAAATCCTTGCGCGAACGTCCGGTGTTTGCGTGGGAGCGCTATCAGAAGCGCGACGTGCTGGTGATCGACCATCCGCTGTGTCAGGCGGTGTTCAGTCGGCAGGGAGCGCAGTTGCTGCACTTCCAGCCAAAGGGCCAGAAACCCTGGCTCTGGTGCGCGGCGAAGTGGCCGCAGGTCGGCGCGATTCGTGGTGGCGTTCCGGTGTGCTGGCCGTGGTATGGCCGTCATCCGAGCGAAAACGCCTGGCCGTCCCATGGCTGGGCACGGTTGATCGACTGGAAGCTGCTGGACAGCAGCACTGATGACGATGGCGTGCGCTTGCACTGGCAACTTCAGTTGTGCGACTGGCAAGTAGACCTGCACGCGCACTTGGGCGAACGCATGGATTTGCGCCTGAGTACGGAGCATCAGGACAGCCTGCCGTGCCAATTGAGTCAAGCGTTGCATGCATATTGGCGTATTGGCGACGTCGGTGAGGTAGCGCTGTCTGGCCTCGACGGGGCGCAGGGTTACGACCAGTTGAACCGGCAGATTTGTCATCAGGAAGGCGAGTTGCGGGTGGAGGGTGGCTGTCAGCGGGTGTTCCAGCAAGACGGCGAATTACAGCTCAAGGACCACGCCTGGCAGCGCGAGTTGTGCATCGATACCGGTGACCATGCGGACACGGTGGTCTGGCATCCGGGCTCAAGGCCGTTGCTGGGAGTGACCTGGAATGAGATTTCGGAGTTTGTCTGTGTTGAAGCCGCGAGTGGCGGGACCGATAGCCTGAGCCTGGCTCCGGGGGAGAGGGCGCATTTGAGTTTGCAGGCGCGGGTCGGGGCGTAAGATCAAAAGATCGCAGCCTCGTTTCGCTCGACAGCTCCTACAAGGGATCGTGTAAACCTGTAGGAGCTGTCGAGCGAAACGAGGCTGCGATCTTTTTAATTAAACTCATCCCCAATCGGATACCGACTGGCATTCAGACTTTCCTTGATCTTGCGCAAATGCGGCTGGAAATCCACGCCTCGGCGCAAGGTCATGCCGGTGGCGAGCACGTCCAGCACGGTCAGCTGAATGATCCGCGACGTCATCGGCATATAGATGTCGGTGTCTTCCGGCAGCGGAATGTTCAGGCTCAACGTGCTGGCCTTGGCCAGTGGCGAGCCCTCGGCCGTCAGGCCCAGTACCGAAGCACCGTTTTCCCGGGCAATACGCGCCACTTCCACCAGTTCGCGGGTACGGCCGGTGTAGGAAATGATCACGAACAACTCGCCGGTGTGCGCCACCGACGCAATCATGCGCTGCATCAGCACGTCCGCGTGGGCGGTGACCGCCAGGTTGAAGCGGAAGAACTTGTGCTGCGCATCCAGCGCCACCGGGGCCGAGGCGCCGAGGCCGAAGAAGTGGATCTGCCGGGCCTGGATCAACAGGTCGACAGCGCGGCTGATCAGGTTCGGGTCAAGCGCCTGCAAGGCACTGTCCAGCGAGGCGATGGCGCTGCCGAAAATCTTCGTGGTGTACGCCTCCGGATTGTCGTCGGCCTCGACCGCACGGCTGACATATGCCGCGCCACTGGCCAGGCTCTGGGCCAATTGAAGCTTGAGTTCCGGGTAGCCGCTGACGCCGAACGAACGGCAGAAACGGTTGACCGTCGGCTCGCTGACCTTTGAGGCCTGGGCGAGCGCGGCGATGCTGAACCGGGTGGCCTGCTGCGGGTTGAGCAGGATCACTTCGGCGACTTTGCGTTCTGCCTTGTTCAGGTCTTCAAGGCGATTCTGGATCTGTTCCAGTAAATTTCGCACGCGGTCCATATATGTTCCTTAGCTCCGCAAACATGAGAGCAATGCAAATAAGGGCCCCGGCTATGCAAATTGGGACTTTGATCGGGCCCGTAACGGTGGCCTATCCTACTGATGGCTCCGACCGTCCACCACTCGGAATCTGTATTTTGCGAAAATGTTGTGGTTATTACTACATTTTCCCTTGAGTGATGCCTTGAAAAAAGGTATTTGTAGCTTAACTTGATAAAAGAACAAACATCATGCCTTCGATTACGGTTGAACCGTGCACCTTTGCCTTGTTCGGCGCCCTCGGCGATCTGGCCCTGCGCAAGCTGTTTCCTGCCCTTTATCAGCTCGATGGCGCAGGCCTGTTGCACGAGGACACGCGAATTATCGCGCTGGCCCGTGAGCCTGGCAGCGAGCAGCAACATTTGGCGTTCATCGCCTCCGAGCTGCGCCGCTACGTCGGCGCCAAAGAGCTGGACGAAGCTGTGGTGGAACGCTTCCTGGCCCGCCTGAGTTATCTGCACGTCGACTTCCTCAAGGCTGACGATTACGTCGCCCTGGCCGAAATGGCTGGCAGCGCCCAGCGAGTGATTGCCTACTTCGCGACACCGGCCGCCGTTTACGGCGCGATCTGCGAGAACCTGTCGAAGGTCGGCCTGACCGAAAACACCCGCGTGGTGCTGGAAAAACCCATCGGTTCGGACTTGGAATCCTCGCGCAAGGTTAACGACGCCGTGGCGCAGTTCTTCCCGGAGAATCGCACCTACCGCATCGACCACTACCTGGGCAAAGAAACTGTCCAGAACCTGATCGCCCTGCGTTTCGCCAACAGCCTGTTCGAAACCCAGTGGAACCAGAACTATATCTCCCACGTGGAAATCACCGTGGCCGAGAAGGTCGGGATCGAAGGTCGCTGGGGTTACTTCGACAAGGCCGGCCAGCTGCGGGACATGATCCAGAATCACCTGCTGCAACTGCTCTGCCTGATCGCCATGGACCCGCCGGCCGACCTGTCCGCCGACAGCATCCGTGACGAGAAAGTCAAAGTGCTCAAGGCGCTGGCGCCGATCAGCCCGGAAGGCCTGACCACTCAGGTGGTGCGCGGTCAGTACATCGCCGGTTACAGCGAAGGCAAATCGGTTCCCGGTTATCTGGAAGAGCCGAACTCCAACACCCAGAGCGACACCGAAACCTTCGTCGCGCTGCGTGCCGATATCCGGAACTGGCGTTGGGCCGGCGTGCCGTTTTACCTGCGTACCGGCAAGCGCATGCCGCAGAAGCTGTCGCAGATCGTCATCCACTTCAAGGAACCGTCCCATTACATCTTCGCTCCCGAGCAGCGCCTGCAAATCAGCAACAAGCTGATTATCCGCCTGCAACCGGACGAAGGCATTTCCTTGCGCGTGATGACCAAAGAACAAGGCCTGGACAAGGGCATGCAGCTGCGCAGCGGTCCGTTGCAGCTGAATTTTTCCGACACCTATCGCAGCGCACGGATTCCCGATGCCTACGAGCGGTTGTTGCTGGAAGTGATGCGCGGCAATCAGAACCTGTTTGTCCGTAAAGATGAAATCGAAGCCGCGTGGAAGTGGTGTGACCAGTTGATCGCCGGGTGGAAAAAATCCGGTGATGCGCCCAAGCCTTACGCGGCGGGGTCCTGGGGGCCGATGAGCTCCATTGCATTGATCACGCGGGATGGGAGGTCGTGGTATGGCGATATCTGAATTGAAACTGCCTCAGGGCGTCAGCGCCCATGAGTTCAAAAGCCCGGTGTTGCTGGCCGATGGTTTGGCGCTGAATGTGGCCAAGCAACTGAGTGACGCCATCGACGCTCGCGGCACCGCGACGCTGGTGGTGTCCGGTGGCCGCAGTCCGGTGGCGTTTTTCCAGAACCTGGCCAAGCAGAAACTGGACTGGTCCAAAGTTGTCATCACCCTGGCCGACGAGCGTTGGGTGCCGGTTGAACACGCCGACAGCAATGCCGGTCTGCTCAAGCGCTACCTGCTGCAAGGCCCGGCGGTGAAGGCTCAGTTTTTGAGTTTGTACAGCGCCACCGCCAACCTTGAACAGGCCGCCGAGCAGGCGGATCGCTTGCTCGCCGAGTTGCCGCCGATCGACGTGCTGATACTCGGCATGGGCGACGATGGTCACACCGCATCGCTGTTCCCCAACAGCCCAAACCTTGCCGATGCCTTGAAAGTCGACGGTACACGGCGTTGCTATCCGATGCTGGCGCCGACCGTGCCACATCAGCGCCTGACCATGAGTCGCGCGCTTCTGGCCTCGGCCAAGACCACCGTTCTATCGATTTCCGGACAGTCCAAGCTGACCACTCTGAGTGCCGCATTGGCCGGTGACGATGTCGCCGCCATGCCGATTCGCGCGTTTCTGCAACCTACGTTAGAGATTTACTGGTGCCCATGAGCCAAGGAACAGCCGCTATGAAAACCCCATCCCCGACCGTTTCCATGGCGGACAAAGTTGCCCTGATCGACAGCCTCTGCGCCAAGGCGCGGATCCTGCCGGTGATTACCATCGCTCGCGAACAGGACATCCTGCCGCTGGCCGACGCCCTCGCGGCCGGTGGCCTGACAGCCCTGGAAGTGACCTTGCGTTCGCAGTTCGGCCTCAAGGCCATCCAGATTCTGCGCGAGCAGCGTCCGGAGCTGGTGACCGGTGCCGGTACTGTGCTGGATCGCAACATGCTGGCGGCTGCCGAAGCAGCCGGTTCGCAGTTCATCGTCACGCCGGGCATCACCCGTGACCTGCTGGAAGCCAGCGTCAACAGCCCGATTCCGCTGTTGCCAGGCATCAGCAACGCCTCCGGCATCATGGAAGGTTATGGCCTGGGTTATCGCCGCTTCAAGCTGTTCCCGGCGGAAGTCAGCGGCGGCGTCGCGGCCATCAAGGCCCTGGGCGGCCCGTTCGGCGAAGTGAAATTCTGCCCGACTGGCGGCGTCAGTCCGGCCAACATCAAGAGCTACATGGCGTTGAAAAACGTGATGTGCGTGGGCGGTAGCTGGATGCTTGATCCCGAGTGGATCAAGAACGGCGACTGGGCCCGCATTCAGGAATGCACCGCCGAGGCACTGGCGCTGCTGGACTGATCGGCTTTACCAAACACTTCGTTGTGTGTTCTACGGCTTTACGGTGCGCTTGGTCGGTGCACCGTTTTTTTTTGCCCGCAAAAAAACTGTGGGAGCGAGCTTGCTCGCGATAGCGGTCTGACAGTCAACATTTTCATTGAATGTGCCGCTGCCATCGCGAGCAAGCTCGCTCCCACAAGGACATCATGCGATACATAGTTACCGCATCTCTCTGCTCGGCCAGCGTTAACCTGCGTTCATCTTATGGAAGAGAGAACGTCATGGACGACAACACTCCGGTTTCACCCCAGCCAGCGGTTTACCTGCTTTCACCCGAACAGATCGCCGGTCCTTATTTCCGAAATCCGAAATTGATCAGAAGAAACATCAGCGAAGGCATGGACGGTATTCCCTTGGTGCTGAGGCTGACGATCGTCGATGCCATGACCGGTCAACCCGTGACTGACGCGTTAGTGGATATCTGGCACTGCAATGCGCGCGGTGCGTATTCGGGCTGGACCAAGGTCAATCCGGACAAGGAAGTCGAAGCTGGCGACATAGGCTCGATCCCGCGCACCGACGACGACACTTACCTGCGAGGCGGGCAATTTACGGACAAGAACGGCATCGTGCGCTTTACCACGATCTATCCGGGGTTCTACGCCGGCCGTGCCCTGCACATTCACGTCGTCGTACGCATTACAGCAGGCAATAACTATCTGGAAGAACGGCATGTCGCCTGGGTCGGTCAGCTCTATTTTCCCGAGGTGGCCTCGCGCTCGGTACTCAACGCCAGAGAGTACTGCGGTCGATCCGTTTCGCCACTGACCAACGATCAAGACTTTTTCTATAAAAACATGGGCGGCGAGGCTTCGACCTTGAACGTTCACACCCTGAGTCGAGACTCGAATGAAGACGGCTACTTCGGGCACACGACCATCGGCATCGACACATTCGCGGTATCGACGCAGATCAAACCCGAGGACTTCGACAAACACACCGTGTGATGTCAGCGCAGTTCGGTCAACGCCCGGGCCAGTAGATCCATGTCTGCACCCGTGGTGGTAAGCCCCGGAGTTATGCGAATGCACGGACCACTCGCGGCACCACTGCGCACCACGGTAAACAGGTTGTAGTCCTTGAGCAGCCGCTCGACCATCGCCTGTTGATCGGTGTGCCGGGTAAAGCGCATCGAGGTGATGCCGCAATACAGCCGCGGGTCGTCCGGGGTCATGACGTCGATCCCCGGCAACTCGCGTACCACGCTCACCCAGCGGTTGCGCAGGTAATTGAGCCGGGCGCCCTTGGCCGCGGAACCGCCCATGGCCCGATGTTCCTCGAACACCAGCGGCAGGGTCAGCAGCGCCGGGATGTTGGGCGTGCTGTACGGCGTGCGGGCGAGAATGTCGGTGACCGGGAAATGCATCTCGCCCATGTCCGGGTCGATGTCGGCCAAGCGCTCGGGGGCGATGTAAATGAAGCCCAGGGTCAGTGGCGCACCGATCCATTTGTGCAGATTGAAACCGGCGAACGCGATCCCGAGATCGTCAAGATTGAACTGGATCTGGCCGAGCGCATGGGCACCGTCTAGGATCACGTCGATGCCATGTTCCCTGGCGGCTGCGGCAATGGCCTGCACCGGCATCACCAGACCGGTGCGATGGGTGACGTGGGTCAGGGCCATCAGTTTGAGTCGCGGGTAACGCACGAAGGCTTCGCGGTAAGTGGCCAGCAAACTGTCGAAACTGGCGGGGTGCGAGTGTTCGATCTCGATCACTTCGACACCGCGATGACGTGCCAGCCAGCGCATGGCCCCTTTGACCGTGTCGTATTCCAGATCACACATCAGCACCTGATCGCCCGGCGTCAGACGGTTGTAGTTGCGGATCAGCGATTGCAAACCGTCCGAAGCGTTGCGGGTGAGGGCGACGGTGTCGGCGGGTACGCTCACCAGCTCGGCGAGCTGTTTGCGAATCTCCAGGCTTTCGCCCTGTTCGAAGCGTTGCCGCACGTGCACCGAGTTGCTGCGGTTGATCAGTTCGATGTTGCGCTGGTACTCCTCGACCACTGTGCGCGACATGCGCGCGAAGTATCCGTTTTCGAGGTTGATCGGTCCGGGTTCAACCGCGTATCGGTCGGCAAAAGTTCGCCAGAAGGCTTCATCACGGGCGCGGCGGGTGTTATCGGGCATGGGCTACTCGGTCAGGATCAATGGCGCGGGGCGGGTTTGCCATGTTTGGCGCGCAGCGGTTCGAGCAGCTCCGACAGGCCGTTGTGATCGATTTCCTGCATCAAGGCCAGCAAGCCGCCGAGTTCGCCATGGGGGAAACCTTCCCGAGCGAACCAGTTCAGGTATTGGCCGGGGAGGTCGGCGATGATCCGGCCCTTGTACTTGCCGAAGGGCATTTCACGGGTAATCAACAGTTCGAGCTTTTCAGGGTTCATCAATCAGTCGTCTTGATTCAAACAGTCTGGAAAATACAGGCATTCTGCATGCAGGCCAAATGACAGATCATGCAAAAAAAGCGGATACAGTTTTCGCGTTAATCAGTAAGCAATTGAAATATAAGGAATAAGTTATCAATTCAAAGCTGGCATGCAGGGTGCAATAACTATTGCATCTTTCATCAACCCGCGAGGAATTGAAAATGACCGACATGAATAAAGAAGCCATCTCTGTACTCAACGACCTGATTGAAACCAGCAAAGACGGTCAGGAAGGGTTCAAGACTTGCGCTGAAGACATCAAACACCCAGAACTCAAAACCCTGTTCGTGCAACGCTCGGCGGACTGCGCCACTGCGGCTTCCGAACTGCAAGCGCAGGTGCGTTCGCTAGGCGGCGATCCGGAAACGTCCACCAGTGTCAGCGGTGACCTGCACCGTCGCTGGGTCGACGTGAAAGCGATGTTCACCGGCAAGGATGAAGAAGCCGTGCTGAACGAAGCCGAGCGGGGTGAAGACCATGCACTGAAGGCTTACAAAGAAGCCATCGAAAAAATCAGCAAACATAACCTGGTGGGCATTCGTGACCTGGTTGAGCGTCAGTACCACGGCGTGCAACGCAATCACGATCAGGTAAAAGCCCTGCGTAACCAGGCGCGCGCACGCTCGTAAGCGTTCGTTGCCTGTCATAAACGCCAGCCAGTCTGGCGTTTTTTTGTGTCCGGGAATTAGCACTGGACGGATGTTAGTTAGCTAGCTAATAATTTGTTTATCAAGTGACTGAACCGATCCCGACTATCGTTAAATCGCCTTTCCAAGAGTCTTTTACGTGCCTATCACCTTGCAGGCTTTGTTTGCGCCTGACCGCCGCGCCTTACAGTTCGCGATCAAAACCTTGATCGGCGGCGGCCTGGCACTGTGGCTGGCATTACGCTGGGGTCTGGAGCAACCGGCCTGGGCGTTGATGACGGCGTTCATCGTCGCCCAGCCCTTGTCGGGGATGGTGGTGCAGAAGGGCCTGGCGCGGTTGCTGGGGACGCTGGTCGGGACGATCATGTCAGTGGTGTTCATGGGGTTGTTTGCCCAGACGCCCTGGTTGTTTTTGTTGGCCTTGGCGTTATGGCTGGGTCTGTGTACGGCGAGTTCGACCTTGCTGCGCAGCGCCTGGTCCTATTCGTTCGTGCTGGCCGGTTACACGGTGGCAATCATCGCGTTGCCGGCCATTACTCATCCGCTGACGGTGTTCGATCAAGCCGTGGCTCGCTGCACAGAAATCTGCCTGGGCATTCTTTGCGCCACCGCCGCCAGTGCGCTGCTCTGGCCGATGCGGGTCGAACGGCAGCTGGCGGATCAGGCGCGGGCAGCGTGGCAAAGCGGTATGAGCGCCGCGCGCGCAACCCTGGCCGGTGAGGGTCAGGCGCGTAAAGGCTTGCTGGAAATCCTCGGGAGAATCGTCGCCGTTGATGCCCAGCGCGAGCATGCCTGGTTTGAAGGAAGCCTGGGGCGGCAACGAGCACGCGCGATCAGCGGCTTGAGCCAGAAGCTGTTGATGCTATTGCGCATCGCCCGTTCGGTACGCCGCCAGTGGAAGCAATTGGAACCTCAGGAAGCCGAGCAACTGTTGCCCTGGATGACCGAGGTTCAAGAGGCGCTCAACAACCCTGACACCGCGACCCTGCAAGCTCTGCGTCCGAGGTTGCTCGACGCTTGCCACGACCCGCACATCAGCTCCGCACAGAGTTACTGCCTGGCTCGTTTCACCTTGTTGCTCGATACCGCTATGGCGGCCAGCGCCGCGTTGAACGCCGTTGAGGAGGGCAAGGAAACGGTCGATCCACCGAGAACCCTGACGCCACACCGTGACCTGTCATTGGCGCTGATGTTCGGTGCCCGAAGTGCGTTGGCGTTTCTGGTGGTCTCGTGCTTTTGGTTGGCGACCGCCTGGCCCGCTGCCTCCGGCGCGCTGCTGTTGACGTGCGTGGTGTGTAGTCTGTTCGCCAGCCGCGAGAACGGCGCCCAGATCGGCATGAGTTTTATGCGCGGGATCTTCCTGGCAATTCCGGCCGCGTTTATCGTTGGGCAGATTCTGCTGCCGCAATGGAGTGGTTTTGCCTTGCTGTGCATGGGCATGGGCGTGCCGTTATTCCTCGGCGCGCTGGGCATGGCCAAACCGCAGATCGGCGCCACGGCTACCTCATTTTGTTTGCACTTTATCGTGCTGGTATCGCCGCTCAATGCGATGAAATTCGATGTCGCGACGTTCTTCAACAGCGCTCAATCCATCGTGGTCGGTGTCGGCGCCGCAGTGCTGGCGTTCCATTTGTTGATCCTGCGCAACCCGACGTGGCATGGCCGACGTCTGCTGGCGGCAACCCTCGACGATCTGGTGCGCCTGACCCGGCGCAATCTTCGCGGTGCCGAAAGCTGGTTTGGCGGGCGCATGGCCGACCGCTTGCTGCAATTGGCGCGACACTATCCCGAGTTGCCGGAACCGGCGCGCAGTCGCTGGGACGATGGCTTGCTCGGCCTGGACATCGGCGACGAATTGCTGCATCTGCGTTTGAGTCTGGCGGTGGCGCAGGCACCGGTCAGTGCGCCTCAGCGGCGTTATCTCGAACAGCTGGAAAAAATCCTCGAGCAAGGCCCGGCCGGCAGTCGCGCCGAGGCGTTGGCGCAGCCGAGCGAAGAACTCTTGAAGACCTTGTACGCATTGCCCCCCAGCGATGCGGTGAAACTGGCCCAAGGCGCGGTGCTGCAATTGCAAAGCAGCTGGCGCGCCTGGTGCCGTCAACAGGAGCAAAGCCATGGGCTTGCGTGAGTGGTCGGTGGGTGGCGTGCTGCTCAGTCCGTTTCTGATTTACGTGCTGCTGGCGCTGCTCGTCACTGGAGCCTTGCGCATGCTCTTGCGCCTGACGCCGGTGGGCCGCTGGATCTGGCATGAAGCATTGTTTGATTGCGCCTTGTACGTCTGTGTATTGACCTTGATCACCGTCGTCCTCGGACCTTTATAAGGAGTTGAAAATGCGTACACCCGTACGTGTCGCGGTAACCCTGGGCCTGGTGGCGGTGGCGATCTTTGCCGGCTTCCATTTGTGGCAGTACTACATGCTCACGCCGTGGACTCGGGACGCGCGGATTCGCGCCGACGTGGTGGTGATCGCCCCGGACGTCTCGGGTTGGGTGCGTGAGCTCAAGACTTTTGATAACCAGCAGGTCAAGGCTGGCGATTTATTGCTGAGCATTGATCGTGACCGTTTCGAAGCGGCGCTGGAGAAAGCCCAGGCGGTGGTGCAGACCCGTCAGCAGCAACTCAATCTGCGCGAGCGTGAAGCCAGTCGCCGCGCTGCCCTCGGGCCGCAGGCAATCAGTGCCGAGCTGCGTGAAAACGCACAGATCAACGCTGGCATCGCCCGTGGCGAACTGCGCGAAGCCCAGGCCGAAGCCAAGGTTGCGGAACTCAACCTCGCCCGTAGTCAGGTCCATGCACCACGCAACGGTCACATCACCAACCTGCGTCTGGCCGAAGGCAACTACGTGAATGCCGGGCAATCGGTCATGGCGTTGATCGACGATTCGACTTTCTATGTGCAGGCGTATTTCGAAGAAACCAAACTGCCACGGATTCGTGTTGGCGATCCGGTGAAGGTCTGGTTGATGAGTGCGGGGGAGGCATTGCAGGGACATGTCGAAAGCATCAGTCGCGGGATTACTGATCGCAACACCACGCCGGATGGGCAGTTGCTGGCAGAGGTCGAGCCGACGTTTAACTGGGTGAGGCTGGCGCAGCGGATTCCGGTAAGGATCAAGATTGATCAGTTGCCGGAAGGGATGAATTTGAGTTCGGGGATGACGGCGAGTGTGCAGGTGCAGGAAGGGCCTTAAGATCAAAAGATCGCAGCCTCGTTTCACTCGACAGCTCCTACAGGTATCGCAAAACCCTGTAGGAGCTGTCGAGTGAAACGAGGCTGCGATCTTTTGAGGCAATCAGCCGATGCTGATTGCCGGCAGCTTAGGCAACGTCACCGTCTGCTGCTTACGCGGCGCCAGAATCTCCGCCTCGCCATCCACTACCAACTCATCACGCTGGTTAAACACGCGAGTGGCAATCCGCACACGAAACTTCGGCAGCTTCTCGAGAATTTCCAGACGCACGGTCAGCGTGTCGCCAATTTTTACCGGCTTCTGAAAACTCATTTGCTGACCGATATAAATAGTCCCCGGCCCAGGCAACTCGCAGGCAACGGCAGCGCTGATCAGCGCACCGCTGAACATGCCGTGAGCGATGCGCTCCTTGAACATGGTGCCGGCGGCGAATTCAGCGTCCAGGTGCACCGGGTTGTGATCGCCGGACATCGCGGCGAACAACTGAATGTCGCGCTCTTCGACCGTCTTGCTGTAACTGGCGGTCTGGCCGACTTCAAGGGCTTCGTAAGGGGTGTTGGTAACCTGGGTCATCTGTTTCAATTCCTGTCACGAATAAATAAATTCAAAAAAACTATTCCGATCTGGGTGGCCGACGGTGGCTCAGCGCCTGGGCGATCCAGTTCAACACGTCATTGATCACTTCATCGCGGTTGCTCTCGTTGAACAGTTCATGCCGTGCCTGCGGGTAAATAGTCAGTTGCAGGCTCTGGCTGCCGGCAGCGCGCAGCGCATGGGCCAGATCTTTCAGACGCTTGCCTTCGCTCACCGGATCACATTCACCGCCAATCACCAGCAACGGCAGGCCCGGATCAATCTGAGCGAGATTGGACGCTTTGCTGATTTGCTGCAACCCACCGAGCAAATCGATCCACAGCTGATTGGTGCAGCGAAAGCCGCAGAGCGGGTCGTTGGCGTACAGGTCGACCTCCGCCGGATCGCGGCTGAGCCAGTCGAATCGCGTGCGTGCCGGTTTGAATTTCTTGTTGAACGAACCGAACGACAGCCATTCGATCAGCGCGCTGCGACCCTTCGGGCCCTGACGCAAACGTTCTAACCGCGCAATCTGCCGCGCCGCGCGATAGAGCGCCACCGGTTGGAAGTTCGACCCGCTGAGAACGGCCCCGTGCAGGCTAGCGCTGTGGTGCAGCAGATAAGCCTGGGCGATGTAGCTGCCCATGCTGTGACCGAGCAGCACAATCGGCATTCCCGGATGTTGTTGGCCGATGTGCTGGTTGAGGCTCGCCAGATCGCCGACCACCTTGCACCAACCGTCATCGTCGGCGAAATGGCCGAGTGTCCCGTTTTCGGCAGTTTTGCCATGTCCACGCAGGTCCGGCGCATACACACCGTAGCCCTGAGCACAGAGTTTTTCCGCCAGACGGGCGTAGCGACCACTGTGTTCCGCCATGCCGTGGGCCAACATAATCACTGCTTTTACAGGCGCGGCGGGCAGCCACTGGTTGACGAAGAGGCGGCTGCGGTCACTCGCGGTCAGCCAGAAAGTGTCGTGGATCATGGCGGTTCCTTTGCATGGATGGGGCTGCCGGGTGGGAAACAGCCTCGATGCATTGTATAGCGCATCCATCGCGTGCCGTCTGATCAGGCCACGCCGCTGCAGCAAGATTCACGCGGTCAATGACGCCCGTTGGCATATTTGCCTGATTCGCCATAGCTGCTAGTGTCCGTGAAGCCCCGTTTTTCGTTCTTTGTTTTTGAAGAAGGACAGAAAAGCGGCCCCGGATAGGTTCAGGTAAAGAGGACAAGAACAATGCAACCTGATTTCTGGAATGACAAACGCCCGGCCGGCGTGCCCCTGAACATTGATCAAGGGGCCTACAAGTCGGTGATCGAGGTGTTCGAGCGTTCCTGCAAGAAATTTGCTGACCGCCCGGCATTCAGCAACATGGGCGTCACCCTGACCTACGCCGAACTGGAACGCTACAGCGTAGCGTTCGCCGGTTACCTGCAAGCCCACACCGACCTGGTGCCCGGGGATCGCATTGCGGTGCAGATGCCCAACGTCCTGCATTACCCGATTGCCGTGTTCGGTGCCTTGCGCGCCGGGCTGATCGTGGTCAACACCAACCCGCTGTACACCGCGCGGGAGATGCGTCATCAGTTCAAGGACTCCGGTGCCCGGGCGCTGGTGTACCTGAACATGTTCGGGGCCAAAGTCCAGGAAGTGCTGCCCGACACCGACATCCAGTACCTGATCGAAGCGAAGATGGGTGACCTGATGCCCGCCGCCAATGGCTGGCTGGTCAATACGATGGTGAGCAAGGTCAAGAAGCTGGTCCCGGCGTATTCCTTGCCGCAGGCCATTTCCTTCAAGAGCGCGCTGCGCCTGGGCCGGGGCCTGGGCATCAAGCCGCTGAAGATCGGGCTCGACGACATCGCCGTGCTGCAATACACCGGCGGCACCACCGGCCTGGCCAAGGGCGCGATGTTGACCCACGGCAACCTGGTGGCCAACATGCAGCAAGTGCGGGCGTGCCTGGAGCAGTTCGGCAATGACGGCCAGCCGCTGTTGCGCGAAGGGCAAGAGGTCATGGTCGCGCCGCTGCCGCTGTACCACATCTATGCGTTCACCGCGAATTGCATGTGCATGATGGTTTCGGGCAACCACAACGTGCTGATCACCAATCCGCGGGACATCGGCGGTTTCATCAAGGAGCTGAAGAATTGGCGGTTCTCGGCGCTGCTAGGGCTGAATACGCTGTTCGTGGCGCTAATGGATCACCCAGACTTCAAGACCCTGGATTTCTCCAGCCTCAAACTCACCAACTCCGGCGGCACCGCGCTGGTCAAGGCCACGGCCGAGCGCTGGGAACAGCTCACCGGTTGCCGCATCACCGAAGGTTACGGCCTGACGGAAACCTCCCCGGTGGCCTGCACCAACCCGTACGGCGACAAGTCGCGCCTCGGCACGGTTGGCCTGCCGGTGCCGGGCACCACGCTGAAAGTCATCAACGATGACGGCGTGGAGCAGGCGCTGGGCGAGCGCGGCGAACTGTGCATCAAGGGCCCGCAGATCATGAAGGGCTACTGGCAGAAACCCGACGCCACTGCCGAAGTGCTGGATGCCGAAGGCTGGTTCAAGTCCGGTGACATCGCGGTGATCGACCCGGACGGTTTTGTGCGCATCGTCGATCGCAAGAAAGACATGATCATCGTCTCGGGGTTCAACGTGTACCCGAACGAGATCGAAGACGTGGTGATGGCGCACCCGAAAGTCGCCAACTGTGCGGTGATCGGTGTGCCGGACGAGCGGTCGGGGGAGGCGGTGAAGCTGTTTGTGGTGGCCCGTGAAACGGGTGTCAGCCTTGAAGAGCTGAAGGCTTACTGCAAGGAAAACTTCACAGCGTACAAAGTGCCCAAGCACATCGTCTTGCGTGAGTCGTTGCCGATGACGCCGGTGGGCAAGATCTTGCGGCGGGAGTTGCGTGATATCGCCTGATCGTTAAATGGCCGCGCTTCGCGCGGATCGCGGGCAAGCCACGCTCCTACAAGGTTCTCGGTGATCCTGTGGGAGCGGGCTTGCCCGCGATGCTTTTTGGGGGGGAGGGCCCAAATTACGGGGCTTTCAGGGTGCTATAGAATTTTTGCTCTAAAATGACCGCTAGCCATTCTTGAGTCATTAAAGTGACTGTAGAGGCGGCTTTTGGCTCTAGTCGGCCCTAGGCAAAGCTGCTACTCTCGGCGCGCTTTGTGACTTCTCGGCCTATGTAAATAGCCAGACTCACCAACAAACACACACCAATAATAATCGCATCAAATGCGGTGATGAATTCGCGTTGCTGAGGAGTGGGCTTCCATGATCGAAGACTTTTGGAAGGATAAGTACCCTGCCGGGATTGCTGCCGACATCAATCCGGACGAGTATCCGAATATTCAGGCGGTGTTGAAGCAGTCCTGCCAACGCTTTGCCGACAAACCGGCGTTCAGCAACCTGGGCAAGACAATCACCTACGGTGAACTGTACGAATTGTCCGGTGCCTTTGCCGCTTACCTGCAACAGCATACCGACTTGCAGCCGGGCGATCGAATTGCCGTGCAGCTGCCCAACGTGTTGCAGTACCCGGTCGCCGTCTTCGGCGCCATTCGCGCCGGGCTGATCGTGGTCAACACCAACCCGCTGTACACCGCGCGGGAAATGGAACACCAATTCAACGACTCCGGTGCCAAAGCCCTGGTCTGCCTGGCCAACATGGCACACCTGGCCCAGCTCGTCGTGCCGAAAACCGGCGTCAAGCACGTGATCGTCACCGAAGTGGCCGACCTGCTGCCTCCGCTCAAGCGCCTGCTGGTCAACAGCGTCATCAAGTACGTGAAGAAGATGGTCCCGGCGTATCACTTGCCCAAGGCCATCAAGTTCAACGACGTCTTGAGCAAGGGCCACGGCCAGCCAGTCGCTGAAGCCAACCCGGCCAGCAGCGACGTTGCCGTGCTGCAATACACCGGCGGCACCACCGGCGTGGCCAAGGGCGCGATGCTGACCCACCGCAACCTGGTGGCGAACATGCTGCAGTGCAAGGCGCTGATGGGGTCCAACCTCAATGAAGGTTGCGAGGTCCTGATCACGCCGCTGCCGCTGTACCACATCTATGCCTTCACCTTTCATTGCATGGCGATGATGCTGATCGGCAACCACAACATCCTGATCAGCAACCCGCGCGATTTGACGGCGATGGTCAAGGAACTGTCGAAGTGGAAGTTCAGCGGTTTCGTCGGGCTCAATACGCTGTTTGTTGCCCTGTGCAACAACGAAGGCTTCCGCAAGCTGGATTTCTCTGCATTGAAAGTCACCCTGTCCGGTGGCATGGCCCTGCAACTGGCCGCTGCCGAGCGCTGGAAAGCAGTCACCGGTTGCGCCATCTGCGAAGGTTACGGCATGACCGAAACCAGCCCGGTCGCGACGGTAAACCCGATCCAGCACATCCAGATCGGCACCATCGGTATTCCGGTGCCGTCGACCCTGTGCAAAATCATCGACGATGCCGGCGTTGAACAGCCAATGGGCGCAATCGGTGAGCTGTGTGTGAAAGGTCCGCAAGTGATGAAGGGCTACTGGCAGCGTCAGGACGCCACCGATGAAATCCTCGACAGCGAAGGCTGGTTGAAGACCGGTGACATCGCGTTGATCCAGCCTGACGGTTACATGCGCATCGTCGACCGCAAGAAAGACATGATTCTGGTCTCCGGTTTCAACGTGTACCCGAATGAACTGGAAGACGTGCTGGCGACCCTGCCGGGCGTGCTGCAATGCGCAGCCATCGGTGTGCCGGACGAGAAGTCGGGCGAGGCGATCAAGATCTTCATAGTCGCCAAACCGGGCGTGACCCTGACCAAAGAGCAAGTGATGGAGCACATGCGTGCGAACGTTACGGGCTACAAGGTTCCGCGCTCCGTGGAGTTCCGCGACGCGCTGCCGACCACCAACGTTGGCAAGATCCTGCGCCGCGAGTTGCGCGACGAAGAGCTGAAGAAGCTCGGCGTCAATAAAGTCAGCGCGTAACAAACAAAAGCCCCGCAGATGCGGGGCTTTTTGTTGGCACTCTTGTGGCGAGGGAGCTTGCTCCCGCTCGACTGCGAAGCAGTCGCCATCCAGGCGATGGAGATACATCAGAAGTATCGCGGTGTCTGACCTGGGGCCGCTTCGCAGCCCAGCGGGAGCAAGCTCCCTCGCCACAGGGGATGTGTGAAGTTACAGGCGGAACTGCGCGAAATTGACGTTGGTACCCGCCGGGCGCATGTCCTGGAGGTACGAGTCCTTGTCGGCGCTCAGTTCCAGGCTCAAGGCCGCTTTGCGTTTACCTTCGTTGCGCACCACCAGACCTTCGAGCTTCTCGCGCAGGAATACCGTCGGCACTTTCAGGTGCAGCAGTTCGTCGGTATCAGGGGTGTGCATCAGCAGGTGAACCCACTCGTACTGACCAACGGCCAGGCGCGCGACCGGAATATCAAACCACCAGATGTTGCGGTTGCGGTTCAATTCGGTGAAATGGCAGTTGTTGACGCCAAGCACAGCACCGCCAAGTTCCTGGTTTCTGCGGGCAATGGCCTGCTTTTTATCGAGTTTCATAACATTCCTACGGGATTGGATCTTCAGCGCCATGGCCTGAATACGTTGCGCATTCTCGGGGGTTGGTCGGCAAACATAAAGCCCAACCTGCACTGAACGATGAAATGTGCTGCTGAAAATAAATGAAACTCCGTGCAAACGCCTCCGGTCAACCTTGTGTAACCACTTTTCTCGTTCAATTGTTCACAGGAGAACCACCATGAGCAGCACTGGCGATAAAGCAAAAGGCTTGGCCAACGAAGCAGTCGGCAACGTCAAACAAGGCGTCGGCAAGGCCACCGGCAACGACAAAATGCGCACCGAAGGCGTGGTGCAGGAAAGGAAAGGCGAAGCCCAGCAAGCGGTCGGCAAAGCCAAAGACGCGATCAAGAAAGGCATCGACAAGGCGTGATCAGGCCTTTGATGAGCAACAGAAACGGCCATCCGCGGATGGCCGTTTTTGTGTCAGCCTGAACTTGCACAAGGAAATTGTTTCAAACTCGCCAAGTAGGCTACTTTGATGTAGAAAACGGCCCCTGAGTCGCCACGACTTCAACCTTTTTGCGGCGAAAGGAGACGCTAATGTTTTTCCCTCACATGAAAGGTCAGCGCCTGCACCGTGTCATGGTGCGCACGATCACCGAGTTCGTCGACGACGAGATGTCGACCTATGCCTCGGCGCTGGCCTATCAGATGCTGTTCTCGCTGTTTCCCTTCATTCTGTTCCTGATCGCCCTGATCGGTTTCCTGCACCTGCCGGACTTCTTCTCCTGGCTGCGCCTGCAATCGGAGCTGGTCCTGCCGCCCCAGGCGCTGGAACAGGTGAACCCGGTCATCGACCAGCTCCAGCAATCCAAGGGTGGCTTGCTGTCGGTCGGTATCGTGATTGCCCTGTGGACCGCGTCCGCCGGTGTGCGGCTGATGATGAGCGCGATGAACGCCGCCTACGACGTGGTCGAAGGCCGGCCGGCGTGGAAGCGTTTCCCGCTGTCGATTTTCTACACCATCGGCATCGCCGGCATGCTGCTGGTGGCTGCCGCGCTGATGGTGCTCGGGCCGCAGGTGATGGGCTGGATCGCCTCGCAAGTCGGCCTCGAAGACTTCATCGTGACCCTCTGGACCATCGTGCGCTGGCCGGTGGTCGTGATTCTGTTGATGATGGCGGTGGCGCTGATTTATTACGTCATGCCCGACGTCAAACAAGAGTTTCGCTTTATCACCCCCGGTTCGGTGCTGGCCGTGGTGGTGTGGATCCTTGCATCGGTGGGCTTCGGTATGTACGTCAAAACATTCGCCGACTACAACGCCATGTATGGCAGTATCGGCGCGATCATCGTGCTGTTGCTGTACTTCTACATTTCCGCTGCGGTGCTGTTGCTCGGCGCCGAGATGAATGCCGTGATCGAACATATGTCGACCGAGGGCAAGGATGATGGCGAAAAATTCCCCGGCGAGCACAGCCACGAACACAAACACCACGTGTCGGGACTGGGTCGGGACCACTCGATCAAGCCGACCACTGACGAAGTCATCAAATGATCCGTGAAATTCTGAAAATGGGCGACGAACGCCTGCTGCGCATTGCCCCGCCGGTGCCTGCCGAAATGTTCGACAGCCCGGAGCTGTGGCAACTGATCGACGACATGTTCCAGACCATGGAAAGCGTCGGCGGTGTTGGCCTGGCTGCGCCGCAGATCGGCGTCGACCTGCAACTGGTGATCTTCGGTTTCGAGCACAGCGAACGCTATCCGGACGCCGAAGCCGTGCCGCAGACGATTCTGATCAACCCGTTGATTACGCCGTTGAGCCCGACCCTGGAAGAGGGTTTCGAAGGCTGTCTGTCGGTGCCCGGCCTGCGCGGCGCGGTAGATCGCTATCAGCACATTCGGTACGAAGGGTTCGATCCCAAGGGTAATCCGATCGTACGCATCGCCTCGGGATTCCATGCGCGGGTTGTGCAGCATGAATGCGATCACCTGATCGGCCGGTTGTACCCGTCGCGCATCAGTGACTTCAGCAAGTTCGGGTTTACCGACGTGATGTTTCCGGATCTCGACCCTGCTGCAGACGACTGATGCCTTCCAGAATCATCCAGAGGCTTTTAAACCCATGGCGATCATCGGCTTGCTGCGGGCGTAACGGCTCAAGCGTTCCGCCATGGAGTAGGGCAGTGGCGGATCGAAGGTAAAACCGCGACGTTCATAAAACTCACGCAAGTCCGGATGACAAAACAGCCACACCGGACCTTCAAGGTCCTTGAGCGCCTCGGCGATCAGCGCCGCAGCGATGCCCTGTTCACGGCAGGCCGGATCGACAAACAAACCCGTCAGCCAATGCCCGTCCGCCACCGGTCGCAAACACAGTGCGCCAATGATCTCCTCGCGCCTGGCCACCCAGAGTTGAGCGTCGCGGACCGCTTTCATCGACGATTGGTGAGCGCGATAAAACTTGTTCATCAAGGGCCATGAAGGCTCGGCGAGCAAGGTGTACTGGGTGTTGGGCATGGTCTTCGACTGTCGGTGCGCAAAGCGGGAGATTATAAAAGAACGTGCGCGCAGCGATAGGTGTATACCTGATCTCACATCCCGTATGAGTGGAGTAAGTATCATGGCCAAAGGCATGGATTCAAAAAAAGCGGCAAAGAAGAAACCGGCAAAAACCGCCGATGAAAAGCGCGCGGACAAGAAGGCCAAGAAGGTGGATGTGTTCGGTCATTGATTCCGCGACAAGGGAGCTCGGCCCTCGGGCTCCCGCCGCTTCACGGGGTGAAGGCCATCGACCGCCCAGGCCGCCATTACACTAATTGCGAAATGAGGTCCCCTGTGTGCGAGCCTGCTCGCGATGGTCTTGAGGCCTACAGCAACTCCGCGGCCAACGCCGTCATTACGGCTGGCCGCTGATCAACCGTCGTCTGAAACCGCGCCAACGCCGGCCACTCATTCAAATCGATGGCAAACAGGTGCGCCCAGCGCAACACCGTAAACAAATACGCATCGGCAATGCTGTACCTGTCAGCCATCAAATAATCCTGGTGTTCCAGCGTCTGGCTCAACACAACAAAACGCTTGAACAGTTTCTCCTTGATCAGCGTTTTAACCTCATCCGGAAACTGCGAACTGAACAGCCAACCCAACCCGCCATGAATCTCGGTCGAGATGAAATTCAGCCACTCCTGCACCCGCACCCGCTCGAACGTCCCGCTCACCGGTGCCAGGTTCGCTTCAGGTCGCAGGTCTGCCAGGTATTGCAGGATTGCCGGACCTTCGGTCAGCACTTGGCCATTGTCCAGTTGCAATGCTGCGACGTAACCCTTGGGGTTGATGGCGAGGAAGTCCTCGCCGCTGGCAGTTCTCTTGGTGGTGTTGTCGACGCGGATCAATTCGAACGACAGATCCAGTTCACTCAGCACGATATGCGGCGCGAGCGAGCAGGCGTGTGGGGCGTAATACAACTTCATTGGCAGGGCTCTGGCTGGGGATTTGCGCCAGTGTCATAGTGCGCGGCACCCTCGGTAAAATTAATCTTTCAGAAAACAGCCATAAGGAAAGCTACTGCCATGATGAATCTGATGCATTGGCGAATGGTGGTGGCGGTGGCTGACACGGGCAACATAACCCGGGCTGCCGAGCGGGTCGGCATGACCCAGTCCGGAGCCAGCCAGGCCTTGGCGTTGATTGAAGAAACTCTGGGCGTTCAACTGTTCAGTCGAGAGAATCGCCAGACCTTGCCGACGGCAATCGGCCTGTCTGTCATCGAACATGCGAGAACCATGCTCGGTGCTCTGGAAACCATTCGCAGTACTGTCGATTCCACCAAAGACATTCAGCGCGGGACGATTCGCCTGGCCAGTTTCCCCATGGTGCTGGCGACTTTCCTGCCGCCGCTGCTGCGTCAGTTCAACCGGCTTTACCCCGGTATTCAGGTGGTCGCGCTGGAGGTCAGCGACGATGAAGTGGAAACGCTGCTCGGCGCCGGGCTGGTGGATGTCGGCGTGGTGTTGAACCCGGCGCCCGAGCGTAATGCCGCTCGCCTGGGGCGTGATGCCTGGATGGCGGTGGTGCCTGGCGGCCATCCCTTGGCTCGCCGTTCCAATGAAGAAGGCGTCTCCCTGGCGGAGTTGGCGGAGCAACCTTTTGTACTGGCCACGGGCGGTTGTTCGACCAACGCACGCAGCCTGGCGGAAGATGCCGGGCTGCAACTGCTTGATGTGCGGGTCGAGGTCCGTGAATGGAGCAGTGCGTTCACCCTGGTGCGGGAAAACATCGGCGTGACGCTGGTGCCGGAGATGACGCTGCCGAGCCAACTTCAGGGGCTGCGCGTGGTGCCGGTGACTCCGCGTATCGATCGAGAGTTTGCTTTGGTGGCCGCTGCGAACAAGCCACCCACGGCGGCGGTACAGGCGTTGATGGGCATGCTCGCCGAGAAATGACGCATACCGAAGCTGAACCGATTTTGTCCTCAATACTGGCCGACTAGTGGCCTTGCTTACCTGCCTCGCCAGTCTATGCTGAATCGTAACTAACTATGTCGACCACCATGTGAAGGCCGTCATACACGTTAAAAACGTGCGCAACCCAAGGCACCGACTCTGAACAACACGGAGCTGTCCGGTCAATGGAATGTCTTATCAGAATGTTAGGGCTGGCCCGATTCCGGGCTATCAAGAGAAGGATGTCTTGATAAGAGCGTTGCTACATGGACTCTCCGATTAAACATCATTGATCACCTGACCAAGTCCTTCCTGTGGAGGGATGCGTGTGCCTGTTCCTTGGAACGTAGTGGTGGAGCTGTTGAAAGACCAAAGAACTTTCATCAAACAAAAGACCGCGCTGAAGGTGATACGACCATGTTTAACCGACGTCACAAGACTGACCTGCTGGAAATCGAACGATTCAGTTGCGCGCTGACCGAGGCTAACGCGAAGTTGGCCGCAGTCAGCCGCTCGATGGCGATGATTGAGTTCACCCCCGAAGGGATCGTGCTCGATGCCAACGACAACTTTTGCAGTGTCATGGGATACAGCGCCGAAGAAGTGCGCGGTAAGCATCACCGGATCTTTTGCGAAGAAGCGTTTTATCGAAGTGAAGCCTACGCCAAGTTGTGGCGTGACCTGGCCCGTGGCGAACCAGTGAGCGGGACCTTTTTACGCTTGAACAGGAGCGGCAAGGAGATCTGGCTCGAAGCCAGCTATATGCCGGTGTTCGGCGCTGATCGTCAGGTCCGGAGTGTAATCAAAGTCGCCACTGACGTCTCAGCCAGGATCTACAAGGAGCACGAAAACGAGAGCATGCTCGCGGCTATCGGTCGCTCCATGGCTGTGATCGAATTCACCCCGGATGGCAAAGTCATCACGGCCAACGACAACTTCTTGAAGACGATGCATTACTCGCTCAACGAAGTGGTTGGCCAGCACCACAGCCTGTTTTGTCATCGTGCCGAAGCCGAATCGCAGGCCTACAAAGCGTTCTGGGCTTCGCTCAATCGCGGCGAATACCACTCGCACCGTTTCGAGCGCAAAGACAAGCACGGTCATACGGTTTTCCTGGAGGCCTCCTACAACCCGCTGTTCGACACCAAGGGTCGATTGTACAAAGTGGTCAAGTTCGCCAGCGACATCACCCAGCAAGTCACCACCCTGCAAACCGCCGCGGAGTCGGCCCACAGCACCTCGGTTCAAAACGACGCCTGTGCGCAGAAAGGTTCTCAGGTGGTGCAGCAAACGGTGCAGACCATCCAGGACATTTCCAAAGACTTGAACGAAGCGGCGCTGAGCATTGATGCCGTCAGCAAACAATCCGACATCATCGGCACCATCGTTCAGACCATTCGCGGCATTGCCGATCAGACCAACCTGCTGGCGCTTAACGCTGCGATCGAAGCGGCCCGGGCCGGGGAGCACGGGCGCGGTTTCGCGGTAGTCGCCGATGAAGTTCGCAGCCTTGCGGCACGAACGAGCCAGGCAACGGTGGAGATCGTTGAAGTGGTGCGCAAGAACCACGATTTGTCATTGAGTGCGGTGTCGAGCATGCAGTCCAGTTTGAGTCGAACCGGGCTTGGGGTGGAGCTGGCGAATGAGGCGGGTGCGGTGATTCTGGAGATTCAACAAGGGTCGCGGCATGTGGTGGATGCGATCAGTCAGTTCAACTCGACCTTGCAGATAAGTTGATAGCAATGCCAGTTAAGCCGCAATGCAATCTGTAGCAGCTGGCGAAGCCTGCGTTCGGCTGCGCAGCAGTCGTAAAACCTGAGTTTGCGGTCTTCCTGAAACACCGCATCGTCTGATTTCACGACTGCTGCGCAGCCGAACGCAAGCTTCGCCAGCTGCTACGGATTGTGTCGTTCCTTGACTGACTAGCATTGCCCTCGAAGGGACCCTCTTTTATTGACGCTTGGCATCAGCGATGAGCGATGTTTTCCAGTGCCAGGTTGCGGGTTCTCGGACCAAAACAGCCGATGGTCAACATCACGATCAACATGCTGCTGACAATAAACGCCAACACCCCCGGCGTGCCGAAGTTTTCGAGGAAAATCCCGATCAGCAAACTGCTGAACACCGTCGACAATCGACTGAACGAATAACAGAACCCCACCGCCCGGGCACGGATGTTGGTGGGGAACAATTCGCTTTGGTAAGAGTGATAACTGAAGCTCAGCCAGGCGTTGCAGAAGGTGATCATCACCCCGCAGAAGATCAGGCCGAAGGCGCTGGTTTGCCAGGCGAACAAGGTGCCGAAGGTCATGGCACCCAAGGCCGAGCCGACAATCTGCCACTTGTTCTCGAAGCGGTTGGCGAACTTCACAAACAGTAACGGCCCGAGTGGGTAGGCGAGGGTGATGATGAAGGCGTACATCAGGCTGTGCGTCACGCTCACGCCCTGGCCGGATAGCAGCGCCGGCAACCAATTGCCGAAGCCGAAGAAACCGATGGCCTGGAACACGTGGAACACGATCAACATCAGCGCCCGACGGCGATACGGCGGCTGCCAGATATCAGCGAAACGCCCCGTACCCTGGACATCCACTGCCGCCAGCTCCGGCTCATCCAACGCCTTACCCTGATCCTTCACGCAGCGGGCTTCAATGCCATCAAGAATCTTGTTGGCTTCGTCGAACCGTCCATGCTGTGCCAACCAACGCGGTGACTCCGGCAAGCGCGATCGCAGCCACCAGATGAACAGCGCAAACACCGCGCTCGCCAACACCACCCAACGCCAGCCGGACACACCGAACGGCGCTTGTGGCACCAGCCACCACGACATCAACGCCACCGCCGGCACCGACAGAAACTGCACGAAAAACGCGAAGGCAAATGCCGAGCTGCGCATGCGTTTGGGCACCAGCTCTGAGAGGTAGGCGTCGATGGTCACCAGTTCGATGCCCAGCCCGATACCCACCAGAAAGCGCATGCAGATGATGCCGATGGCTGAACTCTGAACGCCCATCGCCACCGTCGCGACGGTGTACCAGATCAACGCGAAGGTGAAGATCGCACGTCGACCGAAGCGGTCGGCCAACGGGCTCAACAGACTCGCGCCAAGGAACAACCCGAGGAACGTCGCCGAGGCGAAGGCGGCCTGATCGGAGAAGCCGAACACGCCTTGGCTGCCGGTGGCGAAGATGCCGTCGCGAATCAGGCCGGGGCTGATGTAGGCCGTCTGGAACAAGTCGTAGAGTTCGAAAAAACCACCGATCGAGAGCAGCGCCACCAATCGCCAGATCGTGGAGACGGCGGGGAGTCGGTCGATGCGGGCGGAAACTTGCGCGGCCCGGACGGGGTCGATTCCGTCAGGTTGAGCAAAGGCGGGGGAGTGAGCAGTCATGGGCTGATCCAAATCTTATAGATGGAAAAGCTTAGCCTGCTATCGGAAATGAATGATTGTGAATCTCGGCGGCTTCGCGTCGAGATTCACGCAGTTATTGCAATGAATGTTTACATTTTAGCGATTTGTAGCGCAGCAGCCGCTCAAGCCAGGCCGTTGCAGCCGTATTTGAGGAATCCAGGGCGTTGTGCCAACCGTTGGAAATATTCGTCGATGGCGGGGTAGTCGGGCCGCTCCATCGGTGTCATCAGCCAGCGGTTGACCGACAGCCCGATGACGATGTCCGCCAGCGTGAAGTGTGGCCCGGCGACATACGCTTTGGTGGCCGCGAGTTGATGCTCGAGGATGCCCATTTTCTGATTCCAGCCGTGTACACCGGCGGCAATGTGATGCGGGTCCTGGAACTCCGGATCTTTGCGTACCAACGCCGTGAACGCATAGCTCCAGGAGGCATTGAGTTCAGTCGCTTGCCAATCCATCCACTGTTCCACCCGAGCGCGGGCCGCGGGTTCGTGGGGTAGCAGATCGGTGTTGTGGTGTTTGCCGGCCAGATAGCGGCAGATGGTGTTGGACTCCCACAGCACGCCGGCCTCATCGATGATCACCGGCACCAGTGCGTTGGGATTGAGCCTGAGAAACTCCGGCGTATGGGTCGACGCATAACCGCCGCCCCAGTCCTCCCGTTCGTAGGCAACACCCAGTTCCTCACAGGTCCACAGGACTTTTCTGACGTTGATGGAGGAGGCTTTTCCCAGAATCTTCAGTGCATGTTCCATTGAGCTACTCCGTTAGCGATTTGACGCTTCAGGAATCTAACAGACATTCAGCGTTTTCAAACCGGATCCGGCAGCGCCGAAGTTGGCAAACCAAACGTGCGATCAAACAGCCAGTTGAAGGCGAAGGTGTAGCATGGGATGAAAATGATCAGCGCCGCGTCCAGCAGGAAGGCTTGCACCAGGCTGATGTTCATCCACCAGGCGATCAACGGGATGAGGAACACTATCAAGGTTAGTTGAAAACCCACGGCATGGGCGATGCGCCGTTTAACGGTGCGGATTCGCGAAGGCTGACGACTTTCCCAGCGCTCGAACAGCGTGGTGTAGATGAAACTCCAGGTCACCGCGAGGGTCGGTTATCCACTGTTCGACCGCAGTCATCGCGAGCCGGTGCCGACGGCGATGGCCAGCGCATTGGTGCCTCACGCGCGATTGATCGCCGAGCAGCTCAAACAGCTGCAAGTGCATGCGGTCGAGTTGTCGCAGGGGCTGGAAAGCAAGTTGTCGATCGGGGTCGTGGCGGACATCGACAAGGGCCGCGTGATGATGGCGATCAAGGTCATCGCCAAGCGTCATCCGCTATTCGACATCGAAATGCTCAGTGCGCCGCAGGATGACGTGTTGGCGCTGCTGCACAGCGGCCGGGTGGCATTCGCTCTCATGAAAAACCAGAGCGAATACCAACCTGATTTAAGGCTGCAGGGTTCCCCTGCAACATAGAATCTCCCACACGGATCAGGTGCTTTCGCGCACCTTCAGCTCAAACCCCATGTCCTGCACCGGTTTGGCCACTGTGTTGCCAGCCATCAACGTCAACATCTGCTCCGCCGCGCGGCGGCCAATCGCCTCGCGCGGGGTGCTGATGCTGCTCAGGCGCGGGACCATGTGAGCCGAGGCCGGCAGGTCGTTGAAGCCGAGGATCGCCACTTGTTCGGGGATCTTGATCCCGCTGCGCATGGCTTCGAGCAGTGCGCCCTGGGCCAGGTCGTCGTTGCCGAAGAAGATCGCGTCAACATCGGGATGAGTGGCGAGCAGTTGCAGGAACAACTCGCCGCCCAAGCCAACTGAGGAAGAGCGAGGCGTCAGCACTTCCAGGTCCGGGTCATACAAACCGGCCTTTTGCAGGGCTTTGCGGAAACCTTCGCCGCGCAGCAACGTGCGTTGATCCAGTTGCGCGCCGATGTAGGCCAGACGCTTACGACCGCGAGACAGCAAATGTTCGGCCGCTGTCTCGCCGGCGGCAAGTTGCGAAAAGCCCACGCAATTGAGCCCGGCTGCGCTGTCCAGTTCCATCATGTACACGCACGGAATGTTGCTGGTCTCGATCATCCGGCGCGAACTTTCGGTGCGGTCGAAACCGGTCAGCAGCAAACCGCGAGGCTGATACGCCATGTAGTTGCGCAGCAGGTTTTCTTCTTCATCGCGTGAGTAATGGAAGTTCCCGATCAGCACCTCAAAGCCTTTGGGGCGCAAAACCTGATGAATGGCTTCCAGCGTGTCGATGAACAATAAGTTGGACAGTGACGGCACCAATACCACCACCGAATGGCTCTGGGCCGAGGCTAACGCGCGGGCGGCAGGGTTGACCACGTAGTTGAGTTCAAGCGCCGCTTTCTGCACTTTTTCCACCAGTTCGGTGGCCACCGTGCTGACCCCGCGCAGGGCGCGAGAGGCGGTGATCGGGCTGACACCGGCCAGGCGAGCGACTTCGTTCAAAGTGGGGCGGCCAGTGGTGCGCGTATTTTTATCGTTTTTAGGGGAGATCATCAGACGGCTTGCCAAACAAAATTCGAGGCACTAAGGTAGCGCTGTCTCGACGCAGCTGCAAATGCGTGAGCGGGGTTTGCCTGATCCCCGTTTTTTGGCGTTGGGAACGAACATGCTGCAACCCACAAAAATGACAAGAAGGCGTCGGCAACTTCTGCTTTTGTTCTAGTGTCATAACTGGCAAAGGTAGCGCTGTCTGCGCGCTGAGGTGTTACATGAATCATCCCATCACCGCCTTGGTCATCATGGGCGTTGCCGGTTGCGGCAAGACTTGCGTCAGCGAGGCCTTGTGCCAACTCAGCGGCGCGACCGCCATTGAAGGCGACACTTTCCACCCTGCCGCCAATATCGAAAAGATGAGCGCGGGTATCCCCCTGAACGACGACGACCGTGCCGGCTGGCTCGACAGCCTGTGCGATGAATTGCGCCGCATCGACGCCAAGGGCGAACGCCCGGTGCTGACCTGCTCGGCCCTCAAACACATTTACCGCGAACGTCTGCGTAGCGCCTTGCCGGGCCTGGGCTTCGTGTTCCTAGAGCTGACCCCTGAAGTTGCCGCCGATCGTGTCTCCCATCGGCCGGGCCACTTCATGCCGTCAACATTGATCGACAGCCAGTTCGCCACCCTTGAATCACCCGTTGGCGAGCCCCTGACCCTGGCTCTGGACGCTTCGAACCACAGCGTCGAGCAATTGGCGAAGCAAGCTCATGTCTGGTGGCAGGCGCATGGCCTGAAACACGCCGTATGAGTTTTGCCAGAAGAGATAGCGCTGTCCTATTGGCTTGCGAATTACCCGCTTTAATAACAACAACAACCAGGAGACACCCCTAATGTTTGGCATGTCCCACGAGACGTTCCTGCTGCTCGATGCAGTGGTCACGGTGATCGGGCTTATCGTCCTGATTACCAAGTTCAAGCTTCACCCGTTCATTGCCCTGATTATCGCCGCTGCCTTTCTCGGGCTGACCTCCGGCATGCCGATCGGCACCATCATCAAGGCGTTCCAGGACGGCTTCGGTGGGGTGCTTGGTTTCGTCGGGATCATCCTCGCGCTGGGCACCATGCTCGGCAAAATGATGGCCGAGTCGGGCGGGGCGGATCAGATTGCCCAAACCCTGATTCGCGCGTTCGGCAAGGACAAGGTGCAGTGGGCGATGATGTTTGCGGCCTTCCTGGTCGGCATTCCGCTGTTTTTCGAAATCGGCTTCGTGCTGCTGATCCCACTGGTGTTCATCGTGGCCCGGCGTACCGGCGTGTCGATCATCAAGATCGGTATCCCGCTGCTGGCCGGTCTGTCCGCCGTGCACGGTCTGGTTCCGCCGCACCCGGGTCCGTTGCTGGCCATCGGCGTGTTCGGTGCCGACATTGGTAAAACCATTCTCTACGGCCTGATCGTTGCGCTGCCGACGGCCATCATCGCCGGCCCGATCTACGGCACGTTCATTTCCAAGTACATCCCGGGTCATCCTAACCAGGAACTGGTCGATCAACTGGCGCGCGAGCCGGAGGCGGCTGAGCTGCCGAGCTTCAGCATCACCCTTATCACCGTGCTGCTGCCGGTGTTCCTGATGTTGCTCAAGACCTTTGCCGACGTGGTGCTGCCGGAAGGCAATTTCTTCCGCTCGTTCATGGACCTGATCGGTCACCCGATTTCGGCGCTGCTGCTGGCGTTGCTGCTGTCGCTGTACACCTTCGGGCACCGTCAGGGCATGGGCTCCAGCAAAATCCTCAAGTTGCTCGACGCCAGCCTCGCGCCGACCGCCGCGATCATTCTGATCATCGGTGCCGGTGGTGGCTTCAAGCAGATGCTGGTGACCAGCGGCGTGGGCGACGTGATCGGCCACATGGCGGTGAACGCACAGATCTCGCCGATCCTGCTGGCCTGGCTGGTAGCAGCGGTGATTCGTATCGCGACCGGCTCTGCAACCGTGGCCACCATTACCGGCGCGGGAATCGTGGTGCCGGTGGTGGGGATGATTCCAGGTGTGAACCGTGAGCTGTTGGTGCTGGCGACTGGTGCCGGTTCGTTGATCCTGTCGCATGTCAACGACGCGGGTTTCTGGCTGGTGAAGCAGTACTTCAACATGACCGTGGCGGAAACCTTCAAGACCTGGACGGCGATGGAGACCATCCTGTCCATCGTGGCGCTGGGCTTTATCCTGCTGTTGTCGATGTTCGTCTAAGCACACCGTAAAACAACTGTGGGAGCGAGCTTGCTCGCGATGAGGGCTTAACATTCAATGCAAATGTTGAATGTAAGTCCGCTATCGCGAGCAAGCTCGCTCCCACATTTATTTGTGTCAGGCGTTGGCTTTCTGAACCAACCCATCCGCCCGAAACATCCCGCGAATCCCGCGTACTGCCTGACGAATCCGGTCCTGGTTTTCGATCAGCGCGAAGCGCACGTGATCATCCCCATACTCCCCAAATCCTACGCCCGGCGAGACGCAAACCTTGGCTTCGGCCAGCAGTTTCTTGGCGAACTCCAGCGAGCCCAAGTGCGCATATGCCTCGGGAATCTTCGCCCAGACATACATCGATGCTTTCGGATTCTCGACCATCCAGCCCAGTTCATGCAGGCCTTTGACCAGCACGTTGCGACGCTGCCGATACTGCTCGGCGATGTCCTTGACGCACTGCTGATCACCTTCCAGCGCCGCAATGGCCGCGACTTGCAGCGGGGTGAACGTGCCGTAGTCGTGATAACTCTTGATCCGCGCCAGGGCGTTGACCAGCTCGGCGTTGCCGACCATGAAACCGATGCGCCAGCCCGCCATGTTGTAGCTCTTGGACAGGGTGAAAAACTCTACCGCAATGTCCTTGGCGCCCGGCACTTGCATGATCGACGGGGCTTTCCAACCGTCGTAGACGATGTCGGCGTAAGCCAGGTCATGCACCACTAAAACGTCGTACTGCTTGGCGAGGGCGATTACCCGCTCGAAGAAATCCAGTTCCACGCACTGGGCGGTGGGGTTGGACGGGAAGCCGAGAATCATCATTTTCGGTTTCGGAATCGAGCCGCGAATGGCGCTTTCCAGTTCGGCGAAGAAGTCCACGCCCGGAATCAGCGGCACCGAACGCACCTGGGCGCCGGCAATCACGGCACCGTAGATGTGAATCGGATAGCTCGGGTTCGGCACCAGAACGGTATCGCCCTGATCGAGGGTGGCCAGCATCAAATGCGCCAGGCCTTCCTTGGAACCGATGGTGACGATGGCTTCGCTTTCCGGGTCGATGTCGACCTCGTAGCGATCCTTGTACCAATTGGAAATCGCCCGGCGCAGACGCGGAATGCCCTTGGACGTCGAATAACCGTGAGTGTCTTCGCGCTGGGCGACGGTGACGAGTTTTTCGACGATGTGCGGCGGGGTAGGGCCATCAGGGTTGCCCATGCTGAAATCGATGATGTCTTCGCCACGACGACGGGCGGCCATCTTCAGCTCGGCTGTGATGTTGAATACGTAAGGGGGGAGTCGATCTATGCGCGCAAAGCGGCGCGGCGAACCTGGGTTAGCCATTGTTGCCTCGGATAACGTGAGCGCCCGGAACCGTCCGAGCGACGCTGGTCACTGCGGTGACCTGTGGCGGAATGTAAGGGCTGATGTGGCAAACTGTCCAGCGACTATGTAAACAAATTTGTCCGAAGGAAATCGGTTGATGGAATTTACCAGTGGCTTCTTGCTGAGCCTTTCGCTGTGCCTGGACATCGGCGTGGCCAACATCGCGATGATCACGCTGGCGATGCAACGCGGCTATTTTCAAGGCTTTGCGCTGGGTTTGGGCACCTGCGTCGGCGACCTGATCTACGCCGTGCTGGCCCTGGCCGGGATGACCGTTTTGCTGCAATACGAAACCGTGCGCTGGGTGCTGTGGATTGGAGGTTCGGCGCTGTTGTTGTACTTCGCGGCGAAGATGATCTATTCGGCGATTCACCATGAGGCGGTGCTGGCGCAGGCCGAAGATGTGGGACAGAACTCCCATCGGCGCGAGTTTTTCCGTGGGATCTTCCTCGCCATGTCGTCTCCCAGCGCCATTCTCTGGTTCGCGGCGGTGGGCGGCACATTGATTGCTCGTTCCGGTGGCGGTGGCGCCCTCAGTTCGGCGCTGTTTCTTGGCGGATTTCTGTGCGCCGGGGTGCTCTGGTGCGTCGCTTTGTGCTTCGCCGCGAGTCACGGTGGCAAGTTGCTGGGCGACAAACTGCTGCGTTACTCCTATATGGCATCGGCGGCGATCTTCTGCTATTTCGCAGTCTACGTGATCCTATCGGGGTATAACGAGTTCGTTGGCGCAGGTGCCGCCGAGCAGTTGCACGCACTGTAACTGGGCGAATCGGGTTTGGGTTCTATACTCCAAGCCGAACCCACTTTTTTGTTCCAGGAGTTGAGTCATGGATGAGCAAACAGGCGTCGAAACGGCCAAGCCACGGTTCGAGCACGGGCACTTCCTGCTCATTGCAGGGCTTGGCGGCCGATTTACTGCAGACACCACTAAAGGCATTCCCGCTCTCTGGGAGAAATTCATTCCCGAGATTGGCAAAATTCCCGGTCAAAAAAACGAAGTGACCTACGGCATCTGCTGCAATCCGGATGGCAAGGGCGGCTTCGAATACATCGCCGGCGTTGAAATCAGCAAGCTCGACGACCTGCCCGAAAAGTACCGCTGGGTTGAGGTCCAGCCTCAGCACTATGCGGTGTTCGAGCACAAAGGCTCTCTCGATCAGTTGCCCCAGACCTTCCAATACATCTGGAAAACCTGGCTGCCGCAATCCGGTTATCAGGCGGCCGACGCGCCTGAATTCGAACGCTACAGCGAAGACTTCAACCCGAAGCTCAATACCGGCGTGCTGGAAATCTGGCTGCCGCTCAAGGCGTAATGACTGGATCGAGAGGCGGATCGGCGATTCGCCTCTCGATGTCGTGGTGGCGCTGATTTATGATCCCCAGCCTTTCCATCGCTGATCCCGAGCTGCCATGAACACCGTCATCCGTCACGTCACCCCTGCTGATCTGGACCGCTGCTACGCCATCGAAACCGTTGCCTATGAAGGCGACGAAGCCGCCACCCGCGAAAAAATCGCCACGCGCATTGCCACCTGGCCCGAAGGTTTCATCGTGGCCGAAGTCGACGGTGTTGTAGCCGGTTTCATCAATTCCGGTGCGGCGTTTCAGGTAGAAATGTCGGACGAGGCGTTCAAGGAACTGATCGGCCACGACCCGGCCGGCCCGCATGTGGTCATCATGTCGGTGGTGGTGCACCCGGATTTTCAGGGGCAGGGGCTGGCGAAACGGTTGATGGGCGAATTCATCGAGCGGATGCGCGCCCTGGGCAAGACCCACATCCATCTGATGTGCAAGGAGCGGCACATTCCGCTGTATACCGGGTTTGGCTTTGCCTACATCAAGCCTTCAGCGTCTGACCATGGCGGGATGGCTTGGCATGAGATGGTGTTGGAGTTGTAACCAATCTATCGAACACCGAAGATCCCTGTGGGAGCGAGCTTGCTCGCGATGGCGGCAGCACATTCAGCATTGATGTGACTCGCAAACCGCTATCGCGAGCAAGCTCGCTCCCACATTGGTTAGTCGTCGTGTCAGTAAAGGCTATCCCGCACTCTGGCCGGCGCTTCCCGGTCATACGTCTCGAATCCGAACGAACGATGGCCTTGGAGCAATGGAAGTACGCCGCTACCACCGTCAGTCGTGGGGTTGGCCGTAGAGGGCTTCCAGTTCCTCGATGCTGTTGAGCATTACCACCTCAGAAAATCAGCCCCATGCGCCGTTCGTAACCGATCCGGCCCCTGTAGGCTTCGCCGCTGTCGACCCAGCCGAACTTTGCGTAAAGCGCGATGGCCGATTCGTTATCCGCATCCACCGACAACTCCAGCCCCTTTATTTCCGGAAACGCCAGACGCGCGACGTCGGGCAGGGCTTGCAGACAGGCCTTGCCATAGCCTTTGCCCTGAGCCCGATGATCGACTTGCAGTGCGTGAAGGGTGGCGCTGTGTTCATCGGCCCACGCTGGCAATACGGGCGGGCGTTTGAGCAGCAGAAAGGCCACGGGAACATCCTCGACCAGTAGTGCAAATCCTTTGACGCCGGGGCCGGGTTTGGACAGCAAGGTGTGCAACGCACCGTGAATGTCGCCGGAGAACTTGATTTGTTCTTTGTGAACTTCAATGGCCTCGACCTGCTGGCGCTGGAGCGCGTTCAGGTTGTCGTAAGGCACGAGTCGGGTTGTCACTGGAGTGTCCTTTTTCCAACATCAATGTGTATCGGATTCTAACGAGTTTGCGTTCATGGACTATTTTTATTTCGGCTGTCGATTTGGCTTTTCGCCAGACGACTAAGGGTGTCTTCACAACAAAAATCACGGAGAACCACCATGAACGCTACCCACGAGATCCAGGCCCTGATCGACACCTATCGTCAGGCGGTCATCGCCAAGGATGTCGAGAAACTCATGCCCCTGTATGCCGAGGACATCGTCTCCTACGACGCGGTCAAGGCCCTGCAATTTCGGGGCAAGGCCGCCTACCGCGCGCATTGGCAGGAATGCATGGAAATGTGCCAGGGCGCGCACAAGTTCGACTTCGACCATATGAATATCGTGGCAGACGAGCATATCGCCTTCGCCCATTGGCTGGCCCATTGCGGCGGCACCAACGAGAAGGGCGAAACCCAGGCCTGCTGGATGCGCGTGACCGCCTGCTATCGGCGCGACGATGGGCACTGGCGCATTGTCCATGAGCATTGGTCGGCCCCGTTCGACATGATGAGCGGCACGGTGCTGTTCAACCTGGAACCCTGAGCGTCAATCTGCAGCCATAGTTGATCCGTTCGATTCAGGAGAGCCCCATGAAGTATTTATGCCTGGTCTACAGCAACGAGCACGAGTTGCATTCGCTGCCCGAGAGCCCGAATGACGCTGAATGCATGGCTTACGCCGAGGCGATCCAAGGCAGTGGCCGAATGGTCGCCGCCGAGGCGCTGGAATCGGTGCAGACCGCGACCACGGTGCGGATGCGCAACGGCAAGATGTCGATCACCGACGGCCCGTTCGCCGAAACCAAGGAGCAATTGGCCGGCTTTTACCTGATCGATGCCAAAGACCTCAATGAAGCCATCCAGGTCGCCGGCAATATCCCGGCGGCCCGAGTCGGCTGTGTCGAGGTGCGTCCCGTTCGCCAGTTGAATCCCGGCGCTTGATGTCGGCCGAGTCGGTACGGGCGCGGGTCGAGCAGGTTTACCGCGAAGATTCGCGGCGGATTCTGGCGACCCTGATCCGTTTGCTCGGCGATTTTGACCTCGCCGAAGAAGCCTTGCACGAGGCGTTTTTCGTCGCGGTCGAGCGCTGGCAGCGTGACGGTGTGCCGGACAATCCGCGTACCTGGCTTGTGTCCACGGGGCGTTTCAAGGCCATTGATGTGTTGCGTCGGCGCGCACGCTTCATCGCGTCGCAACCGATGTTGATCGCTCAACTGGAGGCGCTGGAGCAGGCCGACTGGAGTGATGAAGACGTGGAAGACGATCGCCTGCGCCTGATCTTCACCTGTTGTCACCCGGCACTCGCGGCGGACGCGCAGGTGCCGTTGACGCTGCGCGAAGTCTGCGACCTGACCACGGAAGAAATCGCCCGAGCCTTTCTGTCGGCGCCAGCGACCATCGCCCAGCGCATCGTGCGTGCCAAGGCCAAAATCCGTGACGCAAAAATTCCTTATCAAGTGCCGACTCTGGCGGAATTGCCCGAGCGCCTGGACAGCGTGCTGCGGGTGATTTACCTGGTGTTCAACGAAGGCTATTCCGCGTCCATGGGCGCGGAACTGACCCGTGAAGATTTGACCCGCGAGGCGATTCGGCTCGGTCGTTTGTTGATGGAACTGCTGCCCGAACCCGAGGTGATGGGGCTGCTGGCGCTGATGCTGTTGCACGAGTCCCGACGCCCGGCCCGGACGTCAGCGAGCGGGGAGTTGATCGTGCTGGATGAGCAGGACCGTGCGTTGTGGGACGCCGAGATGATTGCTGAAGGTTGCGCACTGGTGGAGCGTGCACTGACAACCCGGCGCTTCGGGCCTTACTGCCTGCAAGCGGCGATTGCGGCGTCGCATGCCGAAGCGTCCACGGCGGCGGAAACGGACTGGCTGGAGATTGTGGGTCTGTATGACGTGCTGTTGCGGGCGGCGCCTTCGCCAGTGATCGAATTGAACCGTGCGGCGGCGATTTCCAAACGGGATGGGCCGTTAGCGGGGCTGACGTTGATTGAAGGGATCCTGGAGCGGGGTGATTTGCTGGATTACCACTTGGCGCACGCGGCGAGGGCGGAGTTTTGTCGGCAGTTGGGAAGGTTCGAGGAGGCGCGGGCGGCTTATGAACGGGCGCTTGAGTTGACGCAGCAAGCGCCGGAGCGGCGGTTTATCGAGGCTCGGATCAAGGCATTAAAATAAGGTGAATTTGCTGGCCCAATCGCGAGCAAGCTCGCTCCCACAGGGATTGGTGGTGTACACAAATTTTGTGATCGCCGCGATCCACTGTGGGAGCGTGGCTTGCCCGCGATAAGGGCCGAAGGACCTTCACTCCAGCATCTTGCCAAGCAACCAACTCCCCGCCGGCCCTGGCGGATGCAGCCGCGACCACAGCGCATCGACGAACACCGGTTTTGGCCAGCCGCGTACGTCCAGTTCCTGCAACGTCCCTGGCCCAAACCGCTCCACCAGCCACCGGGGCAACGGCGCCCAGCCGAATCCGCCCTGAGCCATTTCCAGCAGCATCAGATAACTCGGCGCCGACCAGACGCGCCCCTTCGCACGGCTTTCATACGGATTGACGATCGTCGCCAGACGCAGCTCCCGGTGTTGTTGCAACACGTCTTGATCGATGTGGTTCAGCGCCGCCAGCGGATGCTCGCGGGACACGAACAGGGCAATCTCGGTCCGTTCTTCCACGGTCGAACTGACCAGGTCCGGCGGGTAGCTGTCTTGTTTTTCGGCGAAGGCCACATGCGCCCGACCCCGTTGCACCAAGGCCACCAGGTCATCGCACTCGGCGATCAGGCATTCAAGTTCCAGATCTGGATAGCGCTGCTCGAAGGCACTGAGCGCGGCTTCGAATCGGTCGGACTGATACGTGTCGGAAATCGCCACGGTCAGTTTTGGCTCGACCCCTTGGGACAGTTGGCTGGCGGTCATTTCCAGTCGGCTGGTGGCGGCCAGAATGTCCTCGGCCCGTTGCAGCATCACGTGCCCGGCCGGGGTCAGGCTCGGTTTGCGGCTGCTGCGGTCGAACAGAGTCAGGTTCAAGTCGATTTCAAGGCTGGCCACGGCGGCGCTGATGGTCGACTGACTGCGGCCCAATTTGCGCGCCGCGGCGGAAAACGAGCCTTGAGTCGCTGCCTGAACGAAGGCCTGCAACACTTCTTGAGAGGCCATGAACTATCGCCTTGATCGATGGTTATTGGTTATGAAGTATCGGTTTTAAGAAGGATCATGGCAACCACAGTCACTCAGAGGAGTCTGGCCATGAGCGCCAACAAATCCATCACTGAACGTATTTTCCAGGCCATTGGTTTCGAATTGTTGGCCATCCTGATCTGTACCCCGTTGCTGGCGTGGATCATGGACAAACCGATGCTCGACATGGGCGTCGTGACCATGGCTATCGCGGCACTTGCCCTGGCCTGGAACGTGGTCTTCAACGGATTGTTCGACCGTGCGCTCAAACACTACGACATCGTGCACAACGCGTGGGTACGCGTTGTCCATGCGTTGCTGTTTGAAGGCGGTCTGGTCGCGGTGGGTGTGCCGTTGATTGCCTGGTGGTTGAAAGTGAGCCTGTGGCAAGCGTTCCTGCTGGACATCGGCGTGTTGCTGTTTTTCCTGCCCTACACCTACGTTTACCACTGGGTGTATGACGTGGTGCGCGAGCGGGTGGTGATGCGCCGGTCTTACGAAGCTTAAAAGCAAAGATCGCAGCCTCGTTTCACTCGACAGCTCCTACAGGGATCGCATTCCAATGTAGGAGCTGTCGAGTGAAACGAGGCTGCGATCTTTTGATCTTGATGGCGTTTACAAAAACATCCCGCCCGACGCTTCGACGCGCTGGCCGTTGATCCACTGACTGCCCGGCGCCAAAAGCAGCGCAATCGCGCCACCAATGTCATCCGGCTGACCAACGCGCCCCAACGCGGTATTGCCGGCGACATAGCTGTTCACGTCGCTGTTATCACGCACCGTGCCGCCGCCGAAATCGGTTTCAATCGCGCCAGGCGCCAGGGTGTTCACGGAAATACCGCGTGCACCGAGTTCTTTGGCCTGATAACGCGTCAGCACTTCCATCGCGCCTTTCATCGCCGCGTAAGCGCCGTAACCCGGCAAGCTGAAGCGGGTCAGACCGCTGGAAACGTTGAGGATACGGCCACCGTCAGCCATCAGCGGCAGCAGGTTCTGGGTGAGGAAGAACGGCCCCTTCAGATGGATGTTCATCAGCAAGTCGAACTGGGCGACGGTGGTGTCAACGAAGGTCGCATTCAGGCCGATGCCGGCGTTGTTGAGCAAAAAGTCGAAATGCTCGCGATCAAAACGGCTGCGCAATACATCCGCGACCTGCGTGGCGAAATCTGCGAAGCCTTCACTCTGACTAACGTCCAGTTGCAGCATGACGGCGCGACCGCCGAGGCTTTCGATTTCTGTGATCAGTGCTTGTGCCTCTTCGGCGCGGCTGTTGTAGGTGCCGATGACGTCGATGCCTTGGGCTGCCAGATGCAGGGCTGCGTTTTTGCCAAGGCCGCGGCTAGCGCCGGTGATCAGTGCGATTTTACGGTTCATGGGACTTCCTCAAGGAGCAGTGGGTGATGACGTGGAGGAAGTTTATTTATCCGTCCTGAAGTGATAAACAGGCTGAAATCGGAATCACTGGTCGGTTAATCCGAACAATAAAGGTCGGCCCATGAACAAGCTGGAACTGCTGCGTACCTTCGTTCGCGTCACCGAGATGTCGAGTTTTACCCTTGCCGGTGAAAGCCTGGGTTTGCCCAGATCCACCGTGTCCGAGCACGTCCAGGCCCTCGAAATGCTGGTCGGCACGCGGTTACTGCAACGCACCACGCGCAAGGTTCAAGCGACTCAGGACGGCCTGGTGTTGTACGAGCGCAGCAAGGACTTGCTGTCGCACATGGACGAAATCGAAGTGCTGTTCCGTCAGGACGAAGCGTCGCTCGTTGGGCGGATTCGCATCGACATGCCGAACATTCTGGCCCGTCGGGTGGTGATGCCGCGTCTGCCCGAGTTCATGGCTCAGCACCCCAATCTCGAGCTGGAAATCAGCAGCACCGACCGCCGGGTCGATTTGCTCAGCGAAGGGTTTGATTGCGTGGTGCGAGTCGGCGCGCAGCCGGATCAATCGGTGGTCGCGCGTCACTTGTGCGATTTCACCATGGTCAACTGCGCCAGCCCCGAGTATCTGCAGCGTTATGGCGTGCCTGAACGGCTCGAAGACCTGACGCAGCATCGACTGGTCCATTACGTCGGCGTATTGGGTTCACGGTCGGAGGGCTTTGTGTACGAGCAAGAGGGCAAGCTGCATCGAGTGCCGATGGCGGGCAGCATCACGGTCAACAGCACCGATTGTTACGAATCGGCGTGTCTGGGCGGTTTTGGTTTGATCCAGGCGCCGCTGATGGGCATGCAACCCCACCTGCTCAGCGGCGAGTTGGTGGCGGTGCTGCCGCAATTCAATGCGCCATCCATGGAGGTTTCGCTGCTCTACGCCCGGCAACGGCATTTGCCGTTGCGGGTGAGAGCATTTATGGATTGGTTGGGGCAGGTGATCCAGTCAACCACCGGACCTTAGAACAGCTTGGTGAAGAGCCAATACAAACTGCCCGACAACAGAATCGCCGCCGGCAAAGTCAGCACCCAAGCCATCAGCAGGTTGCGGATGGTCTTCGTCTGCAAGCCGCCGCCGTTGGCGACCATGGTCCCGGCCACCCCCGAAGACAGTACGTGTGTGGTCGACACCGGCAGGCCGAACATGTCCGCCGCGCTGATGGTCAGCATCGCGACGGTTTCCGCTGAGGCGCCTTGCGCATAAGTCAGGTGGGTCTTGCCGATTTTCTCGCCGACGGTCACCACGATGCGTTTCCAGCCGACCATGGTGCCCAGCCCCAGGGCGATGGCCACCGCGATTTTCACCCACAGCGGAATGAACCGCGTGGCGTTGTCGATCTGCTGCTTGAACAGTTGCAGTTTGCCTGTGGTATCGGCGTCGAAGTTGCCGACCTTGTTTTTGTCCATCAGGCGAATGGTTTCGCTGGTCAGGTACATGTCGTTACGCACGTTGCCCATGGCCTCGGCCGGGACTTTCGAGAGCGAGCCGTAGCCCTTCACTTCGTTCCCGATATTGCCGGTCAGCGCGGCGAGGGCGGGGATCAGTTGTGGTGAGGCTTCCTTGCTGCGCATGTATTCGGACAACACCGCGCGAGGATCGGCGGGCGCCGGCAGCGGCGCACTTTTGACCAGCGCTTGCTGGGTGACTTCGGCCACGGCGGCAAACTGCAGCGCCTGGTCCGCCGGCATGGTGCGGTTCAGCGCGTAAGCCATCGGCAGCGTGCCGACCAGAATCAGCATGATCAGGCCCATGCCTTTCTGGCCGTCGTTGGAACCGTGGGCGAAGGACACGCCGGTGCAAGTCAGGATCAACAGGCCGCGAATCCACCACGGCGGCGGAGTGTCGCCCTTCGGTGCTTTGTACAGCGCACGATTCTTGACGAAAGCACGCAAGGCCAACAGCAACAGCGCGGCAAACACGAAGCCGATCAGCGGCGACAGCAACAGCGCGTAACCGACTTTGGTTGCCTGCGCCCAGTCCACACCGCTGGTGCCGTCGCGACCGTGCATCAGGGCATTGGCCACGCCGACACCGATGATCGAGCCAATCAGGGTGTGCGACGAAGACGCCGGCAAGCCCAGCCACCACGTGCCGAGGTTCCAAAGGATCGCGGCGATCAACAGGGCGAAGATCATCGCGAAACCGGCCGAGGAACCGACTTGCAGAATCAGCTCCACCGGCAGCAGGGCGATGATGCCGAACGCTACCGCGCCGCTGGACAGCAGCACCCCGAGGAAGTTGAAGAACCCGGACCAGGCCACCGCGAAATTCGGCGGCAAGGAATTGGTGTAAATCACCGTGGCCACGGCGTTGGCGGTGTCGTGGAAACCGTTGACGAATTCAAAACCGAGGGCAATCAGCAGCGCCACGCCTAACAGCAGAAACGGCGTCCAGGTGGTCACCACGGTGCCGAGTTCGTTCATGTCGTGCATCAGGCTGTAGGCGGTGAACAACAGCCCGCTGCCCAGCACCGCGAAGAAAATCACGATGGTCAGCAGGCCGGGCTTTTGATCGAGTTGCGATTTGGTGCTACTGGTGGGCGCCTGGGCGGCGGTGAAGGAAGGAGTAGCCATGACGGACAATCCTGAGGGGAGAAGGGGTGTCGCCCATGATCGTTGCTGAATGTGACAGGGAGGCAGCGTTGGGTCAGTGTTTTGGGTTTTCCCGGGCCGTTGATCCGAATGCAGTACCTGTGGCGAGGGGGCTTGCCCCCGTTGGGTCGCGAAGCGGCCCCCAGCATTCTTTCAGTTACATCGTGTTTGCAGGTTTACGACTGCTGCGCAGCCGGACGGGGCGGTGCGGCGTTCCGACAAGCCCCCTCGCCACAGTGAATCGACGGCGTTCCGAGATTAGTAATCCTGGCGCTTACGAAACGCCCAACGCCCGGCGATCACGGTAAACGTCGCGACCAACGCCACCAGAATCCAGAACCCTTGCGGGTCGCCGGAAAGCGGCACCCCTCCGACGTTCATGCCAAAGAACCCGGCGATGATGTTGATCGGCAACGCCAGGACCGTGACCACGGTCAGGGTGAACAATGTGCGGTTGCTCTGTTCGTTGAGGTTGGCGGCGATTTCTTCCTGCAACAGCTTGATCCGTTCGCCCAGCGCCGTGAGGTCGTTAATGATCAGCGCGAACTCCTCGGTGGACTTGCGCAGCTCCTTGACGTCTTCCTTCTGCAACCACTGCGGCGGGCGATTGAGCAGGCGCAGCAACGAGCCCGGTTCCAGCGCCAACAAGCGTTGCAGGCGCACCAGCACCCGTCGGTTTGCACCCAGCTCAGCCCGGTTGGTCGACAGCCGCGAGGACAGCAACTGATCTTCGATCTGATCGACACTGAGGCTGGTCTTGCGCACGATCTGGGTCAGCACTTCGCCCTGATCGCGCAGCAGATGCACCAGCAATTCCAGCGGCGAACGAAAGCACTCACCGGCCTTCACCGACGAACGCAACTTGTCCACCGAATGCAGCGGTTGCAGTCGCGCGCTGACGATCAGCCGACTGCGGGCGCAGACCCACAGCGTCGAGACATCCGAGGAGACCATGCTGCTGAGGTTGAACACCACGTCGTTGACCACCGCCAGCAACGCCGAATCCACATGCTCGATGCGCGTCGAACGGGAGCCCTCGTGCAGCGCTTCGAAAAATTCGTCGGGCAATTCCAGATGGCTTTTCATCCAGCGTTCGCATGCGGCGTGGGCCAGATTCAGGTGCAGCCAGAGAAATTCGTCGTTGTCGCCAGGTTGTTGCAGGCACTGCAACGCCTTGGCGGAATCGAGCTCCCGGCCGCGCTCACCGGGGCGGAAACTGAAACCGTACAGCAGACCGAACAGGTCCGTGTCGCGATGACTTTGGTCGATGCTGTGGTTCATGAGGTCTCGCTGTGAGGAGGCGCCTGTCGCGGGTTTCACAGGTTCACTTGAGCCGCATCATCGCAAGGGGGTTTGACGGTTTTGTGACATCGGCGGTGGCTAAATAGTGGCGCTACCGACGGTCGGAATTGATTCAAGAACCGCTCTGGCCCGCCGATCTCGCTTAAGTCAATTTGCGGGGCTTCGCCTAGCCAAGTTTCAGACAGGGATGTCCGGACACCTTTCACGCCGGATCGCGGCGTGTTTCATCCTTGTCGTGAGTATCACTCGATGCTGCAAAAATCCCTGAGAGCACAAATCCTCGCCCTGCTGAGTGGCAGTCTGTTCGCGATGCTGTTGATCGCCCTGGCCTGCTTTCATTTTCTGTCCAACGGTGTTCAGAACTACGCGAGTCTGATCGAAGGGCCGCTGCACACCTCGCAATTGATCGATGAAGCCAACCTGCAATTCAAGGTTCAGGTTCAGGAGTGGAAAAACGTCCTGCTGCGCGGCAAGCAGCCGGCGGATTTGGACAAATACTGGAAGCAATTCGAAGACCGTCAGCGCGATGTGCAGGGCATCCTCGGTGAACTGGCCGGGCAGAAGGGTATCGAGCCGTCACTCAAGACTCGCATCGAACGCCTGCGGGACGAACATCGTCTGTTGGGTGCGGCTTATCAGAAGGGCCGTGACGCCTACGTGGCGGCAGGTGCCGACCCAACGGCTGGCGACACGGCAGTCAAAGGTGTGGACCGCGCAACCAGCGATCAGATGAGCGAGTTGGTCAGCGAATTGCGCAAGCAGGGTGCCGAGCAATCAAAGCTGATCAGCGCCGACGCCGACCGCACCGTGTTGCTGGGGATCATAGTGATGCTCGCCTCGGGTCTGTTGATCGGGCTGCTGAGCCTGTGGCTGGTTAACCGCAACCTGGTCGAACCGATTCGCAAACTGATCGAGTACGTGGCGCAACTCAGCCAGGGTCGTTTCGCCGAACGCGTGGCCAGCACCCGTCAGGACGAGTTGGGCAAACTGGCGATGGCCGCCAACACCCTGCGCGATTTCCTCGCCGAAACCTTCAACCGTTTGCAGCGCAGCGCCCAGGATCTGGACAGCGCCAGCGGCGAGCTGAATTCCATCGCCAGCCTTATGGCCAGCGGCACTAACGAGCAGTTCAACCGCACCGATCAGGTGGCCACGGCGATGAACGAAATGTCCGCCACCGCGCAAGAAGTCGCACGTCACGCAGCCGATGCGGCACGTGCCGCCGACGATGCCGACCAGTCCGCCCAGCAGGGCGAAAAGGTCATGCAGGGCACCATCCACACCATCACCCAAATGCGCGGTGAAATTGCCAATACCGCCACGGTCATCCGTCGTCTGGAAACCGACAGCGGGCGCATCGGCAAGGTGCTGGAAGTGATTCGCGGCATCGCCGAACAAACCAACCTGCTGGCGCTCAACGCCGCCATTGAAGCGGCCCGTGCCGGTGAAGCCGGGCGTGGTTTTGCGGTGGTGGCCGATGAAGTCCGCAGCCTGGCCCAGCGCACGGCGGCGTCGATCATCGAGATCAACCAGATCATTCAAACGGTGCAAACCGGCGCGGTGGACGCCGCTCAGGCGATTGAAAGCGGTCAGTCGCGCAGTGAGGAAAGTGTCGAGCAAGTGACTCAGGCCGGCGCCATGCTGGAGCGCATCACCCTTGCCGTGGAAGCCATCCGCGACATGAACCGTCAGATCGCCACCGCCGCGGAAGAGCAGACGTCGGTGGCCGAAGACATCTCGCGCAACCTCACCGAAATCACCAGCATCGCCAGCACCAATCTGGACAACGTGCAGCGCACCGAAGCGGCCAGTCACAACCTGCACGGGTTGTCGGGGCAGTTGAATGAAGTGACGGCGCGTTTAAGCGCGTAACGCAATGACCCTGTACCGGTTTGCTTACCGAGTCGGTACACAGTCGATCTCAAGTCCGCAGTGTCGATGTCGATGACCACGGTAATCCCAAATCCCAATGGAAAACCGCCATGGTCAGCATCACTTCCGTTTCGATCACGCCGACGGCCTCGACTGCTTCGAACAAGACTGCCGTCAGCGACAGCACCGAAGACACCTCAGTCACGGCAAGTGCCGAGGCGTCCAGCGACACCACCAAGGTATCCGCCGGCGGCGCCCCCGCGGCGAGCGACAGCAGTTCCAGCAGCAGCGAAGAGTCCGATACGGTGAAAGAGCTGCGCAAGCAGATCGCCGAGCTGCAAAAGCAATTGCAGGAACAACAGCAGCAACTGCAAGCGGCCCAGGCCAGGCAGGAAAGCGCCGAAGCCAAAGCGGCGGATGTCGCGGCGGCTCAGTCGCAGATCGCGACGACTTCGGGCTCGTTGCAGACGGCAACGGCGGCGTTGTTGCAGGCGTTGCAGGATGAAGGTGGCAGTACTTCCGGTTCTTTGGTCAGTACGACTGCTTAAGTCGGTGTTGGAAGGCATGTCCTTCCTGACTTGATTGTCTGAATCGGACATGCAAAAAAGCCGCACGATCCGAAGATCGCGCGGCTTGTTGTTTGTGCTTCAGGTGTCTTGCTTGTTGCTCAGTACTTTGCCGGTGGTGGCATCGAAGTCCACGTCAAATTCTTTGCCGTCAACGGTTTTCAGTTCCACTTCGTACTCATAGTTATTGAAGTGGTTGTCCAAGTCTGTGTCGGTGATCGTCGCACCCGGGTGCAATTTCAATGCAGCCTGGTTCATTTCTTCCAGTGGCTTGATCTTGCCGCTTTTGACCAGCTCAGGGATCTGGTCGACGCGAACATCAGCTTGGGCCAAGCCAGCGGTGAGAGTCAGGGCAGCGGCAGTGAACAGGGCAGTCAGGGTTTTCATGAAGTTCTTTCCTTGGGCGATTCGTTTAAGTGGGATCAAGTTAACCGGTGCAACTTAATCCACCCTTAATTCCCACGTTCATCAATAACCGTTGTTCTGCAGCAATTGCGCAACGCTCGCAGCGGCCGGACGCTTATAGAACTTCAGCAGTTCGCTGGCGCGGTTGGTGAAGATGCCGTCGACGCCGGCGTCCATGACTTTCTGGTAATCCACGGCATCGTCGATGGTGTAAACGTGCACCAGCAAGCCCTGATCGTGGGTGTACTGGTTCATCCAGGGTTGCACCAGGTCCGAGTAACTCTGATCACCACCTTTGGTCAGCGCGGCAGAAGGGCCGGTGCCGATCGCGCCCTGGGCTTTGGCGTACTCGACCCATTGCTGAAATTCGGCTTTGTCCTTCGGTTGCTGTTTGGCGTAGTAAGTGGCTTTGTCCTTGTTGCCGGACTCGGCAAACGTCACCTTGGATTTCGGCTCGATACTGCCTTCACCGACCCACAGCAGGAGGATTTTCGGCACTTTCGGCATTTCCTTCTCGAGCAGTTCGAGGCTGCTCCTCTCGAAGGTTTGCAGCACGACTTTACCTTTGCCCTGGCCAACCGCCAGATCGCTCTTCGCCAATTTCGAACCCGCCGGGCTCAACCAACCGCGGTCCTGGAGTTTTTCCTTGAGGTCGCGCTCGATCCCGGGAAACTGCTTCGGTTCTTTGGTTTCGATGTACAGGCCAGGCTTGTGCAGCGGATTGCCCTGGGCGATATCGATGATTTCGTCCAGCGTCAGAATTTTCAGACCGACGTACGCAGGACGTGCGCGATCCGGGTAGGCGGTGTTGAACCAGCTGCCGGCATCGAGGGTTTTCAGCTCGGCGAGGGTGAACTCGTTGGCCGGGCGGTCCTTGCGTTCAGGGAATTTGCTGGCGACGTCGGTGGTGCGTTGCAGGTTGTTGTCGTGCAGAGCAAAGAGCACGCCATCCTTGCTGCGTTGCAGGTCCATTTCCAGGTAATCGACCCCCAGATCGCGGGCCAGTTTGTAGGCGGCGGCGGTGGATTCCGGTGCATCGAACGACGCGCCACGGTGGGCGATCACGGCCGGATGCGGAATGCCCATGCGGGTGGCCAGTGCGGTGGGGCTTGGCTCGCTGGCGGCCTGTGCCTGGCCGAGGCCCAGCATAAGACTCAGCAACAGGGCGCTCTTGGTGAAGGTAACAGGCATGGTCGAGGTCCTTTCGCAGATTTTCAAAGACGTATCTTTTAACAACTGAGCGCCGCTTGCGCTATCGTCAGACCGACATAAACGTGTTTAAAGCAGATTTTTTCAGCGCTTTTGTGCGCTTCTTTGCAGTACTCTTGGCCCCGGCAGTTACCCCGGCAGAGGGAACGCCCATCCGCTTGCCCTGCGTGTAAACCATCGATCACCGGTCCTTCGCGACCTTCTGTGAGGTTTATCATGCGCATCACTTCCGAGCTCATCTGCCAGGCCGCCGACCAACTCAAAGGCTTCGTCGGCCTCAATCGCAAGACCGGCCAGTACATTGTTCGTTTCAGCGAAGACTCTTTCGGCATGGACGTGGCTGACGACGGCATTATTCCCACCAGCGAATTCGTCTGGGCCCCAGGTTCCGCGCAGGCCATGACGCTCAAGCGTGAGTTGATTCAGTTGTTGCTGGATCAGAACATCGATGACCGGATCAACATCACCGAGCCGTTGCGGGTGTATATGAATCGGCGGGACGTGCCGCAGATTTTTGCGGTTCGCAGTCTCGTGCAGAGCTGAGTTTTGCGGTGACTGTGCGGGCTCTATCGCGAGCAAGCTCGCTCCCACATGGATTATGTGTCGATCACAAGACCCATGTGGGAGCGAGCTTGCTCGCGATAGCGGCCTTAAGAGCACCACAAGCACTCACTGCTCGAACGCATACGCCCGCTCAACCTTGCACACCCGCGTATGACAAGACGAATACCAGGTCGACCGCCCGCGCTCGCGAATTTCACTGTGCTCGGGATGATGTTTCCACGCCAGGATCGCCGCTTCGCTGGCCCAGTAGGACACCGTAATCCCGAGCCCGTTTTCACCCCGAGCCGATTCCACACCCATGAAACCGGGTTGCTCACGGGCCAGTTCGACCATGCGCGTGGCGGCCTGCTCGTAACCGTGATCACCGTCGGTGCGCAGGGAGGTGAAAATCACTGAGTAGTAAGGCGCTGGCGGCGTCTGGGCGATCATGACTTGTGCCTCTTGCAGGCGGCGATCAACGCACGGACCAGCGGCGGGAGCTTGCCCTTGAGTGCTGCGCGTTCAGGTTGGAACAGCGTCGCGACGAAGAACGGATGCCCGCGCAATTCCACCGCCCGCAAGTCGCCCGAAGCATCGTGTCCAACGGCGCACAGCTGTTGGGTCAATAACTCACGTTCGAACGCTGGATTAACGCCGTAGCGGCAGCGATAGCCTTCGACAATCTCAGCGCTTTCGTACGCCTGGGCGATCAACGAGCCTTCAACCAGATGAATGCTGTCGACGGCCTCCACCAGCGAACAGGTCAGTGGCGTGAGCAGCGCTCGCGTCGCATCCGGCGATGTTTCACCGTGTTCGGCATCGTCCCAGCCCAGAACATTTCGGGCGTATTCGAGTACGGCGTGTTGAAAACCGCCGCAGGTACCAAGGAACGGTCGCTGCTGTTGACGGGCAAAACGAATCGCCCGCAACGCACCGTCCCTATCGCGGTAAGGGCTGGCGGGCACGCACCAGAAACCGTCGAAATCAGCCAATGGCGCATCGGTGCTGATGCGGTCGGTGGCCAACCATTGGAACTGCACGTCTGTGTTCGCATGTTCAGCGGCCATGCCGAGGGCGAGGGCGATGGGGATGGCTTGGTGAGCAGTGACGTGCGGATCGTAATCGCCGATCAGGGCGATGCGGATTGGGCGGGTTTCCATGAGTGCGCTCCACGCTTGTTGATTCCTGGCACCCACTATAGATTGGCGTTCACGCACTCAATATTGGCGTTATCCCAATTGATCAATGCACCGATGCACTATCGACTGGATTACCCCGACCTGTCCCTGATCCTCGCGCTGGTGCGCGGCGGCTCTCTGGTCCGGGCGTCGGCGCTGTTGAAGGTCGACGTCTCGACCGTATTTCGCGCCGTGCGCCGACTGGAAGCTGCGCTGGGCCAGCAACTGTTCGAAAAAAGCCGCGCCGGCTACTTGCCCACCACCTTGGCGCAAACCCTGGCCGAGCAGGCTGAGCGGGCCGAACAGGCGCTGGAGGCGGCGCGCATTGGCGTGGAGCAGGGCGGTGAAGTCATCAGCGGCACGGTGCGCCTGACCTGCACCGATTCGGTGTTGCAAGGCTTGCTGCTGCCGGCGTTGGCGAAGTTCATGCCCGGCTACCCGGCGCTGACCATCGAGTTGAGTACCTCCAACGACTTCGCCAACCTCAGCCGCCGGGATGCGGACATCGCCTTGCGCCTGACCCGCACACCGCCCGAGCACTTGGTTGGCCGGCGATTGGCTGAGGTGTCGTATCGAGTCTATGCCAGTGAGGCGTATCTGAAATCGGTCGATTCCGAAGACCTGGCCTCGCTGACCTGGATCGCCCCGGACGACTTCCTCCCCGATCACCCCACTGTCGCGTGGCGCCGTCAGCAGTTGCCCGGCGTCACACCGGGTTATCGCTGCAACAGCATGTTGTCGGTGACTGAACTGGTACGGGCCGGGCTCGGTGTCGCGGCCTTGCCGGACTTCCTCATCGGTGAGGGGCTGCAACCGTTGAGCGAGCCGTTACGCGGTTACGACACAGCGCTCTGGTTGCTGACCCGCCCGGACTGCCGTGCCTTGCGCTCGGTGGTGACGTTATTCGATGAGTTGGGGCGGGCGCTTCGATTGCCTTGACCGAGCGCTAAACCTTCGGCGGATCCTTGCGCACGAAATGCTGATGCATTTCCGAGGTCAGGCCTTCGATGCGTTCGGTGAGGGACTTGGTCATTTCGGTGAGCCGGGTGTTTTGCTGGAGCAGTTCAAGCAGTTGCGCGGTGTTCTGCGCCGCTTGCGCCTGACGTTCACTGTTGGCGACGGCCAGGGTTTCGCGGTGCAGCGCATCGGCTTCAGACTGGGCTTTGTCGCGTGCTGCCTGGCGGGTCTGGGCCAACAGGATCAGCGGCGCGGCATAAGCCGCTTGCAGGCTGAAGGCGAGGTTGAGCAGGATGAACGGGTAGAGATCGAAGTGGGCCACGCCGAACAAATTGAGGCAAATCCATACCACCACGATCAGCGTCTGCGCGCCCAGAAAGGTCGGCGTGCCGAAGAACCGCGCAAAGGCCTCGGCGCGCAGGGCGAACTTGTCGTTGCCGAAGGTGGGCGCCAGGTGTGCGTGGGGGCGATGAAAGCGCAGGTGGTCGACCGGGAGGGCGTGTTTTGTGTCAGACGTATTGGTGGTCATGGTGCTCTCTGCTATGGCGCTGGGACTGAGGTTCACTATAGCCCCAGCGCCAGTTTCATTCTGAAACACATTGCGGAGTTTTTTTCGGCGTTACCGATTACAGCTGAAGCAGCGGACATTGTCATTTATTGCAACTCGATTTAGAGCTGATAGCAGGCCAGAAACATGTCCAGCGCCGACTCCACCACCGTGGTCTGCCTCTCGGCTGCCAGGCCGGGCAGGCCCATGGAAATCTGTGGCCAGAATGCAAAGGATTTGAGCATTCCCTGAATCTGTTGCGCAGCGAATTCGGGGTCGACCGGTTTTAAACGGCCATCGGCCTGAGCGGCGCGGATCCACACGGTCAGGCCTTCTTCGCGCTCACCCATTCGCGCGACCATATTCTGGGCGCGCTCCGGGGAATGGATGGTGGCGGCGATGGCCACACGAGCCAGGTCGAGAAAATTGTCATCGCCCAGCATCTGCAATTTCGCCATCAGCATCTGGCGCATCTGGTCGCGCAGCGGCAGGTCGGGGTGGTAGGGCGTTTCCTGCTCGGCCGTCACCCGCGCCCACAATTGATTGAGGATTTCGGCGAACAACTCTTCCTTGCTGGGGAAATGGTTGTACACCGTGCGCTTCGACACACCGGCGGTAGCAGCGATCTTGTCCATGCTGGTGATGTCGAAACCGTTGGCACGGAATTCGGCAATCGCCGCCTGAATAATGGCTTCGCGTTTTCGGTCGGTGAGTCGCTGTGGAGCTGTCATAAGTACGCTTCGGCAGGAAGTGGTGAGAATTACACTCGGCAGTTTACTTGTGATCGGCTTTGATGCAACCTAGAAACTACACTGTGCAGTGTAATGTTTTGTTAATCCTGTGCGGTGAAGAATAGAATCTCCGGCTGATGCGTGCGTGCCTTGGCCATTTATCGTCCCAAACGAAATCGCAAATTGTGCGGTTTTCCTGGAGTCATTCAGTCATGGCCACATCAACTTCCCCATCGGATAACGCCTCTACGCCTGAAGCTTCCCGTCAGGTAGAAGGGCTCTTTCGAAACCATGCGCAGGTAAAGCGCGAAGGCTTCCGCAAAACCCTGCGCATCGTGTGGAACATGATCTTCCACAAACCGCGCGATACCCGTCCGACGGCGCCTGTCCCGGTGCAAACCCTGACTCAGGCAGCGTTGATCGCCGCCCCTGATCACAGCGTTTATCGTCTCGGTCATTCCACCGTACTGCTGAAGCTGCGGGGCAAATTCTGGATCACCGATCCGGTCTTCGCCGAACGCGCCTCACCGGTGCAATGGGCCGGCCCCAAGCGTTTTCACCAGCCGCCGATCAGCCTCGAAGAGCTGCCGCCGATCGAAGCGGTGATCCTGTCCCACGATCACTACGACCACCTCGATTATCAAGCGGTGCTCAAACTGGCGGATAAGGCCAAGTACTTCCTCACACCGCTGGGCGTGGGCGACACCCTGATCAAGTGGGGCATCGACGCCAGCAAAGTCCGACAACTGGACTGGTGGCAAGGCACTGAGGTCGACGGTATTCAGTTCGTCGCCACACCTTCGCAGCATTTTTCTGGTCGAGGTCTGTTCGATGGCAACAGCACGCTTTGGGCCTCGTGGGTGATGATCGACGGTGACACGCGAATCTTCTTCAGCGGCGACAGCGGTTACTTCGATGGCTTCAAACGCATCGGCGAACAGTACGGCCCATTCGACCTGACGCTCATGGAAACCGGAGCCTACAACGTCGAGTGGCCGCATGTGCACATGCAGCCGGAGCAAACCCTGCAAGCGCACATCGACCTGAAAGGCCGCTGGTTATTTCCGATTCACAACGGCACGTTCGATTTGTCGATGCACGCCTGGTTCGAACCTTTCGACCGCATTCTGGCGTTGGCCTGGGAGCGGAATGTTTCGATCACCACGCCGCAGATGGGTCAGGCGTTCAATGTGATGCATCCGCAGCGGGGTGGAGCCTGGTGGTCGGAGATGGAAAACGTTGGCGATCAGGGGGAGCCGCAGAACGCATAACGTTGTGAAGCCGGGCTGCTTACCTGCAAGCGGCCCGGGCCGACACCTCACTCAACCATCGCATAATCCGCCCGCCCAACCGGATCAGGCGTCGACCCTTTCACATTCATCCCTCGCCCCGGCGCGAACCCCGGGAAGAACACCAACCCCTCCGATTCAAACCGATAAGCCAACGCCAGCCGCGTAACATCCAGCACATCGCGTTCATCCTCAAATCGCTGAATAGCGTCCACCGAAACCCCGGATTCCCGAGACAGTTCCTCCACACTCCAACCCAGCATCGCTCGGGCCTGAACGCTATGCGCGGGGGTGAATTGGAAAAGGGCGATACGTTCCAGGGTGATTTTCATCGCATGAGAGGCCATGGTGTTCTCCGGGCTCAAGAGTGCTGATTCAAAAAATACTGTGTTTTTGTACAGTTGTTTTGAGTCCGGATCAAACTCATTTTTTGATCGGTTCTATTTTTTCGCTCAGGCAGGAGCGTTGGACCGATCACGCTATTTTTATTTGAGGAGGTTATCTACTCATACACCGTCACCCGATTGCGCCCGGCCTTCTTCGACGCAAACAGCGCGTGGTCCGCCCAGGCGATCAGGTCGGCGTAATTGGTCGAGGGCTGGCTCAGGTCGGCCACCCCCAGGCTGATGGTGAAGCGGATGCTCTGATCGTTGTGCAGCACTTCCAGCCCTTCGACTGCCTTACGCAGACGCTCGGCGAAAACCCGTGCACCAGCCTTGTCGGTGTCCGAAAGCACCACGCCGAACTCTTCACCGCCATAACGCCCCGCCACATCGGTTTCGCGCACATGCTCGTGGATCAGCCTGGCGACTTCCTCGATGACCTTGTCGCCCGCCTGGTGACCATAGGTGTCGTTGACCCGCTTGAAGTGATCGATATCCAACATCACCAGGCTGGTGGCATTGCCATAACGCTGGTGGCGGGCATAGGCGGCTTTCAGGCTTTCTTCCCAATGACCGCGGTTGTACAGGCCCGTCAGCCGATCGGTGCTGGAGAGATGCTGCAATTGCGCATTGGCGGCCTGGAGCTGATGCCGGTTGGTGGCGACGTCGGTGACGTCATAGATCACTAGGCAGATATGGTTGATTTTGCCGTCGGTGGAGCGCAGCGGTAACAGCGTGGTGTTCTGGTACATGAACTCTTCCTGACCGGTGATCGGCTGGTAGTTCTTGAACCGCACCAGATACGGGCGCTGCTCCCAGACAGTGAACGCTGGCGTGCCCAGGGTCGCGACGCTTTCCACCTTGCGGCTGAACCATTGGCGGTCGATTTCGGGAAACAGACTGAAAAAATTCTGATTGTGGGAATCCTTGGGCTGCACCCCGGAGCGGTTCTCCATAAAGGTGTTCCAGACCTGCACGCGGTAGTCGCGGTCGAGCACCACCACACCGACGTCGATGCTCTGGACGATTGCCAGCAACCAGTGAAACTCGTTCAGATCGATAGGCACGTTCATGGCTCAGTTCATCAAGTAGGCGAGTTTGTGGGTCAACCGCTCGATGGAGTCTTCCGTGAACAGCAACAATAGGTCGAAACGAATATCATGCCCTTCCAGGCTGTAGCTGATTTCCACCGCCAGGGTCTTTTTCCAGCGTTTTTGGTTGACCCGGATCAGCTCATCGATGGCCGCGTGCTGGCCGAGGATCTGCGGATGGCCTTGAGAAAACACCACGTCGATCTGTTCGGCAATGCTGCACAGGCATGCACCGATCAGAACGCTGGAGAGGTCCAGCAGCATTTCCAGGTCCGAATAATCGCTGCTCTGACGCTGCATCAATTGCGCGATGTCGGCGATTTCCGAGTCGTGAAATATCAGCAGGGCTTCGCCGGCGATGCCACTGCCGATGAAACCCTGGCAGATGGCCGTGAGTTGCTTGCTGCTACTGGCATCGGTCAGGGCCATGTGCAATTCGCCGACTTCGAGGATGTTCACGTTCGGTACCGGCAACTGCACAAAGACTCCCAACACCTGGGCTATCAGGGCCGCCGCCCCGCCCATGGCAACGTTGATCGTTTCGCGGAACACATCGTGAAAACTGATGACCGTGTTCGCAGCCGGACGACTCCCCAGCGACGCCTGGCCGTGTTCCGTCAGTAGCCCCAGCTGACTGAGTGTCTGGCGCAGCTCGTGTTCGTCGAAAGGCTTTTTCAGGAATGCCAACGCGCCCAGCTCACGCACGCGGCGCACCGCTTCTTCCTGAATGTCACCGGAGATCACGATGACTTGCGCCTTCAATCCTTCGGCACGCAAGGCGCTCAATACCTGATAACCATCCATCTCCGGCATGGTCAGGTCGAGCAGCACCACCTGCCCCAAACCCCGGCGTATGGCCTCCATTGCCTCGTGACCATTACCTGCCTCGGTAACCGAAACCGGCCAGTCCGCCGGCAGCGCCCGTAACACCTGCTTACGGGCCATGTTGGAGTCGTCACAAACCAGTAGGGGAATCACTGACACAAGATAGGGCACTCATCGGCGTTGGACATCAGGGAAAGCACTACGGCCCATCATGCTCCATAAGCTTACAAAGACCACCTTATAAACAGGGTTTTACTCAGAATGACGTCCAGCAGGGTGAGCCAATGACTATTGACTCGCCAACCCTGGCGCCTCACGAATGATGAAATGATCCAGGTTCTCAATATTGGCACTGAACACCCCGAACGTTTCTTCGGGATTTTTCTTGCTCGGCACCTGCTTCAACTCCGGCGTCACGCCATAAAAGAAGCAGTACAACTCTTTCCTGCTCTCACTGGCGTGCTTGATCTCTTCCAGAAACGCTTTGTGCTTGCGGTAGCTGTCGATCAGCTTCTTGCTCAAGTAAACATTGACTGAATAAGGCTTCTTCTTCGCCTCGTCCGGTTGCTTGAACCAGACCTTCTGTTCGAAGTCGATACGAAAGCTCTGCGTGTAATCCTTGATCTCCTTGATCTTGCCCCAGTAAATCAGCCCCTTGTTGTCCTGCAGATACTCGATCTTCTTGAAGAACGACCCATAAGGCGCCGTGTGCTCGCCAATCTTCAGCGGCATGCGCTTGAGCAACTCCTTGTCCTCGAAGTTCGACACAAAACACTCCACCGGGTGAGCGAAGACACTGGTCTTGTCCGGTGCCGACTCGCGGCTCGGGTGTTCGACGTCACTGGCCGCTGAAGAAGGTTTCGGATCATCACGCATCACGTCAGCCGCCACCGCCGGGTTCGACGGCTTACGCACATACTCACGTCGCGTCAGCAACAACTCCGACGGGAAATGCTCCTCACGACTGTCATCCGTTTCCGCACCGTCCGCGTCCAGGCCTGACGGCGACGCCTTGAGACTGACATAAGGACAATCCGCAACATGCCGGGTGCTGGGCGTGTTCTTGAAGTGCGGGGTGCGAACGTAATTCACGTTTTTGGCATTAAACGTCGTCAACACATTCGCCGCATCGAACGCCAAACGGCAGGCATCGTTGGGGCATTGGAAATGCTCCTTGGCGGAATCGAATTCCATGGTTTCGTCGAAATTCAAATCGCGCACGTCATAGATCGACAACTTGTCGTCGAGACTGAGGCAGTAGGCGAGGTCGAATTTCATGGCGGGCTCGGGTCCTTGAGTGGGGAAGGGTATTAATAGCGGGAGGTGGGGCGGGTTGCACTTACTGTTTTCAACACAGAGCAAAATGGGCGGCAACCACCAAACCTGTGGGAGCGAGCCTGCTCGCGAATCCCGGCATCAACGCATTAACCAAGCCTGGCGCCCCATTTGTGGTGAGGGGATTTATCCCCGTTGGGTCGCGAAGCGGCCCCAAAACCAGCAGGCGCGGTATGCCAGGAATAATGAGCTTGTTCGCTTGGCGACTGCTCTGCAGCCGAACGGGGGTAAACCCCCTCGCCACAGATTTCATTCAGCGCGATTATTCGGTTTTTAACCGTTTCACCTTCTTATAAAGCGAGGAGGTGAACTCGCCCCTATCGCTGGAATGGTGACAACGACGATGACAGTTCGGGCAAAGCGCCACAGCATTGCTCGTGCGATCCGAGCCTTCCTGCGCCAAATGCTTAACGTGATGAACCTCAAGAAACGGCCTGCCATCCTTTTCAAATGGAGCCGGCTCGCCACAGCCTTCGCATTTGCCTTCAGCCTGCTGGCGAACCCACGCTCTCACTTCAGGATCGCGAACATAAGACTTTCCGCTCGACTGTGTTTGCTCTGGTCGCTCAATCCCCTTCGGCTCATCTTTAAGCGGTTGCCGCTCAAGTTTGGCCGCTCGCTGCTCCAGCGTTGCCTCGTCTGCCGTCGGGGCAAAATCCTCGGGCGTCAAAGTGCTTGGCGCGTTCAGCGCTTCACGAATGCTGCGCGCAACATTGGCCCCGACATTCTTGGCGGGTTTGTATCCCTCAATACGAGCTCGGCCCAGTTCGACCAGCACGGTAGAGATGTTTTGCATCCGAAACTCAACAGACCCTTTAGTCCTACCGGCTAAGACTCCCTCACGCAGGATGCGATTCTCCTCAGTCTTAACGACTTTCTGACCGCTCTGTTCGCGGGACAACATGCTGAGATAGGCATTGTAGTGGTCTAATGAAACCGGACACCCATTTAGGCGAGAATGCTCGCCAGATCG
>NZ_JALBYU010000026.1 GCF_029963765.1 Pseudomonas sp. UYIF39
CCAGTCGACACCCATTTTGAATGTTAGTCCGCTATCGTCGGAACGCCGCCCGGAGCAAGCTCGCTCCCACAGGTTTGTGTTGATTGTTAGAGTTGTATCCAATTTAGGGGGCGACACTTCACAATTTGTATCTGGGCATAGGTCGTCGGGCCATTTCGTGGTTAACTTCGGCCTCTTCAAAATTCTCTACAACAACGTTCAGAAGGACTCCGTTCATGGCTCAAGTCACTCTTAAAGGCTCCCCGGTTCAAGTCAACGGCCAACTGCCACAAGCCGGTTCCAAGGCGCCAGCCTTTTCCCTGGTTGCCGGCAATCTGTCCGACGTGACCCTGGCGAGCTTCGCCGGCAAGCGCAAAGTGCTGAACATCTTCCCAAGCGTCGATACCCCGACCTGCGCCACTTCGGTTCGCAAGTTCAACGCCCAGGCCAACGATGTCGCCAACACTGTCGTGCTGTGCATCTCCGCTGACCTGCCGTTCGCTCAAGCTCGCTTCTGCGGCGCCGAAGGCCTGGAAAACGTACAGAACCTGTCGACCCTGCGCGGTGCCGAGTTCATCGAGAACTACGGCGTTGCCATCGCTGACGGCCCGCTCAAAGGCCTGACGGCCCGTGCCGTCGTGGTTCTGGACGAAAACGACAACGTTCTGCACAGCGAACTGGTCAGCGAAATCGCTCAAGAGCCGAATTACGAAGCAGCGCTCGCTGTTCTGAAGTAAGCAGCTTTTACATTTGTTAACGGCCTGGCACTGTCCAGGCCGTTTTCATTTGTGCTTCAGTGTCTTAGATAAATCTCCTGTTACGTAAGCCGAAGGTAAATTGCCGGTAAAGCCGCTTTGCTTAATACCCGCCAGTGCTTATCGTTCAGCCTCCTGTAGAAGAAGCCCACGCGCCCAATGGTTGATCATTCCATGCAATCCTCCGTTTCCCGTAGTCCCCGTCGCTGGCTGTTTGGCCTGCTTGTCCTGTTGGTCATCGCTGGCCTGTGCTGGAAATTCTGGCCCGCCGGCACTGTCCAAAAAGAGGGCGCAGGGCAAAAGGCCGTTGCCGGGCATACCGGAAGGTCGGGGGGGATGCGTCCGGGTTTCGGCGGGGCGACCGGGCCCGTTCCAGTGCGTGTCGCGCCTGCGGTCAAGGGTGACTTCCCGCTGTACTACAAGGCGCTGGGCACCGTGACGGCGCTGAACACCATCAATGTGCGCAGCCGCGTCGGTGGTGAGCTGATGAAGATCTCATTCGAGGAAGGACAGATGGTCAAGGCGGGCGATCTGCTGGCTGAAATCGACCCGCGTCCTTACCAGAACGCCTTGCTTCAGGCCGAAGGCACGTTGCTGCAGAACCAGGCACAACTGAAAAACGCCCTGGTCGATGTGGAGCGCTATCGCGGCCTGTATCGCGAAGACAGTATCGCCAAGCAGACCCTGGACACCGCCGAAGCGCTGGTGGGCCAGTATCAGGGCACGGTCAAAACCAATCAGGCGGCGGTCAACGACGCCAAGCTCAACCTGGAATTCACCAAGATCCGCGCCCCCATTGCCGGGCGTGTGGGCTTGCGTCAGCTGGATGTCGGCAACCTGGTGGCCGCCAACGACACCACCGCACTGGTGATCATCACCCAGACCCAACCGATCAGCGTCGCCTTCACCTTGCCGGAAAACAGCCTGGAAACCGTGCTGGCCCGTTATCGCTCCGGCGCCAAACTGCCCGCCGAAGCCTGGGACCGCGGCGACACCAAGTTGCAGGCCACCGGCGTCTTGCAGAGCCTGGATAACCAGATCGACGTCGCCACCGGCACCCTGAAATTCAAGGCACGCTACGAGAACCGCGACCAAGCGCTGTTCCCGAACCAGTTCGTCAACGTCCACCTGCTGGCCGACACCCTCAAAGACGTGGTGCTCGCACCTTCGGCAGCGATTCAGTTCGGCACCAACGGTACGTTTGTCTACGCCCTGGACGGCGACAAGAAAGTCGTGATTCGTCAGTTGAAAGTCGGCGCCAGTGATGGTGAGAACACCGTGATTACCGAAGGCCTGGCCCCTGGGGATCGCGTGGTCCTTGAAGGCACCGACCGCTTGAAGGAAGGCAGCGAAGTCGAAGTGGTCAACGACACCAAGGATGTACCGACCGCCCCGACCGGCCACCTGCAAGGCAAGTCGGCGGCCAGCTCGACTGAGCCTGCGACCACCGACAAGGCGAAAAAGGGCGGCGCATGAACATCTCGCGGCTGTTCATCCTTCGCCCGGTCGCCACGACCCTGAGCATGCTGGCCATTATCCTGGCCGGCGTGATCGCCTATAGGCTGTTGCCGGTGTCGGCATTGCCTCAGGTCGATTACCCGACCATCCGCGTCATGACGCTGTACCCCGGTGCCAGCCCGGATGTCATGACCAGCGCCGTGACCGCGCCCCTTGAGCGTCAATTCGGGCAGATGCCCGGCCTGACCCAGATGGCCTCGACCAGTTCCGGCGGTGCTTCGGTGCTGACCCTGCGTTTCAGCCTCGACATCAACATGGACGTCGCCGAGCAGCAGGTGCAGGCGGCAATAAACGCCGCGACCAATTTGCTGCCCAAGGACCTGCCGGCACCGCCGGTTTACAACAAGGTCAACCCTGCGGACACCCCGGTGCTGACCCTGGCCATCACCTCCAAGACCATGCTGCTGCCCAAGCTCAATGACTTGGTCGACACGCGCATGGCGCAGAAAATTGCCCAGATCAGCGGCGTCGGCATGGTCAGCATTGCCGGCGGCCAGCGTCAGGCCGTGCGGATCAAGGTCAACCCGGAAGCCCTGGCGGCCAATGGCTTGAACCTGTCGGACGTACGCACCTTGATCGGCGCGTCCAACGTCAACCAGCCCAAGGGCAACTTCGACGGCCCGACCCGGGTGTCGATGCTCGATGCAAACGATCAACTGACCTCGCCCAAGGACTACGCCAACCTGATTCTTGCCTACGTTAACGGCGCGCCGTTGCGGCTCAAGGACGTGGCGGAGATCGTCGATGGCGCGGAAAACGAACGTCTGGCAGCGTGGGCCAATGAAAATCAGGCCGTGCTGTTGAACATCCAGCGTCAACCCGGTGCCAACGTCATTGAAGTGGTCGACCGGATCAAAGCCCTGTTGCCGAGCATCACCGACAACCTGCCGGCCGGTCTCGACGTCACCGTACTCACCGACCGCACCCAGACCATCCGCGCCTCGGTCACCGACGTGCAGCATGAATTGTTGATCGCCATTGCGTTGGTCGTGATGGTGACCTTCCTTTTCCTGCGGCGGGCCAGCGCCACGATCATTCCGTCGGTCGCGGTCCCACTGTCGCTGATCGGCACCTTCGGCGTGATGTACCTCGCGGGTTTCTCGGTCAACAACCTGACCCTGATGGCACTGACCATCGCCACCGGTTTCGTGGTGGACGATGCGATCGTCATGCTGGAGAACATTTCCCGATTTATCGAAGAGGGCGACAGCCCCCTGAATGCGGCGCTCAAGGGTGCCAAGCAGATCGGCTTCACGCTGATCTCCCTGACCCTGTCGCTGATCGCCGTACTGATCCCGTTGCTGTTCATGGCCGACGTGGTGGGGCGGCTGTTCCGTGAGTTTGCCATCACCCTGGCGGTGGCGATCCTGATTTCCCTGGTGGTGTCCCTGACCCTGACGCCGATGATGTGCGCGCGGTTGCTCAAGCGTGAACCGAAGGAAGAAGAACAGGGCCGTTTCTACCGGGCCAGCGGCGCCACAATTGATTGGATGATCGCGGCTTACGGGCGCAAGTTAAAGTGGGTTCTCAAGCATCAACCGCTGACTTTGATGGTGGCCATCGGCACGCTGGCGTTGACCGTGTTCCTCTACTTGGTGGTGCCCAAGGGCTTCTTCCCGGTGCAGGACACCGGGGTGATCCAGGGAATTTCCGAGGCGCCGCAGTCGATTTCCTTTGCGGCCATGAGTGAACGTCAGCAGGAACTGGCCAAAGTGATCCTGGCGGATCCGGCGGTGGAGAGCTTGTCGTCCTACATCGGCGTCGACGGTGACAACTCGACGCTGAACAGCGGTCGTCTGCTGATCAACCTCAAATCCCACGGCAATCGCGACCTGAGCGCCACCGAGGTGATTGCACGTCTGCAACCGGAACTGGACAAACTCATCGGCATTCGCCTGTTCATGCAACCGGTGCAGGACCTGACCATCGAAGACCGCGTCAGCCGGACTCAATACCAGTTCAGCATGTCGTCGCCGGATTCCGAGCTGCTCAGTCTGTGGAGCGGTCGTCTGGTGGAAGCCCTGGCCCAACGGCCAGAGCTGACCGACGTCGCCAGCGATTTGCAGGACAAGGGCTTGCAGGTCTATCTGGTGATTGACCGCGACGCGGCGTCGCGTGTCGGCGTGTCGGTGTCGAACATCACCGATGCGCTGTATGACGCCTTCGGTCAGCGGCAGATTTCCACCATCTACACCCAGGCCAGCCAATACCGCGTGGTGCTGCAATCGCAGGCCGGCGAGAAAATCGGTGTGGAAGCGCTGAATCAGATTCATGTGAAAACCACCGACGGCGGGCAAGTGCGCCTGTCCAGTCTGGCGCACATCGAGGAGCGTCAGGCCCAACTGGCGATCACTCATATCGGTCAGTTCCCGGCAGTGATGATGTCCTTCAACCTCGCGCCCGGTGTGGCGTTGGGGCATGCGGTGGAGATCATCGACCAGGTGCAGAAAGACATCGGCATGCCGATCGGCGTGCAGACCCAGTTCCAGGGCGCGGCCGAGGCATTCCAGGCGTCGCTGTCGAGCACCTTGCTGCTGATTCTGGCGGCGGTGGTCACCATGTACATCGTGCTTGGTGTGCTTTACGAGAGTTACATCCACCCGATCACCATTCTCTCGACCTTGCCCTCGGCGGCGGTCGGCGCCTTGCTGGCGCTGCTGTTGAGCGGGAATGACCTGGGCATGATCGCGATCATCGGCATCATTTTGTTGATCGGCATCGTGAAAAAGAACGCGATCATGATGATCGACTTCGCCCTCGACGCAGAACGCAATCAGGGCATGGACCCGGAAACGGCGATCTACCAGGCGGCGCTGCTGCGTTTCCGGCCGATTCTGATGACCACACTGGCCGCGTTGTTCGGCGCGGTGCCACTGATGCTGGCGACCGGCTCCGGCGCGGAACTGCGGCAACCGTTGGGTCTGGTGATGGTGGGTGGCTTGTTGGTGAGTCAGGTGCTGACGCTGTTTACCACTCCGGTCATCTACCTGTACTTCGACCGCCTGGGTCGGCGCTGGGGGCGCAAGCCTGAAGCCGTGGAAGCGGCGGAACAGCCATGAACCTGTCCGGACCTTTCATCAAGAGACCGGTGGCGACGATGTTGCTGAGCCTGGCGATCATGCTGCTGGGCGGTGTGAGCTTCGGGCTGTTGCCGGTTGCGCCGTTGCCGCAGATGGACTTCCCGGTGATCGTGGTTCAGGCGAGTCTGGCCGGTGCGAGCCCGGAGGTCATGGCCTCGACCGTGGCCACGCCGCTGGAACGCTCCTTCGGCGCCATCGCCGGGGTCAACACCATGAGCAGCCGCTCCAGCCAGGGCTCGACCCGCGTGATTTTGCAGTTCGACCTGGACCGCGACATCAACGGCGCGGCGCGGGAAGTGCAGGCGGCGATCAACGCTTCGCGCAACCTGCTGCCGAGCGGGATGCGCAGCATGCCGACCTACAAGAAGGTCAACCCGTCCCAGGCGCCGGTCATGGTGCTGTCGTTGACCTCCGACGTGCTGGAAAAAGGCCAGCTCTACGATTTGGCCTCGACGATTCTGTCCCAGAGCGTGTCTCAGGTGCAGGGTGTCGGCGAAGTGCAGATCGGCGGCAGTTCCCTGCCGGCGGTGCGCATCGAACTCGAACCGCAGGCGCTCAACCAATACGGCGTGGCGCTGGACGATGTGCGCAACACCATCGCCAACGCCAACGTGCGCAGGCCAAAAGGGTCGGTCGAAGATAGCCAGCGGCTGTGGCAGGTTCAGGCCAACGATCAACTGGAAAAAGCCAAGGATTACGAGTCGCTGATCATTCACTACGCGGACGGCGCGGCCCTGCGCCTGAAGGATGTGGCCAAGGTCAGCGACGGCGTCGAAGACCGCTACAACAGCGGTTTCTTCAACAACGACGCGGCGGTACTGCTGGTGATCAACCGCCAGGCTGGCGCCAACATCATCGAGACGGTCAACGAAATCAAGGCTCAACTGCCGGCGTTGCAGGCGGTGTTGCCGGCCAGCGTGAAGCTGAACGTGGCGATGGACCGGTCGCCGGTGATCAAGGCGACCTTGCACGAAGCGGAAATGACCCTCCTGATTGCCGTGGCACTGGTGATTCTGGTGGTATTCCTGTTCCTCGGTAACTTCCGCGCCTCGTTGATTCCGACCCTTGCGGTGCCCGTGTCGCTGGTCGGCACCTTTGCGGTGATGTACCTCTACGGATTCTCCCTGAACAATCTGTCGCTGATGGCGCTGATTCTGGCCACTGGGTTGGTGGTGGACGACGCCATTGTGGTGCTGGAGAACATTTCGCGGCACATCGACAAAGGCGTACCGCCGATGAAGGCCGCGTACCTCGGGGCGCAGGAAGTCGGCTTCACCTTGCTGTCGATGAACGTCTCGCTGGTGGCGGTGTTCCTGTCGATCCTGTTCATGGGCGGGATTGTCGAAAGCCTGTTTCGCGAGTTTTCCATCACGTTGGCGGCGTCCATCGTGGTGTCGCTGCTGGTCTCCTTGACGCTCACGCCAATGCTCTGCGCTCGCTGGCTCAAGCCGCATACGCCGGGTGAGGAAAACCGTTTGCAGCGCTGGAGTCAGCGCGCCAACGAGTGGATGGTCGGCAAATACGCCACAAGCCTCGACTGGGTGCTGCGTCATCGCCGGTTGACCTTGCTCAGTCTTATCGTGACAGTTGGCGTTAATATTGCGCTGTATGTCGTTGTTCCTAAGACATTTCTACCTCAGCAGGATACCGGTCAACTGATCGGTTTCGTGCGCGGCGACGACGGGCTGTCCTTCAGCGTGATGCAGCCGAAAATGGAAACCTTCCGCCGTGCCGTGCTCAAGGATGACGCGGTGCAAAGCGTCGCCGGCTTCATCGGCGGCACCAACGGCACCAACAACGCCTTCATGCTGGTGCGGCTGAAACCGATCAACGAACGCAATATTTCTGCGCAAAAGGTCATTGAACGCCTGCGCAAGGAAATGCCCAAGGTCGCCGGTGCGCAGCTGATGCTGATGGCCGATCAGGACCTGCAGTTTGGTGGCGGTCGTGAACAGACCACGTCGCAGTATTCCTACATCCTGCAAAGCGCCGACCTTGGCGAATTGCGCGAGTGGTATCCGAAAGTCGTCACCGCACTCAAGGCTTTGCCGGAGCTGACGGCGATTGATGCCCGCGAAGGCCGTGGCGCGCAGCAAGTGACGCTGATTGTCGATCGTGATCAGGCCAAACGCCTGGGCGTCGACATGGACATGGTCACCGCGGTGCTGAATAACGCCTACAGCCAGCGGCAGATTTCAACGATCTACGACAGCCTTAACCAGTATCAGGTGGTCATGGAGGTCAATCCCAAATATGCCCAGGACCCGATCACCCTCAAACAGGTTCAGGTGATCACCGCCGACGGTGCGCGGATTCCGCTCTCGACCATCGCTCATTACGAAAACAGTCTGGAAGACGACCGCGTCAGCCACGAAGGTCAGTTCGCCTCCGAGAGCATTTCCTTCGACATGGCCGAAGGCGTGACGGTGGAGCAGGGCACGGCGGCCATCGAGCGGGCTATCGCCAAACTGGGTATGCCGGAAGACGTGATCGTGAAAATGGCCGGCACCGCCGACGCCTTCGCCGCGACCCAGAAGAGCCAACCGTGGATGATTCTTGGGGCGCTGGTGGCGGTGTATCTGGTGCTCGGTGTGCTGTATGAAAGCTACATCCATCCGCTGACCATTCTCTCGACCTTGCCGTCGGCCGGGGTCGGCGCGTTGCTGTCGATCTATGCGCTGGGCGGTGAGTTCAGCCTTATCTCGTTGCTCGGGCTGTTCCTGCTGATCGGCGTGGTGAAGAAAAATGCCATTCTAATGATCGACCTGGCCTTGCAGCTGGAACGGCATCAGGGCATGGCACCGCTGGAATCGATTCGCAGCGCCTGCCTGCAACGCCTCCGTCCCATTCTGATGACCACCCTGGCGGCGATCCTCGGCGCGTTGCCGTTGCTGCTGAGCCGCGCCGAAGGTGCGGAAATGCGTCAGCCGCTGGGCCTGACCATCATCGGCGGGCTGATCTTCAGCCAGGTGCTGACCCTTTACACCACCCCGGTGGTTTACCTCTATCTCGACAAACTGCGCCATCGCTTCAACCACTGGCGTGGGGTGCGTACCGATGCTGCTCTGGAAACTCCGCTATGACTGACCGTTCGCTTATCACTCTGGCTGCACCGCTGGTAACGGCCCGAGGCTCGCGTTTGCTGAGCCTGGCGCTGTGCGTGGCGATGCTCAGCGCTTGCGCCATCGGCCCGGATTACCAGCGCCCGCAAGCGGCTGCGCCGGCGCAATACAAAGAAGCGGCAGGCTGGCGTCAGGCCAAACCCGGCGATTCCCTGGCCCGTGGCGCCTGGTGGGAGTTGTATGGTGATCAGCAGCTCAATGGCCTGATTGAAAAACTCAACAGTGGCAACCAGACAGTCGCGCAGTCCGAAGCCCAGTACCGTCAGGCCCAGGCCTTGGTGCGCAGTGCCCGTGGCGCGTTTTTTCCGACCGTGGACCTGACCGTCGGGAAAAACCGCTCCAGCCAGGGCACCGGCAGCAGCAGTTCGAGCCTGACCAGTTCTTCCAGCGGGATTCGCGACACTTACACCGCACAGGCCGGAGTCAGTTGGGAGGCCGACGTTTGGGGAAAACTGCGCCGAGGCCTTGAAGCCGACACCGCCAACGCCGAGGCGAGTTTTGCCGATTTGGCGGCGATGCGCTTGAGCCAGCAGTCGGAACTGGTGCAGAACTATCTGCAATTGCGCGTGATCGACGAGCAGAAACGCCTGCTGGAAGCGACGGTCGAGGCCTATCAGCGCTCGCTGACTATGACTGAAAACCAGTATCGCGCCGGTGTCTCGGGCAAGGATGCTGTGGCGCAGGCCCAGACTCAGCTAAAAAGCACCCAGGCTGACATGGTTGATTTGATCTGGCAGCGTGCTCAATTCGAGAATGCCATTGCGGTACTGATCGGGCTACCGCCGGCCGAGTTCAGCCTGGCTGAAAGCAAAGACATTCCTGCGTTGCCCGAGATACCGCTGAGCCTGCCTTCGCAATTGCTTGAGCGCCGCCCAGACATCGCCTCCGCCGAACGCTCGGTGATGGCGGCTAATGCCAACATCGGTGTGGCCAAGGCGGCCTATTACCCGGACTTCACCCTGAGTCTGAACGGTGGCTATAGCAGCAGCACCTATGCCAACTGGATCAGCTTGCCGAACCGCTTCTGGTCGGTCGGACCGCAATTGGCCATGACCTTGTTCGACGGCGGCCAGCGCTCCGCGGAAGTTGACCGCAGCGAAGCGGCCTACGACGAAACAGTAGCCAAGTACCGCCAGACCGTGCTCGATGGCTTCCGTGAAGTGGAAAACTACCTGGTGCAACTCAAGGTCCTGGAAGACGAAGCGGGCGTGCGCCAGGAAGCACTGGACGCGGCGCGAGAATCCTTGCGTCTGACCCAGAACCAGTACAAGGCCGGTGTGATCGCTTATCTGGGCGTGGTGGTCGTTCAGGCCACAGCGTTGAACAATGAACGCAGCGTGCTGAGCCTGTTGCAGAGCCGGTTGATTGCCAGCGTGCAATTGATCGCGGCACTGGGTGGCGGCTGGGATGGGGCATTGCAAGTGAGCGAAAAAGAGTAGGCATCAGCTCCGATGATCGTCAGTTAATGTGAAACCTTAAAACGAGTGTTTCATCGGCTTGATGGCCATTTGCTTATTTTGTCAGTGCGTTCTTTTGCGCAATCAGTACAATCGCCCAATTTGCCCCCCGAGAATGGAAGCAGTACGGAGGGCAGTCGCGAGAAGTCTCATGCTTATCGGTAGCTACTCCCCCACGCTGGTTATCATCTCGCTTTTTGTGGCGATTCTCGCCTCCTATACCGCGCTCGACCTGACCGAACGCATCTCCACGGCCAAGGGCCGGGCCGTGTATTTATGGACGGCGGGCGGCGCCTTTGCCATGGGGGTTGGCGTGTGGTCGATGCATTTCATCGGCATGCTTGCGTTCAAATTGCCCATCGACCTCGGTTACGACGTCGGCATCACATTGCTGTCGCTGCTGATTGGCATCCTGTCCTGCGGCTTTGCCCTGTGGCTGGTCAGCCAGCCACAATTGCCAGCCTGGCAATTGGCGTTCGGTGCGCTGGTCATGGGCGCCGGGATCAGCGCGATGCACTACACCGGCATGGCCGCCATGCGCATGCAGCCGGGTATCGATTACGATCCGACGCTATTCGGCGCCTCGCTGCTGATTGCCGTAGTCGCCTCGGGCGCCGCGTTATGGATCGCTTTCCGCCTGCGCCAACACACACCTTATGTCGGCCTGATCCGTGGCGGTGCAGCGGTGATCATGGGCCTTGCTATTGTCGGCATGCACTACACCGGCATGGCGGCGGCACGTTTCCCGGACGGCAGCTTCTGTGGCGCGGCCGTCAGCGGCTTGAATGGCAAGGGCCTGGACAATCTGGTGCTGATCACCACCCTGGCGGTGTTGAGTCTTGCCTTGTTGACCTCGATCCTCGATGCGCGCCTTGAGGCACGAACCGCAGAACTCGCCCACTCATTGACCGAGGCCAACCGCGAACTGACCCAACTGGCCTTGCATGACACCCTGACCGGCCTGCCGAATCGCGTGTTGCTGGCTGATCGCATCGAGCAGGCAATGTCCATGGTGCGTGAGCAAGACGGCTGTTTCGCGTTGATGTTCATCGATCTGGACGGTTTCAAACCGGTCAACGATGCCTTTGGGCACCATATGGGCGATCTGTTGTTGCGTGACGTCGGCTTGCGCCTGCGTGAGGATTTGCGCAGCCAGGACACCCTGGCGCGGATCGGCGGTGATGAATTTGTATTGCTGGTGCAACTCGGCGAGCAGAATGACGCATTGAACCTGGCGGCCCGTCAGGTCGGGCTGATCGCGCGTTCGTTCCGGGTCGGCGAACATGACTTGCAGATTTCCGCCAGTGTCGGCATCGCGATTTATCCGGGTAACGGTGAAACCGCCGAAGAGTTGCTGATGAACGCCGACGCGGCGATGTATCACGCCAAGGGCGCCGGCAAAAACGGCTATTGCTTCTTCGATGCCTCGATGAACAGCAACGCGCGCAAACAGCTGCAATTGCTGCAGGACTTGCGTATCGCCCTTGATCAGCAGCAATTCAGTCTCTATTACCAACCCAAGTTCGATGCCAACAATGGCCGGCCGGTCGGTGCCGAGGCGTTGCTTCGCTGGGTGCATCCGACCCAGGGCATGCTGCTGCCGGACAAGTTCATCGAACTGGCGGAAAAGACCGGGCTGATCATTCCGATTGGCGAATGGGTGCTCAACGAAGCCTGCCGTCAGATGCGCGAGTGGTACGTTCTCGGGTATACCGACTGGCGCATCGCGGTGAACCTTTCAGCCCTGCAGTTCTGCCACGCAGGCCTGGTCCAGAGCGTCGCCAAAGCCTTGGCCACTCACCAGTTGCCGGCCAACAGCCTGACCCTCGAGATCACAGAAACTACCGCCATGAGCGATGCCGATGCGAGCATGACGGTGCTTCAGGAGCTTTCGACAATGGGTGTCGACCTGTCGATCGACGACTTTGGCACCGGCTATTCGAGCCTGATGTACCTCAAGCGCTTGCCGGCTAACGAACTGAAGATCGACCGGGGGTTTGTCCGCGATCTGGAGCGCGACAGTGATGACGCCGCCATCGTTTCCGCCATCGTCGCCCTCGGTCAGGCGTTGGGGTTGCGGATCGTCGCCGAAGGGGTGGAAACCGACTCGCAGCAAGACTTCCTGACGCAACTCGGTTGTGATTCGCTTCAGGGTTATCTGCTCGGGCACCCGCTGCCTGCCGAGCGCTTCATGGTGGATATTCACCGCGCAGAGCAATTGGCGGTGAGTTGAGAACACTGTGATTGATGTGAGTCCATGCAAAAGCCGGCGATGACGGTTATTCTTGGCCCCGACCGCTAACGCTGGAATGGGGGAAATTTCGCATGGACAAAGTCATCGTCATCACTGGCGGCAGCCGCGGTATCGGCGCCGCCACAGCCCTGTTGGCCGCCGAACAAGGCTATCGGATCTGCATCAACTACCTGGCCGATGAATCGGCTGCGCAAACGGTGCTGGAGCAAGTCCGGGCGCTGGGCGCGCAAGCCATCGCGGTGCGCGCTGACGTCAGCATCGAAGATGAAGTGATCGCGCTGTTCCACCGCGTGGACACCGAGTTGGGCCGGGTCACGGCACTGGTGAATAACGCCGGCACCGTCGGGCATAAGTCCCGAGTCGATGAAATGTCCGAATTCCGTATTCTCAAAATCCTCAGAACCAACGTCCTGGCGCCGATCCTCTGCGCCAAACACGCGATCCTGCGCATGTCGCCCAAACATGGCGGGCAGGGTGGCAGCATCGTTAACGTGTCCTCGGTGGCCTCACGCCTGGGCGCGCCAAGTGAATACGTCGACTACGCCGCCTCCAAAGGTGCGCTCGATACCTTCACCATCGGCCTGTCAAAAGAAGTGGCCGGCGAAGGCATCCGCGTCAACGCCGTGCGCCCTGGTTACATCTATACCGATTTCCATGCGTTGAGCGGCGATCCGGATCGGGTCAGCAAACTGGAATCGGCGATACCGATGGCCCGGGGTGGGCGGCCGGATGAAGTGGCTGAAGCAATTGTGTGGTTGCTGTCGGACAAGGCTTCCTATGCGACCGGTACTTTTGTTGATCTCGGCGGCGGGCGCTAGCACTGATCGTTCCCACTCTGTAGGAACGATCATTCAGAAGGACCTTACAATCCGCCCCAACGTCTCCATCGCCTTCTCGGCCGTCTCATCCCAGGGGCTGCCGTAATTCAGGCGGATACAATTCCTGAAGCGCTGGGTCGGCGAAAAGATCGGCCCGGGCGCAATGCTGATCCCTTGCGCCAACGCCATCTGAAACAACTTCAGCGAATCCATCTGCGGTGGCAATTCCAGCCACAAAAAATAGCCGCCGGCTGGTTGGCTGACGCGAGTCTGGGTCGGGAAGTAGCGCGCGATGGCGGCGAGCATGGCGCTTTGCTGTTCTTCAAGCGCATAGCGCAGTTTTCGCAGGTGCCGGTCGTAGCCGCCGTGTTGCAGGTAATCGGCGATGGCCGCCTGGGCCGGCATTGACGCGCACAGCGACGTCATGAGTTTCAGCCGTTCGATCTTCTGCGCATAGCGCCCGGCGGCGACCCAGCCGATGCGGTAGCCAGGGGCCAGGCTTTTGGCAAACGAACCGCAGTGCATCACCAGCCCTTCGGTATCAAAAGCCTTGGCCGGTTTCGGCGCCTGTTGGCCGTAATACAGCTCTGCGTAGACATCGTCCTCGATCAACGGCACCTGATGGTTGCGCAATAGCTCCACCAGTTCCTGTTTCTTCGCCTCGGGCATCGTCGCGCCCATCGGGTTCTGGAAGCTGGTCATGCACCAGACAGCCTTGATCGGGTGCCGTGCCAGGGTTTGCGCGAGTACGCCAAGGTCGATGCCATCGCGCGGGTGCACAGGGATTTCCACGGCTTTGAGCTTCAGCCGCTCCAGGATTTGCAGGCACGCGTAGAACGCCGGGGCTTCGATGGCCACCAGATCGCCGGGCTCGGTGACCGCTTGCAGACACAGGTTCAGCGCTTCCAGCGCGCCGTTGGTGATCAGCAGTTCTTCCATGGGCAGCATCAGCCCGCCGACCATGTAGCGCAGGGCGATTTGTCGACGCAGTTGCGGGTTGCCCGGCGACATGTCGGTGACGACCATGCGCGGGTCCATCTCTCGGGCGGCGCTGGCCAGAGAGCGGGACAGGCGCTGCAGCGGGAACAGAGTAGGGCTGGGGAAGGCCGAGCCGAAGGGCACGGTGTTCGGGTCCTTGATCGAGTCGAGGACCGAGAACACCAGTTCGCTGACGTCGACTTCGGTGGACTCGTTGACCTGACTGCTGATCACCGGCTCCGAGAACGGGCTCGGCGCGTGTGCGTTGACAAAGTAGCCGGAACGCGGGCGAGCGCGGATCAGGCCGCGACGTTCGAGCAGGTAGTAGGCCTGGAACACCGTGGACGGGCTGACCCCGTAGGTCTGGCTGGCGTAGCGCACCGATGGCACACGCTGGCCGGGGCCGAGTACGCCGGAGCGGATCAGTTCAGCGATGTCGTCGGCGAATTTTTCGTAGCGTTTCATCGAGTGCCGGGGTGGGTGTCATTCATTTAAAAAAGGGTGGCAGTCAGATCTTTGGCTTCGCATCTTAAAGGCTCAACGATTCATCGGCGCAACAAACCGACTCTTCGCCACGCTATAAATCTCTGGCTCATCACTGTCGACAATCTTGAAGCTGATCGTCTGCGAACTGCTGCTCGGCCGTTCCGTGGTCATTGCCACCGACACCGGCACATCCACAATCTCACCCGGTGCCAGGCTCAGTTCGGTCTTGCCTTGCAGCAGGAAGCCGTCGCCTTCGACCAGGGTCAGACGGTAATCCTGACGTTGCTGGGTCTTGTTGATGACTTTCAGGCTGTAAATGTTCTCGATCTGCCCCTGACTGTTCTCGCGGAACAGGCCACGGTCCTTGCTCACGTCCAGCGACACCATCGGCCGCTCCACCAGCGCCAGGGCAAGTGCACCGATCATCACCAGCAGCACCGCGGTGTAGCCGATCAAACGTGGCCGCAACAAATGTGTCTTGCCACCCTGCAATTGATGCTCCGAGGTGTAGCTGATCAGCCCGCGGGCGTAGCCCATTTTGTCCATGATCGAATCACAGGCGTCGATACACGCGGCGCAGCCGATGCATTCCATCTGCAAGCCGTCGCGGATGTCGATGCCGGTCGGGCAGACCTGCACGCACAACTGGCAGTCGATGCAATCACCGAGGCCGACTTCAGCCGGTGCCACGTCACGTTTGCGCGGGCCACGGTTTTCGCCACGGGCGACGTCGTAGGAGATGGTCAGGGTGTCTTTGTCGAACATCACACTCTGGAACCGTGCATACGGACACATGTGCATGCACACCGCTTCACGCAGCCAACCGGCGTTGATGTAAGTCGCGCCGGTAAAGAACAGCACCCAGAACAGGCTGACGCCGCCCATCTGCAGGGTCAGCAGTTCCTCGGCCAGCGGCCGGATCGGGGTGAAATAGCCGACAAAGGTCAGGCCGGTCAACAGGCTGATGGCCAGCCACAAGGTGTGCTTGGCCGAGCGGCGGATCAGTTTGTTCAAACCCCAGGGCGCGGCTTGCAGCTTGATCCGCTGGTTGCGTTCGCCCTCGGTGATCTTCTCGCACCACATGAAAATCCAGGTCCAGGAGCTCTGTGGGCAGGTGTAACCGCACCAGACTCGCCCGGCGAACACGGTGATCGCAAAAAGACCGAACGCCGCGATGATTAGCAGCGCCGACAGCAGGATGAAATCCTGCGGCCAGAAGGTCGCACCGAAGATGTGGAATTTGCTCTCGGAAAGATCCCAGAGCACCGCTTGGCGGCCGCCCCAGTTCAACCACACCGTGCCAAAGAACAGCAGAAACAGAAACCCCGCGCCGCTCATGCGCAGGGTGCGGAACAGGCCGGTGAAGCTGCGGGTGTGGATCAGGTTGTCGCTGGACTTGGCCTTCATCTTTGGACGCGAAGGCTCATAGCTTTGAACGGGCGAAGCACTTTCAACAATTCGGACGGGGATTCTATCGCTCATGGTCTTTCGCTCATCAGCCTCCATCAGGCCTGAGCACTATGAGCGGCGATCTGTTTGCATAACAGACTCACCTATTGCAATAAAAAGCGGATCAGATGGACATTGATCCGCTGCCTGCGACAAGTTGATGCACCCGCTGCAGCGGGATGCAGGCGCTTATATCAAGCGTCAGCGGGGGTTGTTGATCCGGGTCAGTCAAATCACCGAATCACTGTCGGTGGCCTTCAAATGCTTACGCCCGTCGACTGCGCCTGCTACGGTCAATGCGTCGGCTTCTGCTTCGGTGATGTAGATGCGCTGGCCGTCGAGTTCCACCGCCGACATGGCTTTTTCCGAGTCGGTAATGATGGTGACGTCGGGACACAAACGAATTTCTTCGCCGTTCTCGGTAATGAAGAAGCTGGTCTGGTTTTCGATGCGCACAGTCATGGAGGCGTCCTTTTTTCTGCGGGTTATAAGGTGTTAGGGCACAGCCGAGGATCATCGTTCTGTGCAACCGATTAATGGTCGACGCGGTCCATCCTGAAACGACCTTTAACAAGGACAACGCCATGAACGCATGGTGGCATGAGGTTTGGGTGACCCTGCAAGCGGAGTTCGCCGACATTGGCGACGCTTCACAACTGACGCGCATTACCGTGCGCTTGCTGATGGCGGCGGTGTTGGGCGGGATTCTCGGCTTCGAACGCGAGCACAAGGGCAAGGCCGCCGGGGTCCGCACCCACATGCTGGTTGCCCTCGGCGCCGCGCTGTTCGTGCTGGTGCCGCAAATGTCCGGCTCGCAGGCCGATGCCATGAGCCGGGTGGTGCAGGGTGTGATCGCGGGGATCGGCTTTCTTGGCGCAGGGACTATTCTGAAAAACAACGAGGGCGACGAGGGGCACGTCAAAGGCCTGACCACCGCCGCGGGGTTGTGGATGACCGCCGCCATCGGCGTCTCGGCCGGGTTGGGGCGAGAGGCGACGGCGGTGTTCAGTACGTTGCTGGCGTTGGCGATATTCAGTGTGATGCCGAGGATCGTGCGATTACTGGAGAGGGATCACACCCCGTAGAAGCTGCCGAAGGCTGCGATCTTTTGATCTTGAAAAGCAAATCAAGAGATCGCAGCCTTCGGCAGCTCCTACGGTGTAACGATCACCGGCGGCATCGTCTCTGGCGGTTCTTCCCGCGGTGGCGGGGTGGTGCCGGGCGGATCTTGCTCAGGCACAGGCGTAGGTTCGGTCGGCGGAATGGTCGGGCTGTCGATGTTTGGATCAGGCGTTTCGGCAGGGATCGGAATGCTCATAAATTCAGTCTCCAGTGGCACATGGCGTAAGTCGTGCTTAAGTGTGTTGACCACCGTGTAAAGGAATTGATTCCTCCGAAGGCTCAGGCAATTCCTCGTGAACTTTTACCGGCGCCTGTCGCTCGGAACCTAAGTGAGTTCATTCCGGGGCGGACGATCCTGCGGGATGACTATCCTGTTACAAGCCACAGACACAAGAGCGTCCATGGGGCGTAAAGGAGAGATGCTCGATGACTGCTGAAAAACCGACAGAGCTGAACTACAACCCTCATATGCCGCTGTCGCAGGCTTTGCTGCTGCCGCGCATCGCCATTGAAAACACAATGCCGACCCTCGATGGCGGGCAGTTCGCCGTCAAAGCGGTGGTGGGCCAGGACGTGGTGGTGACCAGCAAAGTGTTTGCCGACGGTCACGACAAGTTGGCCGTGCGCATACGCTCGCGTGCCGAGGGCGATGAGACCTGGCAAAGTGAAGTCATGACCGACCTGGGCAATAACGGTTGGCAGGGCCAGTTCCGGGTCGCGCGACAGGGCCGTTATGTGTTTTGCATCGAGGCCTGGATCGATCAGTTCTCCAGCTTCTGTTATGAGCTGGAGAAAAAACACGCCGCCAGGGTGCCGATCAGTCTGGAATTGCAGGAAGGCCGAACGCTGGTCCAGCACGCCGCCGAACGCACGGACGGGCAGTTGAGCGAGCAACTGGCGGCGCTGCACCATGAATTGTCGGGTCTGCTCGAAATCGAGCAGGTCGAGCTGTTTCTGCACCAGCGTAGCGCCGGGTTGATGGCGCAGGCCGATCATCGTGCCTATTTGAGCATCAGCCCTGAGTACCCGCTCGACGTCGAACGGGACCTGGCGCAGTTCGCCAGTTGGTATGAATTGTTTCCGCGTTCGATCACTGACGATCCGGCCCGTCATGGCACCTTCAACGATGTGCATGCGCGGCTGCCGATGATCCAGGACATGGGCTTCGATGTGCTGTACTTCCCGCCGATCCACCCGATCGGCCGCAGTTACCGCAAAGGCCCGAACAATTCCCTGACCGCCGGGCCGGACGATCCGGGCAGTCCGTATGCCATTGGCAGCGAAGAGGGCGGGCATGAGGCGATTCATTCGGAGCTGGGCAGCCGCGAAGACTTCCGGCGTCTTGTCGCGGCAGCCGCGGACCATGGATTGGAGATCGCCCTCGACTTCGCGATTCAGTGTTCCCAGGATCACCCGTGGCTGCAGCAGCATCCGGGCTGGTTCAACTGGCGGCCGGACGGCACGATCAAATACGCCGAGAACCCGCCGAAGAAATACCAGGACATCGTCAACGTCGATTTCTATGCCAGCGATGCGATCCCGAGTCTGTGGGTCGAGTTGCGCGACATCGTGGTGGGTTGGGTCGAGGAGGGCGTGAAGCTCTTCCGCGTCGACAACCCTCACACCAAACCTCTACCGTTCTGGCAGTGGCTGATCGCCGATGTGCGAGCGCTGTACCCCGAGGTGATCTTCCTGGCCGAAGCCTTCACCACCCCGGCAATGATGGCGCGGTTGGGCAAGGTCGGTTACTCCCAGAGCTACACCTATTTCACCTGGCGCAACAACAAGTCCGAGCTGGCCACCTATTTCACTGAACTCAACGAGTCACCGTGGCGCGAATGCTTCCGGCCGAACTTCTTCGTCAACACACCGGACATCAACCCGGCGTTTTTGCATGAGTCGGGGCGCGCCGGTTTTCTGATCCGCGCGGCGCTGGCGACCATGGGCTCCGGTCTGTGGGGCATGTATTCAGGCTTCGAACTGTGTGAAGCGGCACCGGTGCCGGGCAAGGAGGAATACCTCAATTCCGAGAAGTATGAAATCCGCCCACGGGACTTCAACGCGCCGGGCAATATCATTGCCGAAATCGCCCAGCTCAACCGCATCCGCCGGCAGAACCCGGCGCTGCAGACACACTTGGGCTTGAAGGTCTACAACGCCTGGAACGACAACATTCTGTATTTCGGCAAACGCAGCGCGGATGGCAGCAATTTCATTCTGGTGGCCGTCAGCCTTGATCCGCATAACGTCCAGGAAGCGAATTTCGAATTGCCGCTGTGGGAAATGGGCTTGCCCGACGACGCCAGCACCCAGGGCGAAGACTTGATGAGCGGTCATCGCTGGACCTGGCACGGTAAGTACCAATTCATGCGAATCGACCCGGCGCATCAACCGTTCGGGATCTGGCGGATTACTGTGTAAACGCAGGACCTGTGGGAGCGAGCTTGCTCGCGATAGCAATTTGGCAGGCAACACATCTGTTGAATGTTCAATCGCCATCGCGAGCAAGCTCGCTTCCACAGGTAATCATCGCGTTTGTGACAGGCGCTCGGCTCAGCAAATTTCGAATTCAACAGGAGTTTCAAATGGCGAAGAAACCCAAGGCAGCCACCTTTATCAAGGACCCGCTCTGGTACAAGGATGCGGTGATCTATCAGGTTCACGTTAAGTCTTTTTTCGACTCCAACAATGACGGGATCGGCGACTTTCCCGGTCTTATCGCCAAACTTGATTACATTGCCGATCTGGGCGTCAACACCATTTGGTTGTTGCCGTTCTATCCCTCGCCACGACGCGACGATGGCTACGACATCGCCGAATACCGTGGCGTGCATTCCGACTACGGCACCATGGCCGACGCCAAGCGTTTCATCTCGGAAGCCCACAAACGTGGCCTGCGGGTCATTACCGAACTGGTCATCAACCACACCTCGGACCAGCACGCCTGGTTTCAGCGAGCGCGCAAAGCCAAGAAAGGTTCGGCGGCGCGGGACTTCTACGTCTGGTCTGATGACGATCAAAAGTACGACGGCACTCGTATCATCTTTCTCGACACCGAAAAATCCAACTGGACCTGGGACCCGGTGGCCGGTCAGTACTTCTGGCACCGGTTCTATTCCCACCAGCCAGACCTGAATTTCGATAACCCGCAAGTCATGAAAGCCGTGCTGTCGGTGATGCGCTACTGGCTGGACATGGGCATCGACGGTCTGCGTCTGGACGCGATTCCGTACCTGATCGAACGCGACGGCACCAACAACGAAAACCTGCCCGAGACCCACGACGTCCTCAAGCAGATCCGTGCCGAAATCGATGCCAACTACCCGGACCGCATGCTGCTGGCCGAGGCGAACCAATGGCCGGAAGACACGCAACTGTATTTCGGCGACACCGACGCCAAGGGCCTGAACGGCGACGAATGCCACATGGCGTTCCACTTCCCGCTGATGCCGCGCATGTACATGGCGCTGGCCCAGGAAGACCGTTTCCCGATCACCGACATTCTGCGTCAGACCCCGGAGATCCCAGCCAACTGTCAGTGGGCGATTTTCCTGCGCAACCACGATGAGCTGACCCTGGAAATGGTCACCGACAAGGAGCGCGATTACCTGTGGAATTACTACGCGGCCGACCGTCGGGCGCGGATCAACCTGGGCATTCGCCGCCGCCTGGCACCTTTGATGGAGCGCGACCGTCGCCGGGTGGAGCTACTAAATAGCCTGCTGCTGTCGATGCCCGGCACGCCGACCCTGTATTACGGCGATGAAATCGGCATGGGTGACAACATCTATCTCGGCGACCGTGACGGCGTGAGGACGCCGATGCAGTGGTCGATTGACCGTAACGGCGGTTTCTCCCGCGCCGACCCGGCGAGCCTGGTGCTGCCGCCGATCATGGACCCGCAATACGGTTACCTGTCGGTTAACGTCGAAACCCAGGCCGGCGACCCGCATTCGTTGCTGAACTGGACCCGGCGCATGCTCGCCGTGCGCAAGCAGTCCAAGGCCTTCGGTCGCGGCACACTGAAAATGCTCTCGCCGAGCAACCGGCGGATCCTGGCCTACACCCGAGAATTCACGGGGGCTGACGGCAAGCACGAAATCATCTTGTGCGTGGCCAACGTGTCACGTAGCGCGCAAGCAGCGGAGCTGGACCTGTCGGCCTACGTCGGCATGGTGCCGGTGGAGATGCTCGGCGGTAACGCCTTCCCGCCTATTGGTCAGTTGAATTTCCTGCTGACCCTGGCGCCTTACGGTTTCTATTGGTTCGTCTTGGCGGCGGAAAACCAAATGCCAAGCTGGCACGTGGAACCGGCGCAAAGCCTGCCGGACTTCACCACGCTGGTGCTGAAGAAACGCATGGAAGAACTGCTCGAAGCGCCGTCCCGCGGCACTCTGGAGCAGGGCATCTTGCCAAGCTGGCTACAGAATCGCCGCTGGTTTGCCGGCAAGGACGCGGCCATCGAACAGGTCAACATCGCGTACGGTGTGCGCTTCGGCGATCCGCTGCACCCCGTGTTGTTGAGTGAAATCGACGTCACCAGTGGCGGCCAGACCAGCCGCTATCAGTTGCCGTTCGGTTTTATCTCCGAAGATCAGGTCGGTGCCGCGTTGCCTCAGCAACTGGCCTTGTCTCGAGTCCGGCGCGTGCGTCAGGTCGGTTTGATCACCGACGCCTTCAGCCTCGACACCTTTGTGCATGCGGTTTTGCATGGCATACAAAGCAATATCGTATTGCCATCCAGCGCGGGCGAGATCCATTTCGAGCCGACGGCGGAACTGGCGAATCTCGGCTTGAGCGGGGAATCGGAAGTGCGTTACCTGTCCGCCGAACAGTCCAACAGTTCGGTGGTGATCGGCAACAGCCTGGTGTTGAAGCTGATCCGCAAGATCGCGACTGGCGTGCACCCGGAACTGGAAATGAGCGCGTTCCTGACTCACGCCGGTTTCCGCAATATTTCGCCGCTGCTGGGTTCAGTGGTTCGCCGTGATCCGGCAGGCGAGGACAACCTGCTGATGATTGCCCAAGGCTATTTGAGCAATCAGGGCGACGCCTGGGAATGGACTCAGAACAACCTCGAACGGGCGCTGCGCGACGAGCTGGCCGACGCCATGTCCGAGCAGGAGCAACACTACAACGCCTTGGGCGAACTGAGAGACTTCGCCGGCATGCTCGGTCAGCGCCTGGGCGAAATGCATCAGCTGCTGGCGGCGCCCAGCGACAACCCGGACTTCGCCCCGAAGGTCACCACCCAGAAAGATGCCCTGGCCTGCGCCAAGGACGTGGCGGCGCAACTGGAGCACGCGCTGAAGTTGCTCCAACAGCATCAAAGCGAATTGAACCCGGCAGACAAAGCCTTGGTCACTCGTTTACTGGACAACAAAAAAGCCATCCTCAGCCATGTTCAGGAACTGGGCAAAAAAGCCGTTGGTGGTCTGCGCATTCGCGTCCACGGCGACTTGCACCTGGGCCAGGTGCTGGTGATCAAGGGCGACGCCTACTTGATCGACTTCGAAGGCGAGCCGGCGCGGCCGCTGCATGAGCGACGGGGCAAACACAGCCCGTACAAAGACGTCAGTGGCGTATTGCGTTCTTTTGACTACGCTGCGGCGATGGCGATCAATGTGCACAACGTCGACAACACGGCCGATGCCCAAGCCGCTCGTCAACGTGTCGCTGATCGCTATTTAAGTGAAGCAAGACAAGCATTTGTCGACGCTTATCGGCTGGCGGCAGCTAGTCTTGCTCATGCATGGCAAGATCCGGAAGGCGAGGACGCCGCGTTGGCGTTGTTCGGCCTGGAGAAGGCAGCGTATGAAGTGGCCTATGAGGCAGAAAATCGCCCCACCTGGTTGCCCGTGCCGTTGCACGGTTTGTATGGGTTATTGAGAGGGCTTAAACCCTTTTCCGATCTTGGTGGAGAGTAGTCATGAGTTTCTCGAACAAGGAACAGGGTCACGCTAAAGAAGCGTTGCTACCCAGATCGCGGGACATCGACGCGCTGGTACGCGCCGAACATCACGACCCCTTTGCAATTCTTGGCCCCCACGGCGATGGTGCCGGCGGGCAATTCATTCGGGCCTATTTGCCGGACGCCTTGAGCGTGCAGGTTTTGGCCAAGGACTCCGGGGAGGAACTCGGCAACCTTGAGGCCACCCAGACACCGGGCCTGTTCGTCGGGCACTTCGATCGGGCGCAGCCGTATCTGCTGCGAACCCGGTGGGCCGGCGGCGAACAAATTTCCGAGGACCCTTACAGCTTTGGCCCGTTGCTGGGTGAGATGGACTTGTACCTGTTCGCCGAAGGCAATCACCGCGATCTCAGCGCTTGCCTGGGCGCGCAGCTGCAAACCGTCGACGGTGTCGATGGCGTGCGATTCGCCGTGTGGGCACCGAACGCCAAAAGGGTGTCGGTGGTGGGTGACTTCAACAACTGGGACGGTCGCCGGCACCCGATGCGCCTGCGTCATCCTACCGGTGTATGGGAAATTTTCGTCCCGCGCATGCAAGCGGGGGAAACATACAAATACGAAATCCTCGGCACCCACGGCATTCTGCCGCTCAAGGCCGACCCGATGGCGCTGGCCACCTCGCTGCCGCCGGACACCGCGTCAAAAGTCGCTTCGCCGCTGAACATCGATTGGCAGGATCAGGACTGGATGCAATCGCGGGGCGACCGTCATCGGGTGAGTGCGCCGCTGTCGATCTACGAATTGCATGCCGGGTCCTGGCAATGTGAGCTGGATGATCTGGGCGAGGTCGCCCGCCAGTACACCTGGCATGAGTTGGCCGAGCGGCTGATTCCTTACGTCAAGGATCTGGGGTTTACCCACATCGAGCTGATGCCGATCATGGAACACCCGTTCGGCGGCTCCTGGGGCTATCAGCTGCTGTCGCAATTCGCCCCGAGCGCCCGCTACGGTACGCCGGATGACTTCGCCGCGTTCATAAATGCCTGCCATCAGGCCGACATCGGCGTGATCCTCGACTGGGTGCCAGCGCATTTTCCGACCGATACCCACGGCCTGGCGCAATTCGACGGCACCGCGCTGTACGAATACGGCAACCCGCAGGAAGGCTTCCATCAGGACTGGGACACGCTGATCTACAACCTGGGTCGCACCGAAGTGCACGGCTACATGCTGGCCTCGGCGTTGCACTGGCTCAAACATTTCCACGTCGACGGTCTGCGGGTCGATGCCGTGGCGTCGATGCTGTATCGCGATTATTCGCGCAAGGCCGGCGAATGGGTGCCGAACCGTCACGGCGGTCGGGAGAACCTTGAAGCCATCGACTTCCTGCGCCATCTCAATGACGTGGTCGACATCGAAGCCCCTGGCGCGCTGGTGATTGCCGAAGAATCCACCGCATGGCCGGGTGTCAGCCAGGGCACGCAACAGGGCGGACTGGGCTTTGACTACAAGTGGAACATGGGCTGGATGCACGATTCGTTGCACTACATCCAGCAGGACCCGGTGTACCGCGCTCATCATCACAATGAACTGAGTTTCGGCCTTGTGTATGCCTGGTCCGAGCGCTTTATCCTGCCGATCTCCCACGACGAGGTGGTACACGGCAAGCACTCGCTGATCGACAAGATGCCCGGTGACCGCTGGCAGAAATTCGCCAACCTGCGCGCCTACCTCAGCTTTATGTGGGCGCATCCGGGCAAGAAGCTGTTGTTCATGGGCTGCGAGTTTGGTCAGTGGCGTGAGTGGAACCACGATCAGCAGCTCGACTGGTACTTGCTGCAGTACTCGGAACACAAAGGGGTGCAGAAACTCGTCGGCGATCTTAATCGGCTGTATCGCGAAGAACCGGCGCTGCATGATCAGGACGACGCGCCGCAAGGCTTCCAGTGGTTGATCGGTGATGATGCAATCAACAGCGTTTACGCCTTCATGCGTTGGAGCAGGGATGGGCGGCCGGTGTTGGTGGTGGCTAACTTCACGCCGGTGCCGCGAGAGGGTTATCGCATCGGCGTACCGTTTGCCGGGCGTTGGACCGAGGTGATCAACAGCGATGCGGCCACTTACGCCGGTTCGAACTATGGCAACAGCGGCGGGGCGTTTACCGAGGAGGAACCGAGCCATGGCCAGGCTCTCTCGTTGGTATTGAACCTGCCGCCGCTGGCGGTGTTGATGCTGCGTCCGGAGGGTTGATCCGAAAAGATCGCAGCCTGCGGCAGCTCCTACGTTAGGTCGGTGTACCTTCTGTAGGAGCCTGCGATCTTTTGATCTTTCTACCAACGCATCCGCACACCCAAACTCCCAATCAACCCGTTCAAATCATTGTCATCCACATCACTGCTGTAGTCGGCGCTGACGTAAAAACTCACGGCGGGCGTCACTCTGGCCACCAACCCCAAACCCACTTCGACGGTCGATGAATAGCGGCTGCTGCTGATCTTCTCGACCTGATCGAGGTTCACGGTATTGCCGGTGTACACCGTGTGCCACAAGTTGGTTCGCACGTAGGGTTCGACCCCCAGTCCGTTGATGTCGTAACTACCTTTCAACCGTGCACCGACTCGGCCGCTCCAGGACGTCAGGTCGCTGGATGAGGCATTGCCGGAGCCGGCATACGGGGTGTCCAGGGTAATGCGTTGATTGATTAATTGCGCCTGGGGTTCGACTACCCAGTGATCGCTAAGGCCAATGGGGAAACCACCTTCTACCGACAGCGTCACCGCGCTACCCTCGGCCGCTTGTCGGGCGCCCTGGTCATTGCGGGTATAACCGTTGACCCGGCCGCCGCTGGCCGTCAAATCCACGTGCCAGCCTTGGGGCCCGGTCAGGCTCCAGTAGGCGCCGAGGCTCTGGCCTTCGAGGTTGAGGGTGTCGTGGCTGGGGTCGGCAAGGGCGGGACCGGTCAGCAGCCCGTTGCTGTTGCCTTGTAACTGAGTGATGCCGCCGACCAGTCCGACCCGCTGGGTATGACCGCTACCGCTTTGCAGAGTCAGGATCGCCGGACCTTTGAATTCGCTACTGCCAGGGATAGCAAATCCCTGAGCCAGAACATCGGTTTGCGCCTGCCGCGAGGCCTGTCCATATACCTGATCCCAGGCCGAAGGCGCAGCGTCCTCAATGGTCAGGTGTGAACTTCGTATATCGGAGGCGACGCTGAAGCGGCCGGGGTAGGGGCCGGTGAAAGTGACCGCGGGCAAAGTCATGACCGGAACATCCTGACGGTACCAAGGCATGGTTTCATACTCTGCCGGCCCTGCCTGTACTTCCATGGTCGAGCACAGAAGGAGTGAACTCGAGACAGTGCAAAAAGTAACTTTGATCTCATGTTGGGTGAATGAAGTTTTCATGGAGGTCTACCTTGCAATCGCATGCGGTATCTCGCTCTGGCGTCTCTCCTACCCCGAATGAGGGGCGACCGAATGTAGTGGGGCAAGCCTCTGGTCGCCCGTTTTTGCGGGTGTCTTGGGGTTTGCCCCTAGTGTATTTCCGGGGGTAGTAACGTGTAGCTAAGAAGACCCTTGACATCGCGTCAAGAAAATGGCCGATAAATGGTATGTGTATTTTAGGACTCGCAAGTGACTGATTTATGCCCTACATCTAAGTTCTTGTTTGTTCGAAACATCGTCAAAATTCCGCGTTCCAGAGCGTTTTTGATAGTGGGCTACCGGTCTACCAACTCACCCTGACACCGACATTTGCGGCCGTTGCGCGCAGCTGATTACTGTCGATATTGCGGGTGTAGTCGACTGCGCCATACACGCTCGCGGTTTTCGCGAGTACCGGAAAGGGTGTGCCACAGATTGGCTCGTAGATAAGGTTCCAGTGGTCGTCCACTGACTTGGTATCGGCCTTTGAGTCGAGCGCCGAGGCGACCGGTCCAGGCACCGTCAGAGTCGAATGAGACCTTTGAATGCTTCTAAATAGTGAGGGCGCAAGCGCCCTCGCTACTCGCCTGGCGACTACCCAGGCTTGTGGTTATCCAAAACCCGATTGACCGCTAACTCACCCAACATGATCATCCGTTGCAGCACCAGCATCGTTTGCCGTCGCGGGCCGTCCGTTACGTCGGCGAGATCGTTGACCATGGCGCTGGCTGATGCCAACGATTCGCAGGCCTCGACGAGCAACGTTTCGTCATCCACCGCTGCGTCGATGGTGAAAATGGTGCTGGGCTTGTAGGGCGGTATCTGCGTTTTCGTCGCCCCGGGGTTGAGGTAGAAGCTGAGTGCGCGGTCGGCCGCCTCTCTCATTTTCTTGGGGTCAAGATCAATAAAGGCGTCGTAGGGTACTGGACCCGTGTGCGGGGGATTCGGCGTTACTTTGAACATAGATCTGATTTCCAGAGTTGGGGCCGCTACCGCTCTCGACTAAAAGAGGGTGGCGGCTGTACGCAGGTTAGTCGACCGGTGGAATCAGCAAGCCCGGCGCGCCCAAGGGCGCCCTGCGCACAGCCACCATCAAGTACAGGCATAGAACGACCTGACTGAATGGCGCTTATGCACCTTACCGATAACCACCGGGCGACTAAACCCGACCACTGATGAGCAGTGGCAGGTAAACGATAGAGGCCGGGGTCAAAGCGCACAAGCCGGCGGATTCTGGCGCACGTGTAGGTAACGACGCAAGGCGTTGTAGCCGTTAGGACGTAACACCGAGTGTCTTTAAACGAGTCCGCTAAACGCATGAAAGCGGCCGGCACAGTAGTCTATGAAACTAATGAGCGTTTCAAAGATGCACTTCCACCGCCAACGGCAAGTGATCCGACAAATGCGTCCAGGGCTTGTGCCCCAGTATTCGCGGCTCATGACTGCTGGCATTGCGCAGATGGATCCGATCCAGGCGCAGCAGGGGAAAGCGTGCCGGATAGGTTTTTGCCGGGCGACCGTGGTGACGCTCGAAGGCTTCATGCAGGTAGTCGCGTCGGGCGAGGGCGGTGTTGCCTTGCAGCTGCCAGTCGTTGAAGTCGCCGGCGATAATCACCGGCGCATCGTCGGGCAACGATTCGAGCAGTTGGCAGAGTAGCTGGAGCTGTAGTTGGCGATGGCTTTCCAGAAGACTCAAGTGAACGCAGATCGCATGGACTTCAGTGTGCCCCGGCACATCCAGAACGCAATGCAGCAGGCCGCGGCGTTCGGGGCCGGTGATCGAGACGTCGAGGTTGCGGTGTTCGCGGATCGGGTATTTCGATAACAGGGCATTGCCGTGGTGGCCGTTGGGATAGACCGCGTTGCGACCGTAGGCGAAGTCGCTCCACATGCTGTCGGCCAGGAACTCGTACTGTGAGGTCTGCGGCCAATCGTTGTAGCGAGTGGAATGGCGGTCGTGTTCACCGACGACTTCCTGCAGGAACACCAGGTCCGCCGACGTACTGCGTACCGCTTCACGCAGTTCCGGGAGAATGAAACGTCGGTTGAGTGCGGTAAAACCCTTGTGGGTGTTGACCGTCAGCACTCTCAGTCGATGAATCGCCGGGGGCGTGTTCAATGGAGATGATTCGACGGCCTGCCACTTGGAATCACTGGTCACGTTCACTCCTCTGAATCAGGGCTGCTTATGTATGCGACTGATACAGCGGCGGGCAGTTCAGAGTGATTCGTCGCAAGCAGCCTTCACACCAAAATGTAGCAGCTGCCGAGCCTGCGAGGCTGCGTTCGGCTGCGAAACAGTCGTCATCCAGAATATGGAGTTTGCCTGACACGCCGCGCTGCCGGGTTTTGCGACTGCTACGCAGCCGAACGCAGCCTCGCAGCCTCGCAAGCTCGACAGCTGCTACAACGCTGCGTCAGACGAAGACAATTTCGTAGGGCAACCGTATCCGCTCCAGAAGCACCGGGGGCAGTAGGGGGGCGAGGCCGATGGCCGGCTCGCCGTCGAGCTGGCTGGCATAGGCGTGGGTGGCGTGGCTTTTGCGCGCGACGGTCCAGGTGTCCAGGCGAACCTTGCGCGCGCGATGCCACGGGATGAGCCCTCGATCACGCGTTGGCCAGTGCCAGGCCCAGACTGGTACTTCGTTGAACGCCGCACCGACCATGGCCGCGGCCTTGGCGCTGGCCCGGCCAACGGCGTCATGGTCGACAATGCCATCCTCGCGCCAGGTGCTGAACACCACATCCCCGGGGCGTAAATAACGGGCGATGAATTGAGTCATCTGAAATTCCCGCTCGGCCAGGGCGTTGTCGGTGAAGCCGCCCCGAATCCATTTGAGGCTGTGCATCGGCAGCCCGAGCCGGCGCAAGGCTTCGAGGCTTTCCTGGGGGCGGAACACGCTCAAGCGTTTCTCCGACCACTGTTGCGAGCCCGGATGGCTGGCGCTGCCGTCGGTAATCGAGATCAATTGCAGGGGATGACCCAGGGCGCTGAGCAACTGCAGCAGGCCGCCGCAGGTCACGACTTCATCGCCGGGATGTGGGGCAATCACTACAGCGCGAGCGCCGGCGGGGACCAGGGTCTGAGTGCTGATGACAGGAATGTTGTCCAGTTGCGGGGCGCTGTTCCAGATCTGTACTGGCAGGCTGCTTTCACTGATGGAAACCGATTTCATGGCTACGTCCTTGTTCTCGTTGATAGCAATGTGCAGCGCTCCAAACCCTGGATTGCCGCGAGCAGAGTATTGCTCATGTCACGCTATTCGTCGCGTCGATGTTCCGTCCGGTACCTTTTTTTATCCGACCTGCACCCCGTCCCGGCAACTGGAACGCTGCGGGACGAATAGTGCCTGGAATCCCTGAAGGTCTATTTCACTCTTCTTCCTCACGCTGCAATTCGAACAGCAGCAGCGAACGGCCAGTGACCGAATATTCGTGCCCGAACTCGAAGCGTTCCTGACCGCGAATCGACGGTTGATTGGTGTCGATCATGCAGGTCCAGAAACCGCCGTCGGGCACTTCCGGAAGCCGGAAATTGACGATGTCGTGATGCGCGTTGACCACCAACAGCAGCGTGGCGTCGGCACCCTTGCGGCGGATACCGGTTTCCTGGGCGCGGCCATCGAGCAGCATGCCGAGGCAGCGACCATGGCCTTCCTCCCATTGTTCGATGGACATTTCGCTGCCATCCGGCGCGAGCCAGGTGACGTCCTTGACGCCGATGTCCTCGTTGTAATTGCCCACCAGGAACCGACCGCGACGCAGGATCGGGTAGGCCAGGCGCAACTTGATCAGTCGTTTTACAAACTTGAGCAGGGCTTTGCCGTCTTCGCTCAGGTCCCAATTGACCCAACCGATCTCGCTGTCCTGGCAATAGGCGTTGTTGTTGCCTTCCTGGGTTCGGGCGAATTCGTCGCCGGCCACCAGCATCGGCGTACCTTGGGACAGCAGCAGCGTGGCAAAGAAATTGCGCATTTGGCGCTGACGCAGCTCATTGATCTCGGGATCGTCGGTCGGGCCTTCGACGCCATGGTTCCAGGACAGGTTGTTGTTGCTGCCGTCCTGATTGTTCTCGTCGTTGGCTTCGTTGTGTTTGTCGTTGTACGACACCAGGTCGTTAAGGGTGAAACCGTCGTGGGCGGTGACGAAGTTCACCGAGGCATACGGACGCCGGCCACGCTGATTGAACATCTCGCCGGAGGCGGTCATGCGATTGGCGAAGTCCGCCAGTTGGCCGTCGTCGCCTTTCCAGAACGCACGCACGGTGTCGCGGAATTTGTCATTCCACTCGACCCAGCCAGGCGGAAAGTTACCGACCTGATAGCCACCGGGGCCGCAATCCCAGGCTTCTGCAATCATCTTCACCTGACGCAGCACCGGGTCCTGACGGCAGGCCACAAGGAAGCTGTGACGTTCGTCGAAGCCATCATGGTAACGGCCCAGAATGGTCGCCAGGTCGAATCGGAAACCGTCGACGTGCATTTCCGAAGCCCAGTAGCGCAGGGAGTCAGTGACCATTTGCAGCACGCATGGGTGACTCAGGTCCAGGGTGTTGCCGGTGCCGGAATCGTTGATGTAGAAACGCTTGTCTTCGGGCATCAAGCGGTAGTAGGAGGCGTTGTCGATGCCGCGCATGGACAGGGTCGGGCCTTGTTCGTTGCCCTCGGCGGTGTGGTTGTAGACCACGTCGAGGATCACTTCAAGATTGGCTTCGTGCAGGTGCGCAACCATCTCCTTGAACTCGGCGATTTTGCCGCTGGCCAGGTATCGCGGGTCGGGGGCGAAGAACGCGATGCTGTTGTAGCCCCAGTAATTGGTCATGCCTTTGTGCAACAGATGCTGGTCGTTGACGAAGGCATGGATCGGCAGCAATTCCACCGTCGACACGCCGAGCTTGCGGATGTGTTCCAGCACGTCATCGACCATCAACCCGGCGAAGGTGCCGCGCACGTTATCGGGGACGGAGGGGTGACGCATGCTGAAACCGCGCACGTGAGTCTCATAAATGATGGTCTTGTCCCACGGCACGCTGACCCGATGGTCGTGGCCCCAGGTGTGAGCCGGGTCGATCACCTTGCACTTGGGCACGAACGGGGCGCTGTCGCGTTCGTCAAAACTGAGGTCGGCATCGGGGTGGCCGATGGTGTAGCCGAACAGCGCTTCGGACCATTTCAACTGGCCGACCAGTTGTTTGGCGTAGGGGTCGATCAGCAGTTTGTTGTGGTTGAAGCGATGACCGTTCGCCGGGTCATACGGGCCATAGACACGGTAGCCGTAGATCATCCCCGGATGCGCGTCGGGCAGGTAGCCGTGGTAGATCTCGTCGGTGTATTCCGGCAGTTCGATGCGTTCCAGTTCGACCTCGCCGGCATCATCGAAGATGCACAGCTCGACCTTGGTGGCATTGGCGGAAAACAAGGCAAAGTTGACCCCCAGGCCATCCCAGTTCGCGCCCAGCGGGAAGGGCAAGCCTTCACGGATTCGCGAGGCCTCGAGCTGAGGTTCTGGCGCGGCTTTCTTCGGACTGGTCATAGGTGCTCCTGCAAAGGGGGGACAGTTCTTGGCTCTGGTTTTTTTTGAGGGCGAGCGAGCCCTCGATGGCGAGAGGGCTCGCCACGAGGTCATTCAGGACAAAGGTGAGGGCGTCAAACCGCGGGCGGTTTTCGCGCTGCTCGAGGCTTTTTCTCGTTGGCTTTTTCGCCCGGCGGGATGACCTTGGCGGCAGCCGCGGGCTTGGCTTTGGTTTTTGGCTCCGCTGCCTTGCCATTGGGTTTGCTGGCAGGGGTCTTGGTGGCGGCGGTTTTGCTGGCAGCGGCTTTTGGCGATTTGCTCGGTGCCAGGGCTTCGGCTTCAGCCAGCTTGCGGGCCATCTCCCAGTGGCGAGCGTCCTGGCCCTCGGGTTTTCCTTCCGATTCCCAAATCTGATAGGCGAATTCGCGGATGCGTTTATCGTTAGTGCTCATCGCAATGCTCCTGAACTGAACTCAAGGGGTAGTTTGGATAAAAACATTGATTGGGAAATCCCCTAGCGCGGCGCTGATGTTCAGCTCCCTTTGGGGTGTGACTGCGGTGCTTGAAAAAAGTCCCTTCAAATGTGCATCAGGGTGGGTGAACGGTAATTTCACCCGTGTATCGCCCCACAGCGGCGCGTCAATCCATGGCTCGGCACTGTTTTTCAGCAATTGGGCGCAGCGTATCGGTACGATCACGATGGCGCGTTTTCCTTCCAGCGAGCGAGCAAATGCGAGCACCCGGTGAGCCTGGCTGCCGACGACTTCAAGGGCTTGATACGTCCCTCGCTGAAACAGCTCGGTGTGCTCCTGTCGCAGGTACAACACTTGAGCGATCAGCGCTTGTTTAATGCGCCCGTCCCGCCAGTCAGCCAACAGCTCGGGCAGTTCCAATGGCGTCTGCAACGACTGCTGACGGCTGGCGTAATCCACCGGCCGGCGGTTGTCAGGATCGACCAGCGAGAAATCCCAGTACTCGTTGCCCTGATACAGGTCAGGTACCCCCGGCACGGTCATGCGCAGCAAGGTTTGCGCCAACCCGTTGAGGGCGCCGGGGACGGCGATGCTGTTGGCTGCTTTGCCGAGGGCAGTGCGTAACAGTTCACCTTCGGGGCTCAGAAGCAGACGTTGCAGGAAGTGCTGAACCGCTTGTTCGTAAGCTTCGTTCGGCGCGCTCCAGCTGCTTTGCAACTTGGCTTCGCGCAAGGCTTTCTGTTGCCACTGCCACATACGTTGAGTGTAGTGCTCCAGAGCTGCTTGATCATCACTGCGCAAATCGAGCGGCCAGCTGCCGAGGATCGCTTGATAGAGGATCAACTCATCGCCCGCAGTCGGCATCTGGTCATCATCGCGCAGGGGCCGGGCGAGGGCCTGCCAGAGCGTCACTTGCTCGGCGTACCAGGCACTGCGCTCGCTCAGCACCGCCAGGCGTGCGCGGGTGTCTTCGCCGCGTTTGTGGTCGTGGGTCGCGGTGGTCAGCAAATTATCGGGGAACGTTTCGAGACGGTTGATGCAAGCCTCATGGAAATCGGCCACCGGCGCGCTGAACTGCTCGGTGCTGAAGCCCACGTCATTGCGCGACAACAATGTCGCCGAGCGATAGAACGCGGTGTCCTCCACAGCCTTCGCCGCCGCCGGCGACGTCAGTTGCTGAAAACGCACACAGGCATGCTTGAGCATCTTGCGCGGCTGGCCCAACGGGCGTTTGCGCCACGGCTCACCCCCCAGCCAACTGGCCAGGCAATCGAGTACCGGCCAGTCGGCCTCGCCGAGGGTAAGCCTGGCACCGTCCATGGCTTGCTGGAAAAACACATCGTCTTCAGCCGACCGCCCACGGGGGCTGATATAGGTGCGGTACACCGGGAAATGCACGATCAGTTCCTGCAACGCCCGACGAATCGCACCGAGGGTCAGGTCGCGGGTCATCAGGTCATCCCGGGCCACTTGCAACAGGGCCTGGGCGACGCTTTCGAAGTCTCCTGCGAGGGAGCCGTTGAGGATCTGCTGGCGGGCCAGTTGCGCTTCCTGACAGAAATCGGCGGGCCGTTCGCTGTAGCGATTCCACAGTTCGCCCAGGGTGTCGGCGCCTTCGGGAGCGTGTTGAAGCAGCGACAACTGATTCATGAACTCGTAACCCGTGGTGCCATCCATCGACCAGTCACGGTGCAGGGTTTCACCTTCGCCGAGGATCTTCTCGACGTAGATTGGCAGATGCCGGTCCGGCGACAGGCTGTCGACCCGCCGCCGCAATTTGCGGCAGTAACCCCGAGGGTCGGCGAGGCCGTCGATGTGGTCGATGCGCAGACCGTCAACCAGGCCTTCGGCCACCAGCTCGAAGATTTTCGCGTGGGTGGCTTCGAACACGGCGGGGCGTTCGACCCGCAGGCCGCCCAGTTCGTTGACATCGAAAAAACGCCGCCAGTTGATGTCATCTGCCGCCGTGCGCCAACTGGCCAGGCGATAACTTTGGAGTTCAAGCAATTGGTGCAGGCGCTGGAAACCTTCGTCGGTGAGCGAGTCGTAAGCGCTGAGGTTTTGCTGGATGGCCTGCAGAATCGCCGGATCACTGGCCAGCTCACTCAGCTCTGCTTTCAGCGGCATCGCCAGACTGTGGGCGTCGGTCTGGTAACTCAAGGTGCTGAAACGGTCTGCCAGCGACTTGAGCGACTCGGCGCTCAGCGGGTCATCGGTCCTGAGCAGTTCGCCGTAATGGGTCGGGCAGATCGGGAAGTGATGCTCATAGTGCTCGACATAAAACGCGCCCTTTTGCGCATCGAAGCGCAGGCGCAGGGTGCCGTCTTGCAAGGCAATGCCGTAGTCGCTGCCGAGGAAGGGCAACAGCAACTGGCCTACCATCAACGGATCGGGCGAATGCCACTGGATATCGAAGAACTCGCCGTAAGGGCTCAGGCGCCCCCACTCCAGTAACTCCTGCCACCAGGGATTATCACCACCGCCGACGGCCATGTGGTTGGAGACGATGTCGAGGATCAGCCCCATGTTCAGCTCGCGCAATGCGCTGACCAAACGCCGCAGCGCCGCTTCGCCGCCCAGTTCCGGGTTGACCGTGGTCGGGTCCACGACGTCGTAGCCATGCATGGAACCGGCGCGAGCACTCAGTAGCGGTGACGCATAGACATGGCTGATGCCCAGGCTGGCGAAGTACGGCACCAGCGGCACCGCATCGTCCAGCGTGAAGCCTTTATGGAACTGCAGCCGCAGGGTCGCCCGCAGCGGTTGGATAAGCGTTTGCTTCATTGGTCACGCTCGGCCGCCTGAAGCCGCGCACAGGCAAGCAGTTCCAGGCGTCGGGCGGCGTCCGGGTCATCGAGCAAGGCTTCACTGTCGCCGGGCAAGCGTCGGGACCAGTTGGGGTGCGTGTCGGTGGTGCCGGGCAAATTGGCCTGCTGCTCGATGCCCAGGGCATCTTCCAGCGGCAGCAACACCAGCGGCGCACGGGTATGACCGAGGAACCGTATCGCGGCGTCGAGCACCTGATCGGTTTCATGGGACTCTTCGCGAAAGTTCTGCGGGTCTTCGCTCAACACCCGGCGCAGGCCTTCACGCTCGCGTTCGCGGTGGTGGCGCCATTCGATTTCACCCGGGGCGTCAACCATGCCCAGTCGGGCGTTCCAGTCGATATCGTGGCCATGCCACCAGCCATTGAGCGTCGGCAGGTCATGGGTGCTGGTGGTCGCGAGGGCGTTGTCCGGCCAGTCGAGAATCGTTTTGAAGTGCGCGTTGTCCTGCTCGAACAGCAGCACGCGCATGCCGAGGATCGAGCGGGCGATGAGCTTTTCTCGCAACCCATCCGCTACGGTGCCGAGGTCTTCACCGAGGACGATGGCTTGATGCCGATGGGACTCGAGGGTCAGCAAACGCAGCAGGTCGTCCACCGGGTAGTAGAGATAGGCGCCGTCGGCAGGTGACGCGCCATTGGGGATCACCCAAAGCCGTTGCAGGCCCATGACATGATCGATGCGCAGGCCACCGGCGTGAGCAAAATTGGCGCGGAGCATTTCGATGAAGGCACGAAAGCCATTGCGTATCAGACCTTCGGGCGAGAATGCGGAGATCCCCCAGCCCTGACCGGTGCGGTTAAGGATGTCGGGCGGTGCGCCCACGGTCAGCGAGGCGAGTAATTCGTCCTGACGACTCCAGGCCTGACTGCCACCGCCATCGGCACCCACCGCCAGATCGGCGATCAAGCCAATGCTCATGCCGGCGCTGCGGGCGGCGGTTTGTGCGCGCTCCAGGCAGCGTGTGATCAGCCATTGGCAGAAGGCAAAGAAGCCGATGCGTCCGGCGTTCTCTTCGGCGAATTCGGCGAGGGCCGCGCTGCGCGGGTTTTGCCATTGCTCGGGCCACTGCCGCCAGTCGAGACTTTCACCCTTGGCGGCGCGGGACTCTTGAATGGCTTCAAAGCGGCAGTGGTTTTCCAGGGCTTCGCCAGCGGCGTGGCGGAAGCTGCTGAAGTCGGCATGCAACGGGTGTTCACCCTGCACAAAGCCTTCGTACAACGCTTGCAACAGACGATGTTTGGCTTCGGCCGCCACCGGCCAATCAATCAACGGCAAGGCTTCAAGGTGCTTGAGTTCTGCCGCCAGGCCTGTGGCATCAATCGCAGTACGCAACGCTCCATCACCCAGGATGGCGCCCGGCGCGGCATATACACTGTTGAGAAATAAACGGCTGGAAGGCGAATACGGGCTGTAACGCTGAGTGTCGCTGCCGAACATCGCATGCAGCGGACTGATCGCCAGCGCTTCAGCACCGCGCTCGCCGGCGACTCGGGCAAGGTCTTCCAGCGCCTGGGTATCGCCGAAACCACCATCGCCCGGACGACGCAGCGAGTACAACTGCACGCTAAGGCCCCAGGCGCGCGGTATCGGACTGTCGACGGCATCGCCGACGCTGTAGCAGCGCGTCGGTGCCACGGCCAACGTAAATTGTTGTCCGTCGATGCTGACATGTTGATAACCGATCGGGATCAGGCCGGGGAGTATCGCCTCGGCATCCAGTTTCAGGTTGAGTCGCGAGCCATCTTCGAGGTGGATCTCGCACGGTGTTTGCGGCTCAAAGTAATGCGCCAGGCTCAGGCCGACTCCGAAGTCTGCGGTCAGCAGCGGCGGCAGGTGTCGGGTCTGTTGCACCTGCTGCAGTTCCAGCAGGCTGGCGTCGATTTCCTGAGCGCTGCCGGCCGGGTGGCCGAGTCCGGTGAGGACGTTGCGTAACACTGATGGGGCGACTTTCTGTGGGCGGCCGTTGGCGTCGATCCAGTCGACTGCCAGGCCTGCTCGGCTGGCCAGTATTTCCAGTTGCGCATCGCTCATGGGCGCTCTCCATCCGGGGTTAGCAAAGGGGCTGTGGCCGTGAGGCTGACTAGCGCGCAATACGGGGCAAGTGTGCCCTGATCCAACAGGCCGGCTGACTGTGGCGGGTATTCGAACAACAACGAAGCGTCGGCCTGTGGGGAGTGGACCACCGGCGTGTCGCTGAGGTTCAGGTCAATGCACAGCAGGCTGCCATCGCCCAGTCGCCAGCGCGCCGTTACTGCGCCTGCGCCCAGCACGTCCGCGCCCAATGCTTGAGCACCGGGCAGACGAGGAATGATCTGCTGATGGCGGATCTGCAACAGTTGGCGATACAGGTCGTGTATGGCGGATTGTCGGGTTGATGTCAGCTCGGGGCGTGAAGCCTCAAAGGTCTGGCGCGCGTTGGGGTCGGGAATCTGCTCGCGTTTGTGCGGATCAGCAAACGCGCTGAAGGCGGCAAACTCGTTACGTCGTCCCTCGCGGACCAACTTCGCGAGTTCACCGTGATGGCTGGTGAAGAACAGGAACGGTTGCTCGGCGGCGAACTCGTCGCCCATGAACATCAGCGGGATCATCGGTGACAACAGCAGCAAGGCGGTGGCTGCCTTGAGCGCATCGGGGTTGGCCAGTTGATGCAGCCGTTCGCCCAAGGCGCGGTTGCCGATCTGGTCGTGGTTTTGCAGAAACAGCACGAAAGCGCTGGGCGGCAAATGACCGCTGGGCTCACCGCGGGTTGTACCGTGACGGGTCACGTGGCCCTGAAACACAAAGCCCTTGCTCAGGCAGCGCGCCAGTTGTTCAGTGGGGTTTTGCGCATAGTCGGCGTAATAGGCGTCGGTTTCGCCGGTCAGCAGCACGTGCAAGGCGTTGTGGCCGTCGTCGTTCCACTGCGCGTCGAAGCCTTCTTCGAGCAGGCGGGCCTGGTTGTGTTCGTTTTCAACGGTCAGCCACACATGCCTGCCCGGATCGGTTTGCTGGCGAACCTTTTGCGCCAGTTCCTGAAGAAAGTCCGGGTCTTCAATGGCGTGCACCGCGTCCAGGCGCAAGCCATCGAAGCGGTACTCCAGCAACCACATCAACGCATTGTCGATGAAGAAGTCCCGCACCTCGCGCCGCCGGAAGTCGATGGCCGCGCCCCATGGGGTGTGCTTGTCTTCGCGGAAGAAGCCCTTGGCGTAGTGATGCAGGTAATTGCCGTCCGGGCCGAAGTGGTTGTAGACCACGTCGAGAATCACCGCCAGGCCAAGACCGTGGGCGGTGTCGATCAGGTGTTTGAGTTGTTCGGGAGTGCCATAGGAGGCTTGCGGCGCGTAGGGCAGAACCCCGTCGTAACCCCAATTGCGATCACCGGGGAACTGCGCCAGGGGCATCAGTTCGATCGCGCTGATGCCCAGCTCCACGAGGCGCGCCAAGTGCTGTTCGACTTCGCTGAAGCCGCCGAGCGCACCGACGTGCAATTCGTAGATCACCGCCTCATTCCACGGCCGCCCGCGCCAGGCGCTGTGTTTCCATTGATAGGCAAGTGGATCGACCACCACGCTGTGGCAGTCGATATCACCGGCCTGCGCGCGGGAGGCCGGGTCGGGCACCGCAAGTTCCCCGTCGATGTTGTAGCGGTAACGCGTGCCGGCGGGGCAGCAGGTGTTGATCACGAACCAGCCATCTGCCTGAGGCAGGAGTGGCAAGGGCTGTCCATCTTCCAGTTCGACACTGACGTAAAACGCATCTGGCGCCCACAAGGCAAAACGCGTGTGCTCTGCGTCCAGCATGATTGCGCCGTGGGGCCAGGTCTCAAGGGTCCGTAACGGCATCTATGAAAACCTCTTAATGTTTGCCCGATTTACCCAGTGCCTTGGTCACCAGTTTTTCGTAGAGTTCGGCGTACGGTTCGACCGCCTTGCACCAGTTGAAAGGCGCGGCCATGGCCCGGCAGCGCATGGCGTTGAGCAGGTCGGGGAAGGCAAAAACCTTGAAGGCCCGGCTCAGGGCTTCCTCGTAACTTTCGGCCGTGGATTCGTCGAACAGGAAACCGGTCACGCCGTTTTCAATGGTGTCGGCCAAACCCCCGGTATTACGTGCTACCGGCAACGAGCCGAAGCGCTGGGCGTACATCTGGCTCAGCCCGCAAGGCTCGTAACGCGAAGGCATCAGCAGGAAATCACTGCCGGCGAACATGCGACGGGCGTCGGTTTCGTTGAAACCGATGCGCACGCCGATCTGGCCTGGAAAGCGCAGGGCCAGCTCACGCATGGCTTGTTCTTCTTCCGGCTCGCCACGACCGATGATCGCGATTTGCCCGCCCGATTTGACGATGTACTCGGAGACGGCTTCGGTCAGGTCCAGGCCTTTCTGATAGACCAGTCGCGAAACCACGGCGAACAGCGGACCTTCGCAGGCGTCCAGGCCGAACAGCTTACGCACGTGGGCGGCGTTGACCGCTTTGCCTTCCCAATCGCCAATTTTGAAGGGGCAGAACAGGTGCGGGTCGGTGGCGGCGTCCCAGCTTTCATCGATGCCGTTGGGAATACCACTGAGCAGACCTTGCTGGGTCTTGGCGGAAAGAAAACCGTCGAGACCGCAGCCGAAGGCCGGGGTGGTGATTTCCTGGGCATAGGTGGCGCTGACGGTGGTGATGTGGCTCGAATAAGCCATGCCGGCCTTGAGGAACGACATCTTGCCGTAGAACTCCATGCCTTCCTGTTGCAAAGCATGCAGGGGAATACCCAGTTCCGGGCACGAGCCAAGACTGGTCACGCCCTGATAGGCGAGGTTATGAATGGTGAACAGCGTCGGGGTGCGCTGTCCACGCCAGTGCATGTAAGCGGGCGCCAGGCCGGCAGGCCAGTCATGGGCGTGCACCAGGTCCGGGCACCAGTGAATTTGTGCAAGATTGGCGGCGATATCGGCGGCTGCCAGGCCCAGACGGGCGAAACGGATGTGGTTGTCCGGCCAGTCGCGGCCGTTGTTGGCGCCGTAAGGCGAACCCTCGCGCTCGTAGAGCTCGGGGCAGATCAACACGTAAATGACCAGACCATCAGGCATGTCCATGCGCCCGATCTTGCAGGGAGGCAACGCGGCGTGACCACCGAGCTCACCAATGATATGAATCGGATTTTCGCTATGCAGCACTTGCGGGTAACCGGGAATCAACACTCGCACATCGTGCAAGTGAGCCATGGCTCGCGGCAGTGCTGCGGAAACATCGCCCAGACCACCGGTTTTCACCAGATCGGCGATCTCCGAGGTGACGAACAGCACTTTCTTCTTGTTAGGGTTCTGGCTGGCCACCGGCGTCAGCGTCTTGGTGCCGGGTACGCTGATCGATTGGTGACTGGGGGCGCTCACAGCGCTCGTTTCGCCGACCTGCTGATGAGCACGTTCTCCCTGAATGTCTAAAGCCGCACTGATCATATGAATCTCCCGTGTTGGTGATCTAATTCTTAGGTCTGGCAAAAACGGTGTTTCGTGGCCAATTCCTGTGGCCGGGCGCAAACGCGCTACGCATCGGTGAGCAAGCGCTGCCAATACGATGAAGCAGAATGGCTGTTGAGATCGTTGCAAGGATTGCACCAGTCGCAACGCCCCACTCTTTAAGCTGACCCGTCACGACCGGTAAAAGTTTCGACTTTCTTTCCGCTTTTTGACCGGCCGGTTTTGCCCCGCGGAAATGAGTCTAGGCCAGAACTTAGAGCGGGGGAGACTAGATGGCAAAATTGTTCGACAATCGGTTTAAAGAGGTACGGACGTACCGTTTGGAGCGACAAACGCACCGACGAAGGGCATGTTTTTTTGCAGTTTTGCCTCAAAAAATATTCAAGCTGACACATGAATGTGCGAAGCGCGGCAATGGTCGCGCACCGTTGTGGTGCGCGGCGGTCAGTCCCGTCTTTGGCCGAACCGCTGCCTTACAGCCGGCCATACTGCCTTGTTATAGTCCGGGCCTCATTTTCTACCCGGTAAAAGGATCACTGCCATGTCTCAGTACACTGCGTTCACCGTCGAGCTGGCCGATAAAGTCGCCCATGTGCAGATCAACCGGCCGGAAAAAATCAATTCGATGAACGCCGCGTTCTGGAGCGAGATCATCGAGATTTTTCAGTGGGTCGACGACACCGACGAGGTCCGGGTGGTGGTGCTCAGTGGTGCGGGCAAGCATTTTTCGTCTGGCATCGACCTGATGATGCTGGCCAGCGTGGCCAATGAACTGGGCAAGGACGTGGGGCGCAACGCACGCCTGCTGCGCCGCAAGATCCTCGCCTTGCAAGCGTCCTTCAATGCTGTCGACAATTGCCGCAAACCGGTACTGGCTGCGGTTCAGGGCTACTGCCTGGGCGGTGCTATTGATTTGATTTCGGCTTGCGACATGCGTTACGCCGCCGAAGACGCACAATTCTCGATCAAGGAAATCGACATCGGCATGGCGGCCGACGTTGGCACTTTGCAACGCTTGCCGCGGATCATCGGTGACGGCATGCTGCGTGAACTGGCTTACACTGGTCGCACGTTCGGTGCCGAAGAAGCGCGTGGCATGGGCCTGGTCAATCGCGTTTACAGCGACACCTCCAGCCTGCTCGACGGTGTCATGGGCATAGCCCGTGAGATCGCCGGCAAGTCGCCGATTGCGATCACCGGCACCAAAGAGATGATCAGCTACATGCGCGACCATCGCATCGATGACGGCCTCGAATACGTCGCCACCTGGAACGCCGCCATGCTGCAATCCACCGATCTGCGCGTGGCCATGGCCGCCCATATGAGCAAACAGAAACCCGAATTTCTGGACTGATTAAAAATGACTTCACGCTGGACCACTGCAGTACTGGACACCGACCAACCCGGCGGCTGGGCGGTAGCGCGCAGCCCCGAAGGCTTTTTGTTCGATGACAATGGCGCGCTGTTCCCGCGCGAATGGCTCAAGCGCCAGGACCTGTCCATCCTTGCTGAACATGGCATCGGTCACCTGGACGGCGAACCGGTCTACTTGTTGGAGCTGCGCAGTCACAGCGATGTGCCGGGCTGCAACTGGAAAGGCCTGCGGGCATTCATGCTCGAAGGCGACCATACGGTTTACAAGGTGCTCGGTTATGCCGCGCAAATCGGCACCTGGGCCCGCGAACACCGCTTTTGCGGCAACTGCGGGCAGGCGATGACCCAAGTGACCCGGGAACGGGCGATGTATTGCGAACCGTGTGATTTACGCAGCTACCCGCGCATTTCGCCGAGCATGATCGTACTGGTAACCCGTGGCGATGAAGTCCTGCTGGCGCGTTCGCCGCGCTTTGTCACCGGCGTCTACAGCACGTTGGCGGGGTTTGCCGAACCGGGCGAGTCGGCCGAAGACTGCCTGATTCGTGAAGTCCGTGAAGAAGTGCAGATCGAGGTCAAGAACATCCAGTACATGGGCAGCCAGTGCTGGCCGTTCCCGCATTCGATGATGCTGGGTTTCCATGCCGAGTACGCCGGCGGCGAGATCGTGTGTCAGGAAGACGAGATCGAAGACGCCCAGTGGTTCAACGTTCATGAGCTGCCGCCGTTGCCGGCGTCACGCTCGATTGCCCGTTACCTGATCGACGTCTATGTGGCGCGACGCTTAGGCCATGCTGAACCAGTGTTGCCAGGCTAACCGCACGGTCAAGCCCAGCACCACGGTAATGAACACCGGGCGAATGAACTTCGCACCGCCGCTGATGGCGGTGCGAGCCCCGAAGAACGCCCCGACCATCACCGACAGGCCCATGCTCAGGCCGATGATCCAGTCCACCTGCCCGGAAAACACGAACACCGACAGTGCCGCAATGTTGCTGACGAAGTTCATGCTGCGCGCCACGCCGCTGGCCTTCACCAAGTCGATGGGGTACATCAGCATCGTGCTGACGGTCCAGAACGCACCCGTGCCCGGACCGGCCACGCCGTCGTAAAACCCGAGTCCGAAGCCTTGGGTCGATTGCCACTTTTTCTTGATCGGTGCGTCACTGTCCAGCGGCGCTTTTGGCGTGCCGCCAAACAACAGATAGACGCCGCAGCCAAAAACGATCACCGGGAGCATCTTGTTCAGCCATTCCGCCGGCAGGTAGTGAGCGACCACGGCACCGGTCAACGCGCCCACCAGCGTGCCGACAATGGCGTGCATCCATTGCTTGGGATGGAACAGCTTGCGTCGGTAGAAGGTGAAACTGGCGGTGGCCGAGCCGAACGTCGAACTGAGTTTGTTGGTGCCCAGCACCAGATGTGGCGGCAGGCCTGCGGTCAGCAGCGCCGGGGTGGTCAACAGACCGCCGCCTCCGGCAATGGCGTCGATGAAACCGGCAATGAACGCGACGAGGGCCAGAATGGCCAGGGTGGTGAGGTCAACACTGAGTTCGAAAGGCATGGAATCGGCTTATTCTGCGGGGCGCAGGACAGGGCTGCGGGGAAGGGCCGATATCTTACCTATATCCAATCTTCGCGGCGACCGGTCTGGCCCTATCGCGAGCAAGCTCGCTCCCACAGGAGATCTCCGGTGCGGCATAGATCAAATGTGGGAGCGAGCTTGCTCGCGATGGCGTCAGCCCTGACGACACATCACTTGGTCTGTGGTCCATTCCCGATCTGCCACACAAACGGCGGCTTGGTCCCGTTGATCGCCCAATCCCCGACAATCCTTGCCTTGTAGATCACCGGATTGTGCGACGACACCGTCCGCGCATTGCGCCAGTGCCGGTCCAGTGATTTACCCACCCGAGTATCCGAAGCCCCCAGCGCGTTGAACAGTTGCGAGGTCGCTCGCTGGATCAGCTCCGACACCACCACCTGAGCCTTGGCCGATTCGATTTCCGCCGCGACATTCGCGGCCTGTTCCAAGGCTTCATCACCCGAGAAACGCGCCAGATAAGCCCGCTGGGCCGGTTGCGCAGCCTTCAAGGAGCTTGCTTCGGCCGCATACACCAGAGCCGCGATTTCACCGACCACTTGCTGCACCTGCGAATCCTGGCTGACGTGCTGCGCATTGCCATGGCTGTAGATGCGTTTGCGTTCACGCACCTGATGAGCCACATCGCGCAACGCCGCACGACCAATCCCGGCCAGGGTCGCCAGCAGCACCAACTGATAAAACGCAGTCTGGTATTTGAAGCGGGTGGCGAAGTCGATGATGTTCTCGGCCTCCACATCAGCATCGATAAACCGTGAGGTGCCACTGCCGGTGGTGCGCTGGCCGAAGCCGTCCCAGTCGTCGCTCTGCACGATACCGGGTTGGCGGGTTCGGACCGCAGCAATCACGTCGCCGCCGGTGTCGCTGCGTTGCGCGTACACGTCGATCCAGTCGGAAAACAGGCTGCCGGTGCTGTAGAACTTCTCGCCGTTGAGCCGCCATTGATTGCCATGCGGCGAGACTTTGGTGATGACATCGCCAATCGCCACGCTGCCGATTTCGGTCCAGGCATTGCCGGCGATGTCACCGTCGACGAAGCGTTTGAACCATAGATCCCGGCCCGGCCCAGGTGGCGAGTTCAAGCGATCCTCGGCAAAGGCGAAGTGCCCGCGCAAAGCCTGAGGCACGTTGGAATCGGCTTCGGCCAATTCGATCAGCAACTCAAACAGTTGTGGGAGGGAGGCGCCGCCACCGCCGTACTCAACTGGAACCCGTACGGCGCCGAATCCGGCGTCCTTGAGCCACTGAATCGGTTCGTAGGGAAGGCTGCGGGACTGTTCGCGCTCAACGGCACCGCCGGCGATGCGTTGGAAAATCGGCCGGAACCTTGCGGCCAGCGCTTGATAGTCGGTGCCAATGGACAGCGGATTGATTACCTGGTGTTCGGTCATGGGACGGCTCCTTGGATCGGCAGTAGAAAGTGTTGCGTCTGCCAAGGGCAATTGCATGGTCCATGCCGAAGCTCGCGGGCCAGGATTTACTGGAGGAATTGGATGTCGGCATGCAGTGAATTGTTGCTGTACCAACAGTGCATCAGCAAATTGCCTCAGGCACACCCACTCTGTGGCGAGGGGGCTTGCTCCCGTTGGGTCGCGAAGCGGCCCCAAAAAATGGGACTGCTGCGCAGTCCAACGGGGGCAAGCCCCCCCGCCACAGGGTTCGCCCTCCCCATGATTTCAGCGCTGGCACGGTTGCTGCTCTTACCTCAGGACATCCCTAAAGTCCCGAGGACATGCCAATGAGTCAGCAAGCCGTCAAATTTGCCTACTGGGTGCCGAACGTCAGCGGCGGGCTGGTGGTCAGCAAGATCGAACAACGCACCCACTGGGGCATCGACTACAACCGCAAACTCGCGCAACTGGCCGAGGAGGCAGGGTTTGAATACGCCCTGACGCAGATCCGCTTCACCGCCGGTTACGGCGCCGAGTACCAGCACGAATCGGTCGCCTTCAGCCATGCGCTGCTGGCCGCCACCACCCAACTGAAAGTGATCGCCGCCATCCTGCCCGGCCCTTGGCAACCGGCGCTGGCGGCCAAGCAATTGGCAACCATCGACCAACTGACTAACGGCCGGGTGGCGGTGAACATTGTCAGTGGCTGGTTCAAGGGCGAGTTCCAGGCGATTGGCGAACACTGGCTGGAACACGACGAGCGTTATCGCCGCTCCGAAGAATTCATCCGCTCGCTGAAAGGCATCTGGAGTCAGGACAACTTTACCTTTCGCGGTGACTTCTACCGTTTCGACAACTACAGCCTCAAACCCAAACCGTTGGGTCAGCCGGAAATCTTCCAGGGAGGCAGTTCTCGCGCGGCTCGGGACATGGCAGCGCGGGTTTCCGACTGGTACTTCACCAACGGCAACACCCCGGAAGGCATCAAGGCCCAGGTCGATGACATTCGCGCCAAGGCGGCGGCGAACAATCATTCGGTGAAAGTCGGCGTGAACGCGTTTGTCATTGCCCGCGACACCGAAGAAGAGGCGCGAGCCGTGCTGGCACAAATCATCGATCAGGCGGACCCCGAGGCGGTGAATGCGTTTGGCGATGCCGCGAAGCAAGCGGGCAGGGCGTCACCTGAGGGTGAGGGCAACTGGGCCAAGTCGACGTTTGAGGATCTGGTGCAGTACAACGACGGTTTCAAGACCAACCTGATCGGTACGCCGCAGCAGATTGCCGAGCGGATCGTCGCGTTGAAAGCGGTGGGTGTGGATCTGGTGTTGGCGGGCTTTCTCCACTTTCAGGAAGAGGTGGAGTATTTCGGTAAGCGGGTATTGCCGTTGGTGCGTGAGCTTGAGGCCAAGGCAGGTGTGAAGCCGCATGCTGCGGTCGCCTGAACACCACAAACCCCCTGTGGGAGCGAGCTTGCTCGCGATGGCGTCATCAAATTCAACATCATTGTTGACTGATCGACCGCTATCGCGAGCAAGCTCGCTCCCACATTTGTTCGGTGTCGGTTTATAGGCCCAGGTCGGACAGGCTTGGGTGATCGTCAGGGCGACCGCCCAGCGGCCAGTGGAACTTGCGATCACTTTCCTTGATCGGCATGTCATTGATGCAGGCAAACCGATTGGCCATCAAACCGTTCTCGTCGAACTCCCAGTTTTCGTTGCCATACGAGCGGAACCAGTTGCCCGAGTCGTCGTGCCACTCATAGGCATAACGCACGGCGATGCGGTTGCCGGTAAAGGCCCAAAGTTCTTTGATCAGGCGGTAATCCAGTTCCTTGGCCCATTTGCGCGTCAGGAAACCTTTGGCTTCTTCGCGGTTGTAGGCGAACTCGGCGCGGTTGCGCCACTTGGTGTCCAGGGTGTAGGCCAGCGACACGCGTTCCGGGTCGCGGGAGTTCCAGCCGTCTTCGGCCAGGCGTACTTTTTCGATGGCCGATTCACGGGTGAATGGCGGCAATGGCGGACGAACTTCGGCATTAGACATTTAATAGTCTCCCTATCAAAGTAAAGTTCTAGCAAGTTGTCGGGCTTGGTTAAAGTGTTACAGGTCCAATAACTTTCGCGCCATGCATTGCGCATTATCGGCGGCACTGTGATCACCCATGACAAGCGCCACGGTAATAGCACCGTCGATCAGGATCAGCATCTGTTTGGCCAGCGTCTCCGGGTCTGTGGCGCCATGTTCGGTGCAGAGCTCGCGCACGTAGTCGAGCAGCTTCTGTTTGTGGTCTTTGGCAACCAGGCGAACCGGGTCTTGCGGGTCACCGGTTTCGCCGCTGGTGTTGATGAATGCACAGCCACGGAAGCCTTCAGAGGCGAACCAGGCCTTGAGTACGGTAAACAGGGTGAGCAGCCGGCCGGCCGGGGTTTCGGCCTGGTCGACTTCGCTTCTGTACCAATGCATCCAGCGCACATCACGGCGTTGCAGGGCCGCGACGGTGAGCTCCTCCTTGTTGGCGAAGTAGCGGTAAATGCTCTTTCTGGAGACGCCGGCGGTTTTCACCAGAAGATCCATTCCGGTGGCCGCGATGCCACTTTTGTAGATCAACTTTTCGGTGACATCCAGAATGATGTTGCGTGTGTCATTGCTGATTATTTCGTTCATGTGGCGAAGGGTAGAACGATCGTTCTCCTTGGTCAAGTAGCTATTTTTGTCGCCTGGCAAATCGTTTTCGCGAGCAGGCTCGCTCCCACAGGGGAATGCATTTCCATGGGGGAGCGAGCCTGCTCGCGAAGGGGCCATTACAGTCAGTAACAAGACCCGAACCGATCCATGGTGTAAGCTCTCGGGTTCTTCGGATTCGACCTTTTTGCGAGCCCTATGCCGTCGCTTTTCAAACGCTCTCTGCTGCCCAAACTGCGCAGTTTTCCGCTGACCGCCGATGCCGTCACCATTCTTTCCGGCGCTGCCGAGTACCGCCGTTGCCTGCTGGAAAAAATCGCCAGCGCCACCCGGCGCATCTATATCGTCGCGCTCTATCTGCAACAGGATGAAGCCGGCCAGGAAATTCTTGATGCCTTGCACGCGGCCAAACTGGCGCGTCCGGAACTGGACGTGGTGGTGGTCGTTGACTGGCTGCGCGCTCAACGCGGCTTGATCGGCGCCGGCAAGCAGCCAGGCAACTCGGCCTGGTATCAGGAAGCCACCCGTACTCACGAAAGCGTTGTGCCGGTGTATGGCGTTCCCGTGCAGACCCGTGAGCTGTTCGGCGTGCTGCATTTGAAAGGCTTCGTGATCGATGACTGTGTGATCTACAGCGGCGCGAGCCTGAACAACGTTTACCTGCACAAATTCGACAAGTACCGCTACGACCGTTATCACCTGCTAAATAGCAGCGCGCTGGCCGATTCGATGCAGCACCTGATTCAGCACGGTCTGATCGCCTCCAAAGCGGTGCATCGTCTTGATTTGCCGAACCTGCCGACCACCCGCAGCCTGCGCAACGACATCGGCGACTTGCGCAGCCGCCTCAAGCACGCGGCGTACGACACCACGACAGGCACCACGGAAAAGGGCGGTTTGTCGGTCAGCCCATTGCTCGGTGTCGGCAAAAACAACCCGTTGAGTCGGGTGATTTGCGAGTTGATCGCTAGCGCTCAGCAGCAACTGACCATCTGCACGCCATACTTCAACCTGCCGCTGGCCGTGACCCGGGAAATCAACCGGGCACTGGCGCGGGGCGTGAAGATCGACATCATCGTCGGCGACAAGACGGCCAACGACTTTTACATCCCGCCGAGCGAACCGTTCAAGGTGATTTCGGCGCTGCCGTACCTTTACGAGATCAGCCTGCGGCGTTTCGCCAAGCGTCATCATCGCTGCGTCGACAGCGGCCAGTTGAACCTGCATCTTTGGCGTGATGGCGACAACACCTATCACCTCAAGGGCATGTGGATCGATCAGCGCTACACCTTGCTGACCGGCAACAACCTCAACCCGCGGGCGTTCCGTCTTGATCTGGAAAACGCCTTGCTGATTGATGATCCGAAAGGCGAGTTGTTAGAGCCGCGTCGTAATGAGCTGGCGGAAATTTTCGAGAACACCCGCCGCATCGAGCGTTACCAGGAACTGGGAACGCTGCTGGAATACCCGGCGGGGGTGGCCAAGTTTCTCAAGCGCGTGAGTCGTGTGCGGATCGAGCGGTTGCTCTATCGGATTTTGTAAGGCTTAAAAGCAAAAGATCGCAGCCTCCGACAGCTCCTACGGGTGTACGTCATCCCACTGCAGGAGCTGCCGAAGGCTGCGCTAATATGCCCACCACTCAAACAAGAACAAGGCTTGCCTCGGCCAATGTCGGAAAAAGACACCATCTCCATTCAACTGGTGCGTGAAGCGCTGTTGCAAAGTTGCGCCCCCGGTGCGACCACCGATGAGGCATTGAACAAGGTCGGCATCGATCCGGCATTGCTGCAAACCACCGATGCCCGCGTCCCGGCCACAGCTTATGCGCGTCTGTGGCGTTTACTGGCGCGGCGTGGGGACGACGAGTTTTTTGGCATGGACCCGCGCAAGCTCAAGTCCGGCAGCCTGGAGTTTCTCTGTCGCTGCTCTATGGTCCAGCCGAGCCTGGCCGCCGGTCTGACCTCGGGCTTGAGCTTTTTGTCGTTGATGCTCGAACACCTGCCCGCACAGCTGGTTCGTCAGCAAAGCCTGGCGGAAATCGTCCTGCTCGAAGACGACCAGGACCCGCGCCGCGCCTTCACTTATTTCACTTACTGGATGATCGTTCACGGCGTCGCCTGCTGGCTGGCGGGGCGGCGGATTCCGATCCTGGCCATCGAGTTGCGCTGCCCGGCACCGGACTTCTGCGATGACTATCAGGTGATGTTTTCCGAGAACCTGCGTTTCGACCGGCCGCGCACACGGATGATTTTCTCCGCCGAGTGCCTGGACTTGCCGATCAAGCGCAGTCCGGAAGAACTCAAGCGTTTCCTGGCCCATGCGCCGGCCAATATTCTGGTCAAGTACCGCGCCCCGGAGAGCCTGGCCAGCCGGATAAAGCATGATTTACGGCAACTGCCCGCCGAACACTGGCCGGAAACCGAACCCCTGGCGCAACAGTTGTGTATGTCGGCTTCCACCCTGCGTCGGCGCCTGGCTGAAGAGGGCCAGACTTACCAGGGGCTCAAGGACAGCGTGCGCAAGGAATTGGCGATTGTCTGGCTCGCCGAACCTGCGATTAGCTTCGCCGAGATCGCCACGCGGCTGGGGTTTGCCGATACCAGCTCTTTCTACAAGGCGTTTCGCAAGTGGTCCGGGTCAAATCCGGGGCATTACCGCAGCCTGATCCTCAATGAGGCTGACTGATCCGAAGCCTGTGGTGTCTGGGCTGACGCTATCGCGAGCAAGCTCGCTCCCACAGGGGGACGCATTCCAAATGTGGGAGCGAGCTTGCTCGCGATGACGCCCTTACAGGCGCCACATCTCTCAAATCTTGGCCAAACCAGTCACGCAACTTGATAGCTTTGACCATTGTCCCGCGCCCCGCGCAGAGCGAGTATTTCCCTGTTATTCAAGGTTCCCCCAGCCTAATAAAAATACAAAGGGATTCTGGCAATGCGCGATTATTTGTCTGCTACATCACAGTTCAATTATCAGCACACCGTCGACGCCGCACTCGCGGGCGATTTGACTGCCCTCAATGCCTGTGTCGAGTGTTGCGACCGGCATGCCTTGCCGGGGCGCATCGCACTGTTCTGGGAAGGCCGCGACGGCGCCAGCGCGACCTACACCTTCAGCGACTTGCAGGACAAAGCTGCGCGATTCGCCAATTTCCTGCTGGCCCAAGGCGTGAAAAAAGGCGACAAGGTGGCCGGTCTCCTGCCACGTAACATCGAATTGCTGATCACCGTATTCGCCACCTGGCGCATCGGCGCGGTCTACCAGCCGCTGTTCACGGCATTCGGCCCCAAAGCCATCGAACACCGCCTCAGCTCCTCTGGCGCCAAAGTGGTGGTCACCGACGCGGGCAATCGCTCCAAACTCTCTGAAGTCGCCGACTGCCCGACCATCGTCACCGTCGCTGGCCCCAAAGGCCAAGGCATTGTCCGCGGCGATTACAGCTTCTGGGCCGAACTGGCCAATTATTCTGCTGAGTGCGAACCGGTCCTGCTGACCGGTGAAGACCCGTTCCTGCTGATGTTCACCTCGGGCACCACCGGTCCGTCGAAAGCGCTGTCCGTTCCGCTCAAGGCCATCGTCGCCTTCCAGAGCTACACCCGTGACGCCGTGGACTTGCGCCCTGAAGACGCCTTCTGGAACGTCGCCGATCCGGGCTGGGCCTATGGCATCTATTTCGGTGTTACAGGTCCCATGGCCATGGGGCATCCGATCACCTTTTACGATGGCCCGTTCACCCTCGAAAGCACCTGCCGGGTGATCAACAAATACGGTATCACCAACCTCACCGGTTCGCCGACGGCCTATCGCCTGTTGATCGCGGGTGGCGACGAGTTCGCCCGCTCGATCAAGGGCAAGCTGCGCATTGTCAGCAGTGCCGGCGAGCCGCTGAATCCGGAAGTGATTCGCTGGTTTGCCGACAACCTCGGTGTGGTCATTCACGATCATTACGGCCAGACCGAACTGGGCATGGTCCTGTGCAATCACCATGCTCTGGAGCATCCGGTCCACATGGGCGCCGCCGGTTTCACTTCGCCAGGTCACCGCATTGTGGTGCTGGACGACGAGTACAAAGAACTCGGCGTCGGCCAGCCGGGCATTCTGGCCATCGATCGTACCCAGTCGCCGATGTGCTGGTTCGCCGGTTACGAAGGCGCACCGACCAAGGCCTTCGTCGGCAACTATTACCTGAGCGGCGACACCGTCGAGTGGAACCCGGACGGCAGCATCAGTTTCGTTGGTCGCAGCGACGACGTGATCACCACCTCCGGTTATCGCGTCGGTCCGTTCGACGTGGAAAGCGCGTTGATCGAACACCCGGCCGTGGTCGAAGCGGCAGTGGTCGGCAAACCCGATCCAGAGCGTACCGAACTGGTCAAAGCCTTTGTCGTGCTCAGCGCGCAATACCGCGCTGCACCGGAACTGGCCGAAGAACTGCGTCAACACGTGCGCAAACGACTGGCCGCGCACTCGTACCCTCGTGAAATCGAATTTGTCAGCGAATTGCCGAAAACCCCTAGCGGCAAATTGCAGCGCTTTATCTTGCGCAACCAGGAAATCGCCAAGGCTCAAGAGGCCGCCGCGAAGAACGTTTCAGCTTGAATCCAAGGAAACAATGATGCAGATCGAAAACAAGGTTTTTCTCGTCACCGGCGGTGCGTCCGGCCTCGGTGCGGCCACCGCTGAAATGCTGGTCGCGGCGGGCGCCAAAGTGATGCTGGTGGACATGAACGCCGAAGCCGTTGCGGCCCAGGCTGAACGTCTTGGCGCGCAAAGCGTGGTGGCGGACATCAGCAACGAAGCCGCGGCGCAAGCCGCTGTGCAGGCGACGGTCAAAGCCTTCGGTGGCCTGAATGGTCTGGTCAACTGCGCTGGTATCGTGCGCGGTGAGAAGATCCTCGGTAAGAACGGTCCACACGTGTTGGCCAATTTCAGCCAGGTGATCGACGTCAACCTGATCGGCAGTTTCAACATGCTGCGCCTGGCCGCTGCGGCGATTGCCGAAACCGAAGCAGATGTTGATGGCGAGCGCGGTGTAATCATCAACACCGCCTCGGCTGCAGCCTATGACGGCCAGATCGGCCAGGCTGCGTATGCCGCCTCCAAAGGCGCGATCGTCAGCCTGACCTTGCCCGCCGCTCGTGAACTGGCGCGCTTCGGCATCCGCGTGATGACCATCGCCCCCGGCATTTTCGAAACCCCGATGATGGCCGGCATGGCTCCGGAAGTCCGCGCGTCCCTGGCGGCCGGCGTGCCGTTTCCGCCACGTTTGGGCAAACCGAGCGAGTATGCCGGGCTGGTCAGGCATATCATTGAAAACAGCATGCTCAATGGCGAGGTGATCCGTCTCGATGGCGCCTTGCGCATGGCCGCCAAATAAGGAGGATTTGTCATGACTATTTCCAACGATCCCATTGTTATCGTCAGCGCCGTCCGCACCCCGATGGGTGGTTTCCAGGGCGAACTGAAAAGCCTGACCGCACCGCAACTCGGTGCTGCGGCGATTCGCGCTGCTGTCGAGCGTGCCGGTGTGGCGCCAGACTCGGTTGAAGAAGTGCTGTTCGGTTGCGTCCTGTCCGCCGGCCTCGGCCAGGCCCCGGCGCGCCAAGCCGCACTGGGCGCCGGGCTGGATAAATCGACCCGTTGCACCACTCTGAACAAAATGTGCGGTTCGGGCATGGAAGCGGCCATTCTGGCCCACGACATCCTGGTGGCCGGCAGCGCCGACGTGGTCGTCGCCGGCGGCATGGAAAGCATGTCCAACGCCCCGTATCTGCTGGACCGCGCCCGCAGCGGTTACCGCATGGGCCACGGTCGTGTGCTTGATCACATGTTCCTCGACGGTCTGGAAGACGCTTACGACAAAGGTCGCCTGATGGGCACCTACGCCGAGGATTGCGCTGAAACCAACGGTTTCACCCGCGAAGCCCAGGACGCGTTTGCCATTGCCTCGACCACCCGCGCGCAGCAGGCGATCAAGGACGGCAGTTTCAAAGACGAGATCGTGCCGCTCACCGTGACCGTCGGCAAAGAGCAGGTGCTGATCAGCAACGACGAACAACCACCGAAAGCCAAACTGGACAAGATCGCTTCCTTGAAACCGGCGTTCCGCGACGGCGGCACGGTGACGGCGGCGAACTCCAGCTCCATTTCCGATGGTGCTGCGGCGCTGGTGTTGATGCGCCGTTCCGAAGCTGAAAAGCGCAGTTTGAAACCGCTGGCAGTGATTCACGGCCACGCCGCGTTTGCCGACACCCCGGGCCTGTTCCCGGTGGCACCGGTGGGCGCGATCGAGAAGCTGATGAAAAAAACCGGCTGGTCGCTGGACGAAGTCGATCTGGTCGAAGTCAACGAAGCCTTCGCCGTGGTCAGTCTTGTGACCATGACCAAACTGGAAATTCCCCACGAGAAGGTCAACGTTCACGGCGGCGCTTGCGCCCTCGGTCACCCGATTGGTGCGTCTGGCGCGCGGATCCTAGTGACCTTGCTCTCGGCCTTGCGCCAGAAAGGCCTGAAGCGCGGCGTTGCAGCGATCTGCATCGGCGGCGGTGAAGCCACGGCCATGGCCGTTGAATGCCTGTACTAAGGAATCACTATGCTCCCGACTGACGAACAACTTCAGATCAGCGACGCGGCGCGGCAGTTTGCCCAGGAACGGCTGAAACCGTTCGCCGCCGAATGGGACCGCGAGCATCGCTTCCCCAAGGAAGCCATCGGCGAGATGGCGGAACTGGGCTTCTTCGGCATGTTGGTGCCGGAAGAGTGGGGCGGTTGCGACACCGGTTACCTGGCCTACGCCATGGCCCTGGAAGAAATCGCGGCCGGCGACGGCGCCTGCTCGACCATCATGAGCGTGCACAACTCGGTGGGTTGCGTGCCGATTCTGAAGTACGGCAACGACGACCAGAAAGAACGCTTCCTCAAACCCTTGGCCAGCGGCTCGATGCTCGGGGCTTTTGCCCTCACCGAACCGCAGGCCGGCTCCGACGCCAGCGGCTTGAAAACCCGCGCGCGTCTGGAAGGCGATCACTACGTGTTGAATGGCTGCAAACAGTTCATCACCTCCGGGCAGAACGCCGGGGTGGTGATTGTGTTCGCCGTGACTGATCCGAGTGCCGGCAAGCGTGGCATCACGGCGCTGATCGTGCCCACCGATTCACCGGGCTACAAAGTCGCACGGGTCGAAGACAAGCTCGGCCAGCATGCGTCCGACACCTGCCAGATCCTGTTCGAAGACGTGAAGGTGCCGGTGGCCAACCGCTTGGGCGAGGAGGGCGAAGGTTATCGAATCGCCCTGGCCAACCTCGAAGGCGGCCGGGTCGGCATCGCTTCGCAGTCGGTGGGCATGGCCCGCGCCGCGTTCGAAGCCGCCCGCGACTACGCCCGAGAGCGTGAAAGCTTCGGCAAGCCAATCATCGAACATCAAGCGGTCGCGTTCCGCCTGGCGGACATGGCAACCCAAATCGCTGTGGCCCGGCAGATGGTGCATTACGCGGCGGCATTAAGAGACAGCGGCAAGCCGGCCTTGGTCGAAGCGTCCATGGCCAAGCTGTTCGCCTCGGAAATGGCCGAGAAGGTGTGCTCCGCAGCCTTGCAAACCCTCGGTGGTTACGGATACTTGAACGATTTCCCGCTGGAGCGGATCTACCGCGACGTGCGGGTCTGCCAGATCTACGAAGGCACCAGCGATATTCAGCGCATGGTCATTTCGCGCAATCTTTGAGAAGGAAGCTACTTGTGAACTACGAAACGATTTTGCTGGAAACCCACGGTCGTGTGGGCCTGATCACCCTGAACCGTCAGCAGGCGCTGAATGCGTTGAACGCGCAGATCGTCAGCGAGCTGAACCACGCCCTCGATGGCCTGGAAGCCGATTCAAACATCGGCTGCATCGTGCTGACCGGCTCGAAAAAAGCCTTCGCGGCCGGCGCCGATATCAAGGAAATGGCCGAACTGACCTACCCGCAGATCTACCTCGACGACCTGTTCAGCGACAGCGATCGCGTGGCTAACCGCCGCAAGCCGATCATTGCCGCCGTCAACGGTTACGCCTTGGGCGGTGGATGTGAACTGGCGCTGATGTGCGACTTCATCCTGGCCGGCGACAACGCCAAATTCGGTCAGCCGGAAATCAACCTCGGCGTACTGCCGGGCATGGGCGGCACCCAGCGCTTGACCCGCGCGGTGGGCAAGGCCAAGGCCATGGAAATGTGCCTCAGCGGTCGACTGATCGATGCGGTGGAAGCGGAGCGTTGCGGGATTGTGGCGCGGATTGTTCCGGCTGATGAGCTGCTGGAAGAAGCGTTGAAAGTCGCGGCGCTGATTGCCAAGAAGTCGTTGCCGATTGCGATGATGATCAAGGAAAGCGTCAACCGCGCATTTGAAGTGAGCCTGTCGGAAGGTGTGCGCTTTGAGCGTCGGGTGTTCCATGCGGCGTTTGCGACGCAGGATCAGAAGGAAGGGATGGCGGCGTTTATTGCCAAGCGTGAGGCCGAGTTCCAAGGTAAGTGATGTAGCGTCCTCACTGACGTCATCGCGAGCAAGCTCGCTCCCACAGTGGATTAGCGGTGTTCACAGATCTTGTGTACACAGAAGAACCCTGTGGGAGCGAGCTTGTCTCCGGGCGGCGATCCGACGATGCTTTTGGGCATCACACCAAGTAGTGCTTCAGCTCCCGAGCAATCACCATCCGCTGTATCTCGCTCGACCCTTCATAAATCTGCGTAATCCGCGCATCCCGGTAATAACGCTCTACCGGGTAATCCTCCAGATACCCGTACCCGCCATGAATCTGCATCGCCGACGAACACACTTTCTCGGCCATCTCGGATGCAAACAGCTTCGCCTGTGAAGCCTCCGACAGACACGGCTTGCCGGCACTGCGCAACCGCGCGGCATGCAGGATCAGTAAACGTGCAGCATTCAACCGGGTGTGCATGTCGGCCAGCATGTTGGCGATGCTCTGGTGCTCGATGATCGGCTTGTTGAACTGCACCCGATCCCGCGAGTAGGCCAGCGCCGCTTCAAATGCCGCGCGAGCAATGCCCAACGCCTGCGCCGCGATGCCGATGCGGCCGCCTTCAAGGTTCGACAGGGCGATTGCCAAACCTTTGCCGCGCTCACCCAACAGGTTGGCTTCGGGAATCGTGCAGTTGCTCAGGGTCACCGCGCAGGTATCGGAAGCACGGATGCCCATCTTGTGTTCGGTGCGATCAACGATGAAACCGGTTGTATCGGTTGGCACCAGGAACGCCGAGATGCCGCGCTTGCCCAGGTCCGGATCGGTCACCGCGAACACGATGGCCAGTTTCGCCCGTTTGCCATTGCTGACGAATTGCTTGGCGCCGTTGATCACCCACTGACCATCGCGCAGTTCGGCGCGGGTGCGCAGGTTGTGGGCTTCGGAACCGGCCTGCGGTTCGGTCAGGCAGAAGCAGCCGATGGCCTGTCCGCTGGCCAGATCCGGTAGCCAGGTCTGTTTCTGTTCTTCAGTGCCGTAGTTGAGGACCGGACCGCAGCCCACTGAGTTGTGAATGCTCATCAGTGCGCCCGTGGCGCCGTCGCCGGCCGAAATCTCTTCCACCGCCAAGGCGTAGGCGACGTAATCGACATAGGTGCCGCCCCATTCCTCAGGCACCACCATGCCCAGCAGACCCAGTTCGCCCATTTTCGCCACCAGACCGTCATCGATCCAGCCGGCCTTTTCCCAGGCCTGTGCGTGGGGTGCGATTTCGCCGCGGGCAAAGTCCCGGGCCATGTCGCGGATCATGACTTGCTCTTCGCTCAATTCGATATCGTGCATGGCTCAGCTCCCGCTTTGGTCAAAACCCGTGAAGAAACTCGCGACGTGCTCGGCGTCCAGCGCCTGCAAGGTCGGCGGGTTCCAGCGCGGTTTCTTGTCTTTGTCGATCAGCAAGGCGCGCACGCCTTCGATCAGGTCGCCGCGCTCGAACCACTGACGGTCCAGGTGCAGCTCAAGGGCGAAGCAGTCTTCCAGACTCAAGTGCCGACCACGACGGAGCATTTCCAGGGTCACGCCCATGGCCAGCGGTGAACGGCTTTCCAGCAGGTCGGCGGTGGTCGTGGCCCACTCGTGGCTGTCGGCGACCGTTACTTCACGCAATTGCTCAACAATACTCGGCACATCGGGCAGGGCGAAGAAGTGATCGATGGCCGGGCGCAACGCCGCCAAAGGTGGTGCCGGCAGTTGTTGCACGGCGAGTTTCGCCAGCAGGCCTTGAAGGTCCTTCAACGGTGTTTCGTGCCATTCGAGCTGATCGAGTTGCTCGTCGAGAGTGCCCAGCCTGTCGCTTTCCAGGTACCAGTCGGCCAGGCCGCAATAGAGCGCATCGGCCGCGCGGATCTGCATGCCGCTGACGCCTAGGTAAATCCCCAGTTCACCGGGAACGCGTGGCAGGAAATGGCTGCCACCGACATCCGGGAAATAACCGATCGCCACTTCCGGCATTGCCAGACGGCTTTTCTCGGTGACCACCCGCAAGTCAGCGCCTTGCACCAGGCCCATGCCGCCACCCAGGACAAAACCGTCCATCAAGGCGAGCACAGGTTTGCAGTAATGGTGAATCGCGAGGTCGAGGGCGTATTCCTCAACGAAGAAATCTTCGTGCAGCGTGTCGCTGTTTTTGAAGCTGTCGTACAGCGAACGGATGTCGCCGCCGGCACAGAACGCCTTCTCGCCAGCACCGCGCAATACCACTGCGTGTACGTGCGGATCCAGTGCCCAGGCGTCGAGCTGACGCTGCAGATGGCGCACCATGTCCAGGGTAATGGCGTTGAGGCCGGCGGGGCGATTGAGGGTCAGGTGACCGATGTGGTTGCGAACCTCGGCCAGCACTTCGTTTTGCGTGGCATCCTTGGACGAAGTCCCCTTCGATGAAACCTGAGCAGTCATCACTAACTCCCTGCTTTTATTGTTCTTTATAGAGAAGCTCGCGCGCGAGCGATGCTGGATCGTAACAGTGCAAATTTGTGATGTACAACCGGGATATGTGCAGGTCTCGTCTGCATTTTTGTAATGCTGGAGAAGAGTTCCTCTGTGAAAACGGCCGTGGACCGGGCTCACGACAGATTCGGCTGTCGAAACAGCCTTATCAGCGCAATCCGGGTGTCTATACCGGCCCGTACGACACCTGCGCCCGATCATCTGTTGGCATTCTGGCCTCGGGTTTGAAGCCGTCTGTGCCGAGGGTTTCAGGCCGGGTGCCGCTGAGTGCGGCCCACCGTGCAAAACAATAAGAACGCTGTTGCGGTGTTAGCCGCATCGACTCTCTGTTCCTGCCCATAAAGGTGGCCTGGTTAGCCTGGCCGCGATAACTCCAAACAAATCGGGATTCAAGAAGATGAAGACTAGATGGCTGAGCTTGTCGGTACTCGCATTGCTGTGCTGCACCACCGGCGCCAGTGCCAAGGAATGGAAAGAGTTGCGATTTGGCGTCAACCCCAGTTACCCACCCTTTGAGTCCACCACCGCCGATGGCGGCGTGCAGGGCTTTGGCGTGGATTTGGGCAACGCGATCTGCACCGAATTGAAGGTGAAATGCGTGTGGGTCAGCAATGACTTCGATGGGCTGATTCCGGCGCTCAAGGCAGGTAAGTTCGATGCCATCGAATCGTCGATGACGGTGACCGATGCACGCAAAAAACAGATCGACTTCACCGATCGTCTGTATGCCGGACCGACCGCTATCGTCACCCGCAAGGATTCCGGGCTGCTGCCCACCGCCGAGTCGCTGCAGGGCAAGACCATCGGCTACATGCAGGGCACGATTCAGGAAACCTACGCCAAAGCCAAGCTGGGGCCGGGCGGCGTGAAACTGCGGGCCTATCAAAATCAGGATCAGGTCTACGCCGACTTGGTATTTGGCCGTCTCGACGCCTCCATCCAGGACAAGATGCAGGCGCAAATGAGTTTTTTGACTTCCCCCCAAGGGGCTGACTTCAAGAACAGTGAAGGCATCAGCGACCCGTTGGTGCCATCCGACATCGCCATCGGCGTGCGCAAGGACAACGAAGAACTCAAAGGCATGCTCAATGCCGCCATCAAGGCCCTGCATGACAAGGGCATCTACGCGCAGATCCAGCAGAAACACTTCGGCGATCTGGACCTCTACAACAACTGATCCCCGCGCCCCGAAGGCTGCGTCCTGGTAACAGGCGCAGCGCTTGCGCGCGGGCGCCTCAAGACAGGTGACTGACGTGAACTCCTTCCTGAATCTGATCGGGGTCGATCTCTCGGCCCTGCAAGGCTATGGCCCTTTGTTGCTGCACGGCACCTGGGTCACTCTGAAATTGTCAGCGCTCTCGCTGCTGGTGAGCATGGCGCTGGGCTTGCTCGGGGCGGCGGCGAAACTGTCGCCGCTGAAGCTGTTGAACCTGCCGGCGACCTTCTACACGACGCTGATTCGCGGCGTGCCGGACCTGGTGCTGATGCTGCTGATTTTCTACAGCCTGCAAGGCTGGCTGAGCAGCCTGACCGAGGCCATGGACTGGCCTTACATGGAAATCGATCCGTTCGTGGCCGGCGTCATCACCCTTGGGTTTATCTACGGCGCCTATTTCACCGAGACCTTTCGCGGGGCAATTCTGAGCGTGCCGCGCGGCCAGCAGGAAGCCGCCGCGTGCTTTGGTCTGAACCGCTGGCAGCGATTTCACTTTGTGGTGTTCCCGCAAATGATGCGTTTCGCCTTGCCGAGCCTCGGCAATAACTGGCTGGTGCTGCTCAAGGCCACGGCATTGGTGTCGATCATTGGTTTGTCGGACCTGGTCAAGGTTGCGCAGGAAGCCGGTAAAAGCACCTTCAATATGCTCGATTTCTTGCTGCTGGCAGCGGCGCTGTATTTGCTGATCACCAGCGCTTCGAACTACGTTTTGCGCGTGCTGGAGCGGCGCTATAACCAGGGTGTGCGGGGGATGGCACGATGATCGAGTTGATTGCCGAATACTGGAAACCTTTTCTGTTCAGTGACGGCTACAGCCTCACCGGGTTGGCCATGACCTTGTGGCTGCTGGTGGCGAGCATTGTGATGGGGTTTTTCCTGTCGTTGCCATTGGCGATCATGCGCACCTCGCGCTGGGGCCTGCTGCGCTGGCCGGTTCAGCTGTTCACTTATGTGTTTCGCGGTACGCCGCTGTATATCCAGTTGCTGATTTGCTACAGCGGGATCTACGGCATCGCGTTGGTGCGCTCGCAACCGCTGCTCGAAGCATTTTTCCGCGATGCGATGAATTGCACCTTGCTCGCGTTCACGCTCAACACTTGCGCCTATACCGTGGAAATCTTCGCCGGGGCGATTCGCAGCATTCCCTACGGTGAAATCGAGGCTGCCCATGCGTATGGCTTGAGCGGCTGGCGCCTGTACTTGCGGCTGATTCTGCCTTCGGCATTGCGCCGGGCACTGCCGTATTACAGCAACGAAGTGATCCTGATGTTGCACGCGACTTCCGTGGCGTTCACCGCCACCATTCCGGACATCCTCAAAATCGCTCGGGACGCCAATGCCGCGACCTTCATGACCTTCCAGGCGTTCGGCATTGCCGGCCTGCTGTACCTCGCACTGTCGTTCGGCCTGGTCGGAGCTTTCCGTCTGGCGGAGAAGCGCTGGCTGAGCTTTCTCGGCCCGACTCACTGAATCCCATTTTTATCCAGGGCGGTGGCGCCAGGCGCGCCGCTCCAGGAGTGCTGACATGTACAAACTCACGGTTGAAAATCTGTATAAACGTTTTGGTGACAACGAAGTGCTCAAGGGCGTCTCGTTGAATGCACGGGCAGGCGATGTGGTGAGCATGATCGGCGCCAGCGGTTCGGGTAAAAGCACGATGCTGCGCTGCATCAACTTTCTGGAGCGCGCGGACGAAGGCGCCATTGAACTGGACGGCGAGCGCGTCATTACGCGCCCCGGTGCCGGTGGCATGCGCGTCGCTCATCCGGCGCAATTGCAGCGCTTGCGCACGCGTCTGGCGATGGTGTTCCAGCATTTCAATTTGTGGAGCCATCTGACGGTTCTGGAGAACATCGTGCTCGCGCCGTGCCGGGTGCTGGGGATCAGCCGCAAGGCCGCGGAAGAAAGTGCGCGGGCCTATCTGGACAAGGTTGGTCTGCCGCAACGAGTGGCCGATCAATACCCGGCGTTCTTGTCCGGTGGGCAGCAACAGCGGGTGGCGATTGCGCGTGCCCTGGCAGTGGAACCGGAGATTCTGTTGTTCGACGAGCCGACTTCGGCACTCGATCCGGAATTGGTGGGTGAGGTGCTGAAGGTCATTCAGGCGCTGGCCGAAGAAGGCCGTACCATGTTGATGGTGACCCACGAAATGGGCTTTGCCCGGCAGGTTTCCAGCCAAGTGTTGTTCTTGCATCAGGGGAAGGTCGAGGAGCAGGGTGACGCAACGATCCTAGACCAACCAAAAAGTGAACGTTTGCAGCAATTTCTATCGGGTCGTTTGAAGTGAGGCAAGACGTACATGGCGGATATCCGCGATCTGTCGATCGTGCTTGATCGTATCGATCAGGCAATCATCGAAGTGCTGCGCCACGAAGGGCGCATCACTTATCAAAAGCTTTCCGAGCGCGTGCACCTCACGCCCAGACCGTGCCTGGAGCGGGTGCGCAAGCTCGAACAGCTCGGGGTCATTCGTGGGTATGGCGCGATTCTCGATGAAAAGAAGCTGACACCAGGCTTGTCGTTGCTGGTGCTGGTTGCGTTGTCGAACCAGAGTGGGCGGGCGGCGCAAAAGGCGTTCGAAGCCAAGGTCCGCGCCTGCCCGCAGGTGCTGGAGTGTCGGTTGATCAGCGGTGCGTTCGACTACAGCTTGCGCATGCGTTGCCGGGACATGGAGCATTACCGGGTGCTGACAGAAGTCTGGTTCGATGACCCGGATTTGCACATCGACAAGTTGGTCAGCCATCCGGAATTGGCGATGGTCAAGACCACGATGGAATAGGTTTGGCAGATCAAAAACATCGCAGCTTCGGGCTGCGATTTTTTTTGTCTGGCCGCCGCCGAATCGGCTGGGCCGCACACGTTTTTCAGCCGTTTCCATCACGCCGCCGCCACTTATCAACCGGGTTTTTCAGTCTGCGAAACAGACAATGGGTACCTCTTAACCCTCATTGAATCTGTGCCCATGCAAACCACCAATACTGTTTTGATGATTCGCCCGACACGCTTCTCCTTCAATCAGGACACAGCGGCGAACAACCGATTCCAGCAGCCGGCCGCCGTCAGCGAAGACGTTCAGCAAAAGGCCCTGCAAGAGTTCGATGGCTACGTTGCCGCGCTGCGCAGCCATGGCGTCCAGGTCATGGTGCACAACGACCGCGAAGCGCCGCATACCCCGGATTCGATCTTCCCCAACAACTGGTGGAGCAGCCATCCCGACGGCACATTGGTGCTGTACCCGATGCAGGGCCACAACCGGCGTCTGGAGCGGGACAAAGGCGTGCTCGACTGGCTGCGGGACGAGTACCGGGTGGAACAGTTGCTGGACCTTTCCAGCCTCGAACAGCAGGAAGTGTTCCTCGAAGGCACCGGCAGCATGGTGCTGGATCGTCAACAACGGATTTGCTACGCCGGTTACTCCACCCGCACCCATGCCCGTGCCCTGGATCAGGTGGTCAGCCACCTCGGTTACGAGCTATGTGCCTTCAACGCGGTGGACCGCCAGGGTGTCGCGATTTACCACACCAACGTAATGATGAGTGTCGGCACTCGCCTGGCCGTGGCGTGCCTGGCGTCGGTCACGCACCCGGCCGAACGCCTGGCCCTGCGTAAACGCCTGGAAGACAGCGGCAAAAACGTCATCGCCCTGAGCTGGGAGCAACTGGAGTCCTTCGCCGGCAACATGCTGGAGGTTCACACCGCCGCGGGCGAACCCTTGCTGGTGATGTCGCGCACGGCCTGGCAATCGCTGGACGCCGCGCAACGTCGTTTGATCGAAACCCACACCACGCCACTCCCCGTGAATATCGACACCATCGAACGCATCGGCGGCGGCAGCGCGCGCTGCATGTTGGCCGAGGTTTTTCTAACCAAACGTCTGGCTACCAAGGAGCAAGCACGATGATCGTTCGTCCAGCCACACCGGCAGACCTGCCGGCACTGTTAGCCCTGGCCCATAGCGCCGGAACCGGTTTGACCACCTTGCCGGCCGACGCGGGGCGTCTGCGCCAGCGCCTGGAATGGGCGGCGAAAACCTTCGCAGGCGAGGCCGAACGCGCCGATGCCGATTACCTGTTTGTGCTCGAGAATGACCAGCATGAAGCCATCGGCATTTGCGCATTGGCCGGTGCCGTCGGCCTGCGCGAGCCCTGGTACAACTATCGAGTGGGCCTGTTTGTCGCGGCCTCGAAAAACCTCGGGATCAATCAGCAGCTGCCGACGTTGTTCCTTGGTAACGACATGACCGGTCATTCGGAACTGTGTTCGCTGTTTCTGCATGCCGATCACCGCAGCGGTCTGAACGGGCGCTTGCTGTCCAAGGCGCGGTTCCTGTTTCTGGCGGAATTTCGTCAGTATTTCGGGGAGAAAGTCATCGCCGAGATGCGCGGCTACTCGGACGAAGAGGGCGTTTCACCGTTCTGGGAAGGCCTGGGCCGTCACTTCTTCAAGATGGACTTTGCCGATGCCGACTACCTGACCGGGCTGGGTAACAAGACCTTCATCGCCGAGCTGATGCCCAAGTTTCCGCTGCCGACCTGCCTGTTGCCGGAAGCGGCGCGAACGGTCATCGGTCGTGTTCACCCCAATACCGAACCGGCGCTGGGCATGCTCAAGGCTGAAGGATTCGAGCACCGCGACTACATCGACATCTTCGACGGCGGCCCGCTGATCGAATGCGCCACCGGCGACATCCGCGCGATGCGTGACAGCCAGGTGCTGCAACTGAGCATCGGCACTCCGGGGGAGCAGGCGGCGACTTACCTGATTCATAACCGTCAATTCGCCGAGTGCCGGATTACCGCGGCACCGGCGCGGGTGGCCGCGGGTACGTTGATTATCGATGCAGAGACTGCGGAGACCCTGGGCTTGAGCGCCGGTTCATCGGTGCGCGCGGTGAGCCTGGCGGTGCCAGTGCGTCAATTGTCAGCGGCCTGAATTTGTAGCAGCTGACGAGCCTGCGAGGCTGCGTTCGGCTGCGAAGCAGTCGTAAATCCTGTGCACGCGGTTTACCTGGAAGACCGAGGTGCCTGATTTCACGACTGCTGCGCAGCCGAACGCAGCCTCGCAGGCTCGGCAGCTGCTATAAGGACCGTGGGCGCTGTCAGGTTCTGCCTCGAAGGACTTCACCAATACTGCGCCGTTTGGCATGCAACTCGCTGGCATGGATCAGCTGTTCGAGGTCTTCGGGGGTGACGTCGAAGAAGGCTTCCATGTCCGCCAGGGCCAGTTTCAGGTCCTGGGCGGTGATTGCCTGGCTGTCGGTGGGCGGGTGGTCGGCGGGGACCATGGACACCGGTTCGCTGGCGCGTTTTGGGTAACGAATGCGCGTCAGGTTGTTGTAGGCCAGGGCGCTGAGCAGCATGGTCGATCCGCTGAGCATCACCGGGCCTAGGGCTTTCCAGTCCAGGGCAATGGTCGCCGGGTCTGCCAACACCAACAGCAGCGCCAACGCCCCCGCCGGCGGGTGCAGGCAACGCAGCCAGCACATCAGAATCAGCGCCATGCCGGCCGCCAGGCATGCGCTGCCAAGGGTTCGTCCGAGCACGTGAGCGACCAGCAGCGAGACCACCCCGGCGCTGAGGTAGCCGCCAAGAATCGACCAAGGCTGGGCGAGGGCGCCTGAGGACACAGCGAACAGCAACACGGCCGATGCACCCAGCGGACCGATCAAGTGCTGCGCCACCGGCATGCCGAATACCTGGCTGCAGACCCAGACGCTGAGCATCGTGCCCAAGGACATGCCGATCGCGGCGCGGCTCCATTCGGAGGGGCGGGTGTTGATGGCGGCGGGAAACCAGCGAGCAAACATGAGGCAGACGATCCGTTGGAAAAAACCGAGGCAAAAAAAAGGCTTAGCTGGGATACCCAGAAAGCCCTTGAAGTTGTTCCAACTATTGGGGGAGGAACGGGCACAGTGTGCCGTTCATTCCTGATGCTGACAAATTCATATTAATGCAGTTTGAGTGCATTAAATTTGCTGTAATGCCACCTGGCGACCACTCATGAAACACAGAAAACCGCCCATGGCGGTCAGTGCGCTCAGGGCATAAAACATCGTTGGCGCGGGGGTGTGCATCAGCAGGTAACCGCAAATCACCGGGCTCAGGGCACCGCCGAGGGCGGCGAGGTTTTGCGCGCCGTAATAGCTGCCGCGCAGTTCTTCCGGGGCCAGGGTGTCGACGAAGAGGAATTCGGCGAGGTAAATGATCATTTCACCGAGGGTGAAAATGAACATGGCCACGCACCAGCTCACAAGGCTGTCGGCCAGACTGAAACCGATCAACCCGACGATGAACAGACTGGTACCGCCCGCGATCCAGTAACGCAATTGTTCGCGTTTAAGGAAACGGCCGATCTGGTATTGCAGCAGGATCACGCTGATCGCGTTGCAGGCGAGCAGGGCAGCCATGGTTTCCAGTGCCCGTTTGGAGTCGTGAGTCACCAGCAGGTATTGCGACAGGTACAGGGTGAAACGGCCGTGGACCACGGTACTGAGCAGGCAGCCAAAGGTGAACATGATCAGCGTGCGGTCGTTTTTCAGGGTGACCAGTGTCTTGAGGAAACTCGCGGGCGGGCCAATCGCGGGTGCCTGGGCCGAGTCCTTCGGAATCCCGATCATCAGGAAAATACTGAAGAACGCGATGCCGCCGGCGATCAGGAACGGTGCAATCGGATACACCCCGGCAATCACCACGCCCAACATCGGGCCGGTGGCGTAGCCGATGTTGGTCAAGGTGTAGCGCAGGGAAAACGCCTTGGCGCGCTGGCCCATCGGCAGGTTTTCGCTGAGGATCGCCTTCGAGCCGATCAGGAACAGCGCCGAGGCGGTTTCGGTGATCACCAAGGTGGCGGTGGTCAGGTAGAGGTTGTCGGCGAAGGTCAGCAGCACAAAGCCGATGGCGCTGGAGAGCATCGCGAGGATCAGCAGCCGGCGCTTTTCGAGGCGGTCGATGATGTAACCGCCATAGAGCGCGAGCAGGGTGGCGATGAACACCGCGATGCCCAGCAGTAAGCCAACGTCCTGTTGGTTGAGGCCGAGTTTGTTGCTCAGGAACAATGTGAGCAACGGGCTGGTGATGGCGCGGCTGACGACGATGGTCAGCGAAACGATCATCAACCGACGGATAACGAGTGAGTAAGTGGCCACGGTGGTGCAAATATCCTTATTCAGATTCTGTAGTGTTCGATACGACACCGTGGCGCCGCCATCGCGAGCAAGCTCGCTCCCACATTTGGAATGCGTTCCCCTGTGGGAGCGAGCTTGCTCGCGATGGCTGACTGACAGGCGCCGAATTTCTTAAGCTTTCCACGCCCCTGCGTTCACCAGATTCGCCGGCCGCTCACCCGCCAGCGCAGCCAGCAGATTATCCACCGCACACGTGGCCATCGCCTCGCGCGTTTCATGCGTCGCCGAGCCAATGTGCGGCGTCGCCACCACGTTGTTCAGTTGCAACAGCGGCGAGTCAGTGTTCAGCGGTTCGCGTTCGAACACATCCAGCCCTGCACCGCGAATCTGCCCGTCACGCAGGGCCTGAATCAGCGCCGTCTCGTCCACCACCTTGCCCCGTGAAATGTTGATGAAAATGGTTTCGGGGCGCATCAGGGCAAATTGCTCGGCCCCGATCAGCCCTTCGGTTTCAGCGGTCAGCGGCAACGTCAGGCAAACGAAATCAGCCTGCTGCAACAGCTCCGGCAAGCTGCGGTATTGCGCTTTGAATCGCTGTTCCACCGCCGGTTTTGGCGAGTGGCTGTGGTAAATCACCGGCATGCCAAAACCAAAATGCCCACGCTGGGCCAGCGCCTCACCGATCCGTCCCATGCCAATGATGCCCAGGGTTTTTCCGTGTACATCGGTACCGAATTGCGCGGGGCCGACATTGCGCTTCCACTGACCGACGCGAACCATGTTCGCCAGCTCCACCACGCGCCGGGCGGTCGCCAGGATCAGCGCGAAACCGGTGTCGGCCGTAGTTTCGGTGAGCACGTCCGGGGTGTTGCTGAGCAGGATCCGTCGTTCGGTCAGGTAGTCAATGTCGTAGTTATCGACTCCCACGGAGACACTGGCGATGGCTTCCAGGTCAGGTGCCAGATCCAATAATCCGGCATCCAGTTTCAGACTCGCACCGAGCAACCCGTGGGCGCGGGGCAGGGCCTCGCGCAGTTTCGCCAAGCCGTCGGCATTGAGGTTGTCGATCAGCGTCACCTCGGTCTGCTCGTGAAGGCGAGCCATCAGCAGCGGCGCGAGTTTCTTGTACAGCACAACCTGCTTTTTCATCGTCATCATCTCAACTTCAATTCAGGAATGAGCAGCGGTCGACCGTTGCACAACGGCCTTGGCCACGACCCGGTCACTGGCGCCCGGCTTGAGGAAAATCGTCAGCACCACCGAGAGCATCAACGCGCCGCTCATCAACAGATAAGAAGCACCCGGCGAGCCGGTGGAGCTGTTCAGGTAACCGACCAGATATGAACCGCCAAACGAACCGAGCGCACCCATGCTGTTGATCAGCGCCATGGCGCCACCTGCGACGTTGGCCGGCAGGATTTCCGGGACGATGGCGAAAAACGGTCCGTAAGGTGCGTACATGCAGGCGCCTGCGATCACCAGCAGGGTGTAGGACCACCAGAAGTGTTCAGCGCCCAGCGCGTAGGAACCGTAGAACGCAATCGAAGCGATCAGCAGCGGCGGCCAGACAAAGCGTTTGCGCTTCTGCAATTTGTCCGAGCCCCAGGACACCAGCAGCATGCCGATTACCGCCGCCAGATACGGCAGCGCCGAAAGCCAGCCAGCTTCGATCATGTCCATCTGCGCGCCGGCCTTGAGGATCGATGGCAGCCACAGCACGAAGCCGTAAACCCCAATGCTCCAGCAGAAAAACTGCAGGGCCAGGATGATCACTTTCGGCGAGCGGAAAGCTTCGGCGTAGTTCTTCACCGCTTTGATACCGACCTGTTCGGCAGCCAGGGCGCTTTGCAGATCCTGCTTCTCTTGATCGCTCAGCCATTTGGCTTGAGCGGGACGGTCATCGGCCAGACGCCACCAGATAAATGCCCAAATAACCGCCGGCAAACCTTCGATGATGAACATCCAGCGCCAGCTGAAATGCTGCACCAGGTAACCCGACACCACCGACATCCAGAGCATGGTCACCGGGTTGCCGAGGATCAGGAAGGTGTTGGCGCGTGAGCGTTCGGCACGGGTGAACCAGTGGCACAGGTACACCAGCATCGCCGGCATCACCGCGGCTTCGACCACGCCGAGCATGAAGCGAATCACGACCAGCCAGTAGGCGTTGGAGACGATCCCGGTCAATGTGGCCAGGCCACCCCAAAGAATCAGGCTGACGAAAATCAGCTTCTTGACGCTGTGCTTCTGGGCGTAGATCGCGCCCGGCACCTGGAAGAAGAAGTAGCCAAGGAAGAACAGTGCGCCGAGCATCGACGACAGGCCCGGCGTGATCATCAGGTCGGCGGCCATCCCGGAGGCGGCGGCGAACCCGTAGTTGGCGCGGTCCAGATACGCCAGGCTGTAGGTGATGAACACGATGGGCATGATGTACCACCAGCGGCGGGCGGCGAGTGTTGCGGTTTTCATAGCGGTGCTCCTGAGCTTGTTGTTTTTGTCGCAGCAGGTAACGGGTTATAGATTTTCAGTGACTGTGCGGGCCTTATCGCGAGCAAGCTCGCTCCCACAGGTGATTTGTGTTTGAACCCGATCCAATGTGGGAGCGAGCTTGTCTCCGGGCGGCGATCCGACGATGGCGGCCTCAAACTCGGCAGACATTTCGAGGCGATTGGGCAACCCCTCCATATCCCCACGGCTCTGCACCGCGCGGCTGCCAATCCAGTTGGCACGCTTCACGGCGTCGGCAAAGTTGTGGTTTTCCAGCAGGGCGCTGATCATGCCAACGGCAAAACCATCGCCGGCACCGACGGTGTCGACCACCGTTTCCACGGGCACGCCCGCCACGAAACCCTGGTCCAGATGGGTGCGGTAATACGCACCGTGCGGGCCCAGTTTGATCGCCACGGCTTCGGCGCCTTGATCGAGGTAAAACGCCGCGATGTCGGCCGGGTCTTCGAAACCGGTCAGCAAGCGGCCTTCACTCAACCCCGGCAGCACCCAATGGGCGAGGGCGGCGAGGCGGTTGATCTCGGTAATCATCTGTTGCTCGCTGGCCCACAGGCTCGGGCGCAGGTTTGGGTCGAAGGACACACTGCGCCCGGCATCGCGCATGCGGGTCATCAATTCGAAAGACATTTCCCGCGCCGTTTCGGACAGCACCGGGGGAATGCCGGTGGCGTGCAAGTGCCGGGCGTTCAGTAATTCAGGCGCGATCGACTGCCGCGACAGATGACTTGCCGCCGACCCACGGCGGAAATACTCGACCACCGGATCGCTGCCATCGTCGGTGCGCGACTTGAGTTGAAAACCGGTTGGGTGCGCGGTGTCGATGGCGACGTTGCTGCAATCCAGGCCTTCTTTCTCCAAAGTATCGATGACGAACCGTCCCAGCGAATCAGCGCCCACCCGGCTCAGCCAGGCCACGTTGAAACCCAACCGCGACAAGCCAATGGCAACATTGCTGTCGGCCCCGGCAATGCGTTTGTGGAAGTGGCTGACGTCGGCCAGGTCGCCGTTCTGCTCGGCAACGAACATCGCCATGGTTTCGCCGAACGAAAGAATATCGATCTCAGACATGAGCGCTCTCCAACCGAGTTTGACCGAGGCGGGCGAGGGCGGCGACATGCTCGGTGGTCAACTGCACCAGGTCGTCGCCTTGCAGCGGATATTCCGCCGCCCGCATGACGCCTTGGGCCATGTGCCGCAGCAGTTGTTCCCACAGATACAAGTCACTGGCGGCCGGCGGTATGGCGACCAGTTTGCCGTCGGCCCGGCGCGTCACGGCTTTGCAGTGCACGTAGCCGACGTGGCGACCGAGCAACCGCGCGGCGCTGGCGGCGGACTGGTCTTGCCAGTGCCAATTGCCGATATCGAAAGTCATTTTGACCGGCAGGTTGTGTTGCTCGACTTCAGTGAAAAACCGTTGGAACGGCTCGATGCGGCCGCCGTGTAAGGTTTGATCGTTTTCCACCAGCAACTGCACAGCGCTTTTGCCCAGTACGCGAGCCAAGGTTTGCAGGTCGCTGTTGTCGGTGAAATAACCCAGGGACACTTTCAGCCATTTGGCACCGAATGCCTGGGCGCGCTGTAACGCAGAGATCAGTTCGGGATTGGGTTTGGACTGGCCGGCCAGCCACAACTCCATCGGTGAGGAATACACGCTTTCGAGGCCTTGGGCCTGCGTGGCATCGGCCAGTTGCGCGGGATCTTCGACGGTCAGCAGTTCTTCACGCCATTCGATGCGCGTGGCGCCCGCGGCGGCCAACACCTCAATAAACGATCCCTGGCCGCGTTGGCGAACAAGGTCGGCGCCGTAGCTCGACAGGCTGATGGAAACAGGTGGTTTATTCATTGTTGTATACCTCTGAAACCGGTTTCATTTTTGTTCAAAAAAATAGGACTGCTGACTCAAGTGGCGATTTTTGTCGACCCACGCACAATCAACCGCGCCGAAAAATCCAGGGTCCGCACTGGCCCGACATCACCGCGCAAACGCTTGAGCAAACACTCGAACGCACTGGCGCCAATCTCGGCCGTCGGTTGGGCGAGGGCGGTGATGCCGCTGCCTACCAACGGATACCAATCTAGGTCATCAAGGGCGATCAGACCGACGTCCTCGAACAGATTGCACTTCAGTTCACGCAACGAATGGGTGCTGGCCAACGCGGCGATTCCGTTGGCGCAGAACAGCGCTTTCGGGCCGGGGCCGGGCGTGTCGAGGAAGGTTTTCAAACGTGTGCTCAGATCGCTGCCGGTCTCGACAATGGTCCCTTGAAGCGTCGGACGCTGCTCGATCTGCGCCTTGAAACTACTGACCCGCTCAATCCGCGAACTGGTGCCGTCAAACGGCTCGGTCACCAACAGCACATCGCTATAGCCGCTCTCTTCAAGGTGCGCGAGGGCGAGTTCGACCGCTGCCGGATTGTCCAGCCCGACCAGATCACTCTCCAGCTGCTCGACCTTGCGATCCACCAGCACCAGCGGCATTTCCCGATGCAGTTCGCGTAATTCGTCGCGGTGATGACCGAGGGTGTTCACGATCAGCCCTTCGATGTTGTAGGAGCGGAGCAAGGCCAGGTGCTGGCGTTCCTGCTCGTCATCGCGGTCGGTGTTGCACACCACCAGGCTGTAACCGTGCTGACGGCAGGCGGTTTCCACCCCGTGCATCACGGCAATTGAATAAGGGTTACGGATATCGGCCACCAGCATGCCGATCAGGCGGGTACGCCCGCGTTTCAGGCCGCGGGCCATCTGGTTCGGGCGATAGCCCAGTTCGGCAATCGCCTGCTCAATGCGCAAGGCAGTGGCATCGGAGAGCAGGGCGCGGTCATCGCCGATGAAGCGCGAGACGCTGGCTTTGGAAACGCCGGCGTGTTCGGCGACGTCGAGCATGGTGACGCGGCTGCGCTGGGCGGCGGAGAAGTCGTTCATGGTGATGGACCTTATTATTGATATTGCTTGTGAAACCGGTTTCAGAAAACAGCATTCCAACGAATGCGTCAAGCCGGAAAAGTAGGAAGTCGAAGGATAAACCCGACGAGCGGTAGCTTTACCTGTCAAATGTGACAGTAGGCAGCCTTCCAAACCTGGCGCTTAATTCATGCAAGCGACAGCTTTCAGTACTAAAGAGCAATCCTACGAGAGCGAGAAGGATTTCCCACATGGTGGTTAATAAACCTCTGACATACGATCCACCGAAAGTCATCGGCGTACCCGATTCAGATATTGACCCGGAGGGTCATATTCCAACTCCATTGCTGCTGACCGGTATTGAAGTAGTTGTTCCTTTATGGCCTGAACCGGCGAAGGAACCCCTTGAGACCGATACGCTCACGGTCTGCTTTGAACAGGCTGGGCAAACGCCGGTAAGAATACCTAACACCTACAAACCAGAGGATATGAGGCCCGAATTCATTATCCGAATTGGCCCCGAGCATCTTAAAAATAATGGTCCGGGTGAGTTGTGGTATGAGCTGGTCAACAGCGCTGGAAATCCATCGGAATCATATAAGCGGCGCCTGACTATCGATCACACACCTGTCCCGGTAGATCTTAAGGAAGCCAGGTTTACCCATGCCGACATGTGGGGGTATCTGTATTGCAAAACGGATCCTCCGCTATGGGAGGGAGTAAATGTCGAGATTCCAGCACTTCAGGGGTTCAATGTCGGTGATCGATGCGAAGTACTCTGGCGGGGTTATTCAACACTGAATGGAAGTGGCCCGGAAATCGACAGCGCTCGAAAGACAGTCATCCGGTCATCGTTAAGTGATCAAGACATACGTGAAGGATATTCCTTGGTCATTGAACCTTACGAAACTCATATAAAACCAATGGTAAACAATGACTCCGCCACTGTTGTTTATCGCGTGTTTCGCGGCGCTAAGCTTGTAGGAAGCTCAAAAATCGCATTGGTAAAAATAGACAGGATTGTAAGTGGGGACGAACTTCCATGTGGGCCTTAAGTTCGGCGTGGATATTAAGAGTGACGTGCAACAGCGCACGAAGAAGCTGATGGCTTCTTGGGGTCGTGTCGCAATTAATTGTGAACGCAATGGAGATGGCGAACATGAATGCTAAAGTTGAACAGGCGAAATTGTCTAGAATGGCAGTGCTTCAAGAAAAACTCAGCAAGGGTGGTAGTGTTCTTTCTGACGCTCCGCCCCCTACACTTTTGGCACAAACTTTACCCGGTGGTGATCTGCGTATACCCGTCGACAAATTACAAGCACCCTTACAGTACATCGTGCCCAAGCCAGTTGATGAATACGAAGATGATCTACTACAGCCACAGGTTCGAAAGAAAGGAGCCCCCGACTGGCAAGAGGTTCTGCCCGACGAACCATATTATATTGAGTTGGGCCCAGTAGACGACAGGGACTGGGATGTGCCTTTCGATATTCCGTTAAGCTTCATGATTGAGGACCCCACTCCAGAAGCTCCGACTGAATATGAATTTCGGTACATCTTGTGGGCGGGCGGAACGAACCAGTCGATTTCGGTCCCTGTTGTCACGTACGCGATTGACCGCACACCTCCCTACAAAATAAAGAGTACAGGTTCTGACCGCAAACCGGGCGCCCCTACGTGGCCGGCAGATCTGGGCCCGAATGACCCGATCGATGAGGCTTATCTCGAAGGCAAGGCGGGGATTCCGGTCAAGCCTGCCGTCTCCCCAACCTATCACCCAAGTGACATTTACCGATTCTATTGGGGACCTGCACCTGATGAGAACCGCGACACACCAGTGTTTGATGGTGTGTTGACGGCGGGGGAAGCTTTGATTCCGGCTGCGGTGTTTAAAGAGAATGAGGGTAAAAACCTGCTTGTTTATATTGCGACCGACCTGCCGGGCAACGAGGGGAAAAAATCAAATTCCAGCGAACGAAATGTCGTTATTCTGCCTGATCCTGGCGTTATCTTGCCGCCAGTGATCCCGTTGGCAAACGGACCAAGTGGCGATGGTCTGATCGACCTGGCTGACACTCAATTTGATAGCAGGGGCGTCGAAATCAAGGTAACTGTGCCGACGCCAAACTCTATATCCGACACGATTGTTGTTTACTGGGGAGGAAAGTCGATTACTCCGGAGCAAAGAGTAGGAACAAATACCGAGTTATCGTTCTTTGCCAGCTATGATCTTGTAAAAGAGAAGTATGGCGATACCGATGGCAGCGTGGATACAGAAGTCAGCTATAAAATGTTTCGTTCAAATCGTCAGATTGCTACAGATAAAGCGAATATAGATGTTGATGTTTCGTTTGTTGGCCCTGATCCAATTCTTGTGGGGCTGGATGCGCCTAAGTTGGAAACGTCAGCGGGCAGCATCGATGAAATTCTCGAATCGGATTACGGCGATACCGGAATCAAGATCACGATTGATCTTTTTGCTATCCCGCCAACGGAAGAAGGTTGGCTGATTGATGTCTTATATGATGATGTCAAGATTGGTGAGACCATTGCGTTGACAACTGGCCAGGAAGGTACAACCCTTACTATCCCTCTGCCTTGGGCAACGGTGCTTGCACAGCAAAGCGGAACCAAGGTGTTGAGCTATAAGCTGTATACGCGTACCGGGGCTAATCCAACGCCATCCAGGAACAAAAGCATTGATGTAGAAGCATTTCCGATCGAAATGGTGGCGCCGGAAGTCCTGTATCTTGGAGGTCCTCTTAGAAGGATCAGTTGCCCAACCCTGAACTTTCCTGTCACCGGAAATCCAGGTGACGGAACGCCCCGACGAAACCTGACTGTGCGCGTAAGAAAGAATCAGTACACCGTTGACGGAGAGACCATTACCGTGAAATGGGTGCCGTATGATAATGCAGTGCCACCCGCTCCCATTCCGGGCGCAGATACGACAGCGACCTACCTCATTACCGGAACATATCCCGATCCGGGTGCATTGATTGAAATAGGCGTCTATGCAACGCACTTTAAACCGGCCCATCTTGGAAAAGGCAGGGTTACTTACTCCATTTCTCGGGGTGCTGGTACTCCAACGCCTGACTCATTGCCTGCTGAACATGTCGTATTTCTGACAGATAATCAGGGCAAATATTGCGAGGAAACGTTACCTCAAGTTTGATTGTAATGACGCGGTGAGCGCGGTGCGCTCGCCGTATTTTTTATGTTTCAAGTCAATAGTCAGGACTTAATCCTGAGGGCTTTTCCAATCGCAAAACAGGATAAGTCCTACAGAGTTTTGCGAAACGCCCAGCTAACCTAGCGCCCCTCAAGTAGCTGGCCTGCTCAGAGTGTCAGCATTTAAGTTTTATTTAAGGCAGGTGCCCAATGCGAGGAATTGTTTTTTTAAAAGTTATAAATACGTGTGGTTCGACAGCCACGAGTTTATTGCTGCTTTCTCTCTATCATTCACACGCCAGCGCTGCGCCGATTGTTGGGGGGAATGTGACGATTAATGATGGCGTACCAGAAAGCTGGAGCTTGAGCCAGCAAGCCACTCTGACCGTCAATGGCGCGCAAACACTTCAGATCACGTCTGATAATTCGACACTCAATGTAAACACCGGTAGTACTACACAGCAGATTTCGGCCAGCAATGGCTCGGTCGTCAATCTGAGTGGCGCTACCGTTTCAGGTGCGGGTGGTCTCGCCGGTGTCCTGCTGACCAATAGCGATGCCACCATCGATAAAAGTACTGTTACCGGCAATCGTCTGGGGCTGCAGGCGGTTCGCAATACAGCGACTCAAACCGGTTCCAAGGTTGTCGTGACTGGTAAGAGCACCATCACGGGTGTCCTGGGAGGCGCCTTGGTCAGCGCTCATAGCACTCTGGACGTCAGCGACTCAATCATTCAGGGCACCGGAGCCACGAGTTACGGGCTTCGATTGAGCAGTGGACAAGCCATTGCCCGAGACAGCACTGTTTCTGGCGGACAAAACGGAGTACGTATTGATCTTGATGTGAATGATGCTCAGCCCGCCGTATTGGCCCTTGAAAACACCACTGTCCAGGGGAATACCGGTTCGGCGATCGTGGTCGATTTCAACAACGCTTCGACACTGCCTGCGACCATCTCGTTGAACAACTCGCGCTTGCTGGCAGGCAACGAGATTTTGCTGGATGTGAAAGGCGGCGCGAATGTCTCCATGACCGTCAATGGCAGTACCTTGAACGGGAACATCGTGTCCGAGCAAGGCAGTGCCACACAGCTGGTTCTGCAAAACGACTCGGTTTTGACCGGCCGCCTGGAAAATGTTGCCAGCACCACGATCAATGACTCTTCCCGCTGGGTATTGGTGGGTGACAGCCAGGTTGACACCCTCAGCCTTAACCGCGGGGGATCCGTGGTATTTGGGGACACCAATGCTTTCTATCAATTGAATGTGACCAACCTTTCCGGGAATGGTCGATTCGTGATGGGAACGGATTTCAGCACGGGCCGAACTGATGTGCTGAATGTCACCGGAACCGCTGTTGGCAATCATGAACTGCTGATCGCCAGCAGTGGCCTGGATCCAGCCACCGGCCAGCCTATTCGTGTGGTTCAAACCGCAGGTGGCGATGCAAGCTTTTCTCTGGTGAACGGAGCGGTTGAACTTGGGACATTTTCTTACGGTCTGGCGAAAAGCGGTAATGACTGGATACTCGATCCAAGCACCCGAACAGTGAGTCCTGGCGCACGTTCTGTACTTGCGCTGTTCAATACCGCATCGACGGTTTGGCTGGGTGAGCTGACCTCGTTGCGCACTCGCATGGGGGAACTGCGTTTCAATGGCGGCCAGTCAGGCGCGTGGGGGCGTACATACGCCAACAAATACAACATCGCCGATGGCTCAGGTGTCGGTTATCAACAAACCCAGCAAGGTTTCACCCTGGGTGCCGATGCGGCGCTTCCTCTCGGAGACGGCCAATGGTTAGTGGGAGTGATGGCGGGTCAAAGTCAATCTGATCTCAATCTCAATGCCGGCACTTCAGGCAGCGTGGACAGTTACTACGTGGGTACCTATGTCACCTGGTTAGACACCCAGACAGGCTATTACTTTGACGGTGTGTTGAAGGCAAACCGCTTCCGTAATGATGCGAAAGTGGCGTTGAGCGATGGTACCCGGGCCAAGGGAGATTATGACAACTCGGGGCTGGGTGGTTCTGTCGAGTTCGGCAAACACATCAACTTCGACAATGGCAACTTCCTTGAACCCTTCACTCAATGGTCCGCCGTGGTCATTCAAGGAAAGGATTTTTCCCTGAGCAACGACCTGCAAGCCGAAGGGGATCGCACACGTTCGTTTATCGGGAAGGTGGGCGCTACCGCTGGCCGAAATATATCGTTTGGGCAAGGACGTGTCGTACAGCCGTATCTACGCGCCGCATGGGCACATGAATTCGCAAAAAGTAATGAGGTACAAGTCAACAACAACGTGTTCAACAACGACCTGTCAGGTTCCCGCGCGGAGTTGGGGACCGGCGTCGCTGTAGCAATGACTGATAATCTCAACATGCATGCGGACTTCGAGTACAGCAGCGGTCAAAACATAGAACAGCCTTACGGTATCAATTTCGGTCTACGTTATAGGTGGTAAGAAGTCTGCGAAAGCAAATTAAAAAGGAAGCAATTGCTTCCTTTTTAATTTTAGATCAAACGGTTATGCCGCTAGCGTTCGACCGCGAGGTTGGTGAAATGTGGCAAAGGCTCCTTTTGCTGAAAAGATCACATCAAGCGTCAGCTGTTTAGAGACATCATCGTCATGATTCTCGACGATAACCTTTGTCAGTTTTCCGGAAAAAATCCCTGTAGTCTCATCAAGTTCAAGATCGGCTGTTCCCGAGAGCTGGGTATAAATAACCGATTTGGCTGGGTCGCTGTTATCGGCGAATGTCAGGCGTACTTGATGTGAATCCTGCGTAAGTTCGTAGGACTTATTTTCCAATCCCTTGGAAAACGAAAGGATGAGTTCTTTTGTCGTGTATTCCGGCTGTGATTCGCGTTGCCGGGCAAACATGACGTAAGCCTCGCCATGTGGCAGCGGGAAAGTGCGCTCTGAGAGTTCTACCAGACCTGCGCTGTATCGTTCTCTGCCGTTTATTGTCCCGGCACAACTACCAGCACCCACGGCCTGTCTGAGTTTCTGCGTGATCATGTTCATTAATACGGTCTCCATAGTCATGACAAGGTATCCCGCTATCAAAGAAACGTCCGGGATGAGGTATAAAACCGCCATTGGGCGTCGCTGTAAACTGTCAGACTTGACAGTTTACATAGTCCTATTAATGTGATTTTTATCTGGTCGTCTGGAGAGAAAGGAAAGTTTTATTAGCCGATCCATACACTTAGCCACGTCGAACCTGCCAGTAATAAACCCATGGACCGATTAAAGTTTCGCAGGGCTTTAGATGAATGGAGCAACTGTTTGACCCTCGATCCCAGAACCGCCCAGGTAGACATGCAAGGCAGAGCTATGCCGAAAAAAATAAAACTCAAATACAGGATGTGGTTTAGACGATTGGCACCGTTGTCGGCGAATACGCTGACGACCGCCATGGCCATCATCCACGTTTTCGGGTTCACCCATTGCAGGCTTGCGGCGGTCAACAGACCCGGGCGCTTTTGATTGCCGGATACATCGGGATCTAAGGTATCGGTCGCAGAATGGTAAATCTGCCAGGCCAGGTAGCTCAACCAGGTAGCACCTAGCCACTGCATGGCGTATTGCAACAAGGGAATCTGTTTCAGGGATTCACCCAAACCATAACCTACTAGCAGGACGATGACTGCAGCACTGACGCAGGCACCAAAGATGATAGGCAAAGTAGCCTTGAAGCCATACCGGGCGCTATTACTCAGCACCAGAATATTGGTTGGCCCCGGCGTAATGGAGGCGACGAAAGCGAACAGCAAAAATGGCAACAGCGTGGGAAAGGTAGACAACATGGCAGCGAACTCCGTGAATGATTTCAGGAGTTGATCCTCACAAAGTCCGGGTCATGCGTCTGGAAGATTTGAGCAGCGCTTGCGATACAACGCCGGAGTCAAGCCATATGCCCGGACAAACCAGCGCCCTAGGTGACTCTGATCTGCAAACCCCAGTTCCATCGCCACCGTCGCCGGTTGCTCGCCACGGGCCAGCATTCGTCGGGCGGTCGCCAGGCGCAATTGAACGAGGTAGGCGTGGGGTGCCATGCCATAAGCGGCCTTGAAGGCGCGGGTCAGGCGGAAGCGATCAACTCCGGTGGCGGCAGCCAGTTGGTCGAGGCCGATGTCGTATTGAGCGTTGGCGTGCAGGTATTCCCGAGCCTTTTGCGCCACCAGCGGCAGGCGCGGATCCTCGCCATAGCGAGCGCGCCAGTGCAGGTGACTGGTCAGGCGTTCGAGCAAACCGTCGAGGGCGGTCTGGCGGACGATTTTCAGCTCACCGTTATGCAGGGTTTGAAATGCCAGGCTGGTGGCGTGGGCGAGTCGCGAGTCGCTGGCCAGGGTGTTGGCGAAACTCAATTGACTGTTGTCAGGGGCATTTTCGAAGACTGCACTGAGTTCACGTTTCAGCCACTGCGGATCGAGGTACAGCATGCGGTAGGTGAAACCGTCTTCGGTCGGTGCTTCGCCGTCGTGGATGTCACCCGGCTCGAGCAGAAACACCTTGCCCGGCGTGCTTTGGTGCTTTGCTCGTCGACAGTGAAACTGCTGAACCCCTTGCTCGGTGACGCCCACTAGATAACTGTCATGCCAGTGCGGGTCGTAGGCATGGCCTTCGAAATGCGCGCGCAGGGTCTCGATGCCGGTGTCGGCGTCCTGGGCCAGGTCGATCCAGTTGTGAGTCGTCATGCTGCACCTGTGAGGCGGATAGCCGGCTTATTTAACGCCTGCACCGAGGGTGATGACTAGAACGTTTGTGCAGGGATCAGTTGAACAGTCCCGCCGCAATGTTGATCGAGAACCCGAGAATGGCCGTGTTGAACAGAAAGCCGATCAGCGACTGCGCCAGGACAATCTTGCGCAAATCCCGAGTCGCCACGCCAACATCGGACGTCTGTACCGCCGCGCTGATGGTGAACGAGAAGTACAGGAAGTCCCAGTAATTGGGCGTTGTCAGACCTTCGGCAAAACGCAGTGCGGGATCTTTGCCGCCCCAGGTGTAGAACAGACGGGCGTAGTGCACGCTGAAAATCACCCCGATCAGCAGCCATGAACCGATCACCGTCAACGCGGTAAAACCGTAATGCAGCAGCTTGCGCGTGGTTTCCAGGTCTTTGCTGCCGGCCAGCTCGAAGGTGATGGTCGCCAGGCTCGCAATCGCAGCGATGCATACAACAAACAGCACCAGCCCGGCGTTTTCGTCCTCGACCTCGGCAATGCGTTTCACATCCGGCGCCTTGGCGCGCGCGGTGAGCCAGAGCATCAGGATCAGGTAAGTCCAGACCCCGGTGTTCCAGCCGATGAGGATTTTGCTGATGATTGAATCGGCCGGGGCCAGAATGCCTGCCGCAACGCCGAGAGTGAAGGCGGCGGACAGGCGAGGGTGGGTGCGGGCAAGGAAAGGCATATGAACTCGATAGGACTGGGTATGCAAATACCTTAGCCCAGCGCAGTCCGTTGTGACCACCAAGCTGTAGGCGATGGGGCCTCCTGTGGCGAGCTTGTTCGCGATGGCGGCCTTAGAGCCGACCGGGTTTTTGATGGTGTACATATCCATTCCTGCGGTAACGGCCGCTTAGGGTTTCGCCCTTACGGCCAGCCCTTTCAAGGTCTTCGTTTAAAATCCCCCAAAACTCCAGTCAGGGTGACGAAAACAATGTGGGCAGAAGTTCTAGCGCGGCTTGAGAAAAAGACACCGGCCAGTGTCATGACCAAGTTGATACTGGAGCAAGCTGTTCCTGCCGCATGGGTCGATCAGGTGTTCGAGGAACAACGTCAACGCCAGTACCCTCGTGAGCTTTTGTTTTCGACCATCGTGGAGCTGATGTCCCTTGTTTCATTGGGCTTACGCCCTTCCTTGCATGCCGCCGCCCGTCAGATGGAGCATCTACCGGTTACCTTGGCGGCGCTCTATGACAAGGTCAGTCGCACAGAACCCGCGTTGCTGCGGGCCTTGGTCACCGGTAGCGCAGAACGCTTGGCTCCGACGATAGAGGAGTTGGGATTTTTAGCCATTTTGCCCGGTTGGCAACTGCGCGTCGTTGACGGCAACCACTTGCCCTCTACCGAAAAACGTCTTGGGGCTTTGCGGCGTGAACGAGGTGCGGCTCGGCCAGGGTTTTCAGTGGTGGTCTACGATCCTGACCTGGATCAGATCGTCGACTTGCAGCCTTGCGAGGATGCCTACGCGAGTGAGCGCGTCGGCGTGCTGCCGTTGTTGGCTCGCGCCAGTAAGGGGCAGCTGTGGATGGCCGATCGACTGTATTGCACGCTACCCGTCATGCAGGCCTGCGCGGACGCGAGCGCTTCGTTCATTTTTCGCCAGCCAAGCAAACATCCACGGTTGATTCAGGAAAGCGACTGGCAAGAACCGACGCCGGTCGAAGCCGGAGCAGTGCGCGAACAAACCATCGAACTCAACGGCGGCCACCGCTGGCGCCGAATTGAATTGAACCTACAAACAGCTACCGAATCAGGCGACTCCGTGATGTGGTTCTGGAGCAACCTGCCCGACACCATCAGCGCCGGGCAGATTGCCGATTTGTACCGTCGCCGTTGGAGTATCGAAGGGATGTTTCAGCGTCTTGAGTCGGTGCTGGACAGTGAAATCGCAAGCCTCGGCTCTCCCCGCGCGGCCTTGCTGGGCTTTGCTTCGGCGATCTTGACCTACAACGTTTTGGCGGTTCTCAAGCGCAGTGTGGAGCAGGCTCATCGCGAGACGCAGCCCGAAGGGTGGGAGGCCTCGGTTTTTCACTTGGCCGTGCAAGTGCGCAGTGGGTATGAGGGCATGCAGGTCGCGTTGCCCCCTGAATATCTGTTACTTCAATCGATCTCAGAGACTCTGGCGCAGCGCCTGTTGGCGCTGGCCAGAAACATCAAACCCAAACAGGTCGCCAAAAGCATACGAGGTCCCAAAATCGCCAAGTCCAAGGAGTGGCTGGAGGGCAGGGCTGCAAATGCTCATGTGTCGAAGGATCGCGTGCTTAAGGCCCATAAAAAGAAAACACCTTGAAAGGGCTGGCTGTAAGAGCGAAACCCTAAGCCGCCGTTACCGCAGCAACGGATATGTACACCAAAACCCGAAATCCAATCACCTGTAGTGGTCTAATGAAACCGGACACCCATTTAGGCGAGAATGCTCGCCAGATCG
>NZ_JALBYU010000027.1 GCF_029963765.1 Pseudomonas sp. UYIF39
GGCAAAAACCGAAGAAAACCTTAAAACCGTGTCCGGGATCAGTTGACCACTACATCGCTTCCCCCCAGGGCATTCGCCGAAACAAGTATGGCCCAGCCCTTCAATTTTTCCCCCCAACGATGTCCCCCGCAATAAGATGCACGGCGTGTATCACTCCATGCCCCTTTAGAAAAAAATCACTGAGCCGATGTCGAACCCAGTATCGGCGCCGACATCAACGCAGCAACGTAGATCAGGCGAGACGAACAAAAAAACTTTAGCTCACCTGCTCAGCCTGTCTCATCCCCTTCATCAGATTTCCAAATCTTCGTCACGACGCGAGGGGCAGCGATTAGTGCGAGGCTTTTGAAGTCGAGAAGAACCGAACGTTGTACCCAGGATTAATTGTTCAGTTGCACACCCAGAATGTCAGGGGTAAGCATCCCCAATACACTGTGCGAGATTAAATGGGTGCCCACTTGTGCGGCAGCAGTTCAGCAATTTCACTCGCCCGCTGCGTCGGCAGGCGTGTGAAAACGTCCTTCAAGTATGCATACGGATCATGTCCATTGAGCCGCGCCGACTGAATCAAACTCTTGATCGCCGCCGCCCGCTTCCCGCTGCGTAACGAGCCCGCGAACAGCCAGTTCGAGCGTCCAAGTGCCCACGGCCGAATTTGATTCTCGCACCAGTTATTATCGATGTGCACAGCACCGTCATCGAGATAGCGCGTCAGCGACTGATGGGCCAATTGCGCTGGCAAGCAGGCCATGGCAGTTGAGTTAGAGCACCGTGATGGCTCCTCCGGAACCGACGCGTTGCCAAGGTAAACCGAGTACCAAGGCTTGAAGTTGCTCTGCATCCAACTCGACTTCAGAGCCGTGCCGCACGCCCGGCCAAAAGAAACGTCCTTGATTTAAGCGCCGGGCAGCAAGCCAAATCCCCAAGCCATCATGCACCAGCACTTTCATGCGATTGGCACGACGGTTGGCAAACAGATAAGCACAGTGCGGCTGCGCCGCACCGAACACCGCCACGACCCGCGCCAGCGCAGTTTCAGTGCCGGCGCGCATGTCCATGGGCTCGGTGGCGAGCCAGATGGAGTCGATGCGGATCATCGCAGCAGGTCTCGCAGGAAAGCAGAACACGCCGCTGCATTTTCTGCCGGCCAACTCACCACGACTACACCTTTTGAATGCGGCACCTCGATTCGGATCGTGGCAGGAAGGGCCTGATGCATCGGCACCGGCGGCGATGTCTTGACCGGGATGAAGGCTGTTTGAAGTGTCAGGTTTTTCTGCGCATGCACGCGTATCCATTTATGGACGAGGTTGGCGTTGAGGTTGTGGGTCAACGCGACATTGGCGATCGAGGTGTCAGGCTGTGCGCATTCGGCGATGACCTGGGCCTTAAAGGACTTTGAATAGGAACGGCGTTCTTGTGACATAGGCGTCCGCTTAAAAAGGCTAAAAATGGTGTCCACTTAAATTTAGGTGGACACCATCGCCTCAAGCGACGGTGTCAGGAAGGTGTGTTGCCCGGACGGTTACTCTTTTCTCCGGGCGCAAGCATCTGCACCGGAGTTTCGTCGGCATGGACGATTCGTTGGGCCAGAACAGCTTCTCGCAAGGCGCGCCGGGTACCTGTTCTACTTGGGGGTGAGGCAGCTGCTCAACAAGACGCCTCTGCTGGCTGAGGGTATTCAGGAGGGGCTGAGCCGCAGGCCCAAACGCCTAAAACTGTACAGGTCGGCGTTTTTTACCGCGCTCTCCAAGCCCAGGCGACTCTATTTTTTACGGCGCTGTTCCCGCAGTTCATTGACCAAGGCGCAGCTTTGATCCCCCAGTTTCTGATTCTGACCGCGATTTTCATGGCGCTCTCGGTGTCGTCGTTGAGCCTGTATGCCGCGCTGGCCTCGCGCGCCAAGGGCGTGCTGGTGCGACCCGAGTTGTCCCGCTGGGTTAGCCAAGTCGTGGGGGTAACGTTCATCGGATTTGGTGCTGCGATCCTCGCTATACGTAGGTAGACGGCTAAGGCTATACAAGACCGACAAATGAAAGAATAACTAGGACGATCACAACTGCCCCGACGATGTAGATAATATTGTTCATGAAAGCCACCTCTCTATCTCAACAGGATTCCGATACTAAGGTATCTAATACAAGTGACAACTTCGCTCCCGGTTCCGTTCCGCGAGCCAGTCTTAGAGGTGGCGCCATCGCACGAATGTTCCCTATTCGCGATTTTTCAAACATTCTCTTGTCGCCATTTCACGCTGCAGGCTCAGACTGCTGATTATCAGGCTTTCGCAGATCAATTAGCCGACGCGGTTGCTACTGCGATTCAGCCGTTATTTAGAGCGAGGCTGGACGTGGAGGACAAGGGCGGTCGTCTGTTTGATCCGGTTACGTTGGCGGATAAGGCTGCCGAGCGGGTTATGCGCGAATTGATCCAAGATCGATATCCAGCACACGGAATGCTTGGTGAGGAGGAGGGCTCTATCGTTGGTAGCTATGAGCTGACCTGGGTGCTCGATCCTATCGATGGCAATAGAGCATTTATTATTTGCTGCATCCTCGATAAATGCCTCCAGCGCCTTTTCTTCCAGGATCTCGATAGAGAAGTGCCCGAAGCGCTCATCGGCGACCATCAATTCGTCATAGGCCTTCTCGATGTCCGGTGTCGAGTAGCCGTGGCGATAAATCATCCCTTCGCCCGAGGAGTCCAATATCTCCCTCAGGTCCCCGCCAACGGCTGCACCCAAATGAAATGCCCTTGCCCGATCCGCGCAATCGCATAGCGCACATGCAGACCACCTCGTTCCCAGACGAGCGTTTTGGAGATCCTGGCTTTCAGTATCTGTGCGCCGTAGCGGTGGGTGAAGTGCATTAGCGTAGCCGGCGTGCAGCGATATCCAACACGATAGCCAGCAGCAACGCCATGCCAGCGATTACGAACAGCAGCTGATGATGCCCGCCGCTGGCGTTGAAGATCAGCGAATAGGCAGCCCCGGCCAACGCCTGGAAGCTGGCAAAGGCCACGGTCGCGCGGCTCCAGGCGACCTGCTGGGCATGGGCGCGCTTTTTCAGTTCGTGCACGCGGGCCAGGGCCAAGGGCACGATGCCGGGCGGAAACGAACCTATCAATACAGCGAGCCCACACAGCACCCACGGCTGGCTGGTAACGCTCAACGCGCCCACCGCCAGCGCCTGCATGATCAGCACCCAGCGGATGCTGCGGCGGGCCCCGAGCTGATCGGCGAGCATGCCATAGACCATCGGGCCAAAGATCGCTCCGACGCCATACATCACCCAGACCAGCGACGCCACATGAGTGCCCGCATCGAGACCGCGCGCCACGTAATCCACCAGAAAGACCATGGCGGGTACCAGCCCGGTGGCCATCAACGCGTACTGGGCGAACAGCAGGCGCAAACCGCTGCCGGATGCTTGATCCTCATGGCTTGACGGCTCACTGGCCCTGACGGCGACGGCGGGTTCGGGCTGGTTCTGTGGCCAGCAGAACCAGCTGGCAGCGGTCAGCACCGCAGCCACCACCCCCAGGCCTATCCAGGTATCGCGCAAGCCCCACTCGAGCAGGGCTGGCACCAGCGTACCGGAACCGGCGATGCCCAGGCCGATGCCGAGAAAGATCGCGCCGCTGGCCGCGCCTCTTCGCGCTGCCGGTACGTGTGGCAAGACAGTGGACGCCACCAGCACCATGATGGCGCCACCGGCGATTCCCGAGAGCAGGCGCCAGACGAAAAACCAGCTGAAGGACAAGGCCCAGGCACAGGCGAAGAACGACAACGTGGCGACCACCAGCATCAGCCGCAGCACCAACGGATTGGAAAGACGCTTGCCCAGGGGATGCCCTATCAGCGCACCGATAAGGTACCCCGCGAGATTCGCGGCACCCAGATAGACCACATCCACCTGTACGAACCAGTGGGCCTGGATCAGTTGCGGGATAAGCGGGGTATAGGCAAAGCGCGCCAGCCCGATACTGACCAGGCTGGCGCACAAGCCAGCGAAAATATGCAACCAGACTTCATTGCGCATGGGGAGTGTCGCAGTCGTAGGAACTGACATCGGCGTAGTCCTTGCTGATTTACCGGCGTGGAAATGGATTAGTGGATTGGATTCTGGGAGTCAGCGCCCGCGCGGCGGAAATCATCGGTATCGATAGCGGATATGCACCGACGATAACGCCTCAAGCGCTTGCTGGTCACTGCCTGTCGCAGTCTTCGCCTGCCAATCAGGCCTGGGGGCGCAAGCCCCCAGGTCGTGCCGGTCAAGGCATTTCGGGCAGTTCTTGCGGCCGTAGATCGAACACCAGCACTTCGGCATCCACGCCGTTGCTCAAGGTCAGCGCCTGTTCCTCCCGAACCCGCACGCCATCGCCTTCTTGCAATTGCAGGCCGTTGAGTTCGACCTTGCCCCGGGCCACATGCACATAGGCGTAGCGATTGGCGGCGAGCGTGAGGCTGGCGCTTTCCTGGCCATTGATCAGGCCCGCATAGACCCGCGCGTCCTGGCGAACCCGCAGCGAACCGTCGGCCCCATTGGGGGAGATGATCAGTTGCAGGCGTCCGCGTTTTTTCTGAGCGCTGAAATGCTCTTGCTGATAACGCGGCTTGGCGCCGCTGACATCCGGCACTATCCAGATCTGCAGGAAGTGCACCGGGCGGGTTGTCGAGTGGTTGTACTCGCTATGCGCCACGCCGCTGCCGGCGCTCATCAATTGCACATCGCCGGGGTGGATCACCGAACCCGTGCCCAGGGTGTCCTTGTGTTCCAGGGCGCCTTGGAGCACATAGGAGAAAATCTCCATGTCCCGGTGCGGGTGTTGGCCGAAGCCTTTGCCGGCCAACACCCGGTCGTCGTTGATCACCAGCAGGTCGGAAAAACCCTGTTCCCGCGGGTTGCGATAGTTGGCGAAGGAAAAGGTGTGGAATGACTTCAACCAACCGTGATTGGCGGCACCGCGATCAGAGGCTTTGCGAAGGGTCAGCATGATGGATTCTCCTGTCGGGACGATAATTCGTCCGCTTGAGGAGAAGGTTAATGTTTACCCTGTGGTGCAATAAGTAGATAGAAACTGAAATACTGTCTCTTTCAGGTTGACAATTTTTTACGATGAATCACGTATTCTTGCCCGATGATCACGCCCCGTCCGGGCATAATGTCCAGCGTCGGCGTTACGCTTCCATCTCTTTGATACCAGTGATGCTTACCCATGAAAACCGTGGCAATGGTGCTGTTTCCAGACTTTCTCCTGCTTGATATGGCCGGGCCCATGGAGGTGTTTTCCATCGCCAATCGGTATCTGGAGCTGGGCGACCATTATCAGCTGTCGACGATCGGCACCGAGCATGGTGCGTTGCGCGCTTCCAACGGCGTCAGCGTTCAGGCCGATGTGCATATAGACCAGGCCTGCGACCGCTATGACCTGCTGCTGGTGCCGGGTGGCCCGGGGGCCTACAACGAAAAACATCCACCGTTGCTCGACTGGCTGCCGGGCGCCGTCAGTCGGTCGGCCAGTTATGGCTCGATCTGCACGGGGGCGTTCATATTGGGGCATGCCGGTTTGCTGGACGGTTATCGGGTGACGACTCACTGGCATTACACGGAACGTTTGATTCGAGCCTTCCCCAAGGCGACGGTGAAGACTGATCAGATTTACGTCCAGGATCGCAACCTGATCACCTCTGGCGGGGTCACAGCCGGCATCGACCTGGCACTGGCGGTGGTCGCGCAGGACCACGGCAAGAAAGTCGCCCAGGACGTGGCCAAGGTGTTACTGGTGGTGATGAAGCGCCAGGGCGGACAAGCGCAGTTCAGCCCGTTGATGGCTGCGGTGGCGCCACAGGAAACGCCGGTGACCCGGGTGCAGAATCATGTGCTCGAACACCTGGATGAAGCCTTCAGCATCGAGCGCATGGCCAGCCTGGCGAACATGAGCACGCGACATTTCGCCCGAGTGTTTGCCCGTGAAGTAAATATGACTCCCATGGAGTTTCTGCAAAGCGCGCGTATCGACTGCGCCAGGAACCTGCTGGAGACCAGCGAGCTGCCGCTCAAGACCGTGGCCTACAAAAGCGGTTTCGGCAGCGTGCGGCACATGCGTTTTCTGTTCAGTGAAAAACTCGGCCTGACCCCCACCCAGTACCGCGAACAGTTCAGCTAGCGCCTGCTTGTCTGTCTGGCGCACCGCAATGGCCGTGGCGCTCCCTCCATGGCGGTTGTACCGTCATCGGTGCCTGCCAAGATATCCGGGGATTCTTGGAAATGGAGGTGCGGGAGCCTGGACGAACCCGAGCAATGGATGAGGCAGTATCTTGAGCCGGGCCAGGTTTTCAGCACGTGGATGTGCATGAACAGCGTCAGAGAATTGAACAGCGATGCGGTGTTGCAGTTTGGCCCGTACGTATTCCACTTACGGCAACGGCTGATCCTGGACGGTGATCGGCCGTTGCGCATGGGCGGTCGCGCCCTGGATATCCTCCGGGTGCTGGTCGAACGCGCCGGCCACGTGGTCAGCAAGGACGAATTGATCGCCAGCGTCTGGCCGACCTCGGTGGTCGAGGACATCAACCTGCGTGTGCACATCGCGGCCCTGCGTCGTGCCTTGGGCGACGGCCAGAACGGGCAGCGCTACATCGTCAACATTCCGCTGCGCGGTTATTGCTTCATGGCCCCGGTGCTGCGCGAGGCGCAAGAGGAGATTGTCTCGCTCGAGAGCATCCAGAAGCCCCAGCACAACCTGCCGGCCCGGCTGACGCCCATCACTGGTCGAGACCTGGTGGTCGGCAGCCTGGTCCGGGAGTTGCCGGCGCGCCGGTTCATGACCCTGGTCGGTCCGGCGGGAATCGGCAAGACCACGGTTGCGCTGCGTGTGGCTGAGCTGCTGTTGCAGCACTATCGCGACGGTGTGTGGTTCATCGATCTGGCGACCATCGACGATCCGGTGCAGGTGGTCGAGCACCTGAGGCACAGTCTTGAACTGGACGCCGGTCTGGAGGTGTTGGCGGCGCGGCATGCCTTGCTGGTGCTCGACAATTGCGAGCACCTGCTCGAACGCTGCCGGACAGTGGTGGAGCAGTTGCTGGCGTCGGCGCCACGACTATCGATCCTGGCCACCAGCCGTGAACCGCTGCGGGCCTTGGGAGAAACGGTGCATGGCCTGGCGGCCCTGTCGGTGCCGCCGGCTTCGTCGTTGCACAGCGTGGCTGAGGTCATGGGCCATTCGGCGGTGCAGCTGTTCGTCAGCTGCGCCAGAGCCCGTCAGCAAGGGTTTGCCTTGCGTGAACAAGACCTCGAGGCGGTGCGCGAAATCTGCTGTCGACTCGATGGCTTGCCATTGGCAATCGAGCTGGCGGCGGTACAGATCGATGCGCTGGCGCTGGTGGGGCTGCAAGCGCAGTTGGACAATTGCTTTCAACTGCTGAGCCAGGGCCGGCGCACCGCCGTTGCGCGGCATCAGACGCTCGAGTCCGCCCTGGACTGGAGCTATCAGCGGCTGAGCCCGCTGGAGCAAACCCTGTTGCAGCGGCTGGCGGTGTTCAAAATAGCGTTCACCGTGCAGGCAGCCATCGATGTCATCAGTTGTGCGGTGCTGCGGCCCGATTGCGTGGCTGAGGTGATGGAGCGACTAGTGCGCAAATCGTTACTGTCGGTGGAGCAGGGCCATGGCGCGAGAAGTTACCGGTTTCTCAACACCACCCGAATCTACGCGCTGGAGAAGCTTGAACGCAGCGGACAACTGCGTGTGTTTGAAAGGCGTCATGCCCACTACATCGGCAAGGCTCCTTGGGTATCAGTCAAGAGCGTGTCACTGCAGCTCATCGAGCAATTGACGGACGCGGGTTAGGTCGGGCGTGGCAAAGCCTTCTGTGAACCGGGCGTAGATCGGTTCGAGCAGCTCATGGGCTCGCTGGACGTGGCCCTGACGCTGCCAGAGGCGCGCGAGTGAGGTGGCGCTGCGCAATTCCCAGGTCAGTGCGCCTTGGGCCTTGGCCACCGCCAATGCCTTGTGCAGCATTGCTTCGGCGGCGTCTGGAGCATTGTCGGTCAGCAGCGTATCGGCCCTGGCTCGAAGGATTTCCGCCGTACTCCAGCCCGCCGTGCCGGTTTCGGCCCGTTGCAGCAAGGCGTTATCGATGAAGCCGCCGTCCAGGGTCACCATGATTTCCCCGATCAACCCGGCGCTGGATGTCGGGGGCGAGAGCTCTGGGGCACCTTCGATGACCTGCGCATAGTGCCGGCCCCAGGTGTAGAACAGCAGCACCGAATGCTTCTGTGCCTGCTCCAGCAGCAGGCGCAAGAGTTCGCGGGCGGTTGCGGTGTCGCCGTTGTAGTGGGCAATCAAACAGCCGGACAACGCCAAGGTGTAACAGATGGACGTGCCGTGGTTGATCTGCAGCGCGATGTCCAAGGCCTGGCGCGCGGTGCGCCAGGCCTTTTCCGGATGGCCTTGCAGCCAGAGGATCCGCGCCAGGATTGTCAGGGCGGCGACGCTCTGGTCGTACTGCACGCCAAAGCCGCGGGTGAAGCGGCTGAGATGCCCGCTCTGGGCCATCACTTGGATAACTTGCTCTGCCTTGTCCCGGGCTTGCGGCTGATCGCCGGCAAAGTGCAGGGCCAGTACCTGCAGGCGTTGGGTGCTGAGGGACATCACGGCATCGCCGGCACCGCACTGCACCAGTTGGTCGAACTGCCGGCTTTGTTCCAGGGCCAGTTGGTAGTGACCGCAACTGAGGTTGACCGCCATGTGCCCGGACACTGCCTTGAGCTGAGCGGCTACATTGTCGCTGCTTTCGGCCAGGGCTCTGGCCGCCACGAAGGCATCGATCGATTCGGCGCTGCTGCCCTGGGTGTGGTAGCAGGAGCTGCCAAGAGCGAGCTTGAGGGCCAGGGTCAAGTGAGGGCAGGGCTCGGCTGCCGCGTGAAGCAGGGCCAGAGCCTTGCGTACATAAATGCCGTGCTCCTTGAGCAGTGACAGCTCTTGCCACAGCGGTGCGGAGGCTGCGGCCAGACGGATCGCCAACATATGTGGGCCCTGGGTATTCAAGCCCCAGTCGAGCGCCGCACGGATGTCTTCCAGGGTGCGGGCGTGACGCTCGATCCATAGGGCCGACGGGGTCTTCTCCCAGTCTTCCTGGGCCTGATGCATCAAGGCCAGGCAACGTTCGACGTGACGCTTGCGCGTATTCGGCAGCTCAGCGGCCTGGTCGAGTTTTTCCAGGGCATAGCTGCGGGTGGTGTCCAGCAGGCGATAAAACACTTCCTCGTCGCCGACTTCCACGTTCAGCAAGGACTTGGCCACCAGTTGTGTGATCGAGGTAAAAACCACGTTGGGTTCGATGTGTTCGCCGACGATTACCGCCACTGCCGATTGCAGGGTGAAGCCCCCCCTGAAGATACCCAGCCGGCGCAGACAGGCCTGCTCGCAGGCATTGAGCAGTTCGAAGCTCCAGTCCAGTGTGGCACGCAAGGTCTGATGACGGCCCGGCGTGATCTGGCAGCCGTGGGTCAGTAGGCGAAAACTGCCTTGCAGCTGGCTTAGCAAACCACTGAGGCCTAGGTTGCCGACCTGCGCGGCCGCCAGTTCAATCGCCAGAGGTATGCCGTCCAGGCGCCGGCAGATTTCTATCACTAGGGGCAGTTCGTCATGGCTCAGTTCAAAGCTGTCGTGGCTGGCCATCGCCCGCTCGACGAACAATTGCAGGGCCGAAAAGGTCAGGGCCTGGGTGCGGTCCAGCACGGCGATGGGCGGTGGGCAGTCCAGTGATTCCAGGCGTTGCACGAATTCGCCTTCGGCCCGCAGGCTCTCACGGCTGGTGGCCAGGATATGCACGTGTGGCGCAGCGCGCAGGATGCTCTCGCAGAGCGGCGCAATGGCGTTTAGCAAGTGCTCGCAGTTGTCGATCACCAGCAGCATCTGCCGCTCGCGCAGGAAGCTCGCCAGGCTGCCCATAGGTTCGCCGTCGTGCAGCGCCAGGTCGAGGAGTATCGCCAGATGACTGGTGATCATCAGCGGGTCATTGACCGGGGCCAGGTCCAACAGTCGGATACCGTCCCGGTAGTGGCCGATCAGTTGTTCGGCAACCCGCAGGGCCACGGTGGTCTTGCCGATGCCACCGGGGCCGACGAGGGTGATGAAACGCTGGCGTGCCAATTGCGTCATCACACTGTCCACCAAGGCCTGGCGACCGATCATGCGGGTGCGCCGCACCGGCAGGTTATGGCCCCTCGGCTCGGTTGAAACGCCTTCGGGGCTATGCTCGATGGACTCCAGGGAGAAGGGCGCCACGAAGCTGTAGCCACGCTGAGCCACGGTAACGATATAGCGCTGGCCGGTCTGGCCGTCGCCCAGGGCCTTGCGCAGTGCCGCCATGTGCACGCGCAGGTTGGTGTCTTCGACGACGCTTTTGGGCCAGACCCGTGCGATCAGTTGCTGCTTGCTGACAACATCTCCGGCGTGCTCCAGCAGGATCAACAGAATGTCCATGGAGCGTCGGCCCAGACGCAGGGGCCGGTCGGCTTCCAGTATCAGGCGTTGCCCGGGGTAGATCCGGTAGGGGCCGAAATGCACAGCCTGTTCGGGGGGAAGGGTCAACGGCTCACTCCTGCTGCTGTTCTTTTAGTCCTCCCCGTTGCACCTGGGCGGGAAGGGCGGATGAAGGGCACAGCCTTCTATCACGCGGTTTTCGAGCATGTTCCTCAGGTTTCTTGAAGAACGCAACGCGGCTCGGGCGGGCGTGTATCGAGTGCACTACCTGAAGCAATCTCCTTGCCAGCGGCGGCTCCCGTATTTATTGGCTGCGGAGTTGGCGACGAGCGGTTAGGGGCTGTGCCTGCACCGGTGAAAATTAACAACGTTTAACTCGCCCTGCGTTCGGTCTACGTTCAAAACTCCAGTCCTTCAAGCGCGTCAACCGAAGGGCCGGTTGTGCGTACTGTGGGCAGCAAAAGGGATTAACACGTCTGGAGGATGCCGGAATGAGCAACGTGGTGGTGGTCTATCACAGTGGCTATGGCCATACCCGGGTCATGGCCGAGGCCGTGGCCCAGGGTGTGGAGCGGCACCTGGGCAGCGCCTGCCAGCTGATTCCGGTCGAGGACGTGCACGACCAGTGGGAGTGCCTGCACCAGGCCGACGCCATCATCTTCGGCGCCCCGACCTACATGGGCAGCGCCTCGGCGTCCTTCAAGGGTTTTATGGAGGACACCGCGTCTTTCTACCTGGCCCAGCCCTGGCGCGACAAGCTCGCTGCCGGCTTCACCAATTCCGGTTGCCTGTGTGGCGACAAGCTCAACACTTTATTGCAGATGGCGGTCTTCGCTGCCCAGCACTCGATGATCTGGGTCGGCCTCGACCTGCTGCCTGCGCGCTCCAGCACCGGGATATTCGATGGGCAATTGAATCGCCTCGGCAGTTCCCTGGGAGTCATGGCCCAGTCGAATGTCGAACAGTCCCCCGAGCATGCGCCACCTCTTGTAGATCGTCGCACCGCCGCGCACCTGGGCGAGCGGGTGGCGCGCCTGGCCGAGCGCATGGGCCATCCATCAATTTGAGTCACCCAACCCCCTGAAGGAGCAAAAGCCATGAGTACATTCACTACCCGCGATGGTACCGAGATTTATTACAAGGACTGGGGTTCCGGCCAACCCATCGTTTTCAGCCACGGCTGGCCGCTGAATGCCGACAGCTGGGAGTCGCAGATGATCTTCCTGGCGTCCAAGGGCTATCGGGTCATCGCCCATGACCGACGTGGACATGGCCGCTCCAGCCAACCTTGGTCCGGCAATGAAATGGACACCTACGCCGACGACCTGGCCCAGTTGATCGAGCACCTCGACCTGCAGAACATGGTGCTGTTCGGCTTCTCCACCGGCGGCGGCGAAGTGGCGCGCTACATCGGTCGCCACGGCACGGGGCGGGTCGCCAAGGCTGGGCTGATTTCTTCGGTGCCGCCGCTGATGCTCAAGACCGAGGCCAATCCCGGGGGCCTGCCAATCGAGGTCTTCGACGGTCTGCGCGAGGCGTCCCTGGCCGATCGTTCACAGCTGTACAAGGACGTCGCCAGCGGGCCGTTCTTCGGCTTCAACCAACCTGGCGCCAAGCCTTCCCAGGGCATGATCGACTGGTTCTGGATGCAGGGCATGACGGCTGGCCACAAGAATGCCTATGACTGCATCAAGGCTTTCTCCGAAACCGACTTCACCGAAGACCTGAAAAAATTCGACGTGCCAACCTTGGTGGTGCACGGCGACGCCGACCAGATCGTGCCGATCGAAGCTGCGGGCATCGCCTCAGCCAAGCTGGTCAAGGGCGCGAAGCTGCTGGTCTATCCAGGCGCGCCCCATGGTCTGACCGATACCCATAAGGATCAGCTCAACGCCGATTTGCTGGCGTTCGTCGAAGGCTGAGTCGTTCGGCCCCCTGTTTCCCGTCCATGAAAAAAACGCCGAGAGGTTTGCCCCTCGGCGTTTTCACTGATGGCCATCGAGCGTGCCGCGGCGTTATGCGCTTGCCTGGTTGAGGCAGGGGCGGGCGCGCAATACCCGACACCGCCAGGCAAACGGATTGATGCCTTCGCTACGGGTGAAAATGTGGCAGAAGTGTGCCTGATCGCAGAAGCCACATTCCAGGCTGATTTTCGTCAGGCTCAGGTCGGTGTTCTGGATCAATTGCTTGGCCCTGGCGATGCGCTGGCAACGAATCCAGTCCTGGGGCGACTGGCCGGTGCTGCACTTGAAGGCACGGGAGAAATGACTGCGGGACAGGGCGCAGGCCCGAGCGAGTTCGGTGACTTCCAGCGTTTCACTCAGACCGTCGAGGATCAGTTTTTTGACCAGGCTTTCCCGCCAGGGAGAGAGGCCACCGGTGGTGGTTTTACTCGTTTCAGTGGCTGATGCGTGGGCGGCGTTGTGCTGAACGTGGGCCATGACAAATATCCGTGTCGAGGGGAATGCGCTGGCGCACTGAGCGGTGGGTCAGCATCTTCCCGCTTTAGAAAACAGGTCTGCACAGCGGGCTTCATTCTTGGTCGCGGGGCGGTGGCTTGCGAGTTAAACGTTGTTAATTTCTTCCATGTGCGGCGGCGAGCAACTGCATCAACTCAGCACATTGCTGCAATTTTTTGGGGGGGGGACGAGCGCATGATTGACCTCATTTGGCGGGCATGTGGATGGCCGCTTTTCTGACTCGACCAAAGGTGAAGGCATGAAGCATTCTCTGGTTTGCACGCTGAGCGGATTCGGCCTGGCATTGGCGCTGACATCGGTTGGCGCCCTGGCTCAGGCGCCGACCCAGGTGGCCACTCAGGTACCCGGTTACTACCGGTTGGCGGTGGGCGATTACGAAGTGACAGCGCTGTTCGATGGCTACAACGATCTGTCGCCGAATCTGCTCAATGGCCTGACCCAGAGCCAGATCCGTGCATTACTGGCCCGTCGCTCGATTGAAACGCCGGGGGTGCAGACGGCGTTCAACGCCTTTCTGGTCAATACCGGCAAGCAACTGATCTTGGTGGACACCGGAGCGGGTCAGTGCATTGGAGACACCGCCGGCATGCTCGCGGCGAACATGAAAGCGTCCGGTTATCAGCCGGAACAGGTCGACACCATCCTGCTCACTCACCTGCATCTGGACCATGTTTGCGGGCTTGTGGACGACAAGCGGCAACCGGTGTTCGCCAACGCCACGGTCTACGCGGCGAAGGCAGAAGCCGACTACTGGCTCGATCCTCAGGCTATGGCCAAAGCACCCGCCGGCGCCAAGGAGTTTTTCAGGATCGCCCAGGATTCCACCGCGCCGTACGTTGCTGCGGGGCGCTTCAAGACCTTCGCAGCCGGTCAGTCGCCGGTGCCGGGTATCGTCGATGCTGAACTGGAAGCCGGGCACACGCCGGGCAGCACCACGTACCGCTTCGCCTCTCAGGGCCAAAGCATTCTGTTCATGGGCGATCTGGTGCATAACCTGGCGGTGCAGTTCGAGCATCCCGAAGTGTCGATCCGCTTCGACGTCGATAGTCAGCAGGCGATCAAGAGCCGAGACAACGTTTTCACTGACGCGGCGACAAGCAAGATTTGGGTGACTGCGGCGCACCTGCCGTTTCCGGGTGTAGGCCATATCACTGCGGTGGACGGGCATTTTCAGTGGGTGCCTATCGAGTACGGGCCTTACAAGCGGGCGGCCAAAGTGCCGATGATCGAGTGAAGTCCGACAGATTCGTGCCAGGCTGAAAACACAATGGGACTGTGCATATGAACCGTAACGATCTGCGCCGCTTAGACATGAATCTGTTGGTGATTTTCGAGGCCCTGATGTTCGAAAAAAATCTGACCCGTGTGGCTGAAAAACTGTTCATGGGACAACCGGCCGTGAGTGCCGCGCTGGGTCGCTTACGAGATTTGTTCGACGATCCGCTACTGTTGCGCAACGGTCGCGGGATGGAGCCAACGGGGCGAGCGTTGGCGATTCTTAAAGAGCTGCAACCGGCGATGGACATCATCTCGGGTGCTGTCAGCCGCGCTAAGGAGTTTGATCCGGCGACGAGCTGCGATGTGTTTCGCATTGGTCTTTCGGACGATGCCGAATTTGGATTGTTCCCGCCGTTGTTCCGTCAGTTGCAGGAAGAGGCACCGGGAATTGTGGTGGTAGTGCGTAGGGCCAATTATCTGTTGATGCCGGCCTTGCTGGCGTCGGGGGAGATTTCCGTGGGGGTCAGTTACACCACCGAATTGCCGGCCAACGCCAAGCGAAAGAAGCTGCGTGATATTGCCTGCAAAGTGTTGCGCGGTGACAGACGGCCTGGTGAGCTGACGCTCGATGAATACTGCCAGCGACCCCACGCGATGGTGTCGTTCTCTGGCGACCTGAGCGGCAACATCGACCTCGATCTGGCCAAGGTCGGTCGTACCCGGCGCGTGGTGCTGGGGGTTCCGCAATTCAGTGGTTTGCGGGCGATCCTCGCCGGTACCGAAATGATCGCCACCGTACCCGACTACGCGGCTTGTGCGTTGGTTGAAGGTTGCGCCTTGAGAGCCGAAGACCCACCGTTCCCCATCGATGCGGCGCAACTGTCGATGGTCTGGAGTGGCGTTCACGACAACGATCCGGCAGAGCGCTGGTTACGTTCGCGGATCAGTCAGTACATGTCTGAACCCTTGAACATCGCAACCCCCTAGGCAGTACTGAAGGCCCGGTCGAAAAGAGAGCACGTGCGTTCAATTTTTTGTGCCCCGGCACAGGCACCATCGAATCAGCTATCGACGATTCAACGTCGGTGTTTTTTCAACTGGGCTGACGCTCAATGATCGTTTCGCCGGAGCTTTCGGTTATGCCTGATTCCAATCGCCTCGACACTGCAACCGTGCGGCCGGGTTTCGATGAGGTCGTGACCTTAATCGTCAAACACCGCGTCAAGGTCGGCTTTGAAGCACCCTATGAAGCCTGGTTGCGGCGCATTGTCGGTATTGCCGGGCAGAGCGAGGGACATTTGGGCGTGGACGTGATTCGCGGCAAGCATTCCGGCCTCGACATGTTCACCTGCGTGCTGCGCTTCTGCTCCACCGAGGCGATGCAGCGCTGGCTTGATTCGCCGCAACGGCTGGAACTGGTCAACGAAGCCGCACCGATGCTGGCGGACGGCGACCAGACCGAGGTTAATCCGGTCAAGGAATTCTGGTTCGCACCACAGGCCGATGCCGGTTCGCCACCGCCGCGCTGGAAGCAGGCCGTGGTGACGTTGCTGGTGATCCTGCCGCATACCTTGCTGGTGCCACTGATCTGGGGCCCGCTGCTCAAGCTCAACGCCTTTCTGTCCAATTACGTGGTCGCCACTTTTCTGATCACCGTGACCATCGTGCTCTCGGTGGTGTACCTGTTCATGCCCATGGCGACCCGACTTTTCGCCTCCTGGCTGACAGCCGACCAGTCCCATCCCACTCTGTCTGAGGAAACGCGATGAATGCCGATCTGATTCTATTCAATGGCCAATTTCATACCGTTGACCGTGAGAACCCCCTCGTCAGCGCGGTGGCCATCAGCGACGGCCGCTTCGTGGCGGTCGGCACCGATGCGCAAGCCATGGCCCTGCGCGGTTCTGCAACCCAGGTCATCGACCTCAAGGGCCGCTGCGTTATCCCTGGCCTCAATGACTCGCACCTGCACCTGATTCGTGGTGGCTTGAACTACAACCTGGAACTCCGCTGGGAAGGTGTGCCGTCCCTGGCCGATGCCCTGCGCATGCTCAAGGATCAGGCCGACCGCACACCGACGCCGCAGTGGGTGAGGGTGGTCGGTGGCTGGAACGAATTCCAGTTCGCCGAAAAGCGCATGCCGACCCTGGAAGAGCTCAACCAGGCTGCGCCCGATACGCCGGTGTTCGTGTTGCACCTCTACGACCGGGCCTTGCTCAACCGCGCCGCATTGCGGGTCGCCGGTTACACCCGCAATACGCCGAACCCGCCCGGTGGTGAGATTGTGCGCGATGCCAACGGTGATCCGACCGGCATGCTGGTGGCGCGACCCAATGCGATGATTCTCTACTCGACCCTGGCCAAGGGACCGAAGTTACCCCTGGAATATCAGGTCAACTCGACCCGCCAGTTTATGCGTGAACTCAACCGTCTCGGCCTGACCAGTGCGATCGATGCCGGTGGCGGCTTCCAGAATTACCCGGACGACTACGCGGTGATCGAGCAGTTAGCCAAGGACCAGCAACTGACCATTCGCATCGCCTACAACCTGTTCACCCAAAAGCCCAAGGAAGAACTGAGCGATTTCAAAAACTGGACCGGCAGCGTCACGCTGCATCAGGGCGACGATTACCTGCGGCACAACGGCGCTGGGGAAATGCTGGTGTTCTCGGCCGCCGACTTCGAAGACTTCCTCGAGCCGCGCCCGGACCTGCCGCAGACTATGGAAGAAGAGCTGGAACCGGTCGTTCGCCATCTGGTGGAGCAACGTTGGCCGTTCCGCTTGCACGCGACGTACAACGAATCCATCAGCCGCATGCTCGACGTGTTTGAGAAGGTCAATCGCGACATTCCGTTCAATGGCTTGCCATGGTTCTTCGATCACGCCGAAACCATTACGCCGCAGAACATCGAACGGGTGAGGGCGTTAGGCGGCGGTATTGCGATTCAGGACCGTATGGCGTTCCAGGGTGAATACTTCGTCGAGCGTTATGGCGCCAAGGCTGCCGAAGCCACGCCACCGATCAAGCGTATGTTGGCCGAGGGAGTCCCTGTCGGTGCGGGCACCGATGCCACGCGGGTTTCCAGTTACAACCCTTGGACCTCGCTGTACTGGATGGTGAGTGGTCGTACCGTTGGCGGCATGGCACTGCACAGCGAAGGGCTTTCGCGGCAGACCGCGCTGGAACTGTTCACCCACGGCAGCGCCTGGTTCTCCTCCGAACAGGGCAAGAAAGGCCAGATCAAGGTCGGACAACTGGCGGACGTGGCAGCGCTGTCAGCAGACTTTTTCAGTGTCGACGAAGAAGCAATCAAGTGGATCGAGTCCGTGTTGACCGTAGTCGGCGGCAAGGTCGTGTACGCCGCCGGTGACTTCGAAAAACTCGGTCCGGCCAGCGTGCCGGTGCTGCCGGACTGGTCGCCGGTGGTCAAGGTGCCTGGTCATTGGCGTCCAGCTTCGCCGATGCAGGCTCAGGCCCATCATTGCAGCGGGCCGTGCGGGGTGCATTCCCACAGCCATGAACGGGCGCGCCTGTCGAATGTGCCCGTCAGTGATTTTCAGGGTTTCTGGGGCGCCTTTGGCTGCTCGTGTTTTGCCTTCTGACGACAAAAAAAGTGCCGGCCAAACCTGTTCGGCACCATCAACAATATCCATCCACCAAGGAGTTTCACATGAGCAACGTTCCGTACAAGCGTCTGAACAAAGATGACGCAGTTGTGCTGTTGGTCGACCACCAGACCGGCCTGATCTCGCTGGTGCAGGACTTCTCACCCAACGAATTCAAGAACAACGTACTGGCGCTCGCGGACCTGGCCAAGTTCTTCAAACTGCCGACCATCCTGACCACCAGTTTTGAAAACGGCCCGAACGGTCCGATGGTGCCGGAGCTCAAAGAGCTGTTCCCTGATGCACCGTATATTCCCCGCCCTGGCCAAATCAATGCCTGGGACAACGCAGACTTCGTCAAGGCCGTAAAAGCTACCGGTCGCAAGCAATTGATCATTGCCGGTGTGGTGACCGACGTTTGCGTGACGTTCCCGACCTTGTCGGCGCTGGCTGAAGGCTTTGAAGTGTTTGTGGTTACCGACGCTTCGGGCACCTTCAACGAAACCGTACAACAGGCTGCCTGGGCACGTATGGCTGCAGCGGGTGCGCAACTGGTGAACTGGTTCTCGGTGGCGTGCGAGCTGCAAGGTGACTGGCGCAACGATATGGAAGGCCTGGCGAACCTGCTGTCGCCGCGCATTCCGAACTACCGTAACCTGATGAACAGCTACTCGGTGCTGACGGCCAAGTAAGTCCCGCCGCAACGCCGATTTGAATGAATGCCCACCATTGTGCGTAATGCTGTTCACTTAAGGTTGGGGTACATATCCGTTTCTACGGTCAGGGCGGCCTAGGGTTCCGCCCTTACGGCGAGTTACTTTGGAAAAGAACCCCAAAGTAACCAAAGGGTTCTTGCCCCTTTCGTTCGGTGCCTCGCCCAGGCTCGGCATGCCCTCGCTCCGGTCCTGCTCCGTGGGCCCGCCGCCATCGGCCATCCATGGCCGGGGGCGGCTAACCCGGCATCCATGCCGGGTTGCCCACTGCGCAGAACCTCCACTCGGCCTCTCGAGGGGCGTACACCGCTAACGCAAAAGCGAGGCGGCCTACCGGCCGACCTGGCTTCAAGTGAACGCATTTCCCTGTAGGAGCTGTCGAGCGAAGCGAGGCTGCGATCTTTTGATCTTGCTGTTGCTTCGGATTTTTGATCTTGATCTGCCCCGTCGGAGCGAGGGCATGACGAGCCTGGGCGAGGCACCGTACGTCAGGGGCAAGAGCGTTTGGTTACTTGGGGTTGGGCGGCATTCCGTATTTCCAAGTGACCCGCCGTAAGGGCGGAACCCTAAGCCGCCGTGACCGCAGCAACGGATAAGTACACGATCAAAACCCCGTCGGCTCTCAAGCCGCCATCCATTTTCTTAAGTGAACAGCATTACGCCATTGTGCGGGCATTTTTACGTGTCATTGCTCAATGTGCTCTGCAGCGGGCTGAGGCCGGCATTGGACTAATAGGGTGCCGAAAAAGGAAAAAACGGCTATAAAGTGTTTGACTGTCAACCAGGCCGCGACAATGAACCCGTTTGAAGATATGCGTATTTTTTGTCAGGTCATGGACTCCGGCAGTTTCACCGCAGCGGCCGATCAGTTGGGGCTGTCCAAACAATTCGTCAGCCGGCGCTTGATGCAACTGGAAGAGCGCCTCGGTGTGCGACTGCTCAATCGTTCGACCCGAAGGCTGGACGTCACGCCCCTGGGGCAGAGTTATTACGAGTCGGCCTTGCGCCTGCTCAGCGAAGTCGAACAAGTGGAGCAGAGCATCACTGGCCAGACCAGCGAGCCTCGCGGCACCATTCGCTTGAGCGCGCCGCTGTCGTTCGCGGTGGCGCACTTGGGTTGCCTGCTGCCGGTGTTTTTGCAGCGCTATCGCGACGTCACGGTGGAAGTGGACTTGAGTGATCGTCCGGTGGACTTGCTCAGTGAAGGCTACGACCTGGCATTGCGCATCGGTGTGCTGGAAGACTCGACGCTGATCGCCCGACGTCTCGCCTCCATCCATCGGGTGTACTGCGCGAGCCCAGCCTACCTGGCCGAGCGCGGTACGCCGGTTAACCCCGAAGACTTGCACAGCCATGACTGCCTGCCTTATGGCCACGGTCGTCAGGTGCAATGGCGTTTCGAAGGGCAGGGCAAACCACTGACGGTGAACGTCACCGGAAGGATGCGGGTCAACAACGGTGAATTGCTCAAGGACGCGGCCATCGCCGGCATGGGCATTACTTATTTGCCGACTTTCATTGTCGGTTCGGCCTTGAAGGACGGGCGGTTGGTGCCGGTGCTGGACAACTTTCGTCCTGAGTCGTTGACGTTATCGGCGGTCTATCCGCAGCATCGTCAGGGCTCGCGACCGGTGCAGGCGCTGGTTGAATTCTTGCGTGAACGGCTGGATCGGACCGAGGGTGGGCTTTAAATACAGCGACACCCCGCAGTCGAAGCGCACACCTGATGCGGGTAGGTGGTTAGCCTCCCGATGCTTGGAGAAAGAAATTTTCTCAGCATGAATTTTCCAGATTCGCACATCCATACAATCGCTCTGCTCCAACGAAGCCGAAAATAGCCCCTCTCAAACGAATCTGGAGAAGTGTTATGGCAACCGCGAAAGCAGCACCAGGTAAAGGCCTGATTGATCCAAGCAACCACGCTTTGATCTTGATCGACTTTCAGTCACAGATGGCGTTTGCGACTAAATCCATCGACGCCGTCACACTCCGTAATAACGCTGCACTGATCTCGAAAGCAGCGAAGGAGTTTGGCGTTCCTTCCATTCTTACCACCGTCGCCGAAAAAAGTTTTTCGGGCCCCATGTTTGAGGAAATCACCTCGGTATTCGCCGGTCAGGAGCTGATTGATCGAACCAGCATGAATACCTGGGAGGACGAGCGTATAGCCGTCGCCGTGAACAAGATCGGTCGCAGCAGAATCGTTCTTGCCGGTCTTTGGACCTCGGTCTGCATTGTTGGGCCGGCGATCTCGGCTCTTGACCAAGGGTTTGAGGTATACGTCATTTGCGATGCGTGTGGCGACGTTTCAGATGAGGCTCATGAGCGCGCCATCGAGCGTATGATTCAAGCAGGTGCGCGTCCAATGACCTCGCTTCAATACCTCCTGGAATTGCAGCGTGACTGGGCTCGCGGCGACACCTATAACGAGACGGTAAAAACCTCTATCGCTCACGGTGGTGCTTATGGTCTTGGTTTGATTTATGCCAAAACCATGTTTAACGCATCGGAAGGTCACTGATCTGTATTGCGCCTCTTCCCTGATGGGGGATGAGGCGCACTCCTTGAGAGGAAGCAAGGGAGCATGTCTACATCTCATGTAAATACGACGACTGCAGCGGATGTGGCGCTGTGTTGGCTACGAATCACAGGTGTACTGATGCTGTTGCTGGTGCACGGATTGCCTAAGCTTTTCAATTTTGAGCACGAACTGGCGTTGATCGAAGACCCGTTTGGCATGGGGGCGCGGTTGACCTTGTCTCTGGCAATTTTCTCGGAAGTGTTGTGTCCGGTATTCATCGCATTGGGACTTCTGACGCGCCTTGCGACACTGCCTGTTCTATTTTTATTGGTCGTATCGGTTATCTGGGTTCATCCCGAGTGGAGCCTGGCCGAGGGCCAGTTCGCCTGGCTGCTGCTGATCATCTTCTCGACGATTCTAGTCGCAGGATCTGGAAGATTGGCATTGGGTACGAGTCTGTCGCATCGCTGGCCACTCTTGAGCAAACTGTAGGGAGAGAATGGTGAGTACGATGACTAATGAGCAGCTATCGACAACTTCGGCTTGGCAACCGCTTCGTCATGGATTGTTTCGCAGTCTGTGGCTCGCCAGCATTGCATCCAGCATAGGGACGTGGATGCATGAAGTGGGTGCTGGCTGGCTGATGACCTCCTTGTCGGCCAGTCCTTTTATGGTGTCTCTGGTACAAGTAGCAGGCGCCGCTCCTATGTTTCTTCTGGCGCTACCCGCTGGCGCGCTGGCCGACATCATCGACAAACGACGTTACCTGTTGGCTGTCCAGGCAGGGATGGCCGTCATTGCACTTGCGCTCGCCTTGATCACCTTTGCGGACCTGATGAGCGCGACACTTTTACTCCTGTTTACGCTGGCCATGGGGATTGGAACAGCGCTGACCATGCCTGCATGGTCAGCGTTGACACCTGAGTTGGTTCCAGCGAGTGATCTGCCCGCCGCGATATCGCTTAGCAGCGTGGGGGTCAACGTTGCCCGAGCACTCGGACCGGCCATCGCTGGCATCATTATCAGCTTGGTAGGGCCATGGGCGACATTTGCCGTCAACGCCCTGTCTTTCTTTGGTGTTATTGCTGTGCTCGCCTTGTGGCACCGTACGCCGCAACAGACCGTATTGCCGGCAGAACGCCTGTTTGGCGCTATACGTGTGGGTTGGCGCTATGCCCGTAGTTCGCGCGAACTGCAGCGAGTGTTGGTGCGCGCCCTCGCTTTCTTTCTGGGCGCAAGCGCCGGTATGTCGTTGCTTCCACTGATTGTGCGAAGTGAGCTGAAGGGCAGTGCTGAGCAATTTGGGATCTTGCTCGGTTGCGTCGGGATCGGGGCGGTCGCGGGTGCAATGTTTCTGCCCGGAATTCGTCGTCATATTGCTGTCAATCTGTTGGTGGCATCGGCCAGCCTTATCTATGCGGCAGTATTGCTGGCTTTGGCATGGGTTCAAGATTTCTATCTGCTTATCCCTGTGATGCTCATCAGTGGTGCTGCCTGGATCGCGGTTTTGTCCAGCCTTCAGGTGTCTGCGCAAACATCGGTACCTGCGTGGGTAAGGGCCAGGGCGTTGGCTGTCTACATTCTGACTTTCTTTGGCAGCATGGCCATAGGGGGTGTGGTGTGGGGGCTGATCGCCAGCTGGCTTTCGATCTCGATATCGCTGAGTTTTGCCGCGGTAATCATGGTGGTGGGAGTAGCGGTGGGCTGGTGGGTCAAACTGCCCGCGCTGAACGCAGAAGACCTGGCCCCTTCGCTGCATTGGCCTCAACCGTTGACTAGTGTCGACGTTGATGGCGAACGTGGGCCAGTCATGATTACGGTCGAGTATGAGATAGACACGGCGGATGCCGATGCCTTCAAAGTGGCCATGGAAGAAGTGCGCAGAATGCGGCGCCGCAATGGTTCTTTTTCCTGGCAATTGATGCAGGACACCGAAAATCCGCAACTGTGGATAGAGCTGTTTTTTGACGAGTCCTGGCACGATCATCTACGCCATCACAGTAGAGTCACTCTCGCAGAGTTGAAAATCGAATCAGCCGCTCGGCGCTTTCATATCGCTGGAAAGCCTGTACGTATTCGGCACCTGCTCAAAGGCTGACGGGTTGGCCTCGCTCAGATGCAATAGCTACTCGATAACCGCAAAGCTCCGTCGAAGAGGGGGCGTTTACACCTGGCTTCTGCCCGGCATGTCGATGCCGTGCTGATGCACCCGCCGATACAGGGTTGCCCGGGAGATGCCCAAAGCCTTGGCGGCGGCGGTGGGTTTCCAGCGGTGACGCACCAAGGCATCGAGCAATGCCTGGCGTTCCGGGCTCGTGATGCAATCAATGGTGTCGCCGGAGTTTGGGCCATCCAGTCGGTGACCTTGCAGTTGCTCGGGCAAATGGCTGACCTGAATCAGGTTGGAATCGCACACCGCACAGGCATAACGCAGCACGTGCCGTAACTGGCGAACGTTACCTGGCCAGCGGTAGCCAAGCAGGCATTCCAGCGCCGCCCCTCCCAGTTGCATAGGTTCTGCGCAAAGCGTCGATTCCTCATCGAGAATCCGGTTGATCAGCGCCAGTCGGTCACTGCGTTCGCGCAGCGGCGGCAACTGGAAGCGCGCTCCACTCAAACGAAAGTACAAGTCTTCTCGAAACTCGCCCGTGGCGACCAGTCTTTCCAGATCGCGGTGGCTCGCGCAGACGACCTGAAGGTCGATCGCTTTACGCCGTGAAGCTCCCAAAGGCGCCACTTCACCCTCGGCCAGAACCCGCAGCAGTCGGGTTTGCAAGGGCAGGGGCATGTCGCCGATTTCATCGAGAAACAGGGTGCCGCCATCGGCCTGTTCCAGCAGACCTTGCATGCCCTTGCTCGAGGCACCAGTGAAGGCGCCGGCGACATAGCCAAATAATTCGCTTTCGATCAGGTTCTCGGGGATCGCCGCGCAGTTCACCGCAACGAACGGCCGCTCGCGGCGCTGGCTGGCCTGGTGCAGTTGACGGGCGAAGACTTCCTTGCCGGAGCCGGTTTCGCCCTGGATCAGTACTGGCAGGTTGCGGTCTTTAACCCGCACTGCAAGGCGCAGGCTTTCTTCCAGTCGCGGATCAAGTTCGGCGGATGTCAGTGCCAGTCGCGAAGCGTTGCGCTTCACCCGCCGTGGCGCGCTCAGGCGACCATGCAATTCCGTGTGGCCACCCTGGCTGTGCAACAGGCATAGCGACTCGTCACTGGCCCGATGCAGCAACTGCTGATCGAACACCTGGCCGATGTGTTCCGGCAGTTGGCCAAAGCTTTGCAGCAGCAACTGCCGCGCCGCCGGGTTCAGCGCCTGCAAACGGCCGTCATCATCCCAGGCGAGCAAGTAATCGGGTTGGCTGTCGACGTAGCCCGGGCTGCTGTGGGCTCGTAGCACCCAGTAACCCTGGGCGCTGCTCATGAAAAATGCCTGTTCGATTTCACGCGCGCTCTGCACCACCATCTGCCGGATCAGGTGTTGGGAGCGGCGGTCGTCGGGTGAGCGCACCGCCGACACATCGAGTACCCCGAGCAGTTCGCCCTTGGGGTCGAAGACCGGCGCCGCTGAGCAGGTGAGGCCGATAAACGCGGCGCGAAAGTGATCGCGTTTGTGCACTGTGACCGGCGTTCGCGCGGTCAGTACCGCCGCCACGCCACAAGTACCTTCCTCACCTTCCGACCAGCAAGTGCCCAGGTAAAGACCGGCCTTGCGGCAGTCATTGCGGATGGAGGTTTCGACGCGGTAGTCGATGGTCTGGCCCTGAGCATCGGTCAGCAGGACGCAGTAGTCGGCATCGCGGACCCGACCGTGGAGGCGGGCGACTTCTTCGCTGGCAATGCGCAGGAACAACTCGGAGCGCTCGCGGCATTCCTGCAGCACGTTCTGCGAGAGGATCCGTGGCCCTTGTAGTGAGCCGGGATCCAGGTGGTGTTGCTCCATGGAGCGGCGCCAGGAGTCGAGAATCAAGTCCGACACAGGCAACTGCGGCAGGTGCCCGGCATTCTTCAAAACACGGCTGACGCAATCCACATGCGCCTTTGAATGTGCGGAAAGCATTAAGGCCTCCGGTTCCATCTTCTTTTAGTTGTGCGGCTATTAAGCGCCGTTCATTGGCCGCAGACAAGCGTCGGGTCAACCGGGACTGGCGGTGAGACGCAACGTCTCACGGTCTCGCCGCCACCTCGTGCAGCCTGACATGACGCGTCTCATTCGGGCTTGATTCCGACCACCCTTGGGCTTCCAGCGGGCCGCTCTACGACGGGGTTATGCAGGTTTTTTTGCGGATCTGGCACCGGCCTTGCTCTAGCTCTGGCAACCAGCCCGACTGGCAACCCAATAATAAAAAGAGGTGCCCGATGTCCTGCCTAGATCCTTTCCCTGTTCTGCCCGTGGTGGCGTCATGAGTCGTGCGCAGCTGACCGTCGGCATCATCGCCAACCCGGCTTCCGGTCGGGACGTGCGGCGCCTGACCGCTAACGCCGGGCTGTTTTCCAGCACCGACAAGGTCTCGGTGATCCAGCGCTTGCTGGCTGCCTTTGGCGCCACGGGCCTCGAACGGGTACTGATGCCCACCGACATGACCGGCATCGCCGCCGCCGTGCTGAAAAACAGCCACGGTCGCCAGGCTCGCAGCAGTCACTGGCCGGCCCTTGAGTTCCTCGACCTGACCCTGCGCCAAAGCGTCGAGGATACCCGTCACGCGGCACGCTGGATGGCCGAACGCGGCGTTGCCCTGATCGCCGTGCTGGGCGGCGACGGTACTCACAAGGCGGTGGCCTCCGAAGTCGGCGACATTCCGCTGCTGACACTGTCCACCGGCACCAACAACGCCTTTCCGGAACTTCGTGAAGCCACCAGCGCCGGGTTGGCCGGCGGGCTGTTTGTCAGTGGGCGGATCCCGCCCGAGATCGCCTTGCGACGCAACAAGCGCTTGCTGGTGCGCGAGCCGAGCCGTGGCCTGTGCGAGATGGCGCTGGTGGACGTGGCGGTGTCCTCGCTGCCCTTCGTCGGCGCACGGGCCATCAGCCGCGGGGCCGATCTGGCCGAGGTGTTTGTGACCTTCGCCGAACCTCAGTCCATTGGCATCTCGGCTCTTTGCGGCTTGTGGTTTCCCGTATCGCGTCAGGCTCCGGGCGGGGCCTGGATGCGCCTCGATGCGCAATCTCCCGAAGCGCTGCTGGTGCCTCTGGCTCCCGGCCTGCTGCAAGGCTGCGGCGTGCTCGCTGCCGGAAGCCTTGAACCCGGCGTCGCCCATGGACTGTGCCTGGCCAGCGGCACCCTGGCTCTGGATGGCGAGCGCGAGATCGAATTCAACGCCCATGACCGGCCCACGGTCACCCTCGATGCCGGCGGTCCGCTGAGCATCGACGTCAATGCGACCCTGGCCTATGCCGCGCAACAGCGACTTCTGGCCATCGGCCCTGAACACCCGCAACACCCTTTGAACCTTGCACCTTGAAACTTGAGCCTCAAGACACCCTGGAGAATAAAAATGTCGACACAGCTGACCGCTGATCAATTGCTGCATGCCTACCAGGTAATGCGCACCATCCGCGTCTTTGAAGAGCGCCTGCACGTGGAATTCGCCACCGGCGAGATTCCCGGTTTTGTCCATCTGTATGCCGGCGAAGAAGCTTCAGCCGCCGGGGTCATGGCCCACTTGGGTGATGACGATTGCATTGCCTCCAACCACCGTGGTCACGGCCACTGCATCGCCAAAGGCGTCGATGTGTACGGGATGATGGCCGAGATCTACGGCAAGAAAACCGGGGTCTGCCAAGGCAAGGGTGGCTCCATGCACATCGCCGATTTCGAGAAGGGAATGCTCGGCGCCAACGGCATTGTGGGGGCCGGTGCGCCGCTGGTCGTGGGTGCCGCCCTGGCCGCCAAGCTCAAGGGGACTGACAGTGTCGCGGTGGTGTTCTTTGGTGACGGCGGCTCCAACGAAGGGGCCGTGTTCGAAGCGATGAACATGGCCTCGGTGTGGAATTTGCCGTGCCTGTTCATTGCCGAGAACAACGGTTACGCCGAAGCCACGGCCTCCAACTGGTCGGTGGCCTGCGATCACATCGCCGACCGTGCCGCCGGCTTCGGCATGCCCGGGGTCACGGTGGACGGCTTCGACTTCTTCGCCGTTCACGAAGCCGCCGGTGCCGCTGTGGAGCGGGCCAGGGCCGGGGAGGGGCCATCGCTGATCGAGGTCAAGCTGACTCGCTATTACGGTCACTTTGAGGGCGACGCCCAGACCTATCGGGCGCTGGACGAGGTCAAGCATTTCCGCGAGCACAACGACTGCCTGATGCAGTTCCGCGAACGCACCCTCCGCGCCGGGCGGGTGCAGGCCAGCCAGTTGGACCAGATCGACAGCGAGGTGGACCTGCTGATCGAGAACGCCGTGCGCAAGGCCAAGTCCGACCCCAAGCCGAGCGCCGCCGACCTGCTCACCGACGTCTACGTTTCCTATCCCTGAACGCCCCCCCCTATAACAAGAATCGAGACCTTCATCATGGCGAGAAAAATCAGTTATCAGCAGGCAATCAACGAAGCTCTGGCCCAGGAAATGCGCCGCGACCCCAGCGTGTTCATCATGGGTGAGGACGTCGCCGGCGGTGCCGGCGCCCCCGGTGAAAATGACGCCTGGGGCGGGGTGCTGGGCGTGACCAAGGGCCTCTATCACCAATTCCCTGGGCGAGTGCTGGACACGCCATTGTCGGAGTTGGGTTATGTCGGTGCTGCAGTGGGCGCTGCGACCTGTGGCGTGCGCCCGGTGTGTGAATTGATGTTCGTCGACTTCGCCGGTTGCTGTCTGGATCAGATCCTCAATCAGGCGGCCAAGTTTCGCTACATGTTCGGTGGCAAGGCCTCCACGCCGCTGGTGATCCGCACGATGGTCGGCGCCGGGTTGCGGGCCGCCGCCCAGCACTCGCAGATGCTGACCTCGTTGTGGACCCACATTCCGGGGCTGAAAGTGGTCTGCCCGTCGTCACCTTATGACGCCAAAGGTTTGCTGATCCAGGCCATCCGCGACAACGACCCGGTGATCTTCTGCGAACACAAAATGCTCTACAGCATGCAGGGTGAAGTACCGGAAGAGCTCTATACCATCCCCTTCGGCGAAGCCAACTTCCTGCGCGATGGCAAGGACGTGACGCTGGTCTCCTATGGCCGCACGGTCAACACCGCGATGGACGCCGCGCGCAATCTGGCCGCGCGCGGGATCGACTGCGAGGTGATCGACCTGCGCACCACCAGTCCGCTGGACGAAGACAGCCTATTGGAAAGTGTAGAGAAAACCGGGCGCTTGGTGGTCATCGACGAAGCCAACCCGCGTTGCTCCATGGCCACCGACATTTCGGCTCTGGTGGCGCAAAAAGCCTTCGCCTCGCTCAAGGCGCCGATCGAGATGGTTACTGCGCCGCACACGCCGGTGCCGTTCTCTGATGCTTTGGAAGACCTCTACATTCCCGACGCGGCGAAGATCGAGAGTGCCGTGCTCAAGCTGATTGAGTGGAGCAAGCGTTCATGAGCCAGATCCATACCCTGACCATGCCCAAGTGGGGCCTGTCCATGACTGAGGGCCGGGTCGATGTCTGGCTCAAGGAGGAAGGCCAGGCCATCGCCAAGGGCGACGAAGTGCTAGACGTCGAAACCGATAAAATCTCCAGCAGTGTCGAGGCGCCGTTTTCCGGGGTGCTTCGTCGGCAGATCGCCCGCCAGGATGAAACCCTGGCGGTGGGTGCGTTGCTCGGCATCGTGGTCGACGGCGAAGCCAGCGAGGCGGAGATCGATGCGGTGGTCGAGCAGTTTCAGGCCGCGTTCGTGCCCGGTGACGGTGCCGAGGAAGACATTGGGCCGAGACCGCAAAAGGTCGAGCTGGACGGACGGTTGATCCGTTACTTCGAGCGCGGCGAAGGCGGGGTGCCGTTGGTGCTGGTGCACGGCTTTGGCGGTGACCTGAACAACTGGATGTTCAATCACGAAGCGTTAGCCGCTGGCCGCCGGGTGGTTGCACTGGACCTGCCGGGTCATGGCGAGTCAACCAAACAGCTGGAGCGCGCAGATCTGGACGAGTTGAGCGGCGTGGTGCTGGCACTGCTCGATCACCTGGACATTCCCGCAGCGCATCTGGTGGGTCATTCCATGGGTGGCGCGGTGTCGCTGAACACTGCGCGCCTGGCTCCGCAGCGGGTACGTTCCCTGACCTTGATCGGCAGCGCCGGTCTGGGCGAGGACATCAACGGCGATTACCTGCAAGGCTTTGTCGAGGCTGCCAACCGCAATGCCCTCAAGCCACAGTTGGTGAAGCTGTTCTCCAACCCCGAGCTGGTCAACCGGCAGATGCTCGAAGACATGCTCAAGTACAAGCGCCTGGAAGGCGTGGACGCGGCCCTGCGCCTGCTGGTTTCAGGCTTGTTCAAAGAAGGACGGCAACAGCTCGATCTGCGCGGCGTGGTGCAGGACGGTCAGCAGCCAGTGTTGCTGATCTGGGGCAGTGACGACGCGATTATTCCGGTGAGTCACAGCGCCGGGCTGACGGCCCAGGTCGAGATCCTGCCAGGTCAGGCGCACATGGTGCAGATGGAAGCGGCCGAGCAGGTCAACCGACTGATTCTGGACTTTTTGCAACAGCACTGACGCCCCTCCTGGCGGACTCTTGCAGGGCGCCAGGACCCACTATTTCAAGGAGATTTTGCTATGAGCCTTTCAATCAATTCGGTACGCAGCATGCGCGCCGCGGTCTGGCATGGTCGCAACGATATCCGCGTCGAAGACGTTCCGCTGCCCATATCGCCACCTGCTGGCTGGGTGCAGATCCGCGTGCAGTGGTGCGGAATTTGCGGGTCCGATTTGCATGAGTACGTGGCGGGGCCGGTGTTCATCCCGGTTGACGCGCCGCACCCACTGACCGGGATCAAGGGCCAGTGCATTCTCGGTCACGAGTTCTGTGGCGAGATCGTCGAGCTCGGTGCCGGTGTTCAGGGTTTCAGCATCGGCGATCCGGTGGCGGCCGATGCCTGCCAACACTGCGGCACCTGCTACTACTGCACCCATGGCCTGTACAACATCTGCGAGAACCTGGCTTTCACCGGGCTGATGAATAATGGTGCCTTCGCCGAACTGGTCAACGTGCCGGCCAACCTGCTGTACAAGTTGCCGGCGAACTTTCCTGCTGAAGCCGGGGCACTGATCGAGCCCTTGGCGGTGGGCATGCACGCGGTGAAAAAAGCCGGGAGCCTGCTCGGACAGAACGTGGTGGTGGTCGGTGCAGGCACCATTGGCTTGTGCACCATCATGTGCGCCAAGGCTGCCGGTGCGGCTCAGGTGATCGCTCTGGAAATGTCTGGAGCGCGCAAGGCCAAGGCCCTGGAAGTGGGGGCAACCCATGTGCTCGATCCCAATGAATGCGATGCCTTGGCGGAGGTTCGGCGCCTGACGGGTGGGCTCGGGGCGGATGTCAGCTTCGAATGCATTGGCAACAAACACACGGCCAAGCTCTCGATCGATCTGATCCGCAAGGCCGGCAAGTGCGTACTGGTGGGGATCTTTGAGGAACCCAGCGAGTTCAACTTCTTCGAGTTGGTGGCTACCGAAAAACAGGTACTGGGCGCGCTGGCCTATAACGGTGAGTTCGCTGACGTGATTGCTTTTATCGCTGATGGCCGGCTGGACATCACACCATTGGTGACCGGGCGCATTCAGTTGGAACAGATCGTGGGGCAGGGCTTCGAGGAACTGGTTAACAACAAGGAGCACAACGTGAAAATCATCGTGTCACCTGCTCGAGTCTGAAGTGGCTGAATCGGACGCGATGGCCGTTAGCGGTCATCGCTACATCGCCCGGGTCGCAGTCGACAAAGACCGACAAAACAAGCCCTGAAAAATTCTGCGTTGTCGCTTATTACGTTCAGCCATTAAAAAAAACAGCCCTTTGGCACCGATAACATCGTTTCTCGGGCGCACCGCTTTTCAATATATTGGCCGCCAGATCTGGTGAATGACTCAACACTCACCACCCTCAGTGCGAGTAGTCTTAATGAACAATAAACCTGACAACGCAGGGCTTGATAACGCCGGAGCGGGGACCCGAGCGGTCTGGGGCGGGGAGCAAGTCAGGCACCCCTACAACGCCACTCAGACACCGATCGTGGTTAGCGCCGCTTACGGTTACGACGACATCGACGTCTGGTACGACGTTGCGTTGGGCAAGACGCCTGGCTTTATCTACAGCCGCATGAGCAACCCGACGGTCGAGACCCTCGAAGCAAAAATTCGCGAGTTGGAAATGGCCGAGTCCGCCGTGGCCTTCAGCAGCGGCATGGCTGCGATCAGCAGTGTGCTTTTCACCTTCCTGGCCAATGGCGATCGTGTGGTGTCGACCAAGGACAGCTACGGTGGCACCAACAAGATTTTCGAAGAATTCCTGCCGCGCACGGGTGTGGAGGTGACCTTGTGCGAGACGTTCGATCACGAGGAGATCGAGCGTGAAATCGCCAAAGGCTGCCAATTGGTGTACTTGGAGACGCCGACCAACCCGACCCTGAAAATACTCGATATCCACCGACTGGTAGCTGCAGCCAAGCGCGTCGGTGCCGTGGTGGTGGCCGACAACACCTTTGCCACGCCGCTGAATCAGAACCCCCTGGCGTTAGGTGTGGACGTGGTCATCCACAGCGCGACCAAGTTCCTCAGTGGCCATGGCGATGTGCTCGGCGGTCTGGTGTGTGGCAACGAATCCTTGATGGCCAAGGTTCGTCATTACCGGGAGATCAACGGTGCGACGCTCGACCCGTTCTCGGCCTACATGATCATCCGGGGCATGAAAACGCTGGTGCTGCGCATGCGTCAACAGCAACGCAGTGCCCGTGCTCTGGCGGATTTTCTTTGCACCGAACCGTTGGTGGAGTCGGTCAATTATCCAGGCTTGCCCAGCCACCCGAACCATGTTGTGGCGTGCGCGCAAATGTCCGGCTTCGGTGCCATTGTCAGTTTTGTTCTGGTCGGTGGAATGGACACGGTCAAGGTCCTCTTGCCGCGTCTGCGATTCGCCCACTGCGCGGGCAATCTCGGCGCGGTGGAAACCATTTACGGCCCGGCTCGGACCACCAGCCATGTGGAGAACACTCTGGAGGAGCGTCTGGCCCTGGGTATCTCCGAAGGACTGGTACGAGTCTCCGTCGGCATCGAAGACACCGATGATTTGCTCGACGACCTGAAGCAGGCGTTTGCCTTTGTCAGACATTCACAGGATGAACAGGCACAGGCAAACAAGCAGCCCTCAATCAATGAAACTTGCACCGAGATAGCAAACTGAAGTTATAACGTTAATACCTCACGACAGGGCCGTTAGTGAGGAGTTCATGAAGAGGAATAATAATAAAACTTAGTGGTGACCTGTTTTTACTCTGCCCCGTAACTCAGAGCAGAAGTTAATGCGTGCCCTAACAACTTTCATGAGAACAACCATGTCCATAAAAGAAGAACAACTCAACACGCGTGCCGGTTTTAAACAGGAAATGCAGACTCGCCACATTGTCATGTTGGCATTGGGTGGCGTCATTGGTACCGGGCTGTTTCTCACGTCCGGGTACACCGTTAACCAGGCTGGACCCTTGGGGGCGGTTATCGCCTACATCATCGGTGCACTCATGGTTTACATGGTCATGATGTGCTTGGGCGAATTGGCGGTGCAGATGCCGGAAACCGGTTCGTTCAGTACTTACGCCACGCGTTTTCTCGGACCAGGTACCGGCTACACCGTGGCATGGCTGTATTGGCTGACCTGGACTGTGGCGATTGGTTCTGAATTCACCGCTGCCGGAATTTTGATGGCGCGTTGGTTTCCGGATACGCCGGTGTGGATCTGGAGTGCGCTGTTCGCTGGCGTGGTGTTCCTGACCAACGTGATCTCGGTGCGTTTGTTCGCCGAGACTGAGTTCTGGTTGTCCTTGATCAAAGTAGTGACGGTGGTGGTGTTCCTGATGATCGGCGGCGGGGCGATTCTCGGCTTGTTGCATATCGATCAGGCCCACAGCATTGGCCTGGGCAACTTCACCCGCGAAGGCTTGTTCCCCACCGGTTTCATGTCAATTGCCATGACCTTGTTGGCGGTGTCCTTTGCCTTCTCCGGTACTGAGTTGATCGGTATTGCCGCCGGTGAAACCAAGGACCCTCAGCGCAATGTGCCGCGGGCCATTCGCACCACCGTGCTGCGTCTGGCGATCTTTTTCGTCGGCACTATTTTCGTCCTGGCAACCCTGTTGCCCCGCGAGCAGGCCGGTTTGGTGGAGAGTCCGTTCGTCACCGTGTTCACCTACATCGGCATTCCTTACTCCGCCGACATCATGAACTTCGTGATCATCACTGCGCTGTTGTCGGCGGCCAACTCCGGGTTGTACGCCGCCTCGCGGATGCTCTGGACCTTGAGCGACCAGGGTCACTTGCCCAAGCAGTTCTCTAACCTGACCCGCATGGGGACGCCGTTGAATGCCATCGTGTTGAGCATGGTCGGCGGTGGCGCCTCGTTGCTCAGTAGCGTGTTCGCCGCCGACACCGTCTACCTGGCACTGGTGTCGATATCCGGGTTGGCAGTGGTGGTGGTGTGGATGAGCATTGCCGCGAGCCAGATCGCTTTTCGCCGTCACTATGTGGCCAACGGCGGCGATGTCCGCAACCTCAAGTTCCGCGTCCGGGGTTATCCATGGGTGCCACTGGGGGCGCTGGTCTGCTGCAGCCTGGCGTGTGTGGGGATTGCGTTCGACCCTGAGCAGCGGGTGGCCCTGTACTTTGGTTTGCCATTCATCGCCTGGTGCTATTTCGTGTATTACATTACGCGCAAAAGCCGCGAGCGACGCTTGTCGGTTGCCCCCTTGGCACAACCGTCCGATGCGTTCTAGCCGCCGTCGACGGGGTGGGCAAAGTGCTCGGAGGAGGGGGCGTCAATGAGGTTCAGACCATGAAGCAAAAGACGTTACCGCCATTGAACTGGCTGCGGGCATTCGAGGTATCCGCCCGCTGCCTGAACTTCACCCACGCCGCCGAAGAGCTGTTTTTGACTCAGGGCGCCGTCAGCCAGCAGATCCGCCAATTGGAAAGCCACCTGGGGGTGGCACTGTTCAAGCGCTTGCCCCGTGGCCTGGGGCTGACGGAGGAAGGGCAGGCCTATCTGCCGGTCGTGCAGGATGCGATCACTCGACTGGCGGTGGGGACCAACGAGATTTTTGGCCAGCACAAACGCCGGCCGATCAAGGTGCGTGGCAGCCTGGCATTTTTCGTGCACTGGCTGGCGCCCAAGCTGGTGGGCTTTCGCCAGGCTCATCCACTTGTCGACATCCGCTACATCAGCAACATCTGGGTCAAGGAACTGGATGGCGAGGACGACATGGAGATTCGCTGGGGCCATGGTCAATGGCCCGGCCTGGTGTCGCAGCGCCTGACCTGGGACACCTTGTTTCCGGTCTGCTCGCCAGCCCTGATGGCGAACTCGTCGCTGAGGGTGCCGGCGGATGTCGCGCACCATCCGCTGTTACATGTTCTGGGTTACGAAGAGGGCTGGGGTTACTGGTTAAACATGGTCGGTGCGGACACCGTCGATTCGTCGACCGGCATGCAGTTCGACACACTGATTTCCACCTTGCGCATGGCCGAGTTGGGGCAGGGGATTGCCCTGGCCCGGTCCTCGATGGTTGAAGAGATGCTTCAGGACGGACGACTGGTCGAGCCCTTCGACCATCGCATCGAAGCCAGCGAGTCTTTTTACCTCGTACGCGGTTCTGGGGCCGACCAGCACCCCGACGCGGTCATGTTTTCCACCTGGCTGGTCGAGCAGGCACATCGTTTCAAATGAATGGCCGGAGCCAACCATGCGCTATGTAAGTACCCGAAATTCGGCCGTTCAGGTCAATTTCGAAAAGGTCGTGTTGTCTGGAGTTGCCGAGGATGGCGGGCTGTTCGTACCGCTCGAACTGCCGCTGTTCGAACCACAGGACATCGCCATTTGGTCGACCCTGCCCTATGACGAACTGGCCTATCGAGTAATGAGTCCGTTCGTGGGCGATGCGATCCCCGAGGCAGACCTCAAGCGCATGCTCAAGGAGGCTGGCAGCCAATTCAGCCATCGGTCCCTGGCACCTTTGCATCAGGTAGATCGCAACGAATGGGTGTTGGAGCTGTTCCACGGGCCGACCCGTTCCTCGAAGGATTTTGCCGCCCAGTTGCAGGCGCGGCTGGTGCAATATTTTTTGCAAAAGCGCGGGCGTCGCGGGGTGGTGATCGGTGCCACCAACGGCGATACCGGGCTGGCGGCCATCGAGGCATTCAAGCACTGCGACGAAACGGACGTGGTGGTGTTTTACCCGGCGGCAGGTGTACCGCAAGATCAGCTCCAGCATCTGCAAGCAGTAGCGCATCCCAAGGTTCATCAGTTCGCAGTCAATGGCAGCTTCGACGAGTGCCAGACCATCGTCACCCGGCTGTTCCGGCAGTGGCCGTGCACGCAGCACGAGGCGATCAGTTTCAACTCCAGCAACTGGGTCAGTGTGTTGGCGCAACTGGTGTTTTATTTCCACGCGGTGCTGCAACTGGGTGGCGGTCAGCGTCCGATCGGTTTCAGCGTGCCAGCCGCGAGTTTTGCCGAGGTCTATGCCGGTTACATCGCGCAGAAAATGGGCTTGCCGATCACCCAGATGATCGTTGCGACCAACCAGAATGACGCGTTGCATCAGTTGTTTCTGAAGAACCACTACTCCCGGTTGCGAGCCAACAAGACCTTGTCGCCGGCCATGGACCTGTCGATCTTTTCTAACCTGGAACGTTTTCTCTGGGAACTCTATGGGCATGATGACCAAGCGGTGAGCAGCCTAATGGCAGGGTTCGAGTCCAGCGGCGAGATGACCATCGCCAACGAGTTCTGGTTACAGGCGCGGATGATCATCGACTCTTACGCCGTCAGTGATGAGCAGACGCTGCAAGAAATCACCTCGCTGTATCGCGACACTGGTTACGTCATCGACCCGCATACCGCCACCGGCGTCCTCGCGGCCAGGTTGTACCGCCGCAGCCTGGTAGCGCCGATGGTGACTCTGGGGGAAATCTCGCCGGCCAAATCGGCGGTGCTGCTCGGTGAGCTGGGGATCAGCACGCCGGCGCATCAGCGGCCAGTCACGCAGCAACGACCGAAGCAGCTTTACCGGATTCAACCCGACGACCTCGACACCATCCATCAGTTGCTCGGCGCGCTCTGAGAGCGCTGAAACAGGAGGCCAAGTGAAGCGAATTCTTGACCCGCTCGATGAACACATCATCGCGGAACTGCGGCTCAATGCCCGGGTTGCACACGCCGAGCTGGCAGCGAAGGTCAACCTGTCGCGCAATGCCGTGCGTCAGCGTATTGAACGGCTTGAACGCGACGGTGCGATACAGGGTTATACGGTGCGCACGGGCGAGGGGCGGCAAGCGTCCTCGAACATCAATGCGGTGATTTTCGTCTACCGCTACGACCGCATGCGCGGCGCGGAAGTGCTGCAGGCTCTTCGGGCAATACCGGAAATCATCCAGTGCGATGTGATGAGTGGCGAGTTCGATCTGATGTTGCGGGTCGGCGCTGCCAGTCCGGAGCGGGTGCATAAAGTCTGGAATGAAATCTCCGCGTTGCCGGGGGTGGAAAACACCGTGACCTCATTCGTGCTGTCGTCCGTCGTCTAGCCTCTTTCTCGTACTGAAAAAGCCAACGTGTGTTGGCTTTTTTTATGCCTGGCGCTTTGCCCGGACACTGGTCAAAACGCCCATAAAATAGAGCAATTTGGCCTATTTCACTGCCCTGGCCGCACCCCTAACCTAGAGCCCAACAACCCATCACCCGGATCAAGGGCATAAAAATGACTGAATACAAACTGGCGCTGGTTGGCTTCGGCGGTGTGAACCGGGCATTGGCTCAGCTGATTGCCGAACGTAACGAAAACTGGAAAGCCGAACTGGGTTTCACTCTGAAAATCGTTGGCGTGACCGACCTGTTTCTTGGTTCGGTGATTGGCCGCGAAGGGCTGGATGCTGCGTTGCTGGCCAAGCTGCCAGCAGTCAAAGGTGCAATGGCGCAGCTTCCGGGTGGCGAAGCAGATGCCCTCAACGAAGCGGTGATCAAGGACTCCGGCGCAGACATCATTGTCGAAGCCACCTTCACCAACCCGGTGGACGGTGAGCCGGCCACCTCGTTCTGTCGCTGGGCGCTGGAACGCGGCAAGCATGTAGTCACCACAAATAAGGGACCCATTGCCTTGCACGGCGCCGCGCTCAAAGCACTGGCCCGAAGCAACAACGTCACCTTTGAATACGAAGGGTCGGTGATGAGTGGCACGCCGGTTATTCGCCTGGCCAAGCAGTCGCTGGCGGGCAGTTCGATTGTCGGTTTCGAGGGGATTCTCAACGGTACGTCCAACTTCGTTCTTACCCGCATGGAAGGCGGGCTGGGGTTTGCTGAAGCAGTCAGCAAGGCTCAGGAGCTGGGGTACGCCGAAGCTGATCCGACGGCGGATGTTGAGGGGCATGACGTGCGTCTCAAGGTGGTGATCCTGGCCAACGAACTTCTGGACGCCAAGCTGAAGGTCAGCGATGTCACCTGCAGCGGTATTTCCTCACTCGACCTTGGCGACATCGAAAAAGCCCGACAGGACGGGGCTCGCTGGAAGCTTATCGGAGCGGCCATGCGGCATGCCGATGGTTCGATCAGTGCGAGTGTCGAACCGCGTCTGTTGAAACACGATCATCCGCTGTCCGGTATTTCCGGCGCTACCAATGCGGTGTCGTTTACTACCGATCTGCTCGGCGCAGTGACGGTTTCGGGGCCGGGGGCAGGGCGCACGGAAACAGCGTTTGCGCTGCTGTCGGACATCATCAGCATCCATCAGTCTGTTGCACACAACTAGGAGAATGCCTGTGAACGTATCGCGTCTGGCCCTGGCTGTTGTGGAGCCACAAATCGAAGTCTTTAACCCCTTTGACGGCACCGTCATCGGGACCGTCGCGGATGTCTGTGCTGCGCAAGTGCCGCAGTTGCTGGAGACCGGGCGCAGCGGTGCGCGAGTGTGTGCCGGGTTACCGCGTCATCGTCGGGCGCGCATTCTCGAACAGGCTGCATTGAACATCGAGCGTGATGCCAAAGCGTTTGCCCGGCTGATCGTCGACGAAGCTGGCAAGACCCTCAAGCAGGCCGAAAAGGAAGTCAAACGCTGCGTCAACACCCTCAAGCTTTCTGCCGAGGAGGCCAAGCGTAATGCCGGAGAAGTGGTGCCTTTCGACGCCTATGAGGGCTCCGAGTCGCGCCAAGGCTGGTTTTCCCGCGAACCCTTGGGCCTGATTGTCGCGATCACCCCGTACAACGATCCGTTGAATCTGGTGGCGCACAAACTCGGCCCGGCCATTGCGGGTGGTAACGCAGTGATTCTCAAACCGTCTGAGCTCGCACCGTTGTCGGCCATCAAACTGGTGTCGTATCTGGTCATGGCAGGGCTACCCGAATCGGTGGTCACGGTTGCGACCGGGGGGGCGGAACTGGGCAAGGCCTTAGTCGCGTCCCGTGAGGTGCGGATGATCTCTTTTACTGGCGGCTTCGTCACCGGGGAGCAGATCGCTCGCACGGCCGGCTTGAAGAAGCTCGCCATGGACTTGGGCGGTAATGCACCGGTTATCGTCATGGGCGACTGCGACCTTGAGGCCGCCGTCGAGAGTTGCTTGTCAGGGGCCTTCTGGGCAGCAGGGCAGAATTGCATAGGCACTCAGCGTTTGCTGATTCAGGCGTCGATTTATGAAGCGTTCCGTGAGCGTTTTGTCAGCCGGGCCAAGGCGCTTGTGAGCGGCGACCCTATGCGTGCCGACACTGATATCGGCCCGATGATTACCCTGCAAGCCGCGCAGAATGCCGAGCAAGTGGTGAACGACGCGTTGCAAGAGGGCGCCACATTGCTCTGCGGCCATCGGCGCCAAGGCTCGTGCTACGCCGCTACGGTATTGGAAAACGTTGATCATTGCAGTCGGCTGTGGCACACAGAAGTCTTCGCGCCGGTGGTGGTTTTGCAGCCTTTCGAAACCTTCGATGAGGCCATCGCATTGGCCAACGAGCCCGAATACAGTCTGCATGCGGGGATCTTCACCAATGATCTGGCAACGGCCATGAGCGCCGCACGCAGAATCGAAGCTGGGGGGGTGATGATCAACGACTCCTCCGACTACCGCTTCGATGCGATGCCGTTTGGTGGCTCCAAGTATGGCAGTCTGGGCCGGGAAGGGGTGCGCTTCGCCTATGAGGAAATGACCCAACCCAAGGTGGTGTGCCTGAACACGCTGGGCTAATCGATTTAAGGAACATCTAATCAGGTCGTTTTGCATTGGGAAGGTCTGGTCACCCGCCCAATGCATTTTTTTTCTGGCGATAGCTGCATTTATTGTCCGTACGCTTGCCGGTTTGCGCGTACGAAGTCACCCACCGTTTGAGGCGCTTGTCCGGTGATTTGGCCGATAACCCCTTCCTCACCGCTAAAGATTCCGTTCTGGTAATCGACTGCGACTGCAATGTTGCGCGCCGATGCGGCTACCACAGTGTCGACGTGCTCAGAAAAGCCTTCGTGCGCCGCATGGGGGTGAGTCCAAAGGAGTACGCGCAACGCTTCGCGCCAGTTAACGAGCCTGCTTAGGCATGCCTAATGGTCATGAGCTTGCTAGAGCGGGTTGCTGATTCATTTGAGTCAGTAAAATGTAAACGCTGCTCAGCACTTATGTGAGTTGTCATGGTCAATAAATCCCGCACGACCGTCAGCGGTCGTACTGCTCGGAGCCGACCGGATCCGCATCGGCATTTTGATCAAGGACAGTGAAAGCATGCTCGCCGCAAGATAATCAGCAACCGCCTCCACCTGGTTCCGTGAATCGGGACTCGCCGTACGTTTACCCCTCAATCCAAATCGAAGATTAAAAGCATGCACCTACGCAAAATTGCAGTTGGGCTGTCGGCCCTTGTTTTGCTCTCGACCGGGGCAGAAGCCCGCAGTCTGCTGGATCTCATCAAGCCGCCCACCCAGCATCAGGAACACCTGTCCCGCTCGGGCTCGATCAACCAGAACGCGGCCCTGGACCTCTATTCAAACAAACAGAAACAGGCATCGTTTGACGGCTGCGCAGATCTGTTCCCGGCTGCGAAACCGATCAACATGGCCACTGTGCCTGCGACCATGAAACCCCTGGCCCTGTGCTCTGACAACTTTGCGGTGCTGTACTCGCAAACCAGCAAGACACCGTTGGTAGTGGTCGAACGCCTTAATGCCGCCCAGCTGCAGGATGCCAAAGGGGAGGAGCGCACCAACCAGTTCTACCCGGACCCACGCATCCCCAAGAGTGGGCGGGCAGAGTTGAGCGACTATCGTAGCCAACATCCGGCCGTGGACCGCGGCCATCAATCCCCGGCAGCCGATGCACCGAACCCTAATGCAATGGCCCAATCCTTTGCGCTGTCGAACATGGTGCCGCAAGACCCAACCAACAACCGGAAGATCTGGAGTAAGGTCGAGGCGGATGTCAGAAAATTTGCCAAGCGAGCCGATGGCAATGTGTTTGTCTTTACCGGCCCGCTCTTTGACTCAGGCCACACCACCATCGGCGACAACAAGGTCTGGGTGCCGACCCGCCTGTTCAAGCTGGTTTACGACGCATCGTCCAAGCGTGCCTGGGCCTACGTACTGCCCAACGCTGAAACCCGTATCGAGAGACCGATGGACTATGACGCTTTCGTGAAGAGTACCGGGCTCAACTTGCTGGGGAATCTACCGGTCACAGGTTCCGTAGGGCGTTCTTGATGGTTTGATGAATTGCACCTCAAAGGCTGGATATAACCGATGGGGTGCTTCATTCACGGATAGATGGCGGCGGTTTAAAAGTTGCTGCGGCCAGTCCTTGGCGCGAGCGGGGCAGTTGGCTGTATCCATCGAAGAACTAGGGGGTGTGGTAGATATTCGGGGTCACTGATGATCTCGCTGGGGATGTGCACTTCGGCTTCAAGTAAAAAAGTGCGCTCCACTTGTGCCTGCCGTCTTTATTGGCTGGAGCGAATGGCCCCTCCATCAATCAACAAGTTCTGCCCGGTCAGGTAGCCCGCATGACTGCTGCAAACGAAGGCGCACAGAGCACCGAACTCCTCGGGTGAACCGAAGCGTTTAGCAGGAATTTCGCGACGGCATTCGCCCAGGAATGCCTCACTGTCTTGCCCTGACTCTTCGGCAGCAGCGACCAGGTTGTCACGCAGTCGATCGGTGTCGAATGAGCCTGGTTGCAGGTTGTTGATCGTCACATTGCGACTGGCAATGTTTTCTTGCCGGGCAAGCCCTGCAATAAACCCCGTCAGACCACTGCGCGCGCCATTGGAAAGACCCAGGCTTTCGATGGGGGACTTCACGGCACTCGACGTGATGTTGATGATTCGGCCAAATCCGCGTGTCGCCATACCGTCTACCGTTGCCTTGATCAATTCGATAGGGGTGAGCATGTTGGTATCCAGTGCCTTGAGCCAGGCGTCGCGGTTCCATTCGCGGAAATCCCCGGGAGGAGGGCCACCAGCGTTGTTGATCAAAATATCGAAGTGCTCATGGGCCATGAGGGCTGCCGCGCGACCCTCATGCGTTGAAATGTCTCCGGCTACGGCGATGACAGTCACTTCAGGATTTATCGCTCTGAGCTGACGGGCTGTTTCATTCAGCGTCTGTTCGCCTCGGGCGGTGATCACCACGTTCACGCCTTCGCTGACGAGTGCCTGTGCGCAGGCTTTACCCAGGCCTTTGCTGGCCGCGCACACCAGCGCCCAGCGTCCTGCTATTCCAAGATTCATGCGTGTTTTCCTGAAGAAGGAAGCTCAAAGAAAGTGGTTGCCTACTGCAGCACCCTGCTCACGCATGATTCGCAGTCGTAGACAGGTTTGGCGATCGAGTACTGATTCCCATAAAGCGTCGCACTCTCTCTCCCTCGGCATCGAAGCGTATGGTTTCAGGTGCAGCATCCAGTTGGATATTACCGTTCTCCATGAAGACGACCCTGTCGGATATCGACATGGCAAAGTCCATTTCGTGGGTGACAATAATCATGGTCATGCCTTCACTCGCAAGGTCGCGTATGACGTTCAGCACATCGCCCACCAGCTCTGGATCGAGCGCTGACGTAGGCTCGTCGAACAGCATGATGTCCGGTTCCATGGCCAACGCACGAGCGATCGCCACGCGCTGTTGCTGCCCGCCGGAGAGCTGGTGCGGGTACTTGTGGGCGTGGGCGAGCAGGCCGACCTTGTCCAGCAGCGCATAAGCACGGTGTTCGCTCAGCTCGCCCGGGATGCCGTGGTAACGCGGCGCCAGCGTGACGTTGTCGAGAATGGTGCGGTGCGGGAACAGATTGAAGTTCTGGAACACCATCCCAATGTGCCGCACGCCTTTGCGCAGACGGGCGCTGTTGGGTTTGTCCGAAGCTTCGATGAATGTTTCACCGAACAACAGAATGTCGCCTGTATCGATGCTTTCCAGACCGTTGACCGTGCGGATCAGCGAAGTTTTGCCGGAGCCGGAGGGGCCAATGATCGAGATCACCTGGCCGTATTCGACATTCAGATCGATACCCATCAGCACTTGGTGCGTGCCATAGCTCTTCTGGATGTTCTTCAGTTGCAGGATTGGCGTCGTGTTGCTGCCCGCGGCTTTACGCGCATTGTCGGGCAAGGCTTCGGCGCAGGCCTTGAGCTTGACCACGGCGGCGGCATCGAGTGTAGGCGGCTTGCGGAAGTTCAGGTCCAGGTAGCGCTCCAGACGCTGCAGGAAAAAGCCGAATACGGTGACGATCAGCACGTAGTACACGCCCACCGCAGCCAGGGTTTCCATGACCAGGAAGTTGGTGGCATAGAGGCGTTGGCCGACCGTGAGGATTTCGGTCAGGGAGATGACCGAGACCAGCGACGTCAGCTTGACCACCGTGATGTATTCATTGATCAACGTAGGCAGCGAGATACGGAAAGCCTGGGGGATCACGATCAAGCGCTGCATGCCGAACAGGCCGACACCCAGCGCGCGGCCTGCTTCCTTCTGGCCCTTGGCCACGGAGATCAGGCCACCACGGTGGATCTCCGCCATGTAAGCCGCTTCCGTGACCACCAGGGCCAGCAAGCCGGAGTAGAAGGGGTTTGACAGAATCGGTCCGCTACCGGGAAACAATTGCGGCAAGTTGTAGACGAAGACCACCAGCACCAGCAACGGGATGCTGCGAAAGAACCAGATGTAGACCGCCGCGGGAATGCGCAGTAAGGGCGACTGAGACAACTTGGCCGTGGCCAGGCCAAAGCCCAGCAGCATGCCGAGGAACCAGGCCAGGGCACTGAGCTGGACCACCGTGACGCAGGCCTTCCAGAAGTCTGGCAGGGAGAATAAGGAGAAGAAATACGACCAATCGAATTGCATAGGGCACCTCGATCTGCCGCCCCGGTGCAGGGGCGGCAGATGACCAGACTACAAGGACACGTATTTAGTTGGCAGTCGGTTCTTCCAAGCCATATTTCTTAAGAATAGCGGCGTATTCACCGCTCTTTTTGGCCTCCTCGAAGGCTTTTTGCACTGCCTGGAATGTTTCGTCGTTACCTTTCTTGACGAAGATACCCAGGGTTTGCTGATAGATCGGGTGCTCGGTGGTGATCACTACCCGGCCATTGGTCTTTTCCGCGATCATTTTTGCAGCGCCAGCGATTTCAACCTGGGCCTGAATGTTTTTGGACAGCAGGGCCTGGGTCACTTCGGGCGCCGAGGGGTACTCGCTGACGGTGATGGCGCCTTTGTTGTTCGGCACGCAGTATTCATCGGAGAGCTTCTTGAATTCCTTGACCCAGGTGGTGCCCTGTTCCAGGCCCAGTTTCAAGCCGCACAGGTCTTCAGGTTTTTTCGCATTGATCTCGCTGCCCTTGGGCACCATGACCGCGGCACCGGTGTTGGCATAGGCGATGGTTTGGGCCTGAGTCTGGCGCTCCGGTGTGATGTACATGCCGGAAATGACCGCGTCGTATTTGGCGGAGTTCAGGCCCAGGATCAGGCTCGGGAACTTGGTGTCGACGAACTCCACCTTGGCGTTCATGTGCTTGGCCAGGGCCGTTGCCAGCTCCGGGTCCGAGCCCACCACGTTTTTGTCCTTGTCATAGGACTCGAAGGGCGGGTAGGTGACTTCCATGCCGACCTTGAACGTGTCTGATGCGGCCATGCTCAACGAGGCACCGAGCATACCGGCTGCCAATACAGCCAAGCTCAACAGGTTTTTTTTATTGTTTTTCATTTTTTACTGACTCCGGCGTAGGTAAGGGGTAACTGAAAACTTCAATCAGGACGGTTGAACCTGATTTTTCAAATGTCCGAAACTGGCGGGCTTACGTGCCTTGCCTGGCAGTTGAACTTCCCCATTGGCCACCCTCTGGCGCAGATACTGATAGGTCTGCAGCGCCTGGCCATACATGTGTTCGCCGATCGTGATTTCTTCGTAGTCGTTGCCTGCCTGGGCGAACCCGGGCAGCGGTTTGATCTGGGTGTGATAGTCGCAGGCATAAAACAGTGGAAAGGAATAACGCTCTTCCTTCACGCTCCGCACCCGGTGCGCAGTGGCAACAAATGCGCCTGCGGTCATCACCTCCAGCATGTCGCCGATGTTGACCACAAAGGCATCGGCAATCGGTGGTGCATCGATCCATTGTCCAAGGTTGTTCATCACCTCAAGGCCTGGTTTGTCGGCCAGGAGAATGGTGAAGCACTCATAATCAGTATGGGCGCCAAGACCCGGTGCGTCATGGGCGGCACCGTCGAAGGGGTAGTGGATCAGGCGCAGCTTGGACGGCGGTCGGGTGACCAGGCTGTCGAAATAGTTTTCTTCCAGGCCCAGGGTCAGGGCAAAGCCGCCGAACAGGCGCCGGCCCAAGGCGAAGATCGCTTCATAGTAGGCCTGCACCGACGCCTTGAAACCCGGCAGTTGCGGCCAGTCGTTGGGCCCCAGCAACGGGGTGTTGGCCAGCACCAGCGGGTCATCGGCCGGGACTTCGAAGCCGACGTCGAAGGCTTCCTTGTGGTCCGGCTTGCCTTTGGAATAGACCTCTTCGCCTTCGGGTACAAAGCCCTTGTGGGTTTGCGAGGTGCCGATGTAGTGCCGCATCTTGGTGTCGAAGGGTTGGTCGAAAAAGTCTTTGGCAGCCTTGCGCAGGTTGGCGATCAGTTGCGGGTCGATACCGTGATTGGTGATATAGAGGAACCCGACTTCGCTGGCGGCGCGCCCCAAATGTTCGGCCACGGCCAGGCGGTGTTCCAGTTCGAAGCTGAACAGACCGGCGATGTTGACCACCGGGATGCTATTGAAGTTGGCTTTGTGTGTGTCAGTGCTGGCGCTGTTGTTTTTATTGTCAGGCATGACGCATCGGCTCCCTAAGGATTGCTTGAGTGGTGGAAACGCTCGAAGTGTTCGCGCTCGGTCTGGCCCATCCACACGTTCAATGACCACAGGTCGGCGACCGGGACATTGGTGAAGGGCAAATGATGCAGGTAGCCGTCGGCGCCGAATTCCGGGGTAAGGGTGCTGACCTGGTAACCGCGGGCTTGCTGCGAGCGCCAGATGCTTTCCCAGTGCTGCTGATGGAAAGCCAGTTCTTTTGCATATTCGGGAGCCGCCGGGTGCGGAACCTGTGGGCCCTGGTCGTAACCGACCCGTGCCTGGATATGGTGAACCCGCTCGATGAAAGCGCTCAGATCATCGGCCGGGTCATTCAACAGACGCTCGCAGGTCACGACCCAATGGCTGATGTCACTGGTGAACAACAGATCGGGCAGTTGCCGGATCAACTCCAGAGTCACCCAGGGGTTGAACAGCGAACGCGAGCGGTGGGTTTCGAAACTGCAGACCTGACCGTGCTTGCGCGCCAGATCCAGTGCCTGACCGAAGAACTCCACTTGTTGTGGCAACGACCAGCGATCATTGCCCGCCAGCACGTTGACGAAACGTGGGCCGAGCTCGGCGGCCCAGGCGAGTTTCTGATCGAGGTCATTGAGGTGAACGGCAGGGGTCGCCGACTGCTCCGGCAGCACATCGTACGCCGTGAAGACTGTGCTGATATAACCCAGGCGATTAGCCTGGAGAAAGGCGGCGAACTCAGCCCGTTCACGGGCGTCCAGTGGCAGACGTGCTTCCATTCCATCAAAGCCCGCCTGCAGCAGCTCTTCGAGCGCTTGGGCCTTGCTGGCGGTGTAACCCCACAGCGTGCGGAAGATTTCCAGCTTCATCGGTGATCCTCAAAAATCCTTAGGCCTACTGCAAAAGCACTTCGACAAAGCCAGCCGGCGATCAAGGTCCAGCAACGGCAGAGAAGTTTTGCGCCGGGTCTCTGCCTGATGGGGCCCACTGAGCGCTGCCGAGGCTAATTCGCTGTGGAGCCGATGTTAGACATAGGCGGTGGGGTGGAAGAATCTGAAAATTCAAATGAATACTTCAGACTTTCGTCAACAAATAGCTAGCTATTTATCGCGCTTTTCAAGAGGGGTTTTATGGGCGAGTAGGTGTCTACGCTGGCTATTAGCGAGGAGTGCCATTGTTACGGCATCATTTTGAAGAGTCCCAAGCGACACTGGGCGCTGATGGTCCGCTTCTGGCCGAGGCTGTGTAAAAACGTTTTTCAGCGCGACAGGTACTCAAAACCAGACTGGAAATCGCGCTTCTACGCAAAATCCACATCTGCTGACGTGCCGATAAATTTCAGATTTAACGTAGATGCGCACACTTCAATTTTGGCGACGCGTTTTTACACACTCTGGGCCGTTTTCTGCCTGTGGTGACCGGCAGAAAACGACCCACAGCAGCCATTCCTAATATGGACGTAGAGTCCAGCAGGGCGACTGAACCAATCAGAAACTGGGGCGATCCCCCGTCTGGATTAGCGGGCGCTCACTTAATTCCGACCCCATCCTGCAATGTCGCTCTCACATCACTACTCATTCGTGGTTAACCCTGGGGGTAATTACGTGTCGCTCTACCGCGCTCCATACTCTGGCCAACCCTGGCTGGTTGGGCACCTACTTAACTGTGCAAGGAACAGAGATGAAGATTGAATTGGTGCAACTGGCTGGCCGTGACGGTGATGTCGTTCACAACCTCGGGCGTACCTTGGAGGCCATCGCTACCTGCGCGGCTGACACGGATCTGTTGATCTTCCCGGAAACCCACCTGACGGGATTTGTCGATGCCAGCGGTCGCGAACAGCAACGGCGAACTCGCAATCAGCATCGCCTTCGTACGCCCCGTAACGCGCGGTACCGATTTCAATGAGCTGGCTGCCTTCGTATGCCAGAGCTATATAAGCCATGCGATTGGCAGATTAATGTCCGTGAGCTGGTCGTGGGGTTCTACCAGATTGCGGAACGAGGCTAAAAAAAGATAAAAATGCGGTTTGCCTTTGCCCAGCTCGCTGAAAAAGGCCAGGTTCCGGCCTCGATCAGACTCTGCCAACTCTCGAATCAGGGGGAGTGCCATCCGCCAAGGATTCCACCCAGTATTCGCCGGCCAGCCCATCGGTTTCATCCTTGAAACGTGTGGTGATGCTTGCGTCATAAGACATGCGATGAACTCCGGCTCATTTATGGGACTGCTCCTTCACCCTAGTCTTATGCGCGGTTAGCGGGAGCAATATCCGCTCGTTTAAAGGTTTAAGGGACAGCCAGTATTGCCGCCGGCAATCCATTCGAAAGCATCACTCGTCCTGACGACGGGTGTACTGCAATAGCCGATCGGTTTCGGTCTTGACCACCAGGTAGCACTCGCAGCTGAGCCGTTCAAGGCGCGCTCTATCTAGAACCGTGATCTGGCCCCGGCTGTACTCGATGACGCCTTGACGCTGCAGTTTGCCCGCCGCTTCCGTGACGCCTTCGCGGCGCACGCCCAGCATGTTAGCGATTAGCTCCTGGGTCATGTTTAGGCGATTGCCGTGCAGGCGATCCAGCGACAACAGCAGCCATCGACACAATTGCTGATCGATCGAATGGTGGCGATTGCACAAGGCGGTCTGTGACATCTGAGTGATCAGCGCCTGGGTGTAACGCAGCATCAGCAGGAGCAGATCGCCATGACGGTTGAACTCTTTCTTGAGTTTTTGCCCCGGCAGGCGAAATGCACCACCGGCACTTTGCACCACTGCCCGACTGGAGGTGCTTTCGCCGCCCATGAACAGCGCAATGCCGATCAAACCCTCGTTTCCGACCACGGCGATTTCTGCTGACGAGCCGTTTTCCGTGACATGCAGCAGGGAAACGATGGCGTCGGTCGGGAAGTAAACATGCCGCAAGGTGTCCCCCGGCTCATACAGCACATCGCCCAGCGCCAGACTGACCTGCTCCAGGTGCGGAACAAGGCGCTGGAGGTCGACGGCCGGGAGCGCCGCCAGCAAATGATTGTGGCTTGGATCGGGGGAGGCATGCATGACAGAGCATCCTTGGCGGAACAGGGGCGTGCCCGCTCAGGGTACTCCCATGCACGCCATGGCTGGTGATCAATGTCTATTCATCGGCGGCATGCTCGAATTCCAGCGCCTGAGGCCTGGGTGACCGGGCGCGACAATCTACCCGGACCCAATGCTCCAGACCTCCGTCATCCAGTGTCAACGCAGCGTCACTCAATGGCTGGCCATCGAGGGTCATGGAGGTGAAGGTCGAACTGCCCTGACGCACATCAAAGTGGTAGAGGGTTTTGCCGAAGCGGTAGTGCAAGATGAAGCCCGGCCAGTCGGCGGGTATCAGCGGTTCGATTCTGAGCGTGCGGCCACTGCGTTGTACGCCCAGCAATGACTCGACAATCAGCCGATACATCCAGCCCGCAGAACCGGTATACCAGGTCCAGCCACCTCGGCCTGCATGGGGCGCGGCGCCGTAGACATCCGCGGCCATGACATAGGGCTCGACCTTATAGGTGTCGATTTGAGCGTTGTTGGCAGGGGCGGCGGGGTTGATCAGATTCAGCAGTTCCCAGGCTTTTCCGGCTTCACCCAGCAGCGCAAACGCCATGCCCGCCCAAACGGCAGCATGGGTGTACTGACCTCCGTTCTCGCGCACGCCTGGCACGTAGCCTTTGATGTAGCCGGGGTCCAGGGTGCCCTTGTCAAACGGGGGATCCAGCAGCAACACGGCGCGGATGTCATGTTTGATCAGATGCTCATCCAATGACTGCATGGCCTTGATCTGGCGGACGGCAGAGCCGGCCCCCGACAGCACTGACCAGCTTTGAGCAATGGAGTCGATACGACATTCTTCATTGCTCGCCGAGCCGAGCATTTGTCCGTCATCGAACCAGGCGCGGCGATACCAGGCGCCGTCCCAGGCCGTTTTATCGAGGTTGCGTTGCAGTGTCACCGCGCTGTCGCTGCAGCGTTTGGCAAATGCGTGATCACCGTGCAGGCGAGCGGTCACCGCAAATTGCTCCAGCACCTGATAGCTGAAGAAGCCCAGCCAGACACTTTCACCTGCACCCAGGTGGCCGACGCGATTCATGCCGTCGTTCCAGTCACCGGAGCCCATCAGCGGCAACCCATGATGACCGCGGCGCAGGCTGTGTTCGATGGCCCGCACGCAGTGTTGATACAGGGACTCTCGCAGGGGCGATACACCGGGGAGGTCATAGTAGGACTCTTCGCCGGCCACCAGTTGGCGTCCTTCCAGGTATCCGGCGACCTCTTCCAGCACACCCACGTCTGCGGTCATTTCGACATAGCGGTTGGTGGCGGTCACCAGCCACAAAAAGTCATCGGAGCAGGCGGTGCGGACCCCTCGATTCATCGGCGGGTGCCACCAGTGTTGCACATCGCCCTCCACATACTGATGGCCGGCGCACAGCAACAGATGCGCGCGCACGGCTGCCGGATCGGCATGGATCATCGCCATGCTGTCCTGCAGCTGATCGCGAAAACCGATGGCGCCACCTGACTGGTAGTAGCCGCTTCGGGCCTGGAAACGGCACGCGATGACCTGATACATCAACCAGCCGTTGACCATGACGTCGACCTCAGGCGCGCCCGTTTCAATACGAATCGCCCCGAGCAATGAGCGCCAGTGTTCCCGTACTTTATGCAATTCCTCGGCGGCCACCAGGCTGCCCCGATAACGCTGCACCAGCTGGGTGGCGGCGTTACTGGAAGACGCCGCCCCCAGACGCAGGATGACTTCCCGGGTATCGCCCTCGCCGAGTTCGATCGACACTTGCAGGGCTGCACAAGGGTCCAGACCGCCGCCCATGCGCCCGGACAGACCGGCGTGCTGCATCGCTGCCGGTGAGGCGAGGGTGCCATTGCGGCCAATGAATTCAGTACGGTCACCGCTGACACCGTGATCGATCGTGTCGGTGTCAAAGAACGCCACCCGCTCGGAAAACTCCACCGAATAGGCGTTGCGGGCGAAGAAAGCCCCGCTGGCGGGATCCGATTGGGTGACCACATGCATCGCCGATTTGCTGCGCAGATCGCCCAGCACCCATTCCACATACCCCGTGACCGACAATGACCGGCGGCGTCCCGAGCGGTTGCTCAACACTAGCCTCGAGAATTTGATCGGCGCATCCAGTGCCACGTAGATCCACAGCTCGCTGTAAATGCCGTCTTCTTCATGTTCGAACACGCTGTAACCGAAACCGTGACGGGTCTGGTACGGGCCTTGTCCAGGGCAGGGTTGAGGCGCTGCAGACCAGAAGTGCCCGGTCTCTTCATCACGCAGGTAAATGGCTTCGCCGCTGCGATCGGTGACCGGATCGTTGTGCCAGGGCGTCAGGCGAAATTCATGGGCGTTTTCGGCCCAAGTATAGGCACTGCCGGCTTCCGAAACCACCGTGCCGAGATGTGCATTGGCGATCACGTTGACCCAGGGCGCGGGTGTCGGATCGGGCGCGAGCCCGGTGATGATGTACTCACCGCCATCGGCGCTGAAGCCGCCATATTCGTTGCTCAACAGCAGGAAGGGACGGTTCGGTCGTACCGATGCCGGCCGAGCCTGAAAATGCCGGGTCGCCACAAACGGCGCGTGCACCGGTGATACTTTGCGCCGATGAATCTGTTCGGCCAGGCTGCCCAGATCTTCGCTCAGCACCAGCCTGGCAACCGAAAGGAACAGCACGCGATCCTCATTCGACATCTGCTGCGCGGGGCGCACAAAAATACCGCCCGGGCGGTCCAGCAGAGTGGCTTCACTGCCTGAGGTGATAAGGCCGAGGATCGCGTCTTGCAGTTGCTGGCGATAACCCGCCTGATCTTCGTTCCAGATCAGCAAATCGACCACCAACCCCTTTTGCCGCCAGTAGGCGTGGGCCTGAATCAATTGCTGCACCAGGGCGATGTTGTCCAGGCTCTGGATTTGCAGCAACACGATGGGCAGGTCGCCGGAGATGGCCTGACCCCAAAGCCCCGGCTGATTGCGGCGATTGGCAATCAGCACCGCATGGTTGGCGCGCATCGAGGCGTTCGCGTAAAGCAACGACGAGGCCATCTGCTCGAACAGACGGGCATCGGACAACGAGGCGTTGAGTTGACGCAAAAGCACCTGGCTATGGGTCCAGGACAGGTCGAAGACGCGGTCGGCGAGGTGGCGGTCGCGGTATTTGTTGATGAGGTAAAGGCAGTCATCACGGCTGTCGGCGACACCGGTGACCAGGTCGATGGTGGCCTGTTGGCCGGGTTGCAGGGTAATCCTGCAACGAATCGCGATCACCGGATCGAGCACCGGGCCTGCACTGCCTGACAAGCGCTGGCAATCGGCATCAAGGGCGGCAGGTGACACAAGGCTGCGTCCTCGGCCGATGAACCGGGCGCGATCGGTTTCATACGAGATCGCATCGATGTCCACCCCGTGTGCCGCCAGCAAATGGCACATCCACGGCGTCCTTTCATCGCTGGCCCGGGGGCGGCGGCTACAGATAATGGCCTGAAGCGCAGGCAGTAATTCGGTCTGCACGAACAACTTGCTGAACGCCGGGTGCATCGCGTCGTTGACCGGGGTTGTCAGCACGACTTCGGCGTAGGTGGTGATCTCCAGTGTCTTGGCCGAAGACGCTCGGTTGGTGACATGCAGGCGGCGCAGTTCGATGTCGTCCTCAGGCGAGACAACAATCTCCAGGTGCGTGTCGAAATCCAGGTTGCGCGCACGGAACTCTGCACGGGAATCGCAGAAGATCGCCTCGTGGCTCTCGGGTTGATGCATCGTCGGTTGATGCGCAGCCGACCAGACCGTGTTGCTCTGGACATCGCGCAGGTAGCAGAACATCCCCCAATTGTCCTGTGAGGTGTCCTCCTGCCAACGGGTGATCGCCATTTCATTACGACGGCTGTAACCACCGCCGCCGCTGGTCAGCATGACGTGGTAGCGACCGTTGGAAAGCAACTGCACGGCCGGACGCTTGCGTCCTGGATCGGAGAACACCCGAAGCCCCGTATCCTGGCCTTGGCCGACATCGCCGAGTACCGGCGACTGTGCGGTTTGCAGGTACGGCGCGGCGGATTTCGGCACCCGCTCCTGTAGCAGCAGCAGGGCTGATCGCAGCGACGGGTCGGCCTCGAATCGCTGTTGCATGGGTTGATCGAGCAGTCGGCTGGTCAAGGCCAGCAAGCTCATGCCCTGGTGGTGAGCCATGAACGAGCGGACCACGACGAAGTGTTGGCCGCGGGGTAAGCGGGCCTCGGTGTAATCCACGGCTTCATACAGTCCGAAACGTCCAGCGGAGCCTTGCAAGGCGAGGCGTTGCAGGTTCTTGCAGGCCGCATCGGCATCGACCATCAACGCCAGGGCGCTGGCGTAGGGCGCTATCACAATGTCATTGCTCAGCCCGCGCTGGAGCCCCAGGGCCTGAACGCCGAAGGCGCGATATTGATAATTGAAGTGCGCGTCGACGGTGGAGTAACCCGACTCCGAAACACCCCAGGGAATGCCCAGCCTGTTGCCCTGTTCGATCTGCACTGACACGGCGGCGCGGCAAGTCTGATCCAGCAGGCTGCCCTCGAAGTTGGGCATCACCAGCATGGGCATCAGGTATTCGAACATCGAGCCGGACCAGGACAGCAACGTCGGTACGCCCGCGTTTTCACTCAGCAGCCTTCCCAGGGTGAACCAGGCGCGTTGGGGGATTTGTCCCTGAGCGATGGCCACGTAATTGGTCAGCCGCACCTCGGACGCCAGCAGGTCGTAGTAACCGGTGTCGAGCCTGCGCTCCTCGGCGTTGTAACCGATGACAAACAGGTCACGCTGGTGGTCGTAAAGCAACGAGAAATCCATCTGCGCCAGCGACGTGGCCAATAACGCCAGACGCTTGAGGGTTTCCAGACGCTGCGCGGCGTCACTGCGGACCCGCTCGATTTCAGGGTGATGCTCGACGGCCCAGTCGGCGGGGTTCAGGCTGGCCAGTTGACGCAAGGTGCGAGGCGATTCATTCGTGACCGAGGGGGCAGGGAGGCGATAACGCTGCAGTTCTTCTGTCCAGTCGATGCATTGACGGGTAAACGCTTCTCGCCAGTAGAGGCTTTCCTCGTCGGTGTCCGCTGGTTGGCTGGTGACCATGATGTGAGCCGTGTGCAGCAGGTCTGCCAGCGCCTCAGGGGTCGCAATTTGCGAGATCGGTTCAAGACCTTTTCTCAGTGGCAGGGCGTATTCATCCGCCCCCGAGGCGCGTTGGGAATCTGCAAGGATGTCCAGGGTATCGCGCAGGCCCTTGATCACGGCAGGGCCGAACATCGGAGCGTCTGCCAGCTGCGCAATGCCGGTGCTCAAGGTCAACAGCAGACCCGCCAGGTTGCCACTGTCGACGGTGGAGACGTAATGCGGACGCAGCGGCTCGAGGGTCTGCGTGTCGTACCAGTTATAGAAATGCTGCCGATAACGCTCCAGACCGTCCATGCTGTCCAGCGACGCCGTAAGCCGGGACAGCAGTCGTTCGGTGCTCAAGTAAGCGAAATCGTGAGCGGCCAGGTGGGCGAGCAGCGACATGCCCATATTGGTCGGCGAGGTGCGATGGGCAATGGCAGGCCTGGGGTCTTCCTGCACGTTGTCCGGTGGCAGCCAGTGATCCTCGGGCCCGACGTATTGATCGAAGAACGCCCAGGTCTTGCGCGCCAGCAACCGCAGGAAGCGCAAATCATCCGTCGACGGTGCGAACACCGACTGCTTGGGTGCCGAACTGAGCCACCAAGCGATCCAGGGGCCTACTAACCACGACAACAGCAGCGGACTGGCGATGGCCAGCGTCTGCGGATCCTTCACCAGCAGGGCCAGTGAGATCAGGGCCGACACCGGCTCGATCCACATCTGGCGATAGAGGCCGGGCAGCCGGTTTTCGGTGGTTCGCTCCACCTCGCGCGAGGGCTGCCATTGCAACAGCCGGCGTCTGCTGAAGCCGATTCGCCAGAGCGAGCGCAGGATGGCGTCAGCGCTGTAGAACATCTCGAAGGGCAGCCAGGCGAGCGTCAGACCAGCCCGGGCGAGGTCTTGTGCCAGATCACCCAGCAGCGCCCTGAGGTACTGCCCATAGGGCACATTAGCGGGGGGCTGCATCAGATCGGTCACCGCTCGCAGCAACGGTTGAATCACCATCAACCCGATGACAGTCAGGGTCCAGTTCATTGGCTGACTGCTGGCAAACCAGCCCCATGCGAACATTAGCAACAGCGCCAGCGGTTCCAGGCTGCGTCGCAGATTGTCCAGAATCTTCCAGCGTGCCATGACGCTCAGCCTGTTGCGCACCCACTTGCCGTCGGCATTGCGCGCCCAGGGCAATGTCCACGGCAGCAGTTGCCAGTCGCCGCGAACCCAGCGATGCCGTCGTTTGACATCGGCACCGTAGTGCGAAGGGTATTGCTCGTAGACTTGCACGTCGCTGAGCAGGCCGGATCGTGCATAACACCCTTCGATCAGGTCGTGGCTGAGAATCTGGTTATCCGGCAAGCAGCCTTCCAGGGCGCAGGTGAACGCGTCCACGTCGTAGATGCCCTTGCCGATGAAGGAACCTTGCTGGAACAGGTCCTGGTAAACGTCCGATACCGTGCGAGTGTAGGGATCGACGCCGGCATCACTGCCAAACAGCCGGGCGTAGATCGAGCGCGTGGCGCTGGTCAAGCTGATGCCCACTCGCGGTTGCAACACCGCGTAGCCGGAAATGATCTGCTCACCGTCACTGTCGAACAACGGACGATTCAACGGGTGCATCATGGCCGCCACGCATTGGCGAGCGACATCGCGCGGCAGCAGGGTGTCGGTGTCCAGCGTGATCACGTAACGCACCCCGCGCAATGGCGTGATGTCGCCGACGATGGCGTTGAAGCGTTCCTCTCCATGGCCACGCAACAGGGCGTTGAGTTCAATCAGCTTGCCGCGTTTGCGCTCGTGGCCCATCCACACACGTTCGCTCGCATTCCAGCGACGCGGCCGATGCAGCAGAAAGAATCGGTCGCTGAATCCGTCCGCGTATTTTCTGTTGAGCAGGGTGATTGCACGGGAGGCTTGTGTGAGCAGCTCGGCATCTTGTGGCTGAGACTCTTCAGGCGCATCCAGAAAATCACTGAGCAACGCGAAATACAGGTTGCTGTCGCGGTTGGCGAGAAACCGCACTTCAAGACCTTCCACCAGTTCGTCCACGTCTGCCAGGCTGGCGATCAGCGTCGGGATCACCACCAGGCTTCGCGCGCCATCGGGAATACCGGTGGCAAAATCCATTTTCGGCAGCGTCGTCGGCAACAGACTGAACGTCACCAACCAATTGATCAGGCTGATCGCCAGTCGGCTGGTCATGATCAGGCAGGGAATCGCCATCATCAGAAGCGCCGCATCGGGCATCCCGTCGCGCTGCGCGGAGGCCAGTAAAGGCCAGGCGAAGATGAGCGTCAGAACAGCCACCGGCGCCAGATAAAACATCAGCGGCGACTGCTGCAACAACCGTTTCCAGCGCTCATGAAGCGGCACCCTGGCATTGAGTCGTCGCTCCAGCGTCGGCAGCCCTGCGCTGATCAGGTAATACCCGACATGGCGCGCCAGCAGTTCGCAGGGGACTGAGGCGGTTCCGGCCGCGGCGAGATTGATCGCGGCGCGGGCGACCTGGATTTCCGAGTGCTGGGGGCTTCTTCGGGCAAGGCGTTCTATGACATGCCGGTAGCTGTCGCGGGTACTGAAATCCATCGCCCGGTAAATTTCTGCCGGGTCTTCATTGAGAATCTGCTCGACATGACTCATCGACTCGACGAACTCGCGCCAGTCCGTGGCGGACAGGAGGCGCAAACTGCCGATGCTGTTGCCAATCGACACCTGATCCGCTGCCTGTTGTTGCGCATCGAGTTGCACCTGGCGTTCGATGCTGGAGCCTGTCTCACTCAGCGTCTGCTCCATCCAGTGCAGCGCCAGGGCCAGCGCTGCGCTCTGACCCTGCAAGCGGCGGGTGAATTCGGCGACAAAGGCGGCGGTCATCGGCGGAGCGGAGCGGGCCATGTCGGCAACGGTCAGCACCACGTTTTTGATATCTCGTTCCGAGGTTTCGATCAGGTGTTCGGCCCAGTCATCGGCCAGATTGCGCTCGTCGGCGTTGGCCATGACCCTGGAGGCCACTCGCCGCAGGTTTTCGATCAACGCCAGACGCAGCATGATCGGTATCGCCCACAGTTCACCCAGCGCAAGCGGCATCACTGTCTGATAGGAAAAAATGAAGCGGCTCAGGCTTTCCTCATCGACTCGACCGTCGCCATGGGAGATGGTCTCCAGCGCGATGTCATAGACGCGAGGCAGCCCCGCCGACGGGCCGTTGATCAGGCGTGGCAACTCACGGCTATAGCCTTTGGGCAGGTGCGTTCTGGCGGTGCGAATGTTTTCATCGATCAGATAGTAATTGTCCAGCAGCCATTCCGCTGCCGGCGTCACTCGTCGGCTGGACACTTGCGCGTTGGCCAGCGCCGTGCTGCTGCGTTTGAGCAACTCCTCGTTGTCATCGAGCCTGTGCAGCATCGAGTCCCGTGCGGACAGCGTGGTCAGGCGATGCTGCCCGGCCAAGGCGATGCCGTGACTGGCCATCTGATCGGCGCTGAAAAGCTCCGAGCGCAATATGGGCTCGTATTTGAATCGGGGTGGAGGAAACAGACGGGTTCGCCAAAAACCGGACGAGCGAGAAAATACCCTCTGTAGGCGTGTCCATATGCTGTTCATAAGGTCCTGAGCCTGAAACGCATCATACAATTGCGTGCATTTTTATAGGTGCGCCAACGCATTGCGCCAGCACCGAGCAGCGCTTGGTGGACGTAGCTTTTCAACTTGAGTGTGGAGACTTGGAGGGCTGTTCGTCTGTTCGCTGGCGAACATAACCATCGCTCCTTGGATGCGGTCCACATTGCAGGCGGCATTGCTCGGACGCGGGGCGGGATTTATCCAGTCTCTCCGCGTTTTGTCGACCCCGCATTGGCGGCTAGTGAACCGCAGGGCTCATTTTTGGCTTTGCCGGCCTGATACGGCTATCAGCGCAGGCGGAGTAATTCATCCGTAACGGTGTTCGATGGAGATGAACTACCTCCTGCATCCGCACTCAACCGCCCGACGGACAACTGTTCTTCGATGGCGGTGAGGCCCGCCTATGGCAAAAACATGGCATCTATCGACAACTTTAGAATTGAGTCACCCAAGCATTTATTGGAACTGGACGCCACCACAGTGGGAATGTTGACGCTAGTATCATTTAAATGTGTGTCAGGATCCGATTGGGAAGTTGCGACCGAAACGGCATGTTGCCTATGAACGTTGAGACGCCTTTATAAATCTCCCAACAGGGGCCGGTCTTGATGATGCCGTCTGATGACTGAGCAATTTAATTGACTGCTTTTGGCCGATTATTGCCCTTGACGAGAGGCAGAAAACGGCCAAAAGCGGACGGTCATACCCACCACCTGTTTGAGCCAGGAATGTCTTCAATAAGACACAAAAGGAAACTCTCACTTAGGCTGCATGGGCTAAGAATGGGAGAAAAACAACTCCAGTTCTTTCGCTAGCTCGTAGGGAGCTTCTTCTGCCATGTGATGCCCGCTATCAATCGCTGCGCCAGTAACAGCCAGCGCCGCCCATGGCTGCCACACCGCTGTTACATCGCCATAGAGCTCCCGCAGGTCATCCTTTCCAGACCAGACCACATGCACCGGGCATTGAAGTTTGCGCCCGGCTTTTTTGTCTTCCCGATCATGAAGGTGGTCGAGCTGGATGCCAGCGCGATAATCTCCGAGCATCCCTTTGACCGTTTCGGGATCATGGATCGCAGCTAGGAAATCTTCATAGTTCTCGTCGCCCATGGACTCCTTCGATCCTCCGTACCAGGCCTTAGGGTCTGCAAGGATCGCACGCTCTGGTTTGCCGTGCTGTGCGAAGAAAAACCAATGCCACCAATGTTCTGCGAACTGTGCATCACACCGCTCCAATGCTTCCAGGATCGGCACCCCATCAAGCATCGCTAGCTTTATGACTCTAGAGGGATGATCCATGGCAGCCCGAAAGGCTGTATAGCTTCCCCGGTCATGACCGGCCAAATGAAATTTATTGAACCCAAGGCAATCCATGAGTGCGATGCAATCGCGAGCTTTGGCTCTCTTCGAAGAAGCTTCATAGTCGAAGGGACTAGCTGGTTTGCTTGATTTGCCGAAGCCCCTTAGATCGGGGCATACCACTGTAAAGGATCGAGCAAGGAGCGGCGCAACCTTATGCCAGGTCGTATGCGTGCGAGGGTGACCGTGAAGCAAAAGCAAAGGTGGGCCGGAACCACCATATCTCACCCGAAGCGTTGCTTCCGGCAACTCAATCATTTCCAACTTGAAGTTTTCGAACATTCTGCTGTTCCTGCTGAAGGCCGAGGGCTTCGCGTCGAAGGCGAGTACAGCATTAGGAGCCTACGCGCGTTGTACGCAAGCTGCCTTCGAGGGTATCGCTCGCCGATCAGGGTCAACGTTTGGCCGGGTGTCAACGGTTCATTAAAATAGCAGCGTAGTCGAACGACTCCATTTTCGAGCAGAGTCAGCTTTTGTAGGCGTAGGTAAAATCATAGCTGGCGACGGGTGAGTATTGGTAAGAGATCGAGCACATATCATTGTCCGCTCTGGGTCCAGGCTGTGTGAAAACGCGCTAAATACCTCGAAAACTGAGAGTCGCGAGGGTTGCCTATGGAATCAGCGGGCGGAAGCGCGAATTAGCTTAGTCAGTGACATAGTCGTTCGTAATGCCGTTTTGGGCGCGTCCGCGCCCCAAACGGCTTCTAACTGGCGGGCCAAGCGGCTGGGTTCACGCCCTGATCGCCTCAAGCAGTCCTGCGATGCCGAAGATGCTCATCATTCGTTTGAGGTTGTAGGCGAGCACATGAAGGCTCATCTCAGTGCTCACCCTCGGCAGGGTTTTGGTCAGGAAGTGGGTACTTCCCATCCAGTACTTGAGCGTTCCGAAAGGATGTTCAACAGTCTGTCGACGAACCCTCATCATCGCTGGATCATGTTCTAGCCGAACCTGCATCGCGTCGACTACAGCCTCATGTTCCTAGCGCTTCACACGGCGCTCCTTACCCGTCGTACATTGCTTTTGCATTGAGCAGGACGGGCAGCCCGAGAAGTAGTAACAATGCAATAACATGCCGTCTTCCATTGACGAATGCCGCCTGGTTAGTAACTGCCTCGCAGGGCATCGATACTCGTCCGACGCCGCAAGATAGATGAAGTCCTGCTTACCAAATCGGCCTTCGGCTTTGCTGCCAGATGTGAGGGGTTTCGGTACGAAGGTAGTGATGCCGGCTTGCTCGCAAGCAAGGATTTCAGACCTTTGTAATAGCCTCGGTCGGCCACCACCGTTAGAGATTCAGCCTCGATTTCTTCACGCGCTTGGTTCGCCATATTGCTCAGTTGCCCACGATCATTACCAACGTTGGTCACCTCATGGGCAACGATCAGATGGTGTTTGTCGTCGACAGCTGTTTGTACGTTGTAGCCAACCGTTCCGGTGCCTCGGCCGCTCGTAGCCATTAAGCGTGCATCTGGGTCTGTGAGGGAGATCTGCTGGTCTGGACTTTCGTGGAGCTGCGCCTCGATGTCCTTAAGTTTCTGCATCTGCTTTTTCAGTGTTTCTATCTTTTCTTTAAGCCGCTCTGCTTTGGCCTCGGCCACTTCGGGCGTTGCCCGATCCGCCGAATCCATCGCCGCCAGATATCGATCAATGCTCTGCTCGATCTGCTGCATGCGTGCCTTCACCTTGCCCTGAGTGAAGTTGCGGTCGCGATTATTGACGGCTTTGAATTTGCTGCCGTCGATGGCGATGATCGATTGGGAGAAGAGATTGAGGTTGCGACAAAGAACTACGAACTGGCGGCATACGCTGCGAATGGCTTTGCCGTTGTCTTTGCGAAAGTCGGCAATGGTTTTGAAGTCCGGAGCCAAACGCCCCGTTAGCCACATTAACTCGACGTTGCGCTCGGCCTCACGCTCAAGCCGGTGGCTGGACTGAATCCGATTGAGATAGCCGTAGATATAGATCTTTAGCAAGACCGCTGGATGATAGGCCGGACGACCCGTTGCAGCAGGATCAACACCTTCAAACCCAAGTGCCCCCAAGTCGAGTTCATCGACGAAAACGTCGACCACTCGGACTGGATTTTCTTCGGTTACGTAATCGTCCAGGCACTCCGGCAGCAGAGTCACTTGCGTCCGGGCCTCGCCTTCAATGAATCGCTTCATGATCGCCCCCCGATACGATCTAGACGATCAGAAGCTTAGATCATCCTCGCTGTATTTCGGCTTTTGGCCTTAAAGCTAAGCTCGCTTTTCATCTGGATTGAGGACATTGCCGGTGGGGATTGGACAGAAATTGGCGAGCTGGGGAACAATGGATTTACCCATGCAATTGACTGCCGCAAAGTATTTACGGCCGCTTGAATGGGACAACCTTGCATGACATTCGCAACAATACTCGTCGTGGTATTGGCCATCAGGTTTGAAAAATAGTTTGGCCTCGTTGAGGTCGGTTATTAAAAATCCTTCAGATTTCAAAATTTGTTCAAAACGATCACGTAATGAAGAGAGGGCGGTGGGAAGATGGGGATGACTGCGAAGCTCCTTCGGGTATGGGGTCGCACTCAGTAGATCCACCGTCGCGATAGGCTCCCCGGTTACTTTGAGCGCTTGCAACAGATGTGGGTGTACGTACGACAGACCGCTGGCAGCGTGATGCGCAATACTTTGACAGACACTACTGAGGCGGCGAAGGGAAGGCATTCATTCTTCCTGATTTGGTTTGCGAGCTGCGTCGAGCTGCTGGATTCCTAGAGACCATATGGTGCCTCAAAACCTGGACAAATGCCCCCATGGCCGAATCGTTATAAAAATGTGTTTTCACACAGCCTGGACCCAAAGCGGACATCGGCGGGACATTCCGATTAGCTGAATTGACGCTCATACAGGGTGACCTGCTCAGGAAACAGCTCGCAATAGAGATGATGTGGAATGCCGAAAATGTTCACTTCGATGCACGGCGGCGGGAGTTCTTCGGAGTAATCCAGGATGGCCAAACCCGCACATGGAATTACCAGATCCGCTTCGGTCTGAACAGAAAGATCCAGAACGGTCTGGTCGTGATGGTTCGTGGAGCACTGATTCTGGATAGCTGCGTACCCATCGGCAGGTTCGAATTGGCCGAAAGCAACGCCCATCGGAGGATCTCCGTAATCGAGCGCCGAGTAGCCCACTAAAACCAATCCGCTATAAATTGAGAATCGCATCATGAGACTGCCTGTTTTTTTTCATGCATTGGATCTAGCCGCGGTATATCACTCGGCTAGTCCTTAAGCGAGGGCGAAGCAGTTGAGCGACTGCAATTGGCCGATTCTGTTGAAAAAGTCGGTCCGCCCAAACGACCTGATCATTGCCTGGTGAAAACGCCTTTTTTCACGCTGCTACGTGAAATCTGAGTCCCGATGCCTCTGCCGAGAGTAAAGATTTCAATCTCGGACGCATACTTTTCTGCCGCGGAAACCATGGCCGACTTTTTCAACAGAATCGGCCGATTGCTGCCTATTAAGTGAAGCGGTTGAAAGGAAAGTTTAGCAATAGCCTCGTGTTACAAACTTTGGCTTCCCACACATCATTCACCGGCTGAATCGATCAGTCCCTTTTAACCATTGCAATAGGTGGGCGGCACGGTAGAGGCAGCAATGTCCCACGTAAGCATTATCTGGGTGATGGCCGCATCAATGACCCCATGCTGCGTGTTATCCCGAGCAAGGATGGAAATACCCTGCAAGAAACTGTCGAACACCGTAGCCATCGCGGGCGCGTAAATATTGCCCGGCAACTGACCGGCACTGACACCCCGCTCAACACACGCCAAAATCCCCGCGCGAGTGCGGGCGCGAGATTGGGTCAGGGCATCGACCACCCGAGCATTCTCTGGGCTGGGCGCGCTCATCATGCCGAGGGTCACCATGCAGCCCTTGGGATGGCCTTCTTCACACTGCATGCGCGCCGACTGGCGCAGCGCGGTCTCGATGGCCTGGCGTGGCGGCAGGCTCTCGTCCCACAGGCATTCGGTGACCTGGGCGAAGGTCGCCAGGTAACGCTGCACGCACTCATCAAACAACGCTTCCTTGGAACCGAACGCCGCGTAAAAGCTCGGCGCGGAGATCCCGCCACCGAGTCCGGCTTTCAACTGAGCGAGGGAGGTCGCGTCGTAGCCGTGTTGCCAAAACAGGTGCAAGGCCTGTTCCACGGCGTGGTCGCGGTCGAAGGTGCGGGGGCGGCCCATTTGTGCCATTTCAAGGCTCCTCTGAATGACGAGATAAATACTAGTCGATACATAAGTCGTTGACAACGAGCGCTGGCTGCCCTCAACATCTGTATCGATCAGTATTTAAATCTGAAGTCTTCGCTCAAGGAGTCTCCCATGACACCCTCAATCACCTTATCGGCAGCGCCCGACCGCCTGCCCATCGGCGCGTTGCTTGCTCTGGCCATGACCGGCTTCATCTGCATCGTCACCGAAACCCTGCCCGCTGGCCTGCTGCCGCTGATCAGTGAAGGCCTGGTGATTTCCCCCTCCATGGCCGGCCAGATGGTCACCGCTTACGCTCTGGGCTCGGTGCTGGCGGTCATCCCCATGACCATCGCAACCCGCGGCTGGCGCCGCCGTAACGTGCTGCTGCTGACCATCGTCGGTTTCTTGCTGTTCAATTCCATCACCGCGCTGTCATCCCATTACGGCGTGACTCTGGTGGCGCGCTTCTTCGCCGGTGTCGCGGCGGGGTTGGCCTGGAGCCTGCTGGCCGGCTACGCACGTCGCATGGTTGCGCCCCATCAACAGGGCAAGGCGCTGGCGCTGGCCATGGTCGGCACACCGATTGCTCTGTCCCTAGGCGTGCCCCTCGGCACTTGGCTGGGCGGCCTCGTGGGTTGGCGCACCACCTTTGGCATCATGTCGGCCCTGACCCTGGTGCTGATCGCCTGGGTCCTGGTGAAAGTCCCTGACTACCCACCCCAAGCTGCGCACCAGCGCATGTCGCTGCGCACCGTGCTGACCACGCCGGGCGTACGGCCTGTGCTAGCGGTGGTGATCAGCTGGATGCTGGCACACAACATTCTCTACACCTACATCGCACCGTTTGTGGCGCCGGCGGGGTTGGGGGATCAAGTGGATTTGGTGTTGTTGGTGTTTGGTATTGCGGCGTTGGTGGGGATTTGGGTGACTGCCAAATTGGTTGAGCCATTGTTGCGCAAGACTGTGTTGGTGAGCTTGGCAGCGTTTGCGGCGGTTTGCGTGATGTTAGGTTTTTTGGGTAGCGTGCCTGATGTGATCTACATCGGTGTGGCGGTTTGGGGGTTGAGCTTCGGTGGGGCGGCGACGTTGCTGCAAACGGCACTGGCGGATGCGGCCGGGGATGGGGCGGATGTGGCGTTGTCGTTGAATGTGGTGGCCTGGAATAGCGCGATTGCGGGGAGTGGGGTGGTGGGTGGGGTGTTGCTGGATAGGTGGGGCGTCGCCTCTTTTCCATGGGCAATGGTGGTGTTGGTGGGTGTGGGGTTTGCAATTGTCTGGAGCGCTCGGGTTCACGGCTTCAAATCGGGCCCGCGTGCGGCTGGCAGGCCTGCGGTTGCGGGGCACTGAACCACATGAAAAAGCGGCTATCTGATGGGGCGGCCTTAAATCGATAGCATCTTTTGATCGATTTCTGACATCTGTGAAGGGTCGTTATCGACCCATTGCAGTCAATCACCTCAAACGTCTGTCCAGAGTGCTTATGAAACCAGCCGAAATTCGGTAATTAACAGTTCGCGAGGTGATGGTGGGGTATATTCACCTGATACGTTACTAAAAATATATTAGGTAGAAACAGATCATGGCGGTGACACGGCGATTAGTTTTCGTTATTTTTTTAGCTTTAGGCGTGGTCCCATTGTTTTATTTGCTTTCTCCAGAGACAGCTTCACCGGTTGTCGCAGTGGATAGACGATGTGACGCTGCAAGTTTTCAACTTACAGTGCCTTCATCAGTATGTACGTGGATAAAGCGTACTAAATCCAGTGTTGTTACATTCGGTGTTGAGCTGACAGATATGCGAATAGTCCAGCCAGACATAGTCCGCGGTTCCCATATGATTGTGCGAATAATACCTGTTGAAACTCCGAGTGCTCGGGGGCAAACAGCGCTAAAAGGGCTTGAGCCCACGTCTGTGACGGCAGGCCGAAGCGTATACAAGTATCTAGACGGGACCGTTTACCTGCTTCAGGGCATTGACGGAGCGTCCGTTTACATCAGTCGAGGGCTGACGACTTTTGAAGCCGACCGCCTCTACGGAAAAACGATTGAAGTGCGTTACCAATATGATGGCCAACGGGATGACTTTGAGGCGCTGGATACTCAAGTAGTTGAGGTTTTGAAGCGGGTCGATCTTCAGCAAGAGCCTTCTATGTGATGTGAAGAACTTGCTAAAGGATTTCTTTGGCATGCCACAACTTTCTTGTTTGAATGACCGCTTTTGGCCGATTCTGTTGAAAAAGTCGGTCATTCAAAGCTGCCTGATCATTGACCGGTGAAAACGCCTTTTTTACACGCTGCTACGTGAAATCTGCGTCTGGAAACCGCTGCGGAAAGTAAAGATTTCAATCTCGGGCGCGTACTTTTCAGCTGCGGAAACCATGGCCGACTTTTTCAACAGAATCGGCCGATCACTGCCGATGATGTTTGCTAAAGGTAGGGGGCAAACCCGATGCAAATGCAAATGTCCGGTTAGGTCGATTACAAATGGTCAAGTCAGCGCAATCACCCAGGTGTCAGCGGATCTGAAGAAGTGGCTCCAGTCAGCCGCGAGATGATCTAGGCTTCCCGCATTATCAATCAAGGACGATAGCCATGTCAGTTAACTCAGAAGCCAAGATCGCCACGGCGGACGCGCTTACATTGCTCCTGCATAACCAGCACGCCCTAGCCGCCGCTATAGAAAAGGTCACCAAGTGGCTCTCTGAAAATGGTGTGGGAAATGTTGCCGCTAACGCGATGACAGCCATGGAAACGCTGGATACGAATGCTCAAGGGATCACTGACGCAATCATGCGACTACGCCTTTGATCGCTGACAGCCAGAGAGTAGCAACCTACAATCTGTCCCGCTCGCCCAGTTTTGGCAGTGCCCGTCTTCGCTGGATGTCGACTTAGGTGCTGGGTGGGCAACTATCTTACTTTCTCAGGCTGGTCCACAGATCGCCCCCCCGCCCTTAGTGACCGCTAAAGCGGCAGAGCTAGGGACTGGAAAAATCGAACGGGGTGAGCCGGGGAGCTACTTGAGTACCCCAGACTTTCCTACAGCGACAAGCAACGCCAATGCAGCGAATAACCCTATAACAGTCCATTGCAAGGCTACGAGCTTGCGTCTGAGTGGCGCGGGAAAATTGTTTACATCTTCGGCATTGATGCTGCCGCGCCTCAGATAAAAGCCGGGAAACGTAATGAACCCAGAAACCCCACCAACCAGTAACAACTTACCCCAAGGGCCGCCATGCCTTAGCGAAGCCATACTCATGACTGAAGAGCTGTTTTTGAGACATCCAAGCATCACGTCCATTTTGGTGTAAGCCATGTACAACGCAACCCCGATCCAAATGAACATGCAAACAATCACTAAGCCGCAGAGGCCGCCAACAACAAGTTCAGCGGTGTTCATTTCGCAATCTCGTAAATCACTTCGCCAGTCATTTCACCGCCCAGTCCTCCAAGAGTGCCAGCAGCATAAGAGCCCACAGCAACCGCTACAATACCGCACGCCAGTGTTGCTAAGCCGCCCGTTGGGACGCCTAGTCCAACACAGAGTCCACCGACTACCGGAGCTGTTAAGGCTGCACCCGCTGCTGCCCCACCTACAACTCCACCGGCAAAGCTGCCAGTCTCAGTGTATTTGATTCGGGCACATGCCTCGGTGTTTCCGGCTGTACACACGTCTTGGACTTTCATGTAAGACGCTCCACCACCAACGGCAGTGCCAATCCAGCCACCGTATTTGATGACTTTTGCCGCTTCGGCCACACCTTGAAAGTGCGTGGCGTATCCCGGTATTTGTCCCGGTGCACCCGCCTTGGTCCATTGGTGAACCAAGCTTCGACTAGAGATTCCCAGTGCACTTTTCAAGTCGGGATGATCCGGGAAGCCAATGCCCTTACGGGTCATGGAAGTCAGCTGCGTATTGAGTTGTGCAAGCAAGCGTTTGCGTTCAGCAAAAAATTCCGGCGAGCGCAAATTGCCGTCGGCCTGAAAAGACCGTTGGTGTAGTAATTCAATATCACGCAGAACGTTTTTCACGTCTTCTAGATTCTTGGCGAACATGGATTGGCCAATGCCAATGGAGGTCGAGCCTTGAGCCAAAAATGTTTCGATTTCGTCACGGTGTCGGTGCAGGAAGCTGGCATCTTCGGCACTAAGGGGCCCGAGTGCATCATTGACCTTGCTCGCCGCTTCCATCAAGACGGCTTCTTCTCGGGTGCATTGCAGGTTTTTCGGGTCACTCAGTGCGACAAGATGACCGGGTTTGGCACCGTTCGATAGTTGTGGATTGAGCGTACGAAACTTATCCAAGACTGCTTGAGTTGGTTTCTCGAACAGCGACGCTTCCAGTGCATCACGAGACATGGACTGTTGGACGATATGGAAGTCGGGTTCAGCCTCTTGTGAAGTGCTGGAAGCTGGCTTTTCTGTCGTAGCTGTTTTCTCCGTTGTAGGGCCTACCAGAGCATTTGCAGCAACGGCCTTCTCTGTCAACTTAGGATCAGCCAGCAGGGTAGCCATACGTTCATCATCTACAGAGCCATCAGGACGTATTGCCCCAAGAACAGCAAAGTTGATGATTGATGCACCGGGAGCAGCCCCCATAACAAAACCACCGCCGACATCACCTGATCCGGTGATGATAGTTCCACCATGGCTGGTAGGGCTGCCCAAGTGAGCCATAGGACGGCCATTTACCTGGATGGAGGGGAACCCGGTGGTAATAACTGCACCACAACCACAGGTATCGCCAACACGGGCAGAGCCCACGAAGTTGATATTGGTATCAGCAGAAGCAGATGCTATTGGAGTTGTGCCGTGTCCCGGTAATGGGCAGACATGCTTGTCACCCAATCGAGCAGAGGAAATCATTCATCGTCCTTGTGTCGAGCATAAAAAATGCCTCCGTCAGTGGAGGCGAAAAGCGTTTGTATGCGCCGCAAGACTACCGCATGTGATGGTGAGTGGTCTGTAGGAAAAATCTGAACTTTTGTCACTCGCTCGCCCGAGACCTAAGCCTGCCGCCCTTTACTGCTTTCATGTTGGTTCTCACGGTTGTAGAGATTTGGAAAGCCAGTCCACGATAGGTACGACCAGCGATATCACGATAGCCAAGGTTGATAGCAGCCTGCTGGGCTTTGCTGCTTTCTTCTTCAAGCCCAGCCAGAACAGACGCCATCAGAGGGAAGTTGATGCAGTGTCTGTCTCCCGCTAATGCCAGCGTGAAAAACGCTACCTTGCTGCCATCATCTCTGTTGTAACCATACTTTTCTTGCAGGTGGTAGTAGAGCCTTCCGAATACAATATCTCCATCAACCTTTAGCTTACGGGCGATCAGCTTGCAGTCGATGGGGAGGTACGGTTTGGAAACCCTTTTGTTTTCCGCACCGAGGGTGAAGGTTTCGATATTCCTTGTAGTACATCTTGTAGATGGTGTTGAGAATCTACCGGTCTGATGGGTGATTTCATGCCGGGCTGCCTTCAGGGATTGTGTGATGAGCAGCTTTGGTCACTGGACTGATATCCATCCGGTGCTCTGGTAGGTAGCCCACACGTGCAGCGTCTCGGACTGGAGCTGGACAAGACGAATACAGCCTCTGTACGCTCGTAGGATTTATGAGTGGCCTGTGTCACCCGCTGATATTCGAGAAAGAGCTTTTTACGGCTATAGGGGCGATCGTATACGCGCTTGATGCCGACCCATTCTGAGTCGGAATTCGACCGACTCTCCAGATACCCTATCTGATATTCCCAGCCACAGATTCACGACCGATATTCGCCAGGGCCAGTGTCGATTTTGAAAAAAGTTGAATGTGCACTGAATGAAAATCAAGCCCCAAAGGACGGATCCAGAGAATTTCGATACGCCGTATCCGATGGCGCGATAAGTAGTCGAAAAAGTGGCCGAGTGCTACCATTCACGATCTCTTGGGACTTTTACAATCATAAGGATTTGTCGAATGACGTACCTTCGCTTGCTTTTAGCTTCAGCCGTGATTGCTCTTTGCACTGGCTGTGCTTCGCCCGCTCAAATTTCCGGCATGTCAGTATCTGCCGATCAAGCAAAGGCAAGCACCTATGACTCCCAGCTACGAAACAATGTCCGGCTTTCTGAGGTGAATGGCGGAGATAAAACCAATCCTCTATGGACTTCGGAAATCGACAGCCCTGACTTCGGCGCTGCACTCAAGCAATCGCTCGCTAATGCTAATTTGCTTGGCGACGAATCAGCCTCCTATGCTCTACGTGCCAATCTGCTGCGCGTTGACCAGCCTATATTCGGACTGGATTTTGAGGTCACCAGCGAAGTGGAATACACGTTGATAAAATCAAGAACCAACAAGGTCGTTCTGCGTGAAATTATCCGAACCCCTTTTACTGCTGGCATGGGCGATTCTGTTATAGGAATCAAGCGCCTACGATTGGCCAATGAGGGATCCGCTCGGGTAAACATCATTGCTATGCTCAAGCGCCTCAGTGATCTCAAAATCGAAGCCAAACAAGTTTCGTTAAAGGACTGAGTCTCTGACTGTAGTGTAGTACGACGACAGTTCAGAGAGTAAAAGCAGCTTCTGTACGCTCGCGGGAAGTCGTGTAAGCTTATTAGCCGCCTTTGGGGCGGCTTTTGGGTGGCCCACGATATTTTGAATTCGTAGCTGCTGACAGCGAGGTGGCACGGCAATGGCATTAAGGACCGATCCAGCCTGAGTGGGGATTTTGCCGTTCTACCAGTCAACCCTCTGATATTACCGCCTAGGAAACGAAGGTGATTTTCACCAAGGGCAGGTGCATAAATTGAAAAGTTTGGGTGTTGCGAAATTGCACTCAACTTGACCAGCAAGCTTAGTCACCATGATCGGTAGAGAGCTGCCCATTGCTGCCGGCGGCCACAGGCAGAAATCGGCCAGAAGCAGACATTCACCTGCCAATTTTATGTCCTGCTCCAGACTGCTGGACTTTCCCCTATATTAACTATCATTCAAATAAGTTTGGTCGCAGTAGCGATCCAAACTAAATCGTCATATTTATGAAGTCATATGCAAACGAGTTGCCATATTGAGAAATCGCTTCATCCACACATCTATGATATCGATCTGGTTAATGCCAAAATAAAAACAAGAATCACACATGAATAGCGCACTAATTAAAAGTTGATTGACTTTTTACTCCAACTTACCATTCGTCGTCATACAGAAAAAAAATTCAACTTTTTCGAAAGCGGATGACTCCCACTAATACAGCCATCACGGCGGTGGGTACATTTTCCTGATTGATTGACGATTGCTGATAGGAGATAGTAATGAACTACGAAGATCGCGATACCTATGGCATGTACAAAACCAACCTCCTACGAGATGCCGGCTCCGAGGAACAGGGGCCTGGCCCCGACCTGATGGGGGCAGACACACTCATTGGAAATGATGTTTATAACCATAATGAAGAAGACTTGGGGGATATTAAGGAAATCATGCTGGATGTTCGCAGCGGTAGAGTGAGTTATGCCGTTCTATCCTTTGGTGGCTTTCTTGGCATGGGAGAAAAATTGTTTGCGGTACCTTGGAATGCATTGACACTCGATACAGTAAATAAGCGCTTTGTACTAAGCGTAGAGAAAGAGCGCTTGGAAAATGCACCAGGTTTTGACAAGGACAATTGGCCTAATATGGCCAACGAATCTTGGGCAACAGAAATCCATTCTTTCTATGGAACTAAACCCTACGATACTGTTCGGAGATAAAGTATCGACAAATGTCCATATCCGAAACGAAGAGTGATGCGCGCCGAGCAAACAACGGCGCGCATTGCGGTTAAAAAAGGTTTGTCGAAGCAACAGCCAAACTGGGTAGCTATAACTGCTAGGCATGAGGCAGAGAACGGCCAATAGCGGACGTTCGACCAAGTACTGCTTCTGGCCGATTCTTGCCTGTCATGAGGGGCAGAAAACGACCGAGGCTGTGTAAAAACGTTTTTCAGCGCGACAGGTACTCAAAACCAGACTGGAAATCGCGCTTCTACGCAAAATCCACATCTACTGACGTGCCGATAAATTTCAGATTTAACGTAGATGCGCACACTTCAATTTTGGCGACGCGTTTTTACACACTCTGGACCCAAAGCAGCCCTCCATAACAGGTAGCCTCCCGACCTAACGTAGCCGCCAGTGCTAACAGTGCTAAATGACTTTTTACGATGGCCCGCAGCCTAGATCTGGCCGCCAGCTCCATCCGTACTACTAGATGCCTTTAGCGCGTTTAGGTTTGTGGGATGCCAACCACTCTTTCTGCTCAGCGTCGATGAAGCTGCCGAAGATGCGAAACATAGACGTCAGGCATGGCCACTTCTCCTTTGAATTAGGAAAGCGTAGCAGCCAAAAAAATGGCCCGCATGCGGGCGGGCCAAACGGGAATTCTTCAAAGGAGCAGGGGTAATCTGCGCTCCATTCTGTGAGCATTGCGTGAAAAGCATGTCGCCGAAACGAAAGCATTCGGTCGAAGCAAACACACTACTTTTGCTGATGCAGGTATTTCTGAATTGCATCAATTTCAAGTTTGCTTGGCTTTACACCGTTGTCAGATTTGAAGCTAGCGCTAGCCCAATGCGGCATTGGCGCCTTCAGAGGCTTCCCATGGTCGTCGATACCGCTCAGCACGGCTCGCTCAAATACTTTTGATTTCCACTCACTGGCATCTCCGGCCAGCTTAGGTGCCGATCCTCCCGTGCCTCGAGGCCCGTGACAAACAATGCAGTTATCTTGAAAAAGTGTTTCTCCATCTGGCGGTGATGCCATTGCCGATGAGCAGGTGAGTAGGGCTACGAACGTCAGAAATGCGCATTTCATTTTAGGCTCCTGGCGACCCAACGATGACGTGAGCTGCTTAGGGACGCTAAGTGAGAGCGTAGCAGGAGGCGAATGACGATGGGCGAGAGGACTTCAGATAGCGAATCCCGACGCTGGGCCGGACTGCTTTCTCATGCGTGCTGGATTAGCTTGATCTGCCGCTGGACTGCGGTAAGCGACTCGCCAGCCTCCTTGACGGCTGATCTTATCTCATTCTTGGAAACCACAAATTTTTTGTGCCCAGTACTTAAGCTCGCTACCGTCCTTAACGTGAACTCTGATCTCGTCTGTGCCGCAAATGTGTTTGCGCTGCTCCATAGGGCTCTCCGTGTCTTGTTCATGGTGTGAGGCGATTAAAGGATTTTAGGTATTCGGCGCGTGTTCGCGCCGCTTAGCTATCCAGTCGTGAAGATCTGCAGAAAAAGCGGCCCATTTGGGTCGCTGGAGTTTTAGTGATTGACTGCTTCTGGCCGAGGCTGTGTAAAAACGTTTTTGATCGTAATAGGTGGCTGGATTGGACACAAAAATTGCGCTCCTACGCAAATTTCAGGTCTGCTGAGTTGCCGAGTGCCAGCAATCCTAGAGCTCCACTTTGTTGTTCGCGGACTGCGTCAAAAACTCGGTGATCAGTGACGTAACCTGCTGTTGGATCACCTCGCGCGGGCGAGCATTGTCGCCATCCCCGCAAATGATGCCATCGCCAGGAATGTCCTCTTCGAGCAATGCCACTGCACCTGGTTTGCAAATCGGCAAGAAGCTGAAATGGCTGGCGTCACTGATCTCGACATAACGGCTGGACGCTTGGGGCAGACGTGTGGCCAGGTTGGCGGACTCCAACTGAGCAGGCAGTTCCACCGATGGTGCGCCGGCAGCGATAACTAGCACCGGCACCGGCAGTGCCGCAAGGCTCTCATCGGTCATCCCGCGCGAGAGTCCCAGGTCCAAAGAAACCACAGCGGTGACGCGTTGATCGCGCAAATCGCCGGCCAGACCAGCCTTTAATGCCGGAGTACTCTCAGGGTTGATCTTTTGATAATTGGTGCAACTGGATAACTGCGGATGGAGTTTGCAGTCACGGGCAAACAGGGCCGGGTCGAAACGAGCACCGGCGATCTCCATTGCAGTCCAGCCGCCGAGTGAATGGCCCACTACAGCAATTTGACGCTTTGCGACCACGCCAAATTTTTCAGGTTGAGTGGTGACCGCCTCAATGGCCCGATGCAGGTCAATGGGCCGCTGCCATAACTGCGCCGCCGCTTGCGGGCTGCGATCATGGGTCGTGGTGCCGGGGTGGTTGACCGCTGCGACAATGTAACCCTTATGGGCCAATGCACTCGCCAACCAGTTCTGATTGTTCCAATTGCCTCTGAATCCATGGGAGAGCACCACCAATGGGTGCTCTCCAGCAGAGGGTGGCGCGTTGCGAACCGCAGAAGCACCGACAAACACCACATCGTCGCCGATCAACTGTGGGGTGACGGCCGTTGTACTGGGATACCAGACGACCATCTCCAGCGGACGCTCATTGTGTGGGTCCGGCAGGGCGGAGGATTGGAAGCCGACAGAGTTGACTTCAGCGAGAGCGCTGGTCGTCAGACAGGTTGCAAGCAGGGCGCCTAGAGCTGTTTTCAATGGGGTTGTCTTCCTTGATTTAGATAGAGGTTCAGAACCTGAAACCCACCGATAGCGTGCATCACATCTCGTAAATTATAGAAATCCAGCGCCGTGAGCAGGTGAATCTGCACCGACATTAAAGCCGATACTCCGACTGACGCATTGACCGGTCAGCAGCCGGGCTTTCGGGGCAAGTCCGAAGGGCCGCTATTGGCCGATTCTGTTGAAAAAGTCGGTCATCCAAAGCTGCCTGATCATTGACCGGTGAAAACGCCTTTTTTACACGCTGCTACGTGAAATCTGCTTCTGGAAACCTCTGCTAAAAGTAAAGATTTCAATCTCGGACGCGTACTTTTCAACTGCGGAAACCATGGCCGACTTTTTCAACAGAATCGGCCAGAGGCGGTGGTTCAGACGAGCCTAGGAAAACCGACAAGGAGACACGAAGCTCAAATGGACTTCATTTTAGATTTGGTAGTTCATCGCATTGGCGTTTATGTGCTGGGCTTGGTGAGTGGCGGCCGTTTCAAGGGAGAGAGTGGTTTTGCCTGGGGCAGGGCAGTCGCCGTCGGCGGCCTGATTCTACTTTCTCCATTCGCAGCTTTCATAACCTGGCTCATCTACACCAGTGGCCCTTAAACTGACGTCTGCTATGGGTCCAGGCTGTGTAAAAACGCAGGCACCGTTTTGAAGTCTGCGTTGCTACGTAAAATCTGTCAGTGCTTGGTTAATCAGCAGACTTGAATTTTGCGTAGGAACGCGATATTCGTTCTGGTATTCACCGTAAAATCTGCTCTAAAACGTTTTCACACAGCTTGGGTCGACTGCTGCCCGTGGCGTTGGGATGCAATCGGCGCAAAGTAGGCTCACCGTTCCAAAGCACGGTGCATTTAGGCGCCAGGTGCAGCAAATGCTCTACTGGAGATAGAAATAGAATTGCCGTCAGGGTCTCTAGCATTGGCAAAGGAATAGCCGTCCGCCCTGTGCGTAGCTCCAAATTTCAGGCCTTGTGCCATACACTGTTCTTTGAAACTCTCGACGTCCTTGATATCAAAGACAAGCTTGACTGTAACTTGTCCTGTTTTAACGCTTTTCGCTGCCTGATGAGCCATCAGAATTGCCCCGCCGTTTGCAGATTTCAATTCGACGACGCGATCATCGGCATGTCTTTCACTGGCAAAGCCGAAATGACGCTCATAAAAATTGCAGGTAGCTTGGACGTCTCTCACATACAGCATTATCCGATTAAGTAACGGTTCCATATTTTCTTCCCTGATTTCTGCTGACGATGAGATTTGAGAACCAGCGCATCTTCGGTGCTTGCCGTTCGATTGTCGAGTGGCTGCTTCTGGCCGAGGCTGTGTAAAAACGTTTTTCAGCGCGACAGGTACTCAAAACCAGACTGGAAATCGCGCTTCTACGCAAAATCCACATCTGCTGACGTGCCGATAAATTTCAGATTTAACGTAGATGCGCACACTTCAATTTTGGCGACGCGTTTTTACACACTCTGGGCCGATTTCTGCCTGTCGCCACAGTCAGCTTTGGGTTGATCCAAGTCATACAGCCGCCAATCATCCGCCCCGTGAAAGGCTTCGTTGGAAACCTTTTCTGATAGCGCTGAAAGGCGCACGTGTCAGTAAGACGCGTGCACGGGCTTACCCTTATGGTTCTAACATGACGTCCGGGCGACCAGCGTCATATTCGTCGAAGATCAGCGCCATGGGCCGGCAGTGCCCAGGGCAGGATGCCTTCCTAGAATTCACAAGTTCGGTATGTGCTGCGGGCAAGATGAGGGCTTAGTTAACCATCACCTCGTCCAGTGCCTGCTCGAGGGTGCTGACCGTGCGCTCGATATTGTGGAGCTTTTCGAGTCCGAACAGACCGATGCGGAAGGTCTGGAAGTCGGCCGGCTCGTCGCATTGCAACGGCACTCCGGCGGCGATCTGCAGGCCGTGGCTGGCAAATTTCTTACCGCTCTTGATGTCGGCATCATCGGTGTAGCTCACCACTACGCCAGGGGCCTGAAAGCCGGCTGCGGCCACGCTTTTGATGCCTTTGCCGGTTAACATTGCGCGCACCCGATCGCCCAGAGCCTGTTGTTCGCCGCGGACCTTGTCGAAGCCGTAGGCTTGCGTCTCTTTCATCACTTCGTTAAATCGCGCGAGGGAATCGCTGGGCATGGTCGCATGGTAGGCATGTCCGCCCTGTTCGTAGGCCTGCATGATCTGAAGCCACTTTTTCAGGTCGCAGGCGAAGCTGCTGCTATGCGTCTGTTCGATGCGCTCGAGGGCCAAAGAACTGAGCATCACCAGGGCGCAGCAAGGGGAGGCGCTCCAGCCTTTCTGCGGTGCGCTGATCAGCAGGTCGACTGCGCATTTCTGCATATCAACCCAAAGCGTGCCTGAGGCGATGCAGTCCAGCACGAACAGGCCACCCACCGCATGCACGGCGTCGCCGACGGCCCGCAGGTACTCGTCGGGCAGGATAATCCCTGATGAGGTTTCAACGTGGGGGGCGAAGACAATCTGCGGCTTCTGCGCCTGAATGGCTGCCAGCACTTCGTCCAGAGGGGGTGGGGCGTAGGCAGACTGGCGACCAGTGTCGACTGGTCGGGCTTTCAGCACCGTGGTGGCCGCTGGGATGTTGCCCATCTCAAGGATCTGGCTCCAGCGATAACTGAACCAGCCGTTGCGTATCACCAGGCATTGCTGGTCGGTGGCAAACTGTCGCGCCACCGCTTCCATGCCAAATGTGCCGCTACCCGGGACCACCGCAACAGCCTGGGCGTTGTAGACCTGTTTCAAGGTCCTGGAAATGTTCTTCATCACGGCTTGAAATGACTGCGACATGTGGTTGAGCGAGCGGTCGGTGTAAACCACTGAGTACTCGACCAGCCCCTCAGGATCGATACTGGGATATAGCTTTGACATGGGATGACTCCTTTGGCAGAGATGTCAGTGGTATCGACCCTGCCCTAAGCCTTGGCAAATGACAAGATTGCTCGGGATTGATTTGCGACTTCTGTCGAGAGGCTGGCATCACCTGTGGGCCGCAACTGGTTCTAACTGCGCAGATTGCGCACAAGAAATACAACGGTAAAAAGCAGGCAATTACCTATGACGAGCAAAATGGTGCAACTGCCCCCAGTCCGGTTGGTCGACAACGATGGCGCAACGCGGCAATCAGGTTACGTCTAGTCTGTCCACTGACTGCTTCTGGCCGATTTCTGTCTGTCGTCACCGTCTATTGGATTGGCTGTTGCACAAAAAATACGGCACACCTCTGGAACCATCTTGAGGGTGTTCAACTCGTACTGCGTTTTTTGCACCACAATGACACCAGAATGCCTGTGGCAATCGACACCAGTGGAATGCTTGAAGCAACGCCCAGTGTTGGGAACACCAACAGTATTTGCGAGTCGTTACCGCCGAGCATCATCGAAGCCCCAATCCCCATCAAAATACCCGCCAACAAATGAACGCCAGCCTTTGATGGGGTAAAGGCCTCGAAACGGAACGTTTTCCTGTACAGGGTAAAACTCAGCATGCCTGCCAGCAACATAACAAACACCGCAATACGCCGGGCGCTGATCGCCATATCGGCTTGCCAGAACATCTGCGAAACATTGTAAAAGAACACACTAGGTGTCCATAACGGCTCGAACGTATAGAGCGCACTCGTCAACGCACCCAGCAGCATACTGGAGAGCACCAGGTGTTTATTACCATGTATGCCGACCAAAAATATCAGCACCAGCGCCACTACACCGATCAACAGCCAGTAATGGCGGCTGGAAATTTCCGGCATCAGAATGGTCTTCTGTTCGGGCATCATGCGCATGTAATACCAGAGCACGATCCCCAGGACCCAACCGATCATCGTGAACAGTTTATTGAAATTGCCACAGGCAAACCTGGTCAGCGTGCCTACGCTGCAACCGTTGTTCAGCACCGATGCCACCCCGAACAACAAGCCTCCCGAAACCAGCAAAGGATAGGAAATACCAGGCGAGTACAGCGGCAGGCTGACCTCGGAGAAACGATAGAGCGGAGCCAGCATCAACCCGAACAATCCACACGATGTCAATGCCACAAACAACGTCGGGCGCCCCGCCAGCAATTGTTCGCTCGCTTTGACAAGACACATACCCATGCGCTGCGAAACCCAGCCAATCAGGAACGCTAATACCAACGCCATCAGTAAAGAGAAAACCATGTTCGTGCGCCACTGCTGATTTGGATGGACCGGGCCTCACTAGGCATTAGCGTAGCTCTCGATCAGGCTACCTGTGTATCTGACACAGCCGATTGCTGCCAGTCGCCGATCGGCAACGTCACGATTTCGCTGTTGAAAAGTTGGGGATGGGGCCTGCGCAGTATTAATGCCCGGGCATTGGACTGCTTGGGCGTTTTACATTGCGTTTTCGCCTTACCGAGTCAGGGCTCGTAATGCGGCTCGGTTGCGGCAACCGGGGCGTACGCAGTAACAGGCTGATTTCTTCTGCGCTGACCGCTCTGCTGAAAAAGTGGCCCTGGATTTCATCGCAGCCGTTTTCACGCAGGAAGGTTTGCTGCTCTTCGGTTTCGACGCCTTCGGCAATCACCTTGAGGTTCAGTTTGTGCCCCAACGAAATCACCGCGGTGGCGATGGCTTTGTCGTTCTCGTTGTCGGGCAGATCGCGCACGAAAGACTGGTCGATCTTGAGTCTCGCGATCGGAAAGCTTTTCAATGCTGCAAGGCTGGAGTAGCCGGTGCCGAAGTCGTCGATCGAGAGACTGATCCCCATTGATTGCAGTTCCTTCATTTTGCTGATGGCTTGCTGAAGGTCTTGCATGATCAGACTTTCGGTCAGCTCGAGCTCAAGGTACATCGGGTCCAGTCCGGTTTCTTGCAAGGCATGCATCACCCGGTCAATAAGGTCCCTTTCGATGAACTGGCGAGCTGAAATATTCACCGACATGGTGATCGGCGGCCAGCCCGCATCCTGCCAGTCCTTGTTCTGTCTGCACGCGGTATGAATCACCCAGTCGCCGATGGGCACGATCAACCCGGTCTCTTCAGCCTGCGGAATGAATTTGATTGGAGACACCATGCCGAGCTCGGGGTGCTGCCAGCGGATCAGCGCTTCTACGCCGATAATCTGACCTGACTGCAAATCCACCTGTGGCTGGTACAGCAGCAGGAACTCGTCATGGTTGAGTGCGTTGCGAAGCCCGTCTTGCATGGCGAGCTTGCCCTGAACCTTGTTATTCATCTCGCTCGTATAGAACTGGTAACTGTTGCGACCCAGCTCCTTGGCCCGGTACATGGCGGCGTCCGCGTTGCTGAGCAACGTGTCGGTATCGCTGCCGTCGGCAGGGTAGGTGGCCAACCCCATGCTGCAGGTTACGTGGAGTGTATGTCCGCTGAGCTGAATCGGCCGCAGGATGGCTTCCTGGATTTTGTGCAGGGCTGGAGTAACGCCGTCGAGGTCTGAGGGCTGGTCGAACAGGATGATCACAAACTCGTCGCCACCCAGTCGCACGACGGTGTCGGTGCGGCGTACACACTCCAGCATGCGCTGGGCGACGGTTTTCAGCAGTTCGTCTCCAGCACTGTGCCCAAGGCTGTCATTCACCAGTTTGAATTTGTCCAGATCGAGAAACACCACCGTCACCAGGCGGCTGTAGCGCTGAGCGTAAAGTATTGCCTGCTTGAGACGGTCTTCGAGCAGTGTGCGATTCGGCAGCCCGGTCAGTGCGTCATGGTCGCCCATATAGCGAATGCGCTTTTCGGTCAGTTGGCGTTCTATCGCAATGCCGGCAAGAGGTGTCGCCATGTCGATCAGTCGCGTCTCTGTCGAGCTGGGGCTACGTACGGTGTTGGAATACAAGGCAAACGTACCCAATACCTTTCGCTCATGGGACAGAATCGGCGTCGACCAGCAGGCGCGAAATCCATAGGGCGCAGCGGCTGAACGGTACTCCTCCCACAGCGGATCCAGCTCGATGTCCGTGACGATGACCGGTTCTCGTCGATACACCGCGGTGCCGCATGAACCAACGCTCGGACCGATCGCAATCCCGTCAATGAGCTGGTTATAGGCTTTCGGCAAACTGGGGGCCGCCCCGTGCAGCAGGTGCTTGCCATCCTCATCCAGCAGCAGGATGGACACCATCATCCCCTCCAGCTGGGACTCCACCAGGTGAGCCAGGCTGTCTAGGACTTCTGCAAGCTCGGTGCTCCTGGCGATCAGCTCCAGGACATGACCTTGTCCGGCACGGATGACGGCTTCTTGCTCCAATCGGCTGTTTTGCAGGGCGAGCCGCTCTGTAGCGATACTCAATTGGACCGTTCTTTTTTCCAGCTGAAGTCGGTCTTTGAGGAATTGATTCACCGCGCGAGCCATGTTGCCGATCTCGTCCTTCCCATCTTCCGCCATCATCAAATGCGTTTTGTCAGTGTGTTCCTGACGCAATTGCCGGCTTATTTCATTCAGACGCACGAGCACATGACGGCCCATGAAGACCCGGGTCACGAACCAGGCGAACAGCAGGCTGGCGCCCAACATGATCAGCACCCATTGCTGGCTACGATTTGAGGCCTGGACCAGGCGCTGCAGGGCTTCGCGATAGTCTTCGGTGTAAGCACTGGATTGCGCACGGGCCACCGCGACCAGAACCCCAGCCTCATTCTTCAGTTCCTCATTGAAGCGCTGTATGACGCTGTGCTGATTAATGAGCCTCAGGCGCAGGGAGAAGAGATCGGGCGTCTCCACATCAGCGTCGGGTAACTTGCCTGTGGAGCGTGACAGGCGCTCATATCGGATCCGCAGCCGTTGCACGGCATCACTGTCAACAGCCTGCGGCAGATCGAAAAGTAACACCGCCAGTTCCAGGCTGGCCCGGGTCTGAGTCGCGGTTAACCAAGCAGTGTGATCCTCCATGGTTTGCCCGAAGGTGACCTCGGTTTGCAGCAGACTTTCTCGCAGCTGCGCAACGATGTTGGCGGTATTGCGGAACATCTGACTCGACTGATGCATGTCGAGTATCGCCACGCCACTGTTCGCGGCAGTCAGCTGCTGCACCAGTTGATCAAGGGCTTCAAGCTGTTCGACGGTCGCTGCATAGCTTGAACGCAGGGTGTCGGGGGAGCGGGTAGTCAGAAGCTGATCGGTCTGGCGTTCGATCAACAAGGTACGCTGCAGCATGTCTTGCCCATTTTGCATGCGGACCAGTCGCTCATCCGTCAGCTGGCGGGTGGCGCTGTTTGACGTGCGCAAGGCGTAGACCGCAGTTGCACCACTCGCCAGAATCAGCAGCGCCAGCGTCAGAAACGCCAGTGTGAACTGTGCGCGTAGCGATTGCGGCAATAGCTGGCGTCCGAGCCGGGAAATAACGTCCAATATCAGGGATTCCATTGGTGGCGATAGATGTCTCGATAGCCATTGTCAGGGTCGTACTGGAATTTCTTCCCGCCGTCGAAGGCGATATTGTCGGCATTGACCAGGTGAATCGGCGCGACGAAGCCGCTCACCGGCTGACCTGCAAACAGCCGGTTCAATTCATCCATCACTTGCCAACCATGCAGGTTGAGCGGCTCGGCCACGGTGACGGTCTGGTAGGTTTTTGCCTGTATGCGCAAGAAAGCCGAAGCGCTGCCATCACCGGCAGACAACAGACTGATGCCGTCGCTGGGTATTGCGGCGTTGGTCAATGAGGCAATCGAGTAGTCGAAATAGATATCGTTGATTGCCAGCGTGTGGGTCCAGCGCTTGCCATAGCGCTGAAGCAGCTCCTTGGTGATCGCTGGCATCTTCTCGCCACTTTCGGAGATCGCAACATCGCGTACTTCCAGCAACGTACATTCCCGACAGGCCCGAATGACGTTTTCCATGGCCTTGGCTTTCGCCATGGCGATGCTGTACTTGGAGTCGGTCAGGATGACCACGCCGGCGTGTCCGTTTGACTGTGCCACTGCCGCCATGGCCGTGAGGCGAGCCACTTCGAGCGGGTCGGTCGTGACGTTCATGGCCACCGGCGTGCCGTCAATCGGCCCGGGTCGTGCCCCGGCGTGCCAGCCAACCACCGGCACATCCCTGTTGGCGAAGAGGATCAGCGCCGCCTTGTTCTCAAGGGCATCGGAGCCGCACAGAATGAGGCCGTCGGGTTTCGCTGCGAGGGCATCGGAAAAGGCCTTCGCGCGCCCGGCCGATGATCCAGCGCCATCGAATATCTTCAGCGTCCAGCCCATCGCCTTGGCTGCCTCGCGAGCGCCCTGCGCGACACCGACAATTCCTCCGTTACGCAAATCTTCTGCGACAAAGGCGATGCTCTTGCCCCGCAAAGCTTTCGGGCCGGATTCAGGGCCGCTCCAGCGAACGGCTTCGAGGGTGGCCCTGGAAACGATTTCCTGCGCTTGAATCACCGTAACCGTGGGGTTTTCGACACCCGCTGCGGTTGGCAGGTTCTGGCCGAATCCGGGAGTTGCCGTGAAAAGACAGAAAACCGTAATTGAAGCCATCCAGCGTAGCCGGGGCCTGATCAGACAGGTTCGATCACCGCCTGTGATGCCGGGTCTGGAGCCGATGGCGCGATCATAGTCTGGCATGGCGTCCCTTTTTGCCAAGAGTGCAGCGTTCACTGTCCGAAAGGATAGTCGGTTCTGCTGTCATCCGGTCTTTTGTGGGTAATGTGCGCGAACTTCAGTCCTGAACATTCAGGAAATGGGACAGGGTCCATGGCACAAAACAAGGGACGAAGGCCAATTGCATCGTTGACTACATTGAGTGGTTTTACAAGGCTTAGGCTGTTGCATAAACACCCAAAACTTGATCTGTAGCAGCTGTCGAGCTTGCGAGGCTGCGTTCGGCTGCGAAGCAGTCGTAAAACCTGAGCTTGCGGTCTTCCTGAAACACCGCATTGTCTGATTTCACGAG
>NZ_JALBYU010000028.1 GCF_029963765.1 Pseudomonas sp. UYIF39
ATCCATGGCCGGGGGCGGCTACCGCGGCATCCTTGCCGCGGTGCCCACTGCGCAGAACCTGCACTCGGCCTTCCGACGGGGCAGATCAAGATCAAGATCAAAATCAAAAGCGAGGCGGCCCACCGGTCGGCCCTAGATCATCGGCGGCGTACACCAAACCCGCACCTGGCAAAAATCCAAATGTGGGAGTGGGCTCGCTCGCGAAGACGGACTGGCATCCACCATTGATGTCGATTGACACGGCCCCTTCGCGAGCAAGCCCGCTCCCACAGGGGGAATGCGTGCGCTTAAAGAGACAGGCCGGCCGGTAGGCCGCCTCGCTTTTGCAGTACACGCCCCCTCGAGAGGCCGAGTGGAGGTTCTGCGTAGTGGGCAACCCGGCATGGATGCCGGGTTAGCCGCCCGCGGCCATGGATGGCCGATGGCGGTGGGCCCACGGAGCAGGACCGGAGCGAGGGAATGGCGAGCCTAGGCGAGCCACCGAACGAAAGGGGCAAAAGCGCTTTGGTTACTTTGGCGCTTTTCCAAAGTGACTCGCTGTAAAAGCGAAACCAATAGAAGCCGTTACCGCAGGAATGGATATGTACCCCGACCAAAATTATAGGTCAGCGGTTTTGTTGTTCTTCAGGCCATCGCTTCCGGCCGGCTTTCATGCTGCCGAGCATCACTGGCAATCAACTGCCTGATCTCTCCAAACAACTCATCCCCCTGCGCCTGCGTGCAGTCCTCGCCATTGCGTTTGCGCAACCCGTAATGGCTAAGAATCAAATGCACATCCGCGCGCAGCCCATGCTGCTTCAAGCAGTTTTCAACACACTGCAACGGACAACCATCCAACGCAAAAATCCGCCGCCCCGAGCGTGCCTTGTTGACCAACGCCGCCACATGCCCGCCGACCCCGACGATGCAGGACATTTCCGCCAGGCCGCTGCGATCAAGCCGCACGGCCAGGGTATTGGCCAGTTGGGCAACGTTGGAGCAGCCTGAGCAGGAGTAAATCAGGGGCAAGGTTGAACGGGACATGAGCGCTCTCCATGGATGGACTTCTTCAGTGTGCAAGGCCGGTGGCATTGCGCATTGACTGCGGTCAATTCCGTCTACTGGAAGGCCGCGAGATCCTCTTCGGCGAGGATGCTGATATTGCGTCGTTCCATGGCGATCAGGCCGCTGTCCACCAGTCGGTGCAAGATCCGCGAAAAGGTTTCCGGCTGGATACCCAGCTTCGAGGCGACCAGGCGTTTGGACACCTGCAAGACAATCAAACCGCTGACCGGGTTGCGCTCCTGGAACAGAAAATTGATCACCCGCCGGCTCGCGCTGGCCATGGTCAAGGTGTCGATGTCCCGCAGACGCAGGTGCAAGTGCACACTCATGCTCGCCAGGATCGCCAGGCAGACTTTCGGCTGGTCTTCCAGGGCGTTGCGGTAATGGCTGCCTTCGATACTCACCAGCACGCTGTCCTTCAGCGCCGTGGCGCTCACCGGGTAGAGACGGGCCTGGCTGAACAGCAAGGCTTCGGCAAACGTCTGGCCGGGCTGAATGATCTCCACCAGGTTTTCCTGACCTTCGCCGGTAAGCCGGTACAACTTGATCTGGCCGCTGACCAGCAGGAAAAAGCGCTTGGCCGGATCCCCTTGGTGCATGAGCGTGCTGTGACAGCTCAGGCGCTTGAGCATCGCCAGGCCGCAGACTTCCTCGAAGATTTTCTCCGGCAGTTGGCTGAACAGATGGTGACGACGCAGCGTTAAAACGATGGAAGGGTGGGTCAGCATGGCGTACCTCCGCTGACGCTCATAGTAGAGAGCGCCGGCCGGATGACCTATGCCTCTGCCGGCCTACCTCCAAAGAGGCATGCCCCTCAGCCTGCATTGCGCAAGTGCTCCATGGCCCACACCGCCGCCTCGACCCGCGAGCGCAAACCGAGTTTGTGCAGCAGGTTTTTCACGTGAACCTTGACCGTGCCTTCGGTGATGCCCAGCTTGTGCCCGATGACCTTGTTGCTGAAGCCGCTGGCGATGGTTTTCAACACCTGGCGTTCACGCTCGGTCAGTTCCACCACGGTCTGACGCTGCGGTGAGCGCAGCGCCTGGGCCATGACTTGGGTCAGCCCCGGGCTGATCACCAATTCGCCGTTCAAGGCATTGCGGATGTACTGAATCAACAGTTCGGGCTCCATGTCCTTGAGCAGGTAGCCGTCGGCATCCAGGCGCAGTGCATCGCGAATATCGTCTTCGGCATCCGAGACCGTAAACAGCAGCACCTTGCCGGTGTAGTGCATCGCCCGTAATTGGCGCAGGGTTTCAATGCCATTCATCAGCGGCATGTTGTTGTCGAGCAACACCAGGTCCGGTTGCAGCGGCTCGATCAGTCCGAGCGCTTCTTCACCGTTGCTGGCTTCACCGACGATCAGGAAATCGTCTTCGAGCTCGAGCATCTGCCGGATGCCGTGACGCATCATCGGGTGGTCGTCGACCAGCAGTATGGTGTGTTGCAGGGACGGGTTCATGTGACGCTACCTTCTGTTTGCTGCCCGAGAAACTCCGGTTGGAATTCCAGTTGGACGCGGGTGCCTTGCGGCTCCCTGGACACTATTTCGAGTTGACCGCGCAAGCTGCGGGCCCGCTCATCCATGATTTTCAGGCCGTGGTGTTCGCGCTGGTCGACGTCGCCGCTGAAGCCACGCCCGTCGTCTTCGACGATGAGCCTGACGGTTTCACCGTCCTGACGCAGTTGCAGCCAGGCGTTTTGCGCGTGGGCGTGGCGCAGGCAGTTGGAGAGCGCTTCGCGGGTGATCTGCAAGATGTGGATTTGCTCGCTGGCCGATAACTGAAAGGCCAGCGCGTCGACGTGCAGGTGTACCTGGAATTCCCCGCGCCGGGAAAACTCCTCGGCGGTGTCCTTGAGCTCCTGCACCAGTCCCGCATCGTGAATCTGCAGGCGAAAAGTGGTCAGCAACTCGCGTAACTGACGGTAGGCATTGTTCAGCCCTTCGCGCAATTCGGCGGTGACGTTTTCCAGGGTTTCGACCGGTTCGCCACGACGCATCAGGGTCTGCAGGCGGCTGACTTGCAGCTTCATGTAGGACAGGGCCTGGGCCAGTGAGTCGTGCAGTTCGCGGGCAATGATCGTGCGCTCGTCGAGCAGCAGCAGGCGATGATCCTGTTCCCGTTGACGCTTGAGCGAGAGCGAGGTGCCGATCAGGTTGGCCAAGGCCTGGATCAGTTGGGTTTCCCAGGCTTGCGTCGGGTGCCCGTCGACAAAATGCGCCTTGAGTTCACCCAGTTCGCTGCCCTGATTGCTGATGCTGAAGGTTTGCGGGCTGGCTTTATGGTGCTTCTGACACGTGGCGCAATCGCTGCTGGCGCAGACTTCCCGGATGTTCGCACCGTGGAGGGCGAGCAACTGCTGGGCCGGTGCTTGCAATTGCCCTTGCAGACACAGCGACAGGCGCAAGCCGGGCAGGCGCTGCTGGAAGCGTCGGATCAACTCATCCAACCCTTCGGCATTGGCCAGGCGAGTGGCCAGGCTTCGACTGCTTTGGTACAGCAACTCGAGGGCGGCATTGGCTTGTTGCAGGTTCAGGGTTTTTTGCTGGACCTGACTCTCAAGGGTGCGATGCGAGTCTTCGATCGTCTCGGCCATGGCGTTGAAGCTCATGGCCAACTGGCCCAGTTCGTCTTGGGACTGATGGTTGACCCGCACCTTGAAATCGCCGCGACGAAAGCGCTGGGTCGCATCCACCAACTCTTTCAAGGGCATGACGACCCCGTACTGCAATTCGTAGAGCCCAATCAGCAGCACGAACAGGGTGGTGAACAGGGCCAGGCCCTGGATCACCTGTTGCCAGCCTTGCTTCTGTTCGCTTTGGCGCTGTAACAGGTTGACGAACTGGTTCAGTTGTTCAATGAAGGGCAGGGCCTGGCCTTGAAAATAGGCGGCATCACCGCGCTCCAGTGCCGGACGCAAATCCTCGTTCCAGTGTTGCTGGATTTGCCCATAGCTGATTTGCAGGGCGGCGGTCGGGCCATCTTCCAGCACAGCCTTGAGCGACTGGCTGGTGAGACGGGTTTGCAGGCTGTCGGTGATGGCGATGATTTCTTCGCCGGTTGCACCCGCGGCCAGTTTCCAGCTCAGGTGGTAAGTCTCCATGCGCACCGAGCCTGCGGTGTTGATGGCGGCCGCATCGCCTTGGCTGAACCAGGCGATCAGTCCGGCGCTCAACGAACTGGCGAGGGCGAGCACGGCGATCAGGATCACCGCCAGCCCGGCGCGAGCGGGCAGGGAGCTGCGCAACCAGCGGATCATCAGCGCAGGTCTCGGAGAAAGACAGGAAAACAGAGCATGTGCAGCTCCAGGGTGGGGTTTTGCCGCCGATCCCGGGCGCGCTACCTCTAAAGAGTTGTCGACTGATCCTTGTCAGCAAAAACCTTGGCAGGAAACCTTAAGACGCTGATAAACCGCCGGTTTTAGGGTTTTCCTGTACTACCTCCTTAGAGGTAGACCGCACAAGCATAGGCCTATGCCCCCTGGGGCTTCGTTGACATGGATCAAGTTTTTGCGGGGTTCGCCTCTCTAGTCTGCCGCCATGGCTAATTGATTGGAGAGCATTTGTGAACCCACCGCGTGTACGACAAGGCTTGGTGCTGGGCATGAGCACACTGGCCTTCACTGTCTGTTTCATGGTCTGGATGATGTTTGCCGTGCTCGGGGTGCCGATCAAGGACCTGCTCCAGCTAAACGAAACCCAGTTCGGCCTGCTGGCCGCGACCCCGGTCCTGACCGGCTCGCTGGTGCGTTTGCCGCTGGGCCTGCTGACCGACCGTTTTGGCGGGCGCAGCGTGTTCTTCCTGCTGATGCTGGCCTGCGTGACGCCGCTGTACCTGATCAGTCACGCCACTGCCTACTGGCAGTTCCTGGTGCTGGGCTTGTTCGTCGGCCTGGCCGGCGGCTCGTTCTCGGTGGGGATTGCCTACGTCGCCAAATGGTTCGACAAGGAGAATCAGGGCTTTGCGATGGGCATCTTCGGCGCCGGTAACGCCGGGGCCGCGGTGACCAAGTTTCTCGCCCCGGCGCTGATCGCCGCCGGCAGCTGGCAGCTGGTGCCGAAAGTCTTCAGCGCGATCCTCTTTATTACTGCGCTGTTGTTCTGGTTCCTCAGTGCCGAAAACAAGGACCACCGCAGTGCCACCGGCGCCAGTTTGCGTGAGCAACTCAGCTCGCTGAAGGACCCGGCGGTGTGGCGCTACTGCCAGTACTACTCGATCGTCTTCGGTGGTTATGTCGCCCTCGCGCTGTGGATGACCAAGTACTACGTGCAGGAATACGGTTTCAGCCTGCAAAGCGCGGCGCTGCTGGCGGCGTGTTTTTCCCTGCCCGGTGGTGTGTTGCGTGCCGTCGGCGGCTGGATGTCGGATCGCTGGGGTGCGCAAAGCGTGACCTGGTGGGTGTTGTGGGTCAGCTGGATCTGCCTGTTCCTGCTCTCGTACCCCCAGACCCAACTGCAAGTGCAAACGATCAACGGCCCGGTGGATTTCCACATCGGCCTCAATCCCGCGCTGTTCACCGTGCTGCTGTTCGTCATGGGCATCGCCTTCGCGTTCGGCAAAGCCTCGGTCTTCAAGTACATCGCCAACGACTACCCGAAAAACATGGGCGCGGTGTCCGGCATCGTCGGCCTTGCCGGTGGCCTGGGCGGGTTCGTGCTGCCAATCCTGTTCGGCGCCCTGGTGGACCTCACCGGCGTGCGCTCTTCCTGCTTCATGTTGATGTACGGCGTGGTCTGGGTCTCCCTCACCTGGATGTACTTCAGCGAAATACGCAAAAGCGCGGTGCTGGGTAAAGCGCCGCTGCTGACCCCGTCCCCGATTTCCAGCATTGCCCTAGGAGAAGAACATGTCCGTTCTGCAAAAGCCTGACAAAGGCCCGGTCATTCATGACTGGCGCCCCGAGGACCCAGCATTCTGGGGACGTAGCGGCAAACAGACCGCCACGCGCAACTTGTGGATTTCCATTCCTGCGCTGCTGCTGGCCTTTGCGGTGTGGATGGTCTGGAGCACGGTGATCGTGCGTCTGAACGCCATCGGCTTCACCTTCACTACCGACCAGCTGTTCTGGCTGGCGGCGTTGCCGGGGCTGTCCGGGGCGACGTTGCGCGTCTTCTATTCCTTTATGGTGCCGATCTTCGGTGGCCGTCGCTGGACCGCCCTGAGCACCGCGTCACTGTTGTTGCCCTCTATCTGGATGGGCTTCGCCGTGCAGGACCCGAGCACCTCCTACAGCGTGTTCGTGTTGATTGCCTTGCTTTGCGGTTTCGGCGGCGGCAACTTCGCCTCGAGCATGTCCAACATCAGCTTCTTCTATCCTAAGTCGCAACAGGGCACAGCCCTTGGCCTCAATGCCGGGCTGGGTAACCTGGGCGTTTCGGTGATGCAGTTCTGTGTGCCGCTGGTGATTACCTTCGGTGTGTTCGGTTTCATGGGCGGCTCGCCGCAAGCGCTGCCGGACGGCGGTCAGTTGTGGTTGCAGAACGCCGGTTTCATCTGGGTGCCGTTTATTGTCCTGGTGACGGTGCTGGCCTGGTTCGGCATGAATGACTTGTCCAGTGCCCGCGCTTCTTTCAGCGAGCAGGCCGTCATCTTCAAACGCAAACACAACTGGCTGATGTGCTGGTTGTACCTGGCGACCTTCGGTTCGTTCATCGGTTTCTCCGCCGCGTTTCCGTTGCTGATCAAAACCTCGTTCCCTGATGTCATTGCCTTGAAATTCGCGTTTCTCGGGCCGTTGGTTGGCGCTTTGGTCCGTCCTTTGGGCGGCTGGCTGGCGGACAAGCTCGGCGGCGCGAAAGTGACCTTGTGGAACTTCGTGGCGATGATCGTGATGGTCTTCGGCGTCATGCACTTCCTGCCGCAGAACGGTGAGCCCGGCAACTTCTACGGCTATCTCGGCATGTTCATGCTGCTGTTCATTACCACCGGCATCGGCAACGGCTCCACCTTCCGCATGATCCCGGTGATCTTCCGCACCCAGCACGAAAAAGACTCGGCCGGCAAACCACCCGCCGTGCGTGAACAAGCGCTGAAAAATGCCGGCAAAGAGTCAGCCGCGGTCCTGGGCTTCAGTTCGGCCATGGGCGCCTTCGGTGCGTTCTTCATTCCCAAATCCTTCGGCACTTCGATGGCCCAGACCGGCGGCCCGGAGATGGCCTTCTACATGTTCGTCGGCTTTTACCTGAGCTGCATCGTGGTGACCTGGTGGTGGTACGCGCGCAAAGGCGCCGCGACACCCTGCTAAGACGACCCGAATCCAACCATTGCGTGGGCGGGGCACAGAACCCCGCAGCAAGCCTGAGAGGACTACACCGTGAGTCATTTACTGGATCAACTGAAGTTTTTCAATCGCAAGCAAAACGAGTTTTCCGACGGTCATGGCGAGACCCGCAAAGAGTCTCGCGACTGGGAAAACGTCTACCGTTCACGCTGGCAGTACGACAAGATCGTGCGTTCCACCCACGGGGTGAACTGCACCGGCTCCTGCTCGTGGAAGATCTACGTCAAGAACGGCCTGATCACCTGGGAAACCCAGCAGACCGACTACCCGCGTACCCGTAACGATCTGCCGAACCATGAGCCCCGTGGCTGCCCGCGTGGTGCCAGTTACAGCTGGTACATCTACAGCGCCAACCGGCTCAAGTACCCGAAAATCCGCAAGCCGTTGCTCAAGCTCTGGCGCGATGCGCGGCAAACCATGGCGCCGGTGGAAGCCTGGGCCAGCATTGTCGAGGACAAGGTCAAGGCCGACTCCTATAAAAGCAAGCGCGGCATGGGTGGCTTCATTCGCTCCAACTGGGAGGAAGTCAACGAGATCATCGCTGCCGCAAACGTCTATACGATCAAGCAGTACGGCCCTGACCGCATCGTCGGCTTCTCGCCGATCCCGGCCATGTCGATGGTCAGCTATGCCGCAGGTTCGCGTTACCTGTCGCTGATTGGCGGCGCCTGCCTGAGCTTTTATGACTGGTACTGCGACTTGCCACCGGCCTCGCCGATGGTCTGGGGCGAGCAGACCGACGTGCCGGAATCGGCCGACTGGTACAACTCCAACTACATCATTGCCTGGGGCTCCAACGTCCCGCAGACCCGTACCCCCGACGCGCACTTCTTTACCGAAGTCCGTTACAAGGGCACCAAGACGGTCGCGATCACCCCGGATTACTCGGAAGTCGCCAAGCTCACCGACCTGTGGCTGAACCCTAAACAAGGCACCGATGCGGCGCTGGCCCAGGCGTTCAACCATGTGATCTTCAAAGAATTTCACCTGGACAAACCGAGCGCCTATTTCACCGACTACGCCAAGCGCTTCACCGATTTGCCGGTGCTGGTGCTGCTCATGCAAATGGTCGACAAGGCACCAGGCGCCGGTTACCAGCCGGACCGCTTCCTGCGCGCCAGTGACCTGACCGACAACCTCGGCCAGGAAAACAACCCGGAATGGAAAACCATCGCCCTCGATGTCAGCGGCGAACTGGTGTCCCCTCAGGGTTCCATCGGCTATCGCTGGGGCGAGAAGGGCAAGTGGAACATCCTGCCTCGTGAAGGCGGCGAAGGCCGTGAGATCGATCTGAAACTGAGCCTGATCGGCGATGACGTCGCCGAAGTGGCGTTCCCGTATTTTGCCGGCGAGTCCCACGAGCACTTTCAGCACGTGGCCGGCGAAGCCGTGCAATACCGCCGCGTACCGGTGCATAACGTGGTGCTGGCAGACGGCAGCGTGGCCAAAGTCGCCACCGTGTTCGACCTGTCGGCCGCCAACCTGGCGATCGATCGCGGCCTCGGCGGCGAAAACGTCGCCAAGGATTACGACGACGCCTCGGTGCCCGGCACTCCGGCGTGGCAGGAGCAGATCACCGGCGTCAGCCGCGAGAAAGCCATCCAGATTGCCCGTGAGTTCGCCGATAACGCCGACAAGACCAAGGGTCGCTCGATGATCATCGTCGGCGCGGCGATGAACCACTGGTACCACATGGACATGAACTACCGCGGGCTGATCAACATGCTCATGCTCTGCGGGTGTGTCGGTCAGACCGGTGGCGGTTGGGCGCATTACGTTGGTCAGGAAAAACTCCGTCCGCAATGCGGCTGGCTGCCCCTGGCGTTCGGCCTGGACTGGAACCGTCCGCCTCGCCAAATGAACGGCACCAGTTTCTTCTACGCCCACAGTTCGCAGTGGCGTCACGAGAAAATGAGCATGCACGACGTGCTCTCGCCATTGGCCGATAAATCACAATTCCCTGAGCATGCCCTGGACTACAACATCCGCGCCGAACGCGCCGGCTGGTTGCCCAGCGCACCGCAACTCAACACTAACCCCTTGCACATTTGCCGCGACGCGGCTGCGGCCGGCATGGACCCGAAAGATTACGTGGTCAAGTCGCTGCAGGACGGTTCGCTGCGCTTCTCCTGCGAACAGCCGGACAGCCCGGTCAACTTCCCGCGCAACATGTTCATCTGGCGTTCCAACCTGCTGGGCTCCTCGGGCAAGGGCCACGAGTACATGCTCAAGTACCTGCTGGGCACCAAAAACGGTGTGATGAACGAAGACATCGGCCAGGTCGGCGACTGCAAACCCGAAGAAGCTGAATGGGTGGACGAGGGCGCCATCGGCAAGCTCGATCTGGTCACCACGCTGGACTTCCGCATGTCCTCGACCTGCGTCTATTCCGACATCGTGTTGCCGACCGCAACCTGGTACGAAAAAGACGACATGAACACCTCGGACATGCACCCGTTCATTCACCCATTGTCGGCGGCCATCGACCCGGCGTGGGAATCGCGTTCCGACTGGGAAATCTACAAAGGCATCGCCAAGGCGTTTTCCAGCATGTCCGAAGGGCATCTGGGCGTTGAGAAGGACCTGGTGACCATCCCGCTGATGCACGACAGCGTCGGCGAACTGGCCCAACCCTTTGGCGGCACCGACTGGAAAAGCGACGGCGTGGCACCGGTGCCGGGTAAAAACGCACCGAACCTGCACGTGGTCGAGCGTGACTACCCGAACATCTACAAACAGTTCTCGTCCCTCGGGCCATTGCTGGAGAAACACGGCAACGGCGGCAAAGGCATCAACTGGAACACCGAAGACGAAGTGAAATTCCTCGGTGAACTCAATCACAATGAAGGCGATGCCGGCATCAGTCACGGCCGTCCGAAAATCGACACGGCCATCGACGCCGCTGAAGTGATTCTGTCCCTGGCACCGGAAACCAACGGCCAGGTCGCCGTCAAAGCCTGGGCCGCGCTGTCGGAATTCACCGGCATCGATCACAGCCACCTGGCGCTGTCCAAGGCCCACGAGGCCATCCGTTTCCGCGACATTCAGGCACAGCCACGCAAGATCATTTCCAGCCCGACCTGGTCGGGGCTCGAAGACGATCACGTCAGCTACAACGCCGGTTACACCAACGTTCACGAAGGGATTCCATGGCGCACCATCACCGGTCGCCAGCAGTTCTACCAGGATCACCCGTGGATGCAGGCGTTCGGCGAGCAACTGATGAGTTATCGGCCGCCGGTCAACACCCGCACCATCGAAGGGGTGAAAGGCAAGCGCAGCAATGGCGAGATCGAAATCGTCCTGAACTGGATCACGCCACACCAGAAATGGGGCATCCACAGCACCTACAGCGACAACTTGCTGATGCTCACCCTCAGCCGTGGCGGGCCGATTGTCTGGCTCTCGGAGAACGACGCAAAACGCGCCGGTATCGAGGACAACGACTGGATCGAGTGCTTCAACATCAACGGTGCACTGACTGCCCGTGCGGTGGTCAGCCAACGGGTCAAGGACGGCATGGTGATGATGTACCACGCCCAGGAACGGATCGTGAACGTGCCCGGTTCGGAAACCACCAAGACCCGTGGCGGTCACCACAACTCGGTCACCCGGGTAGTGCTCAAACCGACCCACATGATCGGCGGCTATGCCCAGCAGGCCTACGGTTTCAACTATTACGGCACCGTCGGTTGCAACCGTGACGAATTCGTCGTGGTGCGCAAAATGTCCAAAGTCGACTGGCTCGATGGTTCAAGTGGCGATGACCTGCCGCGTCCACTGCCGACCGATATCGAGGAGAACTGAGATGAAGATTCGCTCACAAATCGGCATGGTTCTGAACCTGGACAAATGCATCGGTTGCCACACCTGTTCGATCACCTGCAAAAACGTCTGGACCAGCCGCGAAGGCATGGAATACGCCTGGTTCAACAATGTCGAATCGAAACCCGGGATCGGCTACCCGAAAGAATGGGAAAACCAGGACAAGTGGAAGGGTGGCTGGATCCGCAATGCCAACGGCACGATCAACCCGCGCATCGGCGGTAAATTCCGCGTGTTGGCGAACATTTTCGCTAACCCGGATCTGCCGAGCCTCGACGACTACTACGAACCGTTCGACTTCGATTACCAGCACCTGCACACCGCGCCGCTGGGCGAGCATCAACCTACCGCGCGCCCGCGTTCGCTGATCTCCGGCAAGCGCATGGAGAAAATCGAGTGGGGCCCGAACTGGGAAGAAATCCTCGGCACCGAATTCGCTAAACGTCGCAAGGACAAGAACTTCGACAAGATCCAGGCGGACATTTACGGCGAGTACGAAAACACTTTCATGATGTATTTGCCGCGCCTGTGTGAGCACTGCCTCAACCCGACGTGCGCAGCGGCTTGCCCGAGCGGGGCGATTTACAAGCGTGAAGAAGACGGCATCGTCCTGATTGACCAGGAGAAATGCCGTGGCTGGCGGATGTGCATCAGCGGCTGCCCGTACAAGAAGATCTATTTCAACTGGAAAAGCGGCAAGTCCGAGAAATGCATCTTCTGCTACCCGCGTATCGAAGCCGGGATGCCGACCGTTTGCGCGGAAACCTGCGTTGGGCGCATCCGCTACCTCGGTGTGCTGCTGTATGACGCCGACCGCATCAGCGAAGTGGCGAGCACCGCCAATGAGCAGGACCTGTACGAGAAACAGCTGGAGATCTTCCTCGATCCAAATGACCCGGGGGTGATTCGCCAGGCCCTGGCCGATGGCGTACCGCAATCGGTGATCGATTCGGCGCAACGTTCGCCGGTCTACAAAATGGCCGTGGACTGGAAACTGGCACTGCCGCTGCACCCGGAATACCGCACCTTGCCGATGGTTTGGTATGTACCGCCACTGTCGCCGATCCAGAACGCCGCCACTGCCGGCACCGTCGGTATGAACGGGGTGATCCCTGACGTCGACAGCCTGCGTATTCCACTGAAGTACCTGACGAACCTGTTGACCGCGGGCGATGAAAAGCCGGTCAAGCGTGCGCTTAAACGCTTGCTGGCGATGCGCGCCTACAAACGTTCCGAGCAAGTCGACGGCGTCCAGGATCTGCAAGTGCTGGCGGATGTCGGCCTTAGCGTGACCCAGGTCGAGGAGATGTATCGCTACCTGGCGATCGCCAACTATGAAGACCGTTTCGTGGTGCCGAGTGCCCACCGTGAAGACGCCATGAGCGACGCCTTCGCAGAGCGCTCCGGGTGTGGTTTCAGTTTCGGCAGCGGCTGTAGCGGCAGTTCCGACACCAACATGTTCGGCGCCAAGAAAGCCAACCGCCGCGACATTCTGAAAACCGTCCAGTTGTGGGAGGAATGAGCATGCAAATTCTCAAAGTGATTTCGTTGCTGCTCGATTACCCGACCGAAACACTGATTGGTGGTCGCGACGAACTGGAGCAAGCGATCATCCAGTCGCGGGAAATCAGCCCGACGCAGCGCGGTGCGTTGTTCGAATTGCTCGAGCTGATCTGTGCCAATGACCTGATGGACGGGCAGGAGCACTACGGTGCGCTGTTCGGTCGTGGGCGCTCGCTGTCGCTGCTGCTGTTTGAACATGTGCACGGTGAATCCCGCGACCGTGGTCAGGCGATGGTCGACATGATGGCGCAATACGAAGAAGCCGGTTTTGCCATCGGCGTCAAAGAGCTGCCCGATTACATCCCGCTGTACCTGGAGTTCCTCTCCACCCGCGAAGACATCGAGGCCCGCGAGGGCCTGGCGGATGTTTCGCATTTGCTGGCCTTGCTCGCTGCACGTCTGGAAGAGCGCGAAAGCGCCTATGCCAGCTGCTTCCGGGCGCTGCTGCAAATTGCCGGGGCCGAGCCGCATCAAGTGGTCGCCGACCTGCGGGCGCAGGTCGCGGCGGAACCTCGCGACGACTCCCTCGAAGCCCTCGACAAGATCTGGGAAGAGGAGGCCGTGGACTTCCTCCAGGCTGAACAGCAGGACCGTTGCAGTTCGCTGCCAAGCGCACCGGGCAAGGCCCGTGAGGAAAGCGCGGTGCCGTTGCACTGGGTGGATTTTCAGCATGAAGGGTTGGCCGCCGTGCCAGCCAAGGAGGTAGGCAATGTCTAAATGGAACCTGTTGTTGTTCGGGGTCTATCCCTACGTCGCCCTGGCGATTTGCCTGATTGGCAGTTGGGCGCGCTTCGATCTGTCGCAGTACACCTGGAAGGCGGGCTCCAGCCAGATGCTCAATCAGCGCGGCATGCGCGTGGCGAGCAACTTCTTCCACATCGGTGTGTTGTTCGTGCTGGCCGGGCATTTCGTCGGCCTGCTGACCCCGGCGTCGATTTATCACCACGTGATCAGCACTGAGAACAAGCAGTTGCTGGCAATGGTTTCGGGCGGGCTCTTCGGTCTGTTGTGCCTGATTGGCTTGCTGATGCTGGTTAACCGGCGGCTCAGTAATCCTCGGGTACGTGCCACCTCCAGTCCTTCGGACATCCTGGTGCTGCTGGTGTTGCTCGCGCAGTTGCTGCTCGGCCTGCTGACCATCGTCGCGTCTACCGGGCACATGGACGGCTCGGTGATGGTGATGCTCGCCGATTGGGCGCAGAACACCGTGCTGTTGCGTCCGGTGGAAGCAGCGGCGGCCATCGCGCCGGTCGGACTGATTTACAAGTTGCATGTGTTTCTCGGTTTGACCCTGTTTGTCCTGTTCCCCTTCACCCGTCTCGTACACATGATCAGTGCACCGATCTGGTACCTGGGGCGTCGTTATCAAATCGTTCGTCAGAAGTACTGAGGAGACAATCATGTCAGGTGGATGTGGATGTGGTGGTGGTAACGGGGGCAGCGGTGGCTGCGGTTCTTCAAAAAAAGCCGAGGACGTTCTCGACATCGCGCCGGTCGCACAGGCGCAGTTTGAAGCCCTGCCGGTTGAGCCCGCAGGGGCCGATGACGCCCCGGCGCAGTTGATCGCCAGCAGTGAACAGGAGTGGCCGATCATCAGCGTCAACGAGGTGTCGATCACCTCGGAAGCGATGGCCCAGGAGCTGCAATATCACCCGGCCGAAAGCCGCGAAGAGGCGGTCTATCTGGCCGCCCGGGCGCTGGTGATCCGCGAGTTGTTGCAGCAGCGCATCACCGAACTCGGTGTGTCGCTGGAAATCGGCGCCGGTGAGAACGAAGAAGAAGCGGCCACTCGCTTGCTGCTCGAACGTGAGGTGAAAGTGCCTCAGTGCGACGAGGAGTCGAGTCTGCGTTACTACGAAAATAATCGCGGGCGCTTCCACAGCGCGCCGTTGCTGGCGGTGCGGCACATCCTGCTCGAATGTGCACCGGACGATGTCGAGGCCCGCGAGCTTGCGCAGGGTCAAGCCGAAGTCCTGCTGCAGCAACTGGATGAGTTTCCCGGCAGTTTCGCTGAGCTGGCCGTGAAATATTCGGCCTGTCCGTCGAAAGCTCAGGGTGGTTCTTTGGGACAGATCAGCAAGGGCCAGACTGTGCCCGAACTGGAGCGTCAGCTGTTCACCCTGGCACCGGGCCTGGCCAGCAAACCGCTGGAAAGTCGTTACGGCTGGCATGTGGTCAGTGTCGATCAGCGAATCGAAGGCATGCCGTTGCCCTATGAAGTGGTGTCGACGGCGATCCGCACACAGTTGCAGCAAGGCGTCTGGCAGAAAGCGCTGGTGCAATACCTGCAAACCCTGATCGGTGCAGCCGATATCCGTGGCATCCACTTGCAGGGCGCCGACTCACCGCTGGTGCAGTGAGCCTTGGGCAAACCGGGAGAAGTGATGAACGCTGTGATGCAGGATGGTTTTGGGCGGCAGATCGATTATCTGCGGATGTCGGTGACGGACCGCTGTGATTTTCGCTGTGTGTACTGCATGGCGAAAAACATGACGTTCCTGCCGCGGCAGCAGGTGCTCACGCTGGAGGAATTGCAGCGTTTGGCAACGTTGTTCGTTGGCCTGGGTGTACGCAAAATCCGTCTGACCGGCGGCGAGCCGCTGATCCGTCCCGGCATTGTCGGACTGTGCCGCAACATCGCCGCCTTGCCCGGTTTGCGCGAACTGGTGATGACCAGCAACGGCTCGCAACTGGGCCGTTTGGCCCGGCCGTTGGTCGACGCTGGGGTCAAGCGGATGAACATCAGCCTCGATAGCCTGGACGGGCAGAAGTTTCGGGCGATCACCCGTAACGGCGACCTCGATCAGGTGCTCAACGGCATTGAAGCGGCGCGGGACGCGGGGTTCGAGCGGATCAAGCTCAACTGCGTGGTGATGAAGGGGCGCAACTTCGATGAAGTCCCGGCGTTGGTGCAGTACGCCATCGACCAGCGCATCGACATCAGTTTTATCGAAGAAATGCCTTTGGGCGACGTCGGTCGTTCCCGGGGCGAATCGTTCTGTTCCAGCGACGAAGTGCGCACGCTGATCGCCAGCCAGCATCGGTTGCTCGACAGCACCGAAAACAGCGGCGGACCGGCGCGCTATGTGCGTCTGGAACGCCATCCCGAGACCCGGATCGGCTTCATTTCGCCCAACAGCCACAATTTTTGCGGCAGCTGCAATCGGGTGCGGATGACTGTTGAAGGGAAGCTGTTGCTCTGTTTGGGTCAGGACGATGCGCTGGATTTACGCGGATTGCTGCGGCGATACCCGCTGGATGACCAACCGGTGGTCAACGCGGTGCAGAAGGCCCTGCGCGGCAAGCCACTGCGCCATGATTTCAGCCCCGACGGGGAGGTGCAGATTGTGCGGTTCATGAACATGAGTGGTGGTTGAACCAATCTGTAAATCACTGCAATTCCAATGTGGGAGCGAGCTTGCTCCGGGCGGCGTTCCGACGATGACGCCAGCACCTTCAACTTTAATGCCGACTGTTCTACCGCTATCGTCGGAACGCCGCCCGGAGCAAGCTCGCTCCCACATTGGATCTTCGCTGATCAAAGAGTTTTTTATCCGCCCCGCATCTGGGGCGGTTTTTTTCGCCGGAAAATCTTGATATCGATCAATTGCAGAACAGCACTTTGTCCGTAGCCTTCACTGCATGTTGTGGTTTTAAGTTTATTTAAGTCTATATGTAGTGTCTGGAGGCCAAATGCAGAGCACGCTGATCGCAGTAGGATGTAACCGCTTGCACAAACGCGATGGCAGTCAGGTTGCCTTCGATGCCGACAAAATCCGTCAGGCATTGATCGCCGCCGGCAAGGCGACGGGGGAGTACGGCGAGGTTGAGGTTGAAGGCTTGCTTCAGGCGGTTTTGGCCAGACTGGAAGGGTTGCCGAGGCTGCATGTCGAGCAAATCCAGGACCGTGTTGAACGGGTGTTGATGGATGCCGGTTTTTTCCTCGCCATGCGGGCCTACATCGTCTACCGCGAACAGCACGGACGCTTGCGCCGCGATCGCCGGACCATGGTCGAAGTGGCAACTTCGATGAACGAATACCTGGACCGTGAAGACTGGCGGGTCCAGGCCAACGCCAATCAGGGTTACTCATTGGGCGGACTGGTGTTGAACGTGTCGGGCAAGGTCACCGCCAACTACTGGCTGGACGAGGTGTACAGCGAGGCCATCGGCCAGGCCCACCGCGAGGCGGATTTGCATGTGCACGACCTCGACATGCTCGCCGGTTACTGCGCCGGCTGGTCGCTGCGCACCCTGTTGCACGAAGGGCTCAACGGTGTACCGGGGCGTGTCGAAGCCGGTCCGCCGAAGCACTTGAGCAGTGCCTTGGGGCAGATGGTGAATTTCCTCGGCACGCTGCAAAACGAATGGGCCGGCGCCCAGGCGTTCAGCTCGTTCGACACCTACCTGGCGCCCTATGTGCGCAAGGATCAACTGAGCTTTCAGGAGGTGCGCCAGGCGATTCAGGAGTTCATTTATAACCTCAACGTGCCCTCGCGCTGGGGCACTCAAACGCCGTTCACTAACCTGACCTTCGACTGGGTATGCCCGCAGGATTTGCGTGAGCAGATACCCGTCATCGGCGGTGAGGAGATGCCGTTTGCCTATGGCGACCTGCAAGTCGAAATGGAGCTGCTCAATCGCGCCTACATCGAGGTGATGCAGGCCGGCGATGCGAAAGGGCGGGTATTCACCTTTCCGATCCCGACCTACAACATCACCCATGACTTTCCGTGGGACAGTGAAAATGCCGACCGCCTGTTCGAGATGACTGCGCGTTACGGCCTGCCGTATTTCCAGAACTTCCTCAATTCGGACCTGCAACCCAATCAGGTGCGCTCGATGTGCTGCCGCTTGCAGCTGGATGTTCGCGAGTTGCTCAAGCGTGGCGGCGGTTTGTTCGGCTCGGCGGAACAGACCGGATCGCTCGGCGTGGTGACTATCAACTGCGCGCGTCTGGGCTATGTGTTCAAGGGCGATACCAGCGGTTTGCTCAAGCGTCTGGACATGCTGATGGATCTGGCGATGGAGAGCCTGGAGGTCAAGCGCAAAGTCATTCAGCACCATATGGATGCCGGTTTGTACCCGTACACCAAGCGCTACCTCGGAACCCTGCGTAACCACTTCTCGACCATCGGCCTCAACGGTATGCATGAAATGCTGCGCAATTTCACCGGCGACGAGGAGGGCATGCACACCGAGCTCGGCCGGCAGTTTGCCCTGAACATGCTCGATCATGTACGCGCCACGTTGCTGCGTTTCCAGGAAGAAACCGGCCACATGTACAACCTCGAAGCGACGCCGGCCGAGGGCACGACCTACCGCTTCGCCAAGGAAGACCTCAAGCGCTACCCCGACATCCTGCAGGCCGGCAGCCCGCAAGCACCGTATTACACCAACTCCTCGCAACTGCCCGTGGGCTACACCGAAGACCCCTTCGAGGCGCTGGAACTTCAAGACGAGCTGCAATGCAAATACACCGGCGGCACGGTCTTGCACCTGTACATGGCCGAGCGGATTTCGTCGACCGAGGCCTGCAAGCAACTGGTGCGCAAAGCCCTTGGCCGCTTCCGCCTGCCGTACCTGACCGTGACCCCGACATTCTCCATCTGCCCGGTGCACGGCTATCTGGATGGCGAACATGAGTTCTGCCCCAAGTGCGACGAGGTCCTGCTGCTGAAAGAACAGAAACTCGGCACCGTTCATTGATTTAGATCCACTCAACTGCAAGGAGCTTCACCATGACTGCATCGCAAACATTACCCCAGGCTCAACGTCAACGCTGCGAAGTCTGGACCCGGGTGATGGGCTATCACCGCCCTGTGTCGGCGTTCAATCCGGGCAAACAGTCGGAGCACCGCGAGCGGGTGCACTTCACTGAAAGCGCGGCGCTGGCCGGGCGCCAATGAGTCGAACGCTTCGGGTCGGGGGCATGGTGCCCCTGACCACTATCGACTATCCGGGACAGCTCGCCTGCGTGCTGTTTTGCCAGGGTTGCGCCTGGCGTTGTCGGTACTGCCATAACCCGCAGTTGATCCCGCCTCGTGGCACAGACGAAGTGGATTGGCGGCGGGTATTGGCGTTTCTGCAACGGCGTCAGGACCTGCTCGATGCGGTGGTGTTCAGTGGTGGAGAGCCCACCTTGCAAGACGGTTTGCTCGGCGCGATGGATGAAGTGCGGGCGATGGGATTTCGCATCGGTTTGCACAGTGCCGGCATCAAGCCCGCAGCGTTCGCCAAGGCACTGACCGGGGCCGATTGGGTCGGTTTCGATGTCAAGGCGTTGCCCGAGGATTGCCAGGCGATCACCCGGGTCGAGGGCAGCGGAACGGCCAACTGGCGCAGCCTTGAGCATCTGCTGGCCAGCGGTGTCGACTACGAATGCCGCACCACGGTGCATTGGCATCTGTTTGAGCCGGCGCGTCTGCTGATCCTCGCCAAGCGCTTGAGCGAACTCGGCGTCAAGCGCTTCGCCGTGCAGTTGGTTCGCACCGAGCGGATGTTCGATCCGCTGCTGCCAAGCGTTTCGGCACAAGCCTTGCTACCAGAGCTGTGGGAGGCCATGCGCGAGTTGTTTCCAGCCTTCGTGTTACGGGGGTAACAGAGGCTGAGGTTTAACGTTTAGCGGTGAGATCCACCATTAGGTTTTCAAATGCGCTGCCAATCGGCAGGTATCAAACGGGGAGCATTTGATATGGCCAAATTAACGACAGCACAACGTATCGTCATCGGTTTTGCAATCGCGCCGCTGGCATTGATGGGCATGGCATTTTACGCGTTGCACGATCTGGCAACGCTCAAAGATCAGGCAGTGGTCATCGTCAAGCAGGACTGGCCGAAGATCGATCCGATCATGGTCATTGCCACCGGCGTGCGCGATAACGCCAGGAACACCCGTGATTTGCTGATCGACAAAGACAATCAGCAAGTGCAGCAATCGATCGATACCACCAAGAAACGGATCACTCAGGCACTCGAAACGCTCGAGCCGTTGTTCTATTTGCCCGAGGGCAAAACCGCTTATGCCGCGCTGAAGAAGAATCGCGAAGCCTACGTGGCGGCGTTCACTCAAGTGCAGGTGTTGATCCGGCAAGGTGCCTTCGATGATGCCATGGCACAGCTGAAACAAAAGGTCGTGCCGGCCGAGCGCGAGGTTTATGGCAGCCTGGATCAGTTGATGGCGCTGCAAGGGAAAATATTCGCCGACCGGGAACAGTCTGCGCAGGAACTGTACAGCGATGCCCGACGCAATATGCTCGGGTTGTTTTTGTTCTGTGTGGCGCTGGTTATTGCTGCTGCGGTGATCGTCACGCGCAGTGTGACCCGTCCATTGGGCGGCGAGCCGGATGATGCCGCACGGTTTTTGAGTCAGATCGCTCAAGGCGATTTGACGATTCAGGTGCCCGTGAACTCAAGTGTTGGCGGCAGCGTGATGATGAACATGCATCAGATGCAGCAAAGTCTGAATGCCATGGTCAGGCACATCGCGACATCGGTGGACCAGGTGGCCAGTTCCTCCGAAGAACTGAGTGCGGTCAGCAGCCAGACCAGCAGTAACCTGCAATTGCAGGGGCTGGAGATCGAGCAGGCGGCCACCGCAGTGAACCAGATGACCGCTGCGGTCGATGAAGTGGCGCGCAATGCGGTCAGCACCTCCGAGGCCTCGCGGCAGTCCGAGCAAACCGCGCAACGCGGGCGTGAGCAGGTTCAGGAAACCGTGGTTTCAATCGGCGCACTGGCCGATGGCGTCACCGACACCTCACAACGCATCGAGCAACTGGCGGGCCGGGTGCAGGACATCAGCAAGGTGCTGGACGTGATTCGCAGCATCGCCGAGCAGACCAATCTGCTGGCCCTCAACGCGGCCATTGAAGCGGCCCGTGCCGGGGATGCCGGACGCGGTTTTGCCGTGGTCGCCGATGAAGTGCGCGCCCTGGCGCATCGCACTCAAGAGTCCACCCAGGAGATCGAGCAGATGATTGGCAACATTCGTCTCGATACCGGCCATGCGGTGACGGCCATGCAAAGCAGCAGCAACCTGGTCCGGGCCACCCTTGAAGTGGCGCAACGCTCGGGGGATGCACTGGATGAGATCACCCGGTCAATCTCGCAGATCAACGAGCGCAACATGATGATTGCCAGTGCGACGGAAGAGCAGGCATTGGTGGCGCGGGAGGTGGATCGTAATCTGATGGGGATTCGCAACTTGTCCGAGCAGGTCTTGCTGGGGGCCCAGCATACTCACACGGCGGGTCACGATTTGGCGCAGATGGCCGGGGCGCTGCACCAGACGGTGGCGCGTTTTAAGGTCTAGGTAATTCGGGCTGGTGGTTGTGGATGAGGGCGCTCAGGACCAGCCCCAGAACTGCAACCACCAGCCGAACCCTACCAAGCCGATGGCGAGTAACAGGCAAGTGCTGCCAGCGCAGCGACGAACCTGAGAAAGGCCTTCGCGGTTAAGCCGTTTCCATCCCAGCAACAAGCTCCAGCCCATCGCGGCCAGTAACAGACCGGCCCTGGCCGGTTGTACCCATTCCAGCAGCAGACCTTCGTAGCGCAGCAATTTCACCGTCGTGGCCGACAGCCCGAGAAACAATCCCGCCCCACCCAAGGGCGTCAGTGTCAGCGCCAGGGGCCAATACAGTGCAGGATCTTGCGCCAGTCGCGCCGTCAGGCGCAGAAGGATCATCAACGCCGTGCCCAACACCATCGAACTCAAACTCAAGTAAGCGACGATGCTGAAACCGTCGAGCCAGCTGAAGCTGTCGTTGAGCTGCGGGTAATGGGTGAGCAGCCACCAGGGCGCGTTGTCTTGCAGCGCCCAGAGTTGGTCGTGCTCGACCAGCCATTCGGCGAGGGTTTGTTTGAGGACGACGAACCATGGGCTGACTGTCCACTGAAAGGCGCCCATCGCCAAACCGATCACACCGAACAGCAATAGGCGCGCGTCCCACGGTGACAGCGTCTGCGCTGTTGCGTGAAGAATCTCCTGATTGCCGGAACGGGCGATCAGTTGAACGGCGCCGCGTTGGCCGCTGCAACGTCCGCAGGCATGACAGTCACTGGCGCCTTGCATGCGACGGATATCGAGCAAGGGTGCGCAGTTGGGCGGCGGCAGGCGCGGTGCGGCGTTTTCCATCCAGCGTTGTTCGTCTACCTGGAAATGCACGGACGCCAGACGGGCAAGCAGGGCGAAGACGCCGCTGACCGGGCACAGGTAACGGCACCAGACCCGCTTGCCCCGGGCGAACAGCAGCCCGACGACGACCGCGGCGACGGTCGAGCCGCCCAGAATCAACAGCGCCGCTTGAGCGTAGTCATAGACGCTGATCAATTGGCCGTAGAGGGTCGTCAGGCAGAACGCCAGGGTTGGCCAGCCGCCCCAGCGCAACCAGCGCGGTACACCCAAACCTTTGCCGTAATGGCTGGCCCATTCGCTGAGTGAGCCTTCCGGGCACAAAACGCCACACCAGAGTCGGCCCAATAGCACAATCGACAGCAGCACGAACGGCCACCAAATGCCCCAGAACAAAAACTGCGCGAACAGGGTCAGGTTGTCGAGTAGCCGTGCCTGGCTGTCCGGCAGCGGCAACACCGCCGGGATCACCAACAGCAACGCGTAGAACAGTACAACGCCCCACTGCATGGCACGAATGACGGGCGCGTGACGACGCATGCCGTCGCCCAGGCGTTGCAACCATCGATTGTGGCGACTCAGCTCAGGCATGGGGCTTTTTCCGCAGCACGTTGACGCAGCCAACCGCCGACGGCCAGCCAATAACCTGCCAGCACCAGTAACGTCATGCCGCTAGGTGTTGCGCGATATCCGGCAAAACCCGCGAGAAAACCACCCAACCCATGGCTGTCACTGAGCAAGGCACTGCTGTCCCAAAGCGCATCACCTACGAGGCTGTACATCACCTCCGGTAAATCCATAGCGAGTAATTGGCCGCCGATTCGCTCGGTGCCGCTGACCAGCAATGCCGCGCCGAGTACCAGCAAAACAGCTTCGCTGATGGCAAAGAATCGTTGCCACGAAATGAACCGGCGACTGCTGTGCAGCAGGGCAATGGTCAGCGCCGACAGTACCAGTCCCATTGCGCCACCGATGGCAAACAAACCGAGCTGCGGACCTCGCAACTGAGCACCGGCGCCATAGAGAAACACCACCGTTTCACTGCCTTCGCGGCTGACGGCGAGCATGGCCAGCAGTAACAGACCTGCGCCACCTTGCCGGGCCAGGTGGCTATCGGCGTGTCGTTGCAAATCGTGCTTGAGCGTGCGCCCGTGGCGGTGCATCCAGCCGACCATTTGCACAATGAGCAGGCTGGCCACCAGCGCGAGCGCGGCCTGGAACCATTCACTGGCTGAGCCGCTCATGGCCTCACCGGCAAACAGAATCAACACCGCCAGCAGGCCCGAAAGCAGCAACCCCAGCACCACACCCGCCCACAAATACTTGGCCAGACGAACGCCCTGACTCTGCTGATTGAGCCAGGCCTGGAGAATGCCGATCACCAGCAGCGCCTCGACGCTTTCGCGCCAGACAATGAACATCGATTGATTCATGAAAACTCCGTGTTTGAACGGGTTATTTCGCGAGGATGCCGCCCTCGGGCAGTTGCGGATTGAACTCGTCGAAGAAGGGGTAGTGACCGGGCCTGAGGGGGTGAATGACCACGAAGGTCGTCACACCAGGCGACAGTACTTTTTCAACCCGCAATGGCGTGCTCTCGAACTCGGCTGGCCCTTGGCCGATATTTTTCAGGACGATTTTGAAGCGCTGTCCGGCCGGAACCTCCAACAGGGCGGGGGAGAAGTGGCCATCGCTCAGGCTCAGCTCGTAGCTGGGTAACTCGGCATGAACCGTCAATGGCACCACTGCTCCGGCCAGCATCAGCCAGGCTATGTGCAGGCGCTTCATTCAATAACCGCCTTTTTTACCAATGCCGGCGTAGATGAACTCATAGTGCAATTCGCAGCGTTCAAACCAGGGGGCTACGCCGGTTTCCTTATCGGTATGGCGGCCAAGGGACCCATGACCGCCGGGTGGCAGGACGGTGAAGGTCAGCTGATATTTGCCTGGACCGAGCAGTTTTACATTGTCGCCATAGTGCGGACCGTCATTGGCGACCATGGCGTGGAAATCGCCTTTGAGTTCGTTCTCGTTGCCCTGTTTTTTCAGGTTGAACGAGACATTGAGGTAAGGCACGAAACTGCCTTCCTGAAAGCCCTGTCGATTGTCCGCCGTGGCGCGAATGTCGGCTTCCAGATGCACATCGGAATCCGCGGTGGCGCGCATCATGCCGGCAGGCGCCATCTCGATCGGCTGCAAATACACCGCCCCGACTTCCAGCCCCGGACACAACTGGGGTTCCCCGATCGGGTATTCCTTGGCCTGAGCCAACGGTGTGAGCAAGAGCAGGGCGAGTGACAGCGAAAAGGTCGTACGCATGAGGTCTTCCTGGGCACTAACGAGTAGGAGCCCGAGTGTAGGAAGCTTTCCTGCGAATAATAATGATTGGTATCAAGTTTTCAGCGATTAAGGCTATGACCGGGAGCGCTTTCGAAATCGCTCAGCGCGGTCGACGCTGTCGCTCATCTGCGCAGCCGCGTGAATCGTCAGAGGATGCTGGGTGAAGCCGGGCCTGGGTGAAATGTAGGCGGCCATTTCGCGGGCGACGGCTAACTGTTGATCTGAACCTTGCGTCAGTAACGCGATGACCAGGTTTTCCAGGGCAATCACCCGGACACGAAGGTGGACCAGTTCTACATTGGTCAATTCGGGGGGAGAGGAAAATGCTTCAGCATCGAGTGAGTTTTCTGCGCCTTCATCATCCCAGGTCGACAATCGAATAGGGGTCTGTTCTCCGGCAGGTGTTTTTTTACCAGGCATAAGAAGCTTCTCCAGGTGTTTTTATGTGACTGCCCAAGGACCGGGAAAACGCTATGACGTAGCTGATTTCCCGGCATGACAAAAGCTTAGCCGTACCTTGATCCGTATCAAGGTCACTTTTGCCCGAGCAATGTAGGTTGGAGGCACATCCTAGAGGCGAACCGGGGATCGACATGGCCAAGAATTTTCCCATCAGCCCCAAGCATCCCGAGCGCATTTGCTGGGGCTGCGACAGATACTGTCCAGCCAACTCCCTGGCGTGCGGCAATGGCTCCGACAGGACCATGCATCCGGCCGAAATGATCGGAGACGATTGGTATCTGCATGGGGACTGGGGCATTGAACCGTTGATAGCGGTAGAAGACGTGACGGACGATCCCGGCCTGAAGGGCTGAGCAACCCCTTTAAACATAGAAACCACCTGACGGAATTTTTTTTGAAATCAAGGGGTTGCCAGCCTCGGGAAATCAGTACATAATTCACGCCATCGAAAGCACTGACCGCTGAAAAAGCTCAATGTTTTCAAGGGGTTAGATCATGAATCTTACTCCAAGTTTGTACGCGTTTGATGTTGTGCTACATGACATCAGATGTTTGAGGCCGAGTAGCAAAATGGTTATGCAGTGGATTGCAAATCCACCTACGCCGGTTCGATTCCGACCTCGGCCTCCACTTTAAACGAGCTCCGTAGATCTATGATTTACGGAGCTTTTTTATTTGTACTGTCCTGCAAGATTTAGTCTTGAAAAGGGCAGTCGCGAACTTGCTTCGCCGGAGCGGGATGTATATATTTCCCCCTCTGCTGCACAGGCGTCAGAACTGCCAGATCGTTATTTGACAGTCTTCAGACTGCTTCACCGCGCTACCGCCCGAATGGCGAAACTGGTAGACGCATGGGACTTAAAATCCCCCGCTCGTAAGGGCGTGCCGGTTCGATTCCGGCTTCGGGCACCATGAATATCAAGGGCTTGCGTGACATACATCACGCAAGCCCTTATTTATTTGCTCCGCAAAAACCAATCTCTGCTCCGCAATTCGTTACCGTTGGTCATTTCGTAGGCGTGACTTTCATGCCTTTGGGCATTCGAATGTACTGCTCTGTCATACCGACGGTGGTATGCCCAAGTTGATCGCGGGCTGCTCTTATATTGCCTGTCGACTCCTCCTTGTCTGTCGCTGCCTTCGCCCGTAAATCGCGCATCTGAAAGTCAGCTTTCGGAATGCCAGCGGCTTCCTGCGCATCATCAAATCTTTTTCTGAGCATGCTTGTCGTAATCGGCTGCCCGTTCTCCATCACCACAAGGCGAGTGGATCGGATCTAGTAGCCAGCCTTGCGAGCCATCATTCGGTCAATCACAACTTTCAATTCACCGACTATCTCAATGCGCCGTTTCACGCCGGTTTTCCCTTACCGAACCGAAAGCTGCCCATCGCGAATATCCCGCTCGTCCATCTTTAAAGTATCGGCAACCCTTTGTGCTGTGAGATAGAAAAAATCCAGGGCATCTTTCGGCGGTTGCTCTGCGTGCTGATAGACCTTTAATAGAAGGTCATCCTCGACATAAACGTCCCGCCCTGTTTCTTTGTTTCCTTTTATCCCTGAACAAGGGTTTGCCAGCGCGGTGTAACCGCTCTGGCGCGCGAAATTCCAGATTGAGCTGATGAGTGCCTTTTCACGATTTGCCCGGACAGGGGCGGTTTTTGAGCGGTACCGCAGGTACTGCCTGACATTCTGAGGTGTTGGCGCCGATGCCGAATACACCCACTCATCGAACGCGCCAACTCATGCCAAGATCGCCGCATCCAGACTTGGTCGACAGACGCTGCGCGCGCGGGCTGCTTCAATCGCGGCGTTCAATGTCAGCCGGTTAGTTTGATCGGCAATATTGCGAATCATCTCAATAACTTCGTCGATTTGCTGGATGTGCTGGGCAAGCGCCGAAATTTTTTTGGGCGCTACTTGTGCGCTCGAGGAGCGTATCTGGCAAGGCGCCTGATGGAACGGGCAGCGCTAGATGGCTATCAGTTTCGATATGGACAGCGTCAGCCTGACCAAGTGTATGGTCCCCGAAGGCATGGGTCATTCCATTCTTGCTAACTGAATTTTGCCGAGGAAACCATTGAACCAGTTCACTCACTCGCTTAGTTCGATTTACTTGAGGTGATTCAGGCGCTGTTGCAGATTGTCGCAGCTACCGCCGGCCTTCAGTATCTGGTCGATTTTGTTGATGGGGCGCGTCACGCCAGAGGAAGCAGTTGGGGGCCACTAAGAATGCCCCGTAATTTTTGACTCCTCAAACACGACGAGGCTCGCCCTGGACAATTTCGCGCATCAGACTCAGGTAACGACTCGCTCCCAGCCCCAGAGGTCGGTTCTTTACCCAGATGATATCGACCCATAACCGCATCTGACTCGGCATGTTGTCAAACACCACCTCCGTCAATGCGCCCGAAGTAATTAGAGGTTGTACCAGTGGTTGTGGAAGATAAGCCCAGCCCAATCCTTGCTGCACCAGATCCAGCGTTGCCATATAACTGTCGCTGAGCCAAATCCGCCGCGACAGCACAACACGTGGGTCAGAGTCTGTAGGTCCTCCAGTAGCTACTATGATCTGTCGAATGTTCACCAGTTGCTCTTCACCTAAAGGGCTTTTCTTGCCGGCGGCCGCAGGATGATCTGGAGATGCAACTGCTACTAACAACTGGCTTCCCGCTTCAAGAAACGTCTCCCGCTCGTCAAGCCCTGGTCGTTCAAATCCAAGTGCCAATTGCACACGCCCTTCATGGAGCATGCGAATTGCCTCCGGATGGGAAGCGGAGCGAATCTCGATTTCAAGCGTAGGAAACTCTCTGGCGATAATTGACAGCGGGCGATTCCATACGCCGGTTTGCAGCTCCGGCGCCATCGCAAGGGTCAAGCGCCCCTCCAACCCCTGATGAAGCTGGAGGGCATGCGCGTCCAGCAGGTTTAACTGGCTCGCGACCTGTCTTGCTTGGGGCTCAAGTGCTTTGGCGGCTGCTGTAGGAATGGCTTTGCGGGTTGATCGGTCAAAAAGCAAGAGATCCAACTCTGCTTCAAGCTGTGACACAGCCATGTTGATAGCGGAGGGAACCCGGCCTAATTTTCGTGCGGCGGCGGAAAAGGAGCCGCTGTCCACGACCGAGAGGAAAACTTTAAGTGACTCGCTGGTAAACGCCATTATGGTTGTCAAATTTTCTGATAATGATCGTCTTTATTTATCAGATTTATTAGCCTAATTTCTACTCCTATTACAAATTAAATACGTGGGGAACACCATGTTGGGTACGGAATTGAGGGGGCATGTGGCACTTGTCAGTGGTGCCGGAAGTGAAGCAGGTATTGGTATGGCGATCGCTCGCAGGCTAGGTGCATCTGGGGCGAAGTTAATCGTCACTGCCAGCAGCAAGCGCATCGTGGATCGGGTTTCAGAGCTACGCGTCGAGGGGTTTGAAGTTGAAGGCCGGCCAGTTGATCTCACCGATGAAAGTCAGGTGCATGAATTCAGCATATGGGCAGAGTCAGTCTGGGGGCGGGTCGATATTCTGGTGAATAATGCCGGAATGGCCATGCAAGGAAGCCCTGAGCTTTTCTCGGAATTGGCAGCTATGGAGTTGCATGAGTGGAATCTTTCACTGGCAAGAAATTTAACGACAGCTTTTCTTCTAACTCGAGCCGTTCTGCCCGGCATGAGGGCGCGAAATTACGGGCGCATTGTCAATATCAGTTCCACCACAGGCACCCGGTGCAGTAATCCAGGCGAAGCAGCTTATAGCGCCGCTAAGGCCGCGATGGTTGGCATGAGCATGGGCCTCGCACTTGAAGTCGCTAAGCAGGGGGTCACTGTAAACAGTGTTGCTCCCGGCTGGATCACGACGGGATCAACCTCACTCGCTGAAGCAGAGGCGGGGCGTTTCACCCCAATAGGGCGGGCGGGCAGTCCCCGCGAAGTGGCTGCGGCGGTTGCATTCCTGGCGTCTCCTGAATCCAGTTACATCACGGGTGAAGTCATCGTGGTGGATGGCGGTAACTGTTTGGTCGAGAACAAAACCCCTCAAGCCTGAGGTCAGGACACGGCCGGTTTATTCTCTTTTGGCCGAAAGTAAAACAGAGAAATTGATCTACTCAAACTGGCTATTAACTTTGAATGCTTTCTAGTGCGATCAACGAATGATCCTGGGTGGGGTGGCGGCTATCGCCGCGATATATAAAAGCGCGATATATCAAAGAGCAGGTAAGTTCACTGAGCAGCATTCATACGTCATTCCGGAAGTGATAGGGGAGTGAGTACGGCGATGGATTGTTTCCTATCTGAGCGGCAACGACTTTTAATTACTTTGATAATTAACATAGGGTTTTGATCATGTCGAAAAGTGGAATTAGTGAATCAGCGATTGCTGCGTTTACCGCATCCGAGCGTGCCCGATTCATTGAAAACAACCCAACGTCAATGGCGCTGGCCAAGCGTGCTAAGGCTAATCTGTTCAATGGTGTTCCCATGCACTGGATGAGCGATTGGTCGATGCCTTCACCGCTCTTCGTCCAGCGAGCCAAAGGTGCGCGCTTCCAAGATGTTGACGATCATGAGTACGTTGATTTTTGCTTGGGCGATACAGGCACTATGTTTGGCCATTCGCCGGACCCTATTGCCCGCGCCATCGCAGAGCAAGCGAATAACGGCTTAACGACGATGCTTCCTGGCGAAGATGCGGTGGTCTGCGGAGAGTTGCTGGCTCAGCGATTTGGGCTGCCTTATTGGCAGGTCACCGCCAATGCTACTGACGCCAATCGTTATGTGCTGCGCTGGGCGCGAGCTATCACCAAACGCAATGTGTTGCTGGTGTTCGACGGCTGTTATCACGGCACGGTGGATGACGTGATGGTACGGTGCCGCGAGGGCAAAACAGTGCACCGTTCAGGTCTTGTGGGTCAAGCCTACGACTTGACCCAATACAGTCGATCTATCCCCTTCAACGATGTCGCCGCACTCGAGGCTGCTTTAGCCCAGGACGATGTGTGCGCGCTGATGTGCGAGCCGGCGATGACGAACATAGGCATGGTCCTGCCCGATCCAGGATTCATGCAAAAGTGTCGAGAGTTGACCCTTAAATATGGCAGCCTACTGGTCATTGATGAGACCCATACTATTTCTACCGGCATCGGTGGATGCACTCGCCAATGGGATTTGAAACCTGACTTTTTTGTGGTGGGTAAACCCATAGCAGGTGGCGTGCCCTGCGCTGTCTTTGGCGTGACCGAGCAAGTTGCGTTGGCAATGCACGACGCGCAGAAGACCGTTAGCGAAGAGTGCGGGGGGCATGGCCACAGTGGTATGGGAACGACGCTGTCCGCCAACGCGCTGGCGATGCGTTGCATGCGAGCCAATCTCGAAGAGGTTATGACAGAGTCTGCCTACGAGAACATGTTGCATTTCGCATCAGGATTGGCAAAGGGATTTCGATACTTGTTTAAGCAGCACCAACTAAATTGGTCGGTAACAGAGTTGGGGGCGCGGTGTGAGTTTCAATTCTGTGCCACCCCGCCAAGAACAGGCGCACAAGCCGAGGCGGCTTTTCATGACAGCCTTCAAATGGCTCTGCACCTGTATCTAATCAATCGCGGAATCCTGATCACGCCTTTTCACAACATGACGCTGTGCTGTCCACAGACAAGTTCATCGGATATCGACAGGTTGCTCGTTGAGTTGGATAACGCGCTAACCACGCTGCTTGCCATACCTGGGGCTCGGCTCATACCTAAATAGTTGGTCAACTGAAGACTCCACCTTTCTCAAATATTGCCAAGGCGCTTCAATGAGTGCTAAGAGGATTGATATGAAATTTGCTGATAAAAAAGAGGCCGAAGATTATCTGGCCGCCCATCCTGAAGTTCTGAGCATCGAGTTGTTCCTTATCGATGCTTGCGGCGTTCCTCGGGGCAAACTATTGCATCGCAACGAACTACTGGCGATCTACGAAAATGGTCGGCCGCTGCCAAGTTCCATTCTCGCCTTGACCGTGCAGGGTGAAGACGTCGACGAGACGGGCTTGGTCTGGGATGTCGCTGACGCCGACTGCTGGACCTACCCTTTACCGGGAAGCCTGACCCTGCAACCTTGGCGCACCAATCCCACCGGCCAAGTGCAGGTGAGCATGCACCCGACCCAAGGTATTCCGGCCGCACCGGCCGACCCACGCCATGTACTGGTGCACACCATCGAGCGGCTGAAAGCCGATGGATTCCATCCGGTAATGGCCGTTGAATTAGAGTTTTACCTGCTGGACCAGCAATGCGACGTCAACGGGCGACCGCAGCCGGCATTGCAGACCAATGGGGTACGCCCTGTTGCTCCGCAGGTCTATGGCGTATACGAACTGGAGCAGCTTCAACCGTTTCTTGATGACCTCTACGCGGCTTGCGCCCTACAGGGGTTGCCCGTGCGTACGGCGATATCCGAGTATGCTCCAGGCCAGGTCGAGTTGACTCTAGAGCATCGTTTCGACGCACTCCAGGCCATTGATGAAGGCGTACGTTACAAACGCTTGGTCAAAGGTGTGGCCAACAAACATGGGCTACAAGCGTGCTTCATGGCCAAGCCATTCAGCGATCAGGCCGGCAGCGGTATGCATTTGCACGTCAGTCTGGCCGACGAGGAGGGTAACAACCTGTATGCGAGCGAAGACCCACAGGGCACGCCGCTGTTGCGTCACTCAATTGGAGGGATGATGGCGACCTTGTTTGACTCGCTGGCGATATTTTGCCCCCATGCCAATTCATATCGCCGGTTCCAGACCGGTAGTTACGCGCCACTGGCCAAAAGTTGGGGAGTAAACAATCGTACCGTATCGTTCCGCGTGCCCGGCGGCCCCGCGATAAGTCGGCACATCGAACACCGCATTTGCGGTGCCGATGCCAACCCGTATCTCGCCGCCGCCGCAGTACTTGCGGGCATTCACCACGGCATCACTCATCTAAGCGATCCTGGCGCGGCGATTGAAGGCAATGGCTATGAGCAGGCGACCGATTTTCTACCCACAGACTGGCTTACAGCGCTGCAGGCACTGCAACGTTCAACCTGGGCACGTGAGGCGCTGGGAGCCGAATTCCTAAAGGTGTTTCTGGCGATCAAGTGGCGCGAGTTCCGTAAATTCAATGCTGAAGTCGGGGAGCAGGACTGGCGCTGGTACCTCACTCATGCATGAGTGTTGGTCCGTCAGCGTGACTTCAAGATGGATCGCTGACGGCAACGACTCAGGCGGCTTAAAGCTGGGTTATCGTTGGTACATTGGTGATGGCGATTGCCAGTGCCTTGATTGTCCCTGCCATCGTATTGATGATTGCTTCAAGTGTTTGCGCTTGGACAGAGCCCATCCTCTCGTAAATGATGGGTAGTGCAGCGATTTCTTTGGCTGAATACGTCCGTTGCACAGGCTCAGATACTGGCGCTTTTCACCGGCTTGTCGTAGCGACGCGTTGCCAGTTTAAGGCGCCGATCTGTTTAACCGCTTAGAACCAATAATGCAGGCCGAGCATTAATGACTGGGCGCTGTAGTCAGTGCGCACATCGCCTTGGGGCAGGCCCTGAATATCACCGAAGTGCGCATCGCGAGTCTTGAGGTATCGATAATCCAGGGACGTGGACCATTGATCGGTGAGCTCGAAACTTACCCCGGCTCCGAGTTGATAGGCCGATACGTTGTCGCGATGAGTATTGCCGAAGTCGACGCCGCCGGCTTCCAGGCCACTGATTGACACGGTGCTGTAGCCCAGGCCGCCGCCAATGTAGGGAGTGAACCGACTGAAGGGCGCCGGGAGATTCAGGAAGTCATACCAGAGGTTGGCCATCAGGCTGGTGACTTCCTCTTTGCCTTTGCCCGGGATGCTTCCGCCGCCTTCGTAGACCCGGTTATTGAACTGGGTCAGGGTGTTTTTGCGGTAACTGAGTTCCACTTCAGGTCTGAGCCCGACGGGGAATCGCCAGCCCAATGCCAGTCCAGTGGCGTAGCCGGAGAATAACGGGTGGTTAAACTGCATCTCGACAAAATCGAGGTTGTTCTGGTTAAGGTCCTGCGGGGCAACCCAGTTCAGGCCGCCCATGACACTGATGTAGGGGCCGAGCGTGTCGGCGGAGCTGGACGCAGGGCTGATAAAGCCCAGGCCAATGACGCCCATCACGAGATACTGAGTGCTTTTTAGTAGGTTCATGCTCGGTCCGAAGTGTGCCGTTATCGATAGGTAAGCGAAGCGTGCTCAGGCGCGAGCGTCCAACACGCCCGTTCCTGGGATGTTTCATTAGTGCTGCAAATGCGTGCCAGGCTTGTCGAGCACGAGGTTGTTCATCGCGTTCGCCCGTTGTTCCGCCAGAGTGCGCAGGTTGTCCAGTGCGGTGGTCATTGCTGCCGTCAGCATTTTTCGTAACAGCCCGCGGTATAGAAAACTGAAGGGGCCGGAGATCTTCGCGCTGTGGGTGACCTGGGTTTCATGCGGGGAAAGTCTATGCATCCGGTGATCGAACTCGAGGTCGATCCAAAGCAGTCTTGCCGTGTTCCGATAGCTTTCATGCAGCCTCACCGCTTCCAGTTTCAGTGGCATGCTCAGGCCATTCTTGAGGACACACTTGCCCCGCGTTCCGGGCTGGAACGGGCCATCGAGTTCACAATGGCTGACGTCGGTATCCCATAACGGCGCTTCTGAGAAGTTGCTCCAGATCTCCCAGATTTCAGAAGGCGTCGATTTGACTCGGACTTGCACATTTACATCGTTCACGGCGACACCTTTGTTGTGTGGGGCGCTGTCATGCTGGAGTTTTGAGATCAACTCAATGCCTCACGCAGCAGGCGCGGATTGACTCAGCACTTGAGCGGTAATACTGGCTTGACCGATTTTTTCACCCCGGTTGAACAGGTCGATGTAGATCCGGTTCGTTTTGAAGGGCTGATCCTGCGCGTCAAAACCGGCTTGCGGTGCCAACGACAGCGGGCTGTTCCTGGGGATTGGCCGATCGAGAGTGAAACTCAAGGCCAGCAGGTTCATCGGGGTATTGAGTGGGATTCGTAGATGGCTGTGGGCAATCTGCATGTAGCACTGACGGGAAACTTCGAGGAAATAGACCATCGAATAGTGCTCTGGGTCGCCCTCCTGGAAGATGTGCTCATCCGGCAGTTTGAGCGTGTCTACGCTCAAACCCTGGGCGATACCGCTTATGTCACTGACGATGATGTTTTCTTCTCTGGCCTTGTGCAGCAAAGCCTTGTCGCGGCAGCGAACAGCCGTGAACTCGGCGGCGGGCGATGTCTCGAACGCCGAGTTGTAAGCCATGCCAAGGATGCATGTGCACATCAACTTTCCGGCCTGCATGACCTTGGCATTGAAGACCTGAGGGTCTTTGCCTTGTTCCAGATGAAGATCAATCGCACCCTGCTTCTGTACGTATTGCTGGAACTTGATACTCAGGTTTTTGACATAGGCCACTCGGCCGCTCAATGGGGGCATGGCGAGTTCAATCAGTTGCAACACGCCTTCGAGCAATAAAATGCCGGGGATGTGATCAAGAGGATGGTCGAAGAAGTAAGGGTGCGCTTCATTCACCACGAGCTGGGCGTGCAGTGACTGAGGGCCACGCTGGACGTTGGCGATCACGATATTCTCCGGGCGACGTTGCCAGTGCACGGGGCGCTGGGCTTCAGAGCCACGGTGCAGTGCGAAAAGGCCCTCCATGGCGCGAGTTCTGACACGTAGCCCTGAGAGCAGGGTGCTGGTTAGCAACTCGCTGAGTTCCAGCACGTCGACGCCGTCGTGTCGCGGCTCCCTGACCAGGCTGACAGGGCGTGCAGGCGAGATGACCTTCTGCAATTGCTGGGGCGCCGAGTGAGCGAAACGCAACGTGAAGGGATGCTTGACGGCAGCGGTGGGTTCGGCTGCGGTCGGGCGCCACTCCCGAAGTTTTTCAGTAAATAACCACATCACTGCCTTGCCGGCCTCGCGCACCTCGATCACCGTGTGAGCCGAGGCACCCAGCAGCACCGCCAACAGGGTTTCGATGCCACTGGCTTCAGCCAGGAAACCGGTCATTTCTTGCAGTGAGCTGCTTGCATGAGTTGCATCAGGCTGCAGCTCGCAGACTTCAATGTTCTGGTATTGACTCCGCGCTTTGCCCAGCAGTTGGCAAGCCTCTTCCAGCGAGTTCGCGGCATGGGCCAAGACTGCCGCGTGGATCACCAGTAAAGGCTTGTCGCTGGAGCTTGGTAGGTAGGGGCGCAGAGCAATCACCCCCAACCCTTCGCCTTGCAGTGTCGCTGAGTGCCGGGCGCGTTCGATCTCTATTTCGCCACTGATAAAACGCCCTGCACCGAGCAAGAGCGTCGTCACGCCTTCCTTGAACCATTGCTGCGATGCCAGCAAGGTTTGCCAGAACAAGCCCGGGGTGCCGACCAGTGTTTGATGGAAACCTTTGAAGTCAAAAATTTTCGCCGGGTAGCCGGACAACATGTTCGGCAACATGGTTGCCACGTCCGTCACCTCCACACCCGGTGGTCTGCCTTGAGCCTGGGAGTAGAACGTGTGGGCGCCGCTATACGCATTGCTGAAGCGCTCCCCACCCATGTTGCAGCACATGACCATCGCGGTGCCGGGTGAGCCGGCCACACCCGGCAGGCATTGCAGTAAATGATTGATGCGATCGGTGATCAACAGCTTGAACGGGTCGACATGGGCCAGATGTTTGGGGCCCATGCCGAAACCGTCGATATCAATGACGCGATCCTGTGCCAGGAATTTTCCCAGTAAAGGCTGGCCCGCAATGGCGGCGCAATCAATGAAGCGCCCATAAGGGAAACTGACTGACGGTGCTGCTGGCTGATCGAGTTGTTGCTTGAGAGCCTGCAACGAGAAATGACTGCCGATCGCCGCTTCAGCCTCGACAATGGCAAGGTCCAGCATCAGCACGCCGGGGGCGACCCGGGGGACGGGAGGGCGGTTGTCGGGAATGTACTCATCCACCACCAGATGCGCATTGGCGCCGCCAAAACCAAAGCTGGATATGCCTACCCGGATCGCCGACTGACGATCAGCGAGGGGCTGTACCTGCTCTGTGGCTAACTGCAGGCAGGTCTCATCGACTTTTGCGCTAGGGCGGTAGTCGGGCTGAGGTGGAATACCTTTGTGACGCAATATCATCAGCGCCTTGGCGAGCGAAGCACCTCCGGCGGCAGCCAATGGGTGACCAATGACGGATTTGATCGAACCGATCATTATCTTTTTGCCATCTGTGCGATGAGGGGCGAAGAAGCTGTTCAACGAGTCCAGCTCTGTCGCATCACCCAGCGGTGTACCGGTGCCATGGGTCTCGATGTAGTCCACGTCGTTGGGGTCAAGACCGACATAGGCACGCTGGTAAGCCGTGCACTGAGCCTGTTTGCCAGGCGCAAACACTGAGCCTTCGGCGCCGTCGGCCGAAAGTCCCAATGCCCGCAAAACACCCAAGGGACGGCGCTTCGCAATCAGGGCCTGCGATACAGGCTCGACCAGAAAGGCGACCGCACATTCGCCCGGCACAATGCCGTCAGCGTCCTGGCCGAACGCCTGCATTTGGGCTCGGGAGGAAAAGGCGGTCAACTGCGAGAACCCCAGAAACAGCGCCGGTGGCAATACGGTGTTCAGTGCCATCACAATCGCGTTATCCGCCTGTCCGCTGTTGACCAGCGCTTGAGCCATATCGATTGCGTAGGGGAACGAACTGCAGGCGGTGTCTACTGATAACGCAGGGCCACCCAAGGCAAAAGCCGCCGCCAGTTCAGCAACTTGTTCACCCGGCGTATAACCCCGTGGTGCATCGGCTGTACCGCAGACGCCGGTGACGAAGTAACTCTCATCACTCCAGGACGTCGCGACCACCAACGCAGTGCGCTCCTTGATCAATACCGAGCCTTGTGCGGCAAGCTGGGTGAGGAGTGTCTGGAGTACTTTCTTGCCGATGGCGACTTGTCGTCCTTCATGGCGTGAAGGGGTCGATGCGTCATCGGCCAGGCAAAAAGCACTGTCCAGATAAGTACGATCCTTTTCCCCTTTCTTTGCTGAATAGATTGACGCCTTATCCAGCTCCCAGCGTGTCAGCATCGAATGGATGGGCGCTACCTGCCCCTGCGAGAGCAAGTGCCAAAGCGCATCCGTTGAGGGTGCCCCGGGAAACTCCCCAGCCATTGCACTGAAGCAAAAATCGCCCTCTGTCGTTACCGCGCCACTCATACCCGTTCTCCTGGTTGTCAAAATGCTGGGTGATCTTTGCGATCACCCGGATTCCATTCCATTTTTTGTAGTGGCTCAGCCCAGTCTTGCCAGCAACGACATGGCGTCTTGCGGCGTACGACGCGACATCAGCGCCTCACCGGCAAATTCGCTGACAGGGCACTGTTGCGCCATTGATTGGCAGAGTGTTTCTCGGGCAAAACCGCTGAGCCCCAACTGTGCGAAAGGCGTCTCGATGTCGATCGAATTTGTGGCATCGGGGATCAGGGGGGACAGGGCGTTTAAAAGCAGATTGCTTATCTGCTCTTGGGGGGCTGTTGTGCTTGTTGGTTGCGTTTCGCAGGGCGTTACTGAGGTCGATTCTGGGGTGGCCAGAGCGACTTTAATCAGTGCGATTGTTTCCTGTGGAAACTTAGCGTTGACCAACTCAGTGCTGTTGGCCTTGAGTTGCGGCCACAAAGCGACGATCGCTTCCTGGAAGTCCAGTTGCACCAGGGAGTCCAGGCCCAGGCTTTCATAGCTTTGTTTCTGGTCGATCTGGTCAACCGTAAAACCGGTAATATTCGCCAGTTGTTCAAGTACCCATGCTTCGATATTCACGGCAGGCGCCTGCGGATTGGCTTCAAGCCGTGCCAGCAAGACGGTAGGCGAGGGCGCATCAAAGAGCGACGAAGTGAGTTCTTTCTTTTCCGGGAAGTGCTGAGCCAGGGATTCGAAAATATCGACCAGCCCCAGGGAGTCGATGCCCAGACTTTCGAAACTTTGATCGAAGTCGATTTGTTCCTTTTTGAATCCAGTGACCGAACTTATTTCGGCGCGCAACCATTGCCCGTAGCTGAGCGCAGGCGGTTGTTCCGCAACGGGTGCCGATGCCAGCACTACCGGGTTCGAGTGTACGGGCTCCAGGACGGGCAGGCTTCTATTGACAGGAGCTTCAACCCCATGGGCATAAACGCCTTCCAGGACTTGTTGATGAGCGTTGAAGTAATGCGCAGTGACAGTTTCGGCCTGCTCCAACACACGCATCAATATTGATTCTTTTTCGATATTGGAATCGCAAAGTGAATCAATGATTTTTTCTGAAAGAGAGAAATAGCTATGAGCTATTTTTCCATTGGACACGATGAATTCCTGCACAACATCGTTGAGTTGGGCGCGCATGAGGTTCTCCTAACCAAAGTCGGTATATGTTTTCTATCAACAAAAAATCAAAAGTCATGGCCTAGGGTTGGGCCTTGTGTCATTCAATGAAGCAACCAGGCAGTAGCCATATAGAGACTTAAAGTTGGAGTTCCACTGCGTCGATCTCGGAAGATGTTGTTTTTCTTGCCCCTTTGAGCAGCCCGGATCTTACGTTCAGATAAGTGAAGAGCGTGATTGCATCAGCCCCCTGGAAAGCGATGTAGCCGTCAGGACGAATCAGCATCAATGTGCCTTCTTTGGCATGGTAGCGCTTGTGCAGCCGCCAATCGGGGTCCAACAACATTGAGTGCCAGAAAGGCAACTCGGAGCTACCCAAAGCATCAATGACGCAATAAGCCTTGATGCCTGGGTAATCCTTCTCCACCGACTCGGCCAGCGAGTAATAGCCCGGTAGCAAGGGGGAAAACTGATCGGCTGCGCTAAAAATAAGCAGCGTGAAGGTTCCCTGGAACAAGTCAATCAAGCGTTTTGGCGGCATACCTTGCAGTTGCCATAACTCGACATCGGGAGCCAGTTGACCTGCACGAGGTGCAGACGTCCGGAATTCGGGTTTTTCCCCTTTTTTGTCCCAATTAATGCGCTGCTTTTTCGTCAGCGATTCTTGAATGTAGTCACTTTTGCCGTAGTGGTACTGATGACCGGAAATCATCGTGGGCAACTTGCGCTGAACCTTACGCCTGTTGCTCAGCAGTGGCAGAACATTGTCGCGCAGCCAAACGAGGGCGCGATGCCTGAGGGTTATCAGTGCGGTCAGTCGGTGTGCCGTGTTCTCGACCTCCAGGGCGACCGGGTAGCGTTCTTCGTTGTAGCTTTCCAGCAGTGATTGATCCGCCAGGCCCTGATCGACATAGGCCATTTTCCACGCCAGGTTGTAGGCCTCGGAAACACCCAGGTTCATCCATTGCCCGCCGATCGGGCTGCCGATATGAGCCGAATCGCCCACTAGAAACACAGAGCCTTGTTGCAGCGTCTGCACGCGACGATGTTGAAAGGAGGCAATGGTGGTCGATGAAATATTGGACAGCGTCATCTTTTGCCCGCGTCCTTCGCACAACCGCTGAAAGTTCTCCAGGCTCAAGGACGGGCGCTCATCTTCTGGTGGCAGGTCGTAGGGCATCTCGATGAACAGTCGATAACGGGACTGGGCGCTGATCGGCGCGACTGCCACATAACCATCCTGCGCACCCAGGAAGAAAGCCCCTTCGTCCTTGCTTCCAGACCACTCGATATCGGCATCGGCCAGCATGAAGAAACGATCATAGGACGATCCTTCGAAGGTCATCTCAAGACGTTTTCTAATGTTGCTGCGAGCACCGTCGCACGCGACCACCCACCGACTGGAAAAGGATTCGTCGTTGCCATCCGCATGATGGAGCGTCATTCGCACGGATCCCTGCTGGTTTTCTATATCGACCAGTTCGGTATTCCACTCGACATCCACCCCCAACTTGTTAAGTCGCTCAAGCAGAATCTTTTCTGTTTGCGGCTGTGGCAGGCTGAGGAGCAGGGGATAGGTCGTATCCAGGTAGGAGAAGTTGTAGTTCAGCACCCGTTTGGCGTTCGACTGCACCGAAAACTGGTTGATCGTGAACCCGTCGCTGATGGCCTGATCGGCAACACCCAGATCGCGAAAAATTTCCAGGGTTCTGGAATGGATGGCCATTGCCTTGGTAGCGGTCGAGGGACCGGCATTCTTTTCAATAATGCGAAAAGAGACGCCCCACTTTTTCAGCATGATTGCCAGGGACAGGCCTATAGGGCCAGCACCGACGATCATTACTGTCGGGGTGTTACCGGGGCCGAAGTGCTTGGGTGCCAACGAGTTCAGAGTGTTCATCTGTTAGTACCAGTTTCTATAGAAGGGAGAGTTGGCAATGCCGAGCAGGGCATCGTCACCTGATGAATCTCCGTAGGCATAAATGTAAAAGTCATCAAGGTTGCTCAAACAGCCTTTCAGCCGTGTGACTTTTTCTCTCTCAACACAGTTGGTACCTGATATCCCGCCGGTCAGTTTGTTCTTCGCCGTCGCCAGGCGGGTGCCGCATACATAGTCAAAACCTGCTGCCTGTCCCCAGGGAATCAGATAGTTCTCCGGCGAGTTGCTGACCAGTGCCGTGACATGCCCCATGGACTGATGCCATTGCAGCCGGCGCAAGGCTTCGGGCCTGAGCCAGAGCGGTAGCTGTTCGGTAATGAAATACTTGGCATGCTCGCGCTCTTGCTCAACTGACAGGCCGCCCAGGTAGCAGGCAATGAACGCCAGGCGCGCCTGCATCAACGGTGTGATGCCAAGGATCACACTGAGCATTTTGGGCAGCAGGGGAACGATCCTTAGCCAAAACGACTTGGTCCCCACGATAAAACGCATGTAGCGCCAGAACGTATGCCTGTCGGTCAGAGTGCCGTCAAAGTCGAAAACGGCCAGTACCGGTTGTGTGCTATTTGCTTGCATGAATCTCTTCCTTGAGAGAGATAATCTCGATGGTTCTGGGCAGTTTGAAGCCTGAGAGGTAGCGCGAGAGCAGGGTGGAGATAGCGCTCTGGGTCAGGTCACCGCTCCCTTCGACGCACAGGTGCAATACGTTGACCTCCTTGTTGTCAGGGACGATGTAAGCTTTCGCGCGCACCACCCCAGGATGCTTCAGGGCAATGGATTCGATTTCGGTCAGGTCGACCATTTGCGCTTTAATCTTCGAGATTCGCAGGCGTTGGCAATAGAAGAACACATGTCCATCATCGTCCCGCCAGACCAGATCCCCCGTGTGTAGCCAGCCATCACGGAAGAACCGGGCATTGGCGTCCGCGGCATCGTTATATCCGTCAATCACCATCGAGCCGCGTATCAACAGTTCGCCGATACGCCCAGTTGCGACGTCTTGACCCTGAGCATCGACGACCCGCAGTTCTACGTTGCGAATCGGCTGCCCCATGGCGCCGCGATGGACCTTGCCAATCGAACTCTGGACTATCACTGGCATGCTCTCGGTCAATCCATAGCCTTGCAGCACCGGATTGCACCCCAGCAGCCTTCCCAGTTTTTCGGCTTCGTCGGCGGGTAGATGGCTGCCACCTGAATAAATCATCAGTTGTGGGTGCATCGGCAACAGCGCGCCTTTGCGTTTGGCCAGTCGCGTATTGAAGTAGCGAATGACGTCAGGCACCAGACAGGCAAAGGTGACCTGATGCTGGGACAAGACTTCCGCCAGATCCCTATTGAGTAGGGTGTTGGTCATTAACAGGGTGGCGCCCACGCTCAATGGAAAGACCATCATCACGGACAGTCCGAAGATGGCATACAGCGGCAGCGTCACCAGATGAACGGATCCGACCCCTTGAAGATGAAACTGCTCATGCAGCCCATCGCTCGATTGCGTCAGGTCAAGGTAGCGGTGAGAAACGGCCAGAGGTTTACCGGTGCCCCTATACGTGAACTGTACCGAGACGATCGGATTGCCTTCGGGCAGTAACAAAGGTTCTGCCTGTCGAGGAAGCCGTGATTCAGCCGTTGCGTTGTCGGGCAGGTGAGAGGATGGCTCGCTTGCGGTGTTCAACACCAAGGAGTGATGAACGCCGTAGGCAGGCTGAAATGTCTCGCTATGTTGCTCGAATAGCGTTTCGGTGGTCACGACCAGCGTCGGCCGGGCAATACTGATGACGCTGCTCATTTCGAATGGCGTCAGTTTGTAGTTGAGGATAACCGGAGTCGCCCCACGCCCGATGATCGCCAGATAGTAAGCGATGAACTCCACCCCATTGGGTAGAATAACCGCCACTTTGTCGCCTGGTAATACACCTAGATTTTTGAGTGCAAAGTTGCACTCTTCAGCCTTTATTCGCAATCCACGGTAAGTGACGGTCTCATCTTCCGCGTCTAGGTTTCTGATAGCAACGTGGTCCGGGAAAGATTCTGAAAAGCCGACGAGCCGATGCAGAAAACCTTCTTTATATGAAAGGCTTTTCATTTACCAACCTCTCTCAATCCTTGAAGTAATGGTTAGACAAAAAAGTACTACAGAGGCAGGCTATATATAAATTGTTTCAATTACGCATTTATGTAGTTGTTTTTCCGATACCAGTCCAGGGTATCGGTCAATGTTTCAGCTACGGGGCGGAACTTGCACTCCAGCTCTTCTAGGCTTTTGTTATGGCTGAAATGAGTGCGCCCTTGCTCTTGCTCTATGAGCTTGACGGTGGAGGTGCTGATGAGTACCGGCTTTTTCGTAACTCGGTAATAGCCTTCATACATCAAGGCAATTATTCGCAGCATGAACAGTGGGATTTTTCGCTCCGGAGCTTTTACGCCGCTGACACTGGAGAGTGCCTGGAAAATGCTTTTCATGTTCATATGATTGCCGGCTGCCAGATAACGTTCTCCGGATCTGCCGCGTGTGATTGCTGCGAGCTGATGTTCCGCCACATCCCGGGCATCTACTACGGAAAAACTTCCAGGCAACACGCCAGGCAATTTCATTCCGACAAAGTCGAGCAGGAACTGTCCTGATGAGGTAGGACCGATATCCCCGGGACCAAACATCCAGCCCGGTAATACCATAGCGATGAACATGTCCGGGTGTTGCAACAAAAATTCCTGAATTTTTTGCTCGGACAGTATTTTGCTCAAGTAGTAATCGTCAGCATCCGATTCGCTGCGAGACATCGTCTCATCGATCACTTCATCTTTGTTGCCCTTCAATACGGCAATGGATGAAGTATGGACTGCACGACGAATGCCAGCGGCGTAGGCGGCTTGCAATAATTGCTCGGTCCCGGTGACGTTGGTGTCATACAGTTTCTGCCAGTGTTTTCCACCTTTATAACTGTCGCGGAAGTAGGCAGCGGTATGAAACAAGGCATCACAGCCTTGCAGGGCATGGCTGAAGGCGTCGACATTGAGCATGTCGCCTTCGACAAATTCGACAGGCAAATTGCCGAACTGCTTCCTGGCTTTCTCTATGGAACGAACCAGTGCTTTTACTTTGATATTTCGCTTTAAAAGCGCATGAACCAAATTATTACCGAGCAGGCCAGTAGCGCCTGTAACAAAGGCATATTCCATTAAAATCCAGCTCCTGTGGGGTAACCTGCTGCTGCATTGAGATTGATGCTAGTGGTCTCGATGCTCTGATCAGGTGTTGGCTGAACCAACGACGCAAGTAAAAACCATTCGGTATCTGAAAATCAAGCGGTATTTCGTTATGAGCATAGAAATAATGTCGCTAAGTTTGACCTAAAGCTAGTGAAATCAGCTTCTTAGCGCTTGATCGGCAGTGGGTGTTTCACCTGGATTGGGAGGATTAAGGCCATTGAAATAAATGTTTCGACGCTCGCCCTCGGCCTCTTGGGGGAGTCACAAGACAACCTTGCTGATTCGATCGATCGGGTGGGCCACGCGTCAGGCTGGATACCGAAGTGCCTGAGCGTGCTGGAGTTGACACCTCTTTATGAGTTGCAAGCGCTTGCAGTGCCGGCGCTGCATGTCGATGCAGTGCATCTCGCCGCCTCCGTTCCCATACATGGCATTTACATGGCGCTTTTTAAAAGCTTAAATGTAAATTATTAAGATGGTCTAGTATAAGGTATAGTCGTTAGATCCGTGTTTTTCAGTGAATAGCAAGCTTGTTGCGTTTAGTTACAAATAGATATTTTTTGTTTGGCCAAAGGAACCGAAGGTGTGATTAAGAAGAGAATGGGTCGTGAAGAAAGTCAGCAAGTAACAAGAGATAATTTGTTCGATACTGCCACTGATCTTATGGTTAGGAAAGGCTTTCATGCCGCCAGTGTCAATGCTATATCTGAGGGGGCCGGCTTTTCGAAGGGGGCATTTTTTTCAAACTTTACAAGTAAGTCAGACTTGCTTCTGCAATTAACCCAGAGGTTCAAGCGAGTTGAAATCGATCGATTGGGTGTTACTCTGGCTGCTGGGTATTCATCAGAAGAGTTGGCTCATGGGTTGAATTCTTATATTGATACGCTTAAAGATAATGCCAGTTGTGCAATTCTTGATGCTGAACTACAACTGATTGCCTTGCGCGATGAGGAATTTTCAGCGCATTACTACGCTCTGCATCAGGAAAATAGTGAGGCCTTGGGCAAGTTAATTACGATTATATTCAGCCATGCAGGCAAGAAGCCTCCTTTGGAATGCGCCACTCTTGCAAAGACATTTACCGCTCTGTCGGAAGGGTTGATACTGCAAGGACATAAAGACCCGGCTTCTGAAATAAAATTGGTGTTAAACTCGCTTATTCAAACAGCAGAGCCCTTATAGAGTATTTGCCAATCTTGTGTTGTACGCATTATTCACATGTCCGAGGCTCAGCTTCTCGGACAGAATGTGAGTGGCTCTCCTCTGTGTTTCGACAACTTTTCGGTGCTGTTTTCGCTAACTAGAAAGCCTCCGTATATTGTTGTGGTGCGTTGCTGCTTAATACCTAAAAAAACAAGTACAAGAACGCTCGGCGAAACACCGAACGTACATTTCTGACAACTGTTCAGCACTCCTGAACGAATGCCGTGGATGAATATTTTGTCCTGAACTCGATCGTGCTGGAGCAGGAAGCTTTCCGCAACGTTAGTGCTGCTGATGGCGATATCGATCAAGCTTTTCAGCTTGATCATGAGCTAGTCGGCGCGGCGCCCGACACCCACGAAGCCGTGCATTCGAGCATCGAGTCGTTAAATTGGCAATCATTGGCCAGGACCGTCTGAGGCCACTCAGGTAGGGCTTTGGTCGTGCAGCAACTAGCAATCAGTTCACGTATAAGTTGTTGCGCGACCTAATACTTCTAGAACCAAGTCTCCATTTGCACACCCAATTGCCACTCGCCGCCGGACTTGAAGCCCTTCTGACCAAAATCATCGGTTGCGCTGAAGTTATCCAGGTCGCTGGACCAGTTCATGTAGGTGGCGAACAGACGCAGTTCCGGGCGAATGAAAAAGTCACCGGTCTGGGCCTTGAAGGTCGGGGCGAAGGTGAGTTTCCAATAGTCGCCCTTGGCTGCCTGGCGGCCATCGTAGCCCAGTGCATTGAGGTCCATTGCCTGCCAGCTCAGCTCATACTGCATTTCCAAGTTGCTGGTCAGTTCGTTGGCCAGGCGCACGTTGTGTGTCATGTAGCGATAGTCGTCGCCGGGGACGTAACGATTCTTGCTCTGCTCGGCTATCAAGGCCTGTGCGATGCGCCAGTCCTGATTCAGGCGGGTATTGTCCCGATCAAAGCGCTTGCCCGCCCACAGGGTGGCATCGCGCAGTAGGGGGCTGTCTTGAAAGGACGTTAGGTGACTAAGTTCGGCGTAGGCCTTGCGCACATTGAGCGCCCTTTGCGCCGCGGTCCAGTCGTTGGGCGTCTCCAGACCGTCGGCGAGCATCAGCGTGTACTTGGAGCGTGTTCCGTTGGCGGCCTGGTTCTCCTTGGTGAACTTGGCTTCCATGTAGGTATCGACTTCATTGCCCAAATGGCCAACCGCGCCACCTACGGAGCTGGCGGGGGTCACGTAAGGGCCGCCGCGACCGGCACCTGATTTGTTGCTCATGATCCCGGAGCGGGCATAGCCTCCGAAGGTGAAGCCATCGCTCAAGTGCTCGGTCGGAGTGGCTGCAGAGACGGTCGCTGGAAGGGACTGTTGATTGGCTTCTACCCGCGCAACGCGTTGGTCGAGGGCGGTTTGTGCAAGCGTCGGCAGCCTGCCAGTGATTTACTGGTTGAGGTGTTCGACTTTCTGGCGCAATCGCGCTGCGTCGGCCTCGGCCATCGAGGCTCGGGCTTCGGCGGAGGAGGTCCTGGCTTCAAGTCTGGCAAGACGCTCTTCGATGCTTTGCGCCGGCGCGGCGAACAGTTACGTGGAGAGAACCAGCAAGGAAAATCCAGCCAAAGACCGGTAAACCTCAGAACGCATAAATAACCCTCTTTTTTTGTATTCGGGTACTGCAAACACCTTTCGAACATATCCCCGGCTCCAGTCGGGCTGGGGCTTCTGCTGGATCGTCCTGCGCGATATCAGCGCCTTTTGCACTGCGCTCCACTTGACAGCGAACTGTTTGGGGATGCGTAATGCGGCGCGATGTTAACGTTAACTCAAATAAAAACTAGAGGGTCATCACATGCAGCTTGCAGTCAAACGTGAGTACTGGCTTATCAGTGGTTTGTTGTTTTTCTTCTTCTTTTCGTGGTCATCCAGCTATTCGCTGTTCTCGATCTGGCTTCATCGAGTCATTGGCCTGAATGGCACGGAAACCGGATTTATTTTCGCGGCCAACGCAATTGCGGCACTGCTGATTCAGCCGTTCTATGGCGCTCTTCAAGACCGACTTGGGCTGTCCAAAAAGCTGCTGGTGTGGATTGGCATCCTGCTCTGTGCCGCCGCCCCGTTTGCGATTTACGTATATGCCAACCTGCTGGCTCAGAACGTGGTGTTGGGCGCCGTGGTCGGCGCGGCTTTCCTGGCGCTGGCGATGCTTGCGGGGGTGGGCGTGATCGAGTCCTACACGGAGCGACTTTCGCGTCACGCCGGCTTCGAGTTCGGAACCACCAGAATGTGGGGGTCGCTGGGCTGGGCTAGCGCGACAGGCATTGTCGGCGTGGTCTTCAACATTGACCCGGACATCGCGTTTTACATGAGCAGCACTGCCGGCGTCGTGTTCTTGCTAATCCTGTTCCGACTGGATTTGAGCAGGTTCAACCAACCAAAAGTGCAAACCGGTGAGGAAGCCGCCAAGCCCGTACGCCTGCACGATCTTTGGACATTACTGACACTGCCGCGTTTCTGGGCATTCAGCTTGTACCTGACCGGTGTGTGTGGGATCTACATGATCTACGAACAGCAGTTTCCGGTGTATTTCTCCTCGTTTTTCCCCACCCCAGAGGAGGGCACCCGAGCCTACGGCTACCTGAATTCATCCCAGGTACTCGTCGAGGCGGTATTGATGCTATTCGCCCCCTGGGTGGTCAGCCGCACGGGCGCTAAATACGGATTGATCATGGCCGGCAGCATCATGTTCGTGCGTATTCTTGGCTCCGGGTTGGCAACGGAGGCCTGGACCATCGCTGCCTGCAAGATGTTGCACGCTTTGGAAGTGCCAATACTGCTGGACTCGATATTCAAATACATTTCGTTCAACTTCGATTCCAGGTTGTCCGCCTCTATCTATCTGGTGGGATTCCAGTTCGCCCAGCAATTGACCGCAATGCTGCTGTCGCCGCTCGTGGGCTACGGCTACGACCATATTGGGTTTTCGAGCGTTTACGTGCTGATGGCTGGCCTGGTCGGTGGTTGCCTGCTGCTGTCATGGAACCTGTTGCGCACGGACCCGGTCCGAAAACCCTCCCAAGCCAAGGTTGCCGAATCGCTGGAGCTCCCTGCCATTGCTCAATCTGCCACTCGTTACGAACCCTAGAAAGGACCAAGCCATGCACGCTGCACTGCTGGGCGAAGCACATCGCGCCATCGAAAAAAACTACCCGAACGCGGTAACGAATATCGCCTTGGATATCACTGGTCGCCGCCGGCGGGATGGATGAATGACCCGAATGGACTGGTTTTTTTTCGCGGTGAATACCATGTGTTCTACCAGCATCATCCTTACTCTGTGCAGTGGGGGCCGATGCATTGGGGGCACGCCAAGAGCCGCGACCTGGTGCATTGGGAGCATCTGCCCATAGCACTGGCACCCAGCGATGCTTACGATCGGGACGGGTGTTTTTCAGGATCGGCGGTGGTCGCGGACGATACGCTTTATCTGATCTATACCGGGCACACCTGGTTGGGGGAACCGGGCGATGACCAGAGCATTCACCAGGTCCAATGCCTGGCCAGCAGTACGGATGGCATTACCTTTACCAAGCTCGGGCCGGTGATCGAAACACCGCCCGATCTGGAGATCATGCATTTTCGCGACCCAAAAGTCTGGCAGCGAGGCGGGCAGTGGTGGATGGCGCTTGGCGCTCGTCAAGGCGACGACCCGCAACTCTTGCTCTATCGCTCCGAGGACCTGCATCACTGAGAGTATCTGAGTTGTGCCCTGCAAGGTCAGCGCGAGCCGGACGGCTACATGTGGGAATGTCCGGAGCTGTTTGAGTTCGATGGCTGCGACGTTTTTCTCTATTCGCCGCAAGGTCTGAAGCCCAGTCGCTACGACAACTGGAACAAGTTCCAGAACAGCTATCGAATGGGCCTGCTAGGCGACACAGGGTGCTTCAGTGAGTGCGGTAAGCTGCGCGAACTCGATCACGGTCACGATTTCTATGCCGCGCAAACCCTGCTGGCGCCGGACGGGCGCCGCCTGTTGTGGGCGTGGATGGATATGTGGGACAGCCCGATGCCGAGTCAGGCGCAACACTGGAGTGGCGCGCTGTCGTTGCCCCGCGAGCTGAGCCGCGACGGCGAACGGCTGCGCATGCGTCCGGCCCGGGAGTTGGCAGCGCTAAGGACGTCACGACGGACGCTGCAGATCGGCGCGGTTGAATCCCGCAGCCATACACTTGATGTACGTGGTGCCCTGCTAGAGTTTGAGCTTGAACTGGATCTGGCCGGCAGCAACGCTGAGCGTTTTGGCCTGGCGCTGCGCTGCAGCGAAGACCAGCAGGAGCGGACATTGTTGTATTTCGATGCCATGGCCCGCCGACTGGTTCTCGACCGGCAAAACTCGGGAACGGGCGTGAGCGGTGTTCGCAGCGTCCCGGTGACTGTCGAGCAAACGCGGATTGCCCTGCGGATTTTTCTCGATCGCTCTTCCATCGAGGTGTTCGTCGACGATGGCGCCTATAGCCTTACCAGCCGGATTTATCCACGGCCCGAAAGCCTCCAGGTCAGCGCTTTTGCAGTCAATGGGGTAGGGGTGTTCGGGGAAACTTCTGTCTGGAACCTCTCCGATCTCCAACTCTGAATACACCTGAAGTGCCATTCATGCAGTCTGCTGCCAGGCATCGTGTTGTCATGCTTTTATCAAGCATGACATGATGCCCGGCCAGACAAGCAAGGGCACCCGCGAATGGCTTCAGTTAAAGATGTCGCACGGCTGGCGGGGGTTTCCTTCATGACCGTTTCCAGGGCGCTCAACACCCCGGAAAAACTGAACCAGGAAACCCTGGCGAAAGTTCGTCAAGCGGTCGAGGCCTTGGGCTATGTCCCCAGCCTTTCTGCTCGCAAGATCCGTGGTGGTCACTCCAGTGGCAAGACCATTGGCGTCTTCGCGCTGGATACCGCGACAACCCCCTTCGCCGTGGAAATGCTCCTTTCAATGGAGCGCACGGCACGAGAAAACGGCTGGAACGTTTTCATCCTCAACGTGTTCGAAGCGCCGCCGAGTCAGCAGACCATCGACCTGATGCTGTCCCATCAACCCGACGGGATCATTTTCAGCGCCATGCAGTTACGCACTGTGGAGATCCCTCCGGTGCTGCGCAGCCTGCCGCTGGTGCTGAGTAATTGCATGAGTTCAGAACCCGGCGTGGCCTGTTACGTGCCCGACGACGCGGACGGTCAGTATCAGGCCGTGCGACAGGTGCTGAAACGAGGCTACCGGCATCCGCTGTGCATCAACCTGCCGCAAGCCAGCCTGGCCTGGGAACAGCGCCAGCTGGGATTGCGTCGTGCCCTCGCAGAGGCCGGGATGTCCGCGGACGATGTTCCTCAATACAACCTGTCGACCGATGACGCCTATCAGGAAACGATTGGAGTGCTGGAGAACCAATTGTGGCGGCTAAAAGGAAGACCGGCATTCGATCTGCTTATTTGTGGTAACGACCGCATCGCGTTGGTCGCCTATCAGTTTTTACTCAGTCGCGGATTGCGTATTCCGGCCGAGGTGGCGGTTCTGGGCTACGACAATATGATCGGTGTTGCCGAGTTGTTCTATCCACCGCTGAGTACGGTGCAATTGCCGTATTACGAGATGGGGCGTCGCGCTGCCGAGTATGTGATTGAAGGCAGGAACGAAACCACGATTCACAGGGTTGCATGCCCCCTGGTTGAGCGTGAGTCCTGTTAACGACGATGTTGCATGGCTTCTTCTCAATAGATAGGGGGCATACGATTTTCTGGGGCTTAGTTGCTTTGCAGCCGCTGAAGATAATGTTGATGACAAAGACCCGTTACGTTACGGCTTTCAGCTTGCCTGATCAGGGGGCGGACGTTGATTGAACGACGCCAATTCAGCGGAGGCATGAGGGGTAAAAACCTCCGCTATCTGAATGAGCACATCGGCGAAACCAGGCAAACTGTTCGGGCAGGATTTCTTCTGCTCGAGTATTTTTCGCTTCCTGCATTCACTCAAGTGCTGGACACGATTGTCACTGCCAATCTGCTAAGGCCTGATTTATTTGCTTCCCGAACGTTCGGCTTGAACGATGGAGAGGTTGTCAGCGATTTGGGGCTGATCATTCGCCCAGATGCCCAGATTTACTGCTCAATAGTTAGAGGTTTGGATCTGCTTGTCATTTGCGGCGGCTACAGGACAGAGCTCAAGGCCACGGACGAGTTTCTCCATATCCTAAAAGTAGCTGCCGAACGGGGTGTCATCCTTGCCGGGTTGTGGAATGGCGCTTGGTTTCTGGGCCGCGCAGGTTTACTTGATGGTTACCGTTGTGCAGTTCACCCAGAACATCACCCCGCACTCGCTGAGTTTTGTAAGTCTACCCAGGTCAGCAGTGAGCCCTATGTCATTGACAAAGACCGGCTCACGGCTTCAAGTCCTTCCGGGGCATTTCATATGGCGCTGGACTGGATCAAGGGTCTCCACGATAAGGCTCTCGTCGAGGGTATTGAGGACATCCTTGCTTTCGAAGAGTCGCGCTATCGACGCGTAAAACCAACTGAAAACGTTTGTCTGAGCGCGCCGTTACGCGAGGTCGTGAAACTCATGGATGCCAACCTCGAAGAGCCGCTTGAGTTGCTGCAACTGGCTGCCTACGCCGGTCGCTCACGCCGGCAACTCGAACTGTTGACGCCGACGCCGAATTTACCCACGTGCTGACACAAAACTGACCCACCTCCAACTCTGTACAAATCCAACAAAGGCAATGGTCCGCGAGGAACAGGTTGGGTCTGAATCGCCCCGGATTCTCTAGGCATCTTGCAAGCTCTTTGCGTAACGCTTTTCAAACTCTACCGGTGCCAACTGACTGTTGAAACCATGGCGGCGTTTTGCGTTGTAGAACCTCTTGATGTAATCGAACACATCACTACGAGCATCTTGCCGCGTGGCGTAGATTTTCCGCATTATCCGCTCCCGCTTTAGAAACTGGAAAAAGCTCTCGGCCACGGCGTTGTCATGACAGTTGCCTCGGCGGCTCACGCTGACAACCAAATTGTTCGCCTTCAAAAAACTACGCCAATCGGAACTGCTGTACTGGGCACCCTTGGTCAGAGTGAAACAGCACTCCCTTAGGCCCCCCTCTCAGTTCAACGGCCATGCGCAGGGATTCGCTTACCAGTGTTGCGTCGGCGACTAACGAAAAAGACCAGCCAACTACTCGCCAGGCAAATAAATCCAGTACGACCGAAAAATACAGCCACCGCTTGCCTAGCTGGATATACGTAATGTCTGCACACCAAACCTTGTTGATATCCGCCACGTAAAACTCACGTTCAAGTTCATGCTGAGCAACCAGTGACTCGACGCCTGATGACTTGTACTTATGATCCCTGCGTTGACGGCTAACGATCCCTGCTTCCCTCATCAAACTGCGAGCCATGTGGCGCCCTACCTGATGACCAGCGCCTTGCAGGTCTTCAGAGAGGGTTCGTGAACCCGCCGAGCCCCGTGATGCCTTGTGATACTTGATCAGAACCAATTTGAGCGCGTCGCGCTCCAGGTTGGTTTTACCTTGTCGCCGACGCCAGGCGTAGTAACCACTACGGCTGACCTCGAACACGCGGCAACAATCTGCGATGCCATATTGCTCACCTAGCTCACCGATCAGCGGAAATGATCGTTGGAGTCCAAAAGCAGGAGAGCACTGGCCTTTTTTAGGATTTCGATATCCCGATCTTTTTGCCTGAGCAGCGCCTTAAGCTCCTGGATCTGTTTCTGGTCAGCCGTTATCGCCTTGGTCCCGGCCAGCACCGATCCAGCCCGTTCTCTTCTCAACTGCTCGACCCAGCGGCGTAAGGCTGTAGGGCCGATATCCAGGCTGGCGCAAATATCGAGGATAGGCTGATCCTCATCCAGCACCAAGCTTGCAGCTTTGACCTTGAACTCGTTGGAGTAGGACTTACGCATCATCAAACACACCTCAGATTTGGGCGCAATCATAGCGCCCTATTGATGTGTCCGAATTCATTAGGCCAGTTCAACTGCACTCCTGTCGTACCATTGGAAAAGCCCAGTGAGGGTACACATAGAGGTACAGAAATTTTCGAATTTAAAAATTTCCTTTATTTTCAGCGACAAAGAGGAGGGGTCGATTCCGGCTTCGGCACCATCTAATATCAAGGGTTTGCGAGCGAAAGCTGATGCAAACCCTTGTTTGTTTCTGGCTTGCTGTTTTTTAGCCTTTAGCAGTTATTGACCCCGGTCGCTAGCCCCTGGATTAGCGCCGCGTCGATCTTCGCCAGAAGGATTGCCGGTATCGACAAGCCTTCTCTCGACCAAGACATTTTGAAGGGCTTGGCGGGCGTCAGCGTCCAGCTGGTGTTCTCTCTCCTTGAGTTCAAGCAAGATTGGGCTGGACCAAGTGCGATAGGTTTGCTCGGTCTTACGAATTGATGTCATCTGTCCCCTCCTTGATGAGTGCCCGCCAACACCGTCGGCGAAATTTTGATTCGATAGAACCCTAGTCGAGGAATCTGTTTGCCGCAAAAAAACGGCAGGGTGCCAGGGGCACCCCGCTGTTGCCGTTATTGGGTTCGTGAGCGAATGCAAAACTGTGCACAGTGATGGTGTTTCGCGTTTTGTCGCAGGGGCGATTTCATCAACGGCTTCGGCAAAAGCGCATGTCGTTGCTGGAGATCATGGCGCCAGCGGCCGAATCGAGTGAATTCGATTCAGCCGCTGAGGCTGTCAGTTAAACGAAAGGCTGACCGGTAAAACCACGAGGCAATCGTTGCAGTCCATTCATGGCGGTGAGCCGTTCGACCCAAGCCGCACGCCAGTCATTGGCGGTGTGCGTAACTTTGGCTTTGCGTGCGGCGCGGCGTGCAGCGTTGCGCTGGTCTTTGCGCGCATCCTTGAACGCGTCGGTGTTGCGGCAGCTTCTGCATTTCACCCGGGTAAGTTCGCTGGTTGAAACGAGATTGCTGCCTTTGTGACCGCAGGCCAGATGCCCGCCGACTTTGAAGTGAGTAACCATCAGACGTCTCCTTCGTTGCGTGTAATGGTTTGACCTCTAGCGTACGGCGACGTTCGTTACCTGAGTAATGGACAAAAAAAAGCCCGCATGCGGGCGGGCCAGGGGGAATCTTCAAAGGAGTCCGGTCACTGTAGGGCGTGAGTTGTGAACACGGTGTGAAACAGACTGCGCAGTAATAAAAAAGCCCAGCGCCAGGCCGGGTTGGGGGATGTAGCGAAGCGTTCAGGCAAGGACGCACCCGGTGACGATAAGGTCGCCGTTCATGCGTCCCGAATCAGGCCGTGTCCTTGAGGATGTCCAGATCGAATCATCTGAACCGCGGCAGGGGCGGGTCGACAGGTTTGAGCGAAGACAGCGTATTGCGAATCAGTGGCGCGTCCTTCTCGATGTCGTTCAGCCGATCACGGATTCTGAGGGCCGTCGGGTGCCCGCCTTGATGATCGACCCAGTCGGCGATTTCCTTGCACGCCGCTGCCAGGCGAGCCTGGCGGGAGTCGAGCAGGGTTAGCAGGGTGGTGATGGACTCTTTTTCGGACATGGCAAACACCTCCGTTCAAGAAACCTGTATTTGGCAGCAAAAAGCCCGCGGGAAGCGAGCTTTCTGCCGATGGGGTCACTGTTCCTTCAGCTTTTTCAGTATAGACCCGTAAAAGGCAGGTGACCTCAGCCTTGTCGGGCCTTCACTTGGGACCTGGCATTGAGCTGCCAGCATTCACGCCGGGCGTCTTCTTCACGATCGAAACCGTCCCCAATGAAGCCGCGGGTTCGAGTATCGGCGATGCGATACCAGACGGCGGCGTCGGGTGGTGGATGATCGGTTTCTCCGGCCCGGCGACCATGGATGATGATCTTGTTGCATCGCTTCACAACGAAAATGTCTTCCATGGCGTCACCGCAGCTAATTCAGGTTCACATTAACTATAGAAGCCATTGGCGATCATGCAAAAAAATAGACAGTTCAGTTCGTCGCCTCAGCCATTGTTACCTTCATCTCCAAAAACTTCGCCAGCCCGACTTCCTCCGCCCTGAGCCCTTTGCGCGCTCGTGGTCTGGGCAGCTCAGCCAACACCCCCAAAAGAAAACCATCGAGCACCGCCGGGTGGATGTAGCACTTGCGGCAGACGGCCGGGGTGTTGCCCAGTTGTTTGGCGACGTTCTTGACCATCTCCACCATATGCCGCTTCGCATCCGACTCGGGCTCCCACTGCAGTTCCCGCAAAACCGCCAACGCCAACGCGCTGCCGGCCCAGGTTCGGTAATCCTTGGCAGTGAAGTCGGCACCGGTGAGGGTTTGCAGGTAGGCGTTGACGTCGGAGGAACTGACGGTGTGTCGCTCACCGTTTTCATCCAGGTACTGAAACAGGTTTTGCCCCGGAATTTCCAGGCAGCGTTTGATAATCCGCGCCAGGCGCCGGTCTTTCACGGTGATCTGATGCTCGACGCCGCTCTTGCCGCGGAACTGGAACAGGATCGCATTGCCGTTGACCTCGACGTGACGGTTGCGCAGGGTGGTCAGGCCGTAGGAGCGATTGTCCCGAGCGTACTGGGTGTTGCCGACCCGGATCAGCGTCGCATCGAGCAAGGTGATGACCGTGGCCATGACCTTGTCGCGACTGAAGCCGGGAGCCGCCAGCAGTGCTTCGAGCTGTTTGCGCAGTTTCGGCAGGGCCAGGCCGAAGTCCCGCAGGCGTGAGTATTTGTCGGCATCGCGCACTTCTCGCCAGCGCGGGTGATAACGGTATTGCTTGCGACCTCGGGCATCACGGCCGGTGGCTTGCAGATGACCGCGCGGGTCGGTACAGATCCACACATCGGTGTAGGCCGGGGGCACGGCGAGGGCGTTGATGCGTTTGATCTCATCTTGATCGGTGATGCGCTGACCCGCAGGATTGTAATAGCAGAACGTGCCGCGCAGTTTCTTGCGGGTGATGCCGGGCTGGGTGTCATCAACGTAATGCAGGTCGGATGGCAGCGCATCGGGCAGCGCGATATCGGGCATGGCGATGGTCCTCGGCGATGGATCAGGGGTCGTTACAGCCATTGACCGCACGCCGTTGCAGTCGTGCCAGCGGATTTAGGCCAGCACCGCCACCGCCTTGATCTGTGCCCAGAGTTGCTGGCCGGGGTGCACGCCCAATTGGTCCCGGGAGTAGCGGGTGATCCGCGCCAGCAGCGGTGTGCCGCCAGCGTCCAGACGGATCAGCACATGGGCGGCATTGTCCGCGCCCATTTCACTGATGACGGTGACCGGCAGGCGATTGAGGATGCTGCTTTGCTCGACGCTTTGCAGGCTCAGGCTGACATCCCGCGCCTGAACCTTGCAGCGCAGCGCCTGACCCAGGGTCATCGGTGAGTGAGCCACCCGAATGTTCAGGGTTGTGTCGGGCAGTTGCAGGGTCAGTAATTGGTAGTCGACGTCATGGGCACTGACGTGCCCCTCGATCACCACGCCGGCGTCGTCGCCCAGCGCCAAGGGCAGGTCGAGACGGGCCAGCGTTTCGCCAATAGCGCCGCTGGCCAGCGCTTTGCCTTCACTCAGCAAGACGATGTGGTCGGCCAGCCGCGCGACTTCATCCTGTGAGTGGCTGACGTACAGCACCGGGATGTCCAGTTCATCGTGCAGTCGTTGCAGGTAAGGCAGGATTTCGTTTTTGCGCTGGCTATCCAATGCCGCCAGCGGCTCGTCCATCAGCAACAGTTTCGGGCTGGTGAGCAGGGCGCGCGCGATGCCGACCCGCTGTCGTTCACCGCCGGAAAGGTGCTGCGGATGGCGATCCAGCAAATGCCCGATCCCGAGCAGTTCGGTCGCGTGTGCCATGTCGACCCGGCGCTGTTGATGAGGAATGCGCTTGAGGCCGAATTCCAGATTGGCCAGTACCGACAGATGGGGAAACAGGCTGGCTTCCTGGAAGACGTAACCCAGCGCACGTTTGTGTGGCGGTACGAAAATCTTCTTGTCGCTGTCCTGCCAGACTTCATCGTTGACCTGGATGAAACCCTGCTCAGCCTTCTCCAGGCCGGCGATGCAGCGCAGACAGGTGGTCTTGCCTGAACCGGAATGACCGTAAAGTGCAGTGACTCCGCGGCCGGGCAATTGCAGGTCCACCTCCAGGGCGAACCCCGAATACCTCAGTTTCAGAAGCGCATGAATCATCGATCAGCTCCAGCCCGATTTGGTGTTACGGCTGGAGTAGAGCGCCAGCAACACAACAAAGGAGAACACCAGCATCGCCCCGGCCAGCCAATGGGCCTGGGCGTACTCCATGGCTTCGACGTGATCGTAGATCTGCACCGAGACCACGCGGGTTTTGTCGGGAATGTTGCCGCCGATCATCAGCACCACGCCGAATTCACCGACAGTGTGGGCGAAACCGAGAATGGCAGCGGTGATGAAACCGGGGCGGGCCAGCGGCAGGATCACGCTGAAAAACGTGTCCCAGGGATTGGCGCGTAAGGTCGCGGCCACCTCCAATGGGCGAGTGCCGATGGCAGAAAAAGCGTTTTGCAGTGGCTGGACCACGAACGGCATCGAGTAGAGCACCGAGCCGATCACCAGCCCTGCAAAACTGAACGTGAGGGTACCGAGGCCGAGTGATTGGGTGAAGTGGCCGACAAACCCGTTCGGGCCGAGCGTCAGCAACAGGTAAAAGCCAATCACCGTCGGCGGCAGCACCAGGGGCAGGGCGACGATTGCCCCGACCGGACCGCGCAACCACGAGCGAGTACGCGACAGCCACAGCGCAATCGGAGTGCCGATGACCAGCAGGATGGCTGTCGTCAGCGACGCCAGTTTCAGGGTCAGCCAGATGGCGGAAAAGTCGGCACTCGATAGCGTCATTTAGAGTTGGTAACCGTAGGATTTGATGATTGCGGCGGCTTTCGGACCTTTGAGGTAGTCAACCAGCGCCTTGGCAGCCGGGTTGTCCTTGCCTTTGTTGAGGATCACCGCGTCTTGTTTGATCGGGTCGTGCATATCGGCCGGAACGATCCAGGCCGAGCCGCTGGTGACTTTGCCGTCTTTGTAGATCTGCGACAAGGCCACAAAACCGAGTTCGGCGTTGCCGGTGGAGACGAACTGGTAGGCCTGGGTGATGTTCTGGCCTTCAACGATCTTGGTTTTGACCTTGTCGGTCAGGCCCAGCTTGGCCAGCACCTGAGTGGCGGCCAGGCCGTAAGGCGCGGCTTTCGGGTTGGCGATGGACAGATGCTGATACTGGTTGTCGCTCAACACTTTGCCCTTGGCATCGACGTAACCTTCCTTGGCCGACCACAACGCCAGGGTGCCGATGGCGTAGGTGAAGCGCGAGCCCTTGACCGTGTCGCCTTCGGTTTCGAGTTTTTGCGGGGTGGTGTCGTCCGCCGAGAGGAACACTTCGAACGGTGCACCGTTCTTGATCTGGGTGTAGAACTGGCCGGTTGCACCATAGGCAGCGACCAGTTTGTGCCCGGTGTCTTTTTCGAAATCGGCGGCGATCGCCTGAATCGGAGCAGTGAAGTTGGCGGCGACGGCAACCTGGACTTCGTCCGCCTGGGCGGACCCCAAAGCGAACACTGCAAGCAGGGTTGCCAGGCAGGTGGGGGCAAAACGTGAGGCACGAATGGTCATGAAACGGCTCCGTTGTAGGCAAGTGCAGCGAGGGGTTAAAACGCTATATAGCGGAATATATAGCGAAATGCCTGCAAACGGAATGTGTCGGATGCGCGTTATTGAGGCCACGCATAACCCTGTAGCAGCTGCCGAAGGCTGCGTTCGACTGCGAAGCGGTCGTGAAACCAGATACCGCGGTCTTTCAGGTTAATCGTGGCAGCTGAATTTACGACTGCTTCGCCCGAGCGCGGACCGGGCCGAACGCAGCCTTCGGCAGCTGCTACAGGTGAGTGCATTACCGACCCAACAACTTGGCCAATCCTTCCTCAGCCAGGCGCCGGGTCAGTTCAGCCGTGGTCATTTCAACGCCCAGCGTGAATGCCTGACCCGCCCAGAGATTGCTGAAATCCGCTTCTCCCTTGGCCCGCAATGGCATCAGCGCACCACCCGCCAGCGGGAAGGCCGGTGCTTTGGCGCTCATGGGCCCGAGTTCGCGCATCACCCGATTGAGAATTCCACGCGCCGGGCGTCCGGTGAAAATGTTAGTGACGGCAGTCTCACTTTCCTTGGCCGTGCGCAACGCCTTGTGATGAGAAGCGCTGACCTTGGCCTCTGGCGTGAACAAGTACGCCGTGCCCACTTGCACCGCCGAAGCCCCTAACAGGAACGCTGCCGCGACGCCTCGTGCATCGGCAATCCCGCCGGCAGCAATCACTGGCACTTTCACGGCATCAACGATCTGCGGCACCAGCGCAAAGAGGCCCACCTGGCTGCTCAGATCATCGCTGAGAAACATGCCCCGATGGCCACCAGCTTCATACCCCATGGCAATGATTGCGTCACAACCGTGCTGCTCGAGCCAAATGGCCTCTTCGACCGTGGTGGCCGAGGAGAGCACTTTCGCTCCAGTGGCTTTCACGCGGTCCAGCAGGGACTTTTCCGGCAGGCCGAAGTGAAAACTCACGACTTCGGGGCGAAAATCTTCAATCACTTCGCAGGCCGCGTTATCGAACGGCGCTCGATTGGACACCGGCGTCGGCGCGTCGAAGTCCACGCCAAGTTCCCGGTAGTAAGGTTCCAGCAGGTTCTTCCAGTCTCGAGCGCGTTGCTCATCGGCGGCGGGTGGCTGATGGCAGAAGTAGTTGACGTTGATCGGGCGCTGAGTGTGCTGGCGAATCGTTTTCAGCTCCTCGCGTAACTGATCGATGCTCAACATGGCCGCGGGCATCGAGCCCAGGCCGCCGGCGTTGCAGGCTGCGATAACCATGGCCGAATTGGTCGCGCCGGCCATGGGCGCCTGGAGGATCGGCAACTCAATGCCAAGCAGGTCAAGAATGCGGGTGTCTGGCCATTTGCTCATTTGAGGGGTTCTCCGACGTCATAACAGGGCAGGGACGGTAGGACCGTTTTTGTATCAGCAATGACTGATACAAGGCCAGTCGCGTTTTTGTTCCGTGTGTCACTCTTGGCTTAAAGTCGAGTACGGTGAAATGTTGCTATGTGTTATTTCAATTGCACCACAACTGAGTGATTCCATCTGGAGGCAGCGATGTTCCAAGGCATTTTGATCGACAAAGACGACAGCGGTTACCGGGCCACACTGCAAGAGATCAATGACGATCAACTGCCCGAGGGCGATGTGACGGTGCGTGTGGCGTACAGCACGCTGAACTTCAAGGATGGTTTGGCGATCACCGGCAGCAGTCCGGTGGTGCGAAAATTCCCAATGGTGCCGGGGATCGATCTGGCAGGCACTGTCGAAGTCAGTGGGCATCCTGACTACAAGGTCGGTGATCAAGTCGTACTCAATGGCTGGGGTGTAGGCGAAGGACATTGGGGCGGACTGGCGCAGAAGGCTCGCTTGAATGGCGACTGGTTGATTCCGCTACCCAAGGCATTCACCGCGGCGCAAGCGATGGCCATCGGCACGGCGGGTTACACGGCGATGCTGAGCATCCTGGCGCTGGAACATAATGGCGTGACGCCCGATCAGGGTGAAGTATTGGTCACCGGCGCCAATGGCGGTGTAGGCAGTTTCGCCATCGCACTGCTGAGCAAGCTCGGCTATCGGGTGGTTGCGTCCACCGGCCGCACCTCCGAGCATGATTACCTCAAGCAACTGGGCGCCAGCGAAATCATCGACCGCGCCACGCTGTCCGAGGCGGGCAAACCCTTGGCCAAGGAGCGTTGGGCGGCGGTCATAGACTCGGTCGGCAGTCACACGTTGGCCAATGCCTGTGCCAGCACGAAGGCCAACGGCACTGTCGCCGCATGTGGCCTGGCGCAAGGCATGGACTTCCCGGCTTCAGTCGCACCGTTCATTTTGCGCGGCGTGACCCTGGCCGGGATCAACAGCGTGACTCAGCCCAAAGCCAAGCGGATACTGGCCTGGAATCGTCTGGCCAAGGATCTGGATTTCGCCCTGCTGCCGCTGATCAGCCACGAAATCGGCTTGTGCGATGTGATCGAGGCCGCACCGCGTTTGCTCGCCGGTCAATTGCGTGGGCGGGTCGTGGTCGACGTCAATCGTTGACTGTTTCACCATCAATCAGACAGACAAATTACAGAGACAAGGACTATCGACCATGGATGTAAAGCAGCGTGAAGTGCGGCCCTTTAGCGTCTCGGGCCTGCAAGTGCGCACCTGCAATGCCGCAGAGCAGCAGCCAGACTCTGCGCGCATCGGCCCGATGTGGGAACAATTTTTCGTTGAGGATATCTTCGACAAGATCCCCCACAAACAACCGGACTCCTTCATGTACGGCGTCTATTCCAACTACGAGTCCGACGCTTCGGGCCACTTCGATGTGACCGCGGGAGTAGCGGTCACTGCGCCCTCCGAGGACTTTCCGCAGATTCAAGTGGAGGGAGGCGACTACCTGGTGTTCAGCGCCAAAGGGGCGATGCCGGACAGCGTCATTCAGGCTTGGGGCCTGATCTGGGCCTACTTTAAGGACAATCCGCAGGTTTGCCGCGCGTTCGCTACAGACTTCGAGGTCTATACCAGCCCGGATTCAGTGTCGGTCTATATCGGCATTCAGGACTCAGACGGGTTTTCGCGTTCAAGCAACTGACGCTTGCGTTCCACCCCCCAGCGATAGCCCGATAGGTTGCCGTCGCTGCGCACCACGCGGTGGCACGGAATCGCCACCGCCAGGTTGTTCGCGCCGCAGGCTTGAGCCACTGCGCGCATCGCTTTTGGCGCGCCGATTCGCTGAGCGATATCGGCGTAGCTGGCCGTGCAGCCGGCGGGAATCTCCCGCAGCGCTTGCCAGACCCGTTCTTGAAAAGCGGTGCCACGAACATCCAGCGGCAAGTCCAGGCCCAGGGCCGGCGCTTCGATAAAACCAACAACCTTGGCGATCTGTTGCTCGAACGTGTGATCGGCGCCAATCAGATTCGCACGACGAAACTTGTCCTGCAGATCGCAGACCAGTTGGTGCGGATCGTCCCCTAGCAGGATCGCGCAAACGCCACGTTCACTCTGCGCCACCAGAATCGCCCCCAGGGAACACTGACCGACGGCAAAACGAATGTCGTTGTTCTGACCGGCTGCGCGGTAGTCACCGGGTTTCATGCCCAATAACTGATCGGCGGCTTCATAAAAACGGCTGTTGGAGTTGAAGCCGGCGTCATACAGCGCGGCGGTCACCGACTCTCCGTCCGCGAGGCGCTCACGGACCCTGCGTGAACGATGGGCCGCAGCGTAACCCTTGGGCGTCAGACCGGTAACCGCTTTGAACACACGATGGAAGTGAAAGCTACTGAGGCCCGCAGCAACGGCCAGCTCGCTAAGGACAGGCAGATTCTCCGCGGTTTCGATCTGGCGGCAAGCGGCGGCCACGGTCGCAGCATGTTGCGCGGCGATGTCGCTTTGATCCTTCGCGGCTCGTTTGCTTGGGCGATAACCCGCCGCCTGGGCCTGCTCGGCCGTGTCGAAGAACTCGACGTTCTGCGGTTTCGGCAAACGCGCCAGGCTGCTGGGGCGGCAGTAAATGCCGGTGGTTTTCACCGCATACACAAACTGTCCGTCTGCCCGGGGATCACGCGCGACGACGGCGGCCCAGCGAGGGTCGTTCTCGGTGGCAATCTTTGTCGAATGGCTTGTCATGGCTTCATGTCCGTTGATCCGTTTCATGCAGATTAACCAGCCGACGGGGTCGCTGCACCCCGGGTCTTGCGGTCGAATTCGAAGGTTTCATCCGGCGGTACGAAAGGTGAAGTTGATCCGTTGTTCGCCCAGTCGCGGGTGTTGGCCGTCCTTGATCGGCAAGACCCCGTGATAACGCAAACGATCCACGCCACCCCAGACCACGATGTCGCCATGGAGCAGCGGCACTCGTTGGCTTTTATCGCTGCGTTCGAAGCCGCCGAACAGGAACATTGCCGGCAATCCCAGGGACACTGAAACGATGGGAGCTGCGTAGGAACCTTCGTCTTTGTCCTGGTGCAACGACATCTTGGCTCCGGGAACATAACGGTTGATCAGGCAGGAATCAGGCACGAAATCCGCAAACCCTGCTTCCCGCGCCGCCGCTTGTGCCAGTTCGAAAAACACGTCGGGCATTTGCGGCCAGGGTTTTCCGGTCAGCGGATCATGGCGGGTATAACGATAACCGCTGCGGTCGGTGGTCCAGCCCAGTACGCCGCAACTGCTCAAGGCGACCGACATGGTAAACCCGCCGGGCGTGATCATCTGCCGAAACGGTGCCGACGCCAGAACTGCGTCCAGTGCGGGCAGCAACTGGTCCAGCCAGGGCAAGGCAAAGCCTCTGAGGACGCAGGACTGTTCGCCGATACGATCGAGCCTGGGTTGCTGCTCGGGTTCCGCGTCGGCAAACAAGTCGAAGGTGATCGGGTTCATGGCGTCATAACGCATCGTGAAAGATGATTCCAAGGGTATGCCGTTTTCCGCTGTGCAGGCGACTCACGCCGTGGCGCAGGGTGACTCGGTAATAGCCACGAACGCCTTTGACCGGTCGTTGGTTGACGGCAAAGATCAGTCCGTCGCCTTTCTTCAGGCCAATGACCTGAGGGCGCGACTGCATCCGTGGGCGCTGTTCCGTCAGCACGAACTCGCCGCCGGTGAAGTCGTCTTCCGGCTCTGACAGCAGAATCGCCACTTGCAGTGGGAAGACGTGTTCGCCGTACAGGTCCTGATGCAAGCAGTTGTAGTCCTGCGGTCCATATTGCAGCAACAACGGCGTCGGGCGTTCCTGACCAGCGGCATGGCAGCGTTCGAGGAACGCTTTATGGGTTTCAGGGAAGCGCGTCGGCTGGTCCATGAGCGCGTACCAGCGATTGGCAATCGGCACCAATCGAGGATAGAGCGCACTGCGCAAACGGGCGACGACATCTGGCAACGGGTATTTGAAGTATTTGTACTCGCCACGGCCAAAGCCGTGACGAGCCATGATCACTTGCGAGCGAAACGGTTCGGGGCGGGGATACAGCGCACTGATTTGATCGCACGTCCCGTGGCTTAAAAGCGACCTGATGATCGCGCAGCCATCCTGGTCGAGTTGTTGTGCCAGCGCTTCCCAGTCCAGTCCATCGAGAGAACGCTCGCTCATCGCTGCGCCTCACGATCCAGCAGTTGCCGCTTACGCTCCAGCCCCCAATGGTAGCCGCCAAGGCTGCCATCCTGACGCAGCACTCGATGGCACGGCACGATCACCGCCAGCGGGTTCGCTCCGCAGGCATTGGCCACCGCCCGGAAAGCCGTGGGTTGACCCAGTTGTCGCGCGATGTCCTGGTAGCTGGCGGTTTTACCCAGCGGTATTTGCCGCAGGGCATTCCAGACTCGCCGTTGAAACACGCTGCCCGTCAGATCCAGCGGCAAATCCAGGGTAGTGCGCGGGTCTTCGAGGTGGCGCAGGGTTTGCTCGAACGCAGGCATCAAGCTCTCATCGCGCTGCGGTGCTTGTTGGCCGGGGAAGCGCTGCGAAAGATCGCGTTCCAGCATTGCCAGATCATCACCGATCAGCAGCGCACACAAACCCTCGGCGCTGAACGCCAGCAGCAAGACGCCAAGGCTGGAAGCGCCACTGATGAAGCGAATCGAGGAAGTAGACATGTTCTGACTCCTTAACCAAAGGTTGAGGTCGCCAGTTTGGGGGGCGGTAGTGGTGTGGACACTCCGGCGCTTGCGGTCGAATTTCAGACGGGGGAGCAGACGTCCATGTTGTCGCTCCGGATCCCGTTACAGCGCTTTGCTGACGCTTATTTCGCTGATGACGTCTTCGCTCGAACCATGAAGAGCATCCAGCGCGGCCTTGGCTTCTTCTTCGGTGCCGTTTTCAAGCTGGGCAAATTCGAAGCGACGCTCACCGTTGAGTTTGTATTTGATGACGTACTTGGTCGTTTGGGCCACGGTCGTACCTGCTTGTCTTCGTGTTTGGGCGTCACTCAGCTCAGTTTCGTGCTGGAGCGGCGGATGATCTTGATGGTGTGAGTCAGGGTCGGTTTGCGAGTTACGCTGATCGGCCGGCGGTTGACCGTGTCGATGGTGATGTTCCAGAAACCGGTGCTCGGTGCAGTAATCCGGGCAGGGAAAGTGTCGAATGCTCCACCATGGTAAGTGTGGCGGCCGCCATTCTTGAAGCTGCGGAAATTGGCGTCGTTCATCAAGCGGATATTGCATGTTTGGGAGCATTGAATGACGACGATGTCGTCTTCGTTGAGGTGCTCGCGCTGGTGGATAAATTTCATGAGGCGCCTCCAGAAGGGCTTTTTCTACAAAATCAAAACGATAGCATGGGCGATTGGCGCAGTTTATCAGCCCGAACGGGTTATTATCCGGTCGTCGGGGTCCGCTTTGACAATTAAAAACAGTTATACGGAATTCTATGAGCGATAAACGCAGCAAGCCTCGGAGAAAAACAGCATTTGTACTGTCGGAGTGTCTTTATCGGAGGTGTTGTATGAAGTGGGGTGTCCTGGTCCTGCCTATGGCGATAGCGATGAGTGGCTGTGCGAATGTCTCGGAGATCAATGAGTCGCTGCCCACCATGAATGTGATTTCTGGCAAGAAGCCTCATGAGTACGCGCAGTGCCTGACCGAGAAACTGGCCAGCAGCCGGGGAGCCCTGCAAGTCGAGCCGCACAAGGACGGTATGCGAGTCATCGTGCCGCAGAAGTTCTCCTCGGGCCCGGCCGCCGTATTTGATATCGAAGACCGCTCCGGCGGCAGCAGCATCAAGTTGCATGAGCGCATCTCCAATGTGCCATTGCGTCCCATGGATGTACGCAATGCCGCTACTGCGTGCATTTCCGGCTGATAGACTGTCACCCGTCAGCACCGATGCCGCCAAAGCAGCGCTTTGGCGGCATTGTCATTTCTGGAGTCGAGCATGAAGCGAGAGCAGGTACGGGAGCGCCATGCAGAGGGTCACATCTCTGCCACCCACGTGATTCAGAATCCGGCGAATCCGGGAGAATGGATCGTGTTTTTCAAGAAAAGCGCCGGGCGCAGTTATTTTCTGGTGGATGAAAACGATGAAGTCGAATCCTTCAGTAGCCTCGATGATTTGATCGAGACGGTGCGCGGTCTCGGGATCAAGTTCGCCGAAATTCACATGTAGGGCAGGGCGCCTTACTTGCAGACCACCACGACGTTGCGGTTCTTGTAGTTGCCGACGTCGACACCCAGGGTCTTTTCGCTTTCCTTGGTCGAAGGTGTTCCGTCGGTACCGACGATTCGATAGCCGGTGCCGGCGCAAGAGGCATCGGCTTTTTCGTAGCAGGTGGCCCAGGAATTGGCTTCCCCGGAGCAGTTGATGGCCAGGCCTTGCTCACCGTTGTTCAGATAGGTCGTTTCGGAAGTGGCGCAGCCGCTCAGGGCCAGTGCCACGATCAGTGGCAAAAATTTATTCATGTCGTTGTCGTCGTCAGGATGAAGGGGCTGAGCCTGTGACAGCGCTGGCATCAAAAGGTTATAGCGAATGGCCACTTCGTTGCAGGCAATCACAAAAAAGCCCTGCGCGAGGCAGGGCTTGGGTCGAGTCCGGTGTTTCTCAGGACTTGTCCTTGCCGCGACGCTTCGGGGCTGGGTGTTCGAGCTCCAATACGGATGCTACTTCAATCGCCAGCGCCTCGGTCGGGAAAGGTCCTGCAATATTCTCGCCACTGACACTGTCTACCCACCACTGGCCGTCTTTCGCCTGATTGATCAGGAACCCGTTGACGCTTTTTGCTTCCGACATCTATCTGCCTCGTTGGCTGGTTCAATCGCGCAATGATAGCGCCAAATGCACTCAACGGGTGCTGATGGTGTAGGGTGGTGCGATTCGCGGCCGTGCAGATCCGGTGGTCTGTGCTATCTATAAAGGCTGCGGAGCTATCTCGGGAACTATCCGCGAAAATATTTCTCTATGATGGCATCGGTTAGCCAGCGCGGGGCATTGTAAGGTGCACGCCGCCTGATTAGACTGCGCCGAAACTCGTACACACAGCCCTATCAAGGACTTTTATGATCAAGAAATGCTTGTTCCCAGCAGCCGGTTACGGTACTCGCTTCCTGCCAGCGACTAAAGCCATGCCCAAAGAAATGCTGCCGGTGGTAAACAAGCCACTGATCCAGTACGGCGTCGAAGAAGCACTGGACGCTGGGTTGACTGAAATCTCCATCGTCACCGGTCGCGGCAAACGCGCTCTGGAAGACCACTTTGATATCAGCTACGAGCTGGAAAACCAGATCAAGGGCACCGACAAGGAAAAATACCTGGTCGGCATCCGTAAACTGTTGGACGAGTGCTCGTTCTCCTACACCCGTCAGACCGAAATGAAAGGCCTGGGCCACGCCATTCTGACTGGCCGCCCACTGATCGGTGACGAACCGTTCGCGGTAGTGCTGGCGGACGACTTGTGCGTCAACCTCGAAGGCGACGGCGTCCTGACCCAGATGGTCAAGCTGTACGAGCAGTATCGCTGCACCATCGTTGCGATCCAGGAAGTGGATCCGCAGGAAACCAACAAATACGGCGTGATTGCCGGCGAGCTGATCGCTGATGATTTGTACCGCGTTCGCAACATGGTCGAAAAACCAGCCCCGGAAGACGCACCGTCGAACTTGGCGATCATCGGTCGTTACATCCTGACGCCGGACATTTTCGAGCTGATCAAACAAACCGAGCCAGGCAAAGGCGGCGAAATTCAAATCACTGACGCCCTGATGAAGCAGGCGAAAAACGGTTGCGTGATTGCCTACAAGTTCAAGGGCAAGCGTTTTGACTGCGGTGGCGCTGAAGGCTACATCGAGGCCACCAACTTCTGCTTCGAAAACTTCTACAAGACTGGCAAGGCCTACTAATAGCGCCTGACCCACTTGTATTGAAAAGCCACCTTCGGGTGGCTTTTTCATTTTCCGTCCCCATATCGATTGCAGCGCTTGCCCAACGGATGTCTGCGGGTATGCTTGTGGACTGCCGAGGAGATTGAAAATGGCCTACGATTTTGACCTTTATGTGATTGGCGCCGGTTCCGGCGGTGTGCGGGCTGCGCGTTTTGCTGCCGGTTTTGGCGCGAAAGTGGCGGTGGCCGAGAGCCGCTACCTGGGTGGCACTTGTGTGAACGTCGGCTGTGTGCCGAAGAAGCTGCTGGTCTACGGCGCGCATTTCGCCGAAGACTTCGAGCAGTCGCAAGGTTTTGGCTGGACGCCGGGCGAAGCGAAGTTCGATTGGGCAATGCTGATCGCCAACAAGGATCGCGAGATTAATCGCCTGAACGGTATCTATCGCAACCTGCTGGTTAATAGTGGCGTGACCTTGCATGAAGGCCACGCCAAAATCGTTGATCCGCACCAGGTCGAGATCAATGGCGAGCGTTACACCGCCAAAAACATCCTGATTGCTACCGGTGGATGGCCACAGATTCCGGAAATTCCGGGGCATGAGCATGCAATCAGTTCCAATCAGGCGTTCTTCCTCAAAGAGCTGCCCAAGCGCGTTCTGGTGGTAGGCGGTGGTTACATCGCCGTCGAATTCGCCGGGATCTTCCACGGTCTGGGTGCCGAGACCACGTTGCTGTATCGCGGTGAACTGTTCCTGCGCGGCTTTGACGGTGCGGTGCGCAAACACCTGCAGGAAGAACTGACCAAGCGCGGCATGGACCTGCAATTCAACGCCGACATCGAGCGTATCGACAAGCAGACCGATGGCAGCCTGAAGGTGAGCCTCAAGGACGGCCGTGAGCTGGAAACGGATTGTGTGTTCTACGCCACCGGTCGACGTCCGATGCTCGACAATCTTGGGCTGGAAAATACCGGGGTCAAACTCGACAAAAAAGGTTTCGTCGAAGTCGACGAGCAGTATCAGACTGCTGAGCCGTCGATCCTGGCGCTTGGTGACGTGATCGGTCGGGTTCAGCTGACGCCAGTGGCGTTGGCGGAAGGCATGGCCGTGGCGCGACGTTTGTTCAAGCCTGAGCAGTATCGCCCGGTCGATTACAAGATGATCCCGACCGCGGTATTCAGCTTGCCGAACATCGGTACGGTCGGTTTGACCGAGGAGGAGGCCCGGGAGGCTGGTCACGATGTGCTGATCTTCGAAAGCCGCTTCCGTCCAATGAAGCTGACCCTGACCGAATGCCAGGAGCGCACCCTGATGAAACTGGTGGTGGACGCCAAGACCGACAAGGTTCTGGGCTGTCACATGGTCGGTCCGGATGCTGGCGAAATCGTTCAGGGCTTGGCGATCGCATTGAAGGCGGGAGCCACCAAGCGCGATTTCGATGAAACCATCGGCGTGCACCCAACAGCCGCCGAAGAGTTCGTCACGATGCGCACGCCGGTCGCGGGTTAATCGTCCTTTTGGGGCTCTGATCCGTCTGGCGCTGTCGCAATGACGGCCGCCAGGCGCACGCTCTCATCGAGGCTCGCCTGAGTCTTGAGCAACTCAATTTCCAGCGCTTTGTTTATCTGCGACTGCTCGTCGACGTTCTGTTTCAGCGACTGACTTTCCAGCAAGGCAGCGCGCAAGCGTTCCTGGAGGAGGGTGCGTTCGCTGTCGATACGGTTCACCTGTTCCAGCAACTGATCCTGTCGAGCGTTCGTTTGCTTGAAATGATCCTGCAGCAGGCTCAACTCTCTCAGGGTGCCACGGCTCTCCGTTAACAAACGCTCGTTGTCGCGGTGCAGTTGCGTGATCTCATCCTGGCGCACCAATGCGCTCTGCTGGGCCTGGCGCAGTTCCATCTGAATCTGCTGCACCTGGCTTTCGTGGCGACGTTGCTCCTGCTCGCGCTGTTCTTTGACAGCGTTGCGATAATGTTCCAGGGCATCGCGAGCGTGCAGGTGCTTTTCTTCCAATGAGCGGATCTGCTCATCCTTGTCTTGCAAGCGTAATTCGAAATCGGCCAGCGCCTGGTTCAGTCCGGCGTTGCGGGTTTGCTCGGTCTGCAGCATGGCGCGGGTTTCTTGCAGGGCCTCGGACTCTTGAGTCAGTGCCAGGCTTTGAATCTCGTACTGCTGCTGCAATTGCGTGTTGGCTTGTCGGGCTTCATGCAACTGCGTATCCAGCTGTTTTTTTTGCTGATCGAACTGCTCGCGGGCCTGATCGATAGGCTCCTGAGCCTGTTCCTTGAGTCTTTGTGCCAGCCGCGAGACCAGCCCCGCCAGCTCATCATCAATGGGTTCTGGTGGCACTTCGGCGCGCTCGGCGCCGTCATCCAGCTCCTTCAAATAGCGATGAATCGTGGTTTTCGAGCCCGTGTTGCCCATTTCGATCCGTACCGCATCAATGCTTGGGTTTTCGCCGCGAGCCAAAATTGCCAAGCGTGCTGCCTGGACCACTGCTTTATTTACACCGCCACGAGCCATGAGTTCTCCTACGATTTCGTACTGTGGTACATGCCACTTTGTACGCAATGTACCACGCAAACGAAAAACTTAAAATACGTTAAGTATTCATGCGGGATATACTGGTATTACCCCGTGTGATGAGCCCTGAGGCGCGTTTTCACCCGCCAAAGCGGTACGTTTTAGAGAGTTGAGCCCATGACTGAGCTGGATCGTTACCTGCAAGCAGCCACCCGCGACAACACCCGTCGCAGTTACCGGGCGGCTATCGAGCATTTCGAAGTCAGTTGGGGCGGCTTCCTGCCAGCGACCAGCGACAGCGTCGCGCGCTACCTCGTTGCTCACGCGGGCGTGCTGTCGATCAATACCTTGAAGTTGCGTTTGTCAGCACTGGCGCAATGGCACAACAGTCAGGGATTTCCCGACCCCACCAAGGCGCCGGTAGTGCGCAAGGTCTTCAAGGGCATTCGCGCGCTACACCCGGCTCAAGAAAAACAGGCCGAGCCATTACAGCTTCAGCATCTGGAGCAAGTGGTTGCCTGGTTGGAGCAAGAAGCGCAAACCGCAAAATCTGAGCACGATCAACCTGCCCTTTTGCGGGCCAGGCGCGACAGGGCGCTGATTCTGTTGGGCTTCTGGCGCGGCTTTCGTAGCGATGAGTTGTGCCGGTTACAGATCGAGCACGTGCAAGCGGCTGCCGGCTCAGGCATCACGCTCTATTTGCCGCGAACCAAGAGTGACCGCGAAAACCTCGGCAAGACTTACCAGACGCCAGCGTTGCAGCACCTGTGCCCGGTGCAGGCGTACATCGACTGGATCACCGAAGCCGCGCTGGTCCGTGGGCCGGTATTCCGGGGCATCGACCGTTGGGGCCACCTGAGCGAGGAGGGGCTGCACGCCAACAGCGTGATCCCGTTACTGCGCCAGGCGCTGGAACGCGCCGGCATCCCGGCCGAGCATTACACCAGTCACTCATTGCGGCGCGGCTTTGCCAGCTGGGCGCATCAGAGCGGGTGGGACTTGAAGTCGTTGATGACTTACGTGGGCTGGAAGGATATGAAGTCCGCCATGCGCTATGTTGAAGCCAGCCCGTTTCTCGGGATGACACCGCTCGCGGAAAAAACCATTGGCGCTGCTAAGTAAGTTTTCTTCTATTAATACGTTCGGCTAATAGCGAAAACCAATGAGCAGCATGAGCTTTGCCAATGAGCGATCCGGCAATCGAGTGGGTAGGATTCACTCCATCAACTTCTCAACCAAACTTTTCAACCCTGACGGAGAGTCATCGATGCCTATCATCAACAGCCAAGTTAAACCGTTCAAAGCTGACGCCTACAAAAATGGCGACTTCGTAAAAGTTTCGGACGCTGACCTGAAAGGCAAGTGGTCTGTCGTGTTCTTCTATCCCGCGGACTTCACCTTCGTTTGCCCGACCGAACTGGAAGACCTGGCTGACAACTACGAGGCGTTCCAGAAGTTGGGCGTCGAGATCTACAGCGTTTCCACCGATACCCACTTTGCCCACGCTGCCTGGCACAACACGTCGCCAGCCATCGGCAAAATCCAGTACACCATGATCGGCGACCCGACTCACGCCATCTCCCGCAACTTCGACGTGCTGATCGAAGAAGCTGGTCTGGCTGACCGTGGCACCTTCGTAATCAACCCTGAAGGCCAGATCAAAATCGTTGAACTGAACGATGGCGGCGTTGGCCGTGACGCTTCCGAGCTGCTGCGCAAAATCAAGGCTGCTCAGTACGTCGCTGCTCACCCAGGCCAGGTTTGCCCAGCCAAGTGGAAAGAAGGCGAGGCCACTCTGGCTCCGTCCCTGGACCTGGTCGGCAAGATCTAAGTCTGTGGACCGCATCATCAGGGCGGGTTTCCGCACCTAAGTAAGCTGCAACCGCCCAATAAAAACGCCCGGGCGAGATTCGCTCGGGCGTTTTTTTTTCGAATTCACTCCCTATTAAAAGCATGGAAATCGCCCGTATGTTGGACGCCAATCTTAAAGCCCAGTTGAAGTCATACCTGGAACGGGTCACCCAGCCGATCGAGATCATTGCATCCCTCGACGACGGTGCGAAATCCCAGGAAATGCTCGCATTACTCAAAGACGTTGCCAGTCTTTCCAACCAGATTACCTTGCTCGATAACGGTGACGATGCGCGTAAACCATCGTTCTCGATCAACCGCCCGGGTGCCGATATCAGCCTGCGTTTCGCCGGCATCCCCATGGGCCATGAATTCACATCCTTGGTGCTGGCCTTGCTGCAAGTCGGCGGCCACCCATCGAAAGCCAGCGCTGAAGTGATCGAGCAGATCCGCTCGCTCAAGGGTGAGTTCAGCTTCGAGACTTACTTCTCGCTGTCCTGCCAGAACTGCCCTGACGTAGTCCAAGCGCTGAACCTGATGGCGGTACTGAACCCGAACATCCGCCATGTCGCCATCGACGGCGCGTTGTTCCAGGCTGAGGTCGATGACCGTCAGATCATGGCCGTGCCAAGCATTTACCTGAACGGTGAGAACTTTGGTCAGGGTCGTATGGGCCTGGAAGAAATCCTCGCCAAAATCGACACCAGCGGCATCGAGCGTCAGGCCGAGAAGATCAGCGCCAAAGAAGCTTTTGACGTATTGGTCGTCGGCGGTGGCCCGGCCGGTGCTTCGGCCGCGATCTACGCTGCCCGCAAAGGCATTCGTACCGGTGTGGCGGCTGAACGTTTTGGTGGGCAGGTGCTGGACACCATGGCCATCGAGAACTTCATCTCCGTGCAGGAAACCGAAGGGCCGAAACTGGCCGTGGCATTGGAAGAGCACGTCAAGCAATACGACGTCGACATCATGAACCTGCAGCGCGCCGACAAGTTGGTGCCGGGCAAGAACGGCGAGCTGCACGAAGTCCACTTCGCCAGCGGCGCAACCCTGAAAGCCAAGACCGTGATCCTGGCGACCGGTGCGCGGTGGCGTGAAATGAACGTCCCGGGCGAGCAGCAATACCGCAACAAAGGCGTGGCGTACTGCCCGCACTGTGACGGTCCGCTGTTCAAAGGCAAGCGTGTGGCAGTGATTGGCGGCGGTAACTCCGGCGTCGAAGCGGCGATCGATCTGGCTGGCATTGTGTCCCACGTGACCCTGCTGGAGTTCGACGTGCAGCTGCGCGCCGATGCGGTCTTGCAGCGCAAGTTGCACAGCCTGCCGAACGTCACTGTCATCACCTGTGCGCAAACCACTGAAGTGTTGGGCGACGGTCAGAAGGTCAACGGCCTGCGCTACAAGGATCGTCAGTCGGACGAGTTGCGCACCGTCGAGCTGGAAGGGATCTTCGTGCAGATCGGTTTGCTGCCCAACACCGATTGGCTCAAAGGCACCATCGAGTTGTCGCCTCGCGGTGAGATCATCGTCGATGCTCGCGGTGAGACTTCAATGCCGGGTGTGTTCGCTGCCGGTGACGTGACCACCGTGCCGTACAAGCAGATCGTGATTGCGGTGGGCGAGGGCGCCAAAGCCTCCCTGAGCGCATTCGATCACTTGATCCGCACCTCGGCTCCGGCATAAAAACCCGACGCTGAAAACACAAAACCCCATGAGCGATCATGGGGTTTTTTGTAGGTGGATCAAAAGATCGCAGGCTTCGCCAGCTCCTACAAAAGCCAGGTCAGGCTCGATTCTGTAGGAGCTGCCGCAGGCTGCGATCTTTTTACAGCGGTGCTGGCTGAATGATTTCGACCCAGTAGGCATCCGGATCCTTGATGAACGCCAGGCTCTTCATACGGCCGTCATTCAGGCGTTTCTGGAAATCGCAGCCCAGCGCTTCGAAGCGCTCGCACGCAGCGACGATATCCGGCACCGAGATGCAGATGTGACCGAAGCCACGCGGGTCGGTGTTGCCGTTGTGATAAGCGAAATCCGCGTCGTTCTCGGTGCCGTGGTTGTGGGTCAGTTCGAGAATGCCGGGGATCGACTTCATCCATTCAGTGCGGGCAGCAGCGTCGGCCGGGATCTGGTTTTTATCGACCAGCGCCAGGAAGTACAGGCTGAACTCGGCTTCCGGGAAGTCGCGTTTTTCCACCAGCGAGAAACCCAAAATGCGCGTGTAGAAATCCAGGGACTTGGTGATGTCCTTGACCCGCAGCATGGTGTGGTTGAAGACGAACTTCTGGGTGGCGGTGTCAGGTTGGGCAGTCACGCCTGGGAAGGTGTTCAATTCGTGCAGGCTCATGGGCCCTCCGGAAAATAAGTGGGGCTAACGAATGGCGACAATGATACGCAAGGGTTCGGACATCACCAAACCCAAAGCGTCGGCTATTGCCTGACAGATGGGCGAGGCTCAGACTTTACGGTTCAATCCGTGAGTGTTCATTGCAATGATTCGTTTCTGTAAATCGATGTTCGTCCTGATCTGTGTGCTTTCAGGTGTTAACAGTGCTCACGCGGACGCGCCAGTCATGACCTGGCCCAACGGCTGGGAAGTCGAAGCCGTCCCGCAAGATGACGCCAACACCCACGTTTCCCGCCAGCGTGCGGTGAAAAAAGATCAGGGTGGCACGCCGGTGATGGTGATGGAGTTGACCATGACTCAGGTGGAAAGTGGTCATCAGGTGAATCTGCAGGGCGTATTGCTGGAGATGCGCAAGTCGGTGCAGAAGGGCTTCTTTCAAGGCGGTTATCAAAGTGTCTGCAACAAGATTCACCCGACGACCTTGAGCCGCTTATCAGCGCTGGAAACTACCTGCACGATCACGCAGAACGGAAGGCATGTGCTCTCTCAAACATTGGTTGCCGCCGTGGATGGCGATAAGGCCTTTGTTCTTTCCTACGCGGGGCAGGCAGAGGTTTATAAGGCAAGTCAGGATGAAATAGAGGCAGCCCGTAACAGCTTGAAACTTTAGTTAAAGATTTCAATGGCTGCCGGTTTCAGCGCATTCGGAAATTTTTAGATACCAAAGGGATTAAGCATAAAGTTATTCAACAAGCAGCGAGTTGATCGACGCCAATCGTTGCATTTAGAAGGCGTCCATGAAAAAGCCCTGCATTGGCAGGGCTTTTTTGTCACCGCGAGTGCTTAGCCGCGCAGCCAGGAATCAACGGTAGCTGCACCGTATTGTTCCTTCCAGGCTTTCAGGCCGCGGTGGTTGCCACCCTTGGTTTCAATCAGTTCACCGGTGTGCGGGTTCTGATAAACCTTGACCACGCGAGCGCGGCGGGTTTTAGGCGCTGTTGCCTGTTGCAGACCGGATTTTGCCGGGTTCGGATCGAGAATGGCGACGATGTCGCGCAGGCTCTTGCCGTAGGTTTTCATCAGCCCCTGGAGCTTTTCTTCGAATTCGATTTCTTTCTTGAGCCCGGCATCATTCTTCAGGGATTCCAGCTGCTTGAGCTGCTCTTGAAGGGCCTTTTCAGCTGCACGAAATTCAGCGAGTCTGGACAATATCTTTACTCCAATAGTGTGTTTGGCTGATACCAACCGCAAACAAAGCTATAAGCCAAGAGCCTTGAAGCGACTCGGTGATAATGGCTCACCTGCCAATCTAGCGCAGGCATGAAAAATTGTAGTAGTTAATTGGCCAAGAGTAAATCCTGTCTTTTTCTTCATGTAACAACAGTAGTCTTTTGATTCAAATTGGTGCGCGATCTCCTTGTCTCGTCTCTTAGCGTCGCTAGTTAATGGTGACTTAATGCGTTAATGAAGTCCGCGCCAGGCATCGACCGACCGAACAGATAACCTTGCAAGAAGTTCACGCCGTGGGCAGTCAGGTAATCGGCAGGACCGGACGCCTTCCAAAAAGAGTTCAGGTAGAGGCCATGATAGTTGGCCCTCGGCACGTGTACCGCTCAGCGGTAGTTCAGACGCTCAGCCAGTTTGATAAAAGCCAGCGTCGCGGGTGATGAATGGCGCTGGTCGAGCACCGCCAGACCGACCTGACGGGCGACCGGTGGCGACAGCGGTTTTTTTACATAGCGGCTGTCGCGGTCGTCGGGCAATGAGCTTTCGGCGACGACCGTCAGCGCGTCGCCTCGGCCAACGGTGTCCAGTGTGCTCAGTAGTTGCGAGCAGCGATAACGGATGTTCGGTGTTAGCCGTGCGGCACTGAATAGCCGCGATACCAGTTCTGACGAACCGGCCTCGGTCAAGACAAAGGGGTCGTGACACAAATCGCTCAAGCTCAGGCTGTCGTGGCGGGCCAGCGGATGATCGACGGGTAGCAGCGCGACCATTTGGTCTTCGATCAGCGCAAAGGTGTCGAACCGCTCCTCGGGCAACACCACAAATCCGACATCGATACGCCGCTCTTCCAGCCACTGGATCACCTGTCGGTCCGGGCCTTCGTCAATGTGGACCTCAATGCCCGGGTGAGCCGCGCGGTAATGCTGCAGGATCAGCGGCAGCAGTTTGATCGATGAGGTCGGGCCAAACGAGCCGATGCGCAAAGTGCCGCGTTTCATTCCTCGCGCATCGGCCGCTTCCTGGCGCAAGGTGTTGGCCAGACCCAGCATCGCCCGGGCGCGCAGCAAAAGCTGTTGGCCGATGTCGCTGAGTTCGACCTGGGATTGATGCCGATGCAGCAACTCGACGCCCAATTCCTGTTCCAGCGACTTGAGGGCATGAGAGACCGCGGATTGGGAAATACCCAAGCGATTGGCTGCCGCCGTAAAACCGTGCAGCTCGGCGACCAGAGAAAATATCGCCAATTGGGTAAGGGTCATGAGTGTTTACTCATTTTACGATGAGAAGGTATTAGTCGAATGATACGTCATCTCTCCCGATTCTCGTTCTGGCAACCTATGACGACCTATGAGCAAAGCCTGTCCAACCCTTCGGATGTCCCGGTTTATTTGAAACTGGCTGCCGTCACCATGATCTGGGGCGGCACCTTTGTCGCCGGGCGGTTTCTGGCCGACAGCCTCAGCCCCTTGTTTGCCGCCAGCCTGCGATTTTTGCTGGCCAGCGTGGCGTTGCTGCTGTTTCTGCTACTGGCCCGCGTGCCTCTCGCAAGGCCCAGCTCCAGGCAATGGCTGCAATTGGCACTGCTGGGGTTTTTCGGGATCTTTTTCTACAACCTGTGCTTTTTTTATGGCCTGCGCTACATCAATGCCTCACGGGCGTCGTTGATCGTGGCGTTGAACCCGGCCGTGATCGGGCTGGCGTCATGGCTGTTGTTCAAGGAGCGCTTGAGTCGAGCAAAAGTTTTCGGAATCGCGATTTGTATTGCCGGGGCGAGCCTGGTGATCGTCAGCCGTAACCCACAATTATTGGCGGGCAATCCCGATGCCTGGATCGGCGATCTGTTGATCTTCGGCTGTGTGCTTGGCTGGGGCGTTTATTCGCTGTTCTCCAAAGATTTGAATCAAACCCTGGGGCCGGTGCAAACGGTGACGTACTCGATTCTGTTGGGCACGCTGATGCTGTGGGCGACCAGTGCTGTTCGCGGTGAGTTGAGTGTTGCTGCACTCGCCAGCCTCGGACCCAAGCAATGGATGAGTCTGATGTACCTGGGCGTATTGGGTTCGGCGCTGGCCTATATCGGCTATTACGACGGCATTCGCAAAATCGGCGCGACGCGTTCAGGCGTGTTCATCGCCCTCAACCCGCTGACCGCGGTGATCCTCGGTGCGCTGTTGTTAGGCGAGCAGTTGACCCTGGCGATGTGCCTGGGAGGAGGGCTGATCCTCGCGGGGATTTTCCTGTGCAACAAACCCCTTGCGCGAGCAGGGAAAAAGGGGATTTGATACAGAAGGCGGACAAACCGATTTACGCTGTGTAGAATCGGGTTACGCATATAAGAATAATCGTCTTCTGGCAGCAGAAGCCTCGCCCGCAAGAGCCTTGGGTCGACAATGAAGAGTTTTGGGTTTCAATTGATCTACGGTGACTTCCTCGCCCGCAGCGTGCGGGGCATCTCCTGCGCGCCACCCGCCGGTCTCAGCATTGCTAGCAACTAACGATCCGTTAATTGACAAGAAAATGATGAGGCGCCAACCATGGCAGATTTATACGAAAACCCAATGGGCCTGATGGGCTTTGAATTCATCGAATTCGCATCGCCAACCCCGAACACCCTGGAGCCGATCTTCGAGATCATGGGCTTCACCAAGGTCGCGACCCACCGTTCCAAAGACGTGCACCTGTACCGCCAGGGCCAGATCAACCTGATCCTCAACAACGAACCCCACAGCGTCGCTTCGTACTTCGCGGCCGAGCACGGTCCGTCGGTGTGCGGCATGGCGTTCCGCGTCAAGAATGCCCAGCAGGCGTTTGCCCGGGCCCAGGAACTGGGCGCCCAGCCGATTCACATCGAAACCGGCCCGATGGAACTGAACCTGCCAGCGATCAAAGGCATCGGCGGTGCGCCGCTTTACCTGATCGACCGTTTCGGCGAAGGCAGCTCGATCTACGACATCGACTTCGTGTTCATCGAAGGTGTTGACCGCAATCCGGTCGGGGCCGGCCTGAAGATCATCGACCACCTGACCCACAACGTGTATCGCGGTCGCATGGCCTATTGGGCGAACTTCTACGAGAAACTGTTCAACTTTCGCGAGATCCGTTACTTCGACATCAAAGGCGAATACACCGGCCTGACCTCCAAGGCCATGACCGCGCCGGACGGCATGATTCGCATCCCGCTGAACGAAGAGTCGTCCAAGGGCGCCGGGCAGATCGAAGAGTTCCTGATGCAGTTCAACGGCGAGGGCATCCAGCACGTTGCCTTCCTGTCCGATGACCTGATCAAAACCTGGGATCACCTGAAAAGCATCGGCATGCGCTTCATGACCGCGCCGCCAGAAACCTACTACGAAATGCTCGAAGGCCGTTTGCCGAACCACGGTGAGCCGGTTGATCAACTGCAATCGCGCGGCATTCTGCTGGACGGTTCGTCCGAGTCGGGCGACAAGCGTCTGCTGTTGCAGATTTTCTCGGAAACCCTGATGGGCCCGGTGTTCTTCGAGTTCATCCAGCGTAAAGGCGACGATGGTTTCGGCGAAGGCAACTTCAAGGCGCTGTTCGAATCCATCGAGCGCGACCAGGTTCGTCGTGGCGTGCTTTCCACCGACTAAGCCGTTTCAGATGTAAAAAAGCCCGGTCAGCAGCAATGCTGGCCGGGCTTTTTCGTGCGGGTCCTACATCGATTTTCGTTGATGCCGGACCAGATGTTTGAACCCTTCGAACACGAGAACCACCACCGCCAACCAGATCGGGATGTAGGTCAGCCACTCACCGGGCTTGATGCTTTCCCCCAGCAGCAACGCGACGCCGAGCAACAGCACCGGCTCGACATAACTCAACAACCCGAACAGGCTGAACGGCAGCAGTCGGCTGGCGATGATGTAGACCACCAGCGCCGAAGCACTGATGACGCCGAGCAACGGGATCAGCAGCGAGAGCCACGGGTGTTGATCGAACACGGCGAAACCCTGTTCACCGCCCTGAACGAACCAGAACGCCACGGGTAACATCAACGCCATGTCCATCCACAAACCGCCGAGATTGTCGGTCGCCAGTCGTTTGCGCAGGATGAAGTACAGCGGATAACCGATGACGACCAGCAAGGTCGCCCAGGAAAAACCGCCGACTTGGTACAGCTCGTTGAGCACGCCGAGGGACGCAAAAAACACGGCAACCTTTTGCAGGTAAGACAGTCGCTCGCCATAGGCGAACCGCCCGGTCAGCACCATGGACAGCGGCAACAGGAAGTAGCCCAGGGACACGTCGAGGCTAAAGCCGTTGAGCGGCGCCCACATGAACAGCCAGAGTTGCAGGCCAAGCAGCGTCGCGGAAAGGATTAGGCCAGCGAGCAATTTTGGTTGGCCAGTTAGCCGCCGAAAAAGGGCGACTACGCGTTTCCATTCACCGGAGACCGCCATGAACACGGTCATGCATGGCAGGGTCAGCAGCATCCGCCAGCCGAAGATTTCCACGCCGCTCAAAGGCGTGAGCAACGAAGTGTAGTAATACATAACGGCAAACAGCACCGAGGCTGAAACCGATAGAGCGATACCTTTAGACAAACTGTCCTCGCGAAGTTGAACGTGAAACGGGCGCAGAGGATACGTGGTTTTCGCGCTGAATATTGTCCGATCGATCAACACCGAGCCACTGTGGGAGCGAGCTTGGTCCGGGCGGCGTTCCGACGATAGCGGTATACCTGCCAACATCTATGCTGAATGTAAAA
>NZ_JALBYU010000029.1 GCF_029963765.1 Pseudomonas sp. UYIF39
CAGCTCGGGCCGAAGAAAAATTTAACGTCGTGTCCGGGATTAGTTGACCACTACACATCGACCGCAGCCTGAATCTCCACGTCACTCCAATCGCTGTTGCTCTTTTCAGTGTCCATACAATCGCCGAGGGTTGAAAACCCTCGGACGATACTGAGTGGCCATTACGACTGTCTACGAAAATTCCTACAGAAAAGACCGATGCGTCGCTCAATCGGTCCTACAAAGACACCTCCGCACTAACCCACCGATTGCTTCGAAGACTGAAACACCTCCACAACCTTCCGCCACCAAGGCTTAACTACCGGCACCCGTCGCCGTGTGCGATTGAGCAACAGATAAGGCATGTCCCGCAGCCGAATCCAGCCTTCATCCTGCCAATGCAGCAGACTCAACGACATCTCCGGCCAATCCAACAAGCTCAACATTGGCCGATCCGCGTTCTTCGACTGCCCCGCATCGCGCAAGGCTGGTACTACTTGATGGGTCAACCACTCACGCAACAACCGATTCCCCGGCGCGTAGTGATACACCAGCAACGCATACGCACCGGACTCGCTGATCATCAACCGTTTTTCTGGTTGGCCGTGGTACTCAATCAACAACGTATGTCTCTGATCCTCGTCCAGTTTGCTGACCACACGATCATTCAGATGGAAACCCATCAAACGACCCAGATCGCGGGCGCAGAACCATGGTTGGTTTTCTAGGAGGAGGGCATGGAGGGCAAGGTTGTGGCGAGTGAAGACTGTTACAGAGAAGGGATCAGTCATGACTGATCTCCAGAATGGCGAGAGTGCGGGGTAAATCGTGTTCAGGCATATCCAGTACCTCTACGTGTAGATTTAGGAGGGCCTGACCCCAACGTAGAGTGGACTTAAAAAATCCCAACGCGCAAAGCCTTCGCACATCCGAACGACAATCACCAAGGGGTGAATTGCGTGTCTGTGTGTTTGACCAAGCTTCTACGTTGGGCGTTTCTTAGGCACCTGCAATGGAGCTTAGAGGTGCTTTGAAAGTGCATCAATGCAGAAGCAGCTGTAAGTGCTGTAGGAGTTTTAGCGTCGTAGCGTAGGGGTGGAAAAAAGGATTTTCATTCCCCAATAAAAAAGCCCCGATCAGATCGGGGCTCTTGCTTTTTCGATTTGACGATTCAGATCGCAATCGTCAAATCGCGGCGAGCTCGGCCTTTTTTTTCGCTGACATCGGAACTGGTGACGTTGATTTTTAAAAAAAAATTCAACCGATATGAGACGTTTTTTTCAAAAAAGCTGGACCAGAACCCGTTGTGTCAAAAACGGCTGGACCAGGTTTCTCCGGGCTGATCATCTATCGGACTCTCGTTTGTGAGAGATTATACAATTTGGCGGTCTCGAAGGACCATTTGTGAGGGCTTGGTGGATAGCTGCCTCTCCCAAACGGCCGAGCTCTCGATCTAGCTTACGCAAACTGCATTTTCCTTTTAGGCAGCATTGATCATAAAGATTTTCTTGAGCTACCAAACAAAATCTTCATTTCTGATGATTTTTCCAACTTTTTCTTCATTTTGAGGGTGGCACGCAGATCAATTATTCCATTTTTAATGGTATGGCAGGCTTTATACGGTTGTTGAAAAGTTTGAAGGAGCGCGAAATGTGAGCGATCGAAAACCATTCCATAGCCCCCGTAAATATGGGCTGAGTTTCCATTCTTGTTACGCGACAGTAATTAAGGCAGTCGACGCGCGGTACGACATTCGCGGCTACATGCTGGCTGAGCTGGTCAAGCTGTGCCTGAAAAACCGAGCTAGGGTCCTAGACGGCCGACGTACCTTTTACGAATGCCATGTCCAGCTGGAAGCCCTCACGTACCTAGAATGCTTCACAGCCAATCTCCTATTTGGTCCGGGCGGCAGACTGTGCCCACATGAGTATCACTATGTAGCCAGCGATGAATCTCTTTTAAGAGAAAAGACCTGAGTGACTTTTCGGCGGATCTTGACCTGTAGCGCTGGGTCCGGAAACAACCCTTTGTTGTTCTTCGCGAAAGGCAAAAAGTGGCCTTTCTCTTCTGATCATGGTTGCAACGCGTGTTGGTCAAATCCGATGCAATCGCTGGTCAGGCCCAATGTAAACGGGTTGTCAAATAGAGCGCAATTTCGCAGTGCGGGTTGAATGGCCGAAGGGGGGGTAAAGCCTGTCGATGATGATCAGTCAGCAAAGGCGCTCGAAGTTTTCGTTATTTACGCCTGGGAGTCTTACTCGCATAAATGGCCATATCCGATTTCGACCAATCTTTCGTGTTCTGATCAAATCCCATCCGAAGGGCAGAGTAAATGCAAACCTGTGGTCAATGGGGCTGAGACTTCATCTTTGGGAAGCCTCGCAGGTTACCCGACGTGGAAGAGAGCCCAAGAACTCTTTCATTGATCGTCTGGTAATTAATATTTGCCCGCTCAACTCCTTTGGAAGATTACGTGCTTGGCGTAATTTTCCTTGCTTACAGAGTGCCCGAGCATACCCACGAGTATTGAGCATCTTGTCAATCATCGAAGGTGTATAGTTTTGATCAAGAATTTTTGAGACTTTTTTTGCATCGAAGGCACTGAGGTATTTCTCTGTGCCAATAGAGATCGGTGCCATAAAGCCGGTGTTGACGAATATTTTAGTAATTCCAAGCTTGGAGATATTATATTTTTTCAATATTGTTGTGAACGGGATAAGTTCGCGGAGCTGCGCAGCGATTATTTCTTGATTTCGAGTGACTTTGGAGAACGTGGGGCGGTCGGTGTGGTTCGGGACTTTCACGTCATGACCAATAAGGTCTGCCAGCCTATATAAAGTTTCAGGGCTGCCATTGATGACCGGGCCGCAGACAGGAATAATTCCAATTTTTTTTAACGAAGATTGCAGAGTCCTCATCGGGATGTTGCACAATTGCGAGACGGTAACGGAATTGGCATGAGTGGAGTAGAAATTTTTTACCTTCTCCGTGCTCGCAAATAATATTGGTTTAGCATCGTTGTCGACGGCAAGGTCGCCTATTTTGATTAAGTGTCTAACGGTAATGTCTGATAAGCCAAGTGCACATCGCGCTTCTCGTATTGGTAGTGTCGTTTTTTCCTCCGCTTTATGACCGGTTATACGCTCTTCGACTTCTTTTCGTAGAAACAGAGGCGAATGACAGCGGTTGAAACGCCATTCAGCTATAGGGCACAAACCAAATTCTATTAAGGTTTGGGTAGCCATGCATCGTGACACGCCGAGTAAGCCGGCATATTCCTCGGCGGAGATATAACTTTCGTGAAAGGTGTCAATCTCAGTATTGGGTATGAGAATGCTTTTATTGCAGCGTTTAATCGAAAAAACACCAGCCTTTACATATTCCCTGACTGTAGATGTCTGCAGCCTCAATTGCTCCGCCACAACGCTGCAAGAGCTGAAATATTTTAGGTCCTTTTTCTGAATAAATTCTAAGTGATCTGTTCTAGTTCTTTTTTGAGCATATGGTTTTACGTGAGTGTGATGGGCGAGTATTCGATCTGTATCTTCTCGCGCGAAAATGGTGGGGGTGCGAGATTTTAGTATGTCAAAAGGCCGAACATGATGACGGCTAAGAAGTACCCTGGTTGCATGGGATGATAGCCCAAGACGTTCAGCCAGTGAGTCGACTGATTCGTATTTCTTGAGGAAATCAGCCAATTCGCTATTGGGTATCAATTTGATTTGATTAGGCTTTGAAATCGGGTGAAACATTCCTGCACGGACGAGTTTTTTAAAGGTGAAAAGCTTTACGTGAACAGCCTCGCAGGCGGATTCAAGATCAGTATTGGCAGCAGTGTAAATGGAGTAGTTTCTGGCATGCAGCTTCCACGCCCATGCCTGCTCAAGTAAGGGCAGGAACTGGGCTGGGTTGAGGTCTGCTTTTCGGGAGAGCTTCGGCCATAGGATACCGTGCTCTTCCTCCAGCTTTTTCAGAACGCAAGCGCGGATGGCGGCTGCTTGCCTGACTTGTATGCGTTTGAGGGTAAAAAGTGGGGGCGGTCCTTCAAGCATCGGGATAGGCAAAGGCCATTTTGTAATTTTGTTGTAACGGGTCATCACTTTTCGGGCTAGTGGTAGGTTGACCAAAGACAGCTTTGCACTGATTACGGTGGCTGGGAGTTGCGGATGACTAGCGTGAAGGCGTGCAAGGTATTGTTCTACGCCCGCCTCATCACCGGAGATGAGGCAGATGGCGGCTTGGAGAATCTGTCGGTTTTGCAAATCATCTGGTCGAGCACCCATTTTGTATTGTAACTGTGTCAATGTTTTTTTAAATGTTTCCAAGATTGCCTGGTCTTTCTCCCGCAGGCACTTCAAAATGAAACATTCTGGTTTAGTATCTTCGTGCGAGCATGTTTCGCTGACTAGTAAATGTTTGCATGAGCATTGTCCTAGAAGCAGATCTATCCACCAAAGGTGTTTTTTGCAGTTCGGGCACTCAAAAATATAGCGGCGATTATGGTAGGGGCAGTTAAGGCTGGGTTTTAAGTCCTTAATTATATGCTCGCGCCCCTCCCTCCAACATTCTGAGCAGTATGCCGTTCCTGTAAACCTTATAAGACGACCAGGTACTCGTGTGCCATTGATCTCAAATGGCATGTTTTCTTTCAGCACCCCCATTGGTTTGTAAAAGCCTTCAAGAAAATGGATAGCGTACTTGCCGGCGCGCTGCGCGATCCATTGTGCCAGTGGGGATTCGCTACTCAATGTCGAGGCATGAAAATTTATTGGAATTGTAATGCTGCACAGCTGTTGTGGAATTTCACAGCCGTGGCGAAGTGCAAAGCGCCGCAGCATGCTTGTGGGGCTCTCCTCATCGAGCGGAAATGGAACAAATATCAAATCGTTCATTCAGGTAACCACCATTCAGCCAGTTTGGCCTTTGATGTTTGGATCAGTTCGCGAGACTGGCTCAAGTCCAACAAAAAGGGGTTGTTCGTGTGCAAGTTAAGTTTGCTGTTGAGTTGGCAGGAGGCGTATAGAAAGTCTTCGCGTCTCAGACCCGTTCCGTCATCTCGAATCAAACAGTGTTCAAGAGCTCTGTAGATCAGGATGCGAAGCCACTTCAGATTGCCTGAAGTGCCGACGTATAATCCCGCCGCAATATCGGCATCGTGGAGATGGACGGCGCTTTGCATTGGCCGAAGTTCATGCATTAATTCATCGAGTTTTTCCAAGGTTCGGTGATAATCAGAGTCAGCTCGTGGTTCGTAATTGAAGAAATTCAATACGATCATATTAGGGTAGCGGTTTGCGAAGGCATCCGAGAACTGCGTGATGTAACGGCATTCTTCGGTTCCGGCGAGCATCACTGGCTTTTGTAGACGGTTGCAAAAACTGACAATCCAACCCAAGGTCGGCATTCGGATTTTATCCGCAGAGGGGAGACACAGGCGCTGAATCTCATCAAGGAAAACGACTTCGACACCCAATGTGCCGAGTTGTGTAATCAACATGGAGGTGAGATGGGCAATGCTTCCCTTGCAAGTGCTCACTCCCACTTTATGAAGCATTTCCTCAACCAGTTGCCGAATCGTAACGGGTTCAGGTACTTCAAAGTATACGGTTGTCTTTCGGTGGAACGCCCCACCAGGGGTTTCTTCGTGATAATTTCGATCGTATTGGTCAATCAACTGTTTACACAGGGTGGTTTTTCCCGCGCCTGATGGGCCGCTAATGATTGCTGCATTGGCCGATGCAGTGTTGATCGACATCTCAATCGCGCTATGTGCGATTGAGTACGCTTTGGCGAACTTCGGAAAGTAAACAGCGGCCGCTGAAAAGTCCTTGAGCACGGCATTTTTTTCCTGAACGTTCATGTTATTTCCTAGTCACAGAAAATTCGTCGGGAGTATCCGGGTGGTACTCGTGGAAATCGGGTAGCACTTCCGCCGGCATAGAGGGGGCTGGCTGGTTAACCACAGACAACTCGCCGGGCGTGACATCACCGCGTTCCAGGGCACGATGGTGTTTCAGGCGTTCAGACTTGTTGTTGGTCTGACTGATTTCCCAGAGAAGTTGTAGCCGTGCTTCCAGCGCCGTGCTGTAGGCGTGGTTTCTGCGATTCTCCAGTTTGCGTTTGTGGATTTCCTGATGAAAATGGAGGGTCAAACCTTCCTGATAGTTTTTGTGGACAGGTCCAAGTTCTCTGATGTCATCAGGATAATCAGGATGAATAAGCCACGCTTTGGCCAAGTCGCAGGGGTCGTAATACAGTAAAAGCTTCTTCCGGAGAGGACGGCGTTTGGCTAACTCGCTGACCGCGCCCCCGGTCCAATGCACATTGGAGTACCTGACTCTATTTTGCGAGGAGGGCGTGACCATCTGCTTGCGCCAGAAGTAGCGACGCAAATCGTTCTGGGAGTGACGGCGTGGCTCTAACTCGTTTTTCAGGCACTTGGCCCATGCTTCATTCGGGGACATTCCCAGTTCGGAATGGTGATCGTTGTGGTAGCTGTCCAACCACCTTGCAAAGACTTCTCTGACCTCGTCTAGCGTGTAGGTGGCATTTTTCTCGGGCTCATATCCTTCTCTTGAAGCAATCCCGGTAAAAGTCGTTCCGCGCATGCTGTGTACAATTTGAGTCGACCAAGTTCTGAAAAAAGCTTCAATGTGCGGCTTTTGATTGGGCTCCCCCGGCTCACAAAAAGAGACTTCAGCACGCAGCATTCCGAGCGTATCGCGCAACGTCTTGGCGATGTAGTCAGGGCCATTGTCAAAGATGTAGAGATTGCCAACCCCGCCATACAGGTTGTCCGAGCAGATGGAGGCCTTTAGGGCAATGAGTGTGGTGTCGAGTGAGGGAGGATTGAACGATATATGCCACCCCATCACTCGCCGCGTTCTTATTTCCAAAAAAACCGTGACGTAGGGTCTTCCAATGACGCGCCCCAGCGTATCGGCGACAAACAGGTGGAGTAACTGCGTATCTGCTTCAACACGCTCCAATAGGTAATCCGGTTCCGGTAAGGCCGCACCCCATCGATTTTTGCGCATAGCGGCTCGGCGACCATGCTGTTTGCAGGCTGTTTCAAAGGCATTGAGTTCGTTGATGATGCGGTAGAGCGTCGAGCACGACGGTACCCGGTACTGTCGATTGGCAGGCCGCGATTCGTTCAGGTTTTTGATCGCTAGCCGGATGGATTCAATTAACGCCGACTTGGTGAGAGGTGTTGGCACCCAATGACATTCCTTTACGTAATGTCGAATCACGTCTTTGATTTCTTCAGGCTGACGTGTCAAATGCCGTTGGTGCGGACGGTAAGTGTTCGGAATGAGCACAATGCAGTTTCCACCGGCGGTGAAATACACTTTCCTCCATTCACTGAAGGTGGAGTAGCCGGGAGCCTTGTGCGCACCAATCTTGGCCTTAACAGCTTCGACCAAAGCGGGAAACTTGGGCCGCGACATCTGCCCACCAAATTCTCGCTCCTGTAAGTCTAGGTAGGCAAGACGCACTGAGAGCTTTGCGGCGTCCTTTTTTGGCAGTCGGGCGATGACTTTTTCAGGAGACACAGTAATGGGCGCTTCTTGAATTTTTACTAAGCGACCTTGATCCGCCGCGCGCCTTAACGTGGGAAGAGATTGAAAGACAATTACCGGCGGTCCATCGACCGTGCGCAGTTGTACGTTCTTGTCTGCGATATCGGAAACCTGATAGCGGCGACCGCAGTAAAAATAGTGCTCCCCCACTTTGAGCTCTATCAAGGCGTCCATTTCAATACGCGACCACGAGCGAGTTGAGGTCGATCGGTTTGTGAAGGTCAGTGCGGATATGCCGGAAGAAAATGGCGAAGGCGATGTCGTTGACGCGGAACCCACTTGCCACCAAATGTCGAATGGTGGCACGACTATTCAGTTCATCACGCAGCACCTGCCGAATGCGGGCAGCCTGCGTAGATGACGCGCCTTGGGCATGATGATAAAGATAGGTTAACGTTTCGGTTCGGGCGGACACTTGATAAAGCTCTGGAGAGAGCTGCTCGAAAATCAGACCGGCATTGCCGAAGCATTCTCGGGTCACGCACAACCGGTGTTGCTGTCGGGGATCTGTAATCTCGTGAGCCAGGCTCACTTGGTAGTACACGTGTCGGCCATCAGCCAACACTGCTGCGAAATCGGGACGCGCGGTCATTTCCGCTTCTGCAAAGTGCAGGGCAAAAGGACGCGAGGCATAGCTAATGACTTTGGGCTCGAATTCCAAGTGCACACAGAAACGGGCATGCAGTCGTGATTCGCATGCCACCATTTCCTGGTTCTTCAGGGAAGGGAAGTGGGTGACCCGCCGATGGGGCTGTCCCGACGTGAGTGATTTTCTCGGCAGTATGGACACCGTCGGTGGTAGTGACGCTGGAAAACAGATCGCCATCTCGTTCGACTCCTAATTAACGGAGGGAGAAATCGGGGTCATCAAATTTTGCTGCGCATAAATCCCTGCGCTCGGCACGCCGAGCGCAGGGATTTTATAAGGGGCAGTACGGTTACCTACGTTAGGGCTCACCGTTGCCCTTTACCGACCCGATGTGGTGCAGCTTCTGTGCGGCTTGGAACGGCCTTGATCATGCGCACTCGCCGGTTCGAGCGGCTGTCGAGTGAATGAATGCCAGCGTTTTCCCGGTTGGCCTGGCTGCGTTGAGGCCAATGGCGCGGCTGACTTGGGATGGATGTCTCGAAAAGATCCGCCTTCCAAGCGCGAGCATTGTTGCTGCGGATATCGCGCGCGATGAAGTAATCAAAGGCTTCCGCACGGCTGAGGTGTATTGACGAACAGTGGTGGTATTCGATCAGCCAGCTTCTGAATATCCGGCGCAGCGTTGCCACATTTGGTGTGAACGACGATGCTTGACTATTTAAACCGGCGAAGACCCCCATAAATTCAGTGTTAATGTTTTTGAAAAAACGCTCAACCCACACTTTTGCCATTGGATTGGCGGGCGTATACGCTTGCAATTCGTGACCGAGGCGACGGAGCGCTTGTTTGATGATCCCGAACTCCGGTGAGTCATCGATGATGAAGCTCAGTTCGGATCTACCTAAAAGTATCCGACTGTTTAACGATGCCTCGATAGTTTGCAGAGTAGTCAAATGATCAGGTACGCGCTGAGAGATGTTCCACCCCACTGCATATCCAGATGCCCTGTGAATTGCCACGGATAAATATGTAGGGAGAGCGTTAGTCTGCTCGACAGGTAGCATCATGGAGCCACATTCAATGGATTTGGCTTCGTTAGATGTTTGGTAGGAGCGGGTGTACAAATTAAAACCAGTCATGGCAGATACTCCAGGATTAGGAACGCCAAGCATCGAGTTCGCGGGTAAGGCGATACAACGTCGTCCAGGAAGGTCTCCTCATTTGCTCAGTGCTGGAGTGTGATTGGTTGAAGTGCGCAACTTCCGCGAGGATAAGCCCAGCCAGCTGACGGTAGGTGGATCGAACACTGCTACCGAGTAGGGTCTTGGCATGCCGCCTGACTAGCCTGCGAAACAATATCGGTTGGCGATCTATCCATTTGTGGCGGGAATGAAATTCTTCGGGCCACTTCACAGTCGCCGAAACTCGAGTTCGTAACACGGGGAAAGCGCTGGCCTGTGGGGTGGAGCAATACCGACGAGGACGGTGCGACGTTGTTGGGGCATCGGAGATTGTCTTCGTCTGATCGGAGCCGCCTGTCGGGCGCAACCAAACACACCCGGCACGAGCGGAGACCACCTCATAATCGATACCACGGGAACGGTAGCGTGGTTCACCGCGGGCGTGGATGGCCTCAGCGTTCGGCCGCTGTTCGAACATCGAATTCAACGCCTTAAGGGTGGCCTGGCCGAGTGTTACGCCGTGAAAAAGCCGCCACTCCAAGATGTACTGCGAGTCTGCCACCGACACCGTTGACATATAGCAGGGGATGCAGGGCCCGGAATCCGTGTCATACACATCCACGTCCAAGAGGCCGATCTCGACCTTGATCACTGCCGCGGCGAGGAAATCAGCACTCGCGCGTGAGCTGATGGCCCAGCTACATTGAGGATTGAACAGCTGCGCGATAGCACGCCTTGGGTACTTCCCCCGGACTGAGGATGTAGGCGGTGCTTTGGCGTCCGGCTGGTCTTTCTCTTGACGGTGTGCCTTCGACCAATTGTCACATCGCTTTTGCTGATCGCTCTGTACCACCCTCGCCGCAATTAACGAATACTTTTGTACTCGAGGATTCAGTGTTGGAGAGATAAAACGCTGGTTGATATGAAGGGGGCGCATGGTCTTCATTGCTGTTCTCCTGAAATCCTATATCTGGTTACCACTGCTGGGTGGCAGTGGACTGGATTATCAATTGCTCGCGGCAGTGACGGTTAGGTATGATTTTTTGAAAAAATTTCGCAATAGTCGTCGCAAGCCAGCGAACTAGACGCTTATAACTTTTGCTCTACGGAAAAAATTGGTCATTACGTAATAATATTTTCAACAAGAAAAATATTCATAACCGCTTTAAAACTTTTTAGTATTTATTAATTATGATTAGTTATTACTGATTTTTTGTGATCGGGTTTTAAATGGGCAGTAAATTTTTGTAGTGCTACTACATGAATGTCCACAGTGGAAGGTTTCGAAACAGATCTCAACTTTCGATTCGAAAGAAGATCAATCGCATTCGCGGAATTGTCTTTATAAACGCGGTGATTGCCGCTGCGGGAATTGAGCGGGAGCCATGCGCGCTTAAGCGCTTAGGCCAGCAGATCGAGCGGGATTGGGGGTTGACCAGCGACGACCAGACCGCCAAGTGGCGGCGATTCTTGCGCGGTGCGTTGGTTGGCACGGTAGTCCGGGCTGCACTGTGTCAGCGTTTTTTTTCCTTGGTATTGGTGCTGCTCAATCCTCTAATTATGGTGCTTGGGTGTCTCGAGTCGGCGGCGAGCGACTTGGACGAGCTTGATTGCAGGGTTGGGAGCCACTCCGTTTATACGAAGGTAAAACACATACGAAGTCGCCTGGAAATACTCGCCAAAAGTGTTCGGTTTAATGGTCGACCACTAACCGCGCATTCACTCCAATCCCTGCAGCAGTGCACATTTGGTAACTGGCGATGGCTAGCGTTATTGCTCGCGATCCTGGCCAGTCGCTCATCACCCTTTGAGGTTTTACGAAATTGGCTCAGCCGGCATTTTACACTGATTTTATTGTTGTCGTGTTTGACGTCCGAGTTGCAGGGAATTTCAGTCTTGTTATTTCAAGTTCTTGATCGTCAGATTGGTCGGGGTGTTCTCTGTCCAATCGATACATGGCCGAGCAGTGTGTGGCGATTTAACCGCGGGTTGAAGAATTTGCGCGAGCTGCTGTGCAACTTACAACGCCACTACGTTGGCATATCGGAAGAAGAGGCGTTGAGGGCGATTCATGCATTGCTCATCGAACCGAAAAACGAGGTAATTTGGGTCAGCATATTTGATTTGCACTCTGCAGTCACTTGTATTGATGTGAGTGCCCCGGAAGTGGAGTTGATCATCAAACGATCTCGTAAACAAAAGTATAGGAATAAACGGCACTTTTATGTTCTCGTCAATATGGCGCGCGATCCAAAGCTCGTGCAGATTGCGCCCTACATCAATAATCGACCCCCTGGAACAGACAGGAAGTCGCTCAATCCAAAAAGCTGAGAACCGGCGTTTTTATTGATCTGAAAGGAGGGCGCCCACCCTCGACCGTGTCTGCAGTTCTGAGTTTGGGTTTTCTATGCTGCACGCTTTCGCTCCACGACTGTACTGCGAGTTTGTGGTTTAGGCATGTAATTCATGGAGAGTCGACTCTTGCTAACCCGAAGGGCTTCGCTGGCCATATGTATATGCTCGCTGACACTACAAATGTCGTGGTTCCCTCCAGGTCGAGAATTAGGGGGGCAGCTGGCTCAGGAACCGTTGCAATGTCTCGAGTTGCCGCGCTTGTTCGCGTAGGTGCCGCCGGTCCTCGCGGCGCTGAAGCAGGTACGGTTTTACCCTTCCCCTTAAGATGGCGTGATCCGTGGTCAATTTCTGTAGCTGTTCATTCAACGCCTGATGGGCGAGCTGAGCATCGCGTAACATTTGGTCCTGTTGACGCAACGTCACCTGTTGAACGCGGTGTTCATTCAGTAGGCGTTCCTGGTCGCGGTACACGGCCACTAATTCCTCTTGTTTGATCAGCTGCGCGTTTTGCAGTGAGCGGAGTTCCTGACGTAGCTGCTCTGTTTGCTCGTCGTGCCTACGCAGTTCCTGTCGGCGCTGAGCCAGTTGTTCTTGCCGATAGTGCTCAAGCCCCTCTCGAGTATGTTGGTGTTTCTCCTCCAGCGACCGCACCTGGCTAGCCCGTTCCTCTAGCAGTTGCTGCTGGCCCGTCACCAGTTGTCGCAGTTGCTGACGTTCCCCCTCACTGTCTTGCAGTTGCTCACGCAGTTGTCGCTCGCACTGGCGTTGCGCTTCCCGCTCGTTCGTCAGGAGGGAGGCAGTGGCCTTCGATTGTTCAAGGCGTTCGCGCAGCTGCGCGAGTTCTTGCATATAACCCTCCTGCAGTCGTTCGAGTTGCTGCCGTTCTTCAGCCACCGCTTCCTGTCCGTGCTGAATCAGGTGCTCGGCTAGACTGTTTACCAAGGACAGGATTTGCTCATTCACCGCCCGTGGGGATGATTCATCGCCGTTGTTTGTATTGAGCTCCTTTAAATATCGTTGGATGGTGCTTTTAGATCCAGTGTTCCCTAGCTCGACCCGCACAAGGTCAATGCTGGGGTTCAATCCGCGCGCCATCAGGGCATCACGCGCGGCGAGTACCAGGGCTTTGTTAATACCACCACGGGCCATGTCAGGAGCTCCTGTAGGATTCCCGGTAGTGATGAAGTATGGCCCATAGCGGACGACTTGCCTGAACGCCATGTGGGATGGATCCGGGTTCGGCGTTGGCCTATTCACGGTTGATGTTGCGAAAAGGGCATCTGTATGACCACGAGCGCAGAGCGTTACCTTAAGGCAGCTCGCCGCGAAAGCACCACGCGGCGCTACCAGCAGGCCTTGGCCCATTACGAAGTGGGCTGGAGTGGTTTTCTCCCCGCATCCAGCGACAGCATCGTGCGTTATCTGGCCGAGAATGCTGAGCTGTCCATCAGCACCCTGCGCGGCCATTTGGCGGCCTTGGCGCGCTGGCATCAGAACCACGGATTTGCCGACCCTACCAAAGCGCCGCAAGTGCGCGATGTATTACGCGGTATCCAGGCCTTGCACCCGCGACAGGTGCGACAGGCCGAGCCCTTGCAACTGCAGGAATTGGAAAGGTGCGTGACGGCCTTGCAGTTGGAGGAGGCGTCGTCCGATCTGCCGGTGCGCCTGCGGGCTGGTCGCGATCGGGCCTTACTGCTGCTGGGATTTTGGCGAGGGTTTCGCAGTGACGATCTGTGTCGTTTGCGGATTGAAACCAACCAGTTGCTCCCCGGTGAAGGTTTAAGCCTGTTTCTCTCCAGCAGCAAAACCGACCGAGAGCATCAGGGCCGAACCGTCAGTGTGCCGGCGCTAAAACGACTGTGTCCGGTGCAGGCATATGAAGACTGGTTGGCGCTCAGTCAATTGCAGGCTGGACCGGTGTTTCGTGGTCTCGATCGCTGGGGCCATTTGGCCCCGACCGCGTTACATCCGTACAGCGTGTCCCGGGTATTACGCCGGGCATTGACGCGCGGCGGTGTCGCCGGGGAGCGCTACAGTGGCCATTCGCTGCGCCGTGGGTTTGCCACTTGGGCCACGCGCAACCAATGGAGTCCGAAAGATTTGATGGAGTATGTCGGTTGGCGCGACGTGCACACGGCGATGCGCTACGTCGACGCCAACGCGCCTTTTGGCGACTGGCGGCGCGACGTTCCGCCCGAGTCGAAATGACTCCTTGATGGACGATTTCGTACCGGGATACGGGCCATGTAATTACAGCTGTAAAACGGCAGAATTTATCTAACGAACGGACAAATTGTGAGATTTGTGAATACAAGTTTCTCAAACCTCAGCGATGTTTTGGGCGCTTCGAGGCTGCTGAGCGGTACGCCAAGGGCGACAACAGGTGATTTGCAATCGCGCAGTGCCTTTCATGAGCGAAATCGGTGAAGGTAGTGCGGGAGACTGCGGTCTGCAGTTGCGGCATCGTGTGAAATTGTTTCACTGTATTGTCTGGAATTACTGACGTAAAGTGCTAATAAGCCGATTAATGTCTAGGAAAGCAGATGCTATGCGACTTCATGTCCAAACGGATCAATTCCTCGCCGCTACCGTTGGGGTACGCCTGCAAACGCTGCGGTTGAAGAGGAATGTCAGTCTCGAAGCGGTGGCAGAAAATGCGGCGATCAGCCGTCAGACGCTGCACCTGCTGCTCAATCAAGGCAAAGGTACCTTGATCAACCTGATCGCCGTTATGCGCGCCCTCGGCGAACTGGAGCGCCTGAGTTCACTGTTGGAAGAGGTACGGCCCAGTCCACTACAAATCATTCAAATGGAAGGCAAAACACGGCGGCGCGCGTCGGGGCGACGCGGTGTCTCCAGCCAAGCCGAATCTACCAATTCAAGCAAAGGCAAAAATAGCGATTGGTGACTGAGGCATGAGGCATGAGGCATGAGGCATGAGGCATGAGGCGGCAGTTATGGCGCAATCTTACTGCCATCCTGAGTCTAATTACGCAGCGGCAGCAGCGGCACCCCCTGTTGCAATTCTGTAATGTGTTATGCACATGTAACGTTTGGCGGGGCGGCGTTAGATGCCCAGGCATTCTCTGGCCAAAAAAACGGAAGAGACGCAATGCGCTCATCTATCCTAGGGCATTGTGTGCGTATGCCATTGTCGCCTGCGGAAGCGATAGCACTGTGATATTATTTTTTTGCTTGACAGGATTTGTCACCAAGCCGTGATGCGCCTTTCGCATGCCATCTTGATCAACGTTCAGTGGAGGAACGGCATTGCCAGCTATTTTTATTCATCTGTCAGACATTCACTTTGGTCAGGAAAAGGATGGCGGCTGGGAAAAGACAAATACCGACGCCAAAGACCGTCTTATGGACGATGTTCAAGCAGAATTGTTGGCTCGGGGGGCGAGTGCGACTGGTATTATTGTAACGGGCGATATTGCTTATTCTGCTCAACCCGAGGAATACACAGCTGCTGGTCAATGGCAAGATGAGCTAGCAGCACGTACTGGTTGTGATCGACTCAGTACGCAACTGGTACCCGGTAACCATGACATTGATCGTGGGGCGATTTCCAATGCGGTCGGATGGAAAATCGAGTCAGTACGTAATGACGGTGACTCGATGCTGGATATGCTGCTAGATGACGATACTCAGCGTGAAACTTTGTTCAAACGTTTTGCGGCATACCGAGATTTTTCCACAGGGTATGGATGCGACCTGGATGCCTTCGGTAAATACTTGGCAGACTACTCGGTTGAACTGGGTCTCACCTCTGATATCTGCCGTGTTCCCTATTGTTTATGGGGAACTTGCGCAAGAAAGCCCGCCCGATTTGTTTTCAACAATATTTTCATTTGTTGATTGGGATAAGTGCAAGTTGGCGAGGCGTAGTTTGGCGCATACATTTATGCGGTCAAAATGGAGCATTGTAGATATTGCGATTGCTGCCGCTAGGGCCGGAGATACTAAGCTAGTCCTTGAGCAGGTAGCCAAAGAGCTAGGTGGGGCAAAAATACTTCAAACTCTAAATTCTGAAATTGAAAGTATTCCGCTCCAGCACAAAATGGCAGTGAAATACGCTTTGACTCAGATAGCCGGTTTTTGAAAAGGATCGGCTAAACATATTAGTTACAGCATTATCCAAAATCACATAAAAGCATGCGTAAAAAGACGCGAAGCTATCGAATCCCATTTGAGGAACTACCATGGCGGTAAGTTTTGGCATAGCAAAGATTATCAGCGAGCATCCAAGCTACAATTACGGACTCGCGTTACCATTTGTAATAGTTTTTTATCTGCTCAATTCTGCTAATACTTACGTAGTGCCTTTTTTTGAATTTGATATTGGTATTGAGCTGTCTGCAATATTAAAGATTTTTCTTGTCATAGGGTGCTATATTACATTTGTGCTTTTCTTACTGTTTTCTAGTGCCCTTTCTCTGTTTGTAAAAAACTCAAAACTTCATTTGGGTTGGCCAATATTTACAGCCGTTGCATCCTTGCTCACTTTAGTCTTTAAAGACGAGAACCCCCTGTTCGGTATGCTATTTGGTTTGACTGCCATAATTTACTTGGCAGTTTCAAGGCTTGATAATGGAAGTCTTTCTGTTGTTTTGATACAAGGAGTTTTTGGATTTTTCTCAATATTTTGTTTTGTCACGGGGATACTATGGCTCAATGAGTCTTTTGTTTTTGTCGATATTATTTCCAGTTTGTTTGGATTTGAAAGTATAGCTAAAGATTCCGTCAAGGTAGGGGCATTTATGCTAATTGTTCTAGGGTATTCTGTTTTTTATTCAGTTTTTAAGGCAGGTGAACTACTAAGTAGCGAGTCAAGCGCCTAATGATACAGACCATTGCGTCTATAGCCGACCACACGACCATCTCGAATGAAAGTATCTCTCTGGAACATTGTTCGGAGCCGTCTGGCAAATACTCCTTCCTAGCCTCATCTCCAGATATACCCAAGGTCACCGGGAGTAGCGAATGTAATGGTCAAGATTGCCCTGTTGGTAGGGGCTTAAAACTAATACGTCCAGGTTGAATCAGGAACTATGAAGCGTGACGGTAGTCGTCGGATGAGCATTTGAACTGGCTAATTCGGGTATGAGTTGGTGATCGGTTATTTCCTGATCGCTAAGCAGCGCTATCTCAACATATTAAACAAAATTGATCCTTAGCGACTTTCCTGTCTCTTTGTCGACTCCTTGGATTAGCGCTAATGTGAGCGCAGCTTTCCCCGCGCTCACGATCGCGCTTAAAAGTTCAAGAACTTTTAAATGTCGCAGCTTCAGCATCTACAAAAGGCTGAAATAACTCCGCAGGCCAATTTGGATCGATGTTGGATGTCCGTTCGATACACCGCCACTCCCCATCGCGCTTCTCGAAGACGTCAGAATATGTGCCTGTAGAGACAACACCTTTATCTTCTTCTCTCCAACTTACAATCCAGCGCCACTCAACGTTTGCTTGGCTTCCGCTTCCTGTAATGGAGAACCATCCTAGCGAGTGACTCCATTTATGAATAGGAAACACACTGTGAGCGTAATCATAAAGCTGCTTTAGTCCCTCAAATCCTTCAAAAGTGACATGCCTTAGATCATTGACAGAAAATTTTGCATCCGGCCAATATAAGCTGGTATACAGTTCCGCAGACTTGCGGCTCGCGTCATTGTCGATATAAAGCTGATGAAGATTCAGCTGCTCAAAAATTTCAAACTTGTCTTCGGTGGTTAATTTATTGCCAGCGCTCATAATAAAGTCACTCCCGTTATTAATTGTTGTTCGGCTTCAAAATATTATTTGGCTCTAGCAGTCATTTGCGGCCTCCCTCAACTCTAATTATGCTATACAGCTAATAATAAAAGAATGAGATAGGCTTTGAGATACCAGACCACTAAGATACCACAGTCGCAGTAAATCAGAGTTTCGTCAATTGGTGGTGCCTCTCAGAAAGGAGAGCCCGGTTTCTCAAGTTTGGTGAGATGAGGTGCGTCCCTGAGAATGCCCGTTAGCTGTAGTTTTTGCAAAATGTAATCTTCAATACTCGGTTAGGAACCCAAATTATGAATGAGACTTTTTTAGAAGGAGTCTTAGCGGTAGCGCAATAATATTAGCGCTCTATCATCTCCAAATCAAAAATGAGAATTGGTATTCTCAAATACTGTAGGTTCATTCGTTGACTCATGGTTTTTTTTTTGAAACTATCCATAGTTGCTTGTGCTAAGAGTAGTTCAATCAATTTTAGGTGAGTTGCCGAATTTAGTTTGTATAAGAAGATTCTGTTGTTCTTATGAATTTGGATGGCGATTTGTTTTTTGCCTGGTATTGCTTGAGCATTTAGGCCTTTAAACGAAACGATCGAACTGAGGTGGCAAAGTGATCCTACGCTACGCAAGATGCCTAATGGCTGGTTTGGCTCTGAGCTTTTCAGCTCATAGCCTAGCTGAAAGTGAATTTCCAGTGCCGGACGGGTTCATAAGTGAGATTAAGGTGGTCGATGGAATTAAGTTGCATTATGTCAAAGGAGGGAAGGGGCCGCTGGTTGTTTTAGTTCATGGGTTTGGTCAGACTTGGTACGAATGGCATCAGCTAATGCCACAACTTTCAAAAAAATTTACTGTGGTGGCGCTAGATCTACCAGGTTTAGGTATGTCAGATCCACCCGCAACCGGTTATAGTGGCAAAGATGTATCTGGCTACATTTATAAACTTGCGAAAACTTTTAGTCCTAGCCAGCCTTTCAATCTTGTGGCTCATGATATAGGAATTTGGAACACATACCCTTTGGTCGTTCAGCATCAGGAAGATATCGCTAGGTTGATATACATGGAGGCTCCGATTCCTGACAGTAAGATATATGAGTTTCCTGCTTTCACGCGCGATGGAGAGTCATTAGTCTGGCATTTCAGTTTTTTTGCTGCTGGGGATAATCTTCCCGAAAAACTAATTGCTGGAAATGAAAAGTTTTTTTTCTCACACTTTATAAAAGAACATGCATCAAAATCCGAAGTTTTTGATGACTCGCTGCTCAATTTGTATGCGGCATCTTATGCGAAACCACGCAGCCTTCATGCTGCTTTTGAGTATTATCGTGCTTTAAATACATCTGTAATGCAGAACACGGAATTATCAAAAACTAAATTGACCATTCCGGTAATGGCAATTGGGGGCGGCGGGCACGGAGGACTAGGGACATTTGGTGCGAATCAGTTGAAAGAATATGCTACAAATGTCGAAGGCCATGTCTTACCTGGTTGCGGTCATTGGTTGCCCGAAGAGTGCGCAGAAAGCCTCAACCCGTTAATTTTAGAATTTCTCAGCCGTCCTTGATGCTTTAAGCTGGAACGTGCGGGTAAATTTATACCCGCCTTTTTAACGAAGGAAGATTTCTGCTTAAACAATTGCGAAGTATTTGGTACGGAGATTTTCTTCTAGTTGTTCGCAAAATATGATGGGTATATAAAAATTCTTCATAGGGCGGCGTCAACGGAAATTCCTGGTTATAAACATCCAGTTTCTTTTGGATGTGTTGCGGCGCCCCTATATTGCACATGGGAATCAGTTGAGTATTTCGAGTTAATGCGGAGTTCCAATACGGTCGTCGCGAGTCACATGAATTGGTAAAGTAGTTAGTCATTTTGTTTTTCATTAAAGCATCTCGGGTGCGCCGATGGAATTTTGCTTAGGGATGTTATTTTAGTGCGATGCGGCCGAACATGGTGGTGGAGTAGTCGGATCAAGCAGTTAAGCATGGCGCGCACCCGCATGTTTACCGCAATGCGCAAGAATGTAGAGGGCTATCACATTAGCCCCCTCACCACTAATAACTTCGCCACCACCCAGGTGAAGTAGATAAGAAACTACCGGCATTCCTGACCCAGGAATGCCGGGCACGCCTAACCGGCTGATGAGGTACCACACAAGATGTTTAGTTTTATTGCCCGCCGATTGGGGTTATTGATCCCCACATTCTTCGGCATCACCTTGCTGACTTTCGCGTTGATTCGCATGATTCCAGGCGACCCCGTGGAAGTAATGATGGGCGAACGTCGAGTCGACCCCGAAATGCACGCTCAGGCAATGGAACGCCTTGGCCTGAACAAACCGCTGTATGCCCAGTACCTGGACTACATCGGCAAGTTGGCCCACGGCGACCTTGGCGAATCCCTGCGTACCCGTGAAAGTGTCTGGAGCGAGTTCAGCTCTCTATTCCCTGCGACCCTGGAACTGTCCATGGCCGCGCTGTTGTTCGCCGGCATCCTGGGCCTCCTGGCCGGGGTGATTGCGGCACTCAAGCGAGGATCCCTGTTCGACCATGGGGTGATGGGCATCTCCCTGGCGGGATATTCGATGCCGATCTTCTGGTGGGGCCTGATCCTGATCATGTTCTTCTCGGTATCCCTGGGCTGGACCCCGGTGTCCGGGCGGATCGACCTGCTCTATGACATCGAGCCGCGGACCGGCTTCATGCTCATCGACACGCTGCTGGCCGATGACGTCGGTGCGTTCTTCGATGCCCTGCATCACCTGATCCTGCCGGCCATCGTGCTCGGCACCATCCCGCTGGCGGTTATTGCGCGGATGACCCGTTCGTCGATGCTCGAAGTGCTGCGCGAAGACTACATCCGTACCGCCCGTGCCAAAGGCCTGTCGCCGTCGCGCGTGGTCTTTGTTCACGGCCTGCGCAACGCGCTGATTCCGGTACTGACCGTGGTTGGCCTGCAAGTCGGCACATTGCTGGCCGGTGCGGTCCTGACCGAAACCATCTTCTCCTGGCCCGGCATCGGCAAATGGCTGATCGAAGCCATTGGCGCACGGGACTATCCCGTGGTGCAGAACGGCATCCTGTTAATCGCCTGCCTGGTGATTCTGGTCAACTTCGTAGTGGACATCCTCTACGGCTTTGCCAACCCACGCATTCGTCACCAGCGCTGAGATCATGACCATGACCACTCCAGCTTCAACTTCAAATCAAGCGGTAACAGTCGATCAAAGCCTGCTGTACCCGTCCCCGTACAAAGAATTCTGGCAAGCGTTTTCCAAGAACAAAGGCGCCGTTGCCGGCCTGATGTTCATGCTGCTGGTGATTTTCTGCGCGATTTTCGCGCCATGGGTTGCCCCGCATAACCCGAGCGAGCAATACCGTGACTTCCTGCTGACCCCGCCGTCCTGGCTGGAGGGTGGACAGATCCAGTTCCTGCTGGGCACCGATGAACTGGGTCGCGACCTGTTGTCGCGCCTGATCAACGGTTCGCGCCTGTCCCTGCTGATCGGTTTGTCGTCGGTGGTGATGTCGCTGATTCCGGGGATCCTGTTGGGTCTGTTCGCCGGTTTCTTCCCGAAACTGCTCGGCCCGACCATCATGCGCCTGATGGACATCATGCTGGCCCTGCCGTCCCTGCTGCTGGCGGTGGCGATTGTCGCCATCCTCGGCCCTGGCCTGATCAACACCATTATTGCCATCGCCGTGGTTTCGTTGCCGTCCTATGTTCGTCTGACCCGCGCCGCGGTGATGGGCGAATTGAACCGCGACTATGTGACCGCCGCGCGCCTGGCCGGTGCCGGTCTGCCACGCCTGATGTTCGTCACCGTGCTGCCCAACTGCATGGCACCGTTGATCGTTCAGGCCACCCTGAGTTTCTCTTCGGCGATTCTCGATGCCGCGGCCCTGGGCTTCCTCGGCCTTGGCGTACAACCGCCAACCCCTGAGTGGGGCACCATGCTGGCTTCGGCTCGCGACTACATCGAACGCGCCTGGTGGGTGGTAAGTCTGCCTGGTTTGACCATTTTGCTCAGCGTGCTGGCAATCAACTTGATGGGCGACGGTCTGCGCGATGCGCTGGACCCGAAACTCAAGAACGCCGCCTGAGGAGATTCAAATGTCACTGTTAGAAATCAAGAATCTCAACGTTCGCTTTGGCGACAAGAACGCCGTACCGGTGGTCGATGGCCTCGACATTACCGTGGACAAAGGCGAAGTCCTGGCCATCGTTGGCGAGTCGGGTTCCGGCAAGTCCGTGACCATGATGGCGCTGATGGGCCTGATCGAGCATCCGGGGATCGTCACCGCTGACGCGCTGAATTTCGACGGCAAGAACATGCTCAAGCTCAGCAACCGTCAGCGTCGGCAAATCGTCGGCAAAGACCTGGCCATGGTCTTCCAGGACCCGATGACCGCGCTGAACCCGAGCTACACCGTCGGCTTCCAGATTGAAGAAGTGCTGCGCCTGCACCTGAAAATGTCGGGCAAGCAGGCCCGCGCACGCGCCATCGAACTGCTGGAAAAAGTGGAAATCCCGGGCGCAGCCAGTCGTATGGACGCTTACCCGCATCAGCTTTCCGGCGGTATGAGCCAGCGTGTTGCAATTGCCATGGCGATTGCCGGCGAACCGAAACTGTTGATCGCCGACGAACCGACCACCGCACTCGACGTGACGATTCAGGCGCAGATCATGGACCTGCTGCTGGCGTTGCAGAAAGAGCAGAACATGGGCCTGGTGCTGATCACGCACGACCTCGCGGTGGTGGCCGAAACCGCTCAGCGTGTGTGCGTGATGTACGCCGGCCAAGCGGTAGAAGTGGGACAAGTGCCTCAACTATTCGACATTCCGGCACACCCTTACAGCGAAGCCCTGCTCAAGGCGATTCCGGAACACAGCCTCGGCGCCACACGCCTGGCTACATTGCCGGGCATCGTTCCGGGTCGTTATGACCGTCCGCAGGGTTGCCTGCTGTCGCCGCGCTGCCCGTACGTGCAAGACAACTGCCGCACGCAGCGTCCGACCCTCGATCCGAAAAGCAACAGCCTCGCCCGCTGCTTCTACCCGCTGAACCAGGAGGTGGCGTAATGGCCGTCGTACTTACCGCCCGCGACCTGACCCGTCACTACGAAGTGTCCCGTGGCCTGTTCAAGGGCCATGCGACCGTGCGCGCCCTGAACGGTGTGTCGTTCGAACTGGAAGCCGGCAAGACCCTCGCCGTCGTAGGCGAATCGGGCTGCGGCAAATCCACCCTGGCCCGCGCCCTGACACTGATCGAAGAGCCGTCCTCCGGTTCCTTGAAAATCGCCGGCCAGGAAGTTGCCGGTGCCGACAAGGCTCAGCGCAAGCAATTGCGCAAAGACGTGCAGATGGTGTTCCAGAGCCCGTACGCGTCGTTGAACCCACGGCAGAAAGTCGGTGATCAACTGGCCGAGCCATTGCTGATCAACACCAGCCTGAGCGCGGCCGAACGTCGCGAGAAAGTCCAGGCAATGATGAAGCAGGTGGGCTTGCGTCCTGAGCACTATCAGCGTTATCCGCACATGTTCTCCGGCGGTCAGCGCCAGCGGATCGCCCTCGCTCGCGCGATGATGCTGCAACCGAAAGTGCTGGTCGCGGACGAACCGACCTCGGCGCTGGACGTGTCGATCCAGGCCCAGGTGCTGAACCTGTTCATGGATCTGCAGCAAGAGTTCAATACCGCCTACGTGTTCATCTCCCACAACTTGGCGGTGGTGCAACACGTCGCCGATGACGTGATGGTGATGTACCTCGGCCGCCCAGTGGAAATGGGTCCGAAAAACGACATCTACGAGCGTCCGCTGCACCCGTACACCCAGGCGTTGCTGTCGGCGACCCCGACCATCCACCCGGACCCGAACAAGCCGAAGATCAAAATTGTCGGCGAGTTGCCCAACCCGTTGAACCCGCCGTCGGGTTGCGCTTTCCACAAGCGCTGCCCGTATGCGACCGAACGCTGCAGCACCGAAGAGCCAGCCTTGCGCCTGCTCGACAGCCGCCAGGTGGCTTGCCACTACGCCGAGCAGTTTTATATGTAACTCACGTTTACTAGCAATGAGAGTAAAGTATCGTCCTCCGTTGCGCAGTTATGTAAATAATTGCTTTATAACGTTTGCGTTTTAGCCCTTCTTGTCATATTACGCATCAATTTAACAAGCAGGGCTCTTATTATAATAATCAGATGTGGATGTGCTCACTACCAATGCTAATGCCGAAATTAATGAGAAGTTGGGTAGTGAAGTCTTGTTTGGCAATCGTCATTTGAGCATCTTCGAGAGTTTGGTCAGCGTCTGAAGCAGATTCCACACGAAGGAAACTTTTATACTTTTGCCACTGCAAGCCTGTGTCTGACGTGAGACGCCGTAATCGCTCGACAGGCGGCCCTCACTTTTTATCGCTTAAGGTAATGATGTCCTCTTGAACTGAACAGACTGTAAAGGTTGTACGAATTTATCTGCGTCAGGAGGGATTGGGTTTAATTTAGGACTCTGACAAGCCGCGCATGATTCTAGGCTCACAGCGTTAGGTACCGAGCTTATCGCAATTTTGATCACGCGCATGAAGATAGCGGAAGCCTCGCCGCTTAGGTTAATACGTAACTCGCTTAAATTACAGCGCGTATGATTTCTATTCCACCAATTTCGCATCCACTGGTGTTTGTATTCCAGCGGGTTGGTCGCGAGACTTCCGTATATGCTCAATGAGCGCGCGTAACTTGGGCGCAAGATTGTGACGACTCGGGTAGTAAAGAAAAAAACCGGGGAAGGGGGACAGGTAGTTATCCAACACAGTCACCAGTTCACCGCGATCCAGGTAGGTACGAAACGTATCTTCAATGCCAAAAGTAATCCCGCCTCCGGCCAAAGCGGTACGCACCATAAGCGTCATGTCATTGGTTGTGATTTGCGGCGCGACCGCCACCGCGAACGTTTGCCCGTTGTCTGTAAACTCCCAGCGATGAGGTGCGCTGCCAGGGCTCGGACGCCAGCCAATACAACGGTGATTGGTAAGATCGCTAGGGTGAAGTGGTGTGCCATAGCTAGCGAAATAGGCGGGTGTCGCGACAGCGACCTCTCGCTGATCACCCGTTAATGAAATCGCGATCATATCCTGCTCAATCACTTCACCTAGCCGAACGCCAGCATCAAAACCACGCTCAACAATATCAAATTCTTCATCGGTCACCGTGATATCGAGCGTGATCAGGGGAAAAGCATGGGCAAACTCCGCGATTAAGCGCCCATCTAAAAAGCGTTCAGCAATAGATGTCACGGCCAATTTCAACCGACCTCTCGGCGGTCCTTTCATCGTTGCTTCGTCAAGGGCGCCCAATAACGCAGCAATCAGACCTGCAGTTTGGCGGTGCAGTGTTTCGCCGGCTTCAGTCAGGCGGACGCTTCGCGTGGTGCGATATACGAGTGCAATGCCCAACGCGTCCTCCAACCTCCGAATGCTCTGGCTGATAGCGGAGCGAGTAACGTCTAATTTTTCGGCGGCCCCACGGAAGCTCTGCACCTGCGCGACCGCTGCGAAGACCTTCAAAAGGTTCAGATCAAAGTTCATTGTAAAGTCCTGCTAACCTATTTGGTTACCTAAAGGGGTGTTCTCTCGAAAATGCGGTACAGCTATCGTGTGCGTCAACTTCCTGTACCGAGAACTGAAATATGAGCATTAATAAAATCGTTCTGATCACCGGCGCTTCCAGCGGCATTGGCGAGGGTATTGCTCGCGAACTCGCCGCAGCTGGCGCAACCCTCCTACTTGGCGCTCGTCGCGTCGATCGACTTGAAGTTCTTATAAACGAAATCAATAATTCCGGCGGACAGGCAGAGTTCCGAAAGCTAGATGTTACTGACAAAGCTGACGTGGAAGCATTCACGCAATATGCTCGCGAGCGCTGGGGCAGGGTAGACGTAATTATCAACAATGCCGGTATCATGCCGTTGTCTCCACTCGCCGCGATGAAGACCGATGATTGGAACAGGATGATCGACGTTAATATCAAAGGCGTCCTGCATGGAATCGCGGCTGTGTTACCCGAATTCATTTTGCGAGGTACGGGACATGTGATAAATATTGCGTCGGTTGGAGCGTTGACCGTATCACCGACAGCGGCTATTTACTGCGCTACCAAATATGCGGTGCGGGCCATTTCCGATGGTTTGCGTCAGGAGCGATCGGATATTCGCGTTACCTGCGTACACCCTGGGGTAGTGGAAAGTGAATTGGCATCGACCATTACCGATTCGGCCACTATCCAAGCAATGGCAAGTTATCGAGCAATCGCTTTACAACCGGACGCCATTGGCCGCGCAGTACGGTTTGCGATTGAGCAACCGGATGACGTAGACGTAAATGAAATTGTCATCCGCCCAACACGAGCTTTTCACTGAGGATGGTCAGCGAAGGCACCGTAATACGAGCAAGATAAAACCATCTAGTTAAAGCCACTTCTTTCAATAAATTCATCATATGAAAACGGAAGAGTATTTAAGAGGTTCGACTCGGGTAGTCGGTCGCCGAGGAATAAACCTCGGCGAACGTTCTCGATCTGATCTTCCAGATTGTTTGGGTTTTAGATGTTTGTTAAGCCTATTAATGAAATACAAAAAGCATTCTTTAGTGAGGCGCGTTGCAGTGAGGTGTACTATCATGTGCTCCGAAATTAGTGACAAGTGTATTTGATAGTTTAAAAATTTTTTAAATGATTATAATATCTGTCGCCGTTTTCAATTGAACGTTAAGTTCGCTAATCGCTTTGTCGCTTGACCGTCCTTGGTCCATAGATGCTGAGCTACTCAATCAATCTACTACAGCCCAATCAAAGCATATTGGAAAGCATCCAATAGTCGTGTGTTCAGGTGGCAGATGTTGTAACTGCCAATTACCATTCACCTCGCCGATGATTGCTAACCCAGCGATACATCCCTAAGATATTCAGTTTGTTCATCACATCGAAAGCAATCCAGTGCTTCACTTCGTCGCTGAACTTGACGTTACGATAGAGTTCATCCCATGACTGCCCAGCCCTAACCAGGCTCAATACTTGCTGGTGCAAGTCGATGAGATACGCGCGAAGGGCAGCCTGATCTGCTTTAGTCGACGGGGTGTAATGTCCAACGTCGATAATGTCCACATCTTGTTGAGCAACCCAATCCAGCGTTTCGATCCAGCCATCATAATAGAAGTCTAAAAAGTCGTTGTAGGGCATCGATTTGTTTTCACATACATCCGTGCACTGCAATGCCTTATATTCTGGAAATAACACCATAATCATGCTGTCGGAATGACTGGAGGCAACTCGGTGCAATAGCACTGTTTCTGTCCCCAGTGTAATCTTCATATCTTCATCAAATACTCGATCGGGCACAGCCGTGGGTAACTTCTCACCGACAATCGGTTCTACGGCGCGCTGATTAGCTACAACAATCGCACCATCCTCCTGGAAAATCTGCGCACCACTGATGTGGTCGGCGTGACCATGAGTGTAGACCACGTACTTAACCTTTGCGCTGAAACGCTTCATAATTTCGTCACGAAGCCAACTCGCGGTGCAAGTCATTGCTGGATCTATCACCAGTGCGCCGTTTTTAGTGATCAGGACCAGGCCACTGTGAACGGCTAATCCAGCGCCTGTTGTGTGACGGTAGAGATTTCCCTTAATTTGCTCAAGGTTTCGTGGAGTGTCTGGACAGGCTGCAGCCGTAAAGTCAGGGAGCTTCGAGCGATTTTCATACGGCGCGTGGTCAAGTGTGATTCCGTTATCCTCTGCCCATACGTTAGACGACAATGCCGCCAAAACTGTCATCGAAAACGCAAGATGTTTAATACGAATTGTCTTTTTCATAACCCACCCTTTGTTTGTTATTAGTAACGCGGTAGATCGCTGAGAGAAGTTTCTGATTGTAGCGAAAATCATCAAAGTTTAAATAAATCAGATTGGATATTTTTGCATGGATCGTAGAAAGCTCAGTTTGGAAAGTATTGCTGTTTGAGTATCTAGTTAAGAGTATACATTTTTTGAGGATTTTAATTACTGAAAGGGCGTCAGCTGCTATTTTGTCTGAATAAATGAAAATCAACTTTTAGTAATGCTGGCCAGCCCAACAACAGTTACAGCAAAACGATTTTTTCGTCAATACCTTGAGCCTTTCAAATAAGGGAAGGTCGACTCTCAATGTTGGGAGCGATAAATAAGACTCTTGATTAACCGCCCAGATTTCGAGACGGCAAATGCTCGAGTGCCAGTTGACCGTTGATTTCTAGGCTAAAATAATCAGTGGGGCCTTGTTGTAAAAATAAAATTAGCTGCACCTGTCGTTATGTATCGGTCTTCTCGCCAGGTTATTTAAATTATTTAATATCCCACCTGCTGCTTAATCCGAAATTCAGGCTCCTGTATTTTTGGGACCATGATCATCTTTGGATTTTGAAGTTTCTACCTCGGCTTCGGTGAAGAAGTTACAAGTGTACCGTGAGCAAAATTCCAAATATGCTCGAACAATGGGCGACGGATGGCGACTGGAGGGATACAACAGATTCACTTCCTGCTCTGGTAAAGGGAAGTTGGGAAGGATCACCACCAATTCTTCACTCGTTAGAGCCTTCGACGCTAAGAACGGAGGCAGCTCGGTAATAAGTTCTCCCCGTAACGCCCGACTTCTAAGATGTAAATAATCATTCGTAGAAAGTAAGGGGTCGGTTATAAACTTTTGATTCCCAAGGTGCCAGGTACTGTTGGTTCCACTGCCATGTCCCCATACTCCACAAGGAAAGCGACTGAGGTCAGCGGGGCATTCAGGTATGCCAAGTTTTTCAAGCAATTCTGGACTGGCAACGAGATGGTGTCTATATGTCACTTGGTGTCGAGCCACCATCGTGTCGTGAATGATTGCTCCGACTCGTACCGCTACGTCAATTCCGTCCTCAATTAAATTAACTCGTCGCTCGGTAGTGAGTACACTTACCTTTACACCCGGATACAGTTTCTGGAAAGCGCTAAGTAGCTCCCACCAAGGCTTAAATACTGGAGGCATCGACAGTCGCAATTTACCCCGCAAAACAGGTCTATTGGATACAACCGCCTGCTCAGCTTCGATCATGCAATCTAGACCCCTCGTTGCATGTTCGTATAAACGGCTACCCGCCTCAGTTAACTGGATGCCGTGCGATGAACGCTCCAGCAACTGGGTATCCAATTCTCGCTCGAGTTCTCGAATGTGCCGACTGAGTGTCGCTAACGGAATATTATTGGATTGCGCTGCGGCCGAAAGGCTCCCGCATTCTGCCGATTGTACAAACATTCTCACCGAATTGAGATTCATTCGTATATACCTATCCAAGCTTAGACAACGCGTATTTTTATTGGTTTGACAGTGCTGAGTCCGGTAGGTGCCCACTGGGGGGCGTCTACAATTTGCAACTACGATGGCAGTTAATCAAATATATCGGAGGACTTAAGGGATGAAAAGCTCTTAAAGATCGTTTCAAAATAGAGAGGGTGATCTATCATTTTTAGATATTGTGAGGTTATGGGTAAGCCGGTATCGTATAAAGGACTCTTAGATTAATATTGGTAATCGTGTAGCCTGTATTCATAAACAATTTCTCGTCGATTGGTTGCGAGCAGCGGTTTACATCGTCAGGCATTGCGATAGCTTTCGGTCTTCAATGGCTCGCTCGCTCGTTCATCCATCTAAATGATATCATTTCAATAATGAATGTAAGGGTATAGATTTTATAGTGCCTTTTTTAGGTTGCCTGATAATTAGTTAACTTAGTCTCTCTTATCTTTTCAATGAGAAGGGGGGATGTGCAGAAGATTTTCATATTTGTAACTTTTTGTTTGCTTCGTTGCCGACAATCATGCTTATCATTCAACTTCGTCAGGGCCAATAGCCGGGCGTCAAAGGATTGTCATCGGGTCAAAAGCCCGGCAATCGCAGCCGATCGGGTCCACCCTAACGCTGTCACCCCAGCGCAGGCCGGTCCCCGTCGTTGACCCTCAAACGAATGGTGAGGTTTCAATTGGTCAAGCGGTATGCATTCGTCGGTGTAATGGGTAGGACGACCGAAGTCGCCACTCTCGCCGGCCGTTCCCCAGCTGTTTGCGATTCATGCCTTGCTGCAATGTTCGCCAGCGAATTCCCCTGCAACCTTCTGCACGCCTCTGCGTCTATCAACGACGTGGATCCGCGAGTACGAGCCGCACTATCCCCCTGATTTCAAATGACCGACCCGGCACGCAGTGTCGGCCTGACTGGCGGGAGATGAACGTCCCAGCCAACACACAAAAATAATGTAGTCATGGACGGTAGCCTGATGTTCGACAAATCTTCCTTGCGTGGGACGACCTCTGCGCAGCCCAACGCTTTACCCGAAAATCCATCCAGCCCTTCGACACTGACCGGACTGCTCCCCTACTGGCGCGACCGCTTGGCCGATGCCCCGGCGTTGCTGGAGTTGCCCACCGACCGGCCACGGCCGGCGGTGCAGGGCGATCAAACCGCTTCGCATCCGCTGAAACTGGATGCGCCGCTGACCCAAGGGCTCAAGGCGCTGAGCGCGCGTCACGGCAACTGCCTGTTCATGACGTTGCTCGCGGGTTGGGCCGTGGTGCTGGCGCGGTTGTCTGGACAGCACGAAGTGATGATCGGTGTGCGCACTGGAGATCTCGGCAACACGCTGCCACTGCGTCTGTCTCTAGCAGAGGCGCCCACCACGGGCCAACTGCTCGATCAGACCCGCGAGGTGCTGCTCGGCGCCGAGGAACATCAGGACCTGCCGTTCGAGCAATTGCTCGCGCAACTCAACCCCGAACAAAGTCCCGCTTACCATCCGCTGATCCAGGTGTTATTCGCCTGGGAGCATTCGCAGCCGCTGCCTGCAGGATTCGACCTGACGCTGGTGCTGGCCGAATCGGAAGGGCGCATCAGCGGCCACCTGCATTACGCCTCGGCGTTGTTCGACGCCGCGACCATCGAGCGTTTTGCCGGATACCTGAACACGGTTCTGCAGCAAATGATCGCGCAACCAGCTTGTTCGGTGATGGCGCTGGAAATGCTCGACGCCGCCGAACGCCAACAACTTCTGCACGACTGGAACAACGCAGTGCAGCCGTTCGACGCCAACCAATACGTACACGGTTTGTTCGAAGCCCAAGTCCAGCGCAACCCCGACGCCATCGCCGCACGATTGAACGATGAGGCGCTGAGCTACGCCGAACTGAACACCCGCGCCAACCGCCTGGCCCACCACTTGCGCAGCCTCGGTGTCGGCCCGGACGTGCGTGTCGGTTTGTGCCTGGAGCGCTCGCTGGACATGCTGGTCGGCGTACTGGCGGTGCTCAAGGCTGGCGGCGCTTATGTGCCGCTGGACCCTGCGTATCCGCCAGCGCGGCTGGCGCACATGCTCGCCGACAGTGCGCCCGTCGTGGTGCTCAGCCAAGGGCAAGACAAGCCCGCCCTTCAGCATTCGACCGTGCTGGACATCACCGACACCCGTCCATGGGCGTCGCAATCACCGGACAATCCCGATCCTCACTCCATCGGGCTAACGCCTCGGCATCTGGCCTACGTAATCTACACCTCGGGCTCCACCGGCACCCCGAAAGGCGTGATGGTCGAGCACCGTGGGCTGATCGCCGTCAGCGCCGCGTGGGAAAAACTCTACGCTTTGGGCGAACCCCTCAATCACCTGCAAATGGCCGGTTTTTCCTTCGACGTGTTCAGCGCCGACCTGATCCGTGCGCTGGGTTTTGGCGGCACCTTGGTGCTGTGCCCGCGTGAAACCTTGATGGACCCGCCAGCGCTGTATCGCCTGCTGAGCGAAACCGACATCGGTTTCGCCGACTTCGTGCCGGCGGTGCTCAACCCGTTGCTGGCCTGGGTCGAAGAAAGCGGCCACGACCTGTCGTTCATGCGCACCGTGGTCTGCGGCTCGGACATCTGGACCGCCCACAGCGCCCGGCAATTGCGCCGGCTGTGTGGCGATCGCGTGCAAATCGTCCAGGCCTATGGCGTCACCGAAGCGAGCATCGACAGCACCTGTTTTGAATTCAATGCCGACAGCGTGGCCGACGGCGTGTTGCCGATTGGGCGAGCGCTGGCCAACACGCGGATTTACCTGCTCGACGCTTTGGGCGCGCCGGTTCCCGTGGGTGTCGCAGGCGAGTTGCACATCGGTGGTGTCGGCGTTGCCCGGGGTTACCTGAACCTGCCACAACTGAGCGCTGAACGTTTTATCGACAGCCCATTCGTGGCGGGCGAGCGTCTGTATCGCAGCGGCGATCTGGCGCGCTATCGGGCGGACGGCAATCTGGAATTCCTCGGCCGCAACGACTTCCAGGCCAAGCTGCGTGGCTTGCGTCTGGAACTGGGCGAAATCGAGGCGCGTCTGGCGGACATCACCGGGGTCCGCGAAAGCCTGGTGCTGTTGCGCCAGGACACGCTCGGCGAATCGCGACTGGTCGCTTATTACTGCGAAAGCCAAGGCGCGGCACTCAACCCGCGCTCGCTGCGTGAGCAACTTCAAGTCAGCCTGCCGGATTACATGGTGCCCACGGCATACGTGCGTCTAGATTCGCTGCCGCTGACCGCCAACGGCAAACTGGATCGCACTGCATTGCCGATGCCGGAAGCCGAGGCCTTCGATCAGCGCGACTACCAGCCACCCCAAGGTCCGCTGGAAATCGGGCTCGCCAACATCTGGGCCGAAGTGCTCGGTGTCGAGCGGGTCGGGCGTCAGGATCAGTTCTTCGCGCTCGGCGGCCACTCGTTGCTGGTGATGCGCGTATTGGCTCAGGTTCGCCAGCAACTCGGTCTGGAAGTGGCCCCTTCGGCGCTGTTTGCCGCACCGGTGCTGGAACAGTTCGCCGAACGCCTGAAACTCAATCAGGACAAGGCTCGCGTGGCGATAGCGACTGTTGAACGGTCGGGCGCGCAAACGTTGTCGTCTGCCCAGCAGCGCCTGTGGTTTCTCGCACAAATGGAGGGTGGCAACGCGGCGTATCACATGCCGTTGAACCTGCGCTTGCGCGGTCCGTTGCAAATCGCAGCCCTGGAACGCGCCTTCAATCAACTGGTGGCGCGGCATGAAGCGCTGCGCACCACGTTCATCGCGGTTGAAGGGGAAGGGCGGCAACTGGTCGCGGCGCTCTGGCAGTTCATCAAGCTGTCGGTGGTTGACCTGCAAGGCCAACCCGAAGCGCGTCTTACGCAATTGATCGACGAAGAAGGCGCGAAACCCTTCGACCTGAGCCGTGGACCGCTGATGCGCGTCAGTCTGGTGCGGTTGTCGGAGGACGAGCATGTGTTGCTGCTGACCCAGCACCACATCATCTCCGATGGCTGGTCGATGGGCGTGCTCACCCGTGAACTCGGCCTGTTGTACGAAGCGGCCATTCAGGATCGCGACGATCCGTTGCCGCCACTGCCCGTGCAGTATGTGGATTACGCCGTATGGCAACGCCAGTGGCTGACCGGCGAGGTGCTGGCCGAGCAGAGCCGCTACTGGCGCGACACCCTCAGCGGCGCGCCGGTATTGCTGGAGCTGCCGGCCGATCACAAACGGCCGCTGGTGCAGGATTACCTCGGCGGTTTCGTGCCGCTGGTGTTCGACCCGGCATTGACCGCGCAGTTGAAAGCTTTGTGCATGCAACAGGGCACCACGCTGTTCATGACTTTGCTCGCGGCGTGGTCGCTGGTGCTGTCGCGCCTGTCCGGGCAAGCCGATGTGGTGATCGGCGTGCCGTCGGCCAACCGCACGCAGCAGGAACTGGAAGGGCTGATCGGTTTCTTCGTCAACACCCTGGCACTGCGCATGACCCGCTCGGGTTCGCCGTCAGTGGCGCAGTGGTTGCAACAGGCGCGCCGTGTGGCGCTGGGGGCCCAGGAACATCAGGACCTGCCGTTCGAGCAAGTCGTCGAATTGCTCAACCCGCCTCGCAGCCTGGCCCACAGTCCGCTGTTCCAGGTGTTGTTTGCCTGGGAGCAGGATCAGGATTCGGATCTGGTGTTGTCGGGGCTTGAGGTCAGCCCGATCGAGAGCAGCCATCACGTGGCCAAGTTTGATCTGCAACTGGCGCTGCACGAGCGTGACGGGCAGATTGTCGGCGGTCTGGAATACGCCTCGGGCCTGTTCGAACCGGCCACGGTGGCGCAATTCGGCGAGTATCTGCGCCGGGTGTTGACCCAGATGGTCGAGAACCCCGAGCAGCCGTTGAGCACGGTTGATTTGCTCAGCGAAGAACAGCATCAACAGATCGTCCACGACTGGAACCGCACCGAGCGCGACACCTCGGCCATGCCCGATTGCGTCTCGCGGTTTGAAGCCGTTGCCCGGCAAAAACCAGAGGCGGTGGCGTTGCTCGCGAATGACCGGCAACTGAGTTATGGCGCACTGAATCAGGCCGTCAATCGCCTTGCGCACTACCTGATCGAACAAGGCGTGCGTCCCGAGCACCGGGTCGGTCTGTGCCTGGAACGTTCGCCGGAAATGGTCATCGGTCTGCTGGCAATCCTCAAGGCCGGCGCGGCGTATGTGCCGTTCGACCCGGCGTACCCGAGCGAGCGTCTGGCCTTTATGTTCAGCGACGCGGCACCGACTTTGCTGCTGACTCAATCCGCATTGCGCGACGCTCTGCCCACGGACACAAACACCTGCTGTCTGGATACCGACGCGCAGCGTTGGGCGCACTGTCCGGACACCGATCCGCGAGTGGCCGTCAGCCCCGATAATCTGGGCTACGTGCTCTACACCTCAGGCTCCACCGGGCGCCCGAAAGGCGTGGCGCACAACCGCCGCGCCCTGGATAACCTGATCGCCTGGCAGCTTGATCAAGCGCAGGCACCGGGCCGGGTCTTGCAATTCGCTTCGCTGAATTTCGACGTGTCGTTCCAGGAAATCTGCAGCACCTTGTGTTCGGGCGGCAGCTTGTTGCTGATGACCGAAGACAGCCGCAAGGACCTCGCCGCGCTGCGTCCGACCCTGGTGGCCGAAGGCGTGCAGCGCGCATTCCTGCCGTTTGCCGTGCTGCAGCAACTCGCCGGACTGACCGAGGCCGACGCGCCGATGCCGGCCGGTGGCTGTGAAATCGTCACGGCGGGTGAAGCTCTGCAAATCAACGATGAACTGCGCGACTTTGTGCGAGGCCTCGGCGGCGTGCAGTTGCATAACCAGTACGGCCCGACCGAAACCCATGTGGTCAGCCAGTTCAGCCTCTCGTGCAGCGACGCCGAACACTGGCCGGACGCGCCACCGATCGGCCGACCGATCGCCAACGCGCGGCTGTATGTGCTCGACGTCGATATGAACCCGGTGCGGGTCGGCGTGGCAGGTGAGTTGTACATCGCCGGCGCGTGCCTGGCCCGGGGGTATCTGAATCGTCCGGACCTGACTGCCGAACGCTTCGTGCCGGACCCGTTCAGCGCCAAACCCGGCGCGCGCATGTACCGCAGCGGAGACCTGGCGAAGTTCCAGGCCGACGGCAACGTGCAGTACCTGGGGCGTATCGACCAACAGGTCAAGCTGCGCGGTTTCCGCATCGAACTCGGTGAGATCGACAGCTTGTTGCAACAGCATCCGGGCGTACAGGAGGCCGTGGTGTTGTTGCGCGAAGACGTGGCGGGGGACAAGCGTCTGGTGGCCTACGTGGTCGGCCCGGCGTCCAGCGAAACACTGCGCGCCGAACTGCAACGGCACTTGCCGGAGCACATGATTCCCTCCGCTTGGGTGTCAATGGCGCAGTTGCCGTTGACCCGCAACGGCAAGCTCGACCGTCAGGCATTGCCCGCGCCGGAACGCAACGCCGGGGCCACTTACGTGGCGCCGCGCAACCATACCGAACAGCAGATGACCGAGATCTGGGCCGAGGTGCTCAAGTGCGAGCGGGTCGGGATTCACGACAACTTTTTCGAACTCGGCGGCCACTCGCTGCTGGCGACCCGGATGATCTACGCGATCAACCAGCGCATGGGCGCGCAGTTGTCCTTGAGCAGTCTGTTCAAGACTCCGGTGCTGATGGATCTGGCGGCGCAAGTGCAGGCTGGGCGCAGCGATGACGCGCAAATCGTCCCGGCCTTCCTGGAGATCGAGGCAGATCGCGGCGCCCGGCATGCGCCGTTCCCCTTGACCGATATTCAACAAGCCTACTGGTTCGGTCGCGAAGCCACCGTCAGCCTCGGCGGGGTGAGTGCCCACGGCTACGAAGAACTGCGCATTCCTGACTTCGACGCCGCGCGTTTCGAGCAGGCGCTGAACCGCATGATCCAGCGCCACGACATGCTGCGCGTGGTGTTTCTCAGCGACGGCACGCAACAGGTATTGGAGCAGGTGCCGACCTACTGCATGCCCCGCAGCGATTTGCGCGGCGTGCCTGCCGAGGTCGCGCAACAGACCCTGCAAGCGACCCGCGAGCGCCAGTCCCACCAAGTGCTGGACGCCAGTTGCTGGCCGCTGTTCGAATTCAGCCTGTCGTTGCTCGATGACGACATCACCCATCTGCACATCAGCCTGGATGCGCTGATTGTCGATGCGGCGAGTACGCAGATTCTTGCCCGGGAGCTGATGGCGTTTTACGTCGATCCGAACCTGATCCTGCCCGAACCAGGCCTGACCTTCCGCGATTACGTGCTGGCCGAACATCAACTGCGCAGCGGCATTCGTTACGAGCAGGCGTTGAGCTACTGGCGCGAACGGGTCACCAGCCTGGCGCCGGCGCCGGACCTGCCGCTAGTGCGCCAACCGGAGAGCATCAGCAATCCGCACTTCACCCGCCGCGACCGCGACATGCCAGCGGCGCAGTGGGCGCAGCTCAAAGCCGTGGCCAAACAGTTTGCGGTCACGCCGTCGGTGATGCTCCTGACCGCGTTCAGCGAAGTGCTGGCGCTGTGGAGCCGACAGCCGCGATTCACCCTGAGCCTGCCGCTGTTCAATCGCTTGCCTTTGCACCCGGACGTCGATGAAATCATCGGTGACTTCACTTCCTTGGTGCTGCTGGAAGTCAGCATTGCCGGGGCTGCGAGTTTCACCGACAAGGCCCGGGCGGTGCAGGCGCAGTTGTGGCAAGACATCGATCACTCGGTGGTCAGCGGTGTGCGGGTACTTCGGGAATTGTCCCAGGCCCGTGGCGTGCAGCAGACGGCGATGCCGATTGTGTTCAACAGCACGTTGTCGGAAGCGGCGCCTGAGCTGGCGGAGTTCAACCTCGCGGACGCGTTGAACGCCAAGCATATGCACAGCATCACCCAGACCCCGCAAGTGTGGCTCGACCATACCTTGCTGGAGCTGGAAGGACGCTTGCTGTTCAACTGGGACAGCATCGATGAGCTGTTCCCGGAAGGCATGATCGAAGAAATGTTCGTCGCCTATAACGCATTGCTGGATCGTCTGCTGGAACCGGCGGCCTGGGAAGCGAACACGCCACAGTTGTTGCCGATGGCATGTTTGCCGGCACCCCTCGACACTCAAGAAGCGTTGCCGTTGATGCACGAGTTGTTTGAGCGTCAGGCGCTCATCACGCCGGACGCTGTGGCGGTGATCGCTGCGCAGCGGCAACTCACCTACGGGCAATTGCGCACGGAGGCACGGTCCCTGGGGGCGCGGCTTCAGGCCGAGGGTGTGGTGCCCAATCGGCTGGTCGCCGTGATGATGGAGCGCGGCTGGGAACAAGTGGTGGCGACCCTGGCGATTCTGTACGCCGGTGGCACTTACCTGCCGATTGACCCGACGCTGCCAGCGGAGCGGGTGCGGCACATTCTTGAGCGGGCCGAAGTCAGCCTGGTGCTGACCCAACCGGCGCTGCTCGGCGTGATCGAGTGGCCTGTGCAGGTCAGCGCCATCGCCGTGACCGATGACGTCATGGTCGAACACGCGCCGTTGCAACCGGTCAACGTTGCACCGACCGATCTGGCCTACGTGATCTACACCTCCGGTTCCACTGGCCAACCGAAAGGCGTGGTCATCGACCATCGCGGCGCGGTCAACACTTTGCTCGACATCAACCGACGCTTTGCCGTCGGCCCGGCGGATCGGGTGCTGGCGATTTCGTCGCTGAGTTTCGACCTCTCGGTGTATGACTTCTTCGGCACCCTGGCCGTCGGCGCGGCGGTGGTGGTGCTTGAGCCGCAACTGGCCCTCGATCCGGCGCACTGGCGGGACTTGATCGAGCGTCATCAGGTGAACCTGTGGAACTCGGTGCCGGCGTTGCTTGGCATGCTGCTTGAATACGTCGAGGGCGAGGGCGGCACGCTGCCGGCCAGTCTGCGGGTGGCGATGCTTTCCGGCGACTGGATTCCCCTGACCCTGCCGCAACGACTGTGGGCGTTGCAGCCGTCGGCGCAACTGTTCAGCCTCGGCGGCGCCACCGAAGCCTCGATCTGGTCGATCTGCTACCCGGTGCAACACGTCGACCCGGCGTGGCGCAGCATTCCTTACGGCAAGGCCCTCGATCACCAGCGTTTTTACGTGCTGGACGAAGCGCTGCAAGTGCGCCCGACCTGGGTTGCGGGGCAGTTGTATATCGGTGGCATCGGCCTGGCTCAGGGCTACTGGCGCGATGAAAAACTCAGCGCTGGCAGTTTCTTCCCGCACCCGCTGACCGGCGAACGCCTGTACCGCACCGGCGACCTCGGGCGTTTGCTCCCGGACGGCAACATTGAATTCCTCGGCCGCGAAGACAATCAGGTCAAGGTCCAGGGTTATCGCATCGAGTTGGGCGAGATCGAAGCCGCGCTCAATCGCCACCCCGGCGTACAAGGTGCCGTAGTGCAAATCCTCGGCAGCACGCTCGGCGAAAAACGCCTGGCCGGCTATGTGCTCAAGGCCGATCCGGCGTTGCAGGCCAGTGACTTCGCCCAGTACCTGGCGGACAAACTGCCGGCGTACATGGTGCCGTCGTCGTTCACCTTCGTGGACGCTTGGCCGTTGTCGTCCAACGGCAAGGTCGACAAAAAACGTCTGCCGGAGCCCTCGCAACAGCAAGAATCCGGCCCGGCGCTGGAAGTCGATGGCGCGCAGGAACAACGGCTGGTGGCGATTGTGCAAGGCGTGCTCAAGTGCGACGCCATCGCCGGCAACGCCAACCTGCTGAACCTCGGCGCGACGTCGATCGACATCGTGCGCATCAGTAATGCGTTGTCCAGCGAACTGCGTTTCCGTCCGCACGTGGCGCAACTGTTGGCGCAACCGACCTTGCTGCACCTGATAGGCATGTACCGCCAGAGCCTGGCGCGCCAGGAACTGGTGAGTAATGCGCAACAGCGTCCGAACAGTCCCGAGGAAGTCATCGAGGATCCGCAACAGCGCGTGCTGTTCAAGGCTGATCAGCGTGGGCGTCGGACCTTTGCCCAGGCGACGCCGAGTGTGGCGCTGACGTTGCCGCAATCCCCGGCATTCGCCCAGCGTTTCAGCGATTACCGCTCGGTGCGTCAATACGCCGCGCTACCGATTGAAACCCGCGCCTTTGCCGAACTATTGGCGGCACTTGCTCAGGGTCAACTCGACGGCGAGGTGAAATACCAGTTCCCGTCGGCCGGCGGTTTGTACCCGATCCAGGCGTACCTGTACGTCAAGCCGGACCGGGTGCTCGGCGTGCCCGGCGGCGCGTATTACTACGACCCGCGCGAGCACCGGTTGCTGGCCCTCGACAGTGGGGTGCTCGACCCGGACACCTATGACTATTTCGTCAATCGACCGGTATACGAAAACGCCGCGTTCTCGCTGTTTTTCATCGCCGACATGGCCGCGATCCGTCCGCTGTACGGCGAGCGCAGTCGCGACTTCTGCCACATCGAAACCGGCGCCATCGCGCAATTGCTGAGCATGACCGCCGTTGAACAAGGCCTGGGCCTGTGCGGCGTGGGCTCGATCGAGGAGGCGCAGTTGCCGACGCTGTTCGACCTCGGGCCGAGCCATCAATTGATCTACTCGATGGTCGGTGGCCTGCGTACCACGGATGAGCAACACCGCGCCCCAGTCGAGGCTTTTGCGCCCGACCAGCCCAGTGACTACAGCGACATGGAGGAATTTGAGGTATGAACGCCTATCAATTGCTGGAGCTGTTCGCGCGTCACGCCGTGGTCCTTGAAGTGGACGGCGACAAGCTACGCTGCAAGGCGCCTCGCGGGTTTCTGACAGAAGAGATGTTGCAAGCGCTCAAGCTGCACAAGCCTGAACTGATTGCGCTGCTTGGTGGCCATGACGCCGCTGCGATTCCTTCAAGGGCCGGCGGCGAAGCGCACTGGCCGCTGTCGTTTTCACAACGGCAACTGTGGTTTCTCGATCAACTGGAACCGGGCAACGCGTTCTACAACGTGCCCACGGCGGTGACCCTCAAGGGGGCGCTGGAAGTTCCGCTGCTGGAGCGGGCGCTGAACGAACTGATCCAGCGCCACGAAATCCTGCGCACGACGTTTTGCAGTGTAGATGGCGAACCGCGTCAAGTGGTCCATCCGGCGATGCCGCTCGCGCTGCATGTGACCGATCTACGCGACCTGCCAGCCGCCGAACGCGAGCAGCAGGTGCGAATGGCAGTTGATCACGACGCCCGCGCGCCATTCGATCTGGCCGCCGGCCCACTGTTCCGAGCTTCGTTGCTACGCCTGGCCGACGACGAATATCTATGGCTATACAGCGTGCACCACATCATCGCCGATGGCTGGTCGATGGGCGTGATCCTGCACGAAGTCGCCACCCTGTACGGCGAATACCTGCGCGGCGAACCGTCGAGCCTCGCGCCGTTGCCGGTGCAATACGCCGACTACGCCTGTTGGCAGCAGCAACGTCTCGGGGGGGATGCGTTAACCGCGCAACTCGATTACTGGCGGCGCACGCTGGCCGACGCGCCGGCACTTTCGACCATCCCCACCGACCGGCCTCGGCCACTGGTGCAGCGTTATGCCGGCGCCACGTTCAGCTCATCCCTCGACGGCAACACGCTGCGCGAACTCAATGGGCTGGCCCGGCAAACCCAGGGCACTTTGTTCAATGTGTTGATGGGTGCGCTGGCCGTGTTGCTGTGGCGGCATAGCGGTCAGCAGGATCTGTGTATCGGCACGCCATTCGCCAACCGCAGCAGCCCGGAAATCGAGCCGCTAATCGGGCACTTCGTCAACACGTTGGTGGTCCGCCAACACCTGGATCCGCAGCAAACCTTCGCCGAACTGCTGCGTGACGTGCGCGGGCAGACGCTCGACGTTCACGCCCAACAGGACGTGCCGTTCGATCGGGTGGTCGAGGCCGTCAACCCGCGGCGCGATACCGCTCATTCGCCGTTGTTCCAGGTCATGCTGGTGTTGCAGAACACTCCCGGTGGCAACCTGGAAATGCCCGGTTTGAGCCTGTCGCCCTACAGCACCAGCAGCGCCACGGCCAAGTTCGACCTGGCGTTTGAGTGGGTCGAACGGGAAGGGCGCCTGAACCTGTTGGTGGAATACAACACCGACCTGTTCGACGTGGCGAGCATTGAACGCCTGAGCGGGCATTACCGGCAGTTGCTCGAGCACATCGCCCAAGACCCCAAGCAGCCAATCGGCGCGTTATCGCTATTACCCGAGTCTGAGCGCGAACAAATCCTGGTGGAGTGGAACCGTGCCGCACCGCTGACGCAATCGGCCGATTGCGTGCATCGATTGTTCGAAGCCCAAGTCGCGCGCAACCCGCAAGCCTGTGCAGTGGCGTTCGAAGCGGAAACCCTGAGCTACCGGGAGTTGAATTCCCAGGCCAATCGACTGGCGCAGCACTTGCGCAGCCTCGGTGTCGGCCCGGACGTGCGGGTGGCGGTGTGTGTCGAGCGCTCACTGGAATTACCGGTGGCGTTGCTGGCGGTGCTCAAGGCCGGCGGTGCCTATGTGCCGCTGGACCCCAATTACCCGGTCGGGCGCCTGAGCCACATGCTGGGCGACAGCACGCCGGCGGTGCTGCTGACCCACGGGTCGGCGCTCGCGGTATTGCGCCAGGCGCAGCAGGGCGCAACCTGGGAAGCGCCGATCATCGACCTCAAGGCCGATGCCGCGCTTTGGGCCGGGCTGTCGCCGGACAACCCCGACCCGCGCAGTGTCGGTGTCACGCCCGATCACCTCGCCTATGTGATTTACACCTCGGGCACCACCGGGCTGCCCAAGGGCGCGATGGTTGCCCATCGTGGCCTGAGCAATCTGCTGTTGTGGTGCTCCCAGGTCTGCGGCGAAACCGGGGTGATGCTGCACAAGATTCCCTTCGGTTTCGACGCCTCGGCCTGGGAAACCTTCTGGCCGCTGACCACGGGCGGGCGTCTGGTTGTCGCGCGTCCCGGTGGTCATCTGGAGCCGGGTTATATGGCGAAAGTTGTGCGCGAGCAGCGGGTCACGACGCTGGTGTTTGTGCCGGCGATGCTGCAACTGTTTCTTGAGGTCGATGAGGTCAGCCTGTGCACCGAGCTGACCGACGTCTTCAGCGGCGGCGGTGAGCTGTCGCCGGCCCTGGCCCGGCGCTTTCAGGAACGACTGCCGCATGCCCGTTTGCACAATGTTTACGGACCGACTGAAACCACGGTGATCAACAGCGTCTGGACCCTGGAGCCCGGCGCCGAAGTGCCGGCCCTGAAAGTGCCGATTGGCCGGCCGATCGCCAACAACCGTTTCTACGTGCTGGACGAGCGCGATGCGCCGGTGCCGGTGGGCGTGACCGGGCAATTGCACATCGGTGGCGTCGGTGTTGCGCGTGGTTATCTGGGACTGGCGCAACTTACGGCTGAGCGTTTTATCGATAACCCGTTCGTGCCGGGTGACCGGCTCTATCGCAGCGGCGATCTGGCGCGTTATCGCCCGGATGGCCAGCTGGAATTCCTCGGTCGCAACGACTTCCAGGTCAAGTTGCGCGGCGTACGCCTGGAACTGGGCGAGATTGAAGCGCGGCTGGAAGCCTTCGCCGACATCCGCGCCGCCGTGGTGCTGATGGTCGGCGACACGGCGCAGAACCAACGGCTGGTGGCCTGTTGTGCGGTGATGGAAACCCCAGATGAGGCGACGGTGCACGCGCACTTGGCGGCCACGTTGCCGAGTGCGGTATTGCCGAGCGCCTATCTGTGGCTCGACACACTGCCGCTGACCGCCAATGGCAAAGTCGATCGCGTGGCCCTGACAACCTTGGCCGATCAAGACCTGGCCAATCGTCAGGTCAACCTCAGCAGCCCACGGGACCACATCGAACTGACCCTGTACCAAATCTGGAAAGGTTTGTTGCTGGCGACCCAGATCGGCATTCGCGACAACTTTTTCAATGTTGGCGGGACGTCCATTGCGGCGATCAAAATGGCCCACCAGATCGGCCAGGCGTTCGCCGTCGAAGTGCCGGTGCGCGTGGTGCTCGGCTACCCGACCATCGAAGCCCTGGGCGGCTGGTTGCGCGCCGGGGCCAGTCCGGCGGCGGTGCAGAGCAACCTGATCGAATTCCGTCGCGGTGCAGGCCAGCGCAATGTGGTGTGCATTCACCCGGCGGGCGGCACTGCGTTTTGTTACTTGTCCCTGGCCAAAGTGCTGCCGGAAGAGGTCGGTGTCTACGGCGTGCAATCTCCGGGATTGAACCCGGGGGAGGCTACCGAGCCGACGGTCGAAGCCATGGCCGAGGCCTATTTACGTCTGATCGAACCCTTGGCGACGCAACCGCTGGTGCTCACTGGGCTGTCCTTCGGTGGTCTGGTCGCTTATGAGATGGCCCGGCGCCTGACAGCAGCCGGAAATCGCCAAGTGACCGTGGTATTGCTCGATACACAAGGCTCGGATGATCCGGGTTTCCGGCAACAGATCGGCACCGTCGATATGGCCGAGTTCCGCGACAAACTGGTGCGCTTCAACGGCATGTACCCCGGCATCGAAGACGCGCAGGTCGAGCGTTATTTCCTCCTCTACAACCACAACCGTCTGGCCATGGCCGGCTACGAATGCGCGCCGCGCGCCGGTCGCGTGGTGCTGATCCAGGCCCGGGAAGGTTTCAGTCGCCAGCAGTTGCATGAGCTGCGCGGCTTCTGGCGTCGGCGTGCCGGCGACGGCTATCTGGCGAAACTGGTGAACGGCGGTCACTGGGACATGCTCGAAACCGCTGAAGTGCACCGGGTCTCGCAGACCCTCAAGCAGGAGCTGCAAAGCTTCGACGCGCAGGAGGCGAAATGATGAATTCGCAGAAACCACAGATGCTCACAGTGCTCGCTCAATTTGCCGGGCAAGTGCGCCGCGATCCCCAAGCCCTGGCGGTGATCGACCAGCACGTACGGCTGACCTACGCCGAACTGGCCAGCGCCAGCGAGCGCATTGCCCGTGGTTTACAGGCGCGTGGCGTGCAACCGGGGCAATCCCTTGCGCTGTGCCTACCGCGTTCTTGGCAATGGCTCGCGGCGATACTCGGCGCATTGAAAGTCGGCGCCGTGGTGGTGCCGCTGGACCGTGCCAGCCCGACCAAGCGCCGGGACTTGATGCTCGCCGATGCCGCGTGCGTGGGGCTGATTACCCTGGATGAGGAATGGACCCCGACACCCTCGCTTTGGCAGACGAGCGTCGAGGCGCTGCTGGACCACCCGGACCATCCGCCGCAACCGTTGGCTGACACTTTCTCCGACGTGAGTTTCCTGTTCTACACCTCGGGCACCACCGGCAAACCGAAAGCGGTGGAGGTCGGCGAACGGGGCCTGCTGCGCCTGACCCAAACCGAGGGCTATATCGAGATTCGTCCAGCGGACCGTTTTGCCTGCCTGTCGAATCCGGCCTTCGATGCGTGCTGTTTCGAACTGTGGGCGCCGCTGCTCAATGGCGGTTGCTGCGTGATCATCGCCGATCACGACGTGCTGGATGCGCAACGTCTGGCCCGGGTGTTGGAAGAGCAGCGGGTCGATAACCTGTTCATGACCGTTTCTCTGTTCAACACCTTGAGCGCGGAGTTTCCTTCGTGCTTCGCCAGCCTGCGTCAGGTGCTGATCGGTGGCGAGCAAATCAGCGCGGTTGCCGTGCGCGCCTGGTATCGGGCGAATCCTGACAGTGATTGCCAGATCTTCAACGTCTACGGCCCCACCGAATGCACCACGTTTGCGGTGTGTTTCCCGATTACGCGGGACTTCAACGGCCTCGCGGTACCGATTGGTCGGCCATTGCCGGACACTGGCGTGCAAGTGCTGGATGAGCAACAACGGCCGGTGGCGGTTGGTGAAGTCGGCGAGTTGTACCTGAGTGGCAGCGGTGTCGCCCGTGGCTATCGCAACAGAGCCGAGGACACTGCCCGCAGCTTTGTACGCCTGGCCGAACTCGACGGAGGCGCCCAGGTGCATTACCGAACCGGTGATCGGGTGCGGGTCAATGCCGAAGGGCTGGTCGAGTACATCGGCCGGGTTGATCGGCAGGTAAAAGTACGCGGTTTTCGCATCGAACCGGGCGAGGTGGAGTTGCAGATTCTGGAGCACCCGCAAGTGGCGCAGGCGTATGTCTGCACCCGGCGTCAGGCTGCCGAAGATCATCAGTTGCTGGCGTTTATCGTGCCGCGCGACGGTTTGGACTACGTAGAATTCGACGCCCATTTGCGGGCGAGACTGGCGTCGTACATGCGTCCGCACCGTTTGTTTTTGCTGGAACGCCTGCCCCTGACGGCCAATGGAAAAATCGACCGCGACGCCTTGCTGGCACAGCCGTTGACGCCGTGGCGGCCTGCGGTCGAGGCGAGTGATGGCGATGCTTCGCCGGCCCTCAATTGGCTGCTGGAGCAAGTTCGAACTTTGCTTGGCCAACCGACATTGGGCGCGCACGACGACTGGCTCGGCAGTGGCGGCGATTCGCTCAAAGCTATGCGCCTGCGTTCGGCGATTCGCTCGCACTGGCAGCGCGAAATTGCCATCGCTACGCTGTTGAGCGAGCCGTTCGTGGCACTGGCTGAACAGCTAAGCGGCGAGCAGCTCAACGCGCCAGTCTATCCTCCCGCGCCGCCCATCAGCCGCGCACGCCGACTGCCGGCCACCGCGGAGCAACGCCGCTTGTGGTTGATGCAACAACGCACACCTGCTTCGACGGCCTATAACGTGCCGCTGATTCTGCATCTAGCTGCCGGTGTCGATGTATCGGCGCTGGCGCAGGCCGTGGGGCAACTGGCGGCGCGTCATCCGGCATTGCGCACGGCATTCGTGTCTGGCGCCGATGGCCTCGACCAAGTATTCGCCGAGCAAGGTCCGGTTTGTCGCAGCTTCGAGCCGGGGCATTTCAATGAAGACACCTGGCAAGCCTTCGCCGCGCTGGTATTTGGTACGCCGTTCGATCTGGCCACACCGACGCTGTTCCAGGCCTGGGTGTTGCCGTTCGCCGATGGCAGTTGCCGGTTGCTGCTGAATCTGCACCACATCATCGTCGATGGCTGGTCGATGAACCTGTTGTTCGACGACCTGACGCAGCTATATGAAAACGCCGTGCACGGGCACATCAGTGCCGAACCGGCGCCACAGCTGACCACGCTGGAGTTTGGCCTGTGGCAGGGTCAATGGAGCGTCGACGCGCATTATCGCGGCCAGCGTCGGGCCCTGGCGCAATTGCACCGCCAGCAGGAAGCTCCGTCACCCTCGCTGCTGCCGATGGGTGCCGTCAGCCCGGACGCCAGGCTCTATCGCCAGCCATTGGGTGACCAGCGTAGCGCCGCTCTTGAGCGTTTTTGCAGCCAACAACGCTTGACTCGTTTTGAAGTGCTGTTCAGTGTCTTCGCCTGGAGCCTGTACGCCCTGACCGGGTGTGAACGGCCAAGGATCGCCAGCCCGGTTTCGAACCGGCCGTTGGCGGAATTCGAAGCGACGTTGGGCATGTTTGCCAACACCGTGCTGATCCCGACCGCTGTCGACAATGCACTGGCGCTGGACGAGCAATTGCGTCGCCAGACCGCCACCGTGCGCGAGGTGCTGGCGTTGCAGGACGTCGCGTTGGCGGATGTGGTGGAAGACCTGCGGTTGTCGTCGGGCACGGCGTTGTTCGATTTTATGTTCGTGCTGGAAAACACCGATTACGCCGCGCTGGCGGGCTCCAATTTGCACGCGACGCTGGAGTTCAGCGAGCTGTTACAGGCCAAATGCCCGCTGACCTTGCTTGTCGTGGGGGCTGAATGCTGGTGGGAATATCAGTGCAGCTACTTCGATGAAGCGCAGATGCACGCGGTGAATGACCTGTTCTGCCGTGGCCTCGACCTGTTGCTGGAATCCCCGGCAGCGACCCTCGACGATCTGCTCAGTCCTTATCGCCGTCACCTGCCGGTGGCCAGCGAAGGCGCCAACGGTACGCCGCCGTTCAACACCTTGGCCGACTGGCTCGAGCATCAGGTGCTTTGCACTCCGGACGCCACCGCATTGGTTGCCGGCCAGCAGCGCGTGAGCTATGCCGAACTGAATGGGTTGGCCGACACCTTGGCGGCGACCTTGATCGAGCGTCATCCGCTGCCGACTCAGGACAACACGCCGCTGCATGTGGTGTTGTTTCTCGAAGCCTCGGTCGAGCACATCGTTGCCTTGCTGGCCCTGGCCAAACTCAACCTGACCGCCGTGCCGCTCGATCCCGGTTATCCACTGGCCGTACAGCGTCAGGTGCTGGAGCAGGCGAATCCGCATTGCCTGTTGTTCAGCTCCGCGACCGAGGCGGCGCTGGAAAACCTCGCTGCCACGCGTTTTGCTCGGCATCGGGTGGACCTGAGCGACCAAGCCCAAGCGTTCGAACGTCCGCGTCATGCCGGTGAACGCGCGTTGTACACGCTGTTTACCTCCGGCTCCACTGGCACGCCCAAGGGTGTGCAAGTGCCGGATCGGACCCTGTGCAACCTGTTGCAATGGCAGCGCGCCGAAGGCCAGTTGCCGGCGAAATCGGTGACCTTGCAGTTTTCCATGTTGTCGTTCGATGTGTCATTTCAGGAGATCTTCGGCACCTTGTGTGGCGGTGGCACCTATCACCTGATCACGCCGCGCTGGCGCCAGGATGCCCAGGCGTTGTTGGCGTATCTGGTTGAAGCGCGGATCGAACGCCTGTTCCTGCCGTGCGTGGCGTTGCAGCACCTGGCGCAAACCGCCGTCGCCCAAGGCGTGTACCCGCCGGCACTGCGCGAAGTGGTCACGGCGGGGGAGCAACTGCTGTGCACCGACGCGCTGAAAACCTGGTTCGGCGGTTTGCCGCTGGCGACGCTGTTCAATCACTACGGCCCCACGGAGACCCACGTGGTCAGCGCGTATCGCTTGCCGCCGACCGCCCGTGACTGGCCGCTGCGGGCACCGATTGGCCACGCCGTCAGCAATGCCCGATTGTTGTTGGTGGACGCGCACGACCGCCCGGTGCCGAACGGCAGCCGTGGCTACCTGCTGGTGGCCGGGCCGATGATTTCCCGCTGCTACCTCGCCGATCCGGCGCTGAACACGGCGCGGTTTATCGAACTGCCGCAAGCTGAAGGTGACACTCGACTGTTTTATCGCACCGGCGATCTGGCCTGGTCTGACCCTGACGGTTGCCTGCATTATTTGGGGCGTGACGACCAGCAGATCAAACTCAGCGGTCATCGCCTGGAACTGGGGCAGATCGAAGCGGCGCTGATGCAGGTGCCGCAAGTGATCAACGCGGTGGTGACGGTCCAGGCCGATCCGCCGAGCCTGATCGCGTACCTGCAACTGGATGGCGAACCGGCGACGGCACAGACGCTGGATCGTCAGGTCGCCCGGCAACTGCCGGCCCACGTACGCATCGACGAATACCGACGGATTGACGCCTGGCCGCGTACGCCCAGTGGCAAAATCGACCGCAAGGCCTTGAGCGGTTTGGGCGAGGCGTTGGAGCGGCGTCGTTCGACAACTCTGGCCACTGCGTTGAGCCCGCTGGAGCAGCAACTGAGCGAGTTGTTCAACGCTGTGATCGGCCGGGAAATCGAGCCCGATCAAACCTTCTTCGAAGCTGGCGCCACCAGCCTCGGCCTGATGCGCCTGCACGCCCGCTACAACCAGGAATTGCCGCACACAGTGGCGATGGCCGACCTGTTCGAGCAGGTGACAGTGCGACGGCTCGCGGCGCATTTGTCCAGCGCGCCATCGGCCCCGTTTGAGCGTGTTCGCCAAGCGGATCTCGGCCAGCAGCCGATGGCAATCATCGGCATGGCGGTCAATGTCGCCGGAGCGCAAAACCTCGATGAGTTCTGGGCGATGGTGCAGGGCGGCGAGTTGGGTATCGAGCATTTCGAGGCGGCTGAAGGGCGCGTCGGTGCCCGCAGTCAACTCGCTGGAATGCTCGATTTCGACCCCGAATATTTCGGCATCAGTCGTCAGGAAGCGCGCCTGATGGACCCGCAACAGCGGCATTTGTTGATGGCCTGTGTGCAGGCGTTGCAACACGCGGCGATCACGCCGTCCGCCGAAGGTCCGCGCATCGGCCTGATCGCCAGTTGTGGCGAAACCACTTACTTCCAGCAGATGTTGCGCGAGACCGCCGACGGTGATTTGCCGGACGGTTTCCAGATGGCGCTGCACCACGACAAGGATTTCCTGGCGACCAAAGCCGCCTACCACCTTAACCTCACCGGCCCGGCCATGAGCGTGCAGGCAGCGTGCGGCAGTTCGCTGATTGGCGTGCACCTGGCCAGTGCGATGCTGCGCCAGGGTGACAGTGATGTGATGCTGGCGGCCGGTGTGCTGATCGACCCGACTCTGACCGAGGGTTATCGCCATCGCTCGCAGCACATCTTTTCCAGTGATGGCCTGTGCCGGCCGTTCAGCGATGACGCCAGCGGCACTATCGGCGCCAGTGGTTATGGCGTGGTGGTGCTCAAACCCCTGGCCCGGGCCCGCGCCGATGGCGACCGGATTTATGCGCTGGTCGAAGCCTCGGCGCTGAACAACGATGGCCGCGACAAGATGAGTTACACCGCACCGTCGGCGGCCGGGCAGAGCGCGGTGATCCGCGAAGCGTTGGCCAAGGCCGGGTTGACCGGCGCCGACATTGGCTACATCGAAGCCCACGGCACTGGCACTTTACTCGGTGACCCGATCGAGGTCGCGGCGTTGAGCAAGGCCTTCGGCGATGCCCCGGCCGGCAACTGCGCCCTGGCGTCGGTGAAAAGCCAGATCGGCCATTTGGGCGCGGCGGCCGGGGTGGTCGGGCTGATTCGTGCGAGCCTCGCGGTGTTCCATGGCGTGGTGCCGCCGAACCTCGGTTTTGGCCGGATTAATCCGCAAATCGACCTCGCGAATTCGCCGTTTTACATACCGACCACGTCGCGGCCATGGCCAGAAGGTCGGCGGCGTTTGGCGGGGGTCAGCAGTTTTGGCATTGGTGGGACTAATGCGCATGTGATTGTCGGTGCGGCGCAGCAGGATGAAGTGTTGGCTGAGGACGTGTTGCCGTGTCTGATGATCTCGGCCCACAGCCGTTCGGCGTTGCTGCGCGATGTGGCGGCGATTCAAGGGTATTTGAACGCTTTCCCAAAGCGTCACGATGCGCTGCTGAGTCACCTGCAATCCGGTCGTCGTCAATTGCGCTGGCGCTTGGCGATGGTGTATCGGCCGGGGGAGGTGTTGCACACTTCGTCGATCAAGGAAGTGAGCGTGTCGGGCGTGCGATTGAAAGCCGATGGGCATTCAACCGAGGCACTGATAGACGCGTGGTATGACGGTGCAACCATCGACTGGCTGCAGCGCTCGGCGCCACCACCGTGGGATCTGCCGCCGTCGTCTTTCGATCTGGAGACCTTCCGGTTCCAGACTGTCGCTGTGGCTGAGCCTGAAAGCGCAATGCTCATTGAGCGACAACCCTTGGCCGACTGGTTCTACCAACGGCAGTGGGTGCGCGTGCGGCGCTTGAACACGGTTGCGATTACCGAACGGCGTGAAGCGCTGATCATCTGCAGCAACGATGCACCCGACGCGACGTTGCTGGAAGGCCTGAATGGCGTTTATCAGCGGGTGATTCAGGTGCGCGCCGGCAATGGCTTCAAGCAACTCGGCCCGGATCGTTTCGAGCTAGATCCGCTGGACGTCCCGGCCCTGAGCCGCTTGGTCGACGAAGTGATTGGGGGCGCCTTGGGCGAGCTGGATTGGCTGCATGCCTTGCCGCTGTCGGTGACAGGCCCGGTGAATGAGCAAAGCCTCGCGGCAGCGCAGTGGGCCGGTCTGGACACGATCAGCGCCTTGATGCAGGCCTGGGGAGAAACCCCACGGACGACGAGGTTGAGGCTGTGGCTGATGTCGTGGCAGGCGTGTTCGGTGGACGGTGAAGTGGCGCGCCCTGAACTGGCAGCGCTGGCCGGCATCACCGAAGTGGTGCCTCAGGAATACCCGGTGCAGTGTCACTGGCTGGATTGGCCGACGTCCCGATTGGCTGCACAGGAACTCGCGACGTTGCTGGCTGACCCGGCGGTATTGCCACGGCGCATGGCGGTTCGCGACGGTTACCTGTGGCAGCCACGATTGCTTGCCAGCCCATTGCCGGCCACGGATTCACTGTCGAACAGGTTGCCCATGGACGGCACGTTCCTGGTGCTGGGCGGCACGGGCGGTATCGGTCGCACGCTGGCCGAACACCTGTTGCAGGCGCCGCAACGGCGGGTGGTCGTGCTCTCGCGTAGCGGTGAATTGCCGACGGCGTTGGCGGCGTATGGTGCGCGGGTGGATTGCGTGCAGGCCGACATCGCCGACCTGGCCAACTGGCCCAACGTGCTCGACCGACTGTCCCGGCGTTACCCGCGTTTTGCCGGGGTGATCCACGCCGCCGGTGTCGGTGCGGGCAGCCTGATTCGCCAGCGTGACGCCCGCCAATTGGGCGAGGCGATGGCGGCCAAAACTCGTGGCATGCTCGCGGTCGAGGCCTTGATCGCCGAAATGAAACCGGGATTCGTGCTGTATTGCTCGTCGATGTCGGCGTTGTTCGGAGGCGCCGGGCATCTGGATTACTGCGCCGCCAGCGCGGTGCTCGACGGCTTCACCCATTACCGCCCGGACGCCACCCGCGATTGCGTGCGCCTGGGCATCAACTGGGACATCTGGCGCGACATCGGCATGGGCACCACCAGCGGGGCTGGCGATGCCGTGCATCAGCAACACCTCACGGTCGGTTTGTCGGCGCAAGAGGGCTGTCGGGTGTTCGACCTGGCCATGGCGGCCCAACTGCCGCAACTGCTGATCTCGACCACAGGAATCGACAGCGCACGGCGTTTTTATCCAGTGCGCCATGGTGCTGTGACTGCGCCGGTCAATGTGCCTGAAGTGTTGGATCTGCATCGTCATCTGCACGACTGTGTGTGCAAATGGCTGGGCGTGACCACCCTCGAAGACGACGATTCGCTGTACGAACTGGGGGCGGATTCCCTGACGTTGCTGGACCTGATCGATGAACTGCAAGCGGCGACGGGCGAAGTGTTCCAGCTCTCGCAATTCAGTCACAAGGTCAGCCTGCAAGAGATCCTGGCACTGGTGGATGCGGCGGCGATCTGTATGGCGACCACTGCGCCAGACACCTGGGCCGATGCAGTGCAGATTGATCAATGGCACGCGGGGGCCGGCCGTGAGTGGCTGTACCTGATTCACCCGGTGGGCGGCGATGTGCAGGCTTATCGGGAACTGGTGTCGGCGCTGCATCCTGATTTGGGCGTGTGTGTAATTGCCGATCCGGCGTTGCGCTTGCCGGATTTGCCGAACATCAGCCTCGCCGAACGCGCCGCGCTTTATCTGAAAGCGCTGCAGGCCCGGGAGCCGAACGGCGGCGCTTGGCGTCTGGCCGGTTGGTCGTTCGGCGCCTGGGTCGCGCAGTCGATGTGCAGCTTGGCGCAGACGTCGGGAGTCAGGCAACCGCTGCTGTACCTGATCGACCCGCCTGCGCCCGATGCCGGAGCGGAACTGGCGAGCATTGATGATCAGGCGATCGAACAGGTGTTCCAGCTCGAGTTTGCCCAGCGTTGGCCAGACGCTGTCGGTCGGGCCTTTCCGGAAGAGCGGCAGGTCTATTTGCAGCGCCTGACCCGTTGCTGCAACCACAACATTGCGAGCATGGCGGCGTTTCAGCCACCCGCGTTGCCGACCACGTCCGTGCGTCTGTTCATCGCGGCACAGGCCAATCCCTATGGCGTGGGCACTGCGCGGAACACCGAAGACCTGAAACACACCTGGCAGGGTTTGCTCCCTCGGTTGCTAAGCTGGCAACGGCTGGACACCGATCACTACGGCATCGTGGCCGGCCAGTGGGCGCGGGTGCTCGCCGACATCATCAGCACCGATTCGCAACCCGAGGAGGGCGAACAGCATGAGTGAAACCAACCCGCAATTCGAGGTGGTCCGCAACGAGGAAGGGCAGTACGCCTTGTGGCCGGCGGGCAAGCCGATGGCCAGCGGCTGGACTGAAGCGGGGCAGCGCGGCGAGCGCCAGGTTTGCCTGGATTACATCGCGGAACACTGGACTGATATGCGGCCACGGTCGCTTAAGGATCTGCCAGTTCAAGATTGAACACAGCACCCCCATTGTGGGAGCGAGCTTGCTCGCGATAGCGGTCAGACATTCAACATCGGTATTGCCTGGACCGCCGCTATCGCGAGCAAGCTCGCTCCCACAGGGTTTGGTGATCAGCCATACAAATAATAAGGTGAGGGAACATGGATCAATTGGCATTGAAGGCTATCGAGCGCATTGCGGGGCAATCCCGGGCGCCCCACAACCGCATCACCGTGGACCGTCTGACACCGATCATCGGTGCCGAGGTCAGCGGTGTTGACCTGTCGCAACCGTTGAGCGAAGAACAGCTCGCCGAGGTGCGCCGGGCCTTCCTGGAGAATCATGTCCTGGTCTTTCGTGACCAGCACCTGACGGTGGAGCAGCACAAAGCCTTTTGCCGACTGTTCGGCGAACTGCGGGCGCTGCCGGTGGAGGACATCGATGGCGATGACCCGGAACTGGTGGTGATCCGTGCCAACGCGCAGTCGCGCTTCGTTGCAGGGGAAACCTGGCACACCGACGGCACCGCAGACCTGGAACCGTCCATGGGCTCGATGCTGTACGTCAAGGAAACCCCGGCCATCGGCACGGGCGGCGATACGCTGTTCGCCAACATGCATTTGGCGATTGAAATGCTGTCGCCGGCGCTGCAGCAGTTTCTCGGCGAATTGACCGCGATCCATGATGGCGAGATTCCGTGGAAAGGCTTCACGCCACCGGCCAACCTGCCCAAGACCGAACACCCGATGGTGGTGCGGCACCCGGAAACCGGGCGCAAGACGCTGTTCGTCAATTCGGGTTTTACCTCGCACATCGTCCAGTTGTCCGGTGGCGAGAGTCAGATGCTGTTGAGCATGCTGTTCGACCTGATCGCACGGGAACCGATCCTTAGCTGCCGCGTGCGCTGGGCGCCGAACACCCTGGTGTTTTGGGACAACCGCTGCACCCAGCATCACGCGGTCTGGGATTACTTCCCGCACTCGCGCTATGGCGAACGCGTGACCATTCTCGGCAAACAGCCTAAGGCCTGAAACCCCCATAGCCCCATGTGGGAGCGAGCAAGCTCGCTCCCACATGGGGCAAATGTCACACCGTGGAGGTTGCTGGCACCACCGCAGGCTGACTCACTCGCAACACCCGATACCCCAACAACCCGATCGGAACGCAGGCCAGCGCCAACCCCCAGAACAACACCGCACCACCAAAATGCGCAATCACCACCGCTCCCAGCAACGGCGCCAACGCCGAACCAAACCCCGCCAGCATCGAGATGCCGATGAAACTGCCGCGCATGCCCGGCGGCGCCAAGCGATCAATCAGGGTGCCGAACAGCGGCATCACAATGATTTCGGCAAACGTGGCGAAGACAACCGCGAACAGCCAACCAGCCCACCACGCCCCGGTGTTCAAGGCAATGATCGCGTGGGCAACCATTAGGCAACCCAGCGCCATCAAGTAAGCGGTTTTGTCCGCCAGCGCAATGAGCCAACTCATCAGGAACAGGTGCACCACCAGCACCACTGCGGCGTTGGTAAAATTCATCATCGCGATGATGTGGTTGATGTCGTCGACGCTCAATTGCAGTAGGTAAAAGGTCAGTGGTTCATCGATCTGCGCGTAGACCAGCACCAGGAAAAAATTGGCGACGATGATCGACAGGAACAACTTGCTGCCAAGGATTGCGCGAAAAATCTCCCGCAGTGGCGGGTAGGCGGTTTTCGCCAGGTGCGGGTTGCGCAAGCGTGCGCGGGCGGCGTTGAGAATGGTCAGCGTCAGCACCGCGTAGACGCACACGGCAATGCCGAACACGCCGTCGCTCTGGTGGTTGGCAAACCACAGGCCGATCAGCGGGCCGATGGCCGCCGCGCAATTGACCACGTAATAACGGATATGGAACAGGAACGTGCGCTGGGCGTCATCGACTGCCGTGTCACTCAACAGCATGCGCAACAGCGGCTCGAGAATGCTCTGGGACAACGCCATGCCTATGATCGCCACGAAATAGCTGGTATGCCCTGGCAGCAGGCCCATCAGCAGGTAACAACTGGCGCATAGGGCGCAGCCGAATAGCATCAGGTTGCGCGAGTTGAAGCGATCGCCCAGCAGGCCACTGAGCGGCGACAAGGCAATCGAGATCAACGCGCCGAGTGCCAGTTGCGCGCCAATCTCGGTGATCGGCGTACCGAAGCGTTTGTTCATCGCCACGGCTATGAACGGCCAGATCATGAACGACGCAACGCGGGCCAACCCGATCCCGAACAACAGCCAACGGGTCGGACGGGGCAGGGCACGCAGAGAGGCCAAGGTATTCGGGCGTTGACTCATCAGGTGAGCCGGCGCTGGTAGATCAGGTCATCAAACCATTGCTCGCCAATCTGATAGGCCTGTGGCACGCGGCGCTCAAACACGAAACCGCATTTCTCCAGGACCTTGCACGAAGCAATATTGCCATCGGTGACGGTCGATTCCAGGGAGTCGAGGCCAATGGCGATGGCGTAGTCGATGATCGCTTGCCGCGACTGGGTGCCGAAACCCCTGCCCTGAAATTCCGGCAGCAGCAGCGTGCCCACCTCGGCGTGCCCCGGCGACAGAATGCGAAAACCGCTGACCCCCAGTTCCTGCTCACTGGCCTTGTCGATCACCACCAGGCACAGCCAATGATCAGACTGCGGCGTCCATTCCGGCAGCCGGTGATCAAAGCCTTTGCGAATCTGTTCTTCGGCAATCTCGCCGAACACAAATTGCATGGTCTGGGGTTCGGAATGAAGCCGGAGAAACAGTGGCCAGTCGCACTCGACCATGGTCCGGAAATACAGCTTCTCGGTGTGTAACGCCAGCATCTAATGCTCCTTGCGTGATCGAAAAGGTACAGACTATTTTGCGTGGCAGAACTGAATTTATATCACGGTGTTGATATTCAACACCGTTCACTGCTGCCTTATCAACTTGAATAACTGCGCGAACAGGAAATATTCTAAATTTCCTAGCAAGGTTGATGCGTTAGCGTTTAAACAAATTAACCTGTTTCATTCGTTGATATTTAAGTACCCCAGCGCGGCTGGTAGGAAGAAAATTGGGGGGAAAGGTCATTGCAAGAAAGTTAAATTAAACTGGATAAAATGGTTTCTAAATCTTCTTCTGCTATGTATTTAATCGCCAGTTTTCTGTGGCGTAAAATTTAAATTGCTGATGTACCGTGAGCAAAAATCAATATAGGTCCTCACAATAGTAGAGGGGTGGCGAGAAGGGTACAACAGGTTCACCTCCTGTTCAGGGAGAGGGTAATCTGGCAAAACATGCACAAGAGACTTATTCATCAACCCCTGAGATGCTAAAAAAGGAGGTAATTCCGTTACAAGGTCCCCTCGCAACGCTTGGCTGCGCAAGTGAAGATAATCATTTGTCGTTAAAATGGGATCAGTCATAAATGATTCCTCTCCTAAATGCCAAATATTGTTTAATCCACTTCCATGCCCCCATATACCGCAGGGATACCGATTGAGATCAGCCGGTCGGGTGGGTACATCGAATCGTTTCAGGAGAACTGGGCTGGCAACCAACAAATGTCGATAAGTGATTTGATGTCGAGCAATCATCATTTCGTGGACAATTGCCCCTACTCTTAAAGCAACATCAATGCCGTCTTCCGTCAGGTTGACCCTACGTTCGGTCGTCAAAACGCTAACTTTCACAAACGGATAATCATTCTGAAACGCACTGATTAACTCCCACCAAGGTTCAAATACTGGTGGTAGGGAAAGTCGAAGCTTGCCTCTTAGTTCCAAATGATTGACGACTACGGCCTGCCTGGCTTTAGCCATCCACTCCAAGCCTTGAGAAGCATGTTCATAGAGATTGGCACCGGCCTCCGTTAACTGAATACCCTGAGACGAACGCTCCAACAGCTGCGTATCCAAATCGCGCTCGAGTTCCTTAATGTGCCTACTCAGCGTGGCTAGCGGTATCCCACTAGACAACGCGGCTGCGGAAAGGCTCCCAGATATCACCGCATGGACGAACATTTCAACTGAATTGAGGTTCATATTGCACGGCGCCTGCCAGTGTAGGGGGGCTAGCAGCAATCTTCGCATATTCGCCCGTGAAATTGAAGGTTGGGAGAATGCAATTAAAATATAATTGCAATTTCGCATATAACTTAATGTTTGAATTTAGCCTTTTTTTATACGAATAAGCTTATCGCTTTGTGTGCCTTGGCGAGCTGATTGATGCTGTCGGGGTTGGCTGATTATGAATTCCTCCCAAAATGAAGAGTTCGACTTCTCAGTTTTGCGTGTTCCGAGCTAAATTTATAAGCCTACACTCAAGAGGATCGGAAATTTCCAATCAGCTCATTATTAAGGTAATAACATGTCTATCGAAATGGTCCTTAAGTCGTACGAGACTGCTCTAAATAATAACGACATCGAATCGATTCTTTCGTTGTTTGGTAGCGAACCTGTGTTCATGCCGCAGAACGCTCCGGCATTGGAAGGGCGTGAAGCAGTGCGCGCTGGCTATGAGCAGGTTTTTGATATCTTGAAGTTGACGGTGCAGTTCACTATTCATGATGTGGAAATAGCTGGCGAATGGGCGTGGGCGCGCACTACTTCATCAGGAGTTACGAAGATTCTTGAGGCTGGTATTGAAGTTTCTGAAGGTAATAACGAGCTTTTCATTCTGCGGAAAGAGTCGGGTGACTGGAAAATCCACCGTTATCTGTTCGCGACCAGTCAACCTCGGGCTTAACTTAATCAGTCTATTATCAGATCGGTTAAAGCTGCGTTGAAGAAAATTTTCTTTATGTAAAAGGATATCGCCATGCCTACTTCTAACACCGTGTTTCCCTCCAGCGAAGGGCAGACTTCGGCCTCACCTAAAAATAGCGATGCTCACTCAGCTACATACGACTATGTGATTGTCGGTGGTGGAGCTGCAGGTGCTGTGTTGGCTAATCGCTTGAGCGAGGCGGGCGACCGCAAGGTGTTGCTACTGGAAGCAGGCATGGCATATGCACCGGATGAGTACCCTGACGCTGTGCGCCTTCAAACCATGATTGGTGGTGATAGCGAGCATGACTGGGGATACCAAAGCGAGCCTTCCTACTTAAATCGCGTCCTGCCTTTGCCACGCGGTCGAGTACTTGGCGGTAGCACAGCTATTAACGGTGCTGTCGCAATGCGGACACCCAAAGTAGACCATGATCGCTGGCAGAAAGAGCATGGTCTAGAAGGCTGGAGTTGGGCGGATATGGCGCCAGCATTTATCCGAATGGAGCGTACGTCGGGAGGTGCCGACGAGGTCCATGGCCGTTCTGGTCCGTTTCCCATTCACCAGCTTGGTTTTGAAGAAACATCTGATATGCAGCGAGCATTTGTTGAGGCTGCGGTCAATGTCGGCTATCCGAGAGTTAGCGATTTCAACGGTATGGAACCATTTGGCGCGAGCCCTTACCCCATGAACACTCGGATGGGGAATAGGATGAATACGGGCATGACTTATCTGGATTCAGCGACTCGCGCTAGACCTAATTTAACGATCCGTGGTAACGCAGAAGTAGAACGTGTGTTATTCAAAGGGCGGCGCGCTGTCGGCGTAAACTTGATCGACGGCGAATCGATTTTTGCACACGAAGTCATTCTCAGCGCTGGCACCTATGGCAGTCCTGGGATATTGATGCGTTCTGGAGTGGGGCCGGCCCAGGACCTAGAGGCGTTGGGCATTGATGTCATCGCCGATCTTCCTGTGGGTAAAAAGCTACAGGATCATCCTTTCTACTTTACTGTTTGGGCTGCTAATCCACAAAAGGTTGGCTTGGGAACGCCTCCGGTGGGCGCCATTCTCTGGGCACGCTCAAAGCAGGCTGCGGCCAATGATCTGGACCTGCATGTCACTGCAGTTCATTACGGTGATCCAAGTCAATCACCAAGCGGCGCTATCTTTATGCTCGCTATTGCCAATACTCGACCCGTCTCGGTCGGATCTTTCAAACTGCGTAGCAAGGATCCTCGCGACAATCCAATCATCGATCTTGCATTTCTCAAAGATCAACGAGATCGGGACGGTTTGATTGACGGTGTCGAGATCGTACGGGCGTTAGCTGCAACTGCCCCGCTTTCTGAGTTCATCCAAAGTGAGATGGCGCCGGGGGCGCAGGCAGTCACTAGGGCCGAAATTGAGGCCAGTTTAGCCGGCTCTCTCGACACCTACCACCATCCTACGTCGACAGTGCCCATGGGCGGACCGAACGACCCGGATGCGGTACTGGATAATTTCGGTTTAGTTCGCGGGATACAGGGCCTGAGAGTGGTTGACGCATCCATCTTCCCAGACATTCCGTCAGTGGCAACCAACGTAATCACCTTGATGGCCGCTGAACACATCGCTTTCAAGATGACTGATAATCGGAGCGCTGAACGTGAACTCTGAAAAAATGGTAGCCCGTCATTGGATCGGTGGACAATGGATCGAAAAAGGCGAGAGACACGATAGTATCGACCCTGCGACTGGCGAATCCATTGGCTCATTTTGTGAGGGCGGACAAGCGGTGGCTTTACAGGCTATTGAGGTCGCGTACAAAGCGTTTAATGGTACTTCGTGGAGACACGACCGAAGACTCCGGGCGCAAGCATTAAACGAGATGGCTGATCGTTTCGAATTCCATGCCGAGGAATTGGTGGCGATACTTTCGCTGGAGAATGGAAAAATTCGTTCCGAAGCGCATTTTGAGGTGTCGATGGTGCCCTCTAAACTGCGCTTTTATGCAGCGTTGGCTTTGACTGATTTTGGACGCGCTATAGAAACATCCCCAGGTCGGTACTCCACTGTTCTACGCGAAGCGGTGGGTGTAGCCGGTGTCATTGCGCCTTGGAATTCACCAGTTGTGTTGTTTATTCGTTCGCTAGCACCTGCGCTTGCGGCGGGTTGCACAGTAGTGGGTAAATTACCTGGTTGGACCGCCCTAACAAACTCCAAGATGTGCGAGATATTTGCTGAGGTTCGAAGCCTGCCTGATGGGGTGATCAATGTCTTCAGTGAAGTTAGCAGTGACGGCGCTCGCGCCATGATTGATTCGCCATTGGTTCCCACTATTAGTTTTACTGGCAGTTCGAGCACAGGCCAAGCCATCTCGGCCGCAGGCGCTAAGCACTTGAAACGTTTCGGCCTTGAATTAGGCGGCAAAACTCCGGTGTTGGTGTTTGAGGATGCTGATCTGGATAAAGCACTGCCCATGATCGAAAAGGCACTCACAACGTTTGCCGGTCAATTCTGCATGACCGCCAGCCGTCTTCTTGTACATAGACCGATTCTTGACCACGTTCGTGATTTGCTTGCCGCTCGCCTTCGAGCGGTCAAGGTTGGTCCAGCAGCTTTACCGGAGAGTGATATGGGCCCGCTTATCAATATGGACAACGTTAAGCGAGTTGATGCGATGGTTGAAGCAGCCATTTCAGCCGGAGCAAAGGTTGTGGTTCGTGGCGGGGCTTTCAAGAGTGGCCCTTTGGCAAGAGGAGCTTTCTACCAACCAACTCTGTTAGAAATTACCGACCACGAGTTACCTATTGCACAGGAGGAGGTATTTGGCCCGGTCTTGGTGATGCAGGCATTTGACGACGAGGCGGAAGCTATCAGTCTGGCAAATAATTCCCGCTACGGACTCGCCGCGTCTATCTGGTCGAGTCAAATCGACCGTCCACATCGTGTGGCCCGACAACTGGACGTCGGCACGGTATGGATCAATAACTGGGCAGTGGTTTACGACGAAACAGAGGAGGGTGGTTACAAGCAAAGCGGAGCAGGACGTTTGAACGGAATCGCCGCCATGGAGGATTTCGTCGAGTACAAAACCGTCATTCACGAAATTAACCTTGATTCAAATCATTCCTGATTGCAGCTCGGCCTATGGCCTTACTGTATGAAGTTGGGAGTTTATTCAGAGCTCCCGCGCACATTTTCCAATGCTGACTCAGTTCAGAGTGGCGGCTGAGCTCCTTTGAAAGGTCTCAATTTTCAAAACGCGGCGGTTAAGGCGTACGTCGCTCTTCAAGCCCAATAGAATTCGAGTGAATTTATGGACAGCATGAAAGCTGCGGTAATCTACCAAGCCGGTGAACCCGAAGTCCTTAGGCTGGAGCAGCGGCCTATTCCGGTCCCATTAAATGGCGAGGTTTTGATAAAGGTTAAAGCGTTTGGCTTAAATCGCTCCGAACTTTTCACCAGGCAAGGTCATTCGCCTAATGTGCGTTTTCCGCGCGTACTTGGTATTGAAGCCGTGGGTATTGTTGAATCGGCCCCTGGTAAAGAGTTTAAACCTGGGGATCGAGTTGCTACGGCTATGGGCGGGATGGGTCGATACCTTGACGGAGGATATGCCGAATATACCTGTGTCCCCGCCTCACAAATTCAGTCTGTGCGAACAGATTTGGATTGGGCGACATTGGGCGCTCTCCCGGAAATGCTGCAGACCGCCTGGGGGTCACTATTTAAATCGCTGCGCATTGAACACGGACAGACATTACTTATCCGCGGTGGTACGACCTCAGTCGGATTAGCTGCTGCCGCAATTGCTAAAAATCATGGGGTTACGGTCGCGTCAACGACTCGTAAAGCAGGTCGTGAGTCGCTGTTACGCGACAGCGGTGCTGAGCACGTTTTTGTCGACACCGGGAACCTGGCTGAACAAGTTAAAGCAGTTTTCCCGGGCGGCGTTGACAAGGTGCTTGAACTGATCGGGGCTACGACATTGCGTGATTCGCTGCGGTGCGCTCGGCCAGGCGGCACGGTATGCATGACCGGAATGGTAAGTAATGAGTGGGCGTTTAAGGATTTCAGCCCCATGGATATGGTGCCGACAGCCGTTAGCTTGACAACGTATGCTGGAGATTCTGACGATTTTATGGCTACACCGCTTCAAGATCTGATCGAGCAAATTGTCGCAGGGTCATTGCGCGTGCAAGTCGGTCAGGTGTTTTCGCTAGACGACATTGTCGCTGCTCATCGTTGCATGGAAGAAAATAGAGCGGGCGGAAAAATTGTGGTGCTGACATGAGTGAGCCGTTGACCAATTTGGGAAGTTACCTGATTTCTAAGCGACAAGCTGAAAAGTTATGATTGCCAATTTACGACTTTACGACGATCTTCTGGACGCCCTTTACGAAACCTTTGGCCGTCATCCAGGTTTCAGGGTCGCTCATGCGAAGGGAGTGTTGAGCACCGGAAATTTTATTGCCAGCGCTGCAGCTCGCACACTCAGCACTGCTTTCCACCTGAGCGGTGAAGCAGTGCCCGTCGTGGCAAGATTTTCAAACTTCAGTGGGTTGCCCGCTACGCCTGACGGCGATCCGATGGCTAGCCCTTACGGATTGGCTCTCCGGTTCCAGCTTCCGGATGGCACTTGCACCGACATTGTCGCCCACTCGTATGATGGATTCCCAGTCGCCACTCCGACGGAGTTTTTGGAGTTTCTTCTCGGGATTGCTGCCAGCAGCGGCCAGCCCGCTATGCCATATAGGCTAGAGAAGTTTTTGGCTGAACATGCTGCCGCGAAGGATTTTATGATATCGCCCAAACCAGCACCGCGCAGTTACGCTTCGATACCTTACTTTGGCGTCAATAGCTTTGTATTTATCGATGCCGACGGTGGTCGCCGTTTTGGTCGTTATCGCGTAGGACCTTCGATCAATTTACCCGCGTTGACAGATGTTGAAATAGCAGAGACATCCCCTGATTATCTAAGTGAAGAGCTGCGCACTCGCCTGTCGTCCGGCGCTATTAGTCTGCGACTAGTACTTCAGCTCGCTAATCCTGACGACGATATTTCAGATGGGTCAGTGGCATGGGCGCGAATTGGTGACTTGGCTCATGAGGAAATTGAGTTGGGAGAACTCCTACTGGATGGGTTCCCAGGTTCAGTTGAACAGCGATTCTGGCAGCGCAATCTGAACTTCAATCCTGGACGTATAACTGCCGGTATCGAATTGTCCGATGATCCTATGGTAGCTGCAAGGCAAGGTATCTATGATCGCGCTGTCAAGCGGCGAGCAGATGCCGCCGGCATCGAGGAGTCATGATGGACAAGCAGAGTTCTAACGAACCAGGTATCAGCGTCATCGTGCATGAAGTCTCCCCCGAATACCAATCACTCTACGAGGAGTGGATGGAGCGGGCGATCGACGCTCACCGAAAATCCCCCGGCTTCCTGGCGGCGGACGTTTTACGCCCTGTCGGTTCAACTCTGCGTTATGCGGTAATTTTGCGATTTACTTCCCGCGAAGATGCTAATAGATGGCTCACCTCAAAAGTGCGCTACAAGCTTTTAGAGGAGGCAAGCCCATGGTTATTACGACAGGATCGATATCGGACTAATTCCGATGCGGACTTCTGGTTCGAGCCTCTCAATGGAGGAGATCGGGCGAAGCGTTGGAAGCAGTGGCTCCTTACGTGGGGTGTGGTACTACCACTGTCCAGTGTGATTTCTTGGTTGCTAGGTGCTGGCCTCTCGGTAGTTGACCTCGAACTTCCGTTGCTTTTATTCAAGCTCATCAGTTCTGCACTTCTCTCGCTGATTATGGTGTATTGGGCAATGCCTACTGTCTCTCGGCTTGCCTCACGTTGGCTATTGATTTGAGTGAAAGCCATTATTGGCATAGGTGCTATCAAGAAATAAAAATGTAGATGTCACCAGCAGCCAAATGAGGGTAGTTGCCATCCTTGCGGCGCGTTTAAGTAACCGATATCGCATGCCAAACTTCTCTTCGTTTATAATACAAATATGGTAATAAATTAGCCATCGCCGCGCTGAAAATGGCGAAGCTTTTGTGGTCCACATTGCGCTAAGCGATAACTTACGTTGTGTAAGCATATGCAACATGGCATTTCGTTGGGGCGCGTATTGAGCTAAAAAAGGGGGAATGGCTCGCGGCGCACTCGGAGTAATTAACACGTTCAAGATTGCGAAACAGTCGAGGCTAACCGTTAAGCATTACCTTTATAAAAGTGAGTGGTAAAAAAATATAATAAGTTGGGCAATGCTTTACAGTTTGACGTGCGATTTTGATCACTGACTGCTTAGGATTCCATATGAGGAGCCTTATCAAAATAGAGAGGCAGGGCTCTCAAATTTTTATGTTCCTAAGGCTGACGTTTAAGCCTAGTCTTGATAATTAGAAGATGATCAGTTGAGTATTTAAAAAAGTAAATAAGAGCTTAATTGGATCCTATTCTAATGTCTGCGCGATCATCATTATGATTTAACACCACGGTTCATTACGGTAACAGGGCCACTTCTCCAGATGGCGCCATATTTAAGCTGGCTATTGCGGATACTCGGCCAGCTGAAATTAGCTCGATTAGGTTACACAGTCGTGACTAGCGTGCAGCTTAGATAATTGATCTTGTGTTTCGAAGGAACTGCGTGACGGACTAATTGATAGTGTGAAAATGGTGCGCGAGCTATTGCCATAGCATCATTTTTCGATTTTATGCGCAGCGAAGTGACTGCCCGGCCGCAGGCATATACGCGAGCAAAAATAGAGGCAGTCCTCGTCGGCACTCTAGATAGGTATCCCCCCATCTCGACAGTTTAGCTGGGAGGCGACATTGATCCTGACGCGGTGGTTGACGGTGAAGGTCGAGTGCGTGGCACCCATAATTGCTAGTCATAAAAGCCTCCATATTTCCTGATGTCCCGTGGTGGCTACCAATGTATCGACGCTCATCGCAGCTGGACACATTGCGTAAAAAAATCACATAGTCATGGAGTCGAAAGAGATGAGCTCAGATCAGTTGTTTGCAAAGCACTGGATAGGGGGTGCCTGGATAGATTCACAAACTCGCCGAGACAGTATCAACCCTGCCAGCGGTGAAAAAATTGGTACTTACGCGGATGGAGGAGAGACTGAGGCTGCTCATGCGATCGACATCGCCAGGAAAACGTTCGTCAACTCTGAGTGGCGGGAAAATCGTCGTTTGCGAGCGAAGGTTCTCAATGAAATGGCTGACCGATTCGAAGCTCGATCAGATGATCTCGTTAAAATACTAGCATTGGAAAACGGAAAGATTATTTCTGAGGCACTCTTTGAAGTATCAATGGTTCCTTCGAAACTTCGCTTCTTCGCGGCGCTCACATTGACCGATTTCGGACGTGCACTCGAGGTCGCACCAGGCAAGTATTCTACTGTCCTCCGCGAAGCCATGGGGGTCGCCGGAATCATCGCACCCTGGAACTCACCAGTGGTCCTCTTTATTCGCTCCCTAGCGCCAGCGCTTGCTGCCGGATGCACAGTTGTCGGTAAGTTACCTGGATTTACCGCGCAAACCAATGCGCTTATGTGCCAAATTTTTGCCGAAGTTAAAAGCCTGCCGGTGGGAGTAATAAACGTCTTCACTGAGCTCCGTGGCGATGGAGCGCGGTTCATGGTCGACTCCCCGTTGGTCCCAACCATTAGTTTCACGGGCAGTACTTCTACGGGACAGGCAATTTCAGCAGCAGGTGCTAAGCATTTGAAACGGTTCGGCCTAGAACTTGGAGGAAAAACACCCGTATTGTTATTCGAAGATGCTGATCTGGATAAGGCTCTTCCGATAATTGAGAAAGCGCTGACTGTCTTTGCTGGCCAATTTTGTATGACGGGAAGTCGTCTACTCGTTCATCGATCAATCCTTGATACCGTTCGCCTGAAACTCAAGGCTCGTTTTGAGGTGGTTAAAGTTGGCCCGGCTGCTGATGTTTCTAGCGAGATGGGGCCTATGATCAATCTCGACAGTGTCGAAAGAGTTGAGGGGGTCGTCGAGGCTGCGATTTCAGGCGGAGCCCTAGTAGTAGTGCGGGGAGGACCATATAAAGAAGGTCCACTGGCCAACGGCGCTTTTTATCGACCAGCGCTTTTAGAAATACAGGACCACTCGATGCCCATTGCACAAGAAGAAGTATTTGGCCCGGTTCTCGTGATGCAAGCATTCGACACGGAGGCGGAGGCAATTCAGCTGGCAAATGACTCACGTTATGGTTTGGCTGCGTCGGTCTGGTCAACCAACATTGACCGGCCAATGCGTGTCGCTCGAAAGTTAGAAGTAGGAACTGTCTGGATCAATAACTGGGCGGTTGTTTATGACGAAACTGAAGAGGGTGGCTGCAAGCAAAGCGGCGCGGGGCGTTTGAATGGAATTGCAGCGTTGGAGGACTTCATCGAGTATAAGACCGTCATCCATGAAGTAAATCTTAGTCCCAAATCATGAAGTTAAGTTGGTGATATTTTATAAAATGCCAATGGTTGTGATTGGGAAACATAAGAACCAAAGCTTGACTGGTTCATAATTTCAGGCGTTTATCAAACGATAAATAACGCGACGAAGTGATGTCGCATATCAAGAGAACCAATCATGAAAATCGGAATACTTGGCGCTGGAGCGGTCGGTCAGGCGTTTGCAGAACTTGCGCTAAATCGTGGTTTCGAAGTGATGATTAGTAATTCGCGAGGACTCGAAACGCTCGGTGAGTTAGCGGAATCCATCGGTTGTAAGATAGGCACGAAAGAGGAAGCAGCAGCATTTGGTGAGATCATTTTGCTGGCTATACCGCTCAAGGCGTATAGGACAATTCCTGTAGAACTATTGGCTGGCAAGATAGTATTGGACGCTACAAATTATTTTCCTGCACGCGATGGTCCGATGGAGATTTTTGACCAGGGTCTGATGTCCACCAGCGAATTAATCGCTAATCATTTGTCATTATCATGTGTTGTTAAAGGTTTCAGTGCAATTCCTATGAAAGAGCTTGCTAAAGATGCTCAATCTACAGGTTCACTTCTGCGGCGAGCTCTGCCAATTGCTGGAGACGATCTCGATGCGAAGCAAAAAGTTATGAGGCTTCATGATCAATTGGGGTTTGATGTATTAGATACTGGGTCGTTAGCTGATAGCTGGCGTTTCGAGAGAGGAAGGCCAGCATTTTGCGTATTCTTTCAATTAGCGGGTTTAGAAAAAGTACTGGCAGACACACCAAAAATTTTAGTGTCACATTGAATTTTGTATTAAATAACTTTCTCTATGCGTAGCTAGAAATATCTATTCTCGCACTTTTACTGAGGGTTTAAACATGACTATGAAACTAGCAGGTAAGGTAGCGCTTGTCACGGGTGGCTCACGTGGTATTGGTGCAGCAATTGTTCGACGCTTGGCTCAGGAAGGAGCTTATGTCGCATTCAGTTATTCTTCGTCAGCTGAAACAGCTGAGAAGCTTGTAAAGGAAATACATTCTACAGGAGGTCACGCTTTAGCATTAGCAGCCGATCAGGCGGATGAAAAACAGGTTACCAATCTTGTCAAAACTGTTTTCAACCATTTTGGTCATCTTGATATCTTGGTTAACAGCGCTGGGATTTCCATTATGGGTGACGTTAATGATTCAGCTGCCGACATTGCGTCCTTTGATCGTCAGTATGCTATTAACGTCAAAGGGGTCTCGACCGCGGTTCGCGCGGCAGCGCCGCTGCTTCCTGAAGGCGGCCGGATAATTTCGATAGGCACTGTTTTCGCCAGTCAGACTGCCTTAGTGGGTTGGGGAGATTATGCGGCGAGCAAAGCTGCTGTTGCTGCGTATACTCGTGCTTGGGCGCGGGATCTAGGGGCACGCGGTATCACGGTAAACATTATTCAACCTGGGCCTATTAATACTGAGTCTAATCCGGAAACTGGGGACTATGCTCCGATTCTTTCTCAATTGACGGCACTCAATCGATATGGGCAACCTGACGAAATCGCAGCCGTTGTAGCTTTTTTAGCAGGTCCCGATGCCAGTTACATTTCCGGGGCGACATTGAATGTCGACGGCGGAATGTTAGCCTGATATAAATTCAAATGTAGAAATTTTATTAGTTTACACATTACATATTCAGTTGGATTAATTTTGTGGGGTAGGGGGTGTTCGCTTTTAGGGGTGAAATTCTAAAAGCGTCCTATTTGCCCTGATATTCTTGGTATTTTGTTTGGTTTGATAACGCTTTTTAGTTCAGTGGAGTGTGTCATTATCAATAATAACTACCATTATTGTCTTGTGTTTTAGAGCTTTCATTAGCAGTTAAAATGGAGCTCGCATCCATTGCTTTCGCATAGGGTAAAGTTGTGTTCACTGCTTCAGTAGTTTGTAAACTTCGACGCATCCTTTATTAAACCATGAGCTCCTCGGTTGGCTGGATGGAAAAAGGTTTTTATCTCTGATGAAAAATTGGCTTCTTAAAGTTTCGAGAAGTTCGCGAGAATCAGAAAACTAGTTGTGCTTATATTCGAATATTTTTGAAAATTGTAAAAAATTTCTAATAGAAGCCGTGTCCCTGTGATTCTGTGAAATTTGATATCGGCGAATTCCTTGGAGTGCATTACGGTATGTAAGTGAGTACGACCCTTGATGGAATCTGTTATTAAAATGGTATACGAATACAATTACGCATTAAAAAAATAGGTGCAGTATGATAACGCTTTATTATCACCGTGGGGCATGTTCGACGGCTAACCATTTTGCTCTCGAAGAAGCAGGTGTCGAGTACGACGCCATCGAGGTTGATCTCCGATCGGTTGAGGATCCTCTTACAATCAAGGTGCGTGCTCTTAATCCTATGGCGCAGACGCCTACCATCGTGCTCGATGATGGAACCGTACTTACCCAGAATGCGGCGACTTTACCGTTCATTGCAGACCTTGTTCCTGAAAAAAAGTTGTTCCCTAAGCGGGGCACAATGGAGCGTGTCCTGGCGGAGGGCTGGCTGTCTTTTGTGGCCTCAGACCTTCATCCGAGAATGGTAGAGGTCTCGTGGGTTTGGGCTGTGGAGGATGAACAAATGCAGGGGCAATTGCGAAAATTTTATGAGGGGCGTGTCGCACGGCCGCTACAGGCACTCAATGATCGACTTGAGGGCCAGGATTTCATCCTCGGTGACCGATATTCTGTCATAGACGGTTATGCGCTTATAGCGCTTGGGTGGTCAGTGCCCTGTGCACTTTCGCTGGACGCTTATCCTAATATCTTAGCCTTTATGGCGCGGGTCGAAGCGCGCCCTGTGATACGGCATGTCCGCCAACTCGAAGGCGATCTCGACTGGGTGGCAGACATTAAGCGGATACCTCGCAATGAGGCGTGAGTATTCCCTACTTGCCGATGCTACGCGCCCCCGACCAGAACGAAATTTTCGCACTCTTTAAGCTGTTTGCTAGTGAGGAAATAAGTTGGGATTCGGCAAATCGTAATAACAAAATGTTTCTGCACACGAAAAAAACCAACGCGAGCTTTTACTCGATGATTCACGGTTCTCTATAAGAACTTGGGGCAAATGAAGTTAAGAAGCGATTCCGGAAACTAAATTATACTTCGCTGTGTCTATGGGATGTTTTTTCTGGTCTGAGGGCCACTGGACTTTGTGTTTGGAAGTATTCATTTGTTCGGTCCGATGGCCATCAGAGCTGTTCCCCGAACAATTGAGCCTCCTGAACTGCGCTGAGATTACATTCCAGCAGTCAGCATTCGAACCATCTCAAATTTTTTAGCTTTGTCTAGACAGGCGCTGGTTGATGCCCCCAAAAGGGGCCAATGGCTCGAAGTCTTAAAGAAAATATCAGCTTTACTTCGGAGTCCAAAATATACAAATTGGGGTTTTGAGAGACTGCAAGGAACAATATTTTGGACTGACGATAATGGAGGGGTGCATTCGTGAGCAGGCCGTTCATGAGCGCATAGCTACTGCCATCCCCAAGCCCTCCGAATTTAGGGTTCTAAGCCTGATTTTGCTTAGTCGTTTAAAAACAAAGCGCTTTTACTGCAAGATGTTTTGGCGGTCAGATTGGCCGAACGTTTGCAGTGTCGACCCATTGCAGTTGCTGGCGAAAGGCCGAAATGACTACGGCGCAATTTCATCGAATGCCGGGTATCTTCCTGCTGTAACCCTCTTGGTTTGACTGCCCACAAAAGGCCTCTTCGGCGCCGGATAATCCTAAACTTTGGTTAACTGAAGATGGTTCGAGCTTTATCCGATCCTCCGTGTACTGATGGTAGTTCTAGTCGAGGGCCTAAGCGCTAAGGCATAGCATTTTGAACAGCTGATGAAGCATTGACTGTTGCCGCTGACCGAAAACTGACCCAGTAGAGGCTGTTCTGCCGACTGAAAACT
>NZ_JALBYU010000002.1 GCF_029963765.1 Pseudomonas sp. UYIF39
GACAGTCGACATAGATGTTGGATGTTCCGGCCCCATCGTCGGAACGCCGCCCGGAGCAAGCTCGCTCCCACAGGGGACGGTGTTCCAGGCACAAAAAAGGGGCGCATTGATTGCGCCCCTTTTTAGTTGCTTTCACCCAATCAGAACGCCGGCAATACCGCGCCTTTGTACTTCTCGAGGATGAAGGCTTTCACTTCCGGGCTGTGCAGGGCAGCAATCAGCTTCTTCATCGCGTCGCTGTCCTTGTCGTCTGGACGAGCAACGAGGATGTTCACATAAGGCGAGTCGTTGCCTTCGATGACCAGCGCATCCTTGGCCGGATCAAGCTTGGCTTCCAGCGCGTAGTTGGTGTTGATCAGCGCCAGGTCGACCTGGGTCAGCACGCGCGGGATGGTCGCGGCTTCCAGTTCACGGAATTTCAGGTCCTTGGTGTTCTCGGTGATGTCTTTGACGGTCGAAAGGATGTTGTTCGAATCCTTCAACTTGATCAGGCCAGCCTTCGCCAGCAGCAACAGTGCACGGCCGCCATTGGTGGCATCGTTCGGGATCACTACGTTGGCGCCGCCTGGCAACTCGGTCAGCGCTTTGTACTTGCTGGAGTAAGCGCCCAGTGGTTCCAGGTGCACGCCGGCAACGGCCACCAGGTTGGTGCCCTTGGCTTTGTTGAATTCATCGAGGTACGGCTGGTGCTGGAAGAAGTTGGCGTCCAGACGTTTTTCGGCCACCTGCACGTTCGGCTGGATGTAGTCGGTGAAGACTTTGACCTTCAGGTCCACGCCTTCTTTGGCCAGGGCCGGTTTAACGAATTCGAGGATTTCTGCGTGCGGAACGGGTGTGGCCGCGACGGTCAGGGTTTCATCGGCCTGAGCAGAGAACGCTGCAACTGCTGCGAGCGCTACGAGTAATTTTTTCATTCAGCTAACTCCTTGTGCGACGCCTGAATTCGGCGCCTGCCAGCGAATGGCCGGCTCATTTGTCATTTACGGGACTCTTTATTTTCTGGAAAAGTGGACAACCATTTTGTCGCCAACGGTTTGCAGAACCTGAACGATCACCAGCAGCAACATCACCGTCACGACCATCACATCAGGCTGGAAACGCTGGTAACCGAAACGGATCGCCAGGTCGCCCAAACCACCCGCGCCCACCACACCCGCCATCGCCGTGTAGGACACCAGTGTAATGGCTGTCACCGTAATCGCCGCGAAGATGCCCGGGCGGGCTTCCGGCAGCAAGGCATTGGTGATGATCTGCCGCGTCGTCGCGCCCATGGCCTGGGTCGCCTCGATGATGCCGCGATCCACCTCACGCAGGGCGGTTTCCACCAGCCGCGCGAAGAATGGCGTAGCGCCCACCACCAGCGGTGGAATCGCACCGGCGACACCCAGGGACGTACCGGTGATCAACACCGTGAACGGAATCATCACGATCAGCAGGATGATGAATGGCAGCGAACGCAGGATATTCACCGCCAGCGACAGCATTGCGTAGACGCCTTTGGCTTCCAGCAACTGTCGCGGGCTGCAAAGGAACAACAGCACGCCCAGGGGCAGGCCGAGCAAAACGGTGAACAACAGCGAACCGAAGAGCATCAGAAAGGTGTCGCCGGTGGCCAGCCAGATTTCGAACCAGTCGATATTGACGAAGAAACTTGTCAGGACTTCCATCAGCGCAGCACCTCCATGTGGACGTCAGCTGCGGTGAAGTGGGCGAACGCCGCTTCCATGTCGCCACCGGTAACGGCCAGGGTCAACTGCCCGTAGGGCACGTCTTTAATGCGGTCGATACGACCAGCCAGGATGCTGTAGTCCACACCCGTTTCACGAGCGACGGTACCCAGCAGCGGTGCGTAGGTCGCTTCGCCCTGGAAGGTCAGACGCACGATACGGCCTGGAACGTGAGCGAAGTCGTCGCGCTGCTCGCTTTCGTCGATCTGCTCGTCTTCTTGCACGAAGCGCTTGGTGGTCGAGTGCTTCGGATGCAGGAACACCTCGGCTACCGAACCTTGCTCGACGATCACGCCAGCGTCCATCACCGCGACCTGGTCGCAGACCCTGCGGATCACGTCCATCTCGTGGGTGATCAACACGATGGTCAGCTTCAGCTCGCGATTGATCTCGGCCAGCAATTGCAGGACCGACGCAGTGGTCTGCGGGTCCAGTGCACTGGTGGCTTCGTCGCACAACAGGATTTTCGGCTTGGTCGCCAGGGCGCGGGCAATGCCGACGCGCTGCTTCTGGCCACCGGACAATTGCGCCGGGTACTTCTTGGCGTGGTCGGACAGGCCGACCCGCTTCAGCAATTCGGCCACACGCCGGTCAATTTCGCTGCGGGACAGTTCACCGGCCAGGGTCAGCGGCAGCGCGACGTTGTCGGCCACGGTCTTGGACGCCAGCAAGTTGAAGTGCTGGAAAATCATCCCGACCTGCTGACGGAAGCGCCGCAGGCTGTTGGCGTCGAGTGCGGTGACTTCTTCGCCATCGACGAATATCTTGCCGCCACTGGACTCTTCCAGGCGATTGATCAGACGCAGCAGGGTACTTTTTCCCGCGCCGGAATGGCCGATCAGACCGAAGACCTGACCATTCTCAATCGTCAGACTGGTCGGATGCAGGGCGGGAATATCCTTACCGGCGACGCGGTAAGTTTTGTGGACGTTTTGAAACTCGATCACGTAGCGAACCTTGTGGGGCGCGTTGAAAAAGGATCAGCGGTTAGCCGGGCGCGCATTTTAGCCTGTCCGTATAGAGGTTATTAGCATTTATTCGGCATTCAACCTTCCATTTGGCAATAACGCGATCAAAGGTTAGAAAAAAGGAACGGCGCAAAACGTCATCAGTCACTAATTAGGCAACTCGAAAACGCCCCCGGTCCGTGCCTGGGGTATTGCTCAAGAGTCCTGGCTACGGCGGGAATCGCAACGAGGAGTTTTGTCTGATGAGTACTAAAAAACCTGCCGCAACCAAAAGCGCACTGGCCGGGACCGATACCCCGGACCGCGATAACACCAATGCCAAGCTCGACAGCCTGGAGCAATTTCGCTCCGACGCCACTGAACAGGCCCTGCGCACCAACCAGGGCGTGAAAGTCTCGGACAACCAGAACACGTTGAAAGCCGGCGCCCGCGGGCCATCGTTGCTGGAAGATTTCATCATGCGTGAAAAGATCACGCACTTTGACCATGAACGCATTCCCGAGCGCATCGTCCACGCCCGCGGCACCGGTGCTCACGGCTACTTCCAGAGCTATGAAACCCATTCCGTGCTGACCAAGGCCGGGTTCCTACAAGACCCAAGCCAAAAAACTCCGGTCTTCGTTCGTTTCTCCACGGTGCAGGGCCCTCGTGGGTCCGGCGATACCGTGCGGGACGTACGAGGCTTCGCGGTGAAGTTTTTCACCGACGAAGGCAACTTCGACCTGGTGGGCAACAACATGCCGGTGTTTTTCATTCAGGATGCGATCAAGTTTCCTGACTTCGTGCACGCGGTGAAACCCGAACCACACAATGAGATACCCACCGGCGGTTCAGCTCACGATACCTTTTGGGATTTCGTCTCTCTGGTACCGGAGTCGGCGCACATGGTGATCTGGACCATGTCCGACCGGGCGATCCCGAAAAGCCTGCGCAGCATGCAAGGCTTCGGCGTGCACACCTTCCGCCTGATCAATGCCGAAGGTAAATCGCGCTTCGTCAAATTCCACTGGCGCCCCACTGCCGGGACCTGTTCGCTGGTGTGGGATGAGGCGCAGAAACTCGCCGGCAAAGACACTGACTTCCACCGCCGCGATCTCTGGGAGTCGATCGAGATGGGCGACTACCCGCAATGGGAGCTTGGCGTACAGATCATCGAGGAGGAGAACGAACATAAATTCGACTTCGACATCCTCGACCCGACCAAGCTGATTCCGGAAGAACTGGTTCCTATCACCCCACTGGGCAAAATGACCCTCAACCGTAACCCCGACAACTTCTTCGCCGAAACCGAACAGGTCGCCTTCTGCCCTGGGCATATCGTGCCGGGGATCGACTTTTCCAACGATCCATTGCTGCAAGGTCGGCTGTTTTCCTACACCGATACGCAAATCAGCCGACTCGGTGGGCCGAATTTTCACGAGATCCCGATCAACCGCCCGGTGGCACCGTTCCACAATGGTCAACGGGATGCGCTGCATCGCTCCACCATCGACAAGGGCCGCGCGTCCTACGAACCGAACTCCATTGATAGCGGTTGGCCGAAAGAAACGCCGCCGGCAGCCCAGGATGGCGGTTTCGAAAGTTATCCAGAACGCATCGACGCTAACAAGATCCGTCAGCGCAGCGAGTCATTCAGCGACCACTTCTCCCAGGCACGGCTGTTTTTCCACAGCATGAGCAAGCACGAGCAGGAGCACATCATCTCGGCTTACAGCTTTGAGTTGGGCAAGGTTGAACGGGAGTTCATCCGCGCGCGCCAGGTGAATGAGATTCTGGCCAATATCGATCTGGAACTGGCTAAGCGCGTGGCGCAGAACCTGGGGTTGCCAGCGCCCAAAGCCGGGACGGTCGAAGTACGCAAAACCTCACCGGATCGCTCGCCGGCCCTGAGCCAGGCCAACTTGCTGCCCGCGGATATCAAAACCCGCAAAGTGGCAATCCTGGCAGCCAATGGCGTCGATGGCGCAGCGATTGATGCCATGAAGAAAGCGCTGAAGGCCGAAGGTGCGCACGCCAAACTGCTCGGCCCGACTTCTGCGCCTGTGACCACCGCCGATGGCAAAGCATTGCCGGTCGATGCGTCAATGGAAGGCTTGCCTTCGGTGGCCTTCGATGCGGTGTTTGTGCCCGGTGGCGCGGCGTCGATCAAGGCGCTAAGCACCGACGGGGTGGCGCTGCATTACCTGCTGGAGGCGTACAAGCACTTGAAGGCGATTGCGCTGCAGGGCGAGGCCAAACAGTTGCTGGATGTGTTGAAGCTGGAGGCTGATGCGGGGTTGATCGTGGGGGCGGATGCGAAGTTGATCAAACCGTTTTTTGCCGCGATCGGGCAGCATCGGGTGTGGGACAGGGAGCCGAAAGCCAAGGCGATTCCGGCTTAAGGTTTTGTATCGGTAGTCAGGACGCTCGCGGGCTTGCCCGCGATGCTTTTAGGGCTTACGCGGGCTCAGAACCATCTGCGCCGGAACATTGCGCAGAATCTGCTTCTCCAGGTTCAGATCAAAATCTGAATCGAGTTTTTTCACCCGTTTGGTCAGCAATGTGACCAACCAAGGGAAATCCTGGGTGCGTGGCGCCTGAATACTCACATCACACTGGTAATTCACCACATCGGCGGCGATCGCATCCAGTTGACGACGAAGCTTGGCCATATCAGTCAGGTTCAACGCAACTGTAGTGCTTTCAGCCGTCGGATCAATGACTTTGGCCTGAGGCTTGGCTTCGGCAGCCATGAGTGCAGCTTCGGCTCTATCCAGCTCAGCTTTACGGGCATTAACGATGGCATTGTTGACCCCACCGGTCAGCGCCGGAGCCTTGGGCATTAACACTCGGGCGCGGCTCAGCGCCGTCGCGGCAGCATTCACATCACCTTTTTGCAGCACGATCTGACTGCGGCGCAGATAGGCTTCGGCCAGTTGCCGCTGGTATTGCTCAAGGGATTGATCGTTGGGCGACTCGGCCTGCAAGGCAGCGAGTTGATCTTCAGCAGTCGCCAACTCACTGCTGGCGAGGCTTTGTTCCAGCTGTGCGATGGCCGTGGCCCGTGCACCGGTAGCCTCGGTGGCCGCCGGTGGCGTGCTTTGACAAGCGCCCAGTAGCAGCGAAAATGCGACAAGGAGCAGATAACGGGAGGCGAACGGCTTCATTCCTGCGACTCTCTATTTGCGCAAAAAACGAGCAAGTCTACACCCCTCGACGGGGCAGGACAAAACTCAGCAGAAACAGTGCGGCGGCCGTCACAACAATCGAAGGGCCCGCCGGGGTGTCCTTGAACCACGACAGCGACAGCCCGCCACAGACCGCGAGCATGCCCAGCAGGCTCGCGCCCAGTGCCATCTGCTCCGGTGACCGGGCGTGACGTTGTGCTGCAGCCGCCGGGATGATCAGCAAGGACGTAATCAGCAACACACCGACGATTTTCATCGCCACCGCGATCACCACAGCGATCAGCAACATCAGGGTCAAGCGCAACGCCGCCACCGGCAGACCTTCAACCCTGGCCAGTTCTTCATGCACCGTGATTGCCAGCAATGGCCGCCACAACGTCACCAGCAAGGCGAGAACGGCCGCGCTGCCGCCGAGTATCCAGGCCAGATCGGTCGGGCTGATCGCCAGCAAGTCGCCGAACAGATAAGCCATCAGGTCGATCCGCACTTCGTGCATGAAGCTTAGTACGACCAGGCCCAAAGAGAGCGTGCTCGGTGCGAGAATTCCTAAAAGCGTGTCGGACGCCAGCGGTTGGCGCTGTTGCAAAGTCACCAGCAACACCGCCAACAGCAGGCAGCCTACGGTGACCGCCACGGTCGGGCTGACATCCAGCAGAAAACCCAGCGCCACACCGAGCAGCGCAGCATGGGAAAGGGTGTCGCCGAAATAGGCCATGCGCCGCCAGACCACGAACGAACCCAGCGGGCCCGCGACCAAAGCCAGGGCCAGACCTGCGAGCAGGGCGTAGAGCAGAAAATCAGCCATGCTTGCAGTTATCTCCGTGAACGTGGGTAGGGGCCGACGAAGCCGCGCTGACGACCGAGCCATGCAAATCATGGGCGTGGTCGTGGTGATGGTGATAAATCGCCAGGCTTTGTGCGTTCTTTCCGAACAGCTCGACGAAAGCCGGATCACCGCTGACCTGCTCGGGATGCCCGGAGCAGCAGACGTGACGGTTGAGGCAGACCACTTGATCGGTGGTGCTCATCACCAGATGCAGGTCGTGGGACACCATCAACACGCCGCAGCCGTGGCGGTCGCGCAATCGTGTGATCAGGCTGTAAAGCTCGGCCTGACCGGCCACATCGACGCCTTGCACAGGTTCGTCGAGCACCAGCAGTTCCGGCTCGCGAAGCAATGCCCGGGCCAGCAGCACCCGCTGCATTTCGCCACCGGAAACACTTTGCACCGGGCTGTCGATCACCTGTTCGGCGCCGACTTCCTTGAGTGCCGCCAAGGCCGTGGCGCGGTCCACGCCCGGCACCAGACGCAAGAAGCGCAGCACCGACAGCGGCAGCGTCGGATCGACGTGAAGTTTTTGCGGCATGTAACCGACCCGCAGTTTCGGCTTGCGCCACACGCTGCCGCTGTCCGGTTTCAACAGACCGAGTACAGCGCGCACCAGCGTGGTCTTGCCGGCGCCGTTAGGGCCGATCAGGGTGACGATCTGCCCCGGCTCGACGCTCAGTTCGATGTTATCCAGCACATTTTGCCCGGCAAAGGTGACAGCAACCTGCTTGAGGCGGATCAGCGCGTTGCTCATCAAACCCCTTGGCAACCTGAGCAGAGGCCGACCACTTCAACGGTCTGGCCTTCCACGACAAATCCGACATCCTTGGCGCTACTGATGATCGCGTCGCTGATGGATTTCTGTTCGAGCTCGATGGCGGCGTGGCATTCACGGCAAATCAGGAACTGGCCCTGGTGGGCATGTTCCGGGTGATTGCAGCCGACGAAGGCGTTCAGCGAGGAGATGCGGTGTACGAGGCCGTTTTCCAGCAGGAAGTCCAGCGCACGGTACACGGTCGGCGGCGCCGCACGGCGGCCATCCTGCTCGCTGAGTACCGCGAGAATGTCGTAGGCACCCAACGGCTTGTGGCTTTGCCAGACCAGTTCCAGCACCCGCCGGCGCAAGGCGGTCAGGCGCAGGCCTTGACGTGCGCACAGAGCATCGGCCTCAGACAATGCGCTATGGACGCAATGAGAGTGGTCGTGGGGACGGCTGGCAATCGGTGTTTTAGGCATGAGCGGCGACGAGTTTTGTGAGAGACGTTATTATGTTACCCGTTCTCGCCTCTTCGAGTGGTCATCGTGTCCCGACTTTTTTCTATCTTTGTCGTATTTTCCGCAAGTTTTCTGCTGATCAGTTCAGCTCACGCGGAAGTCAAAGTTCTCACCAGTATCAAGCCTCTACAGCTGATCGCGGCGGCGGTGCAGGACGGTGTGGCGATTCCGGAAGTCCTGCTGCCGCCTGGTGCCTCGCCTCATAACTATGCCTTGCGCCCATCCGACGTACGGAAGGTGCAATCGGTGGATCTGGTTTACTGGATCGGTCCGAGCATGGAAGGTTTCCTGCCACGCGTGCTGAATGGTCGTACGCTTCCCAGCGTCGCCGTGCAGGATTTGCCTGGCCTGAAACTTCGACATTTCGCCGAAGATAGCCACTCCCATGCGGAAGAAGCCGACGAACATGATCACGATCACCGTCCCGGCAGCCTGGACGCGCACTTGTGGCTTTCGCCGGTCAACGCCCGTGTCATCGCCACAAAAATGGCTGCTGACTTGAGTGCAGCCGATCCGGCCAATGCCGCGCGTTATCAGAGCAACCTCAAGGCGTTCGATGAGCGTCTGGATGCAATGGATCTTCGCTTGAAAGCGCGTCTGGCCGGCATCGCGGGCAAACCGTACTTCGTATTCCACGAGGCCTTCGACTACTTTGAAGACGCCTACGGCCTCAAGCACGCCGGCGTATTCAGCGTCGCCGCCGAAGTCCAGCCCGGCGCCCAGCACGTCGCGGCGATGCGCACTCGATTGCAGGAAGTCGGCAAAACCTGCGTGTTCAGCGAACCGCCTCTGCGTCCGCGCCTGGCGGAAACCCTGGTGGCGGGTCTGCCGGTGAAGCTGGCGGAACTGGACGCGCTGGGCGGCTACACGCCGGCGACCGCTCAGGGGTATGAGCAGGTGCTGGAGAAGTTGGGGAATGATTTGGCGGGGTGTCTGGAGTCGTTGTAGCCCCATAAAAAAGATCGTCCGAACGCGGCCCGCGTTCGGATGATCTTTTGACTTTAAAGCGCGAAAGGCAAATGAGTACTGACCTTCTGCCGCTGCGCCAGACGCTGCTGAAACTCCATCGGATCGTGAATCAGCACGTCCTGCCCGGCAAACGACTCGGCAGCGATCAACCGCGACAACCAGAACCGCACACACGCTACCCGCAGCATGGTCGGCCACAACTCCGCCTCGGCCGCCGTGAACGGTCGCAGCGCTGCATAAGCGCCAAGCAGCGCCCTTGCCCGCGGCCCGTCGATCAACCCGCTCTCGTCCGAACACCAGTCGTTCAACGCAATGGCCACGTCGTAGAGCATCGGCCCAGAACACGCGTTGTAGAAGTCGATCAACCCGGTCAGGTGCGTGCCTTCAAACATCGCGTTATCGCGGAACAGGTCGGCGTGGATATTGGCCCGCGGCAGCGCCAGAATTTTCGTCTTTTGCTGTGTGATTTCGTCCAGTGCCCGTTGCAGCAGATCGCTTTGCTCGGCATCGAGGTGCGACAGCAACTGCGTGCCCTCTTCCAGCATCCAGTCCAGGCCGCGATCGGTCTTGCGCTTGATCATGTTGGCCTGGGTCGCCAGATGCAGATGGCCGAGCAACTCGCCCACCTGAGCGCAATGCTGCGCATTGGCTTCCTTGATGTGCTTGCCGGCCAGACGTGGCTGTAACAGCGCAGGTTTACCGGCCAGTTCGCGCAAGGCGACGCCGTCGGTGGTGCGCAAGGCATAAGGCACTGGCAGGTCGGCGTCATGCAGCACGTCGAGCAGTTCAATGAAAAACGGCATCTCCTGAACCGGACCACGCTCAACCAGGGTCAGGACAAATTCGCCCTGCTCCAGGCTGATGAAGAAATTGGTGTTTTCGCTACCGGCGGCAATCCCCTGGAAATCAAGCAGGCGGCCGAGCCCGTAAGGGGCGAGAAAGGTTTCCAGCTCAGGCCGAGCCAGCGGGGTGAACACAGACATGTTTGAACTGCCAGTACGGGCGCCGCTGCTTGAGCCAGCGCCGATTGAAATTAAGAAACTACTTCCACTCAAAGATCTTCCACGACGGAATCAGCATATCCGGCTGATCCGAGCGGATGAAGTTTGCATCTGTCCCGTCCGCCCGCACCAGAAAATACGGCGGTGCGCCCTTCGGTGTGACCTTGATCGCATACAGGAAACCGTTTTGACGGTACTCCTGGATGGTTTTATCCCCTTCCGTGCGGATAGTGACTTCCGGCTCCGGTGTCGCTGCATCCGCCGCCATGACGGCCAACGGAACGGATGCAAACAACCCAGCCAGCAACAGGCGATTTAGTGTGCGCATGATAACCTTGTCCCTTTGTCGTCAACGGTCCCGCTATTCTAGCGCCGGACCCGCCGAAAAGGTTGATCCTGCTCATGAGCCAAGCCCCCCTCGTCCTGGTGGACGGTTCTTCTTACCTGTACCGCGCCTTTCACGCCCTCCCGCCGCTGACCACTTCCAAAGGTTTGCCAACCGGTGCGGTCAAGGGCGTGCTGAACATGCTCAAGAGTCTGCGCAAGCAGTACCCGGGAAGTCCGTTCGCCGTGGTGTTCGACGCCAAGGGTGGGACATTTCGCGATGACATGTACGCCGAATACAAGGCCAACCGCCCAAGCATGCCCGACGACATGCGTGTTCAGATCGAGCCGCTGCACCAGAGCGTGATCGCCCTGGGCTTCCCACTCCTGTGCGTCGAAGGCGTCGAAGCCGATGACGTGATCGGCACCCTGGCCCGCAGCAGCGCGGCGGCCGACCGCCCGGTGGTGATCTCCACCGGCGACAAGGACATGGCGCAGCTGGTCGACGGCCACATTACCTTGGTCAATACCATGACCGGTAGCGCGCTGGACGTGGAGGGCGTGAAGGAGAAATTCGGCGTCGCTCCCGAGCAGATCATCGATTACCTGGCACTCATGGGCGATTCTTCCGACAACATTCCGGGCGTTCCGGGCATTGGTCCGAAGACCGCTTCCGGCCTGTTGGTGGGCGTGAACGGCGGCCTGACTGAGCTCTATGCTCAGCTCGACATCGTCCCAACCCTGCCGATTCGCGGGGCCAAAACCCTGCCGGCCAAGCTCGAAGAGCACAAGGAGATGGCGTTTCTCTCCTATCAATTGGCAACCATCAAGATCGACGTGCCGCTGGATATCGGCCTCGACGACCTGCAAATGGGCAAGCCGGATCACGACAAACTCGCCGAGCTCTATACCCTGCTGGAGTTCAAGAGCTGGTTCGAAGAGAACCAGCGCGACGCCAAGCGTTCCGGCCAGGAAGTCGTCGCTCCGGTGGCTGAAGAAGCGGCTGTCGGCACCGAACTCAAGTACACCACCATCCTCACCCAGGCTGATTTCGACCTGTGGCTGAAGAAGCTCAACGACGCCAAGCTGATTGCCTTCGATACCGAAACTACCGGCATCGATGCGCAGCAGGCGCAACTGGTGGGCCTGTCTTTCGCTGTACAAGCCAACGAAGCTGCCTACATCCCGCTGACCCATTCCTACATGGGCGTGCCGGACCAGCTCGATCGCGACACCGTGCTGCGCGCGCTGAAGCCGATCCTGGAAAACCCGAGCAAACTCAAGGTTGGCCAGCACGCCAAATTCGACATGAACATCCTGGCCAACTGCGCCATCGGTGGCGATCAGGGCTGCGGCATCACCGTACAAGGCGTCGCTTTCGACACGATGCTCGAATCCTACGTGCTGGACTCCACTGCGACCCGCCACGACATGGACAGCCTGGCGCTCAAGTACCTGAATCACACCACCACCAGTTTTCAGGACATCGCCGGCAAGGGCGCCAAGCAACTGACCTTTGACCAGATCTCCCTGGAGCTGGCCGGGCCTTACGCCGCCGAAGACGCCGACGTAACGCTGCGCCTGCATCAAACCCTGCTGGAAAAACTCAACGCCATCCCGAGCCTGAGCAAGGTCCTGAGCGAAATCGAAATGCCGTTGGTGCCGGTGCTGGCACGGATCGAACGCCAAGGCGCGCTGGTCGATGCCAACCTCCTGGGCATTCAGAGCGTTGAGCTGGGCGAGAAAATGGTCGCCCTCGAGCGTGAGGCATTCGCCATTGCCGGGGAAGAATTCAACCTCGGCTCGCCGAAGCAATTGGGCGTGATCCTGTACGAAAAACTCGGCCTGCCAATCCTCAGCAAAACCGCCAAGGGTCAGGCGTCCACCGCCGAAGCCGTGCTGGCGGAACTGGCCGAACAGGATTTCCCGCTGCCCAAAGTGCTGATGCAGTACCGCTCGATGAGCAAGCTGAAAAGCACCTACACCGATCGCCTGCCAGAGCAGATCAACCCGCGCACCGGGCGCATTCATACCTCTTATCATCAAGCCGTCGCGGCGACCGGGCGTTTGTCGTCCAGTGATCCGAACCTGCAGAACATTCCTATCCGCACCGCTGAAGGGCGTCGGATTCGTCAGGCGTTCGTCGCACCCAAAGGCTACAAGCTGCTGGCAGCGGACTATTCGCAAATCGAACTGCGAATCATGGCTCACCTGGCCAAGGACGAAGGTTTGCTGCACGCGTTCCGCAATGACCTGGACGTGCACAAGGCCACCGCAGCGGAAGTCTTCGGGGTTGAACTGGCAGAGGTCACCACCGACCAACGGCGCAGCGCCAAGGCGATCAACTTCGGCTTGATCTACGGCATGAGCGCGTTTGGCCTGGCCAAACAGATTGGTGTTGATCGCAAGCAATCCCAGGCCTACATCGACCGATATTTCGCCCGTTACCCAGGCGTGCTCGAGTACATGGAGCGCACCCGCGCCCAGGCCGCCGAACAAGGTTTCGTCGAAACCATCTTTGGTCGTCGCTTGTACCTGCCGGAAATCAACGCGAAAAACCCGGCCCTGCGCAAAGGTGCCGAACGCACAGCGATCAACGCCCCGATGCAAGGCACCGCGGCGGACATCATCAAAAAAGCCATGATTGCCGTGGATAGCTGGCTGACAGCATCAGGCCTGGACGCCAAAGTCATCCTGCAGGTGCACGATGAATTGGTTCTGGAAGTGCGCGAGGATTTGGTCGACCAGGTCCGCGATGAAATTCGCGCGCACATGAGCGACGCAGCGAAGCTTGATGTGCCGCTGTTGGTAGAGGTGGGTGTAGGAAATAACTGGGATGAGGCTCACTGAACCGTCTGAAAAGGAGTTTTCCGCTGCGGCATAGTGCCGCGGCAGAAAGACCGAAGGGCTCTTAGTTCGGAAAATGCGCTGTGCTATTCCAAAGGCTTTTTAAAAAATTCTGAACTAATCTCCTGAATCGCCACTCAGAGTTACTGAATGGGTGGTGAAGCCCTTCGATGCTCCTAATGTTGTGTTAAGTGTTGGCAGATATCTGGACCCCGCCCTAACGGTCCGGAACTTGAACCCCGGAACTTCCCCCTCCCCATAAGAAGTCCGGGGTTTTTTTTGCCCGCGGTTTTTGTAAATGAGCTTACTCCGCGAGCTCGGCGCCCTTGTCCGCCAGTTCCATCCAGCCCGCCAGTACAGTGTAGGCGTCTTCCAGACCCATGCGTTTTGGCGCCGAGAACAACTGGATGCTGATCGCATCTCCCCAACCCTTGCGGATGTCTGCCTGAACCTTGAGCAGGACGTTTTTCGCCGCGCCGTAGGTCAGCTTGTCGGCTTTAGTCAGCAAAATGTGCATTGGCATGCCGCTGGCGACAGCCCAGTCGAGCATCAGCAGGTCGAAGTCGGTCATTGGATGACGGATGTCCATCATCAAAATCAGCCCCTTCAAACTCTCACGACCACCCAGATAGGCTTCCAGGTGACGCTGCCAGTGCAGCTTCAACGGGATAGGCACTTTCGCGTAACCGTAACCCGGGAGGTCGACCAGACGACGATCATCGTCTAGCTTGAAGAAGTTCAAGAGCTGCGTGCGACCCGGAGTTTTCGAGGTTCGCGCAAGACTGGCGTGCGTCAAGGTGTTCAGCGCACTGGACTTGCCGGCGTTGGAACGCCCGGCGAAGGCCACTTCAAAGCCTTCATCGTCCGGGCATTGGTCGACTTTGGCAGCGCTGAGCATGAAGGTGGACTGTTGGCACAGGCCGAGGATGGGGTTCTTGAGTTGCATGGGATTTCCGATGTGGGCGGCGCCGGGAATGGACGCGGCGAGCAGTGTCGTTTCCGTTTCAGTGACGCCAGTATATAATGCCGCAGATTTTGTGTGCGCTTTGTCCCAGCGTAGGATGAAGTTCACGAGAGCGATTGACCTTGATTGCGCACTAGAACGCAGAACGCTCTCAACCCTGAAAAGGTCGTTTTATGACGAAATGGCTGCTAGCTGCCGGTGTCTTGATGCCGCTTTACAGCGCTCAGGCTACACAGGATCCGGAAGCTGTGTACAACCGTGTTTGTGGTGCCTGTCATTCCGGCCAACTACCCATGGCGCCCAAAAAGGGCGATCAGGAAGCTTGGACGCCGAGGTTGGCGAAAGGTATGGAGACGCTGGTGCAACACGTGACCCAGGGTTTCAAGGCGATGCCGCCGCGTGGTTTGTGCATGGACTGCAGTGCCGAGGATTACCAAGCAATCATCCAGTGGATGAGCGAGTGATCCCGGTCCATAACTCTTTAACCCTTAGCCGTAGTTGGATTAGCTGATGAACAAATTGATCGTGAGTCTGCTGTTGACCGTGGGGATCTCCGGCATTGCCCATGCTGCAGGTGATGCGACTGCTGGTCAGGCGAAAGCCGCAGTATGTGGCGCCTGTCATGGCCCGGATGGCAACAGTATGGCGCCTAACTTTCCGAAACTGGCAGGCCAGGGCGAGCGTTATCTGAACAAGCAGCTACACGACATCAAGTCCGGCAAACGCACGGTACTGGAAATGACCGGCCTGCTGACCAACCTGAGCGATCAGGATCTGGCCGATATCGCCGCCTACTTCGCCAGCCAGAAAGGCAGTGTTGGCGCCGCCGACCCGAAAGTCGTTTCTCGCGGTGAAGCACTGTTCCGCGGCGGCGACCTGGCCAAGGGCCTGCCAGCCTGCACCGGTTGCCACTCGCCAAATGGCGCGGGTAACGCAGCCGCCGGCTTCCCACACTTGGGCGGCCAGCACGCTCAATACGTTGCCAAGCAACTGACCGAATTCCGCAAGGAAGAAGCCGGCCGCACCAACGATGGCGACACCAAACCGATGCAGACCATCTCCAAAAAACTGAGCGACGAAGATATCGCAGCGGTGTCCAGCTACATACAAGGCCTGCACTAAGGCCGGCGACCCGGGCGTGGCGCGAGGCTTACATCTCCTGCAACGTTAACGCTCTATTAATCCGTCGCAGCAAGTATAAAAAGGGTGGCTTAGGCCGCCCTTTTTTGTGGCCGCTGCCGTTACACTACAGAACTCAAGCCCGCCAGGACCTGTCTGAAAACAGGTCGCGCGAGGCGACCCAAATTGTCCAGGAGTAAAGCATGCGTAATCTGATCATCAGCGCCGCACTCGTCGCTGCCAGCCTGTTCGGCATGACCGCCCAAGCGGCTGAAGCACCCGCAGCGCCTTATGTCGAACTGACCAATCCCGTCCCGGTAGCCGTGCCTGGCAAGATCGAAGTGGTGGAGCTGTTCTGGTACGGCTGCCCGCACTGCTACGCTTTCGAACCCGTGATCAATCCATGGGTTGAGAAACTGCCTTCCGACGTGAACTTCGTCCGCATTCCGGCCATGTTCGGCGGCCCGTGGAACGCACACGGCCAGATGTTCCTGACTCTTGAAGCCATGGGCGTCGAAAACAAGGTTCACGCTGCGGTGTTCAACGCCATTCAGAAAGAACACAAGAAGCTGGTCGACAAGAATGAAATGGCGGATTTCCTGGCCACTCAGGGCGTAGACAAGGACAAGTTCCTGGCCACCTTCGACTCCTTCGCCATCAAGGGCCAGATCGTCAAGGCCACTGAACTGGCCAAAAAGTATGAAATCTCCGGCGTTCCAACCATGATCGTCAACGGCAAGTATCGCTTCGACGTGGGCTCTGCCGGCGGCGCCGAGCAAGCATTGCAACTGGCCGACAAGCTGATCGACAAAGAGCGAGCGGCTAACAAGGCTGCTGCCAACTAAGCGCGGCGACTGCCATGCGTCGCTGGGGCACTGAACGCGTCGTTGGCCTGCATGATCCGCGGGTCAACGAGCATCATCTGGAATCGACGGGCCTGCCTGCGGACAGCCGTCTGCGTCTGCTCAGTTTCAATATCCAGGTCGGCATCAGTACCGAGCGCTATCACCACTACCTGACCCGGGGCTGGCAGCATCTGTTGCCGCACACCGGACGTGCCGACAATCTGCAAAAGATCGGCAATCTGCTGGGCGACTTCGATCTGGTCGCCTTGCAGGAAGCCGATGGCGGCAGCTTGCGATCAGGCTACGTCAACCAGGTCGAACACCTGGCCCAGCTCGGCGCATTCCCCTACTGGTATCAACAACTCAATCGCAATCTCGGACGCCTCGGCCAGCACAGCAATGGCGTGCTCAGCCGCCTGCGCCCGTGGGCGATTGAAGATCATCCGCTACCGGGGCCCAAGGGTCGCGGGGCGATTCTGGTGCGCTTTGGCGAAGGTCCTGAGGCGCTGGTGGTGGTCATGATGCACCTGGCGCTGGGCGCTCGCGCCCGCAGCATGCAACTGGCTTACATCCGCGAGTTGATCGGCGGCTATAAACACCAAGTGCTGATGGGCGACATGAATACCCATGCCAGCGACTTGCTGCAAAACTCCCCGTTGCGTGACCTCGGCCTGCTCGCGCCGCAACTGGAAGCGACGTTCCCTAGCTGGCGCCCGCAGCGCTGCCTGGACCATATACTGCTGAGCCCCACCCTGACCCTTGTAAAGGTCGAGGTGCTGGCACAACCCATTTCCGATCACCTGCCGGTCGCGGTAGAGATTCGTCTGCCGGGTTCGCTCACGGCCGATGCATTGCCCGCGTTGAGTCCTGCCCCTCGCGGATCCCATGAATGAGCGACGAAGCACAGCGCTGGAAAGAGAAATACCTCAAAAGCATCGAACAACAGGAAAAGCTTGAACGTCGATGGGACGCCCGGCTCGACCTGCTGCGTCGTGGCCTGGTGCGCAGCACGCTGGCAGCCGAGGGCACCGACCGCGCCGTTGACCAATGCATGAAGGAAATGCGTGAAGTCGTGCGCACCGACGACATGGACGCCGGCTTGGCCGCCCTGCTTCCGCGGCTGGAAAAAGCCGTGCTCGACTCAGAGCAACGCCGGGAAACCCGGGTTAATCAGACCAGCGCTGCATTGACCGCGCTGGTCTCGCAGCTGCAAACATTGCCGCTGCCCCGGGAAGTAAGCCGGCCGCTGAAAAACTTCGCCAAGCATCTGGATGCAAGAGTCGGGCAGGCGCGCGAAATTCCGTTGCTGCTCAGCGAACTGAGCGGTCTGCAAGGCAAGGCCCTGAATCAGCTTGAAAACCCGGCAGAACCCGGCCGCCCTGGTTTGCTGCAGCGACTGTTTGGTAGCCGTGAAGCGGATGAAGCGGTATTACAGGTTGCCTCCGGCACCTTCCCGACGCCCGCCCCGCAGCCAGCCGAAGTGGTTGCTGTGCCTCATGCCGAGCCCCCACAGGTAACTGTCGATCTCGCGCCAAAGGTCGATAAGCCGCAAGTGGCCGCCGCACAAGTTGCCGTGCCCGCTACTGCATCCGAGCCACCGACGATCGAGGCTTCGCCCGCAGCAGCGCCCTCTCCTGCGGTCGTAGCGTTTGTCCCGCCGGTGCTTGAGCCGGAGCGAGCACGCGCCCAGACTCCAGAAATGCAACCGCAACCGGACATAGAACATCCGGAAGAACCCGCTCCATCAATCATCGAGCCAGAAATACAGGCTCAGCCGACTATCAATCCCGACGAACTGACGCAGGTGGTCTATCTCGACAGCCTGCCGCTGCCCCCGGCCATGGCAGAGGTGTTGGCCGCCGTAGACGCCGAACAATCCGAGCCGGATGTTCTCTACGCCCTGCCGGACTCACCCGAGCCGTCCTACAGCTCGGTGGCCAAGCATATCGAAGACACGCTACTGGGCCTGCTCGACGACCTGACGCTGCCCGAGCGTCATCGTCCGCAAGCCGAAGCGATGCGTGATCGCCTGCAAAACGGTTTGAATTGGTACGAACTGCTGCCGATCCTCGACGATCTGGCAACCTTGATGCTGGCAATCACTGACAGCGGCCAGCATGAATTCGAAGCCTACTTGCAACAGCTAAACGAACGCCTCGAGTCGTTTCAAAGCAACTTGCAAGCCGCCAGCGAAGGCCATGCCGACAACCGTTCCGCCGCACGCGAGATGGACACGCAGATCCGCGAGCAGGTCGACGGCTTGCAGAGCAGCATGCAGGAAGCCGCCGACCTGGACGATCTCAAGCACGTCCTGGAAAACCATCTGGAAGGCCTGCTCGGCACCATGGACCAGCACCAGAAGCAGCGTGACGAGCGCGAGCAGGAAGTTGCAGCCCGCCTTCATGGTCTGGCCGAACGCGTTGCGCACATGGAGCAGGAAGCCCTGGGCTACCGCGAGCATCTTGAAGAGCAGCGTCAGAAAGCCTTGATCGACCCGCTCACCGGCCTGCCTAACCGCGCAGCTTGGAGCGAACGGCTGGATCACGAAATCACCCAATGGCAGCAACACGGCAACACCCTGTTGCTGGCAATGCTCGACCTCGACCATTTCAAACGCATAAACGATAACTATGGTCACCTGGCGGGCGACAAAGTACTGAAAATCATCGCCAGCGTGCTACGCAAGCGCCTGCGCGGGACGGATTTCATTGCTCGGTTCGGCGGTGAGGAGTTTGTCCTGTTGATGCCAGACACAGTGCCATCTGCTGGTGCGAAACTGCTGGAAAAGCTGCGCGCCTCGATCGAAGCCTGTCCTTTCCACTTTAAGGGTGAGCCGGTAACCATCACCATTTCCATGGGCCTGACTGCATTCAAGCCCGGCGAACATAGCGATCTGGTCCTTAAAAGAGCCGATCAGGCCCTATATCGCGCGAAACATGCCGGCCGTAACCAAGTGGCACTGGGCTGACGGTCAATTGTTCCATTTTGTTTAAAACTTCGCGTTGGCCGTCTGCGCGCGAGGCAGTACGTTACACTGTTGCATTACTGTCTTGCGTGTATTGCCTTCAGCCATGAAATATCTATCTCTCATCGTGTCGCTGATTCTGTTGGCCGGTTGTGCCAGCGGCCCCCGGGTCGACACAAGTCACCCCTCAGCCAACTACGACAGCCGCATTCAGTTCGTAGTGGTGCACTACACCTCCGCGTCACTGGAGCGTTCGCTGCAACTGCTGACCCACGGCGAGGTCAGCAGCCACTACCTGATTGGCGACGACAAGGGCGCCACCATCTACAAGTTGATGGATGAAAACCTTCGAGCCTGGCACGCCGGGGAAAGCGAATGGCAAGGCCGGACCTGGTTGAACTCCAGCTCCATTGGCATCGAAATCGTCAACCCGGGTTTCAAGGAACTCCCGAGCGGAGGACGCTTCTGGTATCCCTACAGCGAAGACCAGGTCCAGTCCCTGATCGTCCTGCTCAAGGACATCAGCAAGCGTTACGCCATCAATCCCCGCAGCATCATCGGCCATAGCGACATCGCCCCGCTGCGCAAGCTCGATCCGGGGCCACTGTTCCCCTGGAAGCGTCTGGCTGCCGAAGGCCTGGGAATCTGGCCGAATGAGCAGGCGGTAACGCGTCAGCAAGCACAGTTCGAAGTACAACTGCCAACTATCAGCTGGTTTCAGACACAGTTGGCCCGCGCGGGTTATCCCACGCCGCAAACCGGCGAACTGGATGTTGCGACACATCATGTGATTGCGGCCTTCCAGATGCATTTCCGACCGTCACGTTTCGATGGCACACCGGATGCGCAAACCGCGGCACTTCTACAAGTCTTGAACCAGACAAAATAATGACGCCCGCCCGACGGTCAGGGCTTTTTTCCAATCAGCAGCTATAACTCATTGGTAATTCTTCGGATATTCCCTATGCCTGCTGCTCGAGAGACACTACGTAGTTGGTTCTTTCGCCCTTGGTTTTTGGCGATACTGGCTGCTGCCTTGAGCGCGACACTCCTGATGGCCGGCAGCCTGTTCGTGGCCATGCATCAAGTCGAGCAGAGCGAAAGCGAAGAAATGAATGCCCAGGGCGAGCGCTTCCTTGCTCGCCTGGAGCAACTATTCGGGCAGTTGCGTGAAAGCCTCGACGACCTGGAAGCCCAGCCGTTACGCGGCTGCGATGACGAAATGATCGCGACCTTGCAACAGGTCAGCTTCAATTACCGTTTCGTTTACGAAGCCGCTTATATGGACGCCTCGCGGATCTGTTCCAACCGCCCCCGCCAGGAAGGGCTGTCGATGATAAGACCGCCAGACATCAAGGGGCCGACCTACAGCTACTGGCTGAACACCACCACCGAACCCGATGAAAACCGCGCCGCGCTGATGCTCGGACGTGGCAATTTTCGTGTCGCGACGTCTCGCGGGCATTTGACCGACATGGTCGACTTGCCACCCGGAAGCAGCCTGCTGGTGGTGCTCGACCACGGTACGCGCGCGATTCCGGTACTGGGTGTCTCGCAGGTCTGGCCACCAACCGAACCCTGGCCCCCGAAAAGCCTCGACGCGCTACAAGTGACGCATTCCCGCTTGATTTACCGCATGCCCACCAACAATCCGGAATACCAATTGGTGCTGATCAGCCCGCGCACTGGTATACGTGTGCCCGCCGTCTGGTGGTGGTTGCTGCCGGCCAGCCTGGCACTCGCCTTATGCGTGGGTTTTCTGGTGCTTTTGCTGGTGCGCCAGCGACAGTCGCTGGACGCCGAACTGAGTGGTGCCATACGACGAGGCGAATTGCAGGTTCTGTATCAACCGATCTTCGACCTCGAAAGCCGCAACTGTGTCGGGGCAGAAGCCTTGCTGCGCTGGCGACGGCCGGACGGCACCCTGACCAGCCCCGACCTGTTTATTCCGATGGCGGAGAACACCGGCCAGATCCGCCAGATGACCGACTTCGTCCTGCAACGCCTGCTTGAGCAGCTGGGTCAATTGTTGCGGGCCAATCCGCAACTGTACATCTCGGTCAACCTGGCGGCCTGCGACGTCATGGTGCCGCGTATCGGTCAGGTAATGGCGCGACTGTTGACCTTGCACCGCGTCGCGGCAAAGCAAATTGCCTTTGAGGTCACTGAGCGGGGATTGATCGATGTCGTGGTAGCCCGGGAAAACCTGCAGGCCTTGCGGGATGTCGGGCATCAAGTGCTGATTGATGACTTTGGCACCGGCTATTGCAGCCTCGCCTATCTGCAAACCCTGCCAGTCGATTGCCTGAAAATCGACAAGGCGTTTATCGATGCGCTGGGGCATGACGCGGCGAGTAGCGGGGTCGCACCGCACATCATTCACATGGCCCAGGCCCTGCAACTCAAGGTGATTGCCGAGGGCATCGAACTTGAATCCCAGGCTGCGCTTCTGAGCAGTGAAGGCGTGAAGTTCGGTCAGGGTTGGCTATTCGCCCATGCGTTGAGTGCGGTGCAGTTCATCGAGCTGATTACCCGTGGTCGCCGATTGGCTGCCCGACGTCTCGATGACGAAGCCTGAAGCGGCTGCGGCTTAAACCGACAGCGCCATATAGAACTGAGTACCCTGCCCTGGCCGCGAGTAAACACCCATCCGGCCACCGTGCAACTGCACGATTTCCTTGCACAGTGCCAGACCGAGTCCAGCACCGCCCTTTTTGCGACCCACCTGTACAAAGGGTTCGAAAATCCGCCCCTGCTGGCCATAGGCAATGCCTTCGCCGTTGTCCTCGACGCTGATAATCACTCGATCCCCATGGCGTCGAGCCTGCAAACGTATTTGCCCGCCGGAAGCGGTGTGGCGCAACGCGTTGTCGATCAGGTTATCGAGCACCCGGTCGAGCTGCGGCTGATCGGCCTGCAATCGCGGTAATGGCCCTTGCACTTCCACTAGAAGGTCGATGCCCTGCTCTTCTGCAGGGCCGGCAAAACGTGCCCGGGCCTGCTCCAGCAAATCCTCGATGGAGCACGGCGCCAACGTGAGTTTCTGCAATCCGTTCTGGTAGCGAGAGAAGTTCAGCAGGTCGTTGATCAACTGCATCAAGCGCTGCATCTCTTCATTCACGGTGTCCAGCAGATCAGCTTCACGCGAGTCCTTGGCAAAGTGCGCGCGCTCGCGAAACAGGCCGAACGCCATGTGCATCCCGGTAACCGGCGTTCGCAATTCATGGGAGGCGCGCAGCACGAACTCGCTGCGCACCCGCTCAAACGCCCGCTGTTCGGTGACGTCATGCAGCACCATCACGGCGCCGAGAATATGCCCCTGTGTATGGCTGACCGGCGTCAGGCTAAAGGTCAGCAACCGCGACTCACCGTCGACCTCAATACTCAGGTCCTCAGGCGCCCGCTCCAGGGTGCCGCCGCGCAGCACCAGTTGCAGCTGATCATCGAGTTCGGGGCGCTCAAGCGCCGAACCCAGACCTTGACCGAGACGATCGGTGTCCCAACCCAACTGACGCTGCGCTACTGGGTTGAGGTGTTCCAAACGACCATCGCGGTCAATCATCAACAGCCCATCGTCGATACTGTCGAGCACGGCCTGCAAACGCTGCTGGCCTGCGAGCAGTTCATCGACATTGGTGGCCTGATGCTCGCGCAGGGCCTCGGCCATGATCCCGAAGCGCTTGGTCAGCTGGTTCATTTCCATGGCCGAGGAAATCGGTAGCGTCACTTCGAAATTGCCTTGGCCGATGTTGTCCGCCGCCTGGGCCAGGGCCTCGATCGGTTCACCAAAACGTCGAGCGATAGCGTGGGCGGTGACGAAGCCGATGATCAGCACCGCCAGCCCCACCAGCCCGAGCAGACCGGCAACCAGCAGCGCCCTCTCCCGAGTCTGCCGTTCGGTGGCATTGATGTTATCCAGCGCACGCTGTTGCTCGACGATCAAACCATTGCGCAGCGCATTGAATTTTTCGGTGAGTTCTTTGTTGCCACTCAACACCTGTGTCGAGTCACGTGACAGGTCGTACGCCTGCAGAAAGCTCAGGTAGTCAGTTTTTGCCTGTTCGAAACCATGCTGGCGCGCATCGCCAGCCTGGGCATGGACAATGCCGTCATCAAGCAACTGAAAATAGTGCTGCTTGGACGCCTCGAACGCTGGAGGATCCGGCTTCTCGCTGAGCATGATCATCAGCTGATCGCCCAAGGTCTGACGCAATTTCAGTCCCAGGTCGAGCGTGACGAAATTATCGCGAATCAGCGCTTCCTGGGAACTCGCCATTTGCATCACGCTGACCAGCCCGAGCAACAGCCCAAGCAACGCCACAGTGATCAGGGCGGAAATACTCAGAAACAGCCGCGTGCGCAATTTCATCGCCAGTCTCATCGGAGACAGCTCACAAGTTGTACTGCTTGCGTTTTCGGTACAACGTCGAGGCATCGATACCCAGGGTCTTAGCGGCCTGGTCCAGCGTATCTGCAGTGGCGAGGACCGCTCCGATGTGGGCTTTTTCCAATTCATCCAGACTCAGCGCAGCGCCGATGCGAGGTGCGTTGTTGACCGGGGTTTCAGCCATGCCCAAGTGACTGATCTCGACCCGTTCCTGTGGACAAATGATGCTTGCCCGCTCCACAACGTTGCGCAGTTCGCGAATATTCCCCGGCCAGCGGTAGCCGAGCAGTGCTTCACGGGCTTCGTCACTGAAGCCCCGAGCCGGACGCGCGTATTCCTTGACGAAACGGGCCAGAAAGCGATCGGCCAGGTTCAGAATATCTTCCCTGCGTTCGCGCAGTGGTGGCAGGTGCAGGGTGATGACGTTTAGGCGATAGAGCAAATCTTCACGGAAACGGCCGTCGCGTACCATGTCTTCGAGGTTCTGGTTTGTGGCCGCGAGGATGCGCACATCGGCGCGGCGGGTGACCGGGTCGCCCACCCGTTCGTATTCTTTATCCTGGATAAAACGCAGCAGTTTAGGTTGCAAAACCAACGGAAAATCGCCGATCTCATCAAGAAACAGCGTCCCACCGTCGGCCTGATTGACACGACCCAGAGTACTTTCGCTGGCCCCGGTGAACGCGCCACGGCTATGGCCGAAGAGCTCGCTTTCCATGAGCTCGGCGGTCAAGGACGGGCAGTTGATCGTGATACAGGATTTCTTCGCGCGCTTGCTCCAGCCGTGAATGGCTTGGGACAGTTCGCCTTTACCGGTACCGGACTCGCCGAGGATCAAAATATTGGCATCGGTGCTGGCGACCTGGCGGGCGGTTTCGAGCACGACTTTCATCGCCGGGCTGTGAGAGTCCAGGCCATCCTTGGGTTTGCGCACTTCGCCTTCAAGGGCTTCCAGACGTGCCGACAGTTGCCGCACTTCCAGCTGTTTGGCGGTGGCCAGGCGCAATTGGTCGGGGCTGCAAGGCTTGACCAGATAGTCGGCGGCCCCGGCCTGAATGGCATCGACTGCCGTGTCCACGGCCGAATGAGCGGTGACGATCACCACCCTCATCCACGGCGCCTGAATGCGCATTTGGGCCAGCACATCGAGGCCATTGTCTTCACCCAGGCGCAGGTCGAGGAAGCACAAGTCGAAGACTTGACGTTGAAGCAGTGCATCAGCCTGAGCGGCGCTGTTGGCGGTAGCGACGCTGTAGCCTTCATCTTCGAGGCAATAACGGAAAGTACGCAGGATGGCGGACTCATCGTCCACCAGCAGAATGCGGCCTTGATGCTCAGTGGCTGACTCCATTTTCCTACGCTCCTTTATGAATGATCTTGGTTAGTCCCGGAATAATCGGGCAAGTTGCATGGTTGATTCTGGTCGATTCCAGCCACAGCAGCGTAGCTGTCTCCTCACCCTACGGCTAATCGCCTGATTTTGTTGTTTTTTTATCAGATAGCCGGTTCGCAGGCGATTGCCGGTCTCCCCTTGTGACATCCACGCCCTCCTCGCAATTCAAAAATATTGAAAGTTCCTACGAACCCATCGTGCATTACGCACGACTTCAAAAGGGCCATCGTGCAGGATGCGTCCGATCCGTCTTCCGCAATATTCATAACTAATTGATTTTATTAGTTTTTATTATCGAGAAAAGCTGGCATGCAGGCTGCAATGGTCTGATTAACCGGGGCATTCAAGAGGTTGCCCCTAACAAGATCACCACAGAGTGGGAGGAGCTTCAGGATGAGTCGCCAACGTGCCGCCCAGTTGCGTCTCTCGCCACTGCATCTCCAGCAAGGTCTGTTTGCCGTTCTGGCGCTATTAATCACCTTGATCAGCGGCCAGCAGTTTCAGCGTTGGCAGCAGAGCCAGCAGCAAGAAGCGCCACGCTTGTCGATTCAGCACCCGACCCAAACCCATTTCAGCGCGGCCAGCAGTAACCAGGCTGACAGCCCCCCAATGCGAATGATGGACGTCGACCAGGCTCAGCCTGCGAATGAGATGCCTCGCCAGGAACATTGGGTGTTCTAAACACATGAACTTGGCGCGTTCGATGCGCCGGGAAAAGCACCACAAGCAACATCTCTAAATAGAAGCGTAAGGAGAATCACCATGTTGAGTTGGGCAATCACATTCTTGATCATTGCCATCATCGCTGCGGTACTGGGCTTCGGTGGTATCGCGGGCACCGCCACGGGTATCGCCAAGATTCTCTTTGTCGTGTTCCTGGTGATGTTCATTGCGTCCTTCTTCTTTGGCCGTCGCGGTCGAGGGTGAACATGAGCGTGTTGTTAAAGACACTGGCAGCCGCCCTGCTTCTGGGCGGTTGTGCCATGGAAGAAAGATCCACACTGGTACTGAATTCGTAACATGAAAGAAGCAGCATGGCTTCTTTCCACTGCGCTACCCGAGGACGGTAGTCGCATGATCAAGGGGCCGGGACGTTCTGCCTGTTTCAGGGGCGGAGTGACCTACGGGTACAGGGAGTGCCTGCGCAAGGGCCGGGTCAGGCAGAAGCTGCGACGCAAGTTCGCCGATCACTCGTGGATCGACGGGCTTGCGAAGAGCTTCCTCAGCGCAAAGCGTTGTCTTAGAGCGTTCTGCTCGCATCCCCGCTTCATCTCCGCTAATCCCTCGCAAAACCATTTCACGGTGTTTCTGTGGTGACCGTATATCGAGAAAACTGCAACTCAAAGACCGAGAATTTTCGCGTTTAAACGTAGGCTTTTTCCCAAGTTTTAGCCCACATTCCTTCGCTCAAAAAACAACCAACCTCCTCTGCGATGGCCGGTTCACGGCACTTATGCCTGCCGAAATGTCGTATTCGAACCGGTTGGGACGCGAGTTTCAGATAAAAAAGCTCATGCCGATTCGGCATAGGGTAGGCGTTTACGGCATTAGACGTTGCTTCCTTGCATCTGAATAGTTGCGCCTTTTTTCGCCTGCCAGAGAGCCGATAACAAGCGCTCCGGGGCACCTTATACGGGGGCAGATGCACAAGACTTTTTCGCCACAAGCGTTCCAGTTCTTGCATCTGCCTGAGTCAAACGCAAGTAAGGGTAAAGATATGAAGAAGGCAAAGCTTAGCCTCGCCTGGCAGATCCTCATCGGTCTGGTATTGGGGATTGCAATCGGTGCGCTGCTCAACCATTTCAGTGCCGAAAAAGCCTGGTGGGTCAGCAACGTCCTGCAACCAGCAGGCGATATCTTTATCCGTCTGATCAAGATGATTGTGATCCCGATCGTGATCTCTTCCTTGATCGTGGGTATTGCAGGCGTCGGCGACGCGAAGAAGCTCGGGCGTATCGGCCTCAAAACCATCCTTTACTTCGAGATCGTCACCACCATCGCCATCGTGGTCGGTCTGGTGTTGGCCAACGTGTTCCATCCGGGCACCGGCATCGACATGAGCACCCTGGGTACCGTGGATATTTCCAAGTACCAGGCCACTGCCGCCGAGGTTCAGCATGAACATGCGTTCATCCAGACCATCCTCAACCTGATCCCGTCGAACATCTTCGCGGCCATGGCCCGCGGCGAGATGCTGCCGATCATCTTCTTCTCCGTATTGTTCGGCCTCGGTCTGTCGAGCCTGCAATCGGACCTGCGCGAGCCGCTGGTGAAGATGTTCCAGGGCGTGTCGGAAAGCATGTTCAAAGTCACTCACATGATTATGAACTACGCCCCGATCGGCGTTTTCGCACTGATCGCGGTGACCGTGGCCAACTTCGGCTTCGCTTCTCTGCTGCCGCTGGCGAAACTGGTGATCCTGGTTTACGTCGCCATCGCCTTCTTCGCCTTCGTGGTGCTGGGCCTGATCGCTCGCCTGTTTGGCTTTTCGGTGATCAAGCTGATGCGCATCTTCAAGGATGAGCTGGTGCTGGCCTACTCCACCGCCAGTTCCGAAACCGTGCTGCCTCGCGTGATCGAGAAAATGGAAGCCTACGGCGCGCCGAAAGCCATTTGCAGCTTCGTGGTTCCGACCGGCTACTCGTTCAACCTCGACGGTTCGACCCTGTACCAGAGCATCGCGGCCATCTTCATTGCTCAGCTCTACGGCATTGATCTGTCGATCAGCCAGCAATTGCTGCTGGTGCTGACCCTGATGGTGACCTCCAAAGGCATCGCCGGCGTACCGGGTGTGTCCTTCGTGGTGCTGCTGGCCACCTTGGGCAGCGTGGGTATTCCGCTCGAAGGCCTGGCGTTCATCGCCGGTGTCGACCGCATCATGGACATGGCCCGTACCGCACTCAACGTGATCGGCAATGCCTTGGCCGTGCTGGTCATCTCCCGCTGGGAAGGCATGTACGACGACGCCAAGGGCCAGCGCTACTGGAACTCCTTGCCACACTGGCGCAGCAAGGAAAAATTGCCGGCTGGCGAGATTTCCAGCAACTAAGCAGAACCCCTTGTGGGAGCGTACATCGCGCTAAACAAACCCCGGAGAAATCCGGGGTTTGTCGTTTCTGGCTACCCCGCTATCATTCGCCGCATTCTTCGGGGGATTTGACTGATGCTTAATGGCCTGTGGCTTGGCTTCTTCATCGTGGCTGCCGTTTCGGCACTGGCGCAATGGCTGATCGGCGGTAACGCCGGGATCTTCGCGGCGATGGTGGAAAGCATTTTTGCCATGGCCAAGTTGTCGGTCGAAGTCATGGTCCTGTTGTTCGGGACCCTGACCCTCTGGCTGGGCTTTCTACGGATTGCCGAGAAGGCCGGGATCGTCGAGTGGCTGGCCAAAGCGCTCGGTCCATTGTTCCTGCGGCTGATGCCGGAGGTGCCGGCCGGGCACCCCGCCATCGGCCTGATCACCCTGAACTTCGCCGCCAACGGCCTGGGCCTGGACAACGCCGCCACGCCGATCGGCCTCAAAGCCATGAAGGCGCTGCAGGAGCTCAACCCCAGCGCCACCATCGCCAGCAACGCGCAGATCCTGTTCCTGGTGCTCAACGCCTCTTCCCTGACCCTGCTGCCGGTGACGATCTTCATGTACCGCGCCCAGCAAGGTGCGCCCGATCCGACCCTGGTGTTCCTGCCAATCCTGCTCGCCACCAGTTGCTCGACATTGGTTGGCCTGCTGTCGGTGGCGTTCATGCAGCGTCTGCGCCTGTGGGACCCGGTGGTGCTCGCGTACCTGATTCCCGGTGCCTTGGCCCTCGGTGCCTTCATGGCGCTGCTGGCGACGCTCTCAGCGACCGCTCTGGCCGGCCTGTCATCGATCCTCGGCAACCTGACGCTGTTCGGGCTGATCATGTTGTTTCTGGTGATCGGCGCGCTGCGCAAGGTGAAGGTCTACGAAGCGTTCGTCGAAGGCGCCAAAGAAGGCTTCGACGTGGCCAAGAACCTGCTGCCGTATCTGGTGGCGATGCTGTGTGCCGTCGGCGTGTTGCGGGCGTCCGGTGCGCTGGACTTTGGCCTGGACGGGATTCGGCATCTGGTGGAATGGGCCGGCTGGGACACACGCTTCGTCGATGCACTGCCGACCGCCATGGTCAAGCCGTTCTCGGGCAGTGCCGCCCGGGCGATGCTGATCGAAACCATGAAAACGTCTGGCGTGGACAGCTTCCCGGCGCTGGTGGCGGCGACGGTTCAGGGCAGTACTGAAACGACCTTCTATGTATTGGCGGTGTACTTCGGCGCGGTGGGGATCCAGCGGGCGCGGCATGCGGTGGGGTGTGCGTTGCTGGCGGAGTTTGCCGGCGTTCTCGGCGCGATCGGGGTTTGCTACTGGTTCTTCGGCTAATCAAAAACCCTGTGGGAGCGAGCTTGCTCGCGATAGCGGTGTATCAGTCGACATGAATGTTGGCTGTTACTCAGTCATCGCGAGCAAGCTCGCTCCCACATTGAAGTGTGCAGGTCTTCAAGGTCTCAGCGCGGGGCGACTTTTTGGCCTTGCTCAACCGCCCAGCTCACCACCTGCGCCGTCAACTGGTCACTGGCCTGGCCAAACCCGGCCACCACCGCCGGCACCTTCGCATCGCTCAACGGCTGGCGCACTTCGAAGCGTCGGCTGGCGAGGATTCGCTGGTCGTAACCGCGCACAAGCAATGCATCCAGACGCACGACGACGCTCGCGTTCGTTCCTTGGTATTCAGTCTGGAATGCCTGCAGGCTACCGCCCAGCTCAAGATCCGCCTGGAAGTTGCTGTCGTCGGTACTCAGCAATGGCACCCGACCATCACGCTGGAAACCGTCCAACAGACGATTACGCAACAACACCGGAGCCGGGTCGCTCCAGCGCGAAGCCTTGTAGCTGCTGATCAGATCACCCTGAGGAATCACGGCGATCTTCGGGCTGTTCAAGGCTTCGCTGGCCTGCGGCTTGGTCAGGCGCAACGACCAGCGCTGCGGCGTCCCGTGACTGGCCGATGCGCTGCTCTGGGCCGAAGGCAACCGATAGACATCGGACGGCTCGGACTTGGGCAGGATCGAGCAAGCGCCGAGCACAATGAAGCTGGCGAGGAGGGCGAGGTGAGCCAGCTTCATGGCGTGAACTCCTTGTTCTTGTCATTGCCCAGCAAATAACCGGTGGGATTGGCTTCCAGACGCTGGGAAATAGCCCGCAACGACGTCAGGGTGTCGCGCAGTTCACGCACCGCCGGGGCCAGGCCACTGAGGCCTTGCATGCCGCTGTTGAGCGAATCCTGATTGGTCGTGAGCAGCTTGTTGATGGTCGCGCTGCTCGACTCCAGCGATTTCATCGCCTGCTCGGCACTGCCGAACATCTGCTTGCCTTGATCGTTGAGCATGCCATTAGCGTTGCGCATCAGCGCCGACGTCTGTTCCAGCATGGCGCCGGCCTGTTTGCCGACCGAGGCCAGTTGCTGCATCGCCTGGCGAATATCGCCGCGCTGGTCGGCGATGGTGCCGGTGGTTTGTTCCAGATGTTCAAGGGTCTTGCTGATGCGCTCGACGTTCTGCGAAGAAAACATCTGATTGGCGTTGAGCATCAGCATGTTCACACCGGCCACCAGGTCGCCGCTGTCATTCAGCAAACGAGCGATGGGCGAGGGCGATGCAATGATCGTCGGTAAATTACCGTCCTTGCCCTTGAGCTTCGGACTCTGCGGCGTACCCCCGCTGAGCTGGATGATCGACGTCCCGGTGATCCCGGTCAGCGCCAATATGGCCCGGGTGTCTTCCTTGATCGGTGTCTCGCCGCCCAGGCGGATCCGCGCCAGCACCCGGCGCGGGTCTTTCGGGTCCAGACGCAGGGTCACCACGTCGCCGACCTTGATTCCGCTGTACTGCACGGCGCTGCCCTTGGACAGGCCGCTGACGGCCTCGTTGAAGACGATTTCGTAGTCCTTGAACTCGGTGTCGACGCTGGACTTGGCCAGCCACAAGCCGAAGAGCAGGGCGCCCGCCACCACAATAACGGTGAACAGGCCGATCAATACATGATGGGCTCGGGTTTCCATGTCAGACCTCCTTAAGCTGTTGAGCGGCGGTCAGCGCCGCGCGGCCGCGAGGGCCATGGAAGTATTCGTGAATCCACGGATCGTCGGTTTCCGAGACTTTTTCGATGGCATCCGCCACCAGCACTTTCTTCTGCGCCAGCACCGCCACCCGGTCGGTGATGGTGTAGAGCGTGTCGAGGTCGTGGGTGACCAGAAACACACTCAGGCCCAACGCATCACGCAGGGTCAGGATCAATTGATCGAACGCGGCCGCACCAATCGGATCGAGCCCGGCGGTGGGTTCGTCGAGAAACAGGATGTCCGGGTCCAGTGCCAGCGCGCGGGCCAGTGCCGCACGCTTGATCATGCCGCCGGACAGCGAAGCGGGGTACTTGTCGGCCGCCGACAGCGGCAGCCCGGCCAAGGCCATTTTCACTGCCGCCAGGTGCTCGGCGTCCTCTCGGCTCAAACCGGCATGCTCGATCAGGGGCAGGGCGACGTTCTCGGTCACGGTCAGCGAAGAGAACAGGGCGCCTTTCTGGAACAGCACGCCGAAGCGCCGCTCGACCATCGAGCGCTCGTGTTCGGACAGCGTCGGCAGGTTTTTGCCAAAGACCTTCACTACACCTTCGCTGGGCTGACGCAGCCCGACGATGCTGCGCAACAGCACCGATTTACCGCTGCCGGAACCGCCGACCACAGCCAGGATTTCGCCCTTGTACAAATCCAGATCAAGGTTCTCATGCACACTCTGGTGACCGAAGCGGTTGCACAGACCGCGGACTTCGATCACCGCCTCGGAGGGCGCTCGGGGTAAACGACTCACCAGCCCATCTCCATGAAAAACAGCGCAGCCACGGCGTCGAGCACGATCACCACGAAAATAGACTGGACCACGCTCGACGTGGTGTGAGCACCGACGGACTCGGCGCTGCCGCTGACTTTGAAGCCTTCGAGACAGCCGATGGCGGCGATCAGGAACGCGAAGATCGGCGCTTTGACGATTCCGACCAGAAAGTGCTGAACGCCGATGTCCGATTGCAGCAGCGACAGAAACATCGCCGGCGAGATATCCAGCGACACCGCGCAAACCACGCCGCCGCCGACGATCCCCGAAAGCATCGCCAGAAAGGTCAGCATCGGCAGCGCGACCAGCAGGGCCAACACTCGCGGCACCACCAGCAGCTCCATCGGGTCGAGACCCAAGGTGCGGATGGCGTCGATTTCTTCGTTGGCTTTCATCGAGCCGATCTGCGCGGTGAACGCACTGGCGGTGCGGCCGGCCATCAGGATCGCGGTCAGCAACACACCAAATTCGCGCAGGAAGGAGAACGCCACCAGGTCCACGGTGAAAATACTGGCGCCGAAACTCGCCAGCACCGTCGCCCCGAGAAACGCCACCACCGCGCCCACCAAAAAGGTCAGCAGGGCGACGATGGGGGCAGCGTCGAGGCCGGTCTGTTCGATGTGCGCCACCATCGGTGTAATCCGCCAGCGCGCGGGGCGAAACAGATTGCGGGCGATGGTTTCCAGAATCAGGCCGACAAAACCCAGCAGTTGCAGGGTGTCCTGCCAGATCGCGTCGACCGCCCGACCGATGCGGGTCAACAGTTGAACGCTGACGCTGATTTCCGGTTCCTTGATCGGCACGCAGAAGTCGGTCAGCGAGCAATAGATGGTCTGCAACAAGGCACGGTCGGCCGAGGACAGTGTGCAATCGGGGTGTTCGGCGGATCGGCCCAAACGCTCGGACCCGAGCAACTCCACCAGCAGCGACGCGCCGGCGGTGTCGAGCGCGCCAAGGCCGTTGAGGTCGATGTGAGTGCTGTCGTCGTACTGGCCGTGGAGCTTTTCGCTCAGGTGCTTGAGGTCAGCGTAATGGGCAAGCGTCCAGTCACCCGTGACCCGCAATTGAGCAGGGGAGTGAGAGGTGTCCAATTGGGCACTGCCGGCCATTGTGCTGCTGCTCATAAGCTCCGTGCTTTATCGGCTATTACGCAGCTCTACGTAATAGCATGAACCGCATTACTTTTCTTTGGTCGGTGTGCTGTCCGTAATGGTGAAGCGCAACACACCGATAACCTGGCCATCTTCGGTCAGCACCCGAACCTGCCATTTACCCGCAGGGTTGCCGGGAAAATTCTGTTTGTGGGTCCAGGCCCGATAGCCTTCCTTGCGCCCACCGTGGATGTCCAGTGGGATGCGGTCGACCTCTTTGCCGTTGAACTGCCACACGTGATAGATCCGCTCATCCAGACCGCGCGGGGCGTTGATCGCGGTGTAGGCGTACAGCCCGCCGCCGCGAATCTGCTCGGCACTGACTTCATCGAGGCTGTCGCCTGGGGTGCGGTCCTGCATTTGGGTGCTGATCGCCACGTCGGTCATCCACAAGGTCGCTGGCGGCACCCAGGATCGCAGCACCCAACCGAGCGCGCCGATGCCCAGCGTGATACTGAGAATCGCCAAGGCATTGCGCACGGTACGAATCGGGAAGATCGATGCCAGGCTCGGGAACGACAACACGACGGCGATGCCCAGGGCCAGTTTGAAGCTCTGAGCGGTGGTCAGGTGCAGGATGACGGGCAGGGCGGTCAGCAGTGCAGCGAACAGCGTCAGGGTATGCAACGCCAGGAACGCCCAGCGCCGGGGGGCCAGCCATTTGTAGTAGAGCGGGTCGATGATGGAAATCAGCGCGGCGATGCCCAGCAGCCCGGTGAAGAACAGCTGGCCGCTGTTCCAGGTGGTGGTGATAAAAAAGAACGGCAGGACGAAGAACAGACTTTCCTGGTGGATCATCTGCGTGGCGTAGCGCAGCAGAGGTTGGGGGATTTCGCGTTTGAAGATCCTGGCGAACAGCTTGGTGAGGCTGTTTTCCAACATCAGCCAGATCCAGCTGACCAGCATGATGGTGGTGATCCAGGTCGCCAGACCTTGCTGGCGATCCACCAGAATGAAACTGCCGACCCCGGAAATGAAACCGCCGAGCGCAATGACCCCTGGGTAGCGCTTCATCAATTCCAGGATTCGCTGGACGTATAGGGTCAGAGTAGGCATTCGGCGGTTCGCAATAGTCGTGGGAAAAATCCCCGACAGGGTACCGCCTCACCACAGAGAATGGTTACTTTCTGCGATGAAAGCGCAAAGCCAGTACGCCAAGAACCAGCAACCCGAACACCCCGGCAATCGCCCACATCAACTGGTCATCACTGATCAACGGCTTTTCGATCCGCAGGTAGCCCGGCTGCATGAGCAATTCACGCATGGCCTTGTTTGCTTCCTCCAGCGTCACCCCTTGCAGTTCCTTGGCCGGGTTGGCGAAACGGCCGTCCTCGTAGTCCCCAAGGGCACTCCAGTAATAATCGGCCAACGCGCTGTTGCCTTGCACGGCCCAGGCCTGACGGGCGATGGCGGCCTCCTTGAGGCGGTTGAAGGTGTGGGCATTGAGGCCGTCCCTGAGCAACCCGGCCTTCAGATCATCCAGCACCTGCTCGGCCTGGGGTACGTCGTCGCGGTCAAGGTCGGCGTTCATGCTCATAAAGCCCACGCCCCCAAACACCTCACGCTCAGCCGAAGGCCCGTAGGACAAGCTATGGGTCAGGCGCAACTGGCGGTAGAGCGCCCAGTCCAGATAGTCCTTGAGCAGGTCGAAGGTTTCGTCGTGCAGGTCTTCCAGTACCGGCTCCGGCACCAGCCAATGCAACTTGGCGCTGCCGCCGACCAAACCGTGACTCAGGGTCCGCTCATGCGCAGCACTGGCCTGGATCGCGGGCAGGGGCGGGTGATCGGTCGGTTCGACCGCTTCCAGTGCACCATAAGACCGTTCCAGATAGGCCGGCAGCAACCGGTCAAGGTCGCCGACCACAATCAGGGTCATGTTGTTGGGCGCGTACCAGGCCTTGCGTACCTTTTCCACCTGATCGCGGGTCAGGTGATCGACCTCAGGCCGCTCGGGACATTTGAGTCCCAGTTCCACCGCCAGCTGATTACTCGCCGTGTGGCCAAGATCCTGGCGATCCAGCCAGCGTTGCAGGTGCGAGTAATGGCCGCCGTCTTCGCGCTCCACCACTTTTTTGGCAGAGTTGATAGCGTTGTCGTCGATTCGGGTCTGGGTCAGCAGCGCCAGCAGCAGGTCGAGGACCTTGCGTTGGTTTCTCGCCGGGGCTTCGATGACGAACGTCGTGTCGGCATTGCTGGTGTAAGCATTCCACTCGCCACCCAAGGCCTGCATGCGCTCTTCCAGCCCGCCTTCGCCCGTGGCGTCGATACCGCTGAACAGCAAGTGTTCAAGCAGGTGCGGCAACTCCTTGTCGGCGCAGCTGAAATCATCGATGCCGACGCCGACCACCAGACGAATCGCCACATGCCCGTGCTCGGTGCCGGGTTTGAGCATTAATTGCAGGCCGTTGGGCAGCGTATAGCCCTCGACCTGAAAGCGATCCAGGGCAAACGAAGGGAATGAGCCAAACAGCAGACAGGCGAACAACAGACAACGCATAACGAGTTTCCGTACGGCTAGCGTAAGTTCAACAGACTTCAAGCAACTGTGGACGTTCAGGGTGAATGCGTGATGTCAGCGAAATCGTCGACCGCCAATGCGCCGGTGTCGGAAGTTTCCAGCACCACATAGGCGCTGCTGCAAAACAGCGAGTTCAGACGCTTCATGTCGGCAATCAACTCAAGGTGCAACGAGCTGGTCTCGATACTCTGCACGATCTTACGTTGCAATCGGCTGACGTGAGCATGGGCCAGGCGCCGTTCCTGTGCGCGAAAGCGACGTTTCTCACGCAGTAACTGGCGGGCACTTTCCTTATCGGCACTGAGGAACACTGACAACCCCAGGCGCAGGTTGGATATCAACTGACTGTGCAACCCCGCCAACTCTTCCAGGCCGACCTCGGAAAAAGACCGGCGCTGCGAGGTTTTCTGCTGCTGGACCTTGCGCAGCATGCGCTCGATGAGGTCGCTGGCGAGTTTAAGGTTGATCGCCAGCTCGATGATTTCCGCCCAGCGCCGGCTGTCCTGCTCGCTGAGGTCTTCACGGGGCATTTGCGCCAGATAGAGCTTGATCGCACCGTAGAGCGATTCCACATCATCGGTCAGGCGCCGCATTTCCTGGGTCACGGCGGTTTGCTTGCCGTTCAGCACGTCGAGCATGGCCTCGAGCATATTGTCGATCAGGTCACCGATGCGCAGGGTTTCCCGGGCGGCATTAGCCAGCGCCAGGCTGGGCGTGACCAGCGCTGTTGGATCAAGATGCCGCGGTTTGGCGGTGCCGTTGATTTCCGGTCGCTCCGGCAACAGCCACGCGCAGAGCTTGGCCATCGGCCCGACACTGGGCAGCAAGATCAGGCAGCGCACGGTGTTGTAGAGCAGGTGAAAGCCGATGACCATTTCCTGAGGGCTGAAGTCCAGGCTGTCGATCCAGTGCACCAACGGGTCGAGCACCGGAATGATCAGCAACAGGCCGATCAGTTTGTAGAGCAGGCTGCCCAATGCCACTTGGCGGCCAGCGGCGTTCTGCATGCTGGTGCTGAGGAAGGCAAGGATGCCGCTGCCGATGTTGGCGCCGATCACAAGGCCGATGGCCACGGGCAGGCTGATCACCGCGGCACCAGCCAGGGTCGCCGTCAGCAGGACGGCGGCCAGGCTGGAGTAGGAAACCATCGCAAACAACGCGCCGACCAGGGCATCCAGCAGGATGTCGCCGGTCAGCGAGGCGAAAATCACCTTCACGCCTTGGGCCTGGGTGATCGGCGCGGCGGATTCGACGATCAGTTGCAGCGCCAGGATGATCAGCCCCAGTCCGAGACTGACCCGGCCCATCTGTCCGACCCGGGTCTGTTTGCGCGACAGGAAAAAAATCACCCCGAGAAAGATCAGCAGCGGCGACAGCCATGACAGGTCGAAGGTCAGCACCCGTGCCATCAGCGCGGTACCGACATCGGCCCCGAGCATGGTCGCCAGGGCCGGGGTCAGCGCCATCAGGCCCTGACCGACAAAGGAGGTGACGAGCATCGCGGTGGCGTTGCTGCTCTGGACCATCGCCGTCACGACGATCCCCGCGACGAATGCCAGCCAACGCTTGGACATGTTCCGGCCAATCACATGGCGCAGGTTGGAACCGTAGACCCGCAGAATGCCGGTTCGGACGATGTGCGTGCCCCAAATCAACAAGGCCACGGCAGATAACAAATTGAGCAGGGTGAGCATGCAGGCCCCCTGTGGTGGTAGCGCCCCAAAGGGGCAAGTTGAAGGTGCCGCGCTTTTTCTACGTTGTGTACTTAAGCTGTAGTTGGCTAACGGTCTGGGCGCCAGCATCGCATAGCTAAAGAAGCGATTGAAACAAAACTGTCATGAAAACAGGTTCATGCGTCAATGAAAAAGGGGCCCGAAGGCCCCTTTGTCATCACATGGTATTCGGGGTTACTGACCCGGAATGTCCTTGCGCAGCTTCACCGGATCCTGCTGTTTGCGCTTTTTCGCCATCGCGGTGCGCATCTTGATGTTGATCGCTTCCACCGCCAGCGAGAACGCCATGGCGAAGTAGACGTAGCCTTTTGGCACGTGAACGTCGAGGGATTCAGCAATCAGCACAGTACCGACGATCAACAGGAACGACAGCGCCAGCATCTTCAGCGACGGGTGCTTGTCGATGAACTCGCTGATGGTGCCGGAAGCCCACATCATCACCAGCACGGCAACGATGATGGCCGCGACCATGACCGGAACGTAGGACACCATGCCCACGGCGGTGATGACCGAGTCCAGCGAGAACACGATGTCGATGATTGCGATCTGGATGATGGTGTAGAGGAAGTTGCCGCCCTTGCCGCCCGGTTCCTCATTGGTTTCGTCTTCACCTTCCAGCGCGTGGTACATCTCTTGCGAGCTCTTCCATAGCAGGAACAGACCACCGAAGAACAGGATCAAGTCACGCCCAGAAATACCCTGGCCGAACACTTCGAACAAGTCAGCGGTAAGGCGCATGACCCAAGTGATCGACAGCAGCAACAGAATCCGCGTAACCATGGCCAGTGCCAGGCCGAAAATCCGGGTGCGCTGTTGCATGTGCTTGGGCATGCGGCTGACCAGGATCGAAATCATGATGATGTTATCGATACCCAGGACGATTTCCAGGGCGGTCAGGGTGAAGAAGGCAACCCAGATTTCAGGGTTGGTCAGCCATTCCATGTGTATTCCTTTGTGCGAGTGTTAAACCACGAAGGGCCCAGGCTTCAAACAACAAAGCCTGGACCCGTCATGGTGAGTCTTGGGCTTATAGCGTGCTGAACAGCGGAAAAATTCCCATCAGCAAAGCGGCGACCAGTATGCACATGCAAACCAGCACTGCCCACTTCAGGGTGAAACGCTGGTGATCACCGAAGTCGATACCGGCCAGGGCCACCAACAGGTAGGTCGATGGTACCAGCGGGCTCAACAGGTGGACGGGCTGACCGACGATCGAGGCACGTGCCATTTCAACCGCGGTTATACCGTAATGGCTGGCGGCTTCCGCAAGTACAGGTAACACGCCGTAATAAAATGCATCGTTCGACATGAAGAACGTGAACGGCATGCTGACCAGTGCAGTGATCACTGCCAGGTACGGGCCGAGGAAATCCGGGATGACCGCCAACAGACTTTTCGACATCGCATCGACCATGCCGGTGCCCGACAGGATACCGGTGAAGATACCGGCCGCGAAGATCAAACCGACCACCGCCAGCACGCTACCGGCATGGGCCGCGACGCGGTCCTTCTGCTGTTGCATGCACGGATAGTTGACGATCATCGCGATACTGAACGCCACCATGAACAGCACCGGCAGCGGCAACAGGCCGGCGACCAGGGTGCACATCAGGACCAGGGTCAGGGCGCCGTTGAACCAGATCAACTTCGGACGACGGGCATCCGGGAATTGCGAAACGCTGATTTCACTGTGGTCGACTTCTTCGCCCACCAGGTGCAACTCACCCAGACGCGCACGCTCGCGTTTGCCATAGAAATAAGCAATCAAGAGGATGGCCAGCACACCGAAAGCCATCGCCGGAATCATGGGTACGAAAATGTCGGACGGGTCCACATGCAGCGCACTGGCCGCACGAGCGGTCGGGCCGCCCCATGGCGTCATGTTCATCACGCCACCGGCGAGAATGATCAGGCCAGCCATGATCCGCGGGCTCATGCCGATGCGGGCGTAGAGCGGCAGCATGGCGGCCACGCAGATCATATAAGTGGTCGCGCCGTCACCATCGAGGGAGACGACGAGCGCCAGTACGGCGGTGCCGACCGAAACTTTCAACGGGTCGCCCTTGACCAGTTTTAGGATCTTGCGCACGGCCGGGTCGAACAGGCCGGAGTCGATCATCAGGGCGAAGTACAGAATGGCGAACATCAGCATCACGCCGGTCGGCGCAAGCTTGGTGATGCCTTCGAGCATCATCGGGCCGATCTTCGGCGCGAAACCACCGAACAGGGCGAAGACGATAGGAATGATGATCAGGGCGATCAGCGCAGACAGGCGCTTGGTCATGATCAGGAACATGAACGTGATGACCATGGCAAAGCCAAGGAAAGTCAGCATGGGAATACTCCAGGCATAGCGCGGCTAGGGAATGGGCGAACCGGATGGGTCAGCGCAGAACGGGAAGCACGAGGCGTATGGGCGGAGTGACAGCGAAGCGGCGGGTAGCAGAGGACATCAGGATCACCATTGTTGTTGTTAAATGGACCGTGCAAGCAATCAAACACTCACGTTGGCCAACCGGTCTGTTGCCGGCAGTGGGGGCGATCCTAATCGGGGAAGCTTTCACCCAGCTTTCGCGGATGAAAGCATTGACCAGATGTGCAACCGGTCGTCGGACGGGTTCAAAGTCCCTGAATACGGGGCAGGAGGAAAAAACATGGCCGAAATTCATACAGGCGGCTGCCATTGCGGACATCTGCGCTATCAATTCAGCGGGCCTTTGCACGACATCGCCCATTGTCATTGTTCGATTTGCCGACGGGTCAGCGGCGGGATCGTGACCACCTGGATCACCGTGCCCGCGTCAGCCTTTGAATGGGTGAAAGGCACACCCGCGCAGTACGACTCTTCGACAACGAGCGTCCGGTACTTCTGCGCAAACTGTGGGGCACAGCTGGCGCTGTCAACGCACCTGAGCCCGGACAGCATCGATGTGACCATCGCCACCCTCGATCATCCCGAGCAGGCACCCGCCCAACGGCATATCTGGACGGACAACCGTCTGCCCTGGCTGCATCTGGACGAACATTTGCCCGGCGAAGCCGAGGAACAGTTGTAAACTGATCAAAAAATAGACAGATCCAGTGGCCGAATCTCGCCCATCCAGATGGCATGCTCAGTGTGATCGAGCAGATCGTCGCCGGTGTCCGGGTGCAGGAACACCACCAAACCCTTGCGGTTGAGCGCAAGCCAGGGCAGCACGTCGCCGATGTATTGCGGCTCGAAAGCCAACTGGCAGCTCCAGTCCGGGTGCGGGCCCACCGGGCGTTCATGGACGCGGCCCATCTTCACTGGAAACAATTGCGCCGCCTGCTCACACAAGGCCCGCGCTTGAGGAAGGGTATTGGCGTCGAAATAAACATGGGCGTGGTAGCCCTTGATCCGCTGCATTTGAAACCCTCTGAACCGAGTCGAACTGGCGCTGTTTCCCACAGGTCACACGCCATATACGTAGGAAGAACGGAGCACGGCCATGAAAAATGCCGAAACCCCGGTGGTGAAAGTGGTGCTTTATGGTGCCATGAGTAGCCTGGGCAGTGCGCTGATGGCTGAAATGCTGCGGCGCCAACATGAAGTGATCGCGATTCTCGATGATTTGACGGCGCTCGCACCGCGCCCGGGATTGCGGACCAAGACCGGCGATTTGTTCGACGCCAAGCGGGTCAAGCAGAGCGTCGCCGGGTGTTCGGCGGTGATCTGTCTGCTGGATGCACCGGGGTTGCCGATGAACCGCGAGCACGTGGAAAAATCCATCGTGCCCGGCCCGGTCGAGCAAGTGCTGGCGGTGGATGCGCTGATCGATGGCATGCAGGCCTCGGGAATTGCCCGGCTGTTTCTGGTCGGAGATTTCGAGGCACTGGACGATCCGGAGATAGAAGATCCACTGCAACGCCACGCCGCCGAAGAAATCCGCGAGGCCCTGCAAAGCAGCACCTTGCACTGGACGCTAGTGAATGCGCCGCGCGGGGTGCCAGGGCTGACCATCGAACATTTCAGCCACGTCAGTAGCAGCCTGGAGCCAGGCCTCGCCGAACCGCTTGAACGGTTGAGCCGGGTGGCCGTGGGGATTGCCGATGAGTTGCGGTTGAACCTGCATGTCGGCGAACACGTAACCTTCGTCGCTACCGAGGCTATACAGCGATAGACGGCAACGGCAGGCCATTCAACGATTGCGCACTGCTGGCCTGCTCAGCCATCAGCCATTCCACAAACTGTTGAATCAGCGCACCGCGCCGTTTGCGCTGGGGAAGGACTACGTAATAGCCGAGCCTGGAAATCACCGTTTCCGCAATCGGTCGACACAACAAACCTTGCGCCAGCAAGTTATCCACAAGGTGCCGCCAGCCAATGGCCACGCCCTGGCCGCCAATTGCCGCCTGGATCAGCAACGTGTAATTGTCGAAGCGCAATTGCCCGGGCGCAGGTGCCGAAGCGATCCCCAACTCCCGAAATACGCCACTCCAGTCGAACCAGTTGCTGCTGTTCTCGCCTCGAAGGTGCAGCAGCGGGAACTCGAGCAATGACTGGGATGGCAAGGGCAGGGGACGATCCTTCAGCAGCAGCGGGCTGCACACCGGAAAGACTTCTTCGCTGAACAGCCAATGGCTTTCGCCCTGCTTGAATCGACCATCACCAAACAACACCGCTACATCAATATCGGTGCGCAGCATGTTGAGGCTGCGTTCGCTGGTGACCAGGCTGACATCCACCTGAGGGTTGGCGGCATGGAAGCGGTGCAGCCGTGGCATCAGCCAATACGCGGCGAAGGCGAAATCAGTAGCAACCTGCAACACCTCGTGCTGGTGCTGTGCACTGATCGCGCTCAATCCTGCATCGATATTCTGCAATCCGAGCTGAACCTGCTCAAACAGGATCGTCCCGGCCTCGGTCAGTTCGATGCCGCGATAGATACGGTCGAACAGCCGCGTCCCGAGTTGTTCTTCCAACCGTTTGATCTGCTGGCTGATGGCCGGTTGCGTGGTGCCAAGCTCCACTGCGGCCGCCGTGAAGCTGCGCTGCCGGGCCGCGGCTTCAAAGGCGCGAAGCAAATCCAGAGACAAATCACCAAGGGCGTCATACATAAGCTGTGCTTATCCTAGTCATTGCCGCGCATGGGCTTTACCACAAACTGCATGGGCTACATCCTCGATCGCAGCACTCTCGCATAAATATTCACTATGGAATGCCGCGATCACATGAAGCGCAAGAATATTCTTTTCATCATGGCCGATCAGATGGCCGCGCCAATGTTGCCGTTCTACGGCCCTTCGCCCATCAAACTGCCGAATCTCAGCCGCCTCGCCGCCGAAGGCGTGGTGTTCGACGCCGCTTATTGCAACAGCCCGCTGTGCGCGCCGTCGCGTTTTACCCTGGTCAGCGGTCAGTTGCCGAGCAAGATCGGCGCCTACGACAACGCGGCCGATTTCCCCGCCGATGTACCGACTTATGCCCACTACCTGCGTCGACTCGGCTACCGCACCGCGCTGTCGGGCAAGATGCATTTCTGTGGCCCGGATCAGTTGCACGGCTATGAAGAACGCCTGACCAGCGACATCTACCCGGCCGATTACGGCTGGTCTGTGAACTGGGACGAGCCAGAGGTGCGTCCAACCTGGTTTCACAATATGTCTTCGGTGCTGCAAGCCGGGCCGTGCGTACGTACCAATCAGCTGGATTTCGATGAAGAGGTGGTGTTCAAGGCCCAACAGTATTTGTTCGATCACATCCGCGAGGATGGCGATCAGCCGTTCTGCCTCACCGTTTCGATGACTCACCCACATGACCCGTACACCATTCCCAAGGCCTTCTGGGACATGTACGACGACGCCGACATCCCATTGCCCGAAACCCCGGCGCAGGCCGAACTTGATCCGCACTCCCAGCGTTTGCTCAAGGTTTACGACCTGTGGGACAAACCGCTGCCTGTGGATAAGATTCGCGATGCGCGCCGCGCATACTTCGGTGCGTGCAGCTATATCGACAGCAACGTCGGCAAACTCCTGCAAACACTCGAGGAAACCGGCCTGATCGACGACACCATCATCGTGTTCTCCGGCGACCACGGCGACATGCTCGGCGAGCGTGGGCTCTGGTACAAAATGCATTGGTACGAAATGGCCGCCCGCGTGCCGCTGTTAATCAGTGCGCCGGGGCAATTCGGGGCTGGCCGGGTCGGCGCGGCTGTCTCCACTGCCGATCTGTTGCCGACCTTTGTGGAACTGGCCGGCGGTTCGCTGGAGCCAGGACTGCCGCTGGATGGCCGCTCACTGGTCTCGCACCTGCAAGGGCGGGGCGGTCATGACGAGGTCTTTGGCGAATACATGGCTGAAGGCACCATCAGCCCGTTGATGATGATTCGTCGCGGCGCCTACAAATTCATCTACAGCGAAGACGACCCTTGCCTACTCTTCGATGTACACAACGACCCGCGCGAACTGGAAGAACTCAGCCAATCGCCGCAACATCGGCCACTTTTCGATGAATTTCTCACCGAAGCCCGGGCTAAATGGGATATCCCGGCGATCCACCAACAAGTGCTCGCCAGCCAACGGCGCCGACGTTTTGTCGCCGATGCGTTAACCATCGGCAAGCTGAAGAGCTGGGATCACCAGCCGCTGGTGGACGCCAGTCAGCAGTACATGCGCAACCACATCGACCTCGATGATCTGGAGCGTAAAGCACGTTATCCACAACCCTGCCAAAACCAATAATGTTAAGGGGAATGCCATGCGTAGGTTATCCACAGCAGTGACGGTCGGGCTTCTGGCTCTGGGCAGTGCATCGGCGTATGCCGATCAGAGTTGCGAGACAGTAAAAATGGCCGACCCCGGCTGGAGCGACATTGCCGCGACTAACGCCATCACCGGGTTTCTGCTGGACGGCATGGGCTACAAGGCCAAGGTCGACACGCTGGCGGTGCCGATCACCTTTGGCGGCTTGAAAGATGGCCAGGTCGACGTGTTTCTGGGTAACTGGATGCCGGCACAGCAGGGTTTCTACGACAAGTTCGTCGCCACGGGTGACGTCACTCAATTGGCGAAGAACCTGGATGGCACCGAATTCACGCTCGCCGTCCCGGATTACGTCTGGGACGCGGGTGTGCATAACTTTTCCGACCTGAACAAATACGCCGACAAGTTCGACAAGAAGATCTACGGCATCGGCTCCGGCGCCCCCGCCAACATCTCCTTGCAGGAAATCATCAAGAAGAACGACTTCGACATGGGCCAGTGGAAACTGGTCGAGTCCAGCGAGCAGGCCATGTTGGCCGAAGTGTCTCGCGCGGTGAAAAAACAGAAGTTCGTGACCTTCCTCGGCTGGACCCCGCACCCGATGAACGTGCAACTGAAAATGCACTACCTCAAGGGCGGCGAAAAGTACTTCGGCGACACCGGCAGCGTCCACACCCTGACCCGCAAAGGTTATGCACAGGCCTGTCCGAACGTCGGCAAACTGCTCACCAACCTGAATTTCACCCAGGAAATGGAGAACAGCATCATGGCCGAGGTGGTGAACAAGAAGGTCAGCAATGCTGATGCGGCCAAGGCTTGGATCAAGGCTAATCCGGCTGTGCTGGATAAGTGGCTGGATGGGGTGAAGACAGTGGATGGGAAGGATGCGTTACCGGCAGTAAAAGCCAAACTCTGAACCCTGTGGGAGCGAGCTTGCTCGCGATAGCGGCGTGTCATTCAACATTAGAGTGACTGACAGGCCCACATCGCGAGCAAGCACGCTCCCACAGGTGTCTGTCCTGCTACTCTTGCGCCAAAACCCCACCCGAGAGGACCCATGGCCTTTCCAAGCCGCCATTCGCTCTTCCCCTTCCTCAGCTGGATGCCTCGGCAACCCCGCGCCAGTGTCGGTCGTGACCTGATTGTCGGCCTCAGCGGCGCGATTCTCGCGCTGCCGCAATCCATTGCCTACGCGCTGATCGCCGGTCTCCCACCTGAATACGGTCTATATGCTGCGATTATCCCGGTGCTGATCGCCTGTCTCTGGGGTTCTTCGTGGCACTTGATCTGCGGTCCTACGGCGGCGATTTCTATCGTCTTGTACGCCAGCGTCAGTCCTCTGGCCGTTCCTGCGTCAGAGGACTACGTCACCCTGATCCTGTTACTGACGCTGCTTGCCGGCATTTTCCAGTGGCTGCTCGGTTTGCTGCGCTTCGGCGCCTTGGTGAATTTCGTCTCGCACTCGGTGGTGCTGGGTTTCACCCTCGGCGCGGGGGTGGTGATTGCCATCGGTCAACTGCCGAATTTGTTGGGGCTGGACTTGCCCAACCAGGCAACAGCGCTGAACAGCTTGATGATGCTGTTCAGTCATCTCGGCGAAGTGGATAAACCTTCGTTAATACTGGGCCTGGCGACGGTCGTCGTGGGCGTTATCTTGAAAGGGCTCCTGCCACGTTGGCCGACGCTGTTGATCACTCTGATGCTGAGCGGATTGCTGGTCTGGCTCTGGCCATCGATGTTCGGCCATGTGAAGTTGGTCAGCGCATTTGTTGGCCGACTGCCGCCCTTCAGCCCGATGCCGCTGGATCTTGACCTGATTCTGCGCTTGCTGCCGAGCGCGGTGGCAGTGGGTATGCTCGGGCTGGTCACCAGTCTGTCGATTGCCCGATCCTTGTCGGCCCGCTCCCAGCAGTTGCTCGACGCCAACCAAGAGGTCCGCGCCCAGGGTTTATCGAACATGGTCGGTGCGTTTTTTTCCGGATCGCTGTCAGCCGGTTCCTTCACCCGCTCGGGCCTGAGCTACGAAGCGGGTGCCTGCTCGCCGATGGCCGGTGTTTTTTCGGCGGTGTGGGTGGCGCTGTTCGCCATCTTCGGCGCGAATTTGATCGCACACATTCCGATCCCGGCCATGGCCGGCAGCATTTTGTTGATCGCCTGGGGTCTGGTGGATCATCGCGGCATTCGCGCGTTGTTGCGGGTCAGCCGCGCCGAGTTCCTGGTCATGGCGCTGACCTGTGTCGCCACGCTGCTACTGGAATTGCAGACCGCGATCTACGCCGGGGTCCTGGCTTCGCTGTTCTTCTACCTCAAACGCACCTCGCAACCGCGAGTTCAGCATTGGCGAGAAGGGGATGAAGACATTCTGCGGGTTGGCGGTTCGATCTTTTTCGGCGCCAGCCATTACCTGCAAGTTCGCCTGCAACGGATGCACGGCGCGCGCGTGGTGATCGAAGCGCAGCAGATCAACTTCATCGACTATTCAGGCGTGGAGATGCTGCACCAGGAAGCGCGGCGGCTATTGCGCCAGGATCGCAGCCTGACCCTGCGGCGCGCGCGGCCGCAGGTGGTGGAAGAGTTGCGCAAGCTTGAAGGCGCGGAGAAATGCCCGATCCGGTTTGAGGATTAAAGCGCGAGTTGCCGACGCAACTCGGCCAGCACCGGCGCCGTGTCTGGGCGCACACCACGCCACAGGAAGAACGCTTCTGCCGCTTGTTCGGCGAGCATCCCCAAGCCATCCATCGACACCGCCGCGCCCTGTTCACTGGCCCAACGGCAGAATGAGGTCGGCTCCTTGCCGTACATCATGTCGTAGCACACCGTTTTGCCCGGCTCGATCAAACTGCTGGCAATCGGCGGTACTTCCCCTGACAGACTGGCGGATGTCGCGTTGATGATCAGGTCCACCGACTCCTTCAACCAATCGAAACCGCTGGCCGACACCGGCCCCAGGTCCGCGAACAATTCCGCCAACAGTTCGGCTTTTTCCACCGTGCGGTTGGCGATAATTACCGAGGCGGGTTGCTCGGCCAGCAACGGCTCCAGCGCACCGCGCACCGCGCCGCCGGCACCGAGCAGCAGGATGCGTTTGCCTTTGAGGCTGAAACCGGCGTTGACCGTCAGGTCCCGCACCAGTCCGGCGCCATCGGTGTTGTCGCCCAGCAGGCTGCCATCAGCGAGTTTGCTCAGGGTGTTCACCGCACCGGCGCGTTGCGCCCGCGCCGTCAGACTGTTCGCCAGACGATAGGCCTCCTCCTTGAACGGTACCGTCACATTCGCCCCGCGCCCTTCGAGGAAAAACGTCCGGGCGCACGTAGAAAAATCGTCGAGTGGCGCCAGTAACGTGCTGTAGTCCAGTTTTTGAGCCGTCTGCTCGGCGAACAGACGGTGGATCAGCGGCGATTTGCTGTGGCCAATCGGGTTACCGAAAACGACATAACGGTCCATCAGGATTCCTCGTTCAGGCCTTGGCCAACCAATCGCGGTCTTGCAGGAAGTACTCGGTCAGGCGCGCTTCTTCGCTGCCCGGCTCGGCTTTCCAGTCGTAACCCCAGCGTACTTGCGGCGGCAGGGACATCAGGATCGACTCGGTACGCCCACCCGATTGCAAACCGAACAGCGTGCCGCGATCGTAGACCAGATTGAACTCGACATAGCGCCCACGGCGGAATTCCTGGAATTCACGCTGTTTGGCGGTACACGCATCATTTTTGCGGCGCTGCACGATCGGCAGGTAGGCGTCGATGAACGCATCACCGATGGCACGCATGAAGGCGAAGCTGGTGTCGAAGTCCCACTCGTTCAAGTCATCGAAAAACAGCCCGCCGATGCCGCGCGGCTCGTGGCGATGCTTGATGTGGAAGTAGCTGTCGCACCAGGCCTTGTAGCGCGAGTAAACATCCGGACCGAACGGCGCGCAGGCCTGCTCGGCAACGCGGTGCCAGTGCACGCAGTCTTCTTCATTGCCGTAATAAGGGGTCAGGTCGAAGCCGCCGCCGAACCACCAGACCGGTTCTTCGCCTTCTTTTTCAGCGATGAAAAAGCGCACGTTGGCGTGGGACGTCGGCACATGTGGGTTATGCGGGTGAATCACCAAAGAGACGCCAAGGGCTTCGAAGCCACGGCCGGCCAGTTCTGGCCGATGAGCGCTGGCGGACGGTGGGAGACCGCTGCCGAAAACGTGGGAAAAGTTGACGCCGCCCTTTTCGATGACCGCGCCGTTTTCGATCACTCGGGTGCGACCGCCACCACCGGCAGGCCGGGTCCAGGCGTCTTCGACGAACTGCGTGCCGCCGTCTTCAGCTTCGAGGGCCGCGCAAATGCGGTCTTGCAGGTCGAGCAGGTAGGCTTTTACGGCCTCGGTGCGGGTCGTCATGTCATCACCTTGAATCGGGCAAAACTACGCGGCGCTCCATCGGAGCGGGGGCCGGCGCAAATGGGCGCGTAGCATAACATCGCAGATGGACCTGCCGCAGTTGACGAAGATCAAGCATAGGAGTCCGATAGGGAGCTTCGCGCTACAACCCTAGTAGCTAAGACCTAAGGAGAGTTCTGATGGCCAAGCGTATCCAGTTCCGCGCCCATGGCGGCCCCGAGGTGCTCGAGTATGTTGACTACCAACCCGCCGAGCCCGGCCCGCAGCAGGTTCGCGTCACCAACAAGGCCATCGGCCTGAATTTCATCGACACCTATTTCCGCAGCGGTCTCTATGCGCCGCCAGCCCTGCCATCGGGCCTGGGCTCGGAAGGCGCGGGCGTGGTCGAGGCCGTGGGCAGTGAAGTCACCCGGTTCAAGGTCGGTGATCGCGTGGCGTATGGCAGCGGTCCGTTGGGCGCCTACAGCGACGTTCACGTGTTGCCGGAGGCCAATCTGGTGCACCTGCCGGACGCGATCAGCTTCGAACAGGCCGCCGGCGTAATGCTCAAGGGCCTGACCGTGCAGTACCTGCTGCGTCAGACTTATGAGCTCAAGGGTGGCGAAACCATCCTGTTTCACGCCGCGGCCGGTGGTGTCGGCTCCCTGGCTTGCCAATGGGCCAAGGCCTTGGGCGTGAAGTTGATCGGTACGGTCAGCTCACCGGAGAAAGCCGCATTGGCCAAGGCCAACGGCGCTTGGGCAACCATCGACTACAGCCATGAAAACGTCGCACAGCGCGTACTGGAATTGACTGACGGGAAAAAAGTCCCGGTGGTGTACGACGGCGTCGGCAAGGACACTTGGCTGACTTCGCTAGATAGCGCGGCGCCTCGCGGTCTGGTGGTGAGCTTCGGCAATGCGTCGGGCGCGGTAGACGGGGTGAACCTGGGAATTCTGTCGGCAAAGGGTTCGCTGTACGTGACACGGCCTACGCTCGCGACTTACGCCAACAATGCCGAAAACCTGCAGCGTATGGCGGATGACCTGTTCGAGATGATCATCAGCGGCAAGCTGAAAGTGGACATCAGCCAGAAGTATCCATTGGCCCAAGCAGCGAAGGCGCAGACCGAGTTGTCGGCGCGGCGTACGACGGGTTCGACTGTTCTGTTGCCTTGACGGACGCCATCGTCGGAACGCCGCCCAGACCAAGCTCGCTCCCACAGTGGATCGTTGTCGAACACAAATTCTGTGTTCACTGAAGATCTCCTGTGGGAGCGAGCTTGGTCCGGGCGGCGTTCCGACGATGAACGATGACGCGGTCTTAATCCGGGCGCACGACATGCCCGGTTGCCAGGTCTCGGATAACGCTCGGGTTCTTGCGCCCACCCAGATTCCCGCCCAGCACCAAATCAACCTGCCCACGGAAATACTGCTCCACGCGAATCCGTGTGCGCGCCGCCGGCTGGCCCTGTGGATTGGCCGAGGTCGACACCAGCGGCCCGACCAACGCACACAAATCCCGCACCTGCGGATGATCGCTGACCCGCAGCGCCACCGTTTCATGCACGCCGGTAATCCATTGGGGCAACATATTCTGATGCGGCACCAGCCAGGTGTTCGGCCCTGGCCAGGTGCTGGCCATGCGATCCATCCACAATTCAGGAAAGTCTTCGAAGAGGAAGTCGAACTGGCGAATGTTGTCGGCTACCAGAATCAACCCTTTTTCCACTGACCGCCCCTTGATCGCCAGCAGACGATAGACCGCCTCTTCGTCCCACGGGTCGCAACCCAGGCCCCAGACCGCTTCGGTTGGATAGGCAATCACCGCGCCTGCGCGAATGGCTCGTGCGGCTTGTTGCACACGCCAACTGTTGACCATGAAAAACTCTCCGGAATAAGGCTCTGCGCAGTTTACCGATCTTCCTTATAAAACCTAGCTCACCCGCGCAAACCAGCGCCCGCTTTCGCAGACCGCACGGCCGTCCATTTCCAGTTCCGTCAGCGCTGCCAGCACTTTCGGCAAGGTCCAGCCGCTGGTGACGGACAACGCCTCACTGGTGTGGGGCGCCGCGTGAAGCAGCATGAGCAAGGGATGAGTCGCCGCAATCGAGGGTGTCTCTGTGGATAACGGCAACTGTTGCCAGCCACGCAAGGCGTCGAGGATATGCTCGATGGTTTCTACCAGCACCGCGCCATCGCGGATCAACTGATGGCAACCGCGAGCACCGGGATGATGGATCGAGCCAGGGATCGCATACACCTCGCGTCCTTGTTCCGCCGCCAGCCTCGCAGTGATCAGTGATCCGCTGGCGACACTCGCCTCGACCACCAGCACGCCCAGGGATAAACCGCTGATGATTCGATTGCGCCGGGGGAAGTTACTGGCGGTCGGCCCGGCGTCCAGCGGGAACTCCGAAAGCACTGCGCTGCCTGAGGCGATCATGGCGTCTGCCAGCCTTCGATTGCGCTGTGGATAAAACTTTTCAAGACCCGTGCCAAGTACACCGACCGTTCGCCCGCCCACGTCCAAAGCGGCTTGATGCGCGGCGGCGTCGATGCCCAGCGCCAGACCGCTGGTAATGACAAAACCGGCGCCGGCCAGACTGCGGGAAAAGGCGGCGGCGGTGTCTATGCCTGGCCGCGAAGCGCGACGGCTGCCGACCATCGCCAGTTGCGGTTTTTCCAGAATGCCGGGATCGCCTGCCACGAATAACAGCGGCGGCGCATCACTGATTTCCGCCAGCAGTGCCGGGTAGTCAGGTTGGTCCCACATCAGTAAATACTGGCCCGGACGCTCTAACCAGGCCAATGCGTGGCCCGCGCCATCACGGATTTCACTGGAGCGCCTGGCCTCCGCGCAAGCGAGGGGCAAACCCAGTGAACGCCAGGCACTGGCCGGCGCGCTGATAGCCTTGGACGCCGAGCCGAAGGCCTCAAGCAATTTCTTGAAACGCGCAGGACCGAGTTCCGGCAGGCGATGCAAACGTAAACGAGCTTCCAGTTCCGCAGGGGAAACCGGTGCAAAAGCAGACAGCGACATGGATCATCCTTGATCGTTATGAGCCCCGTTCAAACGGGAATAAGCTGTGGATAACTCTGTTGGTAACTTGTAGAGCCTGTTAAGGATTTCGCACCTTGTCCAGTACCGCCAGGGAGCGTGATGCGTTGAGCACCAGCCCGTAGCTGAGCTTGTCATAGGTGCGGAAAACCATCAGCAGACCGGCGCGTTCATCCGGGATTTTCAGTGGCTGACCGGTGATCCGGTCACGCACGGTCTCGCCGGTTTTCATCACCACCAACACGTTGCCTTCGGCCAAGCCATCGCGATGGCCCTTGTTCAGCGTGACCACATCCAGCGCGCCAATTTGGGTAACCCCGCGCGGCACGTCGATAATCAACCCGTTGATCTCGGTTTTTGGCGCACTGGGCATGAAGGTCGAGTTTATCGATCGCTCTTCACCGCTGAACAAGCGGTCGCCGAGGCGAACTTCCTGGGTCGTGCGTTGCAGCGCCAGGGTGGCGACATCGCCCTCGGTGGCCACAATCTCGCCACCGCCGATGTCGTCGGCATTGATCCCCAAAAATTCTTTACTTACAGGATCGGTGTAGACCTTGCCCTGACGGAAGATGCCGTAAACCGGCTGAGCCGGATCGAAGTGGCCGCGAGCGAAGATTCGATCACCGGTGCCACTGAGCACGCGTTCGGCATCGCCGGCGACGATATAAGGCGCCTTGTCGAAGTCCTCGACCGTGTCGACGATGCGGTTGCTCAGCAGAAAGCTGTTGATCGACTGCAGCGGAATGCTTGGGATCGCATCGGCAACCGGGCTGCTGCGGATGCGTGGCGACAGCTTGATGGTGCCCCGGGAAGCGCCGCGATTGAGGGTCAGACGTGGTTGCCCGTTGACGTAGACCAGCGACAGCGAGTCGCCGGGGTAAATCAGATTGGGGTTTTCGATCTGTGGATTGGCTTGCCAGAGTTCCGGCCATTTCCACGGTTCACGAAGGAATTTCCCCGAGATGTCCCAGAGTGTGTCACCCGATACCACAGTGTATTGCTGTGGAAAACCTTCCTTGAGTTGCACTTGCCCGTGCGCCAAACCGGCCGAGGCCAGAAGGAGCAAGGCGAGTAGTGATTTCCTCATGCGGTGAATCCCTTTATTATGTGCATTCGCGTAGAACGCCAGAGCCCTCGTGGCTCGCTCCCGACTCTTTACCAAAAAGAGAAGGAAGCTACGTTTTACAACGGTAGCCTGCATCTTCGGACCCGCCAGGCCATCGACCCGACATTACCTCAAACGTGCAGCAATTAAGCTTATGGCCATTTTAGACATCCTCGAATTCCCCGACTCGCGCCTGCGCACTATCGCCAAACCTGTGGCCGTAGTGGACGACGAAGTGCGTCAGTTGGTCGATGACATGTTTGAAACAATGTATGAAGCGCCAGGCATCGGCCTCGCCGCGACCCAGGTCAACGTGCACAAACGTATCGTCGTGATGGACCTCTCCGAAGACCGCAGCGAACCACGGGTGTTCATCAACCCCGAGTTCGAAACCCTGACCGACGAGATGGAGCAATATCAGGAAGGCTGCCTCTCGGTGCCGGGCTTCTATGAAAACGTCGATCGCCCACAGAAGGTCAAAATCAAGGCCCTGGACCGCGACGGCCAGCCTTACGAACTGATCGCCGAAGGCTTGCTCGCAGTGTGCATCCAGCATGAATGCGACCACCTGAATGGCAAATTGTTCGTCGACTACCTGTCCAATCTCAAACGCGACCGAATCAAGAAGAAACTGGAAAAGCTCCATCGCCAGAACGCTTGATGCGCTCCTTTCAAAGGCTTGCTGCGGCAAGCCTTTTTCTTTTGCGAGACCTTTTGAATGACTGAGCCATTGCGCATCGTCTTTGCCGGCACCCCGGAATTCGCCGCCGAACACCTCAAGGCCCTGCTCGACAGCCCTTACGAGATGGTCGCGGTCTACACCCAACCGGACCGTCCGGCGGGTCGCGGGCAAAAGTTGATGCCAAGCCCGGTCAAGCAGTTGGCCCTGGAAAACAACATCCCGGTACTGCAACCGCCAACCCTGCGCAACGAAGACGCTCAGGCTGAACTGGCCGCACTCAAGCCGGACTTGCTGGTGGTGGTCGCCTACGGCCTGATCCTGCCGCAAGTCGTGCTGGATATTCCGCGCCTGGGTTGCATCAACAGCCACGCCTCCTTGCTGCCACGCTGGCGCGGTGCGGCGCCGATCCAGCGCGCCGTCGAAGCGGGCGACAGCGAAAGCGGTGTGACCGTGATGCGTATGGAACTGGGCCTCGACACCGGGCCGATGTTGCTGAAAGTCACCACACCGATCACCGGTGAAGACACCGGCGGCAGCCTCCACGACCGTCTGGCCGAAATGGGCCCTCCGGCGGTGATTCGGGCGATTGCCGGGCTCGCTGCCGGAACGCTGGAAGGCGACGTGCAGGACGACAGCCTCGCCACCTACGCGCACAAATTGAACAAGGACGAAGCGCGCATCGCCTGGAGCCGCCCGGCGGTTGAGCTGGAACGTCTGGCACGCGCCTTCAACCCATGGCCGATCTGCCACAGCACGCTGAATGGCGAAGCATTGAAGGTGCTGGCTGCGAGCCTCGCCGAAGGGAAGGGCGCTCCAGGTGAAATCCTCAGCGCCAGCAAGGAGGGTTTGATCGTCGCCTGCGGCGAGCAAGCCTTGTGTCTGACTCGTCTGCAATTGCCCGGCGGCAAGGCGCTGAACTTCAGCGACTTGTTCAACAGCCGTCGTGAGAAATTCGCCGTCGGCACCGTCCTCGGTCAAGCGGCGGACGCTCAATGAATCCACGTCTGGCCGCCGCCAAGGCACTTGCTGCTGTTCTTAACGGAAAAGCCTCACTCAACAGTTCCCTGCCGACGCAGATGGACAAGGTTGAAGATCGCGACCGCGGCTTCACCCAAGACCTGGCGTTCGGCACCGCTCGCTGGCAGCCGCGTTTGTCGGCGCTGGCGGCCAAGTTGCTGCAGAAGCCGTTCAAGGCAGCCGACGCCGATGTCGAAGCGCTGTTGCTGGTCGGTCTCTACCAGTTGCTCTACACCCGGGTTCCGGCCCATGCCGCCATCGGTGAAACCGTGGGTTGCGCCGACAAGCTGAAAAAGCCCTGGGCCAAGGCCTTGCTCAACGCCGTGTTGCGCCGCGCCCAGCGTGAAAGCGAAGCGCTGCTGGCCGAGCTGGAACACGATCCGGTGGTGCGCACTGCCCACCCGCGCTGGCTGCAAAAATCCCTGAAGGCTTTCTGGCCTGAGCAGTGGGAAGCCATTTGTGCAGCGAACAACGCGCATCCGCCGATGATCCTGCGCGTCAACCGTCGTCATCACAGCCGCGATGCTTATCTCGGGTTGCTGACCGACGCCGGCATCGCCGCCACGCCGTGTGTTTACAGTCAGGACGGCATCATTCTCGAAGCCGCTGCCGACGTGCGCAGCCTGCCGGGTTTTGCCGAAGGCTGGATCAGCGTGCAGGACGAAGCCGCGCAACTGGCCGCCGATCTGCTCGACCTGGCACCGGGCCAACGGGTGCTGGACGCCTGCTGCGCACCGGGCGGCAAGACCTGCCACATCCTTGAAGCCGAGCCGGCACTCGCCGGCGTGGTGGCGGTGGACCTGGAAGCCAAGCGTCTGGTGCGTGTGCGGGAAAACCTCGCACGCCTGGGCCTGAGCGCCGAACTGATCGCCGCCGACGGCCGCGACACCGCCACCTGGTGGGATGGCAAACCGTTCCAGCGCATTCTGCTGGACGCGCCGTGCTCGGCCACCGGCGTCATCCGTCGTCATCCCGACATCAAGCTGACTCGCCAACCGGACGACATCGCTGCTCTGGCGGTACTTCAAGGTGAGCTGCTCGACGCCATGTGGATAACTTTGGAAGTCGGTGGAATTCTGCTTTACGCCACCTGCTCCACGCTGCCGACCGAGAACACCGAAGTCATTGAGGCCTTCCTCGCTCGCACGCCGGGCGCCCGTGAACTGGACCTCGCCACTCAAGCCGGTATCAAGCAGCCTCACGGTCGCCAATTGCTGGCCCAGGACGGCGGCCACGACGGGTTCTACTACGCCAAGCTGATCAAGATCGCCGCCGCGCGCGGTTAATGGGTTTAAGGGAGTGACTGGATGAAAATCATCATCCTCGGCGCAGGGCAGGTCGGCGGTTCGCTGGCAGAACACTTGGCCAGCGAGGCCAACGACATCACCGTCGTCGACACGGACGGCGAACGCCTGCGCGACCTCGGCGATCGGCTGGACATCCGCACTGTGCAGGGCCGTGGCTCACTGCCGACGGTGCTGCGCCAGGCCGGCGCGGACGACGCCGACATGCTGGTGGCGGTGACCAACAGCGATGAAACCAACATGGTTGCCTGCCAGGTTGCCCACACCCTGTTCCACACGCCGACCAAAATCGCACGGGTGCGTGAAGCAGCCTACCTGACTCGCTCCGAGCTGTTCGACAACGAAGCGATTCCGGTGGATGTGCTGATCAGCCCGGAGCAAGTGGTCACCCATTACATCAAGCGCCTGATCCAGCATCCGGGCGCCTTGCAGGTGATCGACTTCGCCGAAGGCAAAGCCCAATTGGTGGCGGTGAAGGCTTACTACGGCGGCCCGCTGGTGGGCCAGCAACTGCGACAGTTGCGTGAGCACATGCCGAATGTCGAAACCCGTGTGGCGGCGATTTTCCGTCGTGATCGGCCGATCCTGCCGCAGGGCGATACGGTGATCGAGGCAGACGACGAAGTCTTTTTCATCGCCGCCAAGGCGAATATTCGCGCGGTGATGAGCGAAATGCGCCGCCTCGATGAGAGCTACAAACGCATCGTCATCGCCGGCGGCGGGCAGATCGGTGAGCGTCTGGCCGAGGCCATCGAAAGCCGTTACCAAGTGAAGATCATCGAGATGAACCCGGCGCGCTGCCGTCATCTTTCGGACACCCTCGACAGCACCGTGGTGTTGCAGGGCAGTGCCTCCGACCGCGACTTGCTGATGGAAGAGAACATCGCCGACGCCGACCTTTTCCTGGCCCTGACCAACGACGATGAAGCCAACATCATGTCGTCGCTGCTGGCCAAGCGCCTGGGTGCGAAGAAGGTGATGACCATCATCAACAACCCGGCGTACGTCGACCTGATCCAGGGCGGCGACATCGACATCGCCATCAGCCCGCAATTGGCAACCATCGGCACTTTGCTGGCGCACGTGCGTCGCGGCGATATCGTCAGCGTGCACTCTTTGCGCCGGGGCGCGGCGGAAGCCATCGAGGCGATTGCCCACGGTGATGAAAAGTCGAGTAAGGTCATCGGCAAGGCCATTGAGAACATTGGCCTGCCGCCGGGCACCACCATTGGCGCAATCATCCGCGACGAAGAGGTGATCATTGCCCACGACGACACCGTGATCGCGGCCGGCGACCATGTGATTCTGTTCCTTGTGGATAAAAAGCATATTCGGGATGTGGAAAAGCTGTTCCATGTGGGACTCAGCTTCTTCTGATCTCGCTCTGTCCAAATGAGGTGCGATAGATGCTCGAATCCCTGGAAAAGATGCTCGCCAAGGGTGTGGATAACTCATTGCTGCGCTTCGGCCTGGGCAAGGGTTATTTGGATCTTGGGGAAAACGCCAAGGCTGCCGAGCATTTCCAGCGTTGCGTCGAATTCGATCCGAAGTATTCAGCGGCCTGGAAGCTATTGGGCAAGGCCCATCTGGGGCTGAAGGATTTCGCATCCGCACGACAGGCGTGGGAACAGGGCCTGGAAGCCGCTCGCGCCCATGGCGACAAGCAGGCCGAAAAGGAAATGACGGTGTTTCTGAAGAAACTTGAGCGTCAGGCCCACTGATCAGAGGTATCGCAGGCCGATGCCCTCGGCATCCACCTGCACCACTTCCATACGCACCCGCGGGGCGCCTGTGGGTAAGTCTTGCACCTGACCGTACACCACCGCGCCCTTGGGCAACGCCGACAAGCCCTGATGCTTGACGTAGACGCCTGTCGTCGAAAGGTTACGCGTCTGACCCAGGCATTCGCCGAAGCTGTGGTGACTGATCTTGATGCGAAACGATTTGCGGTGTTCGGACATCTTCTGCGCCCTTTATTGAACGGTTGTGGATAACCCTGGCCCCTAGGTTATCCACAGATCATGCCAATCAACTCAGTACCAGCGTTCTTCGCCCGGCGGACGCTTCTTGAAGCGCTTCATGCTCCACATGTACTGGCTCGGATATGCCCGCACATAGCGCTCGACCACCTGGCTCATGGCCGCACAGGACGTCTCGGTATCGGTGCTGTACATGGCCTCTGGCGCGGCTTCGAGGATCACTTTGTAACCCGAACCGTCCGGCAGACGTAGCGCATGCAGGAACACGCCGACCGCTTTGCCACCGGCGAGCATGTTCGGTACGAACTTGCTGGTCAGGGCCTGGGTGGCGAAGAACGGTACGAAGATCCCGGCGGATTCGGCCGGTTCCGGGTCAGCGGGAATGCCCACTGCACCACCTTTGCGCACTTCCTTGATGACGCTGAGGATGCCTTCCTTGGTGGAGGCGGCCACCCGGTTGCCCAATTGCACCCGCTGCTTGCGCAGCAAATCATCCACCGCCTTCAACTTTGGCGGGCGATAGAAAATGATCGGTTTGCACTGGCTGCAATAGAAGTGGTTCAACACTTCCCAGTTGCCCAAGTGACTGGTGATGCCGACGACACCTTTGCCGGAGGCGAGGGCGTCCTTTAATACGTCAAGACCTTCGACTTCACGCACCAGGTCGATGGAGCGCTGGGCCGGCCAGATCCAGGCGCAGGCGCTTTCGGTCAGGGACTTGCCGATGTCTTTAAGGCTCTGACCTACCAGTCGCTCCCGTTCAGCCGCATCCATGTCGGGGAAACACTTGGCGAGGTTGATCCGCACGACATCGCGGGAACGGTTGGGGGTTTTCCACATGAACCAGCCGATGGCCGAGCCCACTGCCTGCACTGCCCGCCACGGAAGCAGGGCAAACAGCCGCAGAGCGCCTACCAGCAAGGCGCCTTTAAACTTATCCACAGGTCACTCCTGATCTTGTGCTGTGCGCGAGGCGGCTATTCTAACCGCCGTGCGCCAGCATCGCGTAGCGATCGCAATCCTGGGTGTGGTCCATGACCATGCCCGAGGCCTGCATCAGCGCGTAACAAATAGTCGGGCCGACGAACGTGAAGCCGGCCTTTTTCAGGCCTTTGCTCATCTCCACGGCGGTCGGCGTCACGGCCGGCACTTCGCTGCGATCCCTGAAATGATTGATCACAGGCTTGCCGTCGACGAAAGACCAGAGAAACTCTACCGGATCCTCCAGCGCCAGCCAGGCCTGGGCATTGCGCCGGGCCGCATTGAGTTTCAGGCGATTGCGAATGATGCCCGGATCGAGCATCAATTCATCAATTTCAGCGTCGCTCATCTGCGCCACGCGCTGTACGTCGAAACCGAACATCACCTGACGATAGTGCTCACGTTTACGCAGCACGGTGATCCAGGAAAGGCCGGCCTGGAACCCTTCGAGCAAAAGCAACTCGAACAAACCCTGCGCATCGCGTAGCGGCGTACCCCACTCCTGATCGTGATAAGCCATGTACAGCGGATCTTCGGAACACCAAAAGCAGCGTGGCATAAGGCTCCAGGGGGCGTGCGCAGGACCGAATCGGGTATACTCCCGCTCTTTAAATCGCAGCCCAAGAAACAGGTGAATTTCGTGAGCCAGCCTACGCCAGCCGTGCGTACCTTCCAAGACTTGATCCTCGCCCTCCAGCAATACTGGGCCGAGCAAGGTTGTGTGGTACTTCAGCCCTACGATATGGAAGTAGGCGCCGGGACTTTCCACACTGCCACGTTTCTGCGCGCCATTGGCCCGGAAACCTGGAACGCCGCTTATGTGCAGCCCAGTCGTCGCCCGACTGACGGCCGCTACGGTGAAAACCCGAACCGTCTGCAGCACTACTACCAGTTCCAGGTCGTGCTGAAGCCGAACCCGGACAACTTCCAGGAACTGTACCTGGGCTCCCTCAAGCATGTCGGTCTGGACCCGCTGGTCCACGACATTCGCTTCGTTGAAGACAACTGGGAATCGCCGACCCTCGGCGCCTGGGGTCTGGGCTGGGAAGTCTGGCTCAACGGCATGGAAGTGACGCAGTTCACTTACTTCCAGCAAGCGGGCGGCATCGAGTGCTACCCGGTGACCGGCGAGATCACTTACGGTCTGGAGCGCCTGGCCATGTACCTGCAAGGCGTGGACTCGGTCTACGACCTGGTCTGGGCTGACGGTCCGTTCGGCAAGGTGACCTACGGCGACGTGTTCCACCAGAACGAAGTGGAGCAGTCGACCTATAACTTCGAACACGCCAACGTCGAGAAGCTGTTCGAACTGTTCGATTTCTACGAAAGCGAAGCCAAGCGCCTGATCGAACTCGACCAGCCGCTGCCGTTGCCGAGCTACGAAATGGTGTTGAAGGCCTCCCACACCTTCAACCTGCTGGATGCGCGCCGGGCGATCTCGGTGACCGCGCGTCAGCAATACATTCTGCGTGTCCGCACCCTGGCGCGTTCCGTTGCGCAAGCCTACCTGCTGGCTCGCGCCAAGCTGGGCTTCCCGATGGCGACCCCGGACCTGCGTGACGAAGTGTTGGCTAAGCTGGAGGCTGCACAATGAGTGCTCAAGATTTTCTGGTTGAACTGGGCACCGAAGAACTGCCACCCAAAGCCCTGAACATCCTGGCCGACGCGTTCCTGGCCGGTATCGACAAGGGCCTGCAAGCCGCGGGCCTGAACTACGAGACCAAAACCGTCTACGCCGCGCCACGTCGTCTGGCGGTGCTGATCACCGATCTGGCGACTCAGCAGCCGGATCGCAGCATCAACCTTGACGGCCCGCCACGGCAGGCCGCGTTCGATGCCGAAGGCAACCCGACTCAAGCGGCCCTGGGCTTCGCCAAAAAGTGTGGCGTCGACCTGAGCGAAATCGATCAAAGCGGTCCGAAACTGCGTTACAGCCAAAGCATCGCCGGCAAACCGACCGCGAGCCTGCTGCCAACCATCGTCGAAGATTCCCTGAACGACCTGCCGATTCCCAAGCGCATGCGCTGGGGTGCTCGCAAGGAAGAATTCGTTCGTCCGACCCAGTGGCTGGTGATGCTGCTCGGTGACCAGATCATCGATTGCACCATCCTCGCCCAGAAGGCGGGTCGCGATTCCCGTGGTCACCGCTTCCATCACCCGGAAAGCGTGCGCATCACCTCGCCGGCCAACTACCTGGCCGACCTGCGTGGCGCTTACGTACTCGCCGACGCCAACGAGCGCCGCGAACTGATCAGCAAACGCGTCGAAGAGCTGGCAACGATGCAGGAAGGTACTGCAATCGTTCCGCCAGCGCTGCTCGACGAAGTGACCGCGCTGGTTGAATGGCCGGTGCCGCTGGTGTGCTCGTTCGAAGAACGTTTCCTCGACGTGCCGCAAGAAGCCCTGATCACTACCATGCAGGACAACCAGAAGTATTTCTGCCTGCTGGATGCCGACGGCAAGTTGCTGCCACGTTTCATTACCGTGGCCAACATCGAAAGCAAAGACCCGCAGCAGATCATCGCCGGTAACGAGAAAGTGGTTCGACCACGCCTGACCGACGCCGAGTTCTTCTTCAAGCAAGACAAGAAGCAGAAACTCGAAGACTTCAACCTGCGCCTGCAGAACGTGGTGTTCCAGGAAAAACTCGGCAGCGTCTATGACAAGGCCGAGCGCGTTTCCAAACTCGCTGCGTTCATCGCCCAACGCATTGGCGGCAACGCCGCGTGGGCTTCCCGTGCAGGCCTGCTGTCCAAGTGCGACCTGGCGACCGAGATGGTCGGTGAGTTCCCGGAGATGCAAGGTGTCGCCGGTTACTACTACGCCCTCAACGACGGCGAGCCGGAAGAAGTTGCACTGGCACTGAACGAGCAATACATGCCGCGCGGTGCCGGTGCGGAACTGCCGACCACCCTGACCGGTGCGGCCGTGGCCATCGCGGACAAGCTCGACACGCTGGTGGGCATTTTCGGCATCGGCATGCTGCCAACCGGCAGCAAAGACCCGTATGCCCTGCGTCGTGCTGCACTGGGCGTGTTGCGCATCCTGATCGACAAGAAGCTCGACCTCGACCTGAACGACGCCGTGGCTTTCGCCGTGAATGCGTTCGGTACCAAGGTCAAGGTTGCCGGCCTCAACGACTCGGTGCTGGAGTTCATCTTCGACCGTCTGCGTGCCCGTTACGAAGACGAAGGCGTGGATGTCGGGACGTACCTGTCGGTGCGTGCCCTGAAGCCGGGTTCGGCGCTGGACTTCGATCAACGCGTACAAGCGGTCGAGGCGTTCCGCAAGTTGCCGGAAGCCGCTGCCCTGGCCGCGGTGAACAAGCGCGTTTCGAATTTGCTGAGCAAGGTCGAAGGCTCTGTTCCTTCGGTCGTTGAAGCCAAGTACTTCGACAACGCCAACGAGTTCTCCCTGTACTCGGCGATCCAGCAAGCTGACCAGGCTGTCCAGCCGATGGCTGCGGCGCGTCAGTACAGCGAATCGCTGGCACGTCTGGCTGCCTTGCGCGAGCCGGTGGATGCGTTCTTCGAAGCGGTGATGGTGAACGCGGAAGATGCCAAGGTTCGCGCCAACCGTTATGCACTGCTGGCGCGCCTGCGTGGACTGTTCCTGGGCGTCGCCGACATTTCGCTGCTGGGTTGAGGGGCTGCTGTTGAAACTGCTGATTCTCGATCGGGACGGGGTGATCAATTACGACTCCGACGCTTACATCAAGTCGGTGGAGGAGTGGATTCCGCTCCCGGGTTCGATCGAAGCCATTGCGCAGTTGAGCAAGGCCGGCTGGACGGTAGCGGTGGCTACCAACCAGTCGGGCATCGCTCGCGGCTATTACGACATCGCCACCCTGGACGCCATGCACGAGCGCTTGCGCTCGTTGGTGGCGGAGCAGGGCGGTGAAGTCGGGCTGATCGTCTATTGCCCGCACGGGCCGGACGATGGCTGCGATTGCCGCAAACCGAAACCCGGGATGTTGAAAACCATCGCCGCGCATTACAACGTATCGCTGACCAATCTTTGGTTCGTCGGCGATACCCTTGGTGACCTGGAGGCCGCCAAAGCCGTCGATTCTCAGCCAGTTTTGGTAAAGACCGGGAAAGGCGAAATAACCTTGGGCAAGACCCTGCCGGTGGGCACCCTGATTTTTGACGATCTAGCGGCGATTGCCGCAGAACTTATCCACAATTAGAGCGCTTTCGAGACTCCTGACCAAGGATTGTTCGGGATTGCGCTTTATATAGACGGGCAGAGCCCGCACGGTAAACGTCGCCATGTCGATACTCCAGGCCATCAGAACCTTCCTCTTTTACCTGCTGCTGGGCACCAGCTCTTTGCTCTGGTGCAGCCTGAGCTTTTTCATCGCGCCGTTTTTGCCATTCAAGGCGCGCTATCGCTTCATCAATGTCTACTGGTGCCGCTGCGCCTTGTGGCTGAGCAAAGTCTTTCTGGGTATCAGCTACGAAGTGAAAGGCGCCGAGAACGTGCCCGACCAGCCCTGCGTGATTCAGTCGAACCACCAGAGCACATGGGAGACGTTCTTTCTATCGGCCTACTTCGAGCCGTTGAGCCAAGTGCTCAAGCGCTCATTACTGTTTGTGCCGTTCTTCGGCTGGGCCATGGCCATGCTGCGACCGATCGCCATTGACCGCGACAATCCGAAAGCCGCGCTCAAGCATGTGGCGAAGAAGGGCGATGAACTGCTGAAGGATGGCGTCTGGGTCCTGATCTTCCCAGAGGGAACGCGCGTTCCTTACGGCACCATCGGAAAGTTCTCTCGCGGTGGTACCGCTTTAGCCGTCAACGCCGCACTTCCAGTGCTGCCGATTGTGCACAATGCTGGCAAGTTCTGGCCGAAAACCGGTTGGGCGAAGAAGCAGGGCGTCATTACCGTGATCATCGGTGAGCCTATGTACGCCGTGGGTAGTGGGCCGCGCGCCATTGCCGATCTGAATGACCGCGTGCAGAGCTGGAACGAGCAGATGCAACGGGAAATGGGCTCGCTGCCAGCAGCCCCTGCGGCCCCCTCCGCCAACGATCAGGTTGCTGTCTGAGATTCTGTGGATAACCTGTGTACCGTTTTGTCGAAAAGTAGCGTTTTTTGTTTTTAAGCTTATGATTTATATACATATTTCCTAAACACATAAAACGCCGGAAATGGTGCATAAGTTTTTTTCGGGCGCAAAAAAACCGGCTGATATAGCCGGTTTTTTTATGCCCGGAGGCTGCTGGGTTTCAGGCTTCGCACAAAGGGCACGTGGGACCTGCTTTCACAGAATCGCAGCAATAAAAAAGGCCAACGCTGAGCGTTGGCCTTTTTCGTTTGGCAGGTTCGCTGGATCAGAAGTCCAGGTTGGAAACCGCCAAGGCGTTGCTTTCGATGAAGTCACGACGAGGCTCGACCGCATCACCCATCAGGGTGTTGAAGATCTGGTCCGCGCCAATGGCGTCTTCGATGGTCACTTTGAGCATCCGGCGCTGTGCTGGGTCCATGGTGGTTTCCCACAGCTGATCCGGGTTCATCTCACCCAGACCTTTGTATCGCTGGATGGTGTGACGCTTGGTGCTTTCGGCCATCAGCCATTCAAGGGCTTCCTTGAACTCGGTGACCGGCTTCTTACGCTCGCCACGCTGGATATACGCGCCGTCGTCCAGCAAGGTGCTCAGTTGCGCACCCAGAGAAACAACAGTCTTGTAATCGTTGCTGCCGAAGAAGTCGCGGTTGAAGGTGACGTAGTTCGACAAGCCGTGGGAGATCAGTTCGACCTCAGGCAGCCAGACGTTACGTTCACGGTCTTCACGCAGGCTGGCTTTGTAAACCAGGCCGGACTTCTCGACGGTGCGCAGACGAACTTCGTACTGGGCCATCCAATCCTGCATCGCAGCGTGATCGGACAATTGCTCCAGGCTAACGGCAGGAAGGTAGATGAAGTGCTCGGTCAGCTCTTGTGGGTACAGGCGCGACAAACGCTTGAGCGTCTTCATTACCAGACGGAAGTCATTCACCAGGCGCTCGAGGGCGGCTCCGGAAATACCCGGGGCTTCTTCGTTCAGGTGCAGGCTCGCATCTTCCAGGGCCGATTGCGTCATGTACTCTTCCATGGCGTCGTCGTCTTTGATGTATTGCTCTTGCTTGCCTTTCTTGACCTTGTACAGCGGTGGCTGGGCGATGTAGATGTAGCCGCGCTCGATCAGCTCCGGCAACTGACGGAAGAAGAAGGTCAGCAGCAGGGTACGGATGTGCGAACCGTCGACGTCAGCATCGGTCATGATGATGATGTTGTGGTAACGCAGCTTCGCGATGTTGTACTCATCGCGGCCAATGCCACAGCCCAGCGCGGTGATCAAGGTGCCCACTTCTTGCGAAGAGATCATCTTGTCGAAGCGCGCCTTCTCGACGTTCAGGATCTTGCCCTTGAGAGGCAGAATGGCTTGGGTCCGACGGTTGCGTCCCTGCTTGGCGGAGCCGCCAGCAGAGTCACCTTCCACAAGGTACAGTTCGGAAAGGGCAGGGTCTTTTTCCTGGCAGTCAGCCAGTTTGCCCGGCAGACCGGCGATATCCAGCGCGCCTTTACGACGGGTCATCTCACGGGCTTTACGCGCCGCTTCACGAGCGCGAGCCGCATCGATCATCTTGCCGACGACCAGCTTGGCTTCGTTCGGGTTTTCCAACAGGAAGTCGGAGAAGTACTTGCCCATTTCCTGTTCGACCGCGGTCTTCACTTCGGAAGAAACCAGCTTGTCTTTAGTCTGGGAGCTGAACTTCGGATCCGGCACTTTTACCGAGATGATCGCGGTCAGGCCTTCACGGGCATCGTCACCGGTGGTCGCGACTTTGTGCTTCTTCGCCAGACCTTCGGCTTCGATATAGGTGTTCAGGTTACGCGTCAGCGCGGAACGGAAACCCACCAAGTGAGTACCGCCATCGCGCTGTGGAATGTTGTTGGTGAAGCACAACAGGTTCTCGTTGAAGCTGTCGTTCCACTGCAAGGCGATTTCCACGCCGATGCCGTCTTCGCGCTGGACGTTGAAGTGGAACACCTGGTTGACCGGGGTCTTGTTGGTGTTCAGGTATTCAACGAACGCACGCAGGCCACCTTCGTACTTGAACAGCTCTTCCTTACCGCTGCGCTCATCCTTGAGGACGATGCCGACACCGGAGTTGAGGAAGGACAGTTCACGAATCCGCTTGGCCAGGATGTCCCAGCTGAAGTGGATGTTCTTGAACGTCAGGTCGGACGGTTTGAAGTGGATCTGGGTGCCGGTGCTTTCACTCTCACCGACGATTTTCATCGGTTCTTTTGGAACACCATGAATGTAGGTCTGTTCCCAGATCTTGCCGCTGCGGCGAACGGTCAAGACCAGCTCTTCGGACAGGGCGTTCACCACCGACACACCTACACCGTGCAAACCGCCGGATACTTTGTAGGAGTTGTCGTCGAACTTACCGCCGGCGTGCAGCACGGTCATGATGACCTCGGCTGCCGAGACGCCTTCTTCTTTGTGCACATCTACCGGGATACCACGACCGTTGTCGCGAACGGTGATGGATTCGTCCGGGTGGATGATGATGCTGATGTCGTCGCAGTGGCCAGCGAGCGCTTCATCGATGGAGTTGTCGACTACCTCGAAGACCATGTGGTGCAGACCGCTACCATCGTCGGTGTCACCAATGTACATACCGGGACGTTTGCGTACGGCATCCAGGCCTTTCAGCACTTTAATGCTCGTTGAGTCGTAGGTATTCGTATTTTCTTCGCTCAATGCCTTCACTCCCGATGGTCGTGGGTCTGGGTGATACGGCCCTGTTCCACGTGGAACAGAGCGACTGGCGTTTCCGTCTGCCAGCCTTCCCTCAATAATTCGTGATCTACACAGGTGATAAACACCTGGCAGCGTAAGTCTTCCAGCAAGCGGCAAAGCGCGCGGCGGTGGTGCTCGTCCAGTTCGGACGGCAGGTCATCCACCAGATAAATACACTGGCCCCGTCGGACCTGGCTGACCAAGTGTCCTTGGGCAATCCGCAATGCACAGACCACCAGCTTCTGCTGACCGCGGGACAAGATGTCTGCGGCGTTGTGTGCGCCCAATCTAAGACGCAAATCAGCTCGCTGTGGTCCGGCCTGGGTATGACCCATTTGCTGATCCCGCTGAAGGGACCCGGCGAGCACTGCACTCAACTCGCGGTCTTTGTCCCAACCTCGGTAATAGCTGAGCGTTAAGCCCTCGAGCTCAACCAGTTCGCTCAAGGTCTGTTCAAAGACTGGTTTCAAGGCTTTGATATAAGCGCGGCGGTATTCATCAATTTCAGCGCTGGCCTGGCACAGTTCCCTGTCCCAAACCGCTTGCGAAACGGCGTCAAGTGTACCATGCCGCAGCCAAGAGTTTCTCTGGCGCAGGGCCTTCTGCAAGCGCTGCCAGGTGGACATGAATCTTGGTTCCACGTGGAACACGCCCCAGTCGAGAAACTGACGACGAATCTTCGGTGCGCCTTCCAGCAATCGGAAACTGTCAGGGTTGATCAACTGCAGTGGCAGGATTTCCGCCAGTTGCGCCGCGCTCCGGGCGTTCTGCCCGTCGATGCGAATCTGGAACTCCCCTTGACGGTCTCGGGAGATCCCCAAGGCGCTGTGCCCACCCTCGGCCAACTCCACCTGACCAAACACCGTACAGGCGAGCTGCTCGTACTGGATGACCGGTAACAGGCGGGTGCTACGAAACGAACGGGCAAGCCCCAGCAGATGAATGGCTTCCAGAACACTGGTTTTGCCGCTGCCGTTGGCGCCGTAAAGAATGTTGATTCGGGGGGAGGGGGAGAAGGTCACCGGGTGCAGATTGCGCACCGCGGTGACCGAGACGCGACTTAGGGACATCTAGCTTCTGCTGAGCATGATTACAGACGCATCGGCATGACAACGTAGGCCGAGTCGTCGTTGTCGGACTCTTGCACCAGCGCACTGCTGTTGGAGTCGGACAGGATCAGACGAACCTGCTCAGTCGTCATGACGCCCAACACGTCGAGCAGGTAGCTCACGTTGAAGCCGATTTCCAGATTGCCGCCGTTGTACTCGACGCCCACTTCTTCTTCCGCTTCTTCCTGTTCCGGGTTGTTCGCCTGGATCTTCAGCTGACCATTGGCCAGTTGCAGGCGGATGCCACGGTACTTCTCGTTGGACAGAATCGCCGTACGACTGAAGGCTTCACGCAGGGCCTGACGATCGCCAAGTACCAGTTTGTCACCGCCCTTAGGCAGAACGCGCTCGTAGTCAGGGAATTTGCCGTCGACCAGTTTCGAGGTGAAGGTGAACTCACCGGTGGTGGCGCGAATGTGATGCTGACCCAGGACGATGCTGACAATGCCGTCCGGCTCAGTCAGCAGGCGCGCTAGCTCAAGGATACCTTTACGTGGCACGATGACCTGGTGGCGATCCGGCTGGCCGATGTCAGCCTGCATCGAGCACATGGCCAGACGGTGACCGTCGGTGGCCACGGCGCGGATGATGCCAGCCGAGACTTCCAGCAGCATACCGTTAAGGTAGTAACGAACGTCCTGCTGGGCCATGGCGAAGCTGGTCCGTTCAATCAGACGGCGCAATTTGCTTTGCTCAAGACTGCACGTCAACGAGCCTGGGCCTTCTTCCACAGTCGGGAAGTCATTGGCTGGCAGGGTCGACAGGGTGAAGCGGCTACGGCCGGCCTTCACCACGAGCTTCTGCTCGTCGACCTTGATGTCGATCAGCGCATCGTTCGGCAAGCTCTTGCAGATATCCATCAGCTTGCGCGCAGGCACAGTGATGGAACCTGGATCGGCAGGCTCTTCGAGTTGTACACGACCAACTAGCTCGACTTCCAGGTCGGTACCGGTCAGCGACAATTGCTGGCCTTCGACAACCAGCAGCACGTTGGAGAGCACCGGCAAGGTCTGTCGGCGCTCGACGACGCCCGCGACCAGTTGCAGGGGTTTCAACAGGGCTTCGCGTTGAATGGTGAAATGCATGCTCTAGTCCCTTGCCTTAATAAGCTGCGCTGGTGTTCATCAAGTGGTCAGTGTACGCAGCAGGTTCTTGTAGTCCTCGCGGATGTCCGCGTCGGATTCCTTAAGTTCGTTGATCTTGCGACAGGCGTGCAAAACAGTCGTGTGGTCCCGGCCGCCAAACACGTCGCCGATTTCCGGCAAGCTGTGGTTGGTCAGTTCTTTGGACAACGCCATGGCGACCTGACGCGGACGAGCTACCGAACGCGAACGACGTTTGGACAACAAGTCGGAGATCTTGATCTTGTAGTACTCGGCGACCGTGCGCTGAATGTTATCCACAGAGACCAGTTTGTCTTGCAGTGCCAACAGATCTTTCAGGGATTCGCGAATCAACTCAATGGTGATATCGCGGCCCATGAAGTGCGAGTGGGCGATCACGCGTTTGAGCGCGCCTTCCAGCTCACGGACGTTGGAACGAATACGCTGGGCAATGAAGAACGCCGCGTCATGGGGCAGATCGACTTTGGCCTGATCGGCCTTTTTCATTAGGATCGCCACACGGGTTTCCAGTTCCGGCGGCTCGACGGCTACCGTCAGGCCCCAGCCGAAGCGGGATTTTAGGCGCTCTTCAAGGCCTTCAATTTCTTTCGGGTAGCGGTCACTGGTGAGAATGACCTGCTGGCCACCTTCAAGCAGGGCGTTGAAGGTGTGGAAAAACTCTTCCTGGGAACGTTCTTTGCGAGCGAAGAACTGAATGTCATCGATCAGCAATGCATCCACCGAACGGTAGAAGCGCTTGAACTCGTTGATGGCGTTCAGCTGCAGGGCCTTGACCATGTCGGCCACGAACCGCTCGGAATGCAGGTACACAACCTTGGCATTCGGATTCTTCTTTAACAGGTGGTTACCCACAGCGTGCATCAAGTGGGTTTTACCCAAACCGACGCCACCATAAAGGAAGAGCGGGTTGTAACCGTGCTTGGGATTGTCCGCCACTTGCCAGGCCGCAGCCCGGGCCAGTTGGTTGGACTTGCCCTCGACGAAGTTTTCGAAGGTGAAGGTGCGGTTCAGGTAGCTGGTGTGCTTGAGCGCGCCTTCGACCTGCACCGTACGCTGTTCGGCGCGAATCGGAGCTTGTTGCGAACTGGCCCCGGCCATCGGGTCGAAGCTGTCGCGCGATGGCTCTTCATTAACCTCGGCAACTTTTTGCGTCGCACGCTTGGTCGGAGCGGCTAACTGGGCTGGCGCCGGGGCGCTGACAGGTGCTTGAGCGGCCTGAGCCTGTGAAGCAGCGGCGGCCAACGGAGCATTCGGGGCGGCACGCGGTGCCGAACTGCGTTTGCTGCCTATTAATAAGGACAGCGCCGGCGCAATGCCATTGCCATGCTCATCCAGCAGTTCAAGGACGCGGCCCAGGTACTTTTCGTTGACCCAGTCGAGAACAAAACGATTCGGTGCGTAGACACGCAACTCGTCGCCTTCGGCTTCGACCTGTAGTGGACGGATCCAAGTGTTGAATTGTTGGGCAGGCAGCTCATCGCGCAAAAGCTCCACGCACTGCTGCCAAAGTTCCACTGACACGGATATCCCCTAAGTTGAAAGCCGGTGAGGCAAAAACAAGCCGCCATTGTAGCCGACCAAGCCCCGACTTATCCACATGAAGGTTGTGCACCTCCCATGAAGAATCAGTGATTTATACGAAAAAAAGACGACCAGCGGTCTGTGCATAAGCTCTGTGGATAACCGGGTCTAAGGTCGTTGTACAAGTGGGGGGGAAACTCGGTGGATAACCACCCTGTGGATAACTACCTCTTTCACACACAGCTTATCCGACAGCGCAGCACAGGCTTACCACCGTTTTCCACCGTAGTTGTCATTCTCTGTACATCACGACTTTAAAGGGCTGATGGCAGTTATCCACAGATGATCGTGGCCCTAGCTTTTATAAGCTTTACAGAAAAGCTTTAAATACTTTCCTTCTTAATTTCTATATCTAGCCAAGGAGCTCGGCAGGAAAATCGTCTGGAGATCTATTTATGAGGAAACGCTGGTTGGAAATTGACCTAGAGGCTTGCTTTCTCTAGAATCCCCGGTCTCTTAAAACGGGGGCCATTCCGGCCCGTTGTGGACGAACCAGGTAACACGACAATGAAACGTACTTTCCAACCAAGCACTATCAAACGCGCTCGTACCCACGGTTTCCGTGCTCGCATGGCTACCAAAAACGGTCGTGCCGTCCTGTCGCGTCGTCGCGCCAAAGGTCGTGCGCGTCTGGCAGTTTGATAATCCGGCACTGGAGGTGAGTCAGGACTTCAGTCGGGAAAAGCGTCTGCTTACTCCCCGGCATTTCAAGGCAGTCTTTGACTCCCCTACCGGCAAGGTTCCGGGGAAAAATCTCCTGCTCCTTGCGCGCAACAACGATCTTGATCACCCCCGTCTCGGGCTGGTTATCGGGAAAAAGAGCGTAAAGCTCTCCGTCGAGCGCAATCGCCTCAAACGTCTGATGCGCGAATCGTTCCGTCTGAACCAGGACTCACTGGCCGGCTGGGACATCGTTATCGTCGCGCGCAAAGGTTTGGGTGACGTAGAAAACCCCGAATTGATTCAGCATTTCGGCAAACTCTGGAAGCGTCTGGCACGTAGCACGCCGGTACCAGCAGTCAAAACCGAAACTGTAGGGGTAGACAGTCCCGATGCGTAAACTGGCACTCGTTCCGATCCAGTTTTATCGCTATGCCATTAGTCCTCTGATGGCCAGTCACTGTCGTTTCTACCCCAGTTGTTCCTGCTACGCGTATGAAGCCATAGAAAATCATGGCCTTCTGCGCGGTGGCTGGCTGGCCTTTCGTCGTTTAGGTCGCTGTCATCCGTGGAATCCCGGTGGTTATGACCCGGTTCCATCTATCCCTACCTCCCGTTCTTCTTCGATGGCCGAGTAATCATGGATATCAAACGCACGATCCTGATCGTCGCCCTGGCAATCGTGTCCTACGTTATGGTTCTTAAATGGAACCAGGACTATGGCCAGGCTGCCCTGCCGACTCAGAATGTTGCTTCCAGTACTACCGCACCGGGCTTACCGGATACGGCGACTGGCAATAATGCTTCTGTCAGTGACGACATTCCACGCGCCGCAAGTGATACCAGTGCAACTGCACCTGCTGAAACACCAGTAGCTGCAAGCAAAGACCTCATCCAGATCAAAACGGATGTGCTCAACCTGGCAATCGATCCACAAGGTGGCGATGTTGCCCAGTTGACGCTGCCGCTGTATCCACGTCGCCAGGACCATCCGGAAATTCCATTCCAGTTGTTCGATAACGGCAACGAGCGGACTTATCTGGCCCAGAGCGGTCTGATCGGCACCAACGGTCCGGACGCCAGTCCTGCCGGCCGTCCGGTTTACTCCTCGGAGAAGAAGATTTACCAACTGGCTGACGGTCAGGACCAATTGGTCGCAGACCTGAAGTTCAGCAAGGACGGCGTCAACTACATCAAGCGTTTCACCCTGAAACGTGGCCTGTATGACGTAACCGTTTCCTACCTGATCGATAACCAGAGTGCCCAGCCTTGGTCCGGTGCAATGTTCGCGCAATTGAAGCGTGACGCCAGCTCCGATCCTTCTTCCAGCACCGCCACCGGCACCGCGACTTACCTGGGCGCTGCCCTGTGGACAAGTAACGAGCCGTACAAGAAAGTGTCCATGAAGGACATGGACAAGGCACAGCTGAAAGAAACCGTTAACGGTGGTTGGGTTGCATGGTTGCAGCACTACTTCGTGACCGCGTGGATTCCGGCGAAAGGCGAGAACAACCTCGTCCAGACCCGTAAAGACAGCAAAGGCAACTACATCATCGGCTACACCGCTCCGGCAATGACTGTCGCGCCAGGTGCAAAAGCCGAGACCAGTGCCGTTCTGTATGCCGGTCCGAAAAGTCAGGCTGTGCTGAAAGAGTTGTCCCCAGGTCTGGAACTGACCGTCGACTACGGCATTCTGTGGTTCATTGCCCAGCCAATCTTCTGGCTGCTGCAACACATCCACGCGCTGGTCGGTAACTGGGGCTGGTCGATCATCTTCCTGACCATGCTGATCAAGGGGATCTTCTTCCCGCTGTCGGCTGCCAGCTACAAATCCATGGCGCGCATGCGTGCAGTGGCACCGAAACTGGCCGCGCTGAAAGAGCAACATGGCGACGACCGGCAGAAAATGTCGCAATCCATGATGGAGCTGTACAAGAAAGAGAAGATCAATCCGCTGGGTGGTTGCTTGCCAATCCTCGTGCAGATGCCGGTTTTCCTTTCGCTGTACTGGGTTCTTCTGGAAAGCGTTGAAATGCGCCAAGCGCCGTTCATGCTGTGGATTACTGACCTGTCGATCAAGGATCCGTTCTTCATTCTGCCGATCATCATGGGTGCAACCATGTTCATCCAGCAGCAGTTGAACCCGACTCCTCCGGATCCGATGCAGGCCAAGGTAATGAAGCTGATGCCTATCATCTTCACCTTCTTCTTCCTGTGGTTCCCGGCTGGTCTGGTGCTGTACTGGGTAGTGAACAACTGCCTGTCGATCGCCCAACAGTGGTACATCACTCGTAAGATCGAAGCAGCTACCAAAGCAGCTGCCTGATTTACACTGTGGATAACCACTCAAAACGCCCCCTAGTGGGGCGTTTTGCTATCTGTCACTTTTGTCTGGATAACGGTTTATGAGCGTTCCTCGTGAAACCATCGCCGCCGTCGCCACCGCTCAAGGTCGCGGCGGTGTGGGCATCGTCCGTATTTCCGGGCCGCTGGCGAGTGTTGCGGCCAAGGCTTTCAGCGGTCGTGAACTCAAGCCAAGGTTTGCCCACTACGGCCCGTTCCTCAGTGAAAACGATGAGGTGCTGGATCAAGGCATCGCCCTGTATTTTCCCGGCCCGAACTCATTTACCGGCGAAGATGTGCTGGAGCTCCAGGGCCACGGTGGTCCCATAGTTCTGGATATGCTGCTCAAGCGTTGCCTGGAATTGGGCTGTCGGTTAGCCCGGCCGGGTGAATTCAGCGAGCGCGCGTTCCTCAACGACAAACTCGACCTGGCTCAGGCCGAGGCCATCGCTGACTTGATCGAGGCGAGTTCTGCACAGGCTGCACGAAATGCCCTGCGTTCCTTGCAAGGCGCATTTTCCGAGCGTGTGCATAACCTCACAGAGCAACTGATTGGCCTGCGCATCTATGTCGAAGCGGCGATCGACTTCCCTGAAGAAGAAATCGACTTCCTCGCCGATGGTCACGTATTGAGCATGCTCGACAAAGTACGTGACGAGTTATCCACCGTACTACGGGAAGCCGGACAGGGTGCCTTGCTGCGTGACGGGATGACCGTGGTGATCGCCGGCCGGCCGAATGCCGGTAAATCCAGCCTGCTGAATGCATTGGCCGGTCGTGAAGCCGCTATCGTCACCGAGATTGCCGGCACCACCCGGGATATTCTTCGTGAACATATCCACATCGATGGTATGCCGCTGCATGTGGTCGACACTGCAGGCCTGCGAGATACCGACGACCAGGTAGAAAAAATCGGTGTCGAACGGGCACTGAAAGCAATCGGCGAGGCTGATCGAGTCCTGTTGGTCGTCGATGCTACGGCTCCTGAGGCACTTGATCCGTTCGCGTTATGGCCTGAATTTCTGGAAATCCGTCCGGATCCGGCGAAAGTCACGCTGATCCGAAACAAGGCTGACCTCACTGGCGAAGCCATTGCCCTGGAAGTCAGCGAAGATGGCCACGTCACCATCAGCCTGAGCGCCAAATCTGCAGGTGAAGGGCTGGAATTGCTGCGCGACCACCTCAAGGCCTGCATGGGCTACGAACAGACCTCGGAAAGCAGCTTCAGTGCTCGCAGGCGTCACCTTGAAGCGTTGCGTCACGCCAGTGCTTCCCTTGAGCACGGCCGTGCACAGCTGACACTGGCGGGTGCCGGTGAACTGTTAGCCGAGGATTTGCGACAAGCCCAACACGCGTTGGGTGAAATCACTGGTGCATTCAGCTCCGATGACCTGCTGGGACGGATCTTTTCCAGCTTCTGTATCGGTAAATAATCTTCCCCGTTGTCCACAGACAGGCCATTCGTGCCTGTCTGCTCCCTCCTTTTCTTGAATTCTCTTCCTGTGCTGAGCAGATTCTTTCTGCTTGAGCGGATTTCCCGTGCCCTGGATTTGCTTATTCGGCAGTTTTCTGTGGATTAAGCCCTGTGAATAACTGCCTCTAAGGGCAGTTGATAACAGGGCCTCAAAACTGAAGATAACCGCCCCTGTGGATAAGCACCCCTTTAATCCACAGGCTTAAACAGGTTATCCAAGGGCCTCCTTGGCACATGACCACAGGGTTTTGAATCTCTGTACACATTGAATATAAAGGCCTGTAGAGATCTATCCACAGAAACGTGCCTCAGTAGAAATAAACATAAAAACAAAGATTTAATAAATTTCTTTCTTTTTAATTTCTATAACCGCGACTTCTCCACAGCTGGTTAAATTTTGTGCAAAGGGTTCTTTAGGAAGGGCGAAGTCCCTATACTTGCCGGCCAGGTCCAAAAACCTGAGCTCAAACTATTCCTGATTACCTAACTGAAGCAGGCACGAGGTGCGTGGTGGATTTCCCTTCCCGTTTTGAAGTGATCGTCATCGGCGGCGGTCATGCCGGTACCGAGGCAGCACTGGCCTCAGCACGAATAGGTGCAAAAACCCTGTTGCTGACGCATAACGTGGAAACCCTCGGTGCCATGAGTTGCAACCCCGCTATCGGTGGGATCGGCAAAAGCCATCTGGTCAAGGAAATCGATGCCCTCGGCGGCGCGATGGCCATGGCTACCGATAAAGGTGGTATTCAATTTCGCGTATTGAACAGCCGCAAAGGCCCGGCCGTGCGGGCAACCCGCGCTCAGGCTGACCGGGTTCTGTACAAGGCCGCTGTCCGCGAAATCCTCGAAAACCAGCCGAACCTGTGGATATTTCAACAGGCCGCCGACGACCTGATCGTCGAGCAGGAACAAGTGCGCGGTGTTGTCACCCAAATGGGCCTGCGTTTCTTCGCGGATTCCGTGGTGTTGACCACTGGCACCTTCCTCGGTGGACTTATCCACATCGGCTTGCAGAATTTTTCCGGTGGCCGTGCCGGTGATCCGCCGTCGATCGCCCTGGCTCACCGTTTGCGTGAATTGCCATTGCGCGTGGGTCGCCTGAAAACCGGCACACCACCGCGTATCGACGGTCGTACTGTGGATTTCTCGGTGATGACCGAGCAAGCCGGCGATACACCGATCCCGGTGATGTCGTTCATGGGTTCCAAAGAGCAGCATCCGAAACAGGTCAGTTGCTGGATTACCCACACCAACGCACGTACCCACGAAATCATTGCCGCCAACCTTGATCGTTCGCCGATGTATTCCGGTGTGATCGAAGGGATCGGCCCGCGTTACTGCCCGTCGATCGAAGACAAGATCCATCGCTTTGCCGACAAGGATAGCCATCAGGTCTTCATCGAACCCGAAGGCCTGACGACCAACGAGCTGTACCCGAACGGGATATCCACATCCCTGCCATTCGACGTGCAACTGCAGATCGTGCAATCGATCCGCGGTATGGAAAACGCGCACATCGTTCGCCCGGGCTACGCCATCGAATACGACTACTTCGACCCGCGTGACCTGAAGTACAACCTGGAAACAAAAGTCATCGGCGGTCTGTTCTTCGCCGGGCAAATCAACGGCACTACCGGGTACGAAGAAGCCGGCGCCCAGGGTTTGCTGGCCGGGGCCAACGCCGCACTACGTGCTCAGGGCAAAGACGCCTGGTGTCCGCGTCGCGACGAGGCGTACATCGGAGTGTTGGTCGACGACCTGATTACCCTGGGTACCCAGGAACCGTATCGGATGTTCACGTCCCGCGCCGAATACCGCCTGATCCTGCGCGAAGACAACGCCGACCTGCGCTTGACCGAAAAAGGTCGCGAACTGGGTCTGGTGGATGACGCGCGTTGGGCTGCGTTCTGCACCAAACGCGAGAGCATCACGCTGGAAGAGCAACGCATGAAAAGTACCTGGGTTCGCCCGGGCACCGAGCAAGGCGATGCGATTTCCGAGAAGTTCGGCACGCCGCTGACCCACGAATACAACTTGCTCAACCTGCTGAGCCGTCCGGAAATCGACTACGTTGGTCTGATTGCCGTGACCGGCGGCGGCGCAGAAGATCCACAAGTCGCCGAGCAGGTCGAAATCAAGACCAAATACGCCGGTTACATCGATCGTCAGCAGGATGAAATCGCTCGTCTGCGGGCCAGCGAAGACACAAAACTGCCTGTGGATATCGATTACACGAATATTTCCGGTCTCTCCAAAGAGATCCAGAGCAAACTCGGTGCGACCCGTCCGGAGACCTTGGGCCAGGCGTCGCGTATCCCGGGTGTGACGCCGGCAGCGATTTCGCTGTTGATGATTCATTTGAAAAAACGCGGCGCGGGCCGTCAGTTGGAGCAAAGCGCTTGAGTTCGTTGGTCACCTCGCAACACGCAGAAGAGTTATCCACAGGTGCTCGCCAGCTCGGTGTCACGCTGACAGAAACCCAGCATGCTCAGCTGCTGGGTTATCTGGCCCTGTTGATCAAATGGAACAAGGCTTACAACCTGACCGCCGTGCGCGATCCGGATGAAATGGTTTCCCGTCACTTGCTCGATAGTTTGAGCGTGATGTCATTCGTCGAAAACGGTCGCTGGCTGGACGTCGGCAGCGGTGGCGGCATGCCAGGTATTCCGTTGGCCATCCTGTTTCCAGAGTCCCAAGTGACCTGCCTGGACAGCAACGGCAAGAAAACCCGTTTCCTGACCCAGGTCAAACTCGAACTCAAACTGTATAACCTGCAAGTTATCCACAGTCGCGTCGAAGCTTTTCAGCCTGATCAGCCATTCAACGGGATCATTTCCCGGGCGTTCAGCAGCATGGAGAACTTCAGCAACTGGACTCGCCACCTCGGCGACACCGAAACACGTTGGCTGGCAATGAAGGGCGTTCATCCCGCCGATGAGCTGGTAGCATTGCCGGCAGACTTCCACCTCGATAGCGAACACGCCCTGGCCGTACCCGGTTGCCAAGGCCAACGCCATCTGCTGATACTGCGCCGCACGGCATGATTGGGAACACAAGCAAGAATGGCTAAGGTATTCGCGATAGCGAACCAAAAGGGTGGTGTGGGCAAGACCACCACCTGTATCAACCTCGCAGCTTCCCTGGTCGCTACCAAGCGCCGGGTGCTGTTGATCGATCTCGATCCACAAGGCAACGCCACCATGGGTAGCGGTGTGGATAAACACGGCCTGGAAAACTCGGTCTACGACCTGCTGATCGGCGAATGCGATCTGGCCCAGGCCATGCACTATTCCGAGCATGGTGGTTACCAACTGCTGCCGGCCAACCGCGACCTGACCGCGGCCGAAGTGGTTCTGCTGGAAATGCAGATGAAGGAAAGCCGCCTGCGCAGTGCGTTGGCGCCGATCCGTGAAAACTACGATTACATTTTGATCGACTGTCCGCCGTCGTTGTCGATGCTCACGCTTAACGCACTGGTTGCGGCTGACGGGGTGATTATCCCCATGCAGTGCGAGTACTTCGCGCTCGAAGGTTTGAGCGACCTTGTGGATAACATCAAGCGCATCGCTGAGTTGCTGAACCCGAACCTGAAAGTCGAAGGCCTGTTGCGGACCATGTATGACCCGCGCCTGAGCCTGATGAACGATGTTTCGGCGCAGCTCAAGGAACACTTCGGCGAGCAGCTCTATGACACGGTGATTCCGCGCAACATTCGCCTGGCCGAAGCACCAAGCTATGGCATGCCAGCGCTGGCGTACGACAAATCATCGCGGGGCGCCATTGCCTATCTGGCATTGGCGGGCGAGATGGTTCGTCGTCAACGCAAAAACTCACGCACTGCCGCTGCTCAGGCAACTTAAGGAATCCCCATGGCCGTCAAGAAACGAGGTCTCGGACGTGGACTGGATGCACTGCTGAGTGGTCCGACTGTCAGCTCGCTGGAAGAACAAGCGGTGCAGGCTGATCAGCGCGAACTGCAGCACCTGCCCCTGGACCTGATTCAGCGCGGCAAGTACCAGCCGCGCCGGGATATGGATCCTCAGGCGCTGGAAGAGCTGGCGCAGTCGATCAAGGCTCAGGGCGTGATGCAGCCGATCGTGGTTCGTCCGATCGGCAGCGGCCGATTCGAAATCATCGCCGGCGAACGCCGTTGGCGCGCCAGTCAGCAGGCTGGGCAGGAAACCATACCGGCAATGGTTCGCGATGTACCGGATGAAACTGCGATCGCCATGGCCCTGATTGAGAACATCCAGCGCGAAGACCTCAATCCGATTGAAGAAGCGGTGGCTTTGCAGCGTTTGCAGCAGGAATTCCAGCTGACGCAGCAACAAGTGGCCGAAGCCGTGGGCAAATCCCGCGTGACCGTGGCCAACCTGCTACGCTTGATCGCGTTGCCGGAAGTCATCAAAACCATGCTATCCCACGGCGACCTGGAAATGGGTCATGCCCGTGCTTTGCTCGGTTTACCGGAAAATCAACAGGTTGAAGGGGCGCGACACGTTGTCGCACGGGGGCTGACTGTACGCCAGACTGAAGCACTGGTTCGCCAGTGGTTGAGTGGTAAACAGGAACCTGCTGAACCGGTAAAGCAGGACCCGGATATTGCTCGACTCGAACAGCGTCTGGCTGAGCGCCTAGGCTCTGCGGTGCAGATCCGCCACGGTAAAAAGGGGAAGGGGCAGTTGGTGATCGGTTACAACTCCCTCGATGAGCTTCAAGGTGTGCTTGCACACATTCGTTGAAACATTTCCTCATGTAGCGTGCAGTCGGAAATCACTACCTGACAGTTGAATAGGGGCAGAACCGCCCCTATACTCTGCGCGCATTTTGTCGGCACAAATTATGCCAAGTTATTGAATTCTGGCAGCCGATCATTGGGGAGCAAAAACGATGGAGAGCCGCACGCCAAACCGCTTGCCGTTCCATCGCCTGGCAGTTTTTCCGGTCTTGCTGGCTCAATTTGTCGTTTTGGTACTAGCCGCTTTGGCGCTCTGGTACTGGCATGGAGTCGTAGCCGGGTACTCAGGACTCTGCGGAGGCCTGATAGCCTTGCTGCCCAATGTTTATTTCGCTCACAGGGCATTTCGGTTTTCCGGCGCCCGAGCAGCTCAAGCCATCGTCCGGTCTTTTTATGCCGGCGAGGCGGGCAAACTAATTTTGACGGCAGTGCTCTTTGCATTGACGTTTGCAGGTGTGAAGCCATTGGCGCCGCTAGCTGTATTCGGCGTCTTCGTGTTGACCCAACTGGTCAGCTGGTTCGCGCCCCTGCTGATGAGAACAAGACTTTCGAGACCTTAGGGCGTTTGAGGCAACCATGGCAGAGACAACCGCTTCGGGCTATATCCAGCACCACTTGCAAAACCTGACCTTCGGTCAGCACCCAACTGGCGGGTGGGGTTTTGCCCACACCGCAGCAGAAGCCAAAGAAATGGGCTTCTGGGCTTTCCACGTCGATACTCTCGGCTGGTCGGTCGCGTTGGGTCTGATCTTCGTTCTTCTTTTCCGCATGGCGGCAAAGAAAGCGACTTCCGGTCAGCCTGGTGCTTTGCAGAACTTCGTTGAAGTATTGGTCGAATTCGTCGATGGCAGCGTGAAAGACAGCTTCCATGGCCGTAGCCCGGTGATTGCACCGTTGGCACTGACCATCTTCGTCTGGGTCTTCCTGATGAACGCCGTCGACCTGATACCAGTCGACTGGATTCCTCACCTGGCCGTCCTGATCACTGGCGATTCGCACATTCCGTTCCGTGCCGTATCGACCACTGACCCGAACGCTACCCTGGGCATGGCCCTGTCGGTGTTCGCGTTGATCATTTTCTACAGCATCAAGGTCAAGGGCATCGGCGGTTTCATCGGCGAACTGACCCTGCACCCTTTCGGCAGCAAGAACATCCTCGTTCAAGCCCTGCTGATCCCGGTGAACTTCCTGCTGGAGTTCGTAACACTGATCGCCAAGCCAATCTCTCTGGCACTGCGTCTGTTCGGCAACATGTACGCCGGCGAACTGGTCTTCATTCTGATCGCTGTGATGTTCGGCAGCGGTCTGCTCTGGCTTAGCGGCCTGGGCGTAGTTCTGCAGTGGGCGTGGGCTGTGTTCCACATCCTGATCATTACCCTGCAGGCGTTTATCTTCATGATGCTGACCATCGTTTACCTGTCGATGGCGCACGAAGAGAACCATTAAGACCAGTCTCGACTGGTCTGATGTCCCACTCGGTCAAACGAGTGGGTGCCCGAACAGGGCTATGAAACGATTTGTTTTACCGCTTTAAAATCTAAAAAACCTAAACCATACGACGTAAAAGTCGGGAGGAAAGATGGAAACTGTAGTTGGTCTAACCGCTATCGCTGTTGCACTGTTGATCGGCCTGGGCGCACTGGGTACCGCAATTGGTTTCGGCCTGTTGGGCGGCAAGTTCCTGGAAGGCGCAGCGCGTCAACCAGAAATGGTTCCAATGCTGCAAGTCAAAATGTTCATCGTTGCCGGTCTGCTCGACGCCGTAACCATGATCGGTGTTGGTATCGCTCTGTTCTTCACCTTCGCGAACCCATTCGTTGGTCAACTCGCTGGCTAATTGCTCGAACCTTCGAGTAATTGGTGTGATGTGCAACGAACGAGCGAGGTGTTGGCGTGAACATTAATGCAACCCTGATTGGCCAGTCCGTTGCGTTCTTCATTTTTGTACTGTTTTGCATGAAGTTCGTGTGGCCTCCGGTCATCGCGGCTTTGCACGAACGTCAGAAGAAGATCGCGGATGGACTGGATGCTGCCAGCCGAGCAGCTCGCGACCTGGAGTTGGCCCAAGAGAAAGCGGGTCATCAACTGCGCGAAGCAAAAGCTCAGGCAGCTGAAATCATTGAGCAAGCCAAGAAACGCGGTAATCAGATCGTCGATGAGGCCGTTGAAAAAGCCCGTATCGACGCTGACCGTGTGAAGGTTCAGGCTCAGGCCGAGATCGAGCAGGAACTGAACAGTGTCAAAGACGCGCTGCGTGCCCAATTGGGTGCTCTGGCCGTTGGCGGCGCCGAGAAGATCCTGGGTGCCACAATCGATCAAAACGCGCACGCGGAGCTGGTAAACAAACTGGCTGCTGAAATTTAAGCGAGGGCGATCATGGCAGAATTGACCACGTTGGCCCGACCTTACGCTAAGGCAGCCTTCGAGCACGCCCAGGCCCACCAGCAACTGGCCTCTTGGTCAGCCATGCTCGGCCTGGCTGCAGCAGTGTCGCAAGACGACACCATGCAGCGCGTGCTCAAGGCCCCGCGACTGACGAGCGCAAACAAGGCCACCACGTTTATTGACGTGTGTGGCGACAAGTTCGATGCCAAGGCACAGAATTTCATTCACGTCGTTGCCGAAAACGACCGTCTCCCGCTTTTGCCGGAGATCGCCGCTCTGTTTGACCTGTACAAGGCCGAACAAGAGAAATCGGTAGACGTGGACGTAACCAGTGCTTTTGCATTGAACCAAGAACAGCAAGACAAACTCGCCAAGGTTCTCAGTGCACGGCTCGGCCGGGAAGTGCGACTGCACGCTGCGGAGGATGCCACCCTTATTGGTGGTGTCATCATCCGCGCCGGCGACCTGGTAATCGATGGCTCGATTCGCGGCAAACTCGCGAACCTTGCCGAAGCATTGAAATCTTGAGTTTGAAGGGGCAGCAGAGCAATGCAGCAACTCAATCCTTCCGAAATAAGTGAAATTATCAAGGGCCGCATCGACAAGCTCGATGTGACCTCCCAAGCCCGTAACGAAGGCACTGTCGTCAGCGTATCTGACGGTATCGTGCGGATTCACGGTCTGGCCGACGTAATGTACGGCGAGATGATCGAGTTTCCGGGCGGCGTCTTCGGTATGGCTCTCAACCTGGAGCAAGACTCTGTAGGTGCCGTTGTATTGGGCTCTTACCAGTCTCTGGCTGAAGGCATGAGCGCCAAGTGCACTGGCCGCATCCTCGAAGTTCCGGTTGGTAAGGAACTGCTGGGTCGCGTAGTCGATGCACTGGGTAACCCAGTTGACGGCAAAGGTCCGCTGAACAACACCGAGACCGATGCGGTCGAGAAAGTTGCTCCAGGCGTGATCTGGCGTAAGTCGGTAGACCAGCCTGTACAGACTGGCTACAAGGCTGTCGATGCCATGATTCCTGTCGGCCGTGGCCAGCGTGAGCTGATCATCGGCGACCGTCAGATCGGTAAAACCGCTCTGGCGATCGACGCGATCATCAACCAGAAAAACAGCGGTATTTTCTGCGTCTACGTAGCGATCGGTCAGAAACAATCGACCATCGCTAACGTGGTTCGCAAACTGGAAGAAAACGGCGCACTGGCTAACACCATCGTCGTTGCCGCGAGCGCTTCGGAATCTGCAGCACTGCAGTTCCTGGCACCGTACTCCGGTTGCACCATGGGTGAATTCTTCCGCGACCGCGGTGAAGACGCGCTGATCGTTTATGACGATCTGTCCAAGCAAGCAGTGGCTTACCGCCAGATTTCCCTGCTGCTGCGCCGTCCACCAGGCCGTGAAGCTTACCCAGGCGACGTGTTCTATCTCCACTCCCGTCTGCTGGAGCGCGCATCCCGCGTTTCGGAAGAATACGTAGAGAAGTTCACCAACGGCGCAGTGACCGGCAAAACCGGTTCCCTGACCGCACTGCCGATCATCGAAACCCAGGCTGGCGACGTTTCCGCGTTCGTTCCGACCAACGTGATTTCCATCACCGACGGTCAGATCTTCCTGGAATCGGCCATGTTCAACTCCGGGATCCGTCCTGCTGTGAACGCCGGTGTTTCGGTATCCCGTGTGGGTGGTGCCGCTCAGACCAAGATCATCAAGAAGCTCTCCGGTGGTATCCGTACCGCTCTGGCTCAGTACCGTGAACTGGCGGCATTCGCCCAGTTCGCTTCTGACCTGGACGAAGCGACCCGTAAGCAACTTGAGCATGGTCAGCGCGTTACCGAGCTGATGAAGCAGAAGCAATACGCACCAATGTCGATCGCTGACATGGCGCTGTCGCTGTATGCCGCTGAGCGTGGGTTCCTGACTGACGTTGAAATCGCCAAGATCGGCAGCTTCGAACAAGCGCTGATTGCTTTCTTCAACCGCGATCACGCCGAATTGATGGCGAAGATCAACGTGAAGGGTGACTTCAATGACGAAATCGACGCTGGCATGAAAGCCGGTATCGAGAAGTTCAAGGCCACCCAAACCTGGTAAGCCGCAGCGGGAGCCGCAAGGCTCCCGCTTGCTAACCTGATAGGTGTTACATGGCAGGCGCAAAAGAGATTCGCAGTAAGATTGCGAGCATCAAAAGCACGCAAAAGATTACCAGCGCCATGGAAAAAGTGGCGGTCAGCAAAATGCGCAAGGCACAAATGCGTATGTCTGCTAGCCGTCCTTACGCGGAGCGCATCCGCCAGGTTATTGGTCATTTGGCCAACGCTAACCCGGAATATCGCCACCCCTTCATGATCGAGCGTGAAATCAAGCGCGTCGGTTATGTCGTAGTGAGCAGTGACCGTGGTCTGTGTGGTGGCTTGAACACCAACCTGTTCAAGGCCCTGGTCAAGGACATGGCGGTAAACCGCGAAAACGGCGTCGAGATCGATCTGTGTGTTGTTGGTAGCAAGGGTGCGGCTTTCTTCCGCAACTTCGGCGGTAACGTCGTTGCAGCTATCAGCCACCTGGGTGAAGAGCCGTCGATCAATGATCTGATTGGCAGCGTCAAGGTGATGCTGGATGCCTACCTGGACGGCCGTATTGATCGCCTGTCCGTGGTGTCCAACAAGTTCATCAACACCATGACGCAACAGCCTACTGTGGAGCAGTTGATTCCACTGGAGGCAACCCCGGATCAAGCGCTCAAGCACCACTGGGACTATCTCTACGAACCGGATGCCAAAGAGCTGCTTGACGGCTTGATGGTCCGTTACGTTGAGTCGCAGGTCTACCAGGCGGTGGTCGAGAACAACGCGGCTGAACAAGCTGCGCGGATGATCGCGATGAAGAACGCTACCGACAACGCCGGTGATTTGATCAGCGATTTGCAGCTGGTCTACAACAAGGCGCGTCAGGCTGCGATCACCCAAGAGATCTCGGAAATCGTCGGCGGCGCTGCCGCGGTTTAACGGTTCAAATATTCAGAGGATCCAGCTATGAGTAGCGGACGTATCGTTCAAATCATCGGCGCCGTTATCGACGTGGAATTTCCACGCGACAGCGTACCGAGCATCTATAACGCGCTGTTGGTACAAAGCGCGGCAGGGACCACTCTGGAAGTTCAGCAACAGCTGGGCGACGGCGTGGTTCGTACCATTGCGATGGGTTCCACCGAAGGCTTGAAGCGCGGTCTGGAAGTCAAAGACTCCGGCGCAGCCATCTCCGTACCGGTCGGTAAAGCGACCCTGGGCCGGATCATGGACGTACTGGGCAACCCGATCGACGAAGCTGGCCCGATTGACACCGAAGAGCGCTGGGGCATTCACCGTCCTGCGCCAACCTTCGCTGAACAAGCTGGCGGCAACGACCTGCTGGAAACCGGCATCAAGGTTATCGACCTGGTTTGCCCGTTCGCCAAGGGTGGTAAAGTCGGTCTGTTCGGTGGTGCCGGTGTAGGCAAAACCGTAAACATGATGGAACTGATCCGTAACATCGCCATCGAGCACAGCGGTTATTCCGTGTTCGCCGGTGTGGGTGAGCGTACTCGTGAGGGTAACGACTTCTACCACGAGATGAAGGATTCCAACGTTCTGGACAAAGTGGCACTGGTTTACGGTCAGATGAACGAGCCGCCGGGTAACCGTCTGCGCGTAGCACTGACCGGCCTGACCATGGCCGAGAAGTTCCGTGACGAAGGTAACGACGTTCTGCTGTTCGTCGACAACATCTATCGTTACACCCTGGCCGGTACTGAAGTATCCGCACTGCTGGGCCGTATGCCTTCCGCAGTAGGTTACCAGCCGACCCTGGCCGAAGAGATGGGTACTCTGCAAGAGCGTATCACTTCGACCAAAAACGGTTCGATCACCTCGATCCAAGCGGTATACGTACCTGCGGATGACTTGACTGACCCGTCGCCAGCGACCACTTTCGCCCACTTGGACGCCACCGTCGTTCTGTCCCGTGACATCGCTTCCCTGGGTATCTACCCAGCGGTCGATCCACTCGACTCGACTTCGCGCCAGCTGGACCCGAACGTAATCGGCCAGGACCACTACGACACCGCTCGCGGCGTACAGTATGTTCTGCAACGTTACAAAGAACTGAAGGACATCATTGCGATCCTGGGTATGGACGAGCTGTCGGAATCCGACAAGCAGTTGGTAAACCGTGCTCGTAAGATCCAGCGTTTCTTGTCGCAGCCGTTCTTCGTGGCTGAAGTCTTCACCGGTGCTTCGGGTAAATACGTTTCCCTGAAAGACACCATTGCTGGCTTCAAAGGCATCCTCAACGGTGACTACGACCACCTGCCAGAACAAGCGTTCTACATGGTCGGCGGCATCGAAGAAGCGATCGAGAAAGCCAAGAAACTGTAATCCCGGCGCCCGGCAACGGGCGCTAATTTAGGTTGAGGCAATCAGATGGCTATGACAGTCCATTGCGATATCGTCAGCGCGGAAGGGGAAATCTTCTCCGGCCTGGTCGAGATGGTGGTTGCGCACGGTGCACTGGGTGATCTTGGTATCGCCCTGGGTCACGCGCCGCTGATCACTAATCTCAAGCCGGGCCCGATCCGCCTGATCAAGCAGGGCGGGGAAGAGGAGGTGTATTACATCTCTGGCGGTTTCCTCGAGGTTCAGCCGAACATGGTCAAGGTACTTGCCGACACTGTGCAACGTGCTGCCGACCTGGACGAAGCCTCCGCTCAGGAAGCCGTTAAGGCTGCCGAGAAGGCCTTGCATGACCGTGGTGCAGAATTCGATTACGGTTCTGCCGCCGCACGTCTGGCCGAGGCCGCAGCTCAGCTGCGCACCGTCCAGCAGATCCGCAAGAAGTTCGGCCACTAATAGGCCACCGCTTGTTGTGCGATTGATTAAAAAGGGTAGCCTCGGCTACCCTTTTTTCTTTTTAGATATTCATAACCTGGTCGCAGCCGCTGACCACCCAGGATTGGTAGCCAGTCATGTCTTTAGAAATCGTTATCCTCGCTGCTGGTCAGGGCACTCGCATGCGTTCGGCACTGCCGAAAGTTCTGCATCCAATTGCCGGTAATTCGATGCTCGGCCATGTTATCCACAGCGCCCGGCAACTTGATCCACAGCGCATCCACGTAGTGATCGGCCATGGCGCCGATGCAGTGCGCGAGCGTCTGGCAGCTGATGATCTTAATTTCGTCCTGCAGGACAAACAGCTCGGGACTGGCCACGCCGTTGCTCAAGCGGTGCCTTTCATTCAGTCCGACACCGTCCTGATTCTTTATGGTGACGTGCCATTGATCAAAGTCGAGACCCTGCAGCGTTTGCTCAAGCAAGTAGCACCGCAGCAACTGGGTCTGTTGACAGTAGAACTGGACGACCCGACCGGCTATGGCCGCATTGTCCGCAACGCCGATGGCAAGGTGACTGCCATCGTCGAGCAGAAAGACGCCAACGAAGCCGAACGAGCGATCACTGAAGGCAACACCGGCATTCTGGCGCTGCCGTTCGCGCAATTGGCTGGCTGGATGAGCCGTCTATCGAACAACAACGCCCAGGGCGAGTATTACCTGACCGACGTGATCGCGATGGCAGTCAGCGACGGTCTGATGGTGGCCACCGAGCAACCGCATGACGCCATGGAAGTGCAGGGCGCTAACGACCGCAAGCAGCTTTCCGAGCTTGAGCGTCACTATCAGCTGCGCGCCGGTCGTCGTTTGATGGCTCAGGGCGTGACCCTGCGTGATCCGGCTCGTTTTGATGTACGCGGTGAAATCACCGTCGGCCGCGATGTGCTGATCGACATCAACGTGATCCTCGAAGGCAAGGTCATTATCGAGGACGACGTGGTGATCGGCCCGAACTGCGTGATCAAGGACAGCACCCTGCGCAAAGGTGTGGTGATCAAGGCCAACAGCCACATCGAAGGCGCGATTCTCGGCGAAGGCAGCGATGCCGGCCCGTTCGCTCGTTTGCGTCCAGGTACTGTGCTGGAAGCACGCGCCCATGTGGGTAACTTTGTTGAGTTGAAAAACGCTCACTTGGGCGAAGGCGCCAAGGCCGGTCATCTGACCTATCTGGGTGATGCCGAGATCGGCGCGCGTACCAACATCGGCGCGGGCACCATCACCTGCAACTACGACGGTGCCAATAAGTGGAAAACCGTGCTGGGTGAAGATGTGTTCATCGGTTCCAACAACTCGTTGGTTGCGCCTGTGGATATCTCTTCGGGTGCGACCACGGCGGCGGGTTCGACCATTACGCAGAATGTGGATAACGCGCAGTTGGCCGTGGGTCGTGCGCGGCAGAAGAATATCGATGGCTGGAAGCGGCCTGAGAAAATCAAGAAGGGTTGAGTTATCCACAGATTGAAAGATCAAAAGATCGCAGCCTTCGGCAGCTCCTACAGAGTGAACACGAATTCCCTGTAGGAGTTGCCGAAGGCAGCGATCTTTTTATGGGTTATCCACAGGTCTTTTTATCGCCCCACGCTTGACGAAGTTTCACCAATAGGTTTTGATTGCTTTCGTTATCTTTCGAATCGAAACTTACCAAATCATGTCGAAACGCAATACACCTCAGCGCCGTCACAACATCCTTGCCTTGCTCAATGAGCAGGGCGAAGTCAGTGTAGATGAGCTGGCCAAGCGCTTCGAAACGTCGGAAGTTACTATCCGCAAGGATCTCGCGGCGCTTGAGACCAATGGTTTGCTGCTGCGCCGTTATGGCGGAGCGATTACCCTGCCTCAAGAGCTGGTGGCCGACCTTGGTCAACCGGTGTCCAAATACAAGCAGGCCATCGCCTGCGCTGCCGTCACACGGATTCGTGAGCATGCGCGAATCATCATCGACAGCGGCAGCACCACGGCGGCGATGATTCCGGAGCTCGGCCAGCAGCCGGGCCTGGTCGTGATGACCAACTCCCTGCATGTTGCCAATGCCTTGAGCGAGCTTGAGCATGAGCCGGTACTGTTGATGACCGGCGGCACCTGGGACCCGCATTCCGAATCCTTTCAGGGGCAGGTGGCCGAGCAGGTACTACGCTCTTACGATTTCGACCAGTTGTTCATCGGTGCCGACGGCATCGACCTAGTTCGCGGTACCACCACCTTCAACGAACTGCTGGGACTGAGCCGGGTCATGGCTGAAGTCGCCCGGGAAGTGGTTGTCATGGTGGAGGCCGACAAGATCGGCCGCAAGATTCCCAACCTGGAACTGCCCTGGAGCAGCGTCCATACCCTTATTACCGATGATCGCCTGCCGCTTGAGGCACGGGATCAGATTCAGGCCCGCGGAATCAACTTGATCCTCGCGGCTGTCAGTCAGGAGAAATAGCATGTGTGGAATTGTCGGCGCAGTTGCAGAACGTAATATCACCGCCATCCTGCTCGAAGGCCTGAAGCGCCTTGAATATCGTGGCTATGACAGTGCCGGTGTAGCGGTCTACACCAATGACCAAAAGCTTGAGCGCCTGCGTCGCCCGGGCAAGGTCAGTGAATTGGAACTGGCGCTGGCCGAAGAACCGCTGGTCGGCCGCCTGGGTATCGCCCACACCCGCTGGGCCACTCACGGTGCGCCGTGCGAGCGCAACGCTCACCCGCATTTCTCCGGTGATCTGGCGGTGGTGCACAACGGCATCATCGAGAACCACGAAGCCCTGCGTGAGCAATTGAAAGCCTTGGGCTACGTGTTCACCTCGGACACCGACACCGAAGTCATTGCCCACCTGTTGAACCACAAACTCAAGGATCTGCCTGATCTGACCGTGGCCCTGAAGGCTACTGTCAAAGAGCTGCACGGTGCTTACGGTTTGGCGGTTATCAGCGCTCAGCAACCGGATCGTCTGGTCGCCGCCCGCAGCGGCAGCCCACTGGTCATCGGTCTGGGTATGGGTGAAAACTTCCTGGCTTCCGATCAGTTGGCCCTGCGTCAGGTCACTGACCGCTTCATGTACCTGGAAGAAGGCGATATCGCCGAAATTAGCCGCGACAGCGTGCAGATCTGGGACTTGAGCGGCCAAGTGGTCGAACGTGAGTCGGTGCAGTACCGCGATGGCGCCGAAGCCGCAGACAAGGGCGAATTCCGCCACTTCATGCTCAAGGAAATTCACGAGCAACCGGCCGTGGTGCAGCGCACCCTGGAAGGTCGCATTAGCCAGAATCAAGTGCTGGTGCAAGCGTTCGGTCCACAGGCTGCCGAGCTGTTCGCCAAAGTGCGTAACGTGCAGATTGTCGCGTGCGGCACCAGTTACCACGCCGGCATGGTTGCCCGTTACTGGCTCGAAGAACTGGCCGGCATCCCGTGCCAAGTCGAAGTCGCCAGCGAATTCCGCTACCGCAAGGTAGTGGTGCAGGCCGACACCCTGTTCGTGACCATCTCCCAGTCCGGCGAAACCGCTGACACCCTGGCTGCCCTGCGTAACGCCAAAGAGTTGGGTTACCTCGCCAGCCTGGCGATTTGCAACGTCGGCATCAGCTCATTGGTGCGTGAATCCGATCTGACTCTGCTGACTCAGGCCGGTCGCGAAATCGGCGTGGCCTCGACCAAAGCCTTTACCACTCAGTTGGTCGGTCTGCTGTTGCTGACCCTGTCCTTGGGCCAGGTTCACGGCACGTTGGCCAAAGGCGTCGAAGCCACATTGGTTGAAGAGCTGCGTCGCCTGCCAACCCGCCTCGGCGAAGCCCTGGCCATGGACGGTACCGTCGAAAAAATCGCCGAGCTGTTCGCCGAGAAAAACCACACCCTGTTCCTCGGTCGTGGCGCGCAATTCCCGGTGGCAATGGAAGGGGCGCTCAAGCTCAAGGAAATCTCCTACATCCACGCCGAAGCCTATCCGGCCGGCGAGTTGAAACACGGCCCGTTGGCGCTTGTGGATAACGACATGCCGGTGGTTACCGTGGCACCGAACAACGAGCTGCTGGAGAAGTTGAAATCCAACCTCCAGGAAGTCCGCGCCCGTGGTGGCGAGCTGATCGTCTTCGCAGACGAGCAGGCCGGCATGACCAATGGCGAAGGCACTCATGTTGTGCAAATGCCGCACATCCACGACATCCTGTCGCCGATCCTCTACACCATTCCGCTGCAGTTGCTCTCGTATTACGTTGCCGTGTTGAAGGGCACCGACGTTGACCAGCCGCGTAACCTGGCGAAGTCGGTGACGGTGGAATAAGTTATCCACAGGTGATGGAAACATTAAAAATCGCAGCCTACGGTTGCGATTTTTTTTATCTGAATTGAGGACACGCCCATGGACCGATTCCAGGAAATGCAAGTCTTCGCTGCCGTCGCCCAAGACCAAGGCTTCTCGGCGGCGGCGCGGCGTTTGGGCCTGTCGGCAGCCAGCGTGACTCGCGCAGTGGCAGCGTTGGAGAAACGCATTGGCACGTTGCTGCTGACGCGAACCACCCGCAGTGTGCATTTGAGCGAGGCGGGTCAGCGTTATCTGGAAGACTGTCGGAGGATTCTCGCCGAGGTGCAGGAAGCTGAGGACTCGGCGGCGGGCAGCCACACCCAACCGCGTGGGCAATTGACGATTACTGCGCCGGTGTTGTTCGGTGAGCTGTTTGTCACGCCCGTGATGGTGAATTATCTGACGCAGTTTCCTGAAGTCAGCATCAATGGGTTGCTGGTCGACCGCGTAGTCAGCATGGTCGAGGAGGGCATCGATGTTGCCGTGCGGATCGGTGAGTTACCCGACAGTAATCAGCACGCGATTCGCGTGGGTGAGGTTCGGCGGGTGGTATGCGGCTCGCCGGACTTTCTGACGGCCCGTGGTCGACCTCGGCATCCACATGATCTGGCTCAGGCACCAATTATTGCGACGTCCTCTATCGGTCAGTCGAGAACCTGGCCGTTCCTCGAAGGGGGAGAGCCGCTGAGTGTTCGACCAGCACCGCGGCTGGTGGTGACGGCGAATCAGGCGGCCATTACGGCGGCATGCCTGGGTTTGGGGTTTACCCGGGTTCTGTCTTATCAGGTCGCGAGCAAAGTCGCCTCCGGTGAGCTGGAAATCGTCCTGGCTGACTTCGAACTGCCGCCCTTGCCTATCCACGTGGTCTATCAGGGAGGGCGCAAGGCCCCTGCGCGGATTCGCAGTTTTGTGGATTTTGCGGTGAGCGCGCTGCGTGAGCATCCGTCCTTGCAGGCGTGAGATTATTTCTTTGGCTGAAATAATGGATTGCGTTTGCTGGTTATTCTGTTGTTTTGGTTGCGGGTGGAAGATAGCTCCCCATCGGTGCTGAACACTGTTCAACAGCGCCACTACCCAGCGGAGTCGACCATGCAAGCGATCAAACTCTACAACTTCCCACGTTCCGGCCACGCTCACCGTGTGGAACTGATGCTGTCCCTGCTGCAACTGCCGACCGAGCTGATATTTGTCGACCTGGCCAAGGGCGCGCACAAACAGCCGGATTTCCTTGCACTCAACTCATTTGGTCAGGTTCCGGTCCTTGATGATCAAGGTGTCGTGTTGGCTGACTCCAATGCGATTCTGGTCTACCTGGCACAGAAATATGGCAATGGACGCTGGCTGCCAACCGATCCAGTCGGCGCGGCCAAGGTTCAGCGCTGGTTGTCGATTGCCGCTGGGCCGATTGCCTTTGGCCCCGCCAGAGCCAGGCTGATCACGGTGTTTGGTGCGGCTTACAACGCAGAAGAAGTGATCGCTTATTCCCACACCGTGCTCAAAGTGATCGATCAGGAACTGGCAGCAACGCCGTATCTGGCTGGCGCCGAGCCAACCATTGCCGACGTTTCGGCCTACAGCTACATCGCCCACGCACCGGAAGGCAACGTGTCCCTGGAGGACTACGCCAACATCCGCGCCTGGCTGGCGCGGATCGAAGCCTTGCCAGGGTTTGTCGGCATGCCGCGCACCGTTGCCGGTCTGCAAAAAACTGCCTGATGCTTACGGCCCGACACTGTCGGGTCGTTCACACTGCGCCAATGGCGCAGGGGAGAAGTCGTTGTGGACCGTTCACCTTGGCACGCTGGCGAGAAACAGTTGCAGGCTCATGTGGGCATTGCCGAAAGAATGGAGGTGCTCGGTCGTAAGGTGATTCGCAGCGAGATGCCGGATCAGCACCGCACGTTCTATGAGCAATTGCCGTTCATGTTGTACGGCGCAGTGGATGCCGACGGAAATCCCTGGGCCAGTATTCTTGAAGGGCCACCGGGTTTCGCTCACTCGCCCGAGCCGGGAGCATTGCAATTTCGCAGCCTGCCGGGCGCTGATGATCCGGCGCAATTGACGGAGGGCGCGGCGATCGGCTTGCTGGGGATCGAACTGCACACCCGCCGCCGCAATCGTCTCAACGGCCGAGTCGGCGCGGTGAAGGCGAGCGGCTTCGATGTGGCCGTTGAGCAGTCTTTCGGCAATTGCCCGCAATACATCCAATTGCGGCAGTTTCGCTCGGTACCGTTGGCGGATCCGTCGACTCGCATCGCGCAACACCTCAACGGGCTGGATGAGGCGGCCAAAACCCTGATCGCGGGAGCCGATACGTTCTTTGTCGCCAGTTACGTGGACGTCGATGGCCAACGTTCGGTGGACGTTTCTCACCGCGGCGGTCAGGCCGGTTTCGTACAAGTAGAAGGCAATCGCCTGACCATTCCGGATTTCGCCGGCAACTTGTTTTTCAACACCTTGGGCAACCTGCTGCTCAATCCTCGGGCCGGTTTGCTGTTTATCGATTTCAATTCGGGAGACCTGCTGCACCTCAGCGGTCGCACCGAAGTCATTCTTGAAGGCCCACAGGTCGAGGCGTTTCAAGGAGCCGAGCGCTTGTGGACATTCGAGGTGGAAAGCGTGGTGCGTCGGCCCGCCGCGCTTGCTCTGCGGTGGCGCTTCGACGGCGTGTCACCCACCAGTTTGCTGACCGGCACCTGGGAGCAGGCCAATGCCCGACTGCAAGCCCAGGCCTTGGGCGATCGTTGGCGGCCTCTGCGGGTGGCGCGCATCAAAGAGGAAAGCCACAACATCCGCTCGATCTATCTGGAGCCTGCCGATGGCGCGGGGTTGCCAGTGTTTCAGGCCGGACAGCATTTGCCGCTGCGCTTCAACATTGCCGGCGAGGTGCACATCCGCACTTACAGCCTGTCGAGTGCGCCGTCCGATGATTTTTTCCGCATCAGCGTGAAGCGTGAAGGTTTGGTGTCTTCGCACTTGCATGAACAGGTGAGCGTCGGTGATCTGTTGGAGGCTCGTGCGCCTCAGGGGCATTTCACCGTGGCACCTAATGAACGTCGGCCGCTGGTGCTTCTGGCTGCCGGTGTCGGCATCACGCCGCTGCTGTCGATGCTGCGCGAGGTGGTTTACCAAGGCCTGCGCACCCGCCGCATCCGGCCGACCTGGTTTTTCCAGAGTTCGCGCACGTTGGCCGATCAAGCGTTTCGTCCTGAACTGGATCGCTTACTCGACGGTGCTGGTGATGCGGTCAGGGTGCTGCGTCTGGTGAGTCAGCCGGAAGCCGGGGCCTTGGAGGGTGAGGATTTCGACCTGACAGGGCGGATCGACACCGCGCTGCTCAAGACCCTCCTCGAAGTGGAGGACTACGATCAGCTGGATTTTGTCCTCTGTGGTCCGGGCAGTTTTACCCAAGGGCTGTACGACGGCCTGCGGGAACTGGACATCCGCGATTCAAGGATTCACGCCGAAACCTTCGGCCCTTCGACCTTGCGCCGGGTGCCGGACCCCGACGCGGTGGTCATCGAGCAACCGCCCGCTGCTACGACCTCGGTGCCGGTGGTGTTTCAGCGCTCGGCTAAAGAGGCTCGCTGGCAACCCGACGGGGGCAGTTTGCTGGAGTTGGCGGAAAGCCGTGGATTGCGCCCAGAATTCAGTTGCCGCGGCGGTTCCTGCGGCACCTGCAAGACTCGCCTGATCAGCGGCCAGGTGAGTTATCCACAGCCGCCAGCCGAAGTGCCGGATGACGGACAAGTGCTGATTTGTTGTGCGATTCCGGCGCAGGGGTCGCAGCCTTTGGTCCTCGACCTGTAGCATTTGCCGAACGCAGCTTCTGGCCGCTGCGATAAGGGATCAGATTCGGTATGTATTTTTTCGCTCGTCTGTCGGCGTTGATTGTCGCGGTGGCGTTGCTCAACGGTTGCGAACGAGAGGACGCGCCAGCGCTCGATCAGCAACTCTACGTCTGGCAACGGCAATGGACACCGGCCCACGAAGCGGCGCTGAGGGACAGCCGCGTTGACTTTTCCACGCTGCGGGTGCTGGCCTTGCAGGCATTTCCCAAGGCGGGTTGGAGCAGGGCGCGGATTGATCCGGCGCTGCTCAAACGCGACGGTCGGCCGCTGATCGCGGTAATACGTCTCGACGGCCAACTCAAGTCGCTGGATCGGGACGAAGTCATTGTGCAGATCCAGCAGGTGCTCGGCGATTGGCAAGGGCAGGGGCTGAATCTCTCCGGCGTGGAAATCGACCACGATGCCGGTAATGCTCGGCTACCGGCCTACCGCGAATTTCTTACGCACTTGCGCGCAGTTCTGCCGGCTTCTATTGCGCTGAGTATCACCGCATTGCCGGCCTGGCTCGAAAGTCCCGAATTGCCGGCGCTGTTATCCACAGTCGACAGCAGCGTGTTGCAGGTGCACGCGGTGAGCGATCCGCGTCTTGGCTTGTTCGACCCGGATCAGGCCCGTCAATGGACCAGGGCCTGGAGCCGCATCACTTCCAAACCTTTCTATCTGGCGCTGCCGGCCTACGGTGTGGCGTTGTTGTCGGGCCGTGGTGCGCTGGTAGTGGAAAGCGAAGTGCCGATTGAGCAGGGCGGCAAACGCCGGGAATTGCTCGCCGATCCGCAGCAACTGAGCCGCCTCGGAAACGAATTGCGCAATGATCCACCGGTGCATCTGGCGGGCCTGATCTGGTTTCGTTTGCCGCTGGCCAGCGACCGCCGGGCCTGGAGCCTGACGACCCTGAGCGCCGTGGCGCGTGGCGATGCCCTCGACAGTCGACTGACGTTGAAACTCTCGGTGCAGAACGACCTCTATGACATCAGCCTCAGCAATCAGGGCAACCTCGACAGCGCCTGGCCCGAACGCCTGACACTCGTGGTGCAGGGCTGTGACGGTGCCGATGCGCTGGCCGGTTATGCATTGCAACAGAGTCCCGATCTGCTTACCTTCACCCGCCTGCGCGACGGTCAAATACCGGCCGGCGGGCAGCGCGCCGTGGGTTGGGCTCGTTGCGCACATATTGATCAAGGAGGTTCGAATGTTTACCCGTAACTGGCCCCGCCATCTGCTTTGCCTGAGCCTCAGCCTGCCGCTGGGTTCGGCGCTGGCCTGTGGGCCGGATTTCCCTATGCGTCTGCTGGACAACCGCGGCCAGTCGCTGGCGGAGCTGCCGGAAGGGAACTTCAGATTTGAAATCAGTCGCCTCGGACATGCGGTCGCCGGGCTGAAGAACGTCACCGAAACCGCCTATAACATGGATGCTCCCGACTACGCAGAACAGCGGGATAAGGCTGAGCAATCCGGTTTGACGGCTGAGCAGCAGACACTGGTGAAACAGTTACGCAGCCTGACCGATGCGCATGAGGTCGAGATTCAGGGCGCGAGCCTTCCGGCTGAGCTCACGCTTTATCTGGCCGGCGCGGTGGCATTCAATGCTGGTGATCATGGACTGGCCGCCGAGTACTTCCAGAAGGTGCTGGCATTGCCGGCGGATCAACGGGCGTTGCGCAGCACCTGGGCGGCTTACTCGTTAGGTCGGGCGCTGTTTGCCATGAGCGCGGAAGCGGACGCTGGCCCTGACCTGTTGGCTCAGTCTCGAAAGGCTTTCGAGCAGACCCGTCAGCTAAGCATCGACGGTTTCAGCGACTCTCTGGAGCTGGGTGTCGCCAGTCTCGGCGAAGAGGCCCGCGTCGCTCGCACGGCCGGCGACTGGAACCGCGCCATCGAACTCTACGCCACGCAAAACCTTCAGGGTTCGGCGGTGGGCTACACCTCGCTGAAACTGTTGGTGGCCGACCTCGCGGCGATGCCTGACGATCAATTGGCCGATTTGCTCAAGGGCAAACCGGTGCAGCAACTGGTCACGGCGTCGTTGATCAGCCGACTGGGCTGGTCATTCGGTGATCAACCGCCGAACGAATTGAAACTGATCAAACTGCTGCAAAACAGCACCCGCGGCAGCCTCGATAATGCTGATCGGCTGGCGGCGGTGAATTATCAACAGGGTGATTACGCCAGCGCCAAGGCCTTCCTCGAACACGCCGGTGATGGCGGACTGGCGTGGTGGCTGCGGGCCAAACTGGCCGTGCGCGATGGCGATAAAAACGCGGCTGCCGCAGCATATGCCAAGGCTGCCCAGGCCTTCCCACAGAATGAGTCGTGGGGTGAGCGGCGCACGCCAGACTGGGACTTCGAAACGCTTCAGCCCAAGTGTCGGGTCGAGGGTGAAAGCGCGATCCTGGCGTTGCAACGTGGGGATTACCTGCAAGCGTTCGATCAGCTTTATCGCAGTAAAGATATCTATTGGTTCGACGCCGCCACGGTCGCCGAGCGGGTGTTGACCGTCGATGAGCTTAAGCAATACGTCGACACTCAAGTGCCTGCGCCAGCGCCGCTTAGCCAGCAGGATCGCGATAACTACGTGCCATTGCCGGTGGCGGCGAAACTGCGCAATTTGCTCGGGCGGCGCTTGCTGCGCGAAGAGCGGTATGACGAAGCGCCAGCCTATTTCGATAACGCCGACTTGCAGGCGAAGGCCAAGTGGTACGGGCAGTTGCGCCACGACGCCGAATCCAAATGGTGGCCGACCAAACGGGCATTCGCCTACTACTACGCCGCGACACTGGCCCGTTTCGACGGAATGCAGTTGTTGGGCTACGAGCTGTCCCCGGATTACGCCACGTTCGGCGGCAATTACAGTCTGGAAGCGCCCGAGCTCAAGGTCGGGCCGCTGATGGCCGAGGGTGAAGTACAGCGCCAGCAAGCCACGGTGGCGCAGCCTGATGAGCGTTTCCACTACCGTTTTGTCGCCACGGCGCTGGCGAGCAAAGCCGCTGATCATCTGCCCCACAGCAGTCAGGCGTTTGCTTCTGTGCTGTGCAAGGCTTCGTCGTGGGGCTCCAGCCTGCAAGAGCAAAGCGCGTTCTACCGTCGTTATGTCGAGGAAGGTCCATATGTGGTCTGGGCCGGCGATTTTGGTCACCAATGCCATGAGCCGGACTTTCAGAACGTCGACAAGCGCTATGTGACCCAGGCCACTGATGCCGCGCGCGCGCAGCTTCGGCCTTACAAAAAACCGTTGCAGATTGGCGGTGTGATAGCGTTCACGGCAGCGGCGCTGTTGCTGATCAATCGCCGTCGCAAGACACGGTAAGGCTCAAGTCTGTTGCACAAAGGTCAGCCGCACGGCGAAGCCGATCAACAGGCTGCCGAACAGCCACTGCTGCAGGCGCTGGGCCGAAGGACTGCGTTGCAGCCAACGGCCGAGCGCTGCGCCGGTCAGTGCGTAAGCGCTGTCGAATAACAAACCAACGCCAACCAACACCACGCCCAGGGTCGCGAATTGCGTGAGCACCGGCCCGGTGTGTGGATCGATGAACTGCGGCAGCAGCACCGAGCAGAACAGCAAGGCTTTGGGGTTGAGCAGGTTGGTCAGCAAACCGCGCTGGATCGCTGCGCGCCAGCGAGGTTTTTCGGTGGTGGGGTCTGCTCCGTTCAAACTCGGCAGCATTGTGGTTCGCAGGCATTGAATGCCGATCCATAGCAGATACGCGGCCCCGGCCAGGCGTACCACGTCGAACGTCCAGGGCGCAGCCTTGAACAGTGCCGCCAACCCCAACGCTGCCAAGGCCACATGACAACCACGGGCAATGCCCAGACCCACCGCAGTCGCCAGCGCCGCGCCTTTGCCCTGACGGGCACCGGTTTGCAACAACAGGATCATGTCCGGGCCCGGCAACAGATAGACCACCGCCAGCGCCATGAAAAACACCCAGAGTCCTGCCACGTTGCACCCCATTCGTTGTCGATTCGGTACGGCCAGTCTAGGGCTGAAGGGCAGGGCAGGTGGTTGCGTAGTTCGCTTCTAAACTGCTTCGAGTTGGCATAACCTGCCACTCAATTGCATGTAAACCATCAAGATCTGCCAAACCATGAAACTGGACGCCTACGACCGCAAGATTCTCGCCGCCCTGCAACGGGACGGTCGCCTGAGCAACGTGCAACTGGCTGACGAGATTGGTCTGTCCGCCTCGCCTTGTTTGCGCCGGGTAAGAATGCTCGAAGAAGCCGGGGTGATACGCGGTTACCAGGCCAATCTGGATCGCGACGAAGTGGGGCTTGGACTGACGGTGTTTGTCGGGGTCAAGGTCGAGCGGCACAACGATGAACAGGCCGAAGCCTTTCGCCTGGCCGTGACCGCGTTGCCCGAGGTGATTTCGGCCTTTCTGGTGTCAGGGGAATCGGATTTCCTGCTGCAAGTAGTGGTGCCGGATCTGCGCGCCTATGACCGTTTTCTCACGGGGCGGTTGCTGAAATTGCCGGGCGTGAGCGACATCCGCAGCAACTTTGCGATTCATACGGTGAAGACCCCGGGGGCGTTGCCGTTGGAGCATTTGCCACTTTAGATCGCGAAGACGGGTTAACCAAATACTACACAGTGGTCAAATCTTAAAAGGGAATTGATTAATCTTAGTGGATAAACTAGCCTTGTGTTTTATATGTGTGAAACTCTCTAATCATGAATTTTGAAAATATTCGTTACTATTGCGCAGTGCTTCTTTTAACTCTTGGAAGCAACGGTCTTTACGCGGTACTTATTGTGCGGGCAATAGAATATTTCATACCCATGGAAGGCATGATTTTGCTTGTTGCCTATATAGTTACGTATATTCTTCTCTGTTTTTTCGCGTTTCGTTTTTTAGTCAAAAGGTTACGTGGAATAGTGTGATCTTAAATGAATTTTGAAAATGTCCGTTACTATTTTACACTGCTTCTTTTGGTTCTTGGGAGCAATGGTCTTTACACGGGAGTTATTGTGTGGGTAATAAAATACTTCATACCGATGGAAGGCATAATTTTGCGCGTTACTTATATAGTTACTTATATTTTTCTCTGCTCTTTCTGGTTTCGTTTTTTAGTCAAAAAATTACGAGGCGTAATTTGATTTTAATGGCGGAATAGCGCCTTTTGTCTATTCGGATTTTTCTTTAGAAAGCATTGAATTTAATGTGATGTAATCAACCAGAGCCTCGAAAAATAGAGCGACCTTCCCTGTTTGTATGTACACCCTTTCATGATTTATCGGGTCATGCCTAAATAGCTGCACCGACTCAGGCTTGCGTACTAGTCTAAGAATACCAATGCCAGATAATAGTAAGTCCATAGAACCATAGAGCATATCTCCCTGGTACTCGCCTCCTAAAGCGTCTTGATAAGCACGCCGCACAGGTCCCTGCACACCAGGTGCTTCAGGACCGTTATAAATATTGCCAAAGCCTTCATAGATATTATTAACGCCATGCGCGATAAACATCCCACCAAATGGCGCCCCCCATCCACCTGTGGCCCCGGTAACCGCTACACCTGCCTCAACTTGCATGGCGCCGGCTACAACACCAATGCCATTTTGAGCATAAAAAATCGCCTTGGAAGTTAACTCCTTATATTCACTTGTTATCGATTGAACTCCCTCCCACGCAGTGATGAGCCCTTCATCAACAGCCTTGATAACTTCGTTGGCATAGGAAGAAACCATCGAATTGAATTGAAGTTGCGTGATACCGTCATGAAAATGTGCAGCGCCTACTGTGCAGCCTAATGCAACCAGGTCCGAAGCGGCCTTGGTGACGTCATGTATATCGCATGACGTCTCATTCATCTTCGTTTCCCCACGTGCTATAGGCACTTGTACCCGCTTGGATGTGCGTCCAACTAATATCTCGATAACGAATGGATACCAGCTCTTGCGGCTCTGTGTCAGACATATGAATAGCGTGGGGGATTTGAAGGGTTACATTCGCAATGCGCCCGCCCGTTATTTTCACTGAATAATATTTATCCTGACCGCCGGCAGGAGCAGTGCGATAAAAATCAATCTTGCACTCAACTTCTTCACCCTCAGCCAGAGCACTGGCCAGTAGTGGTGAAGATTTATCGATGTTTTTGGTAATGGCAATAGGCATATGTTTGCCTCGCCCGCCTGACGTGCTGCCATCACTGCCCGTGAACATGCTATGGGCGTAAGCCAACACCATGATTTCGTCTTCATGCCCAAACTGGCATTTGTTACCGATAGAGTCTTGGCTGGAACAGCCGGAAGAAATCAGCCCCTGCTTTTTACCGGTAATAGTCATGTAGCTATGACTCGCCATGCGCTCACTCCTTGTGGTCAGAATGGGGGGGGAGTTTAAGGCAGAGGAGGTAGCTACTTATGTAGGTCGTTTCTGAAAATGCCTGTATTTCTTGAAAGAATAAATCGTGTCGGTCACCACTCTATTCTTTCGTTTGGCACAACCAAGGCTGTGCCATTTTCATTTGCATTTGTGTTTCGAGCCTTACATCTGAGTCGCCATCCCCTCCACATTCATCGCCGCCTGACGCAAGGCCTCGGAGCGGGTCGGGTGTGGATGACAGGTCAGGGCAATGTCCTCGGCGGAGGCGCTGAACTCCATGGCCACGCAATATTCGCCAATCATTTCACTGACGCTTGGACCCACAAGGTGCACGCCGAGAATCTCGTCGGTGCGCTCATCGGCCAGTACTTTGGCGAAGCCTTCGGTTTCGTGATTGATCTTTGCCCGGCTGTTAGCGGTGAAGGGAAACTTGCCGACCTTGTAGGCGCGACCTTCGGCCTTGAGCTGCTCTTCGGTCTTGCCGACGCTGGCCAGTTCGGGTTTGGTGTAGATCACGTTGGGGATCAGGTCGTAGTTGACCTCGGCCGCTTTGCCGACAATTTGCTCGATGCAGACCATGGCCTCGTCTTCGGCCTTGTGGGCGAGCATCGGCCCGGACGTGACGTCGCCGATTACCCAAATGCCAGCGGCTTCAGTGCGATGGCCCTTGTTGGCGAGCATGCCGCGCTTGTCCGTGGCGAGGCCGACGTTCTCCAGCCCCAAGCCTTGGGTGTAAGGCCGGCGTCCGATGGATACCAGCACGTAATCCGCTTCAAGCAGTTCGGCGGTGCCGCCAGCCGCGGGTTCGACGCTGAGTTGAACGCCGGTCGCCGAGGTTGTAGCGCTGGTGACTTTGGAACTCAATTTGAAGTTGATGCCCTGTTTACTCAACGAACGTTGCAGGGTTTTGCCGGCTTCACCATCCACACCGGGGCAGATCCGGTCGAGAAACTCGACCACGGTCACCTGAGCGCCCAAACGCCGCCACACCGAGCCCAACTCCAGACCGATCACTCCGGCGCCGATCACCACCAGATGCTTGGGCACTTCAGTCAGCGACAGCGCGCCCGTCGAATCGAGGATGCGTTTGTTGTCGATGTCCACACCGGGCAGGGGAGTGGGCTCGGAACCGGTGGCGATGATGATGTCCTTGGTGTTCAGTTCTGTCTTGCCGCCCTGGCTGTCGGTCACCGTGACTTTGCCGGGCCCGTCGATGTGGCCCCAGCCCTTGATCCAGTGGACTTTGTTTTTGCGAAACAGAAACTCGATGCCCTTGGTCAACCCGGCAACGCTTTCATCCTTTTGTTTCATCATCTGCGCGAGGTTGAGTGTGGGTTTGACTTCAATCCCCAGGTTGGCGAATTCCGTGCCCATGGCGGCGTCGTAGAGTTCGGAGGCGTGCAGCAACGCTTTTGACGGCATGCAACCGACGTTCAGGCAGGTGCCGCCGAGCGTGGCGCGTCCTTCTACGCAAACCGCTCTGAGGCCCAACTGACCGGCGCGGATCGCCGCGTTATAACCACCGGGGCCTCCGCCCAGAATCACGACGTCATAGATGCTCATGGTTGTACTCCTGGAGTGAACGGGGATCGGAATGGGTAAACGTAGCCCTTGGGTAAAATTACGAACGTAATATGTGCGTTCCACAGCATTTCGGTCAAGGCTTCAGCCAAGCGACAGGTTGAGCGCCTTTAGATAGAGCATTTAAGAACGGAAATTTCACGGCTTTCGTTATACCGTAACGTGATGCGATATGAGCAACGATAAACACTGGGGTGGTATGCAAGTCGATCTCGATGTCGATGGGACGCAAGTAGCCGGGCTACCGCGTTTCCAGCAGGCGGTTTTTCAAGGGCGACGATTGCGTCAGTTCGCAATCGGTCTGGGCGCTCTTGCGGCGGCAGGTTGGTTGCTGGCGTTTTTTGTCGGGCTGTTTGCGCCGCAGTCGCTCTGGCCCGCGTTGCTGGTCAATCAGAGCGCCGGTTTGCTGGTGCTGGTCGCCGGTTTGCAATCAGCCTGGTGGGTGACGCAGTGGCGTGCGCGGGCGTTGAATCCGGTCGTGCAGGTCGTCGTTGCTGACGAAGTCGTTGCCCCGGTGGGCTGGTACGAACGGCTGCTGGATCGGCTCAGCCAGCGATGGCTTCGAATGCTGGTGCAGATCGGCGCTCCGACACTGTGGCTCGCGGGTTGGTCGCTGTTGACGTTATTGAGCATCGAACAAGTCTGGAATCTGGCACTGCCGCCGGCCGCACTGGGGTTGTCGGTCAGTGTCGGTGCGGCGTTTTCGCTCTTGCTGGCCTTCGGTTTGCTGGTGCTGGAACGTCAACTGGCACAGGAAAACGTCGCCCAATGGCCCGAAGCAGCGTCGTTGGCGCAGATGACTCGGGTGGCGATCATCTGCCTGGTGCTCAGCGCTTTTTGCCTGTTGTTGGGTAGCGAAACCTCAGTCTGGTCGGTGCGTCTGGCGGTGCTGATCGGCCTGCTGCCGGGGCTCGTCGCCGCCGAACTGCTGTTGCGCGCCCTGCTGTCGTTGTTCAGCCCGCAGCGCGAACAACTCGAACCTGCCTTGCTGGCGCGCAGCTTCGTCGCCGACATGCTGCGCTGGCCGCCGCAACCTTTGCTGGCGTTGCAGCACGAATTGCACAACCGCTTCGGCATAGACCTGCGGCAGATCTGGGCTTTCACCTACATGCGTCGGGCGTTTTTTCCGGTGCTGATGGTGGTGGCAATTGTCGGTTGGTCACTCACTGGCATTCACGAAATCCCCATGCAAGGGCGAGGTATCTACGAGCGATTCGGCAAACCGGTGGAGGTTTTCGGTCCTGGTTTGCACGCGGGTTTGCCCTGGCCTTTGGGCCGAGTGTTGAGCGTCGAAAACGGTGTGGTCCACGAGTTGGCCACCAGTGTTGGCGACACACCGGCGCCGGTCATGGCCGAACCCGCCGAAGGCCCGGCGCCCGCGATTGCCAATCGCTTGTGGGACGCCAGCCATGTGAACGACAAATCCCAAGTTATCGCCAGCAGCCGAGCCGACAAGCAGAGCTTCCAGATCGTCAACATGGACGTGCGTTTCGTTTATCGCATCGGTCTGAGCGATCAAGCGGCATTGGCCGCGACCTACAACAGTGCTGACGTCCCGACGTTGATCCGCAGCACCGCCAGCCGGATTCTGGTCCACGATTTCGCCTCGCGAACCCTCGACGGTTTGCTCGGTGAGGACAGGGTAGGGCTCGCCGAAGAGATTAGTCGGGCGGTACAGGCTGACTTGCAGAAACTCGACAGCGGCGTGGAAATTCTCGCCACCGTGGTCGAGGCGATTCATCCACCGGCCGGTGCGGCCAATGCCTATCACGGCGTTCAGGCTGCGCAGATTGGCGCCCAGGCATTGATTTCCCGCGAGCGTGGTGCCGCAGCGGAGGCCACCAACCAGGCGCAATTGCAGGCCAGCATCGCTCGTGATCAAGCAACGGCCAGCGCTCGTGAAATCAACGCCACTGCCCAAGCGGCTGACTTGAGATTCGGCGCCGAGCAAAAGGCCTACGCCAGCGCCGGCCAGGCCTTCGTGCTGGAGCAGTACTTCAGCCAACTGTCCCAGGGCCTGGCCAATGCCAAGTTGCTGGTGCTTGATCATCGCCTGGGTGGCAGCAGTAACGCACCGACCATCGACCTTCGTACATTCACGCTGCCGGCTGACGCTGCGCCGCCGCGTAAAACCGCTCAGCCAGGAGCTGCCAATTGAGCCAGTCGCACACTCACGATCAGGATGACCACACTGGCCACGATCACGGCCATGGCGGGCATCACCACGGACATCACCACCACGGTGATCCGCAAGAAGCTGGCCCGTTCCCATGGCGGCGAATGGGCTGGGCGGCGTTGCTGGTGGCGTTCGCCATCGCGGCAGCGAGCCTGGTGCAAGTGCGATCGGGGGAGGCGACAGTGATCACGCGTTTTGGTAATCCGTCGCGGGTATTGCTGGAACCAGGTCTTGGCTGGCGTTGGCCTGCTCCTTTTGAAGCGGCGATTCCCGTCGATCTGCGACTGCGCACTACCTCGAGTGGTTTACAGGATGTGGGTACGCGGGACGGTTTGCGCATCATCGTTCAGGCGTATGTGGCCTGGCAGGTACAGGGCGATCCGGACAACGTGCAACGCTTCATGCGCGCCGTACAGAATCAGCCGGACGAAGCCGCGCGGCAGATTCGTACGTTTGTTGGCTCTGCGCTGGAAACCACGGCCAGCAGTTTTGATCTGGCTAACCTGGTGAACACCGACGCCAACAAAGTACACATCGCTGATTTTGAAGCGCAACTGCGTCAGCAAATCGATCAGCAGTTGCTCACGACTTATGGCGTGCGGGTGCTGCAAGTCGGTATCGAGCGTCTGACTTTGCCGTCGGTAACCCTCACGGCCACGGTCGATCGCATGCGTGCCGAGCGTGAAACAATCGCCACCGAACGCACGGCGATCGGTAAGCGCGAAGCGGCGCAAATCCGTTCTGCCGCCGAGCGTGATGCGCGAATCGTACAAGCCGATGCGACGGTGAAAGCTGCCGATATCGAAGCACAATCGCGCGTCGAAGCCGCACAGATTTATGGTCGCGCCTATGCCGGGTCACCACAGCTCTACAACCTGCTGCGCTCCCTCGACACGCTAGGCACGATCGTCACGCCCGGCACCAAACTGATTCTGCGCACCGACGCCGCGCCATTCCGGGTGTTGGTTGACGGTCCGCCGACCCTTGATAACAAGGCCGGGTCGCAGCCATGAAATTAGTTCCACGTGGAACAAATGAGTTAAGCAGCCCCTGGATTCAGGCGGGGCGCTTGGCTTTTTTGGCTCTTTACGCCGTGACGGTACTGGCCGCTTTGGCGTGGGCATTTTCTAATGTGCGGCAGATCGATCCACAAAATCGCGCGGTGGTTTTGCACTTCGGCGCGCTGGATCGCATCCAGAATGCTGGCCTGTTATTGGCTTGGCCCCGTCCGTTTGAGCAGGTGATTTTGTTGCCCGCGGCGGACCGGGTGATTGAGCGTCGAGTGGAAAACCTGCTGCGCACAGATGCCGCGTTGCAGGCAGACCGAGTGGCGAGTTTCGCCACACCGATCAGCGATGCACTCGCCGGCTCCGGTTATTTGCTCACCGGTGACGCGGGCGTTGTGCAACTGGATGTGCGTGTTTTCTACAAAGTCACCGAGCCGTATGCCTTCGTTCTTCAAGGCGAACATGTGTTGCCGGCGCTGGATCGACTCGTAACCCGTAGCGCGGTGGCCCTCACTGCAGCACGAGATCTGGACACTATTCTGGTCGCTCGACCGGAGCTGATCGGCGCCGATAGTCAGGCTGCCGAACGCCGCGAACGCCTGCGCGGTGATCTGGTGCAAGCTATCAATCAGCGCCTGGCTGACTTGACCGCGACCGGGCTGGGGTTGGGAATTCAAGTGACGCGGGTCGACGTGCAATCGAGTCTGCCTGGCCCGGCGGTCAACGCCTTCAACGCTGTTCTGACCGCCAGTCAACAAGCCGATAAAGCCGTTGCCAATGCTCGCACTGAAGCGGAGAAACTCACTCAGACCGCCAACGAACAAGCCGATCGCACGCTGCAAGTCGCTCACGCCCAAGCGAGCGAACGGCTGGCTAAAGCCTCGGCTGACACAGCCACGGTATTGAGCCTGGCCAAGGCGCAACAACAAGGGACTGACCCGCAAATGCTGCTGCGCATCTACCGCGAGCGGATGCCGAAGATTCTCGGTCAGGCCGGTTCGGTGACCACGGTCAATCCGAAAGACGATTCCCGCCTGATCATTCAGGGAGCAGCACAATGACCGCCCAAACCGCCGCCGCACCGAGCATGTTGTCCTCGGCTGAACAACGCAGCGCCGCCCGGCAATTGACCCTGGCCATGCTCGCACTTGGCCTGCTCGCGCTCGGCCTGACCTGGCGCTGGTTGTCGCCGGAGCAGACGGGCGTCAGTCAATTGCTGCTGGGCTTTGCTTCGTTATTGGTGGCCGTGCCCGTGATGCGTTCAGCCTGGTACAGCCTGCGTTATCCGAGCCTGCACGGGATCACTGATCAATTGATTGCCTTGGCCATGCTGGGGGCGTGGGCCACGGGTGATCTGCTAACCGCGGCGTTGCTGCCGATCATCATGATCTTCGGCCACGTGCTGGAGGAGCGCAGTGTGATCGGTTCCCAGGAAGCGATTCACGCCCTCGGCAAACTGACGCGCAGCCACGCGCGCAAAGTTCAGGCAGACGGCTCGATCGTCGAAGTCGATAACGGCTTACTCACGGCCGGCGACCTCGTCGAGGTGCGCGCGGGTGATCGAGTGCCGGCGGATGGTCGGGTGTTGTCCGGTCAGGCGAGCCTGGACACCGCTTCGATTACTGGCGAATCGGTACCGATGGAAGCGGACGTCGGCATGCACGTGTTCGGCGGCGCGATCAACCTCGACGGTCTGCTGCGCATCGAGGTGACCCGCACCGGCAATGAGTCGACCCTCGGCAAAGTCATTGCGCTGATGCAAAGTGCCGAGCGTTCCAAACCACCGATCACGCGTTTGCTGGAACGCTACGCCGGCAGCTACATGGTGCTGGTGTTGTTGCTGGCCGCCGTGACCTGGTTCATCACTAACGATGCCCAGGCCATGCTCGCGGTGTTGGTGGCGGCTTGCCCTTGCGCGCTGGTGTTGTCGGCACCGGCCACGGCGATTGCCGGGGTGGCGGTGGCTGCTCGTCACGGGATTCTGATTCGCAGCTCCGCGTTCCTCGAAGAGTTGGCAGACCTGACTTCGCTGGTGGTCGACAAGACCGGAACCCTGACCTTTGGCACCTTGCGTTTGCAATCCATCGACAGCCCGCTCGAGGATCGCAGCCACGTTCTCAAACTTGCCGCCAGCCTCGGTTCCGCCAGCAGTCATCCAGTCAGCCGCGCGCTCGCCGGGTTGGTCACGCAGGAACATTTTCTGCTGCTCTCCGACATCCACGAGCGTCAGGGGCTGGGCGTGGTGGCGATGACGGAGCAGGGCGAGGCGGCGCTCGGTCGTCCGGAGTTGTTCGCCCAATTGGGCATCGCCACTTCAAGTGTCCCCGACCATGATGGCCCGATTGCCGGGTTGGCGCTCAACGGTGAATTTCTCGCCTGGCTGTTGCTGGCCGACAGCGTCAAACCTGAAGCTCGATTTGCTTTGAGCGAGCTACGTGAGTTGGGGTTAGGTAGGCAGTTGCTGCTGACAGGTGATCGGCAAAGCGTCGCGCACACATTGGCGCGAGATGTCGGGATCAGCGACGTTGAAGCTCAAGCGTTGCCCGAGGACAAACTCAATCGCGTGCTGAAGGAAATCGGCAGCGGCTTCCGGCCGATGGTCGTGGGAGATGGGATCAACGATTCACTGGCGCTCAAGGCCGGTGTGGTCGGTGTAGCCATGGGCGCGGGCGGGGCGGACATCGCACTGGCCTCGGCCGACATCGTCCTGATCGGCAGCGACCTGCGTCGACTCGGCACATGTGTGCGTTTGAGTCGCCAATGCCGGCACACGTTGCAGGTTAACGTGATCATCGGTCTGGGCTGGACGCTGGCGATTGTAGCCTTCGCTGCCTTCGGTTGGCTTGGCGCTGCGGGAGCGATGATTGCTGCGCTGTTGCACAACTTCAGTACGTTGCTGGTGTTGGGGAACGCCGGGCGTTTACTGCGTTTTCAGGAACCATTGCTCAAGCTTGAGGATGAGGATTGAGTACACCTGGTGAGTGCTCTAAACAGCGCGATCACGGGCGATTTCAAGTTTTCAGAACTGTGCGACGAATTTGTAGTCATCTAGGTGAGGGCAATCACTTTTGTGAGTTCGCGACGGTTGGTTCGAGCGTTACGAGTCATAGAAAGGGCTATTAATTCGATATCCAGTTATTTTTCAAGGATGGTCTACCCTCACATCAGGCGTCTGAAACAAGAGGGGCTATCCATGCTCGCGCATCTTCCTCCGGCCTTACAGAATCTGCAGTTACCGCTACGCCTGCGGCTCTGGGACGGCCATGAATTCAACCTGGGGCCGACGCCCAGCGTCACAATTGTGGTCAAGGACCCACAAATGGTCACCCAGTTCACTCACCCAAGCCTGGACGCGCTCGGAGCGGCGTTTGTCGAAGGCAAACTTGAGCTGGAAGGCTCCATCAGCGACGTGATCCGCGTCTGCGATGAGTGGAGCCAGGCGTTGCTCGGTGATCAAGACAGCCAGCCAGTGCGCACCGCTCACGACAAAGAAGCCGACGCCAAGGCGATTTCCTACCACTACGACCTTTCCAATGCGTTTTATCAGCTGTGGCTCGACAGTGACATGGCGTATTCCTGCGCCTATTTCGAGACCGGCAGCGAAACGCTGGAGCAAGCCCAACAAGCCAAATTCCGCCACCTGTGCCGCAAACTGCGGCTGCAACCAGGCGAATACCTGCTGGATGTCGGTTGCGGTTGGGGCGGGCTGGCACGGTATGCCGCCCGGGAGTTTGGTGCGAAGGTGTTCGGGATCACGCTCAGTAAAGAGCAATTGGAACTTGCCCGTGAACGGGTGACTGCCGAAGGCCTGGACGATCTGGTCGAACTGCAACTGCTCGACTACCGCGACCTGCCTCAGGACGGTCGCTTCGACAAAGTGGTCAGTGTCGGCATGTTCGAACACGTTGGCCACGCCAATCTGGCCGAGTACTGCAAGACGTTGTTCGGTGCGGTGAAAGAGGGCGGCCTGGTGATGAACCACGGGATCACCGCCAAGCGCATCGACGGCCGTCCGGTGGGGCGCGGTGCAGGCGAATTCATCGAGAAGTATGTGTTTCCCAATGGCGAGCTGCCGCACCTGTCGATGATCTCTGCCGAGATCAGCGAAGCAGGGCTGGAAATTGTCGACGTCGAAAGTCTGCGCCTGCACTACGCACGTACCCTGGACCACTGGAGTGAACGCCTGGAAGACAATCTGGAGGCGGCTTCCAGGCTGGTGCCGGAGCAGGCCTTACGGATCTGGCGGCTGTACCTGGCGGGATGCGCCTACGCGTTCGCCAAGGGCTGGATCAATCTGCACCAGATTCTCGCGGTGAAAGCTCACCCCGATGGTAGCCATGAACTTCCATGGACGCGAGACGATATCTACAACCCTTAAAGTATCGGTGAAATAAGCCGGGCGACCCGCATGCCGACCTGTTGCAGGCGGTGGGTCTCCCGGCTTTCTTCTTTGGCGATCTCGTGGGCCTGGGCGAAGTCATCGTTGAGCATCTGTTCTACTTCGGCGGCAAACGCGCTGTCGACCGTCAACAACATCACTTCAAAATTCAGCCGAAACGAGCGGTTGTCCAGATTGGCACTGCCAATGGCGCTGATTTCGCTGTCGATCAACACCACTTTCTGATGCAGGAATCCCGGCTCGTAGCGGAACACCCGCACGCCGGCGCGCACGGCTTCGAAGGCATAAAGGCTGGAGGCGGCGTAGACGATCCGGTGGTCCGGTCGAGAGGGCAGCAGCAGCCGCACATCCACGCCTCGCAGAACCGCCAGCCTTAACGCCGCGAACACGGCTTCGTCGGGGATGAAATACGGGCTGGTGATCCACACTCGCTCGGTTGCCGCATGGATGGCTTCGACGAAGAATAACGAACAGGTTTCGTAGGAATCTGCTGGGCCGCTGGCGAGTAATTGGCAGAGCACGCCGTCGTCCGGGTAAACGTCCGGCAGGATCAGCGGCGGCAATGAGCGGGCGGCCCAAAACCAGTCTTCAGCGAAAGATTCCTGCATGCAGGCAACCACCGGTCCGCGTACTTGCACATGGGTATCGCGCCACGGCGCCAGAGGTGGTTTCTCGCCCATGTACTCGTCGCCGACGTTGTGCCCACCGACGAAACCCAGTACGCCATCGACCACCACAATCTTGCGGTGGTTGCGGAAGTTGACCTGGAAGCGGTTGAGCCAGCCGCTACGGGTGGCAAAGGCTTTGACCTCGACACCGGCATCGCGCAGCGGCTGCACGTAACTGTGAGGCAGGGAATGGCTGCCGATGCGGTCGTACAATAAATAAACCGCCACGCCTTCGGCGGCTTTCTTCAGCAGCAAGGTTTGCAGGCGTTGACCGAGGCGATCGTCGTGGATGATGAAAAACTGAATCAGCACCGCTTCCTTCGCGTTGCTGATGGCTTCAAAAATGGCGTTGAAGGTGGCCTGGCCGTTAATCAGCAAGCGCACTTCGTTGTTCGCCAGGCACGGCATGCGCCCCAGTTTCGGCATGGCCCTCAAGGACGCGTAAGCATTTGAGGCGCGAGCGGTCAGCGCCTCTTCTACCCAAGGGCGCCAGTTCAGCTCGGAGATAGCCTTGCGCATTTCTTCGTTGGCCTGGCGCCGAGCCTTGATGTAGCCATCGAAGGCGCTGCGGCCGAAGACAAGATAGGGGATGAGCGTGAGGTAGGGAATAAACAGCAACGACAGGGCCCAGGCGATCGATCCCTGGGCGGTCCGGACGGTAAGCACGGCGTGGATGGCAGCGATCAGGCCCAGCGTGTGAAGCAGTGCAATCATGTAGCCGAAAATATGCGGTCCAAAGTAATCCATGGGGCAGCCTTGCTCCTGAAGATTCAATGCTTAACAGACCATGTTCCGTGCAGAATGTCGCTATTTAATTGGCTCATGAACCGAAGCCACTGGCTGACGTCTAACGGCCACTACTGATCAGGAGTTACTCGATGAACGTTCGTCTTCTGGGTTTGGCCATGGCTATTGGTTTGTCACTTCCTGTGGCCGCTCAGGCGCAGATGCTGCAGCCCGGTTTGTGGGAAATGACCACAAGCAACATGAAGGTCGATGACCAGAATCTCCCGGATTTGCAGCTGATCCTGGGCCAATTACAGGGCCAGATGACCCCGGCACAGCGTGCGCAGCTGGAGAAGCAGGGCATCACCATGGGCGGCAAGGGGATTCGGGCTTGCCTGACGCCGGAACAGGTGAAGACAGACAATATTCCACTGACCGATCCACAGTCGGGCTGCAAGCAGGAAATCACCGACCGCACCGGGAATCAGTGGAAATTCCGCTTCAGCTGTCCGAAAGCGCAGGGTGCCGGTGTCGCCACTTTCCTCAGTGATCGTGAGTTCACCACCAAGGTTAACGGCACCTTTAATGCCACCGGCATTCAGCAGAAGGGCAGCCTCGAAAGCCGCGCCGTATGGTTGGGGCAGGATTGCGGGACTGTTAAGCCGAGAGCTTAAAGGCTCGCCAGCAGACCCGCGCCCTACATGACCGTGTAGGCGCGGGCCTGATTCAACCACTCACACACCGTCTCAACGCTCATCCTGCCGAAATCCTCCCCAGTGCGGCTGCGCACACTGACAAACCTGCCTTCTACTTCTTTCTCCCCGATCACCACCAGATACGGCACGTGTTGACTGTGCTCGCGAATTTTTTGGTGGACTTTCTCGTGACGCAGATCCGCACGGGCGTGCAGGCCACTTCGACGCAATGCCTCGGTCACCGACTGCGCATAATCCGCCTGACGTTCGTCCATGCTGACGATCATGACGTGTGGCGGCGTCCGCCAGTTATCGAGCTCCTGTTGACAGGGCCAACACGTACCGTAAATCCGTTGCGGCAACGTACCGCTGATGTGGTCGAGGGTGAACGCTTGCAGAACTCTGGTCGCGGGAACATGCGGGCCAGCGGTCGAAGATTCGAAGTTCCCCAGGCGGTACAGCGATGTCTTTCCTTGACGGCGAATCGAGTGATTGGTCGCCGCCAGAGCCTGCATGCGAGCCTCGATCAGCGGCAGGTCCGTCTGCGTTAAGGATCGCTCGAAAGAAAACTCATGAAAGAACCCGTCGCCCAGCGCCGTGCCTGTGTGCAGTTGCACCTGTGGATGGAGTTGTTTAACGGCCATGGCCAGCATCAGTGCACAGGAGCGGCGCAGGATCTCCAGCCCATCGGGCTCCTGAGGCGTGACGATGCTGACCCGGGCATCGGCCTCGATCATGAACTCACAGTCCACCAGGATGCCGTCCACGCGACCTGCAACTGCTGCTTTTGCCAGTCCGGGTCCGATACTCGCGGCGAGTTCGTACACCGACAGTGGCTGGTCGTATTCACGCAATGAACCATCGCTCAGGGTGATGTGAATCATGTCGGTGCTCTCGAGTGCTAGCGCATAAACCGTAGTGGTAAACCCTGACAGTTGTCATTAAGACGTTTGTCGTGCCATTGCCCTTGTGCATCGATCTCCACGCCGGCATTTTCACCTTGGATGCTGCTGGCGATCTTCACGATTCGCCCGTTGCTCACCAACAAATCACCGTCAAACTCACGACCTTCGTTCACCAATCGGACATTGCGAATCAGCACGCTACTCATGGTCAGAACTCGTTCTGCAGGGCTTTGTAGCCGCGCACCAGGTCGACGTTGGTGCGCGCCACATCCTCGGAAAACTCCGAGGCGCTGACGCTCACCGATGGGAACTGCGACAGATCGGTCTTCGGGCCGATACGGGTGGTGGAGGGCACATAGAAGTCTTCGGGCAAGTCGCGACCATCGACCACCGAGTTGTGCCGGACCACGCAACCGTCACCGACTGCGCAGTTGAACAGCACGCTGTTGAACCCGATAAACACGCGGTCGCCCACCTTGCACGGACCATGAACGATCGAGCGGTGGGCGATGGAACTGAACTCACCGATGGTCACTGCCGCGCCGGACTTGGAGTGGATCACCACGCCATCCTGGATGTTCGAGTTGGCGCCGATGGTGATCGGCTCCATCTCGCCCGAGGCATCCACTTCGTCTGCTCGAATCACCGCGTAAGGACCGACGAAGACGTTCTCGCCGATCACCACTTTGCCGCAGATGATGGCGGTTTTGTCCACGTACGCTGACTCGGCAATCAGTGGCAAATGACCCGAAGGATTCTTGCGGATCATGGCTTGCTCAACGCGTCGTAGAGGGTGTTGAGGTTGTACTCGAATAACCCGACGAAGGTGCTGGCCGGCCCGGTCGCCGCCAACGCATCGGAGTACAACGTGCCACCGATGTGCGCGCCGCTTTCATCGGCAATCTGCTTGAGCAGGCGTGCATCCTTGATGTTTTCCATGAACACCGCTTTGACCTTGGCCTGGCGTATCTGGGTGATCAGTGCAGCGACTTCGGCGGCTGACGGATCGCGCTCAGTGGATAGGCCTTGAGGCGCCATGAAGTCGATGCCATAAGCCTGACCGAGGTAACCGAAGGCATCATGGGACGTCACGATTTTGCGATTGCCCGGTGGCAGCGAACCGAGTTTGACCTTGGCTTCGGCGAGCAGCGCGTAGATCTGTTTCAGGTAGACCTGACTGTTGCGTTCGTAGTCGGCTTTATTCGTCGGGTCGGCGGCGATCAGTGCCTTGGTTATGTTGCTGACATACAGCTCAGCGTTCGCCAGATTGTGCCAAGCGTGCGGGTCGGGAATCGTCTCGCCGTCCTCATCCAGGGAGCGCGGGATGACGCCATGGCTCGCGCTGATCACTGGCGCCTTGGTCTCGGTGCTGGTCACCAGGCGGTCCAGCCATGGCTCGAAACCCAAACCGTTTTTGATGATGAGTTTGGCCTTGAGCAACGCCTTGGCGTCGTCCGGTGTCGGCTCGTACGTGTGAGCATCGGCATCCGCGCCGACCATGTTGGTGATCTGGATATGGTCGCCGCCGACTTGATGGGTCATGTCGGCGAGGATGCTGAAACTGGTGACTACCTGAAGTTTTTCCGCAGCAGACAGCGACATCGACAGCAGCAAACTGAACAGCACGAGTAAAACGCGCATCGGGTAACACCTCATTGGGATGTGAGCAAAGGCGGGCGGCGCAGCAAACCGTGCACCGGCCCGAACACCACGGACAGCAGATAAAAACCGCCAGCCACCAGCACGATCGCCGGGCCACTGGGGAGCGAGTAGTAGAACGACAGCAACAGTCCGAGCCACACCGAGAGGCAGCCAAGCAGGGCGGCGATGGCCATTAACGTCGGCAAGCGACGACTCCAGAAGCGCGACGCGGCGGCGGGCAACATCATCAAACCGACCACCATCAGCGCGCCGATGGCTTGAAAGCCGATCACCAGATTTAGCACCACGAGGGTTAGAAATACGCCGTGAGCCAGGGGGCCGAGTCGGCTGACGGTTTGCAGAAAGAGTGGGTCCAGGGTGTCCAGCAACAGCGGTTTGTAGATGAACGCCATGGCGATCAGGCTGAAGCCGGAGACCCAGAGCATGCCCGTCAACGTCGGGCCATCGACCGCCAGCGCCGAGCCAAACAACAGGTGCAACAGGTCCAGGCGTTTGCCGGCGATGCCGAGGATTAGCACACCGCAGGCAAGGGAGATCGGGTAGATCGCAGCGAGGCTGGCGTCTTCCCGCAGGCCGGTGCGACGGGTGATCCAGGCGGCGAGTCCGGCCATGCCGAGACCGGCACCGAGGCCGCCGACGGTCAGCGCCGGCAGACTCAATCCGGCAAACCAGAAGCCCAATGCGGCCCCCGGCAGAATGCCGTGAGCCACCGCGTCGCCGATCAAACTCATGCGGCGCAGGATCAGAAACACGCCCAATGGTGCGGTGCTGCATGCCAGAACCAACCCGCCAAGAAGCGCTCGGCGCATGAACACGAACTCGTGGAACGGTTGCCAAAGATGAGCGGCAGCGAGCATCAGGCCACCCGCGCTTGCGGCTGTTGATGGATCAGATCAACGCTCGACCCGAGGACGCAGCCGGTGCTTTTGATCAGCAACGTTTGAGGAATGTGTTGGCGAACGGCGGCCAGGTCATGGCACACGATCAGCTGGGTTCGGCCTTCGGCATGCCAGGCGTGGATGTGTTTCCAGAGCAGTGCCTGGCCGAGCTCGTCGAGGGCGGCGTGGGGTTCGTCGAGCAATAGCAAAGGTGCGTCGGCGAGGCTCAAACGGGCGAGCAGGGAACGCTGTAATTCGCCGCCGGACAAAGCCATTAATGGGCGCTGTTCCAGTCCGCTCAGACACCAGTTTTCCAGCACGGCTTTGAGGCGTTGTCTGCGTATCTCGGGAGACTGCGTGCTACCCCAGAAACCGGCGGCCACTAACTCTTGCAGGCTGATGGGGAATTGGCGATCCAGATGTTGTTGCTGTGGAAGGAACGAGAGGCTGCCCTTGCGTGGAACATCCAAGATGACTTTGCCGGTCAGCGGTTTTTGCAAACCAGCGATGACTTTCAGCAGGCTGCTTTTACCCGAACCGTTGGCACCGATTACGGCGGTGAGACTTCCTTTGGCCAGTTCGAAATCCACGGGTGGAGTCAGTGGCTGGCCTGGTGCGCCCCAACGCAAGGCTTGGCAACGGATCATGCGGCCTCCCAGTTCCAGCGGCTTTCGGCGACGGCATCGTGGGCGTGGAGGCTTTCCGCGTGGACGACTCGTATGTGGAAGGCGTTGATGCCGGGGGAGCGTTTCAGGGCCAGGTTTAAACGTCGGGCGGCGTCTTCGCAGAACATCAGGTTCTGACCGTTGGCCAACGCGAAGGCTTGTTCGTCGGCGCGTTTTACGGCGGTTTGTACGGCGGTGCCGAGGGCTGCTTCGGCGTCGTTGATGATCGCGATCAAGGGCAAGTCATCCAGATAGTCATCCACTCGAAGCCGCAATCTCGCAGTGCTCCGCTGGCTGTGAGGCGTTGCGACGATGCCTTTTGTGGAGCCGAGCCAAGTCAACACGTCGGCGTGTTGCAGCGGCTTGTTGGCGAAGTCATCGACGAATTGCTGTTGAATCAGTTGCCGGGAAAGTGCGGCCGAACACGGACAGGTCGAGGAATAAGGCACGTCGATTTTTAGTTCCACGTGGAACATCGCGTTTTTCAAACGTGCTTCGATGCTCACTGGATAGGTTTTCCAGCCGGCCAATGGACTGACCAGCGCCGGTCTTTTGAGCAGTAAATCGGTGTGAATTTTTAAGTACGCGCTGTTGGACAGTCCTTTATGAGTCTTGAGGAAACTTTGCAAAACTCGCCGAAACAAGGCTGGCGTCAGGTTTTCTTGCTCGAGCATTTCAAGCGCCAAGTACAGCCGCGACATATGAATTCCGCGTGCCTCTCCATCATCGAGGCTAACGCCGGCGTCGGCTTTCGCACTCAGCCGTTGGCCATCGAACAAAACAGGAAGAGCAATGCCGCACATGCCCACCCAATCGAGTGGCAGGGCTTGGCGTGAGGCCTGCGCGGCGATATCCGGCAGAGTCAGCGCATTCATGAGCAGGTCCATCGTGGGAGTAGATTTCATATGTTATGTTATTACATTAAAATCAACCATGCCTTTTTCATGAACAGGCTTTCATCATGTACAGATGTCAGTTGTTGAACTTGATCCTGGCCAGTGCGGCCTTCGCTTTACCGTTCTGCGTCTCGGCCACACAGATTCGCAATGCGCGGCTCTGGCGTTCGGATGACAAGTTGCGAATCGTCCTCGACCTCAGCGGCCCGATGCAGCTCGCCAGTTTTCTGCTACCTCCTCGCTCGCAAGCACAACACCGACTTGTTCATCTCGGTGCATGCCGATGCCGCACCGTGCTTCGGTCTACTGCCTGTCCGAGGGTGGAGCAACCTCGGCGACGGCGCGTTTCATGGCGAAACGTGAGAACGGCGCAGACCTGCTGGGCGCTACCAGCCGGGGTAATTCTCGACATGTCGATGAACGCGACCATCGCCGCCAGTTTGCAGTTGGGCAGCACGGTGCTCGGCAGTCTGGCGGGCATCAACACGCTGCATCAGAAGCGTGTGGAACAAGCGGAATTTGCGGTGCTGAAGTCGCCGGACGTGCTGTCGATCCAGGTGGAAGCCGGCTTCATCTCCAACGCTCGCGACAGTCAACGATTGGTCAACGCGCACCATCAGCAGGCCGCAGCCGATGGCTTGTTCGAAGGGTTACAGCGCTATTTCCAGAAAAATCCGCCGGTAAACAGTTACATCGCTTGGCAGCAAGAGCAGAAGAAATCCCAGGCCTAACATCCCGCAATTCGGCTACAGGTGAACTTGCCACTGCTGCCACCGGAACTGGAAAACCGATTGATCGTGGTCCAGCCGACGCGGCGGTTGTAGCCGACCCAGGTCTCGCCATCGGAAGCGAGCCCAGTGAAGAACGTGAGTTGTCCGTAGCGACTGTTGGTCTGCGCCCAATGGCGTTTTCCGGCCGCTTCGAAGCCCCGCAGATAGATCGTACTGCCGACGGTGTTGACGCTGTAGGCGTTGCCATCGCCATCCACGCAGGCCAGCAGATTGGCGCTTCGGGTGCATTTGGCGAGGCTCGGAATTTGCGCCCAAGCGTCGACAGCGACCAGCAGTGAAACGCTCATCAGCGTTATTTTCAGCACTATACGCATAGGATTTCTCACGGACCGAACGGGCTTGAGCATCGTGCCCTTTGTCATCAGGGGCAAGAGGAGTGTGGCTTGATTACGTTGTTATACTATAACATAAGTTTAAGCCCGACACTGCGACCGGGCATCTCTGTGAGGAATACCTGATGCCCCATCGTCTCCCCGTGACCGTCCTGTCGGGCTTTCTCGGCGCCGGAAAAAGTACGCTGCTTAATTACGTACTACGTAATCGCGACAACCTGCGGGTTGCGGTGATCGTCAACGATATGAGTGAGATCAACATCGATGGCAGCGAAGTTCAGCGCGATGTCACCCTGAACCGCGCGGAAGAAAAACTGGTGGAGATGAGCAATGGCTGCATCTGCTGCACCTTGCGCGAAGACTTGCTGGAAGAGGTGAGCAAACTCGCCAAGGAGGGTCGCTTTGATTATTTATTGATCGAATCCACCGGCATTTCCGAGCCACTACCCGTGGCGGAAACCTTCACCTTCCGCGATGAAGAAGGGCAGAGCTTGGCCGACATCGCCCGGCTCGACACCATGGTCACCGTGGTCGACGGGATGAATTTCCTGCTCGACTATCAGGCCGCCGAAAGCCTCGCCTCCCGTGGCGAAACCTTGGGTGAAGAGGACGAACGCTCGATCACCGACCTGTTGATCGAGCAGATCGAATTCGCCGACGTGATTCTCATCAGCAAGATCGACTTGATCAGCAGCAGCGAACGCCAGGAGCTGATCGCGATCCTTGAACGGCTTAACGCCCAGGCGGAAATCATCCCGATGGTCATGGGCGAAATTCCCTTGGCGAAGATCTTGAATACCGGTCGTTTCGACTTCGAGAAGGCCGCTCAGGCGCCGGGCTGGCTACAGGAATTGCGTGGCGAACACGTGCCCGAAACCGAGGAATACGGCATCGCCTCGACAGCTTACCGAGCACGCCGACCGTTTCATCCGCAGCGCTTTTTCAGCTTCATCGACCGCCCGTGGGTGAATGGCAAACTGCTGCGCTCCAAGGGCTTCTTCTGGCTGGCCAGCAAGCACATGGACGCCGGTAGCTGGTCCCAGGCAGGCGGATTGATGCGCCATGGTTTCGCCGGGCGATGGTGGCGTTTCGTGCCGAAAACCCAGTGGCCGCAGGACGAAGAAAGTACCGCCGGGATCATGGAAAACTGGACCGCAACCACTGGCGATTGCCGCCAGGAACTGGTGTTCATCGGCCAGAACATCGACTTTGCGCAACTCACCAACGAACTCGACAGTTGCCTGCTGACCGACGATGAAATGGCGTTAGGCGTTGAGGGCTGGCGATTGCTGCCAGATCCATTTGGCCCGTGGGATGAAGAGGCGGCAGCCTGATGTTGGCACCCAGTCTGAAACTGCGGCCGATCATTTATCAGGTTCAAGGTGAGACGCCGCAAGCACTGACCCGAATACTGGACGATGGCGTAAACCTCGCCGTTTGGCGGCGCAAACAGCCGGCGCACATCGCTGATTTCGGGAGTTTGCTGCTGTCCCTCAACGAGCCGTTGGCCGAGTCGCTGGTCCTGGAACTGCCCAGCGATGACACCGAACCCAATCTTCACGGATTAGCCTCAGGTTTCAGCGATCTCGAAGGCTACGAAGGTTTCATCGCCGACGTCTCCTGGTTGGTCAGTGCGTTCACCTGTTTGCTGGGCGCCAAGCGAGTCGGTCTGCGCTTGCGGGTCCTGGACAAGGCCATGTGCCCGCGTTTCCATGTCGACCACGTGCCGGTGCGGTTGATCACCACGTACGCCGGCGTTGGCAGCCAGTGGCTGAAGGAAGGGGCGATGGATCGCCGGCAATTGGGAAAACCCGAAGCCGAGCCCAAGGTCGACTCGATGATCCAGCAAATCGCCAGCGGCGACGTGGCGCTACTCAAGGGTGAGAAATGGCACGGCAACGAAGGCTTCGGCCTGATCCACCGCTCACCGCAACCGGAGCCCGGTGAGCGTCGCTTGATTCTGACTCTCGACTGGCTGGGCTGATGTTTCAGGGTTTAAGCCAGGTTCCTTGGCTTTTGCTTTCGCAGAACGGCTGTAAAAACGCTGCATCGGTAGCTGTACCGTAATAGTGAATATCCAGCCGGTAAGGCATATTGGAGACGTTGGCATTGCTGCACACACCGAACGCGCCGGCAGGGCATTGGTCGACGTATTGCACGTCGACCGTCTGTCCAGGCAGGTTGGGCTGACAGAAACCTTCGGCGAACAGTTTCTCCGGCATGTTGCGGTTCTGCTCGCAGACTTTTACGGTGACTCGCTCTGACTTGCTTTGAACCAAGCAAGCCTGGGCCAGCACTTCGCCTGACATGAGCAACAGGACCAACGACAATCCCATCAACCGCATCCTTACCTCCTCAGAAACTTTCGACCATGTTGCAGAACATTCCCACTCACGTCATTGCTGGCCCTTTGGGTGCCGGCAAGACCAGTCTGATCAAGCACCTGCTGGCGCAGCGGCCGGCAAATGAGCGTTGGGCGGTGCTGATCAACGAGTTCGGCCAGATCGGCCTCGACGCTGCGTTGCTGACCCGGGACGCCGATGGTATCGCACTGGGTGAAGTGGCCGGGGGCTGTTTGTGTTGCGTGAATGGTGCGCCGTTTCAGATCGGCCTCGGGCGTTTGCTGCGCAAGGCGCGGCCGGATCGGCTGTTTATCGAACCCTCCGGGTTGGGGCATCCGGCGCAATTGCTCAGGCAGTTGAGTGAGGCGCCGTGGCAAGGCGTGTTGGCTGTTCAACCCTGCGTGCTGGTGCTGGACGCCCAGGCACTTGCTGCCGGCAAGTCGCTGCCGGTGGCGCAACAGGAAGCGCTGAACAGCGCCGGGTTGTTGCTGATGAATAAAGCCGAAAATATCGACGACGCTGATCGCCAACGAATCGCCGCACAGTTGCCGGCGCGTCCGTTGTATTGGACGCAGCAAGCCGCGTTGCCATTGAGTGAGTTACCAGGGCTTGAGGCTCAGGCTGTAGCGGGTGTGGATAACTTCGTTGCGCCCATAGGATTGGCACAGCTGCCAGCCATCTGGATCGATCCTGCGCTGCCAATTTGCTTGAGCCAGGAGCAGGAGGGCGGCTGGAGTGTTGGGTGGCGCTGGCATCCGAGTCAGACTTTCGATGCGACGCTCGTTGGCCGTTGGCTTGAAAGCCTTGCCTGGCAGCGGGCGAAACTGGTTATCCACAGCGTCGACGGTTGGGTTTCGGCGAATGCCCTGGAAAACTCGGTGCTGGACTGGCAGCCCAGCGAATGGCGGCGTGATTCGCGCATCGAGCTGATTTTCAGTGAGCCGCAGGATGTTGATTCATTGCAAAGAGATCTAGCCGGCTGCCGGTCGAGTCCGACTTGAATCAAGGACGCCATTTAGTGTGTTCTTGCCGCCACTGGCTCATCTCGATCACCTCAGCGCGCGGTTTCACTACATCGGTCACCGCAGGCGTGTCGTCGAACGGCATCGGGTAGGGCGCCAGCTCAATCTGCGCACTGTGGGCGCCGAACTGGGTGATGGTGCCGTTGTGACGGCTTTCACCGGTCACGGTGAATTCGAAGTTATACACACGGGCGAGGCGCCGCCGGCCATTGGCGTCTTTAATGAACGCAATCTTCTTCAAGGCCACGTTGCCGTCCAGCAGCTCGATTCCGAGCTTTGCGCAATGCAGCTTGACCCGCTCCAGCGCGCGCTCGCGCAAGCCATGGTTGTGCCATAACCACGCGCCACCGGTGGCAAGCAGCATCAGGACGAAGATATTTCCAAGGGTCAGCATCAACACGTTGCTCCAACAAGATAGTGTCAGCTTAACTGCGTCGCCGGTCTGTCGTACAGGCTGCGTTTAGTCGCATACTGCGCGGCTTGAATTTCAATCGTTTGACGGAAAACCCACCGCATGAAACGTACGCCCCATCTGCTCGCCATCCAGTCCCACGTGGTGTTCGGCCACGCTGGCAACAGCGCCGCGGTTTTCCCGATGCAGCGGGTCGGGGTGAATGTCTGGCCGCTCAATACGGTGCAGTTCTCCAACCACACTCAGTATGGCCAGTGGGCCGGTGAAGTGCTGGCGCCGCATCAGATTCCCGACCTGGTCGAAGGCATCGCTGCAATTGGCGAACTGGGCAACTGCGACGCCGTACTGTCTGGCTATCTCGGCAGTGCTGCCCAGGGTCGGGCGATCCTGACGGGGGTGGCGCGGATCAAGTCGATGAATCCCAAGGCACTGTATCTGTGTGACCCGGTGATGGGCCATCCGGAGAAGGGTTGCAGCGTGCCCGCGGAAGTCAGCGATTTTCTGCTGGAGGAGGCGGCTGCCGTGGCGGACTTCATGTGCCCGAACCAGCTGGAGCTGGACAGCTTTTCGGGGCGCAAGCCGCAATCGTTGTTCGATTGCCTGGCCATGGCGCGAGCGTTGCTGGAGCGTGGTCCGAAGGCTGTGCTGGTCAAGCATCTGGACTATCCCGGTAAACCGGGGGATGTTTTCGAGATGTTGCTGGTGACGGCCGAAGACAGCTGGCATTTGCGCCGTCCGCTGCTGGCGTTCCCGCGTCAGCCGGTGGGCGTCGGCGACCTGACCTCCGGACTGTTTCTGGCGCGCGTACTGTTGGGCGATAGCCTGGTGGCGGCTTTCGAATTCGCTGCGTCGGCAGTGCATGAAGTGCTGTTGGAAACCCAGGCTTGCTCCAGCTATGAGCTGGAACTGGTGCGGGCTCAGGACCGGATTGCCCATCCACGGGTGCGGTTCGAGGCGACGGCGATCAGTTTGTAACAACATGCGCGGAAAAAAATCGCAGCCTTTGCGCTGGCTGCGACTTTGTCGATATCAGGCGTCGTCCTTGATGTCCTGATAGCGCTTTTCCAGCTCCTGACGAATCTGCCGGCGTTGCTGGGCCTGCATGAAGCGGCGCTTGTCTTCGCTGTTCTGCGGTTGCAGTGGCGGGACAGCAGCCGGTTTGCGGTCGTCATCCACTGCGACCATGGTGAAGAAGCAGCTGTTGGTGTGGCGCACCGAGCGCTCGCGGATGTTTTCGGTCACCACCTTGATGCCCACCTCCATGGAGGTGTTGCCGGTGTAATTGACCGAGGCCAGAAAGGTCACCAGTTCACCGACATGAATCGGCTCGCGGAAAATCACCTGGTCCACCGACAGGGTCACCACGTAGCGGCCGGCATAACGGCTGGCGCACGCGTAGGCCACTTCGTCGAGGTATTTGAGCAAGGTACCGCCGTGGACATTGCCAGAGAAGTTGGCCATGTCGGGGGTCATCAATACCGTCATCGACAGTTGTGCGTTTCCGGGTTCCATAGCGTTCTCACGGTTCAAGGCAGAATTTCGGGAGGGCGGCACCTCTGCGGGTGCCTCGTCAGCTTTTTCAAACCAACAGTTATCGGGACGCCGGGCGGGTGGCTGCCGTCACGCCTGGATCGATCTGTTTCCATATATTGCACCGCCTTTCTGCCGGAAGTCGCGGTGTTACCCTTCAAAAGCCCCTTCTCAAGGGCAATTCTCACGCGGGAAGTGGATTTTTTACCTTGCTCGAACAGACCTTTCCCACGTCTGTCGTTTGAGCAATGTCACCCAAGGAGCCCACACCATGCACGCCATCAGTTTTATTCAGGACCTGGCAGTGATCATGTTGATCGCGGGTGTGGTGACCGTGCTGTTTCATCGCTTCAAACAACCGGTGGTACTCGGCTACATCGTCGCCGGATTCATCATCGGCCCGCACACCCCGCCGTTCAGTCTGATCCACGATGAAGAAACCATCAAAACCCTCGCCGAACTCGGGGTGATTTTCCTGATGTTCTGCCTGGGCCTGGAGTTCAGCCTGCGCAAGCTGTTCAAAGTTGGCGCCACCGCGTTCATCGCGGCGTTCCTGGAAATCGTGCTGATGATCTGGATCGGCTACGAGATCGGTCGCTGGTTCGACTGGAACACCATGGACTCGCTGTTCCTCGGCGCGATCCTGGCGATTTCCTCGACCACCATCATCGTCAAGGCGCTCAACGATCTGAAAATGAAGAACGAGCGCTTTGCCCAGCTGATTTTCAGCGTGCTGATCGTCGAGGATATTCTTGGTATCGGCATCATCGCCTTGCTGTCGAGCATCGCGGTCAGCGGCACGGTTAGTTCCGGCGAAGTGTTTTCAACGGTCGGCAAGCTCTCGCTGTTCATGATCGTCGCACTGGTCATCGGCATCCTGCTGGTGCCACGATTGCTGGCTTACGTGGCGAAGTTCGAAAGCAATGAGATGCTGCTGATCACGGTGTTAGGCCTGTGTTTCGGCTTCTGTCTGCTGGTGGTCAAACTTGAGTACAGCATGGTGCTCGGTGCCTTCCTGATTGGCGCGATCATGGCTGAATCCCGGCAGTTGCTGAAAATCGAGCGCTTGATCGAACCGGTTCGCGACCTGTTCAGTGCGATCTTCTTTGTCGCCATTGGGCTGATGCTCGATCCGATGATTCTGCTGCAATATGCGTGGCCGATTGCGGTGATCACCGTGGCCGTGGTGCTGGGCAAAATGTTCTCCTGCGGCCTTGGCGCCTTTATCGCTGGTAATGATGGACGCACCTCACTTCGAGTCGGGATGGGGCTTTCGCAGATTGGCGAATTTTCTTTCATCATCGCGGCGCTGGGCATGACGTTGCAGGTCACCAGCAACTTCCTTTACCCGGTCGCCGTTGCCGTCTCGGTGATCACCACGTTGCTGACGCCCTACCTGATCCGCGCGGCTGATCCGCTGTCGGTCAAGCTTGCCGCGGTGATGCCGAAGCGACTGGGCAGGGTATTGGGGATGTACGGCGAATGGCTACGCAGCATCCAGCCTCAGGGCGAGGGCGCGTTGCTGGCGTCGATGATTCGGCGGATTCTGTTGCAGGTGGGGGTCAATCTGGCGCTGGTGATTGCGATCTTCTTCTCGGGTGCTTTTTTCGCCGAGCGCATGTCCGCTTACCTGCAAGACTGGATCAGCGACCCGAGTTGGCAGAAAGCGTTGATTTGGGGCGGGGCGTTGCTGTTGTCGCTGCCGTTCCTGATCGCCGCCTATCGCAAGCTCAAGGCGCTCTCGATGCTGTTGGTGGAGATGGGCGTGAAGCCGGAGATGGCTGGCCGCCACACGCAGCGAGTGCGTCGGGTGATCGCCGAAGTGATCCCGATCCTCTCGCTGCTGGTGATTTTTCTACTGCTGGCAGCCTTGTCGGCCAGTATTCTGCCGACCAACAAGTTGCTGGTGCTGATCGTCATCGTCGCGGCCGCTATAGCGGCGCTGCTCTGGCGCTGGTTCATCCGTGTGCACACGCGGATGCAGGTGGCGTTGCTCGAAACACTGGACAACCACAAGGATTCGTCCTGGCATTAACCCTGTGGCGCGTTAGACGTCTCAGCTTTCCAGCCAGACATCCCGCGCCCAGTGCCACACCGATTCCCAGGTTTCTTCGGCGATCAGCTCTTCTTCGGCCAACCACAGCACCACGGTGCCGTCTTCTTCGACCAGGTAGTAGTTGTCACCGTCCTGGCAGATCGGAATCATGCTGCGATCAATACCCGCATCCCAGGCGTTGGCGGCAACGTCCGGCAGATAGGTGTGGGATTGTGGGTCGGTAACGGTCACCGGCTCCAGGCTGCCGTAGACGACGTCGCTGACGGTCAGCAAAAACTCTCTGAAGACAAACGGAATGTCGATGAACAGCTGTTCTTCGATTTCCACCAGCTGATCTTCGTCGGGCAACTCCAAGGGGACCGGTACCGGTTCGTTGGCTTCACGCAGTTGTTCGATGATTTCTTCCACGTCCGGGATCCTCTTGCTTGATGGCGCGGTTTAGTTGGGGCGGTTTATACAGTAGCTCGCTATAGATGCAACTGCGAAATAGAAAACCCCAGCCAGGGCTGGGGTTTTCATTACAGCATGCTTAACGCGGGAGGGATCAGCCGTTCTGGCGGATACCGGCGACTAGCCAAGGCTGGTTTTCGCCCTGCGGACGTTCCATGTTCCAGCTTTCGCTGAACACTTCGCCCTGGTCGAAACGAGAGGTCTTCGACACACCGGTGAAGGTCAGGGTGGCGATGGTCTTGTCGGCACGATCATCCACGCCGTCCAGTTGAACATTGAGGTTATCAATGTAGGTGGACTGGAAACCGTCGCCCAGATCGGCACGTTCGCGCTTGAGGAACTCCAGCAGTTGCGGGGTCACGAACTCGGCGATCTTGTCCATTTCGTTGGCGTCCCAGTGTTGCTGCAGGGACTGGAAGTGGTTGCGGGCTGCTTCAATGAAGTTCTTTTCATTGAACCAGGCCGGAGCGTTGATCACCGGACGAGCGGCAACCGGTGCTGCCGAACCGCCGAAGATCGAACCGCCAGCAGGCTTCTGTTCGAACACTTCACGCTGTATCGGTGCGCCAGCTGGAGCCATGTGCTCCTGCTGCTTGCGACGACGAGCGGCGATGAAACGGAAAATCAGAAAGGCGATGACCGCCATGATCAGGATGTCGAAGATCTGCATGCCCTGGAAGCCGCCGCCCATGAACATGGAGGCCAACAGGCCACCGGCAGCGATACCGGCCAGAGGGCCGAGCCAGCGCGAAGCACCACCGGCCTTGGCAGCAGCGCCCGCGGCACCGGCCGCACCGGCAGTGGCAGCAGCACCGCCTACGCCAGGAGAAGAAGGAGCCATTTGGCTGGTCTGGTGAGTCGGCGCAGCGCCGGAGCTCTTACCGCCACCAAAGCGCTTGGCGTTGGCGTCGAGGCTCATCGTCAGGCCGATGCACAACGCCATGGCGATGCTAAGAAAACGTTTCATAAAGGGAATTCCCATTTGTGGATGGCACGCGCGCCATGTTGCACAGCTGAAGTGTTACTGGCTAGCGGCAGAGTGTTTCGGGCTTTTGCCTGACAGGTTGCGTTCAGCTTCAGTCAGCGCAATAAGGCCTGTTAACTTTGGTCCGTAGGATAGGTGGATAAGTTCTGTAGGAAGGGGCCTAGCGGCGCAGCGCCAGCATGGCCACACCGGCTGTAATCAGGCCGATTCCACCCCATTGGCGCAGGTCGAGTTTTTCGCCCAGCAGGATCACGCCGAGCACCGCCACCAGTACCACGCTGAGCTTGTCCACCGGAGCGACCAGTGAGGCCGGCCCCAGTTTCAGTGCGCGGAAGTAGCAGATCCACGAGGCACCGGTGGCCAGTCCCGACAGCAGCAGGAACAGGTAGCTCCTGGCAGAGATCGATCCTAATGACTGATATTGGCCCGTGGCGTACAAAATCAAGGCCAGGCTGACCAAAACCACCAGGGTACGCAGTAGGGTGGCGAAGTCGGAGTTGACGTTTTCGATACCGATTTTCGCGAAAATGGCGGTCATGGCGGCAAAGGCTGCCGACATCAGGGCCCAGAATGTCCAGGAAGAAAAGAAGCCTGAGCCCATGCATATTCCTCTGTGTAGGTCGTTCCCATGCAGAGCCTGGGAACGATCAGGCCGTACTAAATGGCTTCCAGCTTCGCATAACCCAGCATCAGCCACTTGCTGCCTTCGCTGAAGTTCACCTGCACCCGGGCCTGAGCCCCGGCACCTTCGAAGTTCAGGATCACGCCGTCGCCAAACACCGAATGCCGTACGGCCTGGCCGAGGCTGAACCCGGTATCCGGGATCTCGCTACCGCCAAACAGGCTGCTGGAGCTCTGCTGCTGGCCACCGCCGAACGGACGGCTGACGCTGTTGGACAGCCGCACTTCCTGGATCAGGCCTTTCGGCACTTCACGTACGAAACGCGACACCTTGTTGTAAGTCTCGCTGCCGTACAGGCGTCGGGTCTCAGCATAGGTCATCACCAGGTTCTGCATGGCCCGGGTGATACCGACGTAGGCCAAACGGCGCTCCTCTTCAAGACGACCCGGTTCTTCAAGGCTCATCTTGTGCGGGAACAGGCCTTCTTCCATGCCCACCAGGAACACGTAAGGGAATTCCAGACCTTTGGCGCTGTGCAAAGTCATCAACTGAATGCTGTCTTCGTGCTCGTCGGCCTGAGTATCTCCGGCCTCCAGCGACGCGTGACCGAGGAACGCCGCCAATGGCGTCAGGTCTTCGTCTTCTTCAGCGTTTTCGAAGTTGCGCGCGGCGCTGACCAGCTCCTCAAGGTTTTCTACCCGGGCCTGGCCTTTCTCGCCTTTTTCCGCTTCGTGGTAGGCGATCAGCCCGGACTGCTCGATGACGGTCTGCGTCATCAGATGCAGCGGCATTTCCATGCACTTGGCGGCGAGGTTCTCGATCAGCTCAATAAATGCGCCCAGCGCGCCAGCGGCACGGCCGGTCAGGCCTTTGTTAGCCACCAGCAAGCTCATGGCTTCCCACATCGACACATCGCTGTGACGGGCATGGTCGCGGATCGCTTCAACGGTTTTCTCGCCGATACCGCGGGCCGGAACGTTGATCACCCGTTCCAGCGCTGCATCGTTGCCACGACCTTCCAGCAAACGCAGGTAGGCCATGGCGTTTTTGATTTCTGCCCGTTCGAAGAAGCGCTGACCGCCGTAGATTCGGTACGGAATGCGCTCACGCAGCAAGGCTTCTTCCAAAACGCGTGATTGGGCGTTGGAGCGGTACAAAATCGCGATATCGCTGCGGGCCAAGCCGGTTTTCAGCGCGCTTTCGATGGTTTCCACCACGTAGCGTGCTTCATCGTGTTCGTTGAACGCGGCGTACAGGTTGATTGCTTCGCCTTCGCCGCCGTCGGTCCACAGTTCTTTGCCCATGCGCCCAGTGTTATTGGCGATCAGGGCGTTGGCCGCTTTAAGGATGCCGGCGGTGGAGCGGTAGTTCTGCTCCAGACGAATGGTCTCGGCATCCGGGAAATCGTCGGAATACTGATAGATGTTCTCGATTTTCGCGCCGCGCCAGCCGTAGATCGACTGATCGTCGTCGCCGACCACCATCAGGCTGTCGCCGCCCTTGGCCAGCAGACGCAACCAGGCGTACTGCACGGCGTTGGTGTCCTGGAACTCGTCCACCAGAATGTGCCGGAAGCGCTTCTGATAGTGCGCCAGCAGGCCCGGATGATCGCGCCACAGATCGAGGGCGCGCAGCAGCAATTCGGAGAAGTCGATCACGCCAGCGCGCAGGCACGCAGCCTCATAGGCTTCATAAATGCTGCGCATGGTTGCCAGGAACAGGTCGCCGCTGGCTTGAATGTGTTGCGGACGCAGACCTTCGTCTTTCTGCCCGTTGATGAACCATTGGGCCTGACGGGCCGGCCAGCGTTGTTCGTCCAGGCCCAGCTCGCGGATCACCCGCTTGACCAGCCGTTGCTGGTCGTCGCTGTCGAGAATCTGGAAAGTCTGGCTCAGGCCGGCTTCCTGCCAGTGCGCCCGCAACAAGCGGTGCGCCAGGCCGTGGAAGGTGCCGACCCACATACCGGCCGGGTTGATACCCATCAACTGCTCGATGCGATGGCGCATCTCGGCAGCGGCCTTATTGGTGAAGGTCACCGACAGGATGGAGTGGGGCGAGGCGTTTTCGACCTGGATCAACCAGGCGATACGGTGCACCAGCACTCGGGTTTTACCGGAACCAGCACCGGCCAGGACCAACTGACGACCCACGGAGGCAGCTACGGCCTGGCGTTGGGCATCGTTGAGGGAGTTCAGCAGAAGGGAGAGATCATCGCGCATCGGGGCATTCTAGGGGGCGGCGTCACACCGGGCAAACCCTGCATTGTTTTAGCCGATGAAAGATAGGTGCAGGACGACCGGTCGGTCACTGGCTGCAGGTGTTGGCGGGGCTCGCTTGGCTGCTTTTACACGGGGCCAGCAGTCGATACTTTGGTCTATTTATGATCTGGGGCAGTTTGGTCCGGGCATTTGCTTGTGTATGCTCCGTCGACGTTTCGGGCGCATGCTCACCATTATAAGAACAAGAACATTGCCTATGACCCTCAGCACCGACCTGTCGGGCCCCGTTGTGGAGCCCCGGGTTATCCGCAAACAGTACGCCATGGAAATGGCGGTCGAACGCACGCGTCTGCTTTATCAGGGCTCGTTGCTGCCCACGTTATTCATGTTGATCAACGGTCTGGTCTGCGCTGGCTTGCTTTGGAGTCCGCAGCGTTACTTCCTGGTCAGCGTCTGGCTGGTGTGGCTGTTGTCGCTGGTGGCGTTGCGGGTGATTCAAGTCGCGGCCTTCGATTCGGCGATACCCAATCGTCAGGCCCATCCGATTTGGCGCCGCATGTTTTTGCTGGGGTCGGCCATGACCGGCCTGACCCTGGCTGGCGCCGGCATTGCCCTGGTACCCGCCGATAACTTCATGCAACAAGCCTGGGTGTTCGGCCTGATCGGCGCCGCAGCGCTTTCGGCCAGCGTTGCCTACGCGGTCAGCCTGCCGGCGTTCCTGTCCTTTACCTTGCCCTGTCTGTTGCCGGCCATCGGCTATCTGTTCTGGGGTGGCGATGAACAAGATCAGGGCTGGGGCTGGTTCGGTCTGATTTTACTGGGCGCGTTGAGTGTGGTCGCCTGGCAGGTCAATCGGCTCATCGATAGCGGACTGTTGCGGCGCTTCCAGAATCAGGCACTGATCGAACACTTGCAGCAGGCCCAAAGCAGCAGCGATCAGCTCAATCAAAAGCTGGGCAAGGAAATCGACCAGCGCCGTCGTGCCGAAGACGAACTGCGGCAAATTCAGATCGAACTGGAAAGCCGCGTTGCTCAGCGCAGCCTGGAGCTGGACGCCGCCAATCAAGCCCTGAGCAAGAGTGAAGCGCGTCTGGCGCTGGCGTTGAAGGCCAGTGAGCTCGGGTTGTGGGACTGGAACCTGCAAACCGACGAAGTCCATCACACCCATCTACAGGAACTGTTCGGCCTGGAGCCGGAATTTGTGACGGCGATGCTTCGCCACCTCAAGCCGCGCCTGCACCCCGATGACTTGCCGTCGCTCAAGCGTGCGCTGGTCGAGCATTTGAAGGGCCGCAGCGAGGACTACCAGATTGAGTACCGCGTGCGCCACGGCGATGGCCACTGGGTCTGGATCGAAGACCGTGGTCGAGCCGTTGAGCGCGGCGAAAATGGCCGAGTGATCCGCATGGTCGGCACCCGTCGCGACATCAGCGTCAGCAAAGGTCTGGAAGAACAGCGGCAATTGGCCGCGACGGTGTTCGAAGCCGCCAGCGAAGGCATCGTGATTTTCGATCCGAATTACGCGCTGATCGCGGTCAATCAGGCCTTCAGCCGAGTCACCGGCTATGACTTTGAAGACATGATCGGACGCAACGTGGTCGAGTTGCCGTGTAGCCGCGATGCCCGTCGACACTACGGGGCGATTCATCAGGCGCTGGAGCAGCACGGCAGTTGGCAGGGCGAGCTGGTAGAAACCCGCAAGAATGGCGAGTTGTATCCGCAATGGTTGCAACTGAACGCTGTGCGCGATGCTCGAGGAAATGTAAGCCATATCGTGGGCTTCTTCGCCGATCTATCGGCTCGGCGCGAATCTGAAGAGCGCATGCGTTACCTGACTCATTACGACGAATTGACGGGTCTGGCTAACCGTTCACTGTTCCGCGAACGACTCAGCGAGGCCCATCAGCGGGTGCGTCAGGGCGGCCACCGCAGTCTGGCGTTGCTGCACATCAATCTGGATCGTTTCAAGCTGCTCAACGACAGCCTTGGCCATGAAGTCGCCGACCAGCTCTTGCAGAAGATGGCCCGGCGGCTGGTCAATGCATTGCCTGAAGCAGACACCATCGCTCGTTTATCCGGCGATGAGTTTGCCGTGTTGTTCAATGCCTACGGCAACCTGTCGAGTCTGGCGCGAGTGGCGACCCGACTGTCGAACAAGCTGCGTTTGCCGATCACTGTCGAGGGCCATGAACTGGTTGTTAGCGCGTCCATGGGCATCAGTATGTTGCCGGACAACGCGCGAGAAATTTCCGCGCTGGTCCATCAGTCAAATATGGCCATGCAGCACGCCAAACACTTGGGCGGAAATAACTTCCAGTTCTACACCGACAGTCTGCAAGCCAGCACGCTGGAGCGCTTGCAGCTGGAAAATCAGCTGCGTAAGGCTATTGAAGAGAAGCAGCTGAAGGTGTTTTACCAACCGAAGCTGTGCCTCGCCACGGGCCGCCTGAATGCCGCCGAGGCGCTGGTGCGCTGGGATCACCCGACCATGGGCCGTGTGCCGCCGGGGGACTTCATCGGCCTGGCCGAGGAAACCGGGTTGATCGGCCCGATCGGCGAGTTCGTATTGCGTCAGGCCTGCTGGCAAGCCTGTGAGTGGCAGCGTCAGGGGCTTGAACCGATTCGGGTGTCGGTCAATCTGTCGGTGCATCAATTGCGTCAGGGCAAACTGGTCAGCCTGGTGCGTCAGGTGCTGGAGGAAACCGGTCTGGCGCCGCATTACCTCGAGCTGGAACTCACCGAAAGTCAGTTGCTGGACAGCGTTGAACACATCATCGCGACCTTCCAGCAATTGCGTGATTTGGGGGTTAAGTTGGCGATTGATGACTTTGGCACCGGGTACTCGTCCCTGAGCTACCTCAAGCGCATCCCGGTGGATTACGTGAAGATCGATCAGGCGTTTATCCGCGGTCTGGGGGAGGGTAGCGAGGATGCGTCGATCACCCGGGCAATCATTGCCATGGCGCACGGCTTGTCGCTCAAAGTGGTGGCCGAGGGTGTGGAGCGGACAGAGCAGTTGGAGTTTTTGATAGCCGAGCACTGCGATGAAGTACAGGGCTATTTGATTAGCCGCCCGGTCGAGGCCGAAGGCCTGGCAGCACTGTTGCGTGCGGACGCGAAACCCTTATAGGGGCTACATGGAGCGCATGTGGCGTGAAATGGGGACATCGAGTTACGCATTGAGCAGGCAAAAAGCCGATTCATGTAGTATAACTACAAGCGTGCTACATCCCCGGCACCTGCCAATAACAAAGAGTCCAGCCCTTTGAATCTGCTGCAACACATCGCCCAGTCACGCCACCTCTTACGCAAGTCGGAGCTCAAGGTCGCCGACCACGTGCTGCTTGATCCTGCGGCGGTGATGCACAGCTCCATGGCCGACCTGGCCCACAACGTGGGCATTAGCGAACCGACCATCGTGCGGTTCTGTCGCGCCATCGGTTGCTCCGGCTTCCAGGACCTGAAGCTGAAACTGGCACAGAGCCTGGCTGCCGGCGCGAGCTTCGGGCAGTTCGCGATTCATGAAGACGACTCGGTCGCTGACTACAGCCTGAAAATCTTCGACACCACCCTGCACACGCTGATGGAGGTTCGCGAGAAGCTTGATCCAGTGGAGTTGCAGCGTGCTGTGTCGCTCATGTCGCAGGCCCAGCGAGTCGAGTTCTATGGCTTTGGCGCGTCGGGTGCAGTGGCGGCCGATGCCCAGCACAAGTTCTTCCGTTTGTTGCTGACGGCGGCGGCGTATTCCGACCCGCACATGCAGGCGATGTCGGCGGTCACGTTGAAACCGACCGACGTGGCGATCTGTATTTCCCAGTCCGGGCGTTCCAAAGATTTGTTGATCACTGCCAACCTGGTGCGCGAGAGTGGCGCTTCGCTGATTACCTTGTGCCCGAGCCAGACACCGCTGGCCGAACTGTCGACCGTCAACCTGGCGATTGATGTGCACGAAGACACGGAGATCTATACACCGCTGACCTCGCGCATTGCCCATCTGGTGGTGATCGACGTGTTGGCGATGGGCGTGGCCATGGCGCGCGGGCCGAGCCTGGTCAATCACCTCAAGAGCGTCAAGCGCAGCCTGCGCAGCTTGCGGCTGTCGCCTAAATCGGTAAAAGCGCTGGACGATTGATTCTGCTGGAAGGTCGTACCGACCTTATCGCGAGCAAGCTCGCTCCCACATTTGACCGCGTTCTCCTGTGGGCGAGCTTGGTCCGGGCGGCGTTCCGACGATGGCGTCCTGGAAAGCGCCGAAAATTCATATCCCTGTAACCCGCCCGCCGCCAAACCGTCATCCCTCGCGCCTATCTTGAAACTCCCGTAATCGCCTTGGGAGACTCGAAATGGCCCAGCCCTACGAAGAACGCAACAGCGCCGCCAGAACCCGTCGTCAGCAGGAAGACCAGCGCCGCATGGAATTTCGCCGCGCTATCGAAGATCGCTGCGAACGTCGCCAACTGCTGGCCGAGATCGGTGATTTCCCTGAGCTGGAGCTCAACTACTGGCAGGCGGCACCGGCAACTTCCCGTCGAAACGCTCAACCAGCGCGCTGATCTGCACCCGCTCGCTGCGAATAAACGCAAGGAACGCGTGCGCCACCGGTGACAGCCGTTTTGCCTTGGCTTGCACCAGGCACCAGCTGCGGTATAGCGGCAGCTCTTCGACGGGCAACTCGATCAATCCGCCGGTCGCCAACTCAAGGTTCAGGGCGTGACGCGTCAACAGCGCCACGCCCAGCCCCGCCAGCACACATTCACGCTGGGCTTCGGCTGACGAGACTTCCTGGGTCTGGTTGAAGTGCACGCGCTTCTCTTTGAAATATTCTTCGCATGCCAGCCGAGTCCCGGAGCCGAGTTCGCGCATCAGCAGTGTGTAGGGTTCAAGATCCTGCAAACGCAGCGGGCCCATGTGGCACAGCGGATGATTCGGTGGCGCCACGGCAACGATCGGGTTGTTGAGGAACGGCAAGAACTCCAGCCCCATGTCCTGCGGCACCATGGACATGATCACCAAATCGTCGCGGTTGTCCGACAGTCGTCGAATTACCTGCCCGCGATTGACCACCGTCAGTTGCAGATTCACTTCCGGATGCTGGCGCTTGAACGCGGCAAACAGATGCGGCACGAAATACTTGGCGCTGGATTCCACCGCCAGTTTCAGCTGGCCTTGCAGCGATCCCTGCATGTCTGAAAGCTGCATGTCGAGGTTTTCCAGGCGCCCGAAAATGTCCCGGCTGGCGCGTTGAAGGGCCTCGGCTGCCTCGGTCATGTAGAGCTTTTTGCCGACGTAATCGAACAAAGGCTGACCAATCAGCTCCTCAAGTTGACGGATTTGTAGGCTCACGGCAGGTTGTGTGAGAGACATTTCGTCAGCTGCGCGGCTGTAGGACCGCAAATCACAGACCTCATTGAAGATCTGTAATTGACGTAATGTCATACGCATCAAGGACTTACGCATTTTATAGGTGCTCTCACCGCAGGCTGATGAGGCAACTATAAGTCTTTACTTATGGCTGACCCAATAATTAATCATTTTTGTTAATCCCTTGTGGGGGCTAGTGTGGAGCCGCGACTGAATCGAAACATTTGGTCACGCGTCGACCTGGTCTAGCAGGTCGTGGGTACCACCGGCTCAAGGGAACCTCCAAGTGATAAAAAAGATCCTGATCGCCAACCGTGGTGAGATTGCCGTACGAATCGTACGTGCCTGCGCCGAGATGGGCATTCGCTCGGTCGCGATCTATTCCGACGCCGACCGCCATGCGTTGCATGTGAAGCGCGCGGACGAGGCCCACAGCATCGGTGCCGAGCCACTGGCCGGCTACCTGAATGCGCGCAAGCTGGTGAATCTGGCGGTAGAAACCGGTTGCGATGCGCTGCACCCCGGCTACGGTTTCCTCTCGGAAAACGCTGAACTGGCAGATATCTGCGCCGAGCGCGGCATCAAGTTCATCGGTCCATCGGCTGAAGTGATTCGCCGCATGGGCGACAAGACCGAAGCCCGTCGCAGCATGATCAAGGCTGGCGTACCCGTCACCCCGGGGACCGAAGGCAACGTCGCGGACATTGCGGAAGCCTTGATCGAAGGCGACCGCATCGGTTATCCGGTGATGCTCAAGGCGACTTCCGGTGGCGGCGGCCGTGGTATCCGTCGCTGCGACAGCCGGGAAGAACTTGAACAAGCATTCCCTCGTGTCATTTCCGAAGCCACCAAGGCCTTCGGTTCGGCGGAAGTGTTCCTCGAAAAATGCATCGTCAATCCGAAACACATCGAAGCGCAGATCCTCGGCGACAGTTTTGGCAATGTGGTGCACCTGTTCGAGCGTGACTGCTCGATCCAGCGCCGTAACCAGAAGCTCATCGAGATCGCCCCGAGCCCGCAACTGACCCCTGAACAGCGCGCCTACATCGGCGATCTGTCGGTGCGCGCAGCCAAGGCCGTGGGTTATGAGAACGCCGGCACCGTGGAGTTCCTGCTCGCCGAGGGCGAGGTGTACTTCATGGAGATGAACACCCGGGTGCAGGTGGAACACACCATCACCGAAGAAATCACCGGCATCGACATCGTTCGCGAGCAGATCCGCATTGCTTCCGGTCTGCCGCTTTCGGTGAAACAGGAAGACATCCAGCACCGCGGTTTCGCGCTGCAATTCCGGATCAACGCCGAAGACCCGAAAAACAACTTCCTGCCGAGCTTCGGCAAGATCACCCGTTACTATGCCCCCGGCGGCCCCGGCGTGCGTACCGACACGGCGATCTACACCGGCTACACCATTCCGCCGTTCTACGACTCCATGTGCCTGAAACTGGTGGTCTGGGCGTTGACCTGGGAAGAGGCGATGGACCGTGGCTTGCGCGCCCTGGACGACATGCGTCTGCAAGGGGTCAAGACCACCGCCGCGTACTACCAGGAAATCCTGCGTAACCCGGAATTCCGTAGCGGCCAGTTCAACACCAGCTTCGTTGAAAGCCACCCAGAACTGACCAACTACTCGATCAAGCGCAAACCCGAAGAGCTGGCCCTGGCCATCGCCGCCGCCATCGCCGCCCACGCAGGCCTGTGAGGAATAGAACAATGAGCAAACAAATCTACGTTACCGACACAATCCTGCGCGACGCCCACCAATCGCTGCTCGCGACCCGCATGCGCACCGAAGACATGCTGCCGATCTGCGACAAGCTCGACAAAGTCGGCTACTGGTCGCTGGAAGTCTGGGGCGGCGCGACTTTCGACGCCTGCGTACGTTTTCTCAAAGAAGACCCGTGGGAGCGTCTGCGCCAACTGCGCGCGGCGTTGCCTAACACTCGCCTGCAAATGCTCCTGCGTGGCCAGAACCTGCTGGGCTACCGCCACTACAGCGACGACGTGGTCAAAGCCTTTGTCGCCAAGGCCGCGGTCAACGGCATCGATGTGTTCCGCATCTTCGACGCCATGAACGACGTGCGTAACCTGCGCGTCGCCATCGAAGCGGTGAAAGCCGCCGGCAAACACGCTCAAGGCACCATCGCTTACACCACCAGCCCGGTGCACACCATCGAGGCGTTCGTGGCGCAAGCCAAGCAGATGGAAGCCATGGGTTGCGACTCGGTGGCGATCAAGGACATGGCTGGCCTGCTGACTCCGTACGCCACTGGCGAACTGGTCAAGGCATTGAAATCCGAGCAATCGCTGCCAGTGTTCATTCACTCGCACGACACCGCTGGCATGGCCACCATGTGCCAACTCAAGGCCATCGAAAACGGCGCCGATCACATCGACACCGCGATCTCGAGCTTCGCATCGGGCACCAGCCACCCGGGCACCGAGTCGATGGTTGCCGCCCTTAAAGGCAGCGAGTTTGACACCGGCCTGAACTTGGAGCTGCTGCAAGAGATCGGTTTGTACTTCTACGCCGTGCGCAAGAAATACCACCAGTTCGAAAGCGAATTCACCGCCGTCGACACCCGCGTTCAAGTCAACCAGGTACCGGGCGGGATGATTTCCAACCTGGCCAACCAGTTGAAAGAGCAGGGCGCCCTGAACCGCATGGGCGAAGTGCTGGCCGAAATCCCCCGCGTTCGTGAAGACCTCGGCTTCCCGCCACTGGTGACCCCGACCTCGCAGATCGTCGGCACCCAGGCGTTCTTCAACGTGCTGGCCGGTGAGCGCTACAAGACCATCACCAACGAAGTGAAGCTCTACCTGCAGGGCGGCTATGGCAAAGCGCCGGGCACCGTGAACGAAAAACTGCGTCGCCAGGCCATCGGCAACGAAGAAGTGATCGACGTGCGTCCGGCCGACCTGCTCAAGCCGGAAATGACCAAACTGCGTGCCGAAATCGGCACAGTGGCCAAGTCTGAAGAAGACGTGCTGACCTATGCCATGTTCCCGGACATCGGGCGCAAGTTCCTCGAAGAACGCGCGGCCGGCACCCTGACCCCGGAAGTGCTGTTGCCGATTCCTGAAGCCGGCAGCGTGGCCTCGGCCGGCGGCGAAGGCGTGCCGACCGAGTTCGTCATCGACGTCCACGGCGAAACCTACCGCGTCGACATCACCGGTGTCGGCGTCAAGGCTGAAGGCAAGCGTCACTTCTACCTGACCATCGACGGCATGCCGGAAGAAGTGGTGTTCGAACCGCTCAACGAATTCGTCAGCGGTGGCAGCAGCAAGCGCAAGCAAGCCACTGCACCGGGCCACGTCAGCACCACCATGCCGGGCAACATCGTCGACGTGCTGGTCAAGGAAGGCGATACCGTGAAAGCCGGCCAGGCCGTGCTGATCACCGAAGCGATGAAGATGGAAACCGAAGTCCAATCGGCCATCGCCGGCAAAGTCACCGCCATCCACGTGGCCAAGGGCGACCGGGTGAACCCGGGCGAAATCCTGATCGAGATCGAAGGCTGAGTTAACAGCCTCGATATACCGCTTTAAACCTCGGGGGGGCATGTGCTCCCCTTTTTTTTTGCCCCGGGTTTTTGGCTGTTAGAAACTCATTCGCCACTGACCCGTGACGCCGTGGTTTCGGCTGTCGGTGCCAATCTCGCCAGTGAGACCGACGCCCAGGGTGTGTTTTGCTGACAATCCAAGGTCCAGCCCTGCATCGACCAGCAGACTGTCACGGTCCAGTGGCGCGCCGGAAACGGTGAAGTTTTTTCCGCCCGTCACCAATCGTTGACGGGTATCGCTGTAGACGTCCCCGTAAGTGTGTTTCCAGCCGGCACTGAACCGCGGCGTCAGTTGCATGCCGTTATCCAGCGTGTTGAGCTTCGCCAGCCGCAGGCCGAATGTGCTGTTCAAATTGTTCTGCGTTTGACCGTGTACTTTCAGCGCCGCTGCGCCACCTTTTTCCGTGTAAGTGTCGCGCTTATAGCGTTGGTAGCCCAGGCTGGCAAACGGTTCGATGCTGACGTTGGCCCGGCCCAGGTTGTAACCCAATTCCGCAAAGGCCTGCTGGGTGTTGGCATCGTAACGGCCTTCGGGGCGGTCGCTGAAACCTTTGAAGGCAACGCGGCGTTTAGTGCTGCCGTCGTGGCTGCTATAGGTCGCGCCCAGGCGCAGGGACATTGGTCCGTTTTGACGTAGGGCATAAGCTCCCAAATGCCAGCTGTCGAGATCGCCGTCGAGTCCTCGGCTGTCCAGGCGCGTTTCGGATTTGCCACTCATCAACCCGATGCGCCATTCCTCATCGATGCCCCAATCCGCTCCCAGTACCAGGCCTTGGGTTGTGTGTTTCAGAGCGTCGTAGTCGCGATCCAGCGTCCCGCCGTGACCCAATGCTTGAAGCCAGACCCGGCCATTGTCTTCGTTGCCGGCGGCCAGGCGTGGTGCATTGCGCCTGGTGGAATTGCTGTAGCTACTGGCGCTGTCCAGCTGACGCATGGCCGAGAGCATGGTCCCGCTGATTGGGCTGTCACTGTTCAGGGTCGCTTTTGCAAGGTTGGCGTTGTTGCCGCCAGCCAGCTGTTCGATGGCAACAGATGCCGTTTGTTTGTCAGCGCTGAGCATGGCTGCGACAGCAGCGTTTGTGGGGCTGGATGCCTTTGGCACTGTTGCGACAGGATTGGCCGCTGGGGGTGGCGTTGCGGCTGGCGAATGTTTTTCAGCGGTAGTTGTCGGTGTGGAGACCGGGACGGATGTGTCGGTACTTGCCGGTGGATTCGGGGCTTCCGCGACGGAGGGTGCTTGAGGTATGTCCGTTGGCTCTTCAATGCTTTGGGCGGCTTCCCTCCCGTTATCCGTGATTGCGACAGCATCCAACGGCACATCGTTACGCACGAGGATCAGACCGACTTTCTTTTCCTGGTAGTCGAGCTTGGGCGTTAAAAAGGCAAGGTTGTTGAGAACTTTCCCAAATTCCCCTTCGACTTTATTGGCAACAAGGATGTTGTTTTCGCTGATTAGCGGGTAGTCACCCGGTGCTGCAACGATGTTCAGTGTGGCGCCGCCAAGGCTGGCGGTGCCATCGACTATTATCGTTTCACTTTTGCGGTCGGCATTGACCTCGTAGGTTAGCTCGGCAGTTTTTGAGAGATCCAAGTTACCGTTAACTTTCGGTGCTCCGTGCAAACTGTCTACAGTAAGCTTTCCGTTTACCTTCAGGGAACCGGTTAAACCGTTGCCCGCAAAAGCGCCTTTTTCATGGATAACGACGTCGCCTTCGATAGTTCCCGGGTTGTGCAGGGTGCCTCCTGATTGCACGGTCGCTCCGCCGCCAATCTTCCCGTTGTTGACAAGCGTTCCTTGGGTCAGCGCCCCACCTTGGATATGCCCATTATTGATTAGCGTTGCTTTTGAACGTATCAAGACACCGGTATTGAAATCACCGGAACCATTCATGGTCCAAGTGCTTCGTTTGAGCTCCAGGCCTTCAAAACGACGACTCTCGCCTAACGTGCCACCGCTCGCAGTATCGAGTTGCAGGAAGTTGACACCGTCACCACCGTCGATCAATCCGGAAAGGACTCCTCGGCTGGACACAATGACCAGATCATCTCCATCGCCGAATGTCCGATCAACACCATCCGCTGCTTTGCTGATGGTGGTTTTGTTGGTGGCGGGATCATTTATAAATGCGTCCAGCGCCGCCATGAGCTGCTCTGGCGACTCATCCGGTGGTGCGGTGGTATCCGCGGAGATCTGCTGAGCCATCGAAAATTCAGCGCAACCCACTGCAAGCGCAATGGCCAGTGCCAGGTGTTTTGGTCGGTGTTTGTGTTGAACAGGCATCGAGTACGGCCTCTTTTGAAAGGAGGCCAAACTCTAAGAGGCAGGCTATAGGTACCGATGTCAGCTGCTTCCCGCAGGCTTGCGGGGGTTGTCAGAAGGTTGTGTAGAAAATTGCCCGCCTCCTGAGGAAGGCTGTTTTTACCCGATCTGGCTGACGCTTTTTCTTACAACAAATCGAGACATGGTCGGCTATCGCAACTCGAAAACTCATCTGCCTTTCACTAACTACGGCTCAAATACGCCTTCCCATAATGCCGCTCCATCCGCGCCTGAATCAGCTCCAACCCAATCGACATCACCCAATAAATCACCGCCGCTGTCGTCAGCATTTCGATGTAGCGATAGCTCGAACGCCCATACGATTGCGCCAAAAACATCACCTCCCAAACCCCCATCACCGAGATCAGCGACGAGTCTTTGAGCATCGAGATGAATTGGTTGGTGGTCGGCGGGATGATGGTGCGCATGGCCTGGGGCAGGGTGACGCGCCAGAAAATCACGGTTTCGCGCATGCCCAAGGCCAGGGATGCCTCGCGTTGGCCGTGGGGGACGCCGAGGATGCCGGCGCGGAAGATTTCGCTGAGGTACGCGCCGTAATTTAGCGACAGGGCAATGATGCCGGCGGCGATGGCACCGGGCACGATGCCGAGTTGTGGCAGGCCGAGGTAGATCAGCAGGATCTGGATCAGTAGCGGTGTGCCACGAAAGAACGAGGCATAGAAGCTCGCAATCCCGAAGGCCACGGCGCTTTTCGACAGCCGTGCCAGGGCGGTGATGAAGCCCAGAAGCGAGGAGGTCACGATCGAGCACAGGCACAGAAACAGCGTCAGCGCCGCGCCCTGCAGGAAGCCGTTGGGCGCCAGGTGCAGGCCGATCAGGTTCGGCAGTTTGTCGAGGATGATCGAGAACTTCAGGTCGAAGCTCAGGAAGAAGCTGGCGAACAATCCGAGCATCGCTGCCCAGGTCAGGTACAGCCGCGTGCGGAAACCGAAGATCCGTTGTAGCAGCGACTCAGCCACCGGTTGCGGCGGCTGGGGAGGTTTTGGGAAAGAAGTCATTTACTGATGTCGGCACCGATCCATTTTTGCGAGAGCTTGCTCAACGTACCGTCCTGTTTCAGCTGAGCGAAAACGTCACGCACTTTGGCGTCCCACTGAGCGTCGCCCTTTTCAATGGCCACCGAGTTCGGCTCTGAGTACAGCGGCTCGCCGGCGAGCTTGAAGCGCTTGTCTTCGGTCAGGCGCGGCTGGGCGGTGACAAGGTTGGTGAGGATCGCATCCAGTCGAACGCCAGCGCCCAGGCCGAGGTCCTGGAAGGCCACATTGTCGGTGTCATACGGCGCGATCTGCACGTCCTCGAACGGGTACTGCAATTGAGTGTCTTCGGCGCCTTCGATCACCAGGTTCTTGTTCAGGTAGCTTTCGTAGCTGGAGGCACTGGTGAGGCCGACTTTTTTGCCGCTCAGGTCCTTGGCGCTGTGGATGCTGTCGTCCTTGGCGTTGACCACGATCACGGCTGGCGAGGCGTAGTACTCGACCGGGAAGTCGAAGACCTCGGCGCGGGCCTTGCTCGGGGTCATGGAGCAGATGCAGATGTCGTAGCGCCCACTCCAGCGGCCGGCCGCGATCACGTCCCAGGACGGGATTTCGAGGCGCAGTTTGACGCCCAGTTTGTCTGCCACGGCCTTGGCCACGTCGACGTCGAATCCATCGAGCTGGTTCTGATCATTGAGGAACGAGAAGGGTGGATAGCTTTCCATCAACACGCCCACCAGTTCTTTTTTTTGCTCGACACGATCCAGCGTCGCGCCGCCAAAGGCTTGGCTGGAGGCAGCCAGAATCGTCAGGCCCAGGGCCAGTAGTGGTTGGAATTTCACAGTCGATCCCTGATAAAAAAGTGGTTGTTATTAACCGGATGGTGCGTATTAAATAGTTATAAGAGCGACTCTGATAGTGAGTTATTTTCATAAGCTTATGAGTGAAAAGCATATGGGCGCAGCAAGCACAGTAATTCTGGATGGCGGCATGGGTCGTGAGTTGCAGCGGCGAGGCGCGCCGTTCAGGCAGCCCGAGTGGTCGGCGCTGGCCTTGAGCGAAGCGCCACAAGCGGTAGAGGCGGTGCACTCGGCTTATATCGAAAGCGGTGCGAATGTGATTACCAGCAACAGTTACGCGGTGGTGCCGTTTCACATTGGCGAAGAGCGTTTTGCAGCCGAAGGGCAGGCGCTCGCGGCGTTGGCCGGTGAGCTGGCTCGGCGCGCTGTAGAGGCTTCGGGCAAAGCGGTGCGTGTGGCCGGCTCATTGCCGCCGCTTTTTGGGTCCTATCGTCCGGACCTTTTCGATGCTGTTCGGGCGACTGAATTGTTGGCGCCGCTGGTGAAGGGGCTCGCGCCTCATGTCGATCTGTGGCTGGCGGAAACCCAGAGCTCAATCGTTGAAGCGCGAGCGATCCACGCCGGTCTGCCAACGGACGGCAAGCCGTTCTGGCTGTCGTTTACCCTGAAGGATGAGGACACGGACGAGGTGCCGCGCTTGCGTTCGGGTGAGCCGGTGGCTGAAGCCGCCGCCGTGGCGGCTGAGCTGGGCGTCGAGACGTTGCTGTTCAACTGCAGCCAGCCGGAAGTGATCGGTGCTGCGATTGATGCCGCGCGGGAGACCTTCGAGCGTTTGGGGGTGAAGATTCACATCGGCGCTTACGCCAATGCCTTCCCGCCGCAACCGAAAGAGGCCACCGCCAACGACGGTCTGGACCCGTTGCGTGAAGACCTTGATCCGCCGGGTTATTTGCAGTGGGCGGCTGATTGGAAAGAGCGCGGCGCCAGTCATTTGGGCGGTTGCTGCGGGATCGGGCCGGAGCACATCGCGGTGCTTGCCCAGAAATTAGCGTGAAGCCAATCGCGAGCAAGCTCGCTCCCACAGGTTCAACGCAACCCATGTGGGAGCGAGCTTGCTCGCGATTGCGTCCGTTCGGGCGCCGAAGATTACCCGCGGCACTCCGCCAGGGTTTTCACCTGCCCAGATTCCGTCTGGTTCTCATCGGACAGCCAGCGCTCAAATCCCGCCCCGATTGCCGGCCATTCCGAGTCTAGAATCGAATACCACGCCGTATCCCGGTTCTGCCCCTTCACCACCATGTGCTGGCGAAAAACCCCTTCAAAACTGAACCCCAGACGCTCGGCCGCGTATTTGGAGCGGGCGTTGCCGTTGTTGCACTTCCACTCCAGGCGTCGGTAACCCAAGGCAAACGACTCTTTGGCGAGCAGATAAACCGCCTCGGTGCTTTTCGGCGAGCGCTGCATCGGCGCGCCAAACGTGACATGGCCGATCTCGATCCGACCTTGAGAAGGAACAATCGACATCAAACTGAGGATGCCCTGCACATCGCCGCTGGCACGGTCGATCACGCTGAAGAAGTACGGGTCGCTATTGGCCGCATGATTGTTCAGCCAATCGTTGAACGCGCTGCGCTCCGGGAAAGGACCGTAAGGCAAATAGTCCCAGAGTTTCGGGTCGGCACCCGGTCCTTGCAGAGCCTCCCACAAACCGTCGGCGTGACGCGCCGGGTCGAGTTTTTCCAGGCGGATGAAACGCCCTTCGATGGTTTGAACCGACGGTGCCGGAACGCCTTTCCAGTCGGCGAGTGAAATCGACATGCTGCTCTCCTTGAACCTTAAATGGCTTTGCGAAACTGGATGAAACCGGGGCGTTCGGCAATGCGCTCATAGAGCTGAATCGCAGTGGCATTGGTTTCGTGGGTCAGCCAGTGGACCTTGCAGCAACCGTCCTCTTTGGCTGTCGCGTAAACGAATTCGATCAACTGTCGGCCGACGCCAGTGCCTCGGGTTTCAGGCGTTACCAACAGGTCTTGCAGGTAGCAGGAGTTTTCGATGCTCCAGTTCGAACGATGGTAGATGAAGTGCACCATGCCCACCGCTTTGTCATCGGCCCAGGCCAGCGCGGCATGGGTCGGTTCGCTCGGGTCGAGCATGCGCTGCCAGGTGCTTTGGGTGACGGCCTCAGGCAGTTCGGTGTTGTAGAAACGCAGGTACGCTTGCCACAAGGGTAACCAGGCGGCGTGGTCGTCGGCGGTGACCTGGCGGATGTCGATCTGACTCATGTTCGTTCCTTAACGCATCAAGTGGGCGAGGGCCTGGTCGTGCACATCAGGGCTGGCGGCAAGCCCCTCGCGCACACCGGCGATGTCTGCAGCGTTGCGGTTCTGGCTGAGCTTGCGTTTGCCTTCCAGGCGCTGGATCGGCAAGGCAAAACCGACGATGGCCTTGAGCATCCCGTCAATGTAGTCGGCGGGGGCATCGGCGACTTTCCATGGACTGGCGCGACCCGCTTCATGACGATCAGTCAGCGCGCTGACCAGAGTGAGCAGGCGATCGGCGTCGGTGAACACTTCGGCCGTGCCGTACGCATGCACGGCGACGTAGTTCCAGGTCGGCACGACTTTGCCGTGCTCGGCTTTGCTCGGGTAAAACCCCGGGCTGACGTAAGCGTCGGCACCGGCAAAAATGACCAGGGCTTCGGCGCCGTTCTGCAGTTCCTTCCATTGCGGATTGGCCTTGGCAAAGTGTCCATAAAGGGTGCCATTCGGGCCCTGGTCTGAGCTCAACAGCAGCGGCAAATGGCTGGCTTGCAGGCCTTGTTCCCCGTGTGTGACCAACACAGCGAGGCGGGTACCGAGTATCTGCTGGTGCAGTTCATGCAAATCATCTATGGCAAAGCTGCTTGGCGTGTACATGGAGATTTTCCTTGGCGAATGCCTGCATCCTAGGCAGGCTATTGGTCTGTTGTAAGAGCCATTAACGACCAATTTCATAGGTCCATTGCCATGACCAGCGAGCCACTGTCCTTGTCATTCAACCCGGCCGGTATCGAACTCGATCGCCGTCAGGGTTTGAGCCGTCAGCTCTATCAAGCCTTGCGGGTGCGAGTGCTCGACGGTCGGCTGGCCAGCGGTACGCGATTACCGGCCAGTCGCGATCTGGCGGCGGCGTTGTCGATTTCCCGAAACAGCGTGGTCCGGGCCTACGATCAGCTCTACGCCGAGGGCTTTATTGAAGGACGCGTGGGTGACGGGACGTATGTCGCGCAATTGCCTCAATCAGTATTGCCGGTAAAAAAACTATCCACAAAAGTATCCACAGGGTTGTCAACAGGGTTACCCACAGCCTTATCCACAAATTGGCTGGATTTACCTGAGGTTTCATCCAGCAAAGTTATCCACAGCGGTGCGCTCGGGCGCGTGGAAAAGAACCATTTGGCCTTGCCGCCGAGTGGTCCGCCCCGCGCCTTTCGCGTGGGAGTTCCGGCTTTCGACCTGTTTCCTTTCGAGGTCTGGGCCAAGCTGAATGCGGCTTTCTGGCGTAAACCGGATCTTCAGCAGTTGTGTTACGGCGATCCTGCGGGCGATGCACGATTACGCGGTTTGATTGCCGCGTATCTGCGCAGCTCCCGGGGGATGCAGTGCACGGCTGAGCAAATAGTGATCACCAGTGGCGCACAGCAGGGGATTAGCCTTTGTGCACAGCTGCTGGTAGAGCCGGGCGATGGCGTGGCGATCGAGAATCCGGGGTATCGGGCGGCGGGTCATGCGTTCGCCGTGGCCGGTGCGCGATTGCACGGGGTGGCGGTGGACAGCGACGGCATCGACTGCACCGAATTGAACGGGCTCAACGATTGTCGATTGGCCTATGTCACGCCGTCGCATCAGTACCCGACCGGGGTGGTGATGAGTCTGGCGCGGCGGCTGGAGTTGTTGGCTTGGGCCGAGCGAACCGAGGGTTGGATCGTCGAGGATGATTACGATGGCGAGTATCGTTACAGCGGCGCGCCACTGGCACCGCTGGCTGCGCTTGATCGTCACGGGCGGGTGCTCTACGTCGGCACGTTCGGCAAAGTGGCATTCCCGGCATTGCGCCTGGGCTATCTGGTGCTGCCACCGTCATTGGTAGACGCTTTCGCCCAGCGTCGCGCGGTCGATGTGCGCCACTCCGAGGTGAGCACCCAGGCCGTCATGGCCGAGTTCATGGCGGCCGGGCATTTCCAGCGGCATATCCGCCGCATGCGCCGCGCCGCGTTGAGTCGCCGCAATACTCTTCTGGCCAACTGGCCCTCGGATATTTCCGGGGTTGGCAGCCTGCCGAGTGTGGCGGCTGGGCTGCACCTGGCGGTGGCGGTCGACACTCAGGCCCGCGAACGCGAACTGATTGAAGCCGCCGCCAGTGTCGATGTGGAGATCAACGGCCTGAGCAGTTACTGGTTACCGGATTCGAGAAACACTGTGGATCAACGCGCCGGGTTGGTGCTGGGCTTTGCGGCGGTGCCCGAGGCGGCGATCAGCGCAGCGCTCGGGCGATTGCAAAAGGCTTGGCGTCCCTGAGGTCGAAGACTTTCGTCAGGTTTCAGGTCCCGGACTTGATCTTGGTCCAGGCCCGGGTCCGCGCCCGTTCGGCATCACGGGGCAGCGGTTGCAGGGTGTAAAGCGTGCTCATCGCCGTTTCGGTGGGGTACAGATTCGGGTTGTTGCGGATCGCCGGGTCGACCAGTTCTGTGGCGTCCTTGTTCGGGTTCGGGTAACCGACGAAGTCGCTGACCGGTGCAATCACCTGCGGCTGCAACAAGTAGTTGATGAAGGTGTAGGCGTCTTCCGGGTTCTTCGCGCCTTTCGGGATGGAGAGCATGTCGAACCAGATCGGCGCGCCTTCTTTCGGCAGGCGCATGTCGACGATCACGCCGTTCTTGGCTTCCTTCGCGCGGTTGGCGGCCTGGGAGAAGCTGCCGGAATAACCGACCGCGACGCAGATGTCACCGTTGGCAATGTCGGCCATGTACTTGGAGGAATGGAAGTAGGTGATGTACGGACGAATCTTCATCAACAGCGCTTCAGCCTTTTCGTAGTCCGCCGGCTTCTTGCTGTTGGGGTCCAGGCCGAGGTGTTGCAGGGCCAGCGGCAGAATCTCCGACGGCGAGTCGAGTAGCGCGACGCCGCACTGCTTGAGCTTGCTGATGTTCTCTTCCTTGAAGATGAGGTCCCAGCTGTCCACCGGTGCGTTGTCACCCAGGGCGGCTTTGACCTTGTCCGGGTTGAAGCCGATCAGGATGGTGCCGTACATGTAGGGCACGGCGAATTTGTTGCCCGGATCGTTGCCTTCCAGCAGCTTCATCAGCTTGGGATCGAGGTGGTTCCAGTTCGGCAGTTTGCTGCGGTCCAGTGGCTGGAACACACCGGCCTCGATCTGCTTGGCGAGGAATACGTTGGACGGCACCACCACGTCATAGCCGGAGTTACCGGTCAGCAGCTTGGCCTCCAACGCTTCGTTGGTGTCGAAGATGTCGTAGACCAGTTTGGTCTGGGTGTTCTGGGCCTTGAAGTCTTCCAGCGTTTTGGGGGTGATGTAGTCGAACCAGTTGTAGACGCGCAATGTTCGCTCTTCAGCATGAACGGCACCACTGAGCAATGTGGCGCACAGTACTGTGGGGAAGAGTGCGGGCGCGATAAAACGCTTGAGACTGATCATTGTTCTAATTCCTCATTGGGCGCTTTCAAAACCTTCGAGAACGTTCACGGCATTGATGCCGATTTCTTCTACCGCGTAGCCGCCTTCCATCACGAACAGCGTCGGCTTACCGAGGCCGGCGATGCGCGCGCCCATGGCCAGGTAATCCGGGCTGTCGAGCTTGAACTGGGAGATCGGATCGTCCTTGAACGTATCAACGCCCAGGGATACGACGACGATATCGGCGCCGTACTTTTCGATCTCTTTGCAGGCTTGTTCCAGCGCGGCGCTCCAACTGTCCCAACCGCTGCCGGCGGGCAAAGGGTAGTTGAAGTTGAAGCCTTCGCCGGCCCCTTCACCCAGCTCATCTTCGTAGCCGAGGAAGAACGGGAACTCCGCTTCCGGATGACCATGGATCGAGGTGAACAGCACGTCGCTGCGCTCATAGAAAATCGATTGAGTACCGTTGCCGTGGTGGTAGTCGACGTCGAGGATCGCGACTTTTTTATGGCCCTGATCGAGGAACGCCTGCGCGGCGATGGCGGCGTTGTTGAGGTAGCAATAACCGCCCATCAAATCGCTGGCGGCGTGGTGTCCTGGTGGACGGCATAAGGCGAAGGCACTGCGGGCGCCGCGCTGAATGACGGCTTGCGCGGTCAACGCGACTTGCGCCGCACTGTATGCCGCTTGCCAGGTACCGGCGGTAATCGGTGCGCCACCGTCGAAGCTGTAATAGCCGAGCTGGCCGTGCAGGCTGGTGGGCATGATCCGGCGCAGGGTGCGGGCTGGCCAGGTGTAGGGCAGCAAGTCGCCGTCGGTGCCGAATTCGGTCCAGCGCGTCCAGGCACCTTTGAAGAAGTCGAGGTAGTCGCGGCTGTGGACGCGCGCGATCGGGTCGAGGCCGAAATCCTGGGGCGCCTCCACAGGGCCGAGGTCGCGGTACTGCACGCGCTGCAGAACATGGTCGGCCCGCGAGGGCATTTCGAAGCAGGGCATCAGTTGCCCGTCCATCAATTCGCAACGGCCGTGGTGCAGGTGGTGATCGTCCGAGTAGATCGTCAGCATTTCTTGTTCTCCGCAGGCTGATTCGGTTGAACACAGTCTTGCGGCGCGCGGCGTTTGAGAGAACGGCAGGAAAGGCCAAAAGGGGATCGATATGGCCAAAACATTTGACCGAATTTCGCCCCTTATTGGCGCGGGTGTGGTCCAGCTCAGAGCATGGGAACGATCATTGGTGCTGGGTCAGGGCCGGAACTGACTCGGCGCCACGCCGCTCCAGCGCACAAAGGCATGGCGGAAACTCGCGGTCTCGCTGAAACCCAATGCCTCGGCGATTTGATAGATCGGCAGTTGGTCCTCACACAGCATTTGTTTGGCCCGCTCGAATCGCAGCTCATCAAGCAATTCCTGATAGCTGCAGCCCAGATCCTTCAGGTGCCGACGCAAGGTGCGCGCCGAGCAATTCATCTGCTCGGCCAAACCTTCTAGGCCGGGCGCCGCATTTAACTGCGCGCTGAGCAGTTGGCGGATTCGCCCCAGCCACACCTGGCGACCCGTGAACTCGGTGTTCTGTTTGCGGCAGCGTTCGGCCATGGCCTGATGGGTGATGACATCGGCCAGTGGCAAGGGTTGATCGAGCCAGCGTTTATCAAAGGCGAAGGCGTTGGACGCAGCGTCGAACTGCAAGGGGCAATCGAAACGTTCGGTGTAGCGTGCCTGATAGTCCGGTGCCGGGTATTCGAAGCGGGCGCCAAGCAGCGGCAACGGTTGGCCGAGCAAGTCTTCGCAAGTGACCTTCATCGAAACCAGGCAAAACTCGACATTGAATGGCGCCAGCGCAGGTTTTTCCCGATAGTCGCCAGCAGTGAGCCAAATGCGCTCGTTATCCTCTTCCAGGCTCAACTCGAACAGTGTTCCTAATAGCGCCGGATAGTGCAGTGCCAGCCGCAAGGCGTCACCTAAAGTGGCGCTGGTGAGTAAGGCGTACCCGAGCATGCCGTAAGACGAAACATGCATTCGCCGGCCCAGTTCCAGGCCGATATCGTGGCGTAACGCGACGGCATTGGCACACACCAGCATTTCCTGGTTGGTGGTAATGCGCGTGTCCGCCCGGCTCAGATCCGCCGCGCTGATACCGCTTCCGGCGAGTAGTGCTTCGCTCGACAGACCTTCGGCCTTGAAGGTGTTGAGCACCAGGGAGACAGCGTTGAGGGTGGTGAGGTGGGAGTGGAGCATGGGGTGTTCCAGCCTTGGGATGCTGGAACGGCAGCAAGTTACATGCCTGACGATGATTCCCTGCGGGAGCGAGCAAGCTCGCTCCCGCAGGGTTTTGGGTTGTGTCAGCTGAGTTCGCCGCAGAGGTCGAGTTCTACAAGGCGCCGCACTTCAGCGGTGTCGAGCCCGGCGCCCAGCAAGCCATGCAATTTGCCGAACGCTGCTTCGCGGGTCATGCCGCCACCCGAAAGTACGCCAACGCCACGCAACCGGCTGCCGGCCTCGTAAACATCCAGCTCGACGCCACCTTCATGGCATTGCGTAACCGCCACCACCACAACACCCTTGTCCCGCGCCCGTTCCAGGCTGGCGAGAAACTCGGGGTTATCGCTTGGCCCGGTGCCGCTGCCGTAGCACTCCAGCACCAGGCCCTGAATGCCACTGTCGAGCAGGCCGTCCAGTATCTCGGCGCCGATGCCGGGGAACAGCGGCAGCACAGCGACTTTCGCCAGTTGCTTGGGCTGGTTGTAGGTCAGCAATAACGGTATTGAAGAAGCCTTCGCACCGCCACCCTGACGCTCAAGACGCTTGAACGGATGGCGACCGAAACTGCGCACCTTCGCGCAACGGGTCGGGTCCAGCAGTTCGCCGTGGAAGTACAGATGAACGCCCGGCGCCAGGCCTTGGCCCAGCGCAACCAGCGCACCGCTGAGGTTTTCCCAGGCGTCACTGTCAGTCACACCAGCCGGCAGCATGGAACCGGTGAACACCACGCGGGCATGCAGACCGAGTAATTGAAAACTCATGGCCGCCGCGCTGTAGGCGAGGGTGTCGGTGCCATGCAGGATCAGCACGCTGTCGCAACCCTGGACATCGACGGCGTCGACCACCGCTTCACGCAGTTGCTGCCAGTAAGCCGGGCTCATGTTGGCGCTGTCGATCAGCGGCGACATCTCGCGAAAGCGCCACTGCGGCACGACAAGGTCAGGCTGGCTGTGCAGATACTCGCGCATCCGTGCTTCGAAACCGGACGCCGGGGCCAGGCCGTGAGCACTGGCTTGCATACCGATGGTGCCGCCGGTGTAGAGCACCATGACGTGCTGGGCGGCAGGGTAGGTCGAGGAATTCATGGGGGTTCTCCGAGAACGATGACAGCTTGCGGTCGAGCATGACGCTGACCGCACACTGTGTCACGCCGGGCGCAGGGGGTGCGCCCGGTTTTTTACCGATCAGCGTTGCGCTGCAGGTACGCCTTGCGGCTCAGCCTCAGCCTTGGTGGCGGCCGCTGGCGAATTGGCTGGCCAGGCTTTCAAGTCCAGGTCCAGATCCGGGAACTTGCTCGAATCGAACACCGGCGTCTTGATCCCGGCCGCGCGCTGGTCATCGTAGTCACGCAGGATGCGCATGCCGACTTTGAACAGCAGGAACAGCGCGATCAGGTTCACAAACGCCAGCAGGGTCATGGTGATGTCAGCGAAGGCGAACACCGTGCCGAGGTTTTCGATAGCGCCCCAGAAGATCAACACCAGGACCAGTGCGCGGTAGCCGATCAGCGCCTTGCGGTTTTCACCGATCAGGAAACGCAGGTTGCTCTCGCCCAGGTAGTAGTTGTAGAGGATCGAGGTGAACACGAACAACGACAGGGCCACGGAAATGAAGCTGCGGCCCCAGTCACCGACTACGGCAGCCAGCGAGTTTTGGGTCAGGGCAATGCCGTCGCCTTCGAAGCCCGGGGTGTAGAAGCCCGAGAGCAGAATCAGCAACGCGGTGCAGGTGCAGATCACGAAGGTGTCGAGGAACACGCTGAACGCCTGAACCACACCTTGTGCCACCGGGTGCTCGACCGACGCGACCGCAGCCACGTTTGGCGCACTGCCCAGGCCCGCTTCGTTGGCGAACACGCCACGCTTCACGCCCATGACGATGGCGGTGCCGATCAGGCCACCGAAGGCCTGGTCGAGACCGAAGGCGCTTTTGACGATGGTCATCAGCATGCCCGGCACGTGGTCGAACTGCAGCACGATCACGTAGATGGTCACGCCGATGTACACCAGGGTTTTCACCGGCACCAACAGGTCAGCGACCTTGGCGATGCGCTTGATACCACCGATGAACACCAGACCCAGCAACACCGCCAGGGCCAGGCCCGTGTAAGTGGGGTCGAGGTCGAAAGCGTTTTTCAGCGAGTGGGTCACGGCGTGGGATTGCAGACCGTTGAAGGCGAAGCCGAAGGTGATCAGTAGCAGGAACGCCATGATCATGCCCAGCCAGCGTTTCTGCAGGCCGTGCTGGATGTAATAGGACGGGCCGCCACGGTACGTGCCGTCGGAGTCGCAGCGCTTGTAGAGCTGGCCGAGGGAGCATTCGAAGAAGCTGCTGGACATCCCGACCAGTGCGGTCACCCACATCCAGAACACCGCACCTGGACCACCCAGGGTCACGGCGATACCGACGCCGGCGATGTTACCCGCACCGACGCGACCGGCGAGGCTGAGCATCAGGGCCTGAAACGAACTGAGTTGGCCGGCGCTGCTTTTGAGGCTGTCGCCGAACACCGAGAACATGTGGAAGAAGTGACGCAATTGAACGAAACGCGAGCGGATCGTGAAGTAGCTACCGAGCCCGACAATGAGCACGATCAGTACTTTCCCTGAGAGGAAGTCGTTAATGACTTCGAGCATGGATTATTCCTCGCTGTTTTTTGTGTAGGCAAATGCTGTGCGGTCAGAAACATCGCGTTACACCGGTTTGCGCGCGGCAAAACAGGTGAGGCGAAGGTTCGTCCCGATTTCATATTGCGGGTTTGTTATTAGTTCGGGTTTCGCATGGGTTTGGGCCTCGTTACCGACGACCACTCACGCGAAGAGGGGCGGCACTATACCTATGAGCGTGCCGTCCGTCTGCACGGTTGTGGTGCAAGAATCGAAACGAGGTGCTGCCAAGATCAAAAGATCGCAGCCTTCGGCAGCTCCTACTAGAGCTGCCGAAGGCTGCGATCTTTGCGGTGTCAGACATATTCGCTATCCGCATAACAGTTAAAAAAAAGGGCTTGGGGAGTAAATCCCCAAGCCCTCAAAAGGTGAGAGGTGTCTAGTCCCTCGACCTGGTGAGCGTGGCGCTTCGTACTCTTCGTTAAAAGAGCAGGCGCCGGCGTTGCGTTCGGTTAAGCCTTCAGAGGCACCAGACGCGGAGCAATCATGTTTTCCGGGCGCAGGATGTCGGCGAGCATTTCGTCGTCGAGCAAGCCTTCTTCGCGCACCAGTTCCAGTACGCCGCGGCCGCTTTCGAGGGCGATACGGGCGATACGGGTGGCGTTTTCATAGCCGATGTACGGGTTCAGCGCGGTGACCAGACCGATCGAGTGCTCGACCAGTTCGCGGCAACGCTCTTCGTTGGCGGTGATGCCGACGATGCAGTGCTCGCGCAGCATGTCCATGGCGCGTTGCAGCAGGCGGATCGAGTCGAAGATCTTGAACGCGATCAGCGGCTCCATCACGTTCAATTGCAACTGGCCGCCTTCGGCTGCGATGGTCAGGGCCAGGTCGTTGCCGATGATCTGGAATGCCACCTGGTTAACCGCTTCCGGGATAACCGGGTTGACTTTGCCGGGCATGATCGAGCTGCCTGGCTGACGCGCTGGCAGGTTGATTTCGTTGATGCCGGTGCGTGGGCCGCTGGACAGCAGGCGCAGGTCGTTGCAGATCTTCGACAGCTTGACCGCGGTGCGCTTGAGCATGCCGGAGAACAGCACGAAGGCGCCCATGTCAGAGGTGGCTTCGATCAGGTCGGCAGCCGGAACCAGCGGTTGACCGCTGATCAGCGCCAGACGCTGAACGGCCAGGTGCTGGTAACGCGGGTCGGCGTTGATGCCGGTACCGATCGCGGTGCCGCCCAGGTTCACTTCGGTCAGCAGTTCAGGTGCCAGTGTTTTCAGGCGTGCCAGGTCTTCGCTCAATGTGGTGGCGAAGGCGCGGAATTCCTGGCCGAGGGTCATCGGCACGGCGTCTTGCAGCTGGGTACGGCCCATCTTCAATACGTGGCTGAATTCCTGGCCCTTGGCAGCGAACGCCTGGATCAGGCTGTCGAGGCTGGCCAGCAGCGCGTCGTGGCCCAGCAGCAGACCCAGACGGATCGCGGTCGGGTAGGCGTCGTTGGTCGACTGCGCCATGTTCACGTCGTTGTTCGGGTGCAGGTATTGATATTCGCCCTTCTGGTGACCCATGGCCTCCAGCGCGATGTTGGCGATGACTTCGTTGGCATTCATGTTGGTTGAAGTGCCAGCGCCGCCTTGAATCATGTCCACCACGAACTCTTCGTGGAAATCGCCGCGGATCAAACGTGCACAGGCTTCGCTGATGGCAGCGTGCTTGGCTTCGCTCAGGTGACCCAGTTCGCGGTTGGCGTCAGCGGCGGCCTGTTTGACCATGGCCAGGCCGACAACCAGCTTCGGGTAATGCGAAATCGGAACGCCGGAGAGACGGAAGTTGTTCACCGCTCGCAGGGTCTGGATGCCGTAATACGCTTGAGCAGGTACTTCGAGTACGCCAAGCAGGTCTTTTTCTGTGCGGAAAGATGCAGCGGAGGACATGATAGAAATCATCTCGATATGGACCCGGTCTGTGCCGGAACACTGCAAATGCTAGGCTTGTGGAGAATTTTGGGCCAATGCTGTTAAACACTAGCCTATGCACATTCGGCATAATGCCCGTGTGACGCCGTGTCTGCGGCGAGCGTGTGACCTAAATTGGTGCGTGTCCGGGAGGGCGTGATGAACCTTGAAAGTAAATGGCTTGAGGACTTTAGTGCTCTGGCCGCCACCCGCAGCTTCTCCCAGGCTGCCGAACGACGCTTCGTGACTCAGCCGGCATTCAGTCGACGGATCCGCAGCCTTGAAGCCGCGCTGGGGCTGACCCTGGTCAATCGCTCGCGCACGCCGATCGAACTGACGGCGGCGGGGCAGCTGTTTCTGGTCACCGCGCGGACAGTGGTCGAGCAGCTCGGTGAAGTGTTGCGACACCTTCATCACTTGGAAGGCGGGCAGGGCGAGGTGATACAGGTCGCCGCCGCTCACTCCCTGGCGTTGGGGTTCTTCCCGCGCTGGATCGCGCAATTGCGTAATGAAGGCCTGAACATCGCGACGCGCCTGGTGGCAACCAACGTCGGTGATGCGGTGCATGCCCTGCGCGAAGGCGGTTGTGATCTGATGTTGGCGTTCTATGACCCGGATGCCGCGATGCAGATGGACCCGGAGATTTTCCCGTCGCTGCACCTTGGCGACACCGAAATGCTCCCGGTTTGCGCAGCTGATGCCGACGGCAAGCCACTGTTCGATCTGGAAGGCGAAGGCAGTGTGCCGCTGCTCGCTTACAGCGCCGGTGCATTTCTCGGGCGTTCGGTGAACTTGCTGCTGCGTCAGCGTGCGCTGCGCTTCAGCACCATTTACGAAACCGCTATGGCCGACAGCCTTAAAAGCATGGCGCTGGAAGGATTGGGCATTGCCTGGGTGCCGCGGCTCAGCGTGCGCGCCGAACTGGCTCGCGGTGAACTTGTGGTTTGCGGCGGCCCGCAATGGCATGTGCCGCTGGAGATTCGCCTGTACCGCTGCGCGCTGGTGCGCAAGGCGAACGTGCGGTTGCTGTGGCGCAAACTTGAGGGTGGTGCCGCCCAAGGAACAACCGGATCCTGAGACCTGCGAATGTCTAATGTGGGAGTGAGCCTGCTCGCGAATGCGGTACATCAGTCGACATCAATGTTGCCTGACACAACGCTTTCGCGAGCAGACTCGCTCCCACAGTAGATTTGTGGTGTATTCCGTTGACCTTAAGGTCAATAAAACCGGCGCTTTGCGCCGTATGACAGATGGTCGTATCGGGGGCTGTTTATCTGCTTCATTGAGGTATACTGCGCGGCCTTCGGCCGGTTCGTCCGGCCATAATTCGTACAATCAAGCCACGCATTTTGCGTGGCTTGTTGTTTTTTGACGCGCCTGCGGGCGCCCAGAGAGAAGAGGCACGACGATGAGTGCACTGGTTGGCGTGATCATGGGCTCCAAGTCCGATTGGTCCACCCTTAGCCACACCGCCGATATGCTGGAAAAGCTCGGCATTCCTTACGAGGTGAAAGTGGTCTCTGCCCACCGCACCCCGGACCTGCTCTTCCAGTACGCCGAAGAGGCTGAGGCGCGAGGCATCGAGGTGATCATCGCCGGTGCTGGCGGCGCGGCTCACTTGCCAGGTATGTGTGCGGCCAAGACCCACCTGCCAGTGCTGGGCGTGCCGGTGCAGTCGTCGATGCTGTCGGGCGTCGATTCGCTGCTGTCTATCGTGCAGATGCCCGCGGGCATTCCGGTCGCCACCCTGGCCATCGGCAAGGCTGGCGCGATCAACGCAGCGTTGCTCTCGGCGAGTATCCTTGGCGCCAAGCACCCGCAGTTCCACGCGGTGCTGAAAAAATTCCGCGCTGAGCAGACAGACAGCGTCCTGGAAAATCCAGACCCACGCATCGCCTGAGGTTGTTGACGATGAAGATCGGTGTAATCGGTGGCGGCCAGTTGGGTCGCATGTTGGCGCTGGCGGGCACTCCGCTGGGCATGAACTTCGCTTTCCTGGACCCCGCGCCGGATGCTTGCGCAGCCGCGTTGGGCGAGCACCTGCGGGCCGATTACGGCGATCAGGATCACCTGCGTCAGCTGGCCGAAGAAGTCGATTTGGTGACTTTCGAGTTCGAAAGCGTCCCGGCCGAAACCGTGGCTTTCCTGTCGCAATTCGTCCCGGTCTACCCGAGCGCCGAAGCCCTGCGCATCGCTCGCGATCGCTGGTTCGAGAAGAGCATGTTCAAGGACCTGGGGATTCCCACCCCGGCGTTCGCCGACATTCAATCGCAAGCCGATCTGGACGCTGCCGTGGCTTCGATCGGTCTGCCGGCCGTGCTGAAAACCCGCACCCTGGGTTACGACGGCAAGGGCCAGAAAGTCCTGCGTAAACCTGAAGACGTGGTCGGCACGTTCGCCGAACTAGGCAGCGTGGCCTGCCTGTTGGAAGGCTTCGTGCCGTTTACCGGTGAAGTCTCGTTGATCGCCGTGCGCGCTCGCGATGGCGAAACGAAGTTCTACCCGCTGGTTCACAACACTCACGACAGCGGCATTCTTAAACTGTCCGTGGCCAGCACCGATCACCCGCTGCAAGCCTTGGCGCAAGACTATTCCAGCCGTGTACTCAAGCAACTGAACTACGTTGGCGTGATGGCGTTCGAGTTCTTTGAAGTCGATGGTGGCCTCAAGGCTAACGAGATTGCTCCGCGCGTGCACAACTCAGGTCACTGGACCACTGAAGGTGCCGAGTGCAGCCAGTTCGAAAACCACCTGCGGGCCGTTGCCGGTCTGCCGCTGGGTTCGACGGCCAAGGTCGGCGAGAGCGCGATGCTCAACTTCATCGGTAAAGTACCGGAGACCGAGAAAGTCCTGGCCATTGCCGATTGCCATCTGCATCACTATGGCAAGGCGTTCAAGGTCGGTCGCAAGGTCGGTCACGCCAACCTGCGCTGCGCCGACAAGGCCACGCTGGAGCAGCAGATCCTCAAGGTCGAAGCGCTCATCGCCGAATAGTTTCATGTGGCAGCGGCGGAACCATTCAGGGCCCGCCGTTCTCTCATGGCAGGATGCAGAAGTCTGACTAGGCTTTCGCATAGCCAAACCAATCAGAGGGAAATGCCATGGGAATTATCGGAACCATCTTTATCGGCTTGATCGTCGGCCTGCTGGCTCGGTTCTTGAAGCCGGGTGACGACAGCATGGGCTGGATCATGACCATCCTGCTCGGTATCGGCGGTTCGCTGGCGGCCACTTACGGCGGCCAGGCTCTGGGCATCTATCACGCGGGCGAAGGCGCTGGCTTCATCGGTGCGCTGGTCGGCGCGGTGGTGTTGCTGGTGATCTTCGGTTTGATCAGAAAGAACTGATCCAAAGCGACAAAGCCCCCTCTGCGCCGCACGCAGAGAGGGCTAGAATGCTCGGCGTTGCACCGTCCTCTCCTTTGCCGAGCACCTCCATGCGCCGTCTTTTGCTGACCTTCCTATTACTGGGTACGGGCCTTGCCCACGCCGGCGAACTGCCGGAAACCGATTGGCTCGAATTGATGCCAAAGTCGGACCAGAAAGCCCTCGAGGCAATGCCCGAAATCGACCACAACTCCCCCGAATCCAATGGCACCTTTACCCAAAAGGGTGGCATGAAGCAGAGCAAGGGCTTGCCGGCGGTGATGTATTCGACCAAAACCGTGCCGTCGATGAACGACAAGAACATCCGCATCGGTGGTTATCCGGTGCCGCTGGAATCCGACGCCAAGGGCCGCAGCACGCTGTTTTTCCTCGTGCCGTATCCGGGCGCCTGCATCCACGTGCCGCCGCCACCACCTAATCAATTGGTGTTGGTGCGTTATCCGAAAGGTTTGAAGCTGAATGACATCTATACACCGCTGTGGGTGACCGGCACGCTGAAGGTCGAGAAGGTCAACAACGACCTGGCTGACGCAGCGTATGCGCTGGATGCGGCGAAGGTGCGGGTGGTAAAGGAATCAGATCTGTAACGCGTATCGAGCCTGACAAAGATCAACTGTGGGAGCGAGCTTGCTCGCGATGAGGCCATAACATTCAGCATCTATGTTGACTGTTATACCGCCATCGCGAGCAAGCTCGCTCCCACAATGTTCTATGGTGTTGCTTATAGGGGTTTGCTGCCGATGCTGACGCCGAGGGTATGACTGGCGCCCGGCGCCAGCGTCACCACATCATCCATCACATTCGCCGTTTCAATGCACAGCATGCGCTGCCAGCCATCGTCGGCCATGTCACTGAACGCCGCAGCGCGTTCAATCCACGGATTCCAGATCACCGCCGAGCGTGAGCCGCTGCTGGTCAGCTCGATGCGCCGTTCCCAGGCCGGATCGACAATGCTCAGCTTCGCCGGGGTATTGAGATAGATACGATCGGTCTCGCCGACAAAACGCAGATCGCCGGTCTGAGTGACTGTTCTCCAGTCGTCCAGGGTTTCGATGTAACTCAAGCCATCCAGCCCTTCGACATGCACTTCGCGTACATCGCTGACCGCGAAATAGCTGTGCAGCGCCTGGCTGATGGTGACTTTGTCAGCGCCCTGGTTATGGCTGGTCAGGTTGATGTGCAGTTGCTCATCCAGACGAATGCTCAGCTTCAAATCCACTTGATGCGGCCAGCCGGGCAAGCCGCCTTCAGGGTAAGGCAGAACAAACTCCACCTTGAGGCTTTCGCCCTCGGTTTCAATGCCGCCCAGTTCCCAGTCCATCGCCCTTACCAGCCCGTGGGCGGTCGGCGCTTCGTTGCTGACGCGCATCGCCTGAACGCTCTGCGGGTTGCGCGGCAAGTTGCCGAACCACGGCCAGCACACCGGAACCCCGGCGCGGATGCTCTTGCCAGTCTTGAACACTGCCTCGTCGTTGAGCCAGATCAGCGGCGGTTGCCCGGCCACTTGATAACTGAGGATGTGCGCGCCCTGCTGGGCAACCAGCAGTTCGGCCTGACCGTGGCGGATGCGCCAGCAGTTCAGTTCATCCAGTTTCACGGCTTCAACGTTGGGCGTGCTCATGTGGCAACTCTCGATCAGGAACAATGACTGCAATGGACCGCAGAAAGGTCGCAGTGTTTAACGAGCTCTAGGCGGAACCGAACGGGTGCGACCGCTGCCGTCGATGGCGACGAACACAAACACGGCTTCAGTCACTTTACGCCACTCGCTGGACAGCGGATCGTCACTCCAGACTTCGACCATCATCTGAATCGAGCTGCGGCCGATTTCCAGCGCCTGGGTATAGAAGGAGAGCTGAGCGCCCACCGCTACCGGAACCAGAAATGCCATGCGGTCGATCGCAACCGTAGCCACGCGGCCACCCGCGACTTTGCTGGCCATTGCGGTGCCGGCCAAATCCATCTGCGACACCAGCCAACCGCCGAAAATATCGCCAAAGCCGTTGGTTTCGCGGGGAAGCGCGGTAATTTGCAGGGCCAGGTCGCCTTGCGGGATTGGATCTTCTTGTTCGAGCTCTATCATGCCGGGGGTGCCTCTGACCCGTGACTCTCATTGGTACTTCAGGTGAATAGCCGTCTCAAGGAAAAACGATTCAGCCCCGAACATACTACGTTCGTCACGTTTTTCGTAAGGCGCCTAAAGGGAAACTCTGCGAAATCGGCTGACAGCTGCCAACGACGTTTTCGCACAGCAACCCCTTACAAGCAGATGCAGGATTGCGAGTATATCGGTCGGTAGACTCCGAGACGACCGTCCGGTTCTCATTTCGACCGTCAAATACGCACCTCTATGTGCTTTTTCGAACAATTTGTTATCGTGCCGGACCTGCCCAAGCCTCAGCCAGCGTTGTTGGGGTTGCAGATCCGACTATAAGAGAAGCCTTGCCATGACCACAGCGCCCTCGAGCATCGCGCAGTCCACTCAATCCGCACGTCCGCTGACCCGCAGTGATTACAAGACTTTGTCGTTGTCTGCCCTGGGCGGTGCGCTGGAGTTTTACGATTTCATCATCTTCGTGTTCTTCGCCACGGTGGTCGGCAAGCTGTTCTTCCCGGCCGACATGCCCGAGTGGCTGCGCTTGATGCAGACCTTCGGGATCTTTGCCGCCGGCTACCTGGCGCGGCCACTGGGCGGCATCGTCATGGCGCACTTCGGCGACCTGCTGGGACGCAAGAAGATGTTCACCCTGAGCATTTTCATGATGGCGGTGCCGACCCTGATCATGGGCCTGCTACCGACTTACGCGCAGATCGGCATGTGGGCGCCGATCCTGTTGCTGCTGATGCGGGTGATTCAAGGCGCTGCGATTGGCGGTGAAGTGCCGGGCGCGTGGGTATTCGTTTCCGAACACGTACCGCAGCGTCATATCGGTTATGCCTGCGGCACCCTGACCAGCGGTCTGACGGCTGGCATCCTGCTGGGCTCGCTGGTCGCCACCGCGATCAACAGCATTTACACCCCGGTCGAAGTCTCGGATTACGCCTGGCGGATTCCGTTCCTGCTGGGTGGCGTATTCGGCCTGTTCTCGGTTTACCTGCGCCGCTGGCTGCACGAGACCCCGGTGTTCGCCGAGCTGCAACTGCGCAAGGCCCTGGCAGAAGAAGTGCCGCTGCGCGCCGTGTTGCGCGACCATCGCGGGGCGATCCTGATTTCCATGCTGCTGACCTGGCTGCTGTCCGCCGGCATCATCGTGGTCATCCTGATGACCCCGGCCGTGCTGCAGACTGTCTACCACTTCTCGCCAACCACCGCGTTGCAGGCCAACAGCCTGGCGATCGTGTTTCTGAGCCTGGGCTGCGTCGCCTCCGGTGCATTGGCTGACCGCTTCGGCGCGGGTCGTGTCTTCGTGTTCGGCAGTGCTGCGTTGCTGATCAGTTCGTGGACCTTCTATCACAGCCTGTTCAACCACCCGGACTGGCTGTTCCCGATGTACGCCTTGACCGGCTTGCTGGTCGGCACCATCGGTGCAGTGCCGTATGTGATGGTCAAAGCATTCCCGGCGGTGGTGCGCTTTAGCGGGCTGTCGTTCTCCTACAACCTGGCCTACGCCATCTTTGGCGGCCTGACCCCGATGGTGGTGACGCTGCTGCTGAAGGAAAGCCCGATGGGGCCGGCCTATTACGTAGCGATCATTTGCGGTGTCGGGATTTTGGTGGGTGCTTATCTTTGGAAGAAGGGGCGTTAAACCGACGCCTTTTCATCGACTGCACTGGCCTCATCGCGAGCAAGCTCGCTCCCACATTGGTTCTGTGTTTAACGCAGATCCCCTGTGGGAGCGAGCTTGCTCGCGATGAAGTCGACGCGAAATATCCTGCAAAAAAGCCAAATGGTGGCCTTTCATCCAATTGTCATATTTCAGCCATAGAGTGTTCACACGGCCTGCTGATACTTGGCCCCGACTTAACACACCTATCTGCTAGGAGTAAGGCATGAAACTGAAGCGTTTGATGGCGGCAATGACTTTTGTCGCTGCTGGCGTTGCGACTGCCAACGCGTTCGCCGCTGTTGACCCGTCGATCCCGAGCTACACCAAAACCACTGGTGTGTCGGGCAACCTGTCCAGCGTCGGGTCCGATACCCTGGCCAATCTCATGACCCTGTGGGCTGAGAACTACAAAAAAGAATACCCGAACGTAAACATCCAGATTCAGGCCGCTGGCTCCGCCACTGCGCCACCTGCGCTGACTGAAGGCACCTCTAACCTGGGCCCGATGAGCCGCAAGATGAAGGACACCGAACTGGCTGCCTTCGAGCAGAAGTACGGTTACAAGCCAACCGCAATCCCGGTTGCCGTGGATGCCCTGGCTGTCTTCGTTCACAAAGACAACCCGATCCAGCACCTGACCATGGAACAAGTCGACGCGATCTTCTCGTCCACTCGTCTGTGCGGCGCCAAGACCGAAGTCAAAACCTGGGGTGATCTGGGTGTGACCGGCGACCTGGCCAACAAGCCGGTTCAGCTGTTCGGTCGTAACTCGGTTTCCGGCACCTACGGCTACTTTAAAGAAGAAGCCCTGTGCAAAGGCGACTACAAGCCAAACGTCAACGAACAACCTGGCTCGGCTTCGGTCGTCCAGTCGATCAGCTCCTCGCTGAACGGCATCGGTTACTCGGGCATCGGCTACAAAACCGCTAGCGTGAAAACCGTTGCTCTGTCGAAGAAAGGCAGTACCGAGTTCATCGAAGACACCGAAGAAAACGCACTGAACGGCAAATACCCGCTGTCGCGTTTCCTCTACGTTTACGTCAACAAAGCCCCGAACAAGCCTCTGGCCCCGCTGGAAGCCGAGTTCGTGAAACTGGTTCTGTCCAAACAGGGCCAGGAAGTTGTGGTGAAAGACGGCTACATCCCACTGCCAGCCAAGGTTGCTGCAAAAGCACTGGCTGACCTGGGTCTGCAGGAAGGCGGCGCTGAAGTCGCAAAAAAGTAAAACCCTGAGTCCGGGGTAAACCCGGACTCTGTAGGAGCTGTCGAGTGAAACGAGGCTGCGATCTTTTGATCTGGCCTCTAACCGCAAGATCAAAAGATCGCAGCCTCGGTTTCCTCGACAGCGCCTACACCCCCAAATTTTCGGTCCGCTGCCAGTTCCCACAGGCGGCGGATTTGTTGCGTCACCGCATTGTCATCTTTCTGTCATACAGGATCGCTAGGGTGTGCGAATGAATGATCTGGCCAATTCCACCATGACTACTAATCCCCCCAAGCGAATTGACTTCAATACGCCTGAGCTGCAACGAAAGCGCCGCATCCGCGCGCTCAAAGATCGCCTGACCCGCTGGTACGTCCTCGTTGGCGGCCTCGCCGTTCTCGGCGCGATCACGCTGATCTTTTTCTTCCTCGCTTACGTTGTCGCGCCCCTGTTTCAGGGCGCCGACTTGACCGTCAAGGACGCCATCACGCCCGCCTGGATGCAAGACGCCGGCAAGCCGTTGATGATCTCCCTGGAAGAACAGAACCAGGTCGCCATGCGGGTTTCCGACAAGGGCCAGGCGTTGTTCTTCGATATCGACAGTGGCGCTGAACTCAAGCGTGTCGATCTGTCGATTCCGGCCGGCACTACCGTGACCTCCATTGGCGAAGACCAACCAGGCCATCCATTGGTGGCGGTGGGCTTGTCCAACGGTCAGGCGCTGGTGTTCCGTCACACGTATAAAGTCAGCTACCCGGACGGCAAGAAAACCATCTCGCCAGCCATCGAATACCCATATGGCGAAACGCCGATTGCGCTGAACGAGGCGGGCGGTGCCCTGGAGCACATCAGCCTTAACGCCACCGACACAACCCTGATGCTGGTCGGTTCTACCGGTTCACAACTCAATGTTTTGTCGCTGACCAGCGAAGAAAACATGATGACCGGTGAAGTCACCAACGAGCAGAAGCGCATCGATCTGCCGCAGATGACCGAGCCGGTGAACAACATCTTCGTCGACCCACGTCAGCAGTGGCTGTACGTGATTAACGGTCGCGCCCAGGCCGACGTGTTCAGCCTGCGCGACAAGAGCCTCAACGGTCGCTACAAACTGCTGGATGACGGCGAAGCGCAGATCACTGCCAGTACTCAACTGGTGGGCGGCATCTCGCTGATCCTCGGCGATTCCAAGGGCGGTCTGGCCCAGTGGTTCATGGCTCGCGACCACGATGGCGAACTGCGTCTGAAGCAGATTCGTAACTTCCAGATGGGCACTGCGCCGATCGTTGAAATCACCGCTGAAGAACGTCGCAAAGGCTTCATCGCCCTCGATGCGTCCGGCAAGCTCGGCGTGTTCCACAGCACCGCCCACCGCACCTTGCTGGTGGATCAGGTGGTCGATGGCCAAGGCATTTTTGGCCTGTCGCCACGGGCCAACCGGGTGATCGTGGAGGCGGGCGGCAAGATTCAGCCGCTGCTGCTCGACAACCCGCACCCGGAAGTGTCGTGGAGCGCGTTGTGGAGCAAGGTCTGGTACGAGAACTACGACGAGCCTAAATACGTCTGGCAATCGACTGCCGCCAACACTGACTTCGAACCCAAGCTGAGTTTGTCTCCGCTGACTTTCGGTACGTTGAAAGCCGCGTTCTACGCCATGCTGCTGGCCGCACCTCTGGCCGTCGCCGCTGCAATCTACACTGCGTATTTCATGGCCCCGGGCATGCGCCGCAAGGTCAAACCGGTGATCGAACTGATGGAAGCGATGCCGACGGTGATCCTCGGTTTCTTCGCCGGCCTGTTCCTCGCACCGTATGTGGAAGGGCATTTGCCGGGCATCTTCAGTCTGCTGATGCTCTTGCCGATCGGCATTCTGGTAGCGGGTTTCACCTTCAGCCGCTTGCCTGAGTCCATCCGCCTGAAAGTGCCGGAAGGCTGGGAAAGCGCGATCCTGATTCCGGTGATCCTGTTCGTGGGCTGGCTCTCGCTGTACATGAGCCCGTACATGGAAACCTGGTTCTTCGGCGGCGACATGCGCATGTGGATCTCCCACGACCTGGGCATCACCTACGACCAGCGCAACGCACTGGTGGTCGGTCTGGCCATGGGCTTCGCGGTGATCCCGAACATCTACTCCATTGCCGAAGACGCCGTGTTCAGCGTGCCTCGCGGTTTGACCCTCGGTTCCCTGGCCCTCGGTGCCACGCCGTGGCAGACCATGACCCGCGTGGTGATCCTCACCGCCAGCCCGGGCATCTTCTCGGCGCTGATGATCGGCATGGGCCGTGCGGTCGGTGAAACCATGATCGTACTGATGGCCACCGGTAACACCCCGGTCATGGAAATGAACCTGTTCGAAGGTCTGCGAACGCTGGCCGCCAACGTCGCGGTGGAAATGCCCGAATCGGAAGTCGGCGGCAGCCACTACCGCGTGCTGTTCCTCTCGGCGCTGGTGCTGCTGTTGTTCACCTTCGTCATGAACACCCTCGCGGAACTGATTCGTCAGCGTCTGCGCAAGAAATACTCGTCGCTTTAAGAAAGGTAGAAGTCTGTGAAACAGAACTCCCTGAAAGGATGGTTCAAGAGCGGCGCCCCTGGCGTCTGGATCAGCGGTGGCGCGGTGTCCATCGCGGTCATCATGACCATAGGCTTGCTGGCAGTGATTGCCGTGCGCGGTCTGGGCCACTTCTGGCCGGCCGACCTGGTGCATGCCAGTTACGACGTGCCGGGTCAGGCTAATCACCTCGTCATTGGCGAAGTGGTGCAGAAAGAAGAAGTGCCGCGCGAGCGTCTTAAAAGTGCTGGCCTGCCGGTGCCCGATCAGGGCCCGGAGTTCATGACCCGCGAGCTGATCAAGGTCGGCAACCGTGACCTGAATGGCAACGACTTCACCTGGATCGTCGGCGAGTGGCTGACTAGCCAGAAGACGCCGCCCGAGCTGATGACCATCGAGCGTCGCGAGTGGGGCAACTTCTACGGCTACCTGGTCAACGTCAAACAGGATGGCAAGGTCATCGCTGAAGGCGAAGCCGCATGGCCAGAGTTGCAGGCTCGTGTCGATCGCGTCAACAAACTCGCCGCGCAGCTCAAAAATCTGGAAAAAACCGACATTGGCGCAATCAACGCAGGGCTGGAGCGCTTGCGTCTGCACGGTCGCAAGCTGGAACTGGCCGGGACAATGGATGCTACCGCGCAAGCGGACGTGGAGTCCGAGCGCGCCGAGCTGAACGCTCGTTATCAGAACATCGAAGCACGCCTGAACGACCTGCACGCCCAGTTCAACCGCGACAGCCTCACGGCCCGCGATGCCAACGGCAAAGAGATCGAAATCGGCATCGGCAAAGTGGTTCATGCCTACCAGCCGAACGCCATGGGTACGTTCACCAAGATCGGTTTCTACTTCAGCAAGGTCTGGGAGTTCCTGAGTGACGACCCGCGTGAAGCGAACACCGAAGGCGGGATCTTCCCGGCGATTTTCGGCACCGTGATGATGACGTTGATCATGGCGATGATCGTGACGCCATTCGGCGTGCTGGCGGCGGTCTATCTGCGTGAATACGCGAAACAGAACACCATGACGCGCTTGATCCGCATCGCCGTGAACAACCTCGCGGGTGTTCCGGCGATCGTTTACGGCGTGTTCGGTCTGGGCTTCTTCGTCTATGTGCTGGGCGGTTCGGTCGACCGGTTGTTCTTCCCGGAAGCGCTGCCGGCACCGACCTTCGGTACACCGGGCCTGCTCTGGGCGTCCCTGACCCTGGCGCTGCTGGCGGTGCCGGTAGTGATCGTGGCCACCGAAGAAGGCCTCGCGCGGATTCCTCGCACCGTGCGCGAAGGCTCGTTGGCCCTCGGCGCAACCAAGGCTGAAACCTTGTGGAAGATCGTGCTGCCGATGGCCAGCCCGGCGATGATGACCGGCATGATCCTGGCCGTGGCTCGCGCCGCCGGTGAAGTGGCGCCGCTGATGCTGGTGGGTGTGGTGAAACTGGCGCCGTCGCTGCCGGTGGATGGTAACTACCCGTACTTGCACCTGGACCAGAAGATCATGCACTTGGGCTTCCACATCTATGACGTCGGCTTCCAGAGCCCGAACGTCGAGGCCGCGCGGCCGCTGGTGTACGCCACGGCGCTGCTGCTGGTGCTGGTGATTGCCACGCTCAACCTGTCGGCCGTCTATATCCGAAACCACCTGCGCGAAAAATACAAAGCGCTGGATAGCTGATAGCTGCCGCAAAAATTGAATGGGCTGCTGGCCTCAATGCCAGCCGCTCACTGAACCGAATTTGTTAGCACAGGGAGCCTCCCATGCAGCACGAAGCACATACCCACGGCATCAACATGTCTGCCCTGGGCCGCGACAAACAGAGCCTGAGTCTTGAACAGGAAACTGTGGCCATTGAAGTGCCGGGCCTGAGCCTGTTTTATGGCGACAAACAAGCGCTGTTCGACGTCAGCATGAACATCCCGAAACAGCGCGTGACGGCCTTCATCGGCCCGTCCGGCTGCGGCAAGTCCACGCTGCTGCGCACCTTCAACCGTATGAACGACCTGGTGGATGGCTGCCGTGTCGAAGGCGAGATCAACCTCTACGGCAACAACATCTACCGTAAAGGCGAAGACGTGGCCGAGCTGCGTCGCCGGGTCGGCATGGTGTTCCAGAAGCCCAACCCATTCCCGAAAACCATTTATGAAAACGTGGTTTACGGCCTGCGCATCCAGGGCATCAACAAGAAGCGCATCCTCGACGAAGCCGTCGAGTGGGCGTTGAAAGGCGCAGCGCTGTGGGACGAAGTCAAAGACCGTCTGCACGAGTCGGCACTTGGCCTGTCCGGTGGTCAGCAACAACGTCTGGTGATCGCCCGCACCATCGCCGTGGAACCTGAAGTGCTGTTGCTCGACGAACCGTGCTCGGCACTCGACCCGATCTCCACGCTGAAAGTCGAAGAGCTGATCTACGAACTGAAATCGAAGTTCACCATCGTCATCGTGACCCACAACATGCAACAGGCCGCGCGGGTTTCCGACTACACGGCGTTCATGTACATGGGCAAACTGGTGGAATTCGGCGACACCGACACCCTGTTCACCAATCCGGCGAAGAAGCAGACTGAAGACTACATCACGGGTCGCTACGGCTAGGAAGCTGTTGTTGCTCACTGAACTGACGCTGCGGTCCACCGCACCTTACCGGACGCTCCAAGGACGCCAACATGATTAGCAAAGAAGGCCTTACCCATCACATCTCTGCGCAGTTCAACGCTGAGCTCGAGGAAGTGCGCAGCCACCTCCTGGCCATGGGCGGGCTGGTGGAAAAGCAGGTCAACGACGCGGTAACCGCGCTGATCGAGGCCGACTCCGGTCTGGCCCAGCAGGTTCGCGAGATCGACGACCAGATCAACCAGATGGAACGCAACATCGACGAAGAATGCCTGCGCATTCTGGCCCGTCGACAGCCTGCGGCGTCGGACTTGCGTCTGATCATCAGCATCTCCAAGTCGGTGATCGACCTTGAGCGTATCGGTGACGAAGCGACCAAGATCGCCCGTCGCGCCATCCAGTTGTGCGAGGAAGGCGAAGCTCCGCGGGGTTACGTCGAGGTTCGCCACATCGGCGACCAGGTCCGCAACATGGTTCGCGATGCGCTGGACGCGTTTGCCCGCTTCGACGCCGACCTGGCGTTGTCGGTGGCGCAGTACGACAAGATCATCGACCGCGAATACAAGACCGCCCTGCGTGAACTTGCCACCTACATGATGGAAGACCCGCGCTCTATCACGCGGGTCTTGAGCATCATTTGGGTGCTGCGTTCGCTGGAGCGGATCGGCGACCACGCACGCAATATCTCGGAGCTGGTGATTTACCTGGTGCGCGGCACCGACGTGCGGCACCTGGGCCTCAAGCGCATGAAAGAAGAAGTTGAAGGCACAAGTGGCGAAACCGCTAATGTTCCGGGCAGAGCTGACGATAAGTAAGATTGCCTGAGAAAAGCGCCCGGCCTTTTGGCCGGGCGTTTTTGTTTGTGGTCGATGAATTCGAAAGCAGCACCCGCGAACGAAAAGTCCCGGCGTGACTGAAGGTTTTTGGCAATGTGCCATCAGCAAAGCGGTATGCTTGCCGGGATTTTTTAAAGGGGTGATGGATGAGTAAGGTCAGTGTGTTGGTCGTGGACGACGCGTCGTTCATTCGTGACCTGGTGAAGAAGTGCTTGCGCAACTACTTCCCGGGGATGCGGATCGAAGACGCGGTCAACGGCAAAAAGGCTCAGGCTTTGCTGGCACGGGAAGCGTTCGACCTGGTCCTGTGTGACTGGGAAATGCCGGAAATGTCCGGCCTGGAGCTGCTGACCTGGTGCCGCGAGCAGGACAACCTCAAGACCATGCCGTTCGTGATGGTGACCAGCCGGGGCGATAAAGAGAACGTCGTCCAGGCGATTCAGGCCGGGGTTTCCGGCTACGTGAGCAAGCCGTTCACCAACGAGCAACTGCTGACCAAGGTCAAGCAGGCCCTGAACAAGGTCGGCAAGCTCGACACCTTGATGAACAGCGCGCCGACCAAAATGAACTCGGCGTTCGGCAACGATTCCCTGAGCGCATTGACGGGCGGCAAGGCTGCCGTGGTCGCGCCTGCAGCGGCGCCGGTCAACCCGTTCGCCAAACCTGTCGCCGCCGCGCCGGCCCCGGCAGCCGCTGCGTCTCGCGGTCTGCTCAACAGCCCGCCGATCAAGCCTCCAGCGTCCTCCGCAGCGCTAACGGGCGGTCGTGGCCAGGGCCAACTGCGCCTGCCGAACGGCATTCAGCAATGTGTGATCAAGGCCTTGAGTCTCAAGGAAGCACTGCTGGTGGTGAAGCGCACCGATGCCCTGCCGCAAGTGCTCGACAGCGCAGTGCTCGACCTGGAGCAGGGCGATAACGCCGAAACCGCTCGTCTGAACGGCTACCTGCACGCCATCGTCGCCCACGAGCCAAAGCCCGACAGCGATTGGCTGCAACTGACCTTCCGCTTTGTCGACCAGGATGCGCAGAAGCTCGACTACATCTCCCGATTGATAGCACGTGGTACGGCGCAGAAGCATTTCATACCGGGCGCGTAATCTTCGTCGCCTGACAGGCCACCATCGCGAGCAAGCTCGCTCCCACATTTGAAATGCATACCAATGTGGGAGCGAGCTTGCTCGCGATGAGGCCTTCGAATTCACCACACATCCGCTGAACTGCCCATTTTGAAACATCTGCCGACTACCCGGGTCCATTGCAGCTGCTAGGCTCCTACCCAGGCCTCACTCGACAGAATCTTGCCCATGCTCGCGCGCCTGCTGTTTTTCTGCGGTCTTTTCATGGCCTCCACCTCGGCGATGGCCATGACGATCTACAAGTCCACCGACGCCAATGGCGTGGTCTCCTACAGCGACCGCCCCACGACAGGCTCCAAGGTGTTCGTTTTTCGTGATCGCATGGTCGAGAATCTTGAGCGTCAGGTGTACCTCGTCATCACGAAGAAGAAGGGCGTGGACAGCGTTTACGTGCGCAATGACCTGTATGCGCCGGTAGAAATCGAGTTGAGCTTCGGCGGGCTGAAGAACGTCAGTGGTGCGCCAAGCCGACCGATTCGCCGGGTGATGCCGGCGCGCAGCAGTATTCGTCTGGCGCTGCTCACGGCCACGCAGCCCGAAAGTCCACTCGCGTATACCCCAAAATTTGAATACTCCCTGGGCGACCCCTCAGGGGCCGCCATGGCCTATCGATACCCGTTGCCCTGGCGCGGTGGACCGTTTCGGCTGAGTCAGGGCGCCAACGGTCAATACAGCCACTTCGGTCCCAAGAACCGTTACGCCATGGACATCGCCATGCCCGAAGGCACGCCGATCATCGCGGCGCGAGGCGGTGTGGTGGTGAAAACCGAGAATGCCCAGACCGGGCGCGGCACCGATCCGTCGGGTAATTTCGTGCGGGTGCTGCACGATGACGGGACGATGGGCGTGTATCTGCACCTCAAGCAAGGTTCGGTGAGCGTTCGCGAGGGGCAACGGGTGTCGGTGGGGAGTCCGCTGGCCTTGTCGGGCAATACCGGCAACAGCAGCGGGCCACACCTGCATTTCGTGGTGCAGCGCAATACCGGGTTGGGGCTGGTGTCGATCCCGTACCAGTTCAATCAACCGGTAGGCAGCCTGCCGAACTTTGCGCTCGGCAAGCAGTGAAGGTGATGGGGATTAATTGTGGCGAGGGGATTTATCCCCGTTGGACGGCGAAGCCGCCCCAAAGCTTCTAGTTAAAGCGGGGTCGCTTCGCGACCCAACGGGGATAAATCCCCTCACCACAAAAGCCCGCTGACCACTCGTGCTGCAATCAATCCAGCATCAACACCTTGGCCAGAATGATCTTCGGCCCTTTCATCTTCTTGATGATGATCCGCAAGCCTTCGACTTCCAGTACTTCTTCCTCTTCCGGCACCCGTTTCAGGGTTTCGTAGACCAGCCCGGCGAGGGTTTCGGCTTCGATGTGGTCCAAGTCGATGCCCAGCAGGCGCTCGACCTTGAACAGCGGCGTGTCGCCGCGCACCAGCAGCTTGCCCGGCTGGTACGCGAGGATCCCGCGCTCAGCCTTGCGGTGTTCGTCCTGAATGTCGCCGACCAACACTTCCAGCACGTCTTCCATGGTCAGGTAGCCGATGATGTTGCCATCGGCTTCCTCGACCAGGGCGAAGTGCGAGCCGCCTTTGCGGAACTGTTCCAGCAACTGCGACAGCGGCAAATGGCGCGAAACCCGCTCCAGCGGCCGGGTCAGTTCGGCGAGGTTGAACGACTCGGGAATGTGGTCCAGGGCCGCTAGCTCCAGCAGCAGATCCTTGATGTGCAGCAGGCCGACGAACTCCTGACGATCGCTGTCGTACACCGGATAACGGCTGAACTTGTGGCGACGGAACATCGCCAGGATTTCCTTCAGCGGCGCGTTGAACTCCAGCGTCACCAGGTCTTCCCGGGAGTTGGCCCAGTCGACCACTTCCAGCTCGCCCATTTCCACCGCCGAGGCCAAAACGCGCATGCCTTGGTCGCTCGGGTCCTGGCCACGGCTGGAGTGCAGGATCAGTTTCAGTTCTTCACGGCTGTAATGGTGCTCGTGATGAGGGCCGGGTTCACCTTGGCCGGCGATCCGCAGGATCGTGTTGGCGCTGGCGTTGAGCAGGTAAATGGCCGGGTACATCGCCCAGTAAAACAGGTACAGCGGCACGGCAGTCCAAAGCGACAGCAGCTCGGGTTTGCGGATGGCCCAGGATTTCGGGGCCAGCTCACCGACCACGATGTGCAGGTACGAGATGACGAAGAACGCGGCGAAGAACGACACGCCTTTGACCACTTCGGCCGACTGCACGCCGACGGCTTCAAGGATTGGTTCGAGGATGTGCGCGAACGCCGGCTCACCGACCCAGCCAAGTCCAAGGGACGCAAGCGTGATACCCAATTGGCACGCCGAGAGGTACGCATCGAGCTGACTGTGAACGGTGCGCAGAATGTGTCCGCGCCAGCCGTTTTTTTCAGCGATGGCTTCGACCCGGGTCGAGCGCAATTTGACCATGGCAAATTCGGCCGCAACGAAAAATCCGTTGAGCAAAACCAGGATCAGAGCAAAAAGAATCATGCCGAAATCGGCGAAGAGAGTCGCGAGGGTCAAGCCAGGGGAAGGGTCCATGATGGAGTTTTGCGGGTTCCGTGTATTCAAAAAATGGGGGAATGCGGTGCCTGAAGGGCAGGCACAAGTCAGCCAATGTAGCGGCTGACTGATCGATTGCCTAGAGGCGCGTGCCGGCCGGTATCAGTCGGTGGCGCTGATGACCCGGGATTTGGTGACCTGAGCCGGCGCAAAATGGCAGGTAAACGTGCTGCCATGCCCCGGCACGCTGCTGATTTCCATCCGTGCGCGATGTCGCAGCAACACGTGTTTGACGATCGCCAGCCCCAGGCCCGTACCTCCAGTGTTGGAGTTTCGGCTCGAATCGACACGGTAGAAGCGTTCGGTCAGACGCGGCAGGTGTTTGCTGTCGATACCGATGCCGGAGTCCTGCACGCTCAAGTGTGCGCCTTGCTCATCACCCCACCAGCGAATGCGGATATTGCCTTCGGCCGGGGTGTATTTCACCGCGTTGAACACCAGATTGGAAAACGCACTGCGCAATTCGGCTTCGCTGCCCTTGAGCAGAATCGTCGGGTCGGCTTCCAGGGTGATCTTCTGATTGCGCTGGGCGGACAGTTGCTGAGCGTCGCTCTTGATCGATTGCAGCAAGCCGTCGATGGCCACCGGCTGGTTGTCCGACGGGTAATCGGTGGCTTCCAGTTTGGCCAGCAGCAGCAAGTCGTTGAGCAACGTCTGCATGCGCGCACCTTGCTGCTGCATTTGCTGTAAGGCACGGGTCCAGCGCGGGTTCACGTCCTCGACGTTGTCGAGCAGGGTTTCCAGATAACCGCAGATCACCGTCAGCGGCGTGCGCAGTTCATGGGAGACGTTGGCGATGAAGTCTTTGCGCATTTGTTCCAGTTGATGGATGCGCGTCACGTCGCGCACCAGCATCAGGTGTTCATTGTTGCCGTAGCGGGTGATGTACAGCTGAATGCGTAGGCGATCGTTGATCGGTGAAGGGATTTCCAGCGGCTCGGCGTAACTGTCCTGCTCGAAGTATTCCTTGAAGCGCGGATGGCGGACGAGGTTGGTGACCGGTTGGCCGCTGTCTTGCGGGGTCTTGAGGCCGAGCAGGGTTTCGGCGGCGCGGTTCCACCATTCGAGGTTGCCGTCGCTGTCGAGCATGATCACTGCATCTTTCAGCGCAGCGGTGGATTCCTGAACACGGTCGATCACCGCTTGCAGGCGCCCGCGTACTCGTTGGTCGCGGCGTTGCAGGTGGTAGATGCTGTCGAACACTTCGCCCCACAGGCCATAGCCATCGGGCGGTGCCTCATCGGATTTGTGCAGGCGCAGCCATTCGTGCAGTCGCAGCAGTTGCTTGAGGGTCCAGGCCAGGTAAAGGCCCAGGCCCGCGGCGAGGCTCCAGCCGTAGTAGCCGGTAATCAGGCCGATCACCAGGCAACCGGTCACCAGCAAAAGCATGTGGCGGATCAGGGTGCCATGCCAGTTTTGGTTCACTTGAACGCGCGTCCTTGTCAGCTTGTCGGGCGGGAAAGATCCGGATCAGGCTTTGGTAGAAAACCGGTAGCCGGTGCCGCGCACGGTTTGTACCAGATTTTCGTACGCCTCACCGAGGGCTTTGCGCAGGCGACGGATGTGCACGTCGACGGTGCGTTCTTCGACATAGACGTTGCCGCCCCAAACCTGATCCAGCAACTGGCCACGGGTGTAGGCACGTTCCTGGTGGGTCATGAAGAATTGCAGCAGGCGGTATTCGGTCGGGCCCATCTCGGCGGGCTTGCCGTCGATGGTCACACGGTGGCTGATCGGGTCCAGCAGCAGGCCGCCGACTTCGATCGGTGTCTCGCCATCGGTTGGACCGGCACGGCGCAGCACTGCTTTCAGGCGCGCGACCAGCTCGCGTGGGGAAAAAGGCTTGGTGATGTAGTCATCGGCGCCGACTTCCAGGCCCTGGATCTTGTTGTCCTCTTCTCCCTTGGCGGTGAGCATGATGATCGGGATGTCCCCGGTCAGCTCATCGCGCTTGAGGCGTCGGGCCAACTCGATGCCGGACGTGCCGGGCAGCATCCAGTCGAGCAGGATCAGGTCCGGCTTGCGGTCGACGATGATGGCGTGGGCCTGTTGTGAGTTCTCAGCCTCTATGCAGTCATAGCCGGCCATTTCCAACGCAACGGCGATCATTTCGCGAATGGGCGCTTCGTCGTCGACGATCAGGATGCTCCTGCCAACCATGCCTTTAATCCTCTTGTCATTTAACTGTCTTGCGCCGCATTAGATAACGGAATTATTGCAGTCGTGTGACAGTATTTTAGTCGCCCGGCGATTGTTGTGATCCTGAACTAAACTCTAATTCCGAATCCTGACAACCACAAAAGGAAGGTTTCCATGAAGCAATACTCGCAATCCTTTAAAGCTTTGATGCTGACTGCGGTCATGGCTTTGCCATCAATGGCCTTCGCGGCTGAGCCTGCAATGATGAAAGACGGGATGATGGTCGATCATAAGGGTATGACGGTGTACACGTTCGACAAGGACGCTGGCGGCAAGTCTATGTGTAACGGTGATTGTGCCAAGAACTGGCCACCGATGATGGCCCCGGCGGGTGCCAAGGCCGAAGGCAAATGGAGCGTCATCAAGCGTGATGACGGCATGATGCAATACGCTTACGACGGTAAGCCGCTGTACACCTTTATGAAGGACGAAAAGCCCGGAGAAATGAAAGGTGACGGCATGAAAGACGTGTGGCACGTGATGCGCGAGCACAAGTAAGTGATTCGCTGAAGCCGTAAAAAGATCGCAGCCTGCGGCAGCTCCTTGTAAACATCAGGAGCTGTTGCGGGCTGCGATCTTTGCGCTTCATAACCTCAGCGCAGCGCGTAATCCAGCACAATCCCGACAAAAATTGCCAACCCGGCCCAGTGGTTGTGCAGAAACGCCTGGAAGCAGCGCATCCGGTCCTTGCCGCGGGTGTACCAGAACTCCCACGCAAAACAGCCCGCCGCCGCCAGCAATCCCAAGTGGAACCAGCCACCGAGCTCGAATTTCGACCCGGCCAGCAGCAGACAACCCAGCGCCAACCCTTGCAGGGTCAGGATGATCACCCGGTCCGCGTCGCCAAAAAGAATCGCCGTGGATTTCACACCGATCTTCAAGTCATCGTCGCGGTCGGTCATGGCGTAGTAGGTGTCGTAGCCCACCGTCCACAGCAGGTTGGCGATCCACAGCAACCACGCCGCCGCCGGCAGTTCACCGGTTTCGGCGGTGAACGCCATCGGCATCCCCCAGGAGAACGCCGCGCCCAGCACCACTTGCGGGTAATAGGTGTAGCGCTTCATGAACGGGTAAGTGAAGGCCAGTGCCAAACCGCCGAACGACAGCCAGACTGTGGCCGCATTGGTGCATAGCACCAACAGGAAACTCACGCCCATCAGCAGCGCGAAGAACATCAGGGCTTCTTTGGAACTGATCTTGCCGCTGACCAACGGCCGCTGTTCGGTGCGTTTCACGTGGCCGTCGACCTTGCGGTCTGCCCAATCGTTGATCACGCAGCCGCCGGCGCGGGTCAGCACCACGCCCAGGACGAAAATCACCACGTTGGCCAGCGACGGCGAACCTTTACCTGCAATCCACAGAGCCCACAGCGTCGGCCACAGCAGCAGGTAAATGCCGATCGGTTTGTCCATGCGGGTCAGCTGAATGAAATCCCAAGCCCGTGGATTTAAGCGATTCAGGGACTTGAGCAGGCTCTGGTACATCAGCAATTCTCCGGATGGGCGCGGGTGGCGTTCCACAAGGTCGGCAAGAAAATTTCCGCCACCAGCACACTCAAGGCGCCGCGGTCGAAACGCGAACGGCGGCCCCACAGTTCAGGTGCCTGGGACTCCATCGGCAGCCACTCCTGAGGATAGTGACAAACCTCGATAGCGCGGCGCTGGAACGCTTGATCGCAAAACAGCAATTCCCCCAGGGAGCGGCTGCCCAACTCGTCCATGTGCAGACCGTCGCCCTGCAACGCGCTACGCGCCGCCACGCTGCGGGCAAACACCCAGGCTTCGCCGTGGCCGCGCAGATACACCTCGCGAACCCAGCCCTCGCTGCCTTCGGCCAGGTCCAGGGCGGCGCATTCGTCGGCGCGCAGTGATTGCCAGCCTTCGAAGAGTGGCGTGACGCTGAAGCCGTCATTCGACAAACGGATCAGCCGTCGGGTCAAAGAGCCTTCATCGAACAGCCAGTCGAGGGTAGACGTGTCGGGGAGGGGCGTCAGTTGGCTGCGAGGGAGCCAAAGGGGGGGCACGGCGGGGAATTTTGAGTGCGGCACAGTGAGTCATTATTGGCAGCAAATGAGGCGGCGAGCTTACCATGTCAGCCGGCGATTTTGATTGATCCGGCCGGCCATTGCGTCGAACAGGCTTGCATCTGCCGGGCCCGATCAGTACAAAACGCGCTGAGCCGGACGGCAGCGCTCCAATCATCGACCGTTCGCGCCGGCAAAAGCCTGAATCTTGAGGATGTACGTGAATGAAAAAGTGGCAATGTGTGGTCTGCGGCCTGATTTATAACGAAGCCGACGGCTGGCCGGACGACGGCATTGCGCCGGGCACGCTGTGGCAAGACGTGCCGGAAGACTGGCTGTGCCCGGACTGCGGCGTGGGCAAGATGGATTTCGAAATGATCGAAATCAACTAAGACATTAGAGGAGTAAGGAATGAACGCACCTGTCGTGATCGTCGGCACCGGGCTAGCTGGCTACAACCTGGCCCGGGAGTTTCGCAAACTCGATGGCGAAACCCCGCTGCTGCTGATTACTGCAGATGACGGACGCTCCTACTCCAAGCCGATGCTCTCCACCGGCTTCGGCAAAAACAAAGACGCCGACGGCCTGAGCATGGCCGAACCCGGCACCATGGCCGAGCAGTTGAAGGCCGAAGTGCGTACTCACACGCGCATCAGTGGCATCGACCCTGGCCACAAGCGCTTGTGGATCGGTGAGGAAGCGGTGTTTTACCGTGACCTGATCCTCGCCTGGGGCGCAGAAACCGTGCGAGTGCCAATTGAAGGCGACGCGGCTGACGCAGTCTTCCCGATCAACGATCTGGAAGACTACGCACGTTTTCGCGCGGCTGCGGCCGGCAAACGTCGGGTGTTGTTGCTCGGCGCCGGCCTGATTGGCTGCGAGTTCGCCAACGACCTGATCCTTGGCGGCTACGAGGTGCAACTGGTTGCACCGTGCGAGCAGGTGATGCCGACCCTGTTGCACCCGGCGGCGGCCGCTGCGGTCCAGGCCGGGCTGGAAAGCCTGGGCGCACGCTTCCACCTTGGGCCGGTGCTCAATCGCTTGCAGCGCGTTGCTGACGGACTGGAAGCGCATCTGTCCGATGGCCAGGTGATCCCTTGCGACGTGGTGGTGTCGGCCATTGGTCTGCGTCCGCGCATCGACCTGGCGGCGGCGGCCGGTGTGCAGGTCAATCGCGGTGTGGTGGTCGATCGCCACCTGAAAACCTCCCACGCCAATATCTATGCCTTGGGCGACTGCGCCGAAGTCGATGGGCTGAATCTGTTGTACGTCATGCCCCTCATGAGCTGTGCGAGAGCGCTGGCCCAGACCCTCGCCGGAAACCCGACGGCGGTAAGTTATGGCCCGATGCCCATCACCGTAAAAACGCCAGTCTGCCCATTGGTGGTTTCACCGCCGCCACGGGGTTTGGAGGGCGTCTGGACGGTCGAAGGGCAGGGCGCGGACATCAAGGTATTGTGCCGCGATGCCAGCGGCAAACTGCTGGGTTATGCCCTGACAGGCGCGGCGGTGATGGAAAAACTGGCCCTGAACAAAGAACTTCCGGCATTGCTGGCGTAAATACCGGTCGTTCTGTCGGAATCACCCCTCTTTTGCCCTTACAAAGGTCGCGCCGAGACTGGCGCGGCTCTTCGCTGCGTGCCATCCTCACTCCCGTCTGCCGCAGAGTAGAGCACCTGCGGCGCTTTGGGCGCTGTTCCAACGAGAACAGCACGGACATAACAACAAAAAACCGTCAAAGGGGCTTCACTAATGCGTAAACCAGAACTCGCCGCTGCAATTGCTGAAAAAGCAGACCTCACCAAAGAACAGGCCAACCGCGTTCTCAACGCCGTTCTCGAAGAAATCACCGGCGCTCTGCACCGCAAGGACAGCGTCACGCTGGTGGGCTTCGGTACCTTCCTGCAACGCCACCGCGGTGCCCGCACCGGCAAAAACCCGCAAACCGGTGAGCCCGTCAAAATCAAGGCCAGCAACACTGTTGCGTTCAAGCCAGGCAAATCGTTGAAAGACAGCGTTAATCCGTAACACGCACCGACTTCCCGCGTAGCCGGGTGAGCGGGATAAAAAATGGGCACGCCAACGAGGTTGGGTGCCCATTTTTTTATGGGGCGAGGGTAACGCCAATCAGTTAAGCCAAGACGCGATCCGTGTAGCAGCTGGCGAAGCCTGCGTTCGGCTGCGCAGCAGTCGTAAAATCAGAAAATGCGATGCGTCAGGCTCAACGTGCACTCAGGGTCTACGACTGCTTGGCGAGTATCGCTGCCATCTCCGGCTCATCCAGATGATCCAGCGTTCGCTCCACCATCAAATGCACGCCGTCAGCCATGCGGCTGAGCGCTAAGGCTACGGAACGGCGGGAACCGTCCACGTCGTCGGCGAGGTTCGCGGCGATGGCGCTGATGGACAGCAAATCTTCCGAGGCATTGGCGAGAAGGGTTTCAGGGTTGATGTCCGGGCAGACGCGGAAGAGCTGGCCGTTGCGTTTTGGTGGTTTGGGGTCGGCTGGCGGGAAGTGATGGCCGAGGGCGCGCTCGGCGGCTTCGTTGAGTTTGTTTGAATCGGGGCTTTCGTAGGGGGAGACGGGATCGGTATCGGGTGGGTTGGGTGTGACCTTGAACATGATCTTCAATTCCTTGAATGATGCTGACAACACTTCGCCGACTAAACGAAGGGGTGGCAGCTGTACGCAGGTTAGTCGGACCGGGGAATTGAAGAAGCCGGCGCACCCGAAGGTGCCCTACGCACAGCCACCATCAAATGCAGGTAGGAAATACCTGTCTGACAGAAGCTTGTGCATCTTCAATTACCAGCGAGCGACTAAACCCGATCACTGATGGGCAGTGACAGGAACCAAGTTACCGACCGCCCCCAAGGCGCACAAGCCGGCGGATTCTGGCGTAGCCGTAGGCAACGACGCAAGGTGTTGTAGCTTTCACGACGTTACCTACAAGGCTTTTAAACAAGCATGGTCAAGCGGTGTTTAGCCATCGAAAATCTTGGCGCTCCCTACCAACTTCCATAGGGAATGCCGAATTTGTCGATGTAGGCTTTGGACTCCTCTGAAAGCGGCCGATGTTTTCCATTGGACGTGCCCCCGTAGGGGCCTTTGGGACTGATCGTGCCTTGGACTCGGGTGACTTCGGTCGATTGAAGACAGGCCCCACCCAACCACACTTTGGCGACTCCTCCTGGCGCCAGGTCGATAGTCAAAAACTTTCGGTAATCGGTTTTCCATTTGCCTACCGCACCGCAATAAGCTGTTTCACCCTTGAGCATGGTGTTCCGCGCAGATTGGGGGATCTCGATGTAGGCCTCGTAGGTCTGCGGTTCTGCCATGGACTGCCAGCGCACATAAACCAAACGAGGCAGGTCAGCCCCCGTTACATATCGACCTTTTCCTCCCGGATCTTTAAACCATCCTTTTGCATCACCCTTGAAGTGAGCCGGTATACCTTTACTTAGCCCTCGGGGATAACCAGTCGAGGGTATTCCTCTACCAGCGCCCCGAAACACATGTGCATTGATATCCACGACGTCAGCGGTTTCAATCCAAACCTCCATATAGTCGGGCGCAAAAAAATTGAGGCTCCAAGCGTCGTAAGGTAAGGATCTACTCCCGTAAGAGGCACATCCTCCCAACAACACAAATAGCAGCGCAAGGCCGGCCTTAAGCGGGGATGAGCGCTTACGCATTGGGATGCATAACGCGCTCTTGGTACTCCGCGGGCCGATTGATAAACATGATGTCAGAAGCAATAGCTGTCGGATGGTGTTTAACCTTCGGAAGTATTGGCACTCCTTACCAACTCCCATAGGGGATTCCGAACTTTTCGATATAGGCTTTGGACTCTTCTGAAAGCGGCCGATGTTTTCCATTGGACGTGCCCCCGTAGGGGCCTTTGGAACTGATCGTGCCTTGGACACGGATGGCTTCGGTCGACAATAGGCATTGGCCGCCAAGCCATACCTTGGCGATTCCTCCTGGCGCCAGGCCCACTACCACCATGTCTCGATAATCCGTTATCCATTTACCGTCCGCACGACAAAAGGTTCTTTCACCCTGGAGCATGGTTTTGCGCGCCGATTCGGGGATCTCTATGTACGCTTCATAAGTCTGCGGTTCGGCCATGGACTGCCAGCGTACGTAGACCAAACGTGGAAGGTCAGCACCCCTTACGAACCGACCTTTTCCTGTCGGATTTTTAAACCATCCTTTTGCATCACCCCTAAAACGGGTTGGTATGCCTTTACTTAGCCCTCGGGGATAACCAGTCGCGGGAACCCCGCTACCCGCACCTCGAAATACACGCTCCTTGATATCAACGACATCCGCCGTTTCGATCCAGACCTCCATGTAGTCGGGTGAAAAAAATCTGAGGCTCCAATCGTCATAGGGCAATGATCTGTGTTCGCCAAAGGCACATCCGCCCAACAGTGGGATCAGCAGCACAAAGCCTAATTTGAGCATCCATGGGCGCTTACTCATGGGGATGTACCACGCGTACATAGTTTTCGGCGGGTCGATCGATAAACACGATGTTCAGATCGCTCTCGTTCCAGCCCTTGGCAGCATTCCAATTGGCAGACAGATGTATGTAACGGCGAAAGAGCAACTCCTCTTCGTCAAGGCTCAAGCTCGCGCGCCGGGTGTCACCCAGCGCATAAGCCATCAGTTTTTCGGCAATCGGTTTCAACTCCTCTGGTAACGCGTACTTTTGATCCGCATCGTCAATAACCATGAACGGGACGTCGTGCCTGGCCCCCAACTCGCGCATGATTCGCAGGTAAACCAACGCCAGATCGTTGCGCACAGTCCGCTCGCTGTGGATCGCTGCATAGACATTTTTCGATTTGGATCTGTCGCCTTTTGCGTTGCTAGTCATCTCCACCGCCCAAGTTTTCACCTTCAGTGTCAGCCCATACAGATTGAGCTGATCCTGAAGGCGACCCAGTTCTTGCTCAGCCCAGCGATAGGCAGTTGACGCTGTAGAAGGCACGTAAAGATCTTCGTCGCGGCTACAGCGCGGCTTACTGAGCAGAACTCGTTCAATGATGTTCGGTAGATACCCGCCACCCAGGTCAGAGTGGACGCCGGGGAGCACGATATCGGCGGTGCCGGCGCTGTTGAGCGAGAAGTTGTGGCGACGCTCATCCCCTGCCACCAAATGCACAACTTTTTTTGCGATATCGGGCGCTAGAAACAAGTTGACGCCGGGGTTTATGGCGTCATGGACGCTCAAGTCGCCGTCGGTAATGCTAGCGACGGCGGCAGCGGTATCGAAGATGCCGATAAAGTTTATGGAGACGTCGGTGTTGGCGCGCCAGGCAAAATTTTCGATGAACAGTGAAGAGTCGCTTGGCAATAACTCTGCCAATGGATTTTGTTCTCCTTTCGATACTTCATTGGCAAAGTGCCGTGCGGCAGCGGCGCCGCGACTGAAGCCGAAGATATCAAACTCGACAGACTCAACTTTCCGGTTGGGGTTTGCCAATTCGAATAGACGAATTTCACTAAAGATACTTGCCGGGCTTTGCTTAACTCTTTCCAATACACCTTGGGCACCGATGCCGGTTGCCAGTGAAAAAGGTGAATCCCCTTCGCCACTGCTAGTACCGATGCCATCCAGATAAACGGGGATGTACCCTATGGTTTCGTCATCAGCCAAGAGCCGCTGACTGTCATTGGTGTACAGCTCATACAGCTTCGCCACATTACTCGTATCATTCCCATAGCTGCTCTCCGGCGTGCTCCCCAAACCGTCATACCCATTAGCCTGACAAAACTGCCGAATATCCTCAGCCTCCTCCAGCAGATTCACATCTCGCGCATAGCACCCAGCAACCATCTCACTGTTGGATCGGTTGTTCCCGGTGCCATCAAAAAACACGCCAATCCGCAAAGTAATCCCTTCCTCTTCGACTTCTTCCTCCTCTTCCTCCAGCTCATCCGATTCATTTTCTTTTGATGGCTCAGGCGCGACGGACACCAACAAGCCCGCCGCAGCCCCCTGCAGTAATGTATGTGCAGCCGTACCCGGCGTTGGAGAACCGCCGACCTCAATCGCGCTACTACTGAAAATACCGTCGGAGTTGAGCACGATGTGTTGATCGCCGACCTTTATGGAAAGGCTCTCACCCGCATCTATCACAAGGTGCGCGCCTGCCTTGATGTGCATGTGCTGACCGGCTTCGATAACCAGCGTTTTCTCCGATTTTGTGTGGCTGTCCCCAGAGACATGCAGGTAGTCGTTGCCGCTGACCTGGATTTTTCGATCCGACGTGATAGTGAGGTGCTCTTCAGATCCCAGCACCGTAATACGGTCGCCCTTGATGGTGACTCGACTCTTATTACCCACCTCAATCCGGCTGTCGTTCTCAACCTTCTGTTCCATATCCCGCTGAGCACGCAGGTAGATCAACTCATCGCCAGCGCGATCGTCCATCGACAGTTCGTTGTAGCCACCCGTAGTGGGGGAGCTGTGGGTTCGAAGTACGGTTTTGGTTTTATTTTCAGGCAATGAGTAGGGCGGCGGCGTGACCTTGTTGATCAGGCAACCGGTTATCAATGGATTATCGGGATTGCCCTCGAGGTAGGTAACGAGGACTTCCATCCCGATACGCGGAATGATCACCGTGCCAAAGTTATCGCCCGCCCAGCTGGACGCTACCCGCAGCCAGCAACTGCTGTTTTCGTTGTTGCGTTCAGACCGGTCCCAGAAAAATTTGACTTTCACGCGACCGTATTCGTCGCAGTAAATCTCCTCACCGACAGGCCCGGTGACGCGGGCGGTCTGGCAATTCAGCAGGAGCCTTGGTGCCGGCATCGGTGGCCGATAAAACACATCCCAGGGAATTGCACTGAAGCTGTTGCGGTAGCCCTGAACAAAGCCTTCCTCAGGTTCGGTCGCACTGGTGGCGAACTCCTGGAGCACTTGAGGCTGCTTCCCGGAGTGGGTCACGCTTAGCAGCAGCCATAGATCGTTGTGCGTTTCGTGTGGGCATTTCGTCAGGTCGAAAAAGTGGCCGCTGCGCAGCGTGGGCTGGTCGCTTTTGCCTTCCGCCAACTGATAATCGACTCGGTGCCGTTCCAGTGCCTGCCGGGCAAGTTCTTTGCCGCGCTTTTCGCTCTCTAATGTCAGCGGGTAACTATAGTCTTCGAGCTTGGGGTCGAACTCAGCAGTAAAGCGACTTTCCAGCAACGCGTTCGGACGTTTCAGGTCGTAGTCACGGCGGGTCACCACGCTGGGGCGGGTTTTGAAACCCATGGAAAACTGGCTGACGACCGGATGCTCTGCCACCATGCCGGAGTCTTGCTGATACGGCGTTTCGCCCAGTTTGGGGAAGTATGTCTGGTCATCGGTAAACACCAGCACATGGCCTTCCAGGGAATGCTGGTGATGCCACGTAATGCCTTCCTCGGCGCAGAGCCGCTGGACGAACTCCAAATCATTTTCCCGGTATTGAGTGCAGTATTCGCGCGCGGGACTTGTTTTGACGTGGAAGGTAAAGGCATCGGCCTGAATGCCGTGCCCCTTGAGGACCTGATCGATGATTTGCGGCACCGTCTGACCCTGGAAAATTCTCTGATCCTGGCTGAACTGCAAATAATGCAGTGCCGGCACCAGGTTCACGCGATAGCGGGTCAGGCGTTTACCAGCATCACCTGCGGACACACCTTCGATGTGTCCGTGAATACCTTCGCCGTCCAGGCCGAATTGCAGAAATGCAGGTTGGTGAAGCAGTGTCTCCAGATCGATATCCGGGTACTCGCTGACCAGATCGACGCTGATTGAGTACAACGCGCTGATGGTTTCAGTGCCTTCAAAGGCCAGCACTTTAAAGTCGTTGCGCACCGTCGGGATTACGAGGGTGAATTGAGGGGCATTAGCAGATGCGAACACGCGCTTATCCTTTTGCTACTTTAGCTCGTCCTTAAGCTGAGAGAGAAAAATCGCGACGCCCAAGTCATGCCTGGCCCGAGCAGGTCGCCAAAATGCCCTGCACGCTAACAAGGCATCCAAAGTATTGATGTAGGAGGGGTCTTGAAGCCCGGTATGAAATTTCCGCGATACCGAAAGTTCCATTTTGGAACTTTGTTTGAAACATAAAAATGCCATCACAATGATGGCACTTTTCTTATTGGCTTTTGTCGCTCGCCGTTTAATTCATGGATATCGGTAACATTTCGGAATGCTCCTACATTTATCATTTTGTATTTTTGGCATGATTCGCATCCGCCTCAGGGAGCGAATCGACAATGAATACGGCATTTATTAAGGTGAAAGAGTCGGAAGGCTCTATCTCAACGGTTTCCAGCCAGCTGGTCGCACAATGAACAATTAAACCAATCTCAGGGATTCCCCTGCTACATATAGGGACATCTCCTACGAGATAAAAACACACTTCGTCTTGTTGTTTAATCAGATGCTTGCTAGTGGCCATCATCGTGAGTACGATGCGCGCACTTGAAAGAGCACGAACTCAATTGGATGAGACTCATCGCAGCTCTTTGATTCTGTCCCCGCGTCATTGGAACTCCAATGGGCGTATGACTGTAATCCTAATTAAAGGCCATGGATGTCCTACTCAAGCAAACTTTCCGCTCATTACCTCGAACTCGCAAAAACCTCTGTTTCCAAAGAGAATTTCGCGGGCGAGGACGTTCGCTTTTCGAGCGAATATGAGGCATTGGAAAGCGAGCTGGGCAAAGCCCAATCCATGCACGAAAGCGGTCAGATCGACTGGCTGAAAATCCGCGAAAACAGTGAAAACCTGCTGCGCACCCAGTCCAAGGATTTGCGGGTTGGCGCCTGGCTGACCTGGGCTCTGTACCAGCGCGAATCCTTTCAGGGGCTGCTGGCCGGCCTCGGACTTCTGCACCACCTGTGCGAAAACCACTGGGCCGAAGTCCACCCGAACAAGGCCCGCACCCGCTCCGCTGCCATCAGTTGGTTGGTACCGCGTCTTGAGCAGGTGCTGACCGAAAACGTCGCGATCAAAGAGCAGTTGCCGATGTTCCGGCGGCTGGTCGAACACCTTGAAGGTCTCGATGCCGCTTGCACCGAGCATTTGGGGGATGACGCTCCGCTGCTGCTGCCGATTTCCCGCCGCTTGAAAAACATGGTCCAGCGTGCCGCTGACAACCAGCCGGAACCTGGCGTCGTCGGCGCGGCGGTGGCCCAGGTCAAACAGGCTGCCACGCAACTGTTCACCCCCGGCGCACCGATCGATAACGAGAAAGAAGCCCACAAGGCCCTGCGCGCCCAGCAGGAAAACGCCCGTCCGCTGTGTGCCTGGTGGCTCAAGCAGAAAGCCACCGACCTGCGCGCCTTGCGCCTCAATCGCACACTGTTGTGGTTGCCCATCGATGCGGTGCCCGAGCGCAATGCCGAGCAGATCACCGTTCTGCGCGGCTTGCCGGCCGACAAGTTGAAGGCCTACCAAGACCGTTACGACCAGGCCAAATACGCCGATCTGCTGGTGGAACTGGAGGCGAGCCTGGCGAAGGCGCCGTTCTGGTTCGATGGCCAGCGAATGGTTTGGGAGTGCCTCCAGGGGCTCAACGCCGAGATGGCAATGCGCGAAGTGGAGATCCACTTCGCGCTTTTGATTCAGCGCCTGCCCGGCATCATCGAATTGCGATTCCATGACGGCGCCCCGTTTGCCGATCCGGCCACCCGCGCCTGGGTCAGCGCCCACGTCATGCCGCACCTGCAAAGCGCCAGTGCGCCGCGCAAGGTCGAAGTCGCCGACAGCCAGCCGGCCTGGGAAGTGGCCCTGGAAGAAGTCTTGCCGATCCTGCGCAAGGACGGCCTCAAGGCCGCCGTGCAGATCCTCAAGCAAGGCCTGCAAAGCGCCCAAGGCGGACGTGCCCGGTTCTTCTGGCAGTTCGCCCTCGCGCGGCTGTGCTTCAAGGCCAAGAAATACGAACTGGCCAGGACCCAACTCGAAACGCTGGACCAAACATTACAGGACTCAGGCCTGAACGCCTGGGAGCCCGATCTTGCGCTGGAAGTGCTGCATTTACTGCATAGCTGCTGCGAGTTGTTACCGCAGAACCATGCCGTACGTGAACGCAAGGAAGAGATTTATCGCAGGCTGTGCCACCTCGATCTCGAAGTGGTACTCGAATAGGCCCCAGGGCCACAACCGCAAGGAGAATAGCCATGGCCAAAGAAGGCTCGGTAGCCCCCAAGGAACGCATCAACGTCACTTTCAAACCTGCCACCGGTGGTGCTCAGGAAGAGATTGAACTGCCGTTGAAACTACTGGCAATCGGTGACTACACCCACCGCAAGGACGAACGTAAAGTCGAAGATCGCAAGCCGATCAGCATCGACAAGATGACCTTCGACGAAGTGCTGGCCAAGCAAGAGCTGACCCTGACGTTGAACGTGCCGAACCGCCTTCAGGAAGAAGGCAGCACTGAAGAGCTGGGCGTGCAACTGCGCGTCAACTCGATGAAGGACTTCAACCCGGCCAGCCTGGTCGAGCAAGTGCCTGAGCTGAAAAAACTGATGGAACTGCGCGACGCGCTGGTGGCCCTCAAAGGTCCGCTGGGTAACGCGCCTGCGTTCCGCAAAGCCATCGAAGGCGTTCTCGCCGACGACGAATCCCGCGGTCGCGTATTGGGTGAGCTGGGCTTGAACGCCGCAGCCCAGGACGCTTGAGTCCTCCATCAGCCAAGGAAGCCAACACAATGAGCACTAGCGCAGCACAGCAAAAGAGCAAAGAGAACGGCGAATACAGCATTCTCGACAGCATCATCGCCGAAACCCGCCTGACGCCGGACGACGAAGCCTACGACATCGCCAAACGCGGTGTGTCGGCCTTCATCGAAGAGCTGCTCAAGCCGCAGAACAACGGTGAGCCAGTCAAGAAGGCCATGGTTGACCGCATGATCGCCGAGATCGATGCCAAGCTCAGCCGCCAGATGGACGAAATCCTGCACCACCCGTCTTTCCAGTCCCTGGAATCGTCGTGGCGTGGTCTGCAGTTGCTGGTCGACCGCACCAATTTCCGCGAAAACATCAAAATCGAAATCCTCAACGTCTCCAAAGACGACCTGCTGGACGATTTCGAAGATTCGCCGGAAGTGACGCAGTCGGGCCTGTACAAGCACATCTACACCGCTGAATACGGTCAGTTCGGTGGTCAGCCGGTTGGCGCGATCATCGCCAACTACTTCATGTCCCCAAGCTCGCCGGACGTGAAACTGATGCAGTACGTGTCCAGCGTTGCCTGCATGTCGCACGCACCGTTCATTGCAGCGGCCGGCCCGAAATTCTTCGGCCTGGAAAGCTTCACCGGTCTGCCGGACCTGAAGGATCTGAAGGATCACTTCGAAGGCCCGCAATTCGCCAAATGGCAGAGCTTCCGCCAGTCGGAAGACTCCCGCTACGTTGGCCTGACTGTGCCGCGTTTCCTGCTGCGTAACCCGTACGACCCGGAAGAAAACCCGGTCAAATCGTTCGTGTACAAAGAAACCGTCGCCAACAGCCACGAGCACTACCTGTGGGGCAACACCGCCTACGCGTTCGGCACCAAGCTGACCGACAGCTTCGCCAAATTCCGCTGGTGCCCGAACATCATCGGCCCGCAGAGCGGTGGCGCGGTTGAAGACCTGCCGTTGCACCATTTCGAAAGCATGGGCGAAATCGAAACCAAGATTCCTACCGAGGTTCTGGTTAGCGACCGTCGTGAATACGAACTGGCCGAGGAAGGCTTCATCTCCCTGACCATGCGCAAAGGCTCCGACAACGCGGCGTTCTTCTCCGCCAGCTCGGTGCAGAAGCCGAAGTTCTTCGGCATCAGCGCAGAAGGCAAGGCTGCAGAGCTGAACTACAAGCTCGGCACCCAACTGCCGTACATGATGATCGTCAACCGCCTGGCTCACTACTTGAAAGTGCTGCAGCGCGAGCAACTCGGTTCGTGGAAAGAACGTACCGACCTCGAGCTGGAACTCAACAAGTGGATTCGCCAGTACGTGGCCGACCAGGAAAACCCAAGCGCCGAAGTGCGTGGCCGTCGTCCACTGCGCGCTGCCCAGATCATCGTCAGCGATGTCGAAGGCGAGCCTGGCTGGTACCGCGTCAGCCTGAACGTGCGCCCGCACTTCAAGTACATGGGTGCCGATTTCACCCTGTCGCTGGTTGGCAAGCTGGACAAAGAGTAAGCGGAGCCTAACTCATGACTGGATACGGCAGCCTTTTCGAACGCCTGGGTGGCGACGCGGACAAACGCGTCGGCTGGAGCCGCGAGGTTTCCGCCATGGCGTCCGTGGCTGCCCATCTGGCCAAGATGCTCAGCACCCGTGCGGGCAGCGTGCAAACGCTGTCCGATTACGGGTTACCCGATCTCAATGACATGCGTCTGAGCCTGCACGACTCCCTGAGTCAGGCCCGTCTGGCCATCGAAAATTTCATCGAAGCCTACGAGCCACGCCTGAGCAATGTGCGTGTCATTTCCCTGCCGCGTGACCACGATCAGCTTCGCCTGTCCTTCAGCATCGAAGGCCTGCTGGAAGTTGATGGTTTCAAGCGCCAGGTCAGTTTCGCCGCGCGCCTGGATGGCAGCGGTCAAGTCAAGGTCAACTAAGGAGATTCGTATGTCCGGCAAACCCGCAGCCCGCGTATCCGACCCTACCGCTTGCCCGCTCCCCGGCCACGGCACCAACCCGATTGCTGCCGGTTCCGGCGACGTCTTCTTCGACGGCCTCGCGGCCGCCCGCCAAGGCGATGCCTCGGCGTGTGGTGGTGCGATGTCGGGCGGGTTGGCGACGACGGTTTTGATCAACGGCAAACCGGCCGCAACGGTTGATTCCGTTGGGACGCATGGCAACAAGGTTACGGCTGGGTCCGGGACGGTAATTATCGGAAATTCGCATTCGGCGGTGCCGTTTGTGGCGCCGTTGCCGGTGGAGATTCAGTGGCCGTTCAACGAGCATTTTGTAATCAATTGTCAAGAAACCGGTAAGCCGCTCGCCGGGGTGGAATACACGCTTAAAACCGCATCGGGGAAAATCATCAACGGTGTGACGGGGGCGGACGGCAAAACGCAAAAGGTTTTTTCGGCTACTGCCGAGGCGGTTGAGTTGGTCATTGAACCCCAAACCAGAGTTGTACTCGCTTAGTTACTTGCTTTTGAGAGCCAACAACAGTCGGGCACTGGATATCTATCAGAGGGATATGAAAATGGCAGCAACAACAGTGGCAACGACCATGACTCCGGCAAGTAATAAAGTCGGACAGTCTGCGACTGCGCGCCAGTTCAAGATCACTGATATTCCGAACACAATGAAAAAAATAAACTGGCCTGTTGCTGCTGCTCTAATGAACCATTGGCTCATTGGTAAGCCATGGCCAATTGAAGGCGGTGGGATGGATGGTGCGGTAAAACGGCATGAGGTTTTTGCGCCCGCAGAATATATCGAAGAGTCCATCGTTAAAATGAGTTGGGTCACCGGGTTCGAGCGCGCAAAGGCAGCGATCACGCATCTAGGGGCTACCTGGAACAGTCCGCGCGGGATCGATCTGATAAAAAGTAGAATACGTCGAGCATTCTCCGGCAAAGCGCCAGGACAATATCCAGTGGCGTTTAACGGTGTGGCCAGCGCTGCTGAAAGATTTGGTTACTCAAATAATAAAGTAGTCGAATTTGAGCAGGCGGGCTCTGATGAGGTCAACGAACTTCGAGCGGCGCTTGCAAACTTCAATATGCGCGTCATCGCTGAAGGTATGGTCGTTGTGACGGATAAGAACATTGTTTTTATACCTTCCCGGCTAGGCTTTTATATCGAAGACGCCTACGATTTCAATGATGGAACTGTTTTTTATAGTCAGGTTCTGGGTTACTGGAATTTTGATAAGTTAGTCACGGATCCCGTTGAAGGCGCGAAAGCAAACGCGAAATTGGCTGCCGAAATGACCACTGTTATGGCTGAGTCGAAATATCAGGAAACTAGAGGGCAGCAAAGCGCGCAGCAGAAAGGCGAAGCTGTACGTCGATACCGCGAGCTGGAAGGTAAACATTATATGCTCGTACAAAATAGCGACTTTCGAGACTATCGCGACCTCAGTAAAAAGGGTGGCGATTTTCGGGTGTATTCGGACATTCAGTATGAAGGCGTGACCGCAACCCCCATTGAGATATTTACTAGATGAAAACGTTACATAAGTATTTCATAAGCTTGGCCGCCTTGTTGGTCAGCTTGATCATCGCCGTTGCAATCATTTTGGCTGGCATCGTAGGTCGCGCATCGGACGTTTCGAAGAAGAGCCCGTCTGGGCAATATCTTATCGAATCTGTTCCTGCTAGCTCGCTTTTGACTCCTCGGGACTCCGTGTACCTGCGCTTCACTGATTTGAATAATCCTGATCAGGTATACCGAACGCCTCTTTTCTCAGAGTTGGAGCTGGATATGAGCGCTGATGAAGATGAGAAAACCGTGGGTGTTGTTTTCATAACACTTGATAAGTCTAGCAAAAAGTTCAAGTTGGAACTTTCCAGTCCTAGAACGAGCTTGTTGAATATCTTCATCAGCAATACCCCATACAAGGTATTGGAAAACTAATGCTTGGTCTAAGGAAGAGCGATGCTCTGTGCATGTGTACGGATAGAAAACGCCTGTCCCTAACTTTGCTCATCGCATTCCTGAGCTCCATTGGGCTGCTGGCGATTTTGGTTTTGTTTGCAGTGCTGTTGCGTATGGAGCGGTCTGTCGCCCCGACTTTGACTGCTCACCCCAATGCACTTTGGGTGGGTGGCGAGGATGGTGGGGTGTTTGTCGAAATAGCGAAGTCCGAGGCGCCGAATTATTACGTGCAGGTTCGTCATGAGAATGGCGAGATTTGGTCGGAGGGTTGGATTCGCTACGGCACGAAAACGGGTTTTCCTCTGAGTGCCGCCGGTATTACAGGGTTCGACGGCGAACAACTTTATTTACACACCAGCACGACGATTGCGCCTGAAAAGGTAAGGGGCCAGTAATCATGAGCATGATGAGTTTTCAAGCGAAAAATGGGACTGTCCCTAATATTTCTCTGGTTTGTTTGCTTGTCGTCCTGCTGCCGGTTTTAGTCCTTTTTGGATTAAAGCTGCAAAGCTCATGGGTTGCACAGCCAGTAAAAAAATATTGGAGCCCTTCGGCGCAGTGCTATATCGCCAGATATGTTCCGAGCTATCAGGTAGTTGGTGTGGCAGGCCGTATTCTGGAATTGTTTAGCAGTCAGTATTTTTATCGCGTGTATACCAAGGATGGAGAACTGCTCAAGACTTCCAAGTGGTATTTGTGGATGAGAGAGGGCAACGCCGGAGTTGCTCCTGAGTTTCAAGGAGAAATGGTGTTGTACCCCGGTGCAGACGGCTGGGAAAGCTGGATGGTTCCCGAATGTCGTTGAAGTTCGTAAATCAAGAAAACCCTTCTAGGTGGGATCGCCGTTGATCAGCCTAAGTCGTTTCAGATTCTTGAAGATTGCCCTGTGGACACCCGCTGTCGTGTTCGTGGTTCTGTTGTACCTCGATTGGGCAGAGGGATATTCGAGGGTTTCAGGCTGGGAGCAGTTTTTGGCGATTTACGTCCTGACATTTGGCATCCCGGCCTACATCGCCTTTGCCCTGTGGGCAACGCGAGCACTGAACGGAAAAACTGAACAGCAAATTTTGAAAAGTGTGTGGCGCGCACCGCTGACGTTCATCCCTTTTTACGCCGCCCCGTGGGTGATTTATGGGTTGGCCCATGTGCTTTTGGGGAGCCTCGCCGAGTTCCCGATGATGTTTGGCTGGCTGGCTTTTTTACCGTACCTGCTCATCGCAGGCTACGTGGTTGCCGGTCTGACGGTCGCGCTCTACAGGACGTTTTTTTCATGAGATCCAACACCAGGCAGGTAACCCGTGTCCTTTAACCACTACTACCAAAGCGAACTCACCGCACTTCGCCAGTTAGGTCGTCGATTCGCCGAGCGTAGCCCGGCGTTGGCCCCTTTCCTGGGGCAGGCCGGGCGGGATCCGGACGTGGAACGGTTGCTGGAGGGCTTTGCGTTCCTGACCGGGCGCCTGCGCCAGAAGCTTGATGACGAGTTGCCGGAGCTCAGCCATTCGCTGATGCACCTGCTCTGGCCCAACTACATGCGCCCGCTGCCGGCGTTCAGCATTTTGCAGTTCGACCCGTTGAAGCGTTCGGGTCCTGCGTTGATGGTCGAGCGTGACACTCCAATTGAGAGCGTGCCGACCGATGACGTGCGTTGCCGTTTCCGCACCTGCTACCCGACGGAAGTCTTGCCGCTGGATCTGGCCGCGCTGACGTACTCGGTGAAGGGCGACGGTTCGCTGTTGAGCCTGCGTCTGGAGATGAGCGCTGACGGTCACCTCGGTGAGCTGGAGCTGAGCCGTCTGCGTCTGCACTTCGCCGGTGAGCGCTACATCAGCCAGATGCTCTATCTGAGCCTGTTGCGCAACCTGGAAGGCATCGAGCTGATCCCGCTGGACGGCGCCGGCAAGCCCATCAATGGCGTCAACGGCACGCCAATGGCATTCAAGATGCCCGGCGACCGCGTGCAGCCGGTGGGCTTTGCCGAAGAAGAGGCGTTGATCCCGTATCCGCTGAACACCTTCCGTGGCTACCGCTACCTGCAGGAATACTTCGCCTTCCAGGACAAATTCCTGTTTGTCGATATCAACGGCCTGGACCTGCTCAAGACCCTGCCGGAAGACACGCTCAAGCAGATGCGCGGCCTGGAATTGCGCTTCGATATTCGCAAGAGCGGTATCCAGCGCCTGCGTCCAACGCTGGACAACGTGAAGCTCTACTGCACGCCGATCGTCAACCTGTTCAAGCACGATGCATTGCCGATCCGCCTCGACGGCAAGCAGGACGAATACCTGCTGCTGCCAGCCGAATACGACCTGCAAAACTGCGGTGTGTTTTCGGTGGAAACCGTCACCGGCTGGAAGCCCGGCGGCCTCGGTTATCAGGAGTACGTGCCGTTCGAATCGTTCGAGCACGACCCGAGTTTTGACGTGCCCAACAGCCGTCCGCATTACAGCATTCGCCAACGTTCGTCCTCGTTGCACGACGGCCTCGACACTTACCTGAGCTTCGGCATTCGCCACACCGAAGCGCACGAAACCCTGTCGATCGAGCTGATGTGCACCAACCAGAACCTGCCGCGCAAGCTCAAGCTCGGCGACATCTGCATGGCTTGCGAAGAGACGCCGGAGTTCCTCAGTTTCCGCAACATCACCCCGGCCACGCCCAGTTATGCGCCGCCGCTGAACCGTGACTTCCTCTGGAAGCTGATCAGCAACATGTCGCTTAACTATCTGTCGCTGGCCGACGTCAATGCGTTGAAGGTGATTCTCGAAACCTACGACCTGCCGCGTTATTACGACCAACACGCTGAAAAAGTCAGCAAGCGCCTGCTGGGCGGCCTCAAATCGATCAAACACCAACACGTCGACCGCTTGCACCGAGGGTTGCCGGTACGCGGGTTGCGCACCGAGCTGACCATCGACCCGGAAGGGTATATCGGCGAGGGCGACCTGTTCGTTTTCGCTTCGGTTCTTAACGAGTTTTTCGCGCTCTACGCCAGTCTCAATTCGTATCACGAGCTGCGGGTAAAAAGCACACAGGGAGAGGTGTACCAATGGACACCACGTATGGGTCTGCAACCCCTGCTTTAAGCGGGCTGACCCGGGTAATACGCGAGTACTCGCTGTTTCAGGCCGTGCTGCTGGTGGTTGACCGGCTGCGCGAGGCGCACCCGTACCTGAGCGAAGACGATCTGTATGACCAGCTGGAATTTCAGGCCAACCCGAGCCTGGGTTTCCCCGGCAGTGACGTCGATCGCGTGGAGTTTTTCGAAGAGCACGGGCAGATGCGCGCGCGTCTGCGTTTCAACCTGATCGGCCTGGTCGGTTCCGGTTCGCCACTGCCGGCGTTCTACGGCGAACAGGCGCTGGGCGATAGCGAAGACGGCAACCCGACCCGCAATTTCCTCGACCTGTTTCACCATCGTCTGCAAAGGCTGATGCTGCCGATCTGGAAAAAATACCGCTACCGCGCAAGCTTCCAGAGCGGCGCCCTCGACCCGTTTTCTTCGCAACTGTTTGCGTTGATCGGCCTCGGTGGCGAAGAGATCCGCCGGGCCCAGGAACTGAACTGGAAACGCCTGCTGCCGTACCTCGGCTTGCTCAGCTTGCGGGCGCATTCGGCGGCGCTGATCGAGGCGGTGCTGCGTTACTACTTCAAACACGCCGAACTGACCATCGAGCAGTGCATCGAGCGTCGCGTCGAAATCCTCGACGAGCAGCGCAATCGCTTGGGCCGCGCCAACAGCCTGCTTGGCGAAGACCTGGTGCTGGGCGAACACGTGCGCGACCGCAGCGGCAAATTCCGCATCCACATCCGCGAACTCGACTGGCAACGCTTCCACGAATTCCTGCCGATTGGTTTCGGCTACCAGCCGCTCTGCGCGCTGGTGCGCTTCACCTTGCGTGACCCGCTCGACTACGACATTCGCCTGGTGCTGCGCCAGGAAGAAATCCGCGAACTGCGCATCGGTGAGCAGAACGCCTGTCGCCTGGGATGGACCAGTTGGCTGGGCCGCGAAAAAGCGGACGGCGTGGTGACCCTGGGCAGCAAAATTCATTAAGGACGTGAGACCTATGATCAACGTAGACCTGCAACAACTTATCCAGGCGCTGGACGCCGAAACCCGTCGTGACCTGGAAAGTTCGGCCGAACGCTGCGTCGCCCGTGGCGGCAGCAAGATCCTCCTCGAAGACTTGCTACTGGGCTTGCTGGAGCGCCCGCAAGGCCTGCTCGTACGCGCGCTGCAAGACGCCGAAGTGGATGCCGGCGAGCTGAGCGCCGCGTTGCAATCGCGGGTCGAGCACAGCGCTTCGCGCAACCCGGTGTTCGCCCCGGAACTGGTGCAGTGGCTGCAAGATGCGTTGCTGGTGGCCAACCTTGAACTGGGTCAGAGCCAGGTCGAACAAGCCGCGTTGATCCTCGCGCTGTTGCGCAACCCGATGCGCTACGCCGGCAGCCGCTACCAGTCGTTGCTGGCCAAGCTGAACATCGAGCGCCTGAAAGAATTCGCCCTGTCGCAGAAAGAACAACCGGCCACGGGCAAACCGGCCGTGCCCGGCGAATCACTGCTGGAACGCTTCACCCACAACCTGACCCAACAGGCCCGCGACGGCAAACTCGACCCGGTGTTGTGCCGCGATGGCGCGATCCGGCAGATGGTCGACATCCTTGCCCGTCGCCGCAAAAACAACCCGATTGTGGTCGGTGAAGCCGGCGTCGGTAAAACCGCCATTGTTGAAGGTCTGGCCTCGCGTATTGCTGCTGGTGAAGTGCCGCAAGTTTTGAAAGGCGTTGAGTTGCTGTCGCTGGACATGGGCCTGTTGCAGGCCGGCGCCAGCGTCAAAGGTGAATTCGAACGTCGCCTCAAAGGCGTGATCGACGAAGTCAAAGCCTCGCCGAAACCGATCATCATCTTCATCGACGAAGCCCACACGCTGATCGGCGCAGGCGGCAATGCCGGCGGTTCCGACGCGGCCAACCTGCTCAAGCCAGCCTTGGCCCGTGGCGAGTTGCGCACCATCGCCGCCACCACCTGGGCGGAGTACAAGAAGTACTTCGAAAAAGACCCGGCCCTGGCCCGTCGTTTCCAACCGGTGCAACTGCACGAACCGACCGTCAGCGAAGCGGTGACCATTCTCCGTGGCCTGGCTCAGGTGTACGAGAAGAGCCACGGCATCTACCTGCGCGACGACGCGGTGGTTGCGGCGGCCGAGTTGTCTGCTCGCTATCTCGCGGGCCGTCAGCTGCCGGACAAAGCCGTCGACGTGCTCGACACCGCGTGCGCCCGCGTGCGCATCAGCCTCGCCGCCGCGCCGGAAAGCCTTGAACGCCTGCGTGGTGAACTGGCTGAAGGTGGCCGTCAGCGTCAGGCCCTGCGCCGTGATGCCGAGGCTGGTCTGCTGATCGATCACGAAGCGCTCGACGCGTTGGAAGATCGCCTGGCTGCCGCCGAAGACGAAATGGTCGCGCTGGAAACCCTATGGACCGAGCAGAAAGAACTGGCCGAGCGCCTGCTGGACCTGCGTCAGCAACTGGCCAAGGCCCGCGAAGCTGCCGCCGTCGAACCCACCGTCACGGTTGAAGAAGATGCCGAAGGCAGCGTAATCGAAACGCTCCCGGTGGACGAAGCGCACAGCGTCGAAACGCTGGAAGCCGCACTCAACGAAACGCACAAAGCGCTGACCGAGCTTCAGGTCAAAGAACGTCTGGTGAGTTTTGAAGTTTGCCCGCGCTTGGTGGCTGAGGTGATCAGCGCCTGGACCGGTGTGCCATTGGCCCAACTGGCCCGTGAGCACAACGCCAAGGTCGCGAGCTTCGCCACCGACTTGCGCACCCGCATCCGTGGTCAGGAACAAGCCGTTCACGCACTGGACCGCTCGATGCGCGCCACCGCTGCCGGCCTGAACAAACCTGATGCGCCGGTCGGCGTGTTCCTGCTGGTCGGCCCGAGCGGCGTCGGCAAGACCGAAACCGCGCTGGCCCTGGCGGACTTGCTGTACGGCGGTGATCGTTTCATCACCACCATCAACATGTCCGAGTTCCAGGAGAAACACACCGTCTCGCGCCTGATCGGTGCACCGCCGGGCTACGTCGGTTACGGCGAGGGCGGCATGCTCACCGAAGCCGTGCGGCAGAAGCCGTACTCCGTCGTCCTGCTCGACGAAGTCGAAAAGGCTGATCCGGACGTGCTCAACCTGTTCTACCAAATCTTCGACAAAGGCGTGGCCAACGACGGCGAAGGGCGCGAGATCGATTTCCGCAACACGCTGATCCTGATGACCTCGAACCTGGGCAGCGACCGCATCGCCGAGCTCTGTGAAAACGGCGCGCGGCCATCGGCCGAAGTACTCGAAGAAACCATTCGCCCGGTCCTCAGCAAACACTTCAAACCGGCGCTGCTGGCGCGCATGCGTGTGGTGCCTTACTACCCGGTGGGTGGCCCGGTGCTGCGCGAGCTGATCGAAATCAAACTCGGCCGTTTGGGCGAACGCCTGAACCGTCGTCAGCTGGATTTCACGTACTCCCAGGACCTCGTCGATCACTTGGCCGAACGCTGCACCCAAAGCGACAGTGGCGCGCGCCTGATCGACCATTTGCTGGACCTGCACGTGCTGCCGCTGGTGGCCGACCGCTTGCTCGATGCGATGGCCACGGGCGAAAGCCTCAAGCGTGTCCACGCGACGCTCGACGGCAACGCCAGCGTGACGTGCGAGTTCGCCTGAGGTGGGTGTGATGTTCACTCAAGTGCCGCAACCGCTGGTCTATGCCGAAGCCTTGCTGGCGCAATTCGCCAGCCTGTCGCGGGCGGCGGACGGTGCTGCGCTGCTGGGTGACTTCGTGCGCGGCTTGGCCGAGCTCAGCGGTTGCGAGTTGACGCAGCTGTACCTGCTGGACGCGACTCACACGTGCCTGGGGATGAACGCCGAATGCCTGAACGGCATCCTGCAACCCCGGGAATCGGCGAGCCTGCCGGCGGATTACAACGGTGAGCAACTGCTGCAATTCGCCCTGTGCCAGAACCGCGTGGTGTGCCTGAGCGAGTTGAGCGGCAGCCTGCACGAAACCAGTTTCCTGCCGCCTCAGGCCATGCCTTGGCAGTCGCTGTTGTGCGTGCCGCTGGTCAATCAACAGAAAGCCGTCGAAGGCTTGCTGCTGTGCGCCAGTCGCCGACACATCGACCTGCAAGGCTTTGCCGATTCCCTCGGGCAACTCGGTTCGTTCGTGCTTGGCCAACTGCATTTGCTGCAACGTTTGCGTCAGCCGACCGGTGATACACGGCTGCCGGCGAAAATCAGCGTCCCGAGCGCCAGCGGTTACGGTTTGATCGGCAAGAGTTCGGCCATGCGCCAGACCTATTCGCTGATCAGCAAAGTCCTGCACAGCCCGTATACCGTGCTGCTGCGCGGCGAAACCGGCACCGGCAAGGAAGTGGTGGCGCGGGCGATTCACGATTGCGGCCCGCGCCGTTCCCAGGCGTTCATCGTGCAGAACTGCGCGGCGTTCCCCGAGAACCTGTTGGAAAGCGAACTGTTCGGCTACCGCAAAGGTGCCTTCACCGGTGCAGATCGCGACCGTGCCGGGCTGTTCGACGCGGCCAACGGCGGCACCTTGCTGCTCGATGAAATCGGCGACATGCCGTTGTCCCTGCAAGCCAAGCTGTTGCGGGTGTTGCAGGAAGGCGAGATTCGTCCGCTGGGTTCCAACGACACCCACAAGATCGACGTGCGCATCATCGCCGCGACTCACCGGGATTTGTCGGTGTTGGTCAGCGAAGGAAAATTCCGCGAGGACTTGTACTACCGCCTCGCGCAATTTCCGATCGAGTTGCCGGCCCTGCGTCAGCGCGAAGGCGACATCCTCGACCTGGCCCGGCACTTCGCCGACAAGGCGTGCTCGTTCTTGCAGCGCGATGCGGTGTGCTGGTCCGATGCGGCGCTGGATCACCTGTCCGGTTACGCTTTCCCCGGCAACGTGCGTGAACTCAAAGGCCTGGTCGAACGCGCGGTGCTGCTGTGCGAGGGAGGCGAGTTACTGGCCGAGCATTTCTCCCTGCGCATGGAAGCCATGCCGGAAGACAGCAGCGGTCTGAACCTGCGCGAACGCCTGGAGCAAGTCGAACGCAGTCTGTTGCTCGATTGCCTGCGCAAAAACGACGGCAACCAGACCCTCGCCGCCCGCGAGCTCGGGCTGCCACGCCGCACGCTGCTGTACCGCCTCGGGCGCCTGAATATCAACCTGGGTGATTTCGATGGCTAGGCAACAGACCGTCGACTTCACCACATCCGCTTCTTACAGCGCCGCCCAAACGGGTCGGCGCTTTGTACTTTGTCTACCCCTGGAGACCCTCTGATGTCTGTTCGTCACTGGCAAGCCGTCCTGCTGACCCTCGTCGTTCTATGCGGCCTCGGCGGCTGTAGCGGCAATTACAAATACAACGACAACACCTATCGCCCATTGGGTGATCCGCAGGCGGTCAATCGCGGCAAGTGACCGCAAGGAGTATCACCATGGAACTGGTTTTCGAAATGCTGAACACCAAGCAGTTCGTGCCCACGGATTTGTGCCAGAAGACCTTTAAACAGGCCGGTGGCGTGATCGGTCGGGGTGAGGATTGCGACTGGATCATCCCGGACCGCAAGCGTCACCTGTCCAACCACCACGCGTTGATCAGCTACCGCGAAGGCACGTTTTTCCTGACCGATACCAGCAGCAACGGTATCCAGGACAGCGAAAGCGGCGCACGCCTGCGCAAGGGCGAAGCGATGCGCATCGAGCACGGCAGTGTCTACGTGCTGGGTGACTTCGAGATCCGTGCGCGGCTGGTGCGCGACCCGGCAACCTTCGCCGTTGAAGTCGGCCGTCCGCAAGCGGCGGGCAGCATCATTCCTGATGACGCGTTTCTCGATCTCGACCCGCTCAATGCCCTCGATCAGCAAGAGCGTGTGTATTCGGAAATCGACGAACTGATCTCCCCGAGTACGACGATCGAGGACACCCGTCAGCGCGCCGACTATGCGCGCATCGACATGGAAAGCCTGATGGTGCCGGAGCTGATCAACGCTCCCGCCGAGCCAGCGCCCGCGCCACCGCCCAAAGCGGTCGAGCGTCAGAGCGAAGGTTTCTGGGAGCACTTCGGTGCGGCGTTGGGCGTGGACCTCAAAGGCCTCGACCACGACGCCCGCGAAGCGCTGGCGCTGAACGCTGCACGCCTGCTCAAGCAAAGCGTCGGCGGTTTGCAGCAGAGCCTGCGCACCCGCAGCGAACTGAAAAACGAACTGCGTCTGGCCCAGACCACCGTGCAAGGCACCCAAAAGAACCCGCTCAAATTTGCCGTCGATGCCGGCGAAGCGTTGGGCATTTTGTTGCAGCCGAACAAGCCGGGCCAATTGCCGGCCGAGCAGGCGATCTCCCGTGCGTTCCGCGATTTGCAGGCGCATCAGGTGGCCTTGCTGACCGCTAGCCGCGCTGCCGTTCGCGGCACGCTGGAGCACTTCTCGCCACAGCAATTGACCCTGCGTTTCGAGCGCGACAACAAGCCGTTGCTCGCCACGTCCGGCAGTCGCTGGAGAGCTTACGGTCGTTATCACCAGGCCCTGCGTCAGGACGATGACTGGAGCGAGCGCTTGCTGGCCCGCGACTTCGCTCAGGCCTACGAAGAACAGATTCGCCTGATTTCCACCCTTCACACCGACCACCAAGGATGATGCGCATGTCTCGCTGCTCGACCGCTTTTTTCAAGACGCTGACGGCGCTCGCGGCCCTGGTGCTGCTGGCCGGTTGCTCGTCGCTGTCGCCGTATTCCCACGTCACCAAGCTCAACCTGAAACTGACCGCCAGCGATCAGTTGAACCCGGACCTCAACGGGCGTCCCTCGCCGATCGTTGTGCGTCTGTTCGAGCTCAAGCATCCGGTGACGTTCGAGAACGCTGACTTCTTCAGCCTGTACGAGCGCGCCAAGGAATCCCTGGCCCCGGACCTGGTGGCCAGCGAAGAAATTGAACTGCGCCCAGGTGAAACCGTGGAGATGAAACTCAGCGTGGAGGAGGGCAGTCGCTACGTCGGCATCCTCGCCGCCTACCGCGATCTGCCGGAAACCAAATGGCGCTACACGGTGCAAGTCACCCCGGTGGAAGTCACCGACGCTGATCTGACCCTCGACCAGGCTGGTATTCGCAACAGCAACGAAACGCTCGCCAAGGCGGATGACTGATCATGAATTCCCATAAAGTGATTTGGCAGGAAGGTATGCTGCTGCGCCCGCAGCACTTCCAGCACAACGATCGCTATTACGACCACCAGATGAAGACCCGCACGCAGTTGCTGGGCAGCTACACCTGGGGCTTCCTGAACCTGGACATCGACTTGCAGTTCCTCAACATGGGCAAACTGGTGATCAGCCAGGCCTCGGGGATTCTGCCGGACGGCAGCCTGTTCGAACTCGGCGGCAACACCGAGCCGCTGGCCCTCGACGTGCCGCCGAACACCGGTCATACGCCGATCTACCTGGCGCTGCCACTGGTCACCGGAAACCACATCGAGTCGCGTCGTCCGGAACAATCCGACGTGCTGGCGCGCTACACCGCGTACGAAGCGGAAGTCGCCGACTCCAACGCCGGCGACGATTCCGCCAGCCAGGTCAGCTGTGGCCGCCCGGACTTCAAACTGTTGCTCGGCGAGCAGCAGAGCGATCAGGCCTACGTGAAACTGAAGATCTGCGAAGTGCTCGATACCACGCCCGACGGCGTGATCAGCCTCGACCCGGACTTCGTGCCTACCTACATTCAGGCGCATTCGTCCAGCTACCTGCTGTCGTGCCTGAAAGAAGTGATCAGCATGCTCGGCCACCGGGGCGACACCATCGCCGAGCGCATCCGCTCGAACGGCAAAGTCGGTGGCGCGGAAGTCGGCGACTTCATGATGCTGCAACTGATCAACCGCACCGAACTGCTGCTGCGCCACTACCTCGGCCTGGAGCAGGTTCACCCGGAAGAGTTGTACCGCACGCTGCTGACCATGCTCGGCGACTTGGCTACGTTTTCCAGCGACAGCAAACGCCCGCGTCTGGACAGCCGTTACCAGCACAGCGACCAGGGCGCGAGCTTCCGCAAACTGATGGAAGCGATTCGTCAGGTGCTGTCGATGGTGCTCGAACAGCACGCCATCGAATTGGTGCTGCAAGCACGTCAGTACGGGATCATTGTCTCGCCGTTGCACGACCACAAACTGCTGGGCTCGGCCTCGTTCGTGCTCGCCGCCAGTGCCAACTGCGACTCCGAAGAACTGCGCCATCGCTTGCCGGCGCACCTCAAGGTCGGCCCGGTGGAGCGCATCCGCCAACTGGTCAACCTGCATCTGCCGGGCATCAAGGTCAAACCGTTGCCGGTGGCCCCGCGGCAGATCGCGTTCCACTCCAACAAAACCTATTTCATTCTCGAACTCAGTTCCGAAGACCTGGCACAACTCGAGCGCTCCGGCGGTTTCGCGTTCCACGTGTCCGGCGAATTTGCCGAGCTTGAACTGAAATTCTGGGCCATCAGGAACTGACCGACATGATCAAGGACATGGAACACAACCAGGACGATAAAACCGTCCTGCTCGACCGCCAGGGCCACGGCCCTGCTTCGAGCCCGCTGACAGATTTCGCCGCACCGCCGCGTATTGAACAGCTGGAAGAACGGATGATTTATGCCGCGCGCCTGCGCCCGGCCGAAGCCTTCAACATCAGCCTCAATTCGTTGGTCGCAGGCGCCTCCGACTTGTTGTCGGAAGTGGTGCGCCTCAAGCACAGCGACACCCGCGAAGACATGTACGCGCTCAACGAGCGACTGACCGCCGGGCTGAAACTGTTCGAAGTGCGGGCGCTGCACAACGGCGCCGAAAGCAGCCAGGTGATGGCCGCCCGTTACGTGCTCTGCACCGTGGTCGACGAAGCCGTCGTGACCACGCCGTGGGGCAACGAAAGCGAGTGGTCGCAGATGAGCCTGCTCAGCAGCTTCCACAACGAAACCTTCGGCGGCGAGAAGTTCTTCCAACTGCTGGATCGCCTGTCGAAAAACCCGGTCAAGCACCTGCCGATGCTGGAGCTGATGTACCTGTGCCTGTCGCTGGGCTTCGAAGGCAAGTACCGCGTGCAAGCCCGCGGCATGCTCGAGCTCGAAGGCATCCGCGACGCCTTGTATCGCCAGATTCGTCAGTTGCGCGGCGACGTGCCTCGCGAACTGTCGCCCCATTGGGAAGGCTTGAACGATCAGCGCCGCAGCCTGGTGCGCATCGTGCCGGCGTGGATGGTGGTGCTGTTCACCGTGGTTTGTCTGGTGGTGATGTATTCGGGTTTTGCCTGGGTATTGGGCGAGCAACGCGAAACCGTTCTGCAACCTTATCAGCAGCTAGATCCGGCCGCGGTCCAGCCGCAGTCGCAGCCGTAAACAGGGACGTGTGATGAAAAAGTTTTTCAAGAAAGTCGGCGCATTCTTGCGTCAGACCTGGGTCTGGACCTTGCTGCTGGTGCTGTTTGTCGCGCTGCTGGTGTGGTTCGTCGGGCCGCTGCTGGCGGTGAATGACTACAAGTTCTGGGAAGGTTCGACCTCCCGCCTGCTGACCATCAGTGTGCTGTTCCTGATCTGGGGCCTGACCATGGTCTTCGTCAGCTGGCGCGCTGGCGTACGCAAGAAAGCCATCGAAGACACCGAAGATGGCCAGGATCGTATCCGCCGTGAAGAGCTGATCGACGAAGAGCAGAAAGAGCTTCGCGTACGCTTCAAGGATGCGTTGAAAACCCTGAAGACCTCGAGCCTCTATCGCGGTCGAAGCGAGCGCTGGCGTAGTGATTTGCCGTGGTACTTGCTGATCGGCCCGCAATGCAGCGGCAAGACCAGCCTGTTGGACTTCTCGGGACTTGAGTTTCCGATCAACAAGATCGACCGCAAACTGACCCGCGACACCCTCGGCACCCGTCATTGCGACTGGTATTTCGCCGACCACGGTGTGCTGATCGACACCGCCGGGCGTTACCTGACCCAGCCGGATGCCGAAGTCGATGGCAGCGCCTGGAGCACCTTGCTCGACCTGCTGCGCAAGCGTCGCCGCAACCGTCCGTTGAACGGCGTGCTGGTGACCATCCCGGTGGAAACACTGCTGGGCGGCAGCGAGCAAGAGCTCGACACCCTGGCCCGCCAGGTGCGTGCGCGTCTGCAAGACGTGCATCAAAAGCTGCACGTCGATGTGCCGGTTTATCTGGTGCTGAGCAAGGCTGACAAGCTGCTCGGTTTTGACGAGTTCTTCGATCAACTGACCCGTGAAGAAAGCGATCAGGTGCTAGGCACCAGCTTCCGTAAAGAGCAGAGCGGCACCGACGTCGCCGTGCTGCGCGCGGAGTTCGAAGAACTGCTGCGTCGTCTGAACAGCCAAGTGATCATGCGCATGCACCAGGAGCGCGACACCCAGCGCCGTGGTCGCATTCTCGACTTCCCGCATCAACTGGGGCAGATCGGCGAGCGCTTGTGCTTGTTCGTCGACATGGCGTTCACCGGCAACCGCTACCAGCGCTCCAGTCAGTTGCGCGGTTTCTACCTGACCAGCGCACCGCACCTGACTCAAAAGATGGACGAGACCGCCGCCAGCATCGGTGCCAATCTGGGCATTAACGCCGGTACGCTGCCAACCCTGCGCAGCGGCCGTTCGCGTTTCATCCACCACTTGCTCAGCCGCGTTATCTTCCCCGAGGCCGATCTGGCCGGTCTGGACAAGCGCGAACGCAGCCGCATTCATTGGGGCCAACGCGCGTTGTACGTGGGCGCATTGGCGGCGCTGGCACTGTTCGGCATGCTCTGGGCGGGCGGATTCTCGGCCAACTACGAGCGTCTGGAAAACCTGCGGAACCTGGCGCAAAACTGGAATCAACAGCGCTCGGCCCTGACCGCACGTGATGATTCCATGGCCGTGCTCAAGACCCTCGACACCAGCTACGCGGCGACTCAGGTCTTCCCGAAAAAAGGTGACGTGTCGTACCACGAACGTGGCGGCCTGTACCAAGGCGAAGAGGTCAATCCGGTGGTCAAGGAGGCCTACGAGCGTGAGCTTGAAGCGCAACTGCTGCCACGGGTTGCGACGCTGCTGGAAGGGCAGATCCGCGCCAACATGAAGGACCGTGAACGCCTGCTCAACAGCCTGCGTGCGTACCTGATGTTGAACATGAAAGACCGTCGCGACGGCCCGTGGCTCAAGGATTGGGTCGCCACCGAATGGTCTCAGCGTTACGCCGGCAACACCGCGGTGCAGAACGGTTTGAACACCCACTTCGAGCGTTTGCTCAAGCAGCCGTTTATCTACCCGTTGAACGATCAACTGGTGGCTCAGGCGCGTCAGGTCCTGCGCAGCGAATCGCTGGCCAACGTGGTTTACCGGATGCTGCGCGAGCAGGCCCGCAACCTGCCGGAATACCGTTTGAGCCAACACATCGGCCCGCAAGCTTCGCTGTTTGTCGGCACCGATTATGTGATCCCGGGGTTCTACACCCAACAGGGTTATCAACAGTACTTTTCGGTCCAGGGCTCTGCGCTGGTCACCGACCTCCTGCGTGACAACTGGGTGCTGGGCGAAGGCTCGGGCATCAGCGGCATGGACTTACGTCGCCTGATGGTCGAACTGGAGCAACTGTACTTCCGCGACTACGCCAACTTCTGGAGTGAAGCCGTGGGCCAGGTTGCACTGCCTGCGATCAGCGACTTCAGCGAAGGCGCCGAGCAACTGGCAGGCCTGACGTCGGCCAACTCCCCGGTGCTGCAACTGCTGGTGGAAGTGCGCGAGAACACCCGTTTCCCGGTGATCGCCGACAGTGCTGATGCAGCCGCCGATGCGGCGGACAAACTGGGCGAGAAGGGCGGCAAGCTCGGCAAACTGGCCGCTGCTGCAGCGGACAATGCGTCGGACATGGCCGCTCAAATTACAAAGCAGCTGCCCGACACCGCGAAGAAATCCCTGCAACGTCGCTTCGAACCGCTGCACCGTCTGCTGGATGACAACAACGGCCCGGCCGCTGATTTGACCCCGGCCCTGACGGCGCTCAACGACCTGCAACTGCAACTGGCGAGCCTCGCTCGTGCCAGCGCGCCGGAACAGGCTGCGTTCGAAATGGCCAAGACCCGCATGAGCGGCCAGCGTGATGCGCTGAGTAACTTGCGCAATGCCTCGAACCGTCTGCCGCGTCCGGTCAGCGTGTGGTTCAACGTATTGGCTGAAGACACCTGGCGTCTGGTGCTGAACGATTCCTACCAGTACCTGAACCAGCGTTATCAAAGCGAGCTGTACAGCTTCTATGGCAAGGCGATCAACAAGCGTTACCCGTTCAGCGCCCACAGCACCAGCGATGTTGCGATCAGCGACTTCCGCGAGTTCTTCAAGGCGCAGGGCATCAATGATCGCTTCTTTGAGACCTACATGCGTCCGTTCGTGAGTGGCGATCCAGGTAACTACCGTCTGCGCAGCATCGACGGTCACAGCATGCCGATCTCCAAGGTCTACCTCGACCAGATGGCCGCGGCACAAGTGATTCGCCAGAGCTTCTTCTCGATCAATCCGGCCGAGCCGCAAGTGCAATTCAAACTGGAGCCATACACCCTCGACCCGGCGGTCAGCCGTTCCGAGTTCAAGTTTGGCGACAAGACCATCGAATACCGCCACGGCCCGATCGTGCCGGTATCGTTCAAATGGCCGAGCGATGCTGAAGACGGTCGCACCAGCCTGGTCCTCGACAAAATGGCCGGCCGCCCGATCGGCATCGAGAAGAACACTGGCCCATGGTCGCTGTTCCGTCTGTTCGACCTGATGCAGACCGAGTACCTGAGCGGTCGCGATGTGCTGGTACTGAAAGCTGACGTAGGCGGCCTGCGCGCCAACTACTTGCTGTCGAGCCAGCGCACACCGAACCCGTTCGACATGGGCGTGCTGCGTACCTTCCGTATGCCGGTGCAGCTCTGATGCTGGTTGCCAGCCCCTGGCGCAGTGCTGCGCGTACCGATCCGGGCAAGGTTCGGGCGCGCAACGAAGATGCTTTTCTCGACTGCCCACAGCAGGGGCTGTGGGTGGTCGCGGATGGCATGGGCGGTCATCAGGGTGGCGACATCGCCAGCCAGTTGATCGTCGCCAGCCTGGCGGAATTGCCGGTGCAGGACGACTTCGACGAACGACTCAAAGGCATACGCCAGTGTCTGCACTGGCTCAACCGCCGCTTGGGTCAGGAGTTGACCGTCACGGCCGGGCGTCACGACAGCATCATGGGTAGCACCGTGGTGGCGCTGCTCGTAGAAGGTAATCGCGCGGCCTGCATCTGGGCCGGCGACAGCCGTTGCTACCTGTGGCGCGGCCAGCGTTTGTATCAGCTGTCCAAGGACCATTCGCTGCAACAGCAACTGATCGACGAGCAACACATGAGCGTCGAAGAAGCCCGTGCGCATCCTTCTGCTCATGCGCTGACCCGCGCGGTCGGGGCGGCCGAGCAGTTGACGCTGGATGTGCTCGAACTCGAGGTGTACGCCGGCGATGCGTTTTTGTTGTGCAGCGATGGTTTGTATCAGGGCTTAAGTGCCGATGCCTTGGGCAACGCCCTGAGCCTGACCGCGCCGCACGTTGCGCTGGAGCGTCTGTTCGACGGCGCTCTGCGTGGCTCGGCCCGGGACAACTTGACTGCTGTGGTGATCCGAAAATGACTCAACTCATGCCGCCGCTCGACGACCTGCTGGTGACCGACGAGGAGGCCAGTAACCTGACTTACTTTGCGTTCGCCAAATCCCATCAGGCTGAACCTGCGTTGGCGCCGACCAAGGCAAGCGTCGGTGAAATGCCGGAAGTACTCGCAGGCCGTTACCGCATCGAGCGCTTGCTCGGTGCTGGCGGCATGGGTGCGGTTTACCGTGCACGGGATCTGCTGAGCGAGCAGTTCGGCGATCCCGACCCCTACATCGCGCTGAAAATCCTCAGCGAAGAATTTGCCGAATCGCCGGACGCCAGTGCCTTGCTCTACAGCGAGTTCGCCCTGACCCGACGCCTGCGCCACGACAACGTGCTGCGTTTGCACAGCTTTGAAGTGGACACCGACTGCCAGCGCGCCTTCATCACCATGGAACTCATGCGTGGGCTGACCCTGGACAAATTACTCTGCGAGCGGCCGCTGGGCCTGCCGTGGAAAGAACTGCGCGACATCGCGCTACCGCTGCTCGACGCGCTGGCCTTCGCCCACGCTCGCGGCGTGCTGCACGGCGACATGAAGCCGAGCAACGTCATGCTCAGCGAAGAAGGCGTGCGCCTGTTCGACTTCGGTCTGGGCCAGGCCGAGGAGGGCATCCTGCCCGGCCTGCCACACCTGAGCCGCAACCGCTTCAACGCCTGGACCCCCGGCTACGCTGCCCCCGAACTGCTCGAAGGCCAACCGCTGTCGGCCAGTGCGGACGTCTACGGCGTGGCCTGCGTGCTCTATGAATTGGCGGGCGGCAAACACCCGTTCCGCCGCTTGCCCTCGACCGAGGCCCGCGACGGCCACCTCGAACGCGAGCTGCACGCCCCCAGGAATTTACCGAAACACTGCTGGCCAGCCCTGCGAACGGCGCTGGCTTTCGATGCGGCAGATCGAACGATCACTGCCGCCCAACTGCGTGACGCTATGGGCGCCACTTCGTCTTTGCTGCAACGCCTGCGACTTCGGGCGTAACGGATGACTACCGAACAGGGAGCAAGCAATGTTCAACCCAGCTAACGAAACGCACTTCAGCCTGACCGTGGAAGACTACGTCGGCGACCTGCAAGTGCTGTCGTTCACCGGCACCGAAGGCATCAGCCAGCCGTATCGCTTCGACCTGGAACTGGTCAGCGAAAACCCCGATCTGGACCTGGAAAAGCTTCTGCACAAACAGGCGTTCCTGGCGTTCGATCCACAGGGTTCCGGCATCCACGGCCAGATCTACCGCGTCGCCCAAGGCGATGCCGGCAAACGCCTGACCCGCTACAAAATCTCGCTGGTGCCGCACCTGCAATACCTGCACCACCGCACCAACCAGCGCATCTACCAGCAGATGTCCGCGCCGAAAATCATCGCGCTGATCCTCGATGAACACGGGATCAAGGGCAACGCCTACAAATTCCAGTTAAGCCAACCCTGCCCGGACCGCGACTACTGCGTGCAGTACGACGAAACCGACCTGCATTTCGTCCAGCGCCTGTGTGAAGAAGAAGGCATTCATTACCACTTCCAGCACAGCTCCAAAGGTCATCTGTTGGTATTCGGCGATGACCAGACCGTGTTCCCGAAACTCGGGCAGCCAACCGCGTACGTGCAAGGCAGCGGCATGGTCGCCGATGAACCGGTGATCAAAGGCTTCAAACTGCGCCTCGAAACCCGCACCGGCCGCGTCACCCGCCGCGACTACGACTTCGAAAAACCACGCCTGCAACTCGAGTCCGCCTACAAACCCGAGGCGCAAAGCGACGCGCCGGACCTGGAAGACTACGACTACCCCGGCCGCTTCATCGACCGCGCACGCGGCAAATTCCTCAGCCAGCGCGCCCTTGAACGCCACCGCGCCGACTACCGCCAGGCCGAAGGTAAAAGCGATCAGACCACCCTGGTCAGCGGCCACTTCCTGGAAATGTCCGACCACCCACGTACCGAGTGGAACGACCTCTGGCTGCTCACCGAAATCCTCCACGAAGGCAAACAACCGCAAGTCCTCGAAGAGTCAGTGACCAGCGACACCACCGACCACAAAGACGACTTCCACCAGGGCTACCGCAACCGCTTCCTCGCCACGCCGTGGGACGTGTTCTACCGCCCGGCCCTGCAACACCCGAAACCCCGCGTCCTCGGCAGCCAAACCGCCATGGTCACCGGCCCCAAAGGTGAAGAGATTCACTGCGACCAATACGGCCGGATCAAGGTGCAATTCCACTGGGATCGCGAAGGGTTGGCGGATGACAAAACCAGCTGCTGGATGCGCGTCTCCTCCAGCTGGGCCGGCGACCGCTATGGCGCCATCGCCATCCCGCGCATCGGCATGGAAGTGTTGGTGACCTTCCTCGAGGGCGATCCCGACCAACCACTGGTGACCGGGTGCCTGTACCACAAGGAAAACCTCGTCCCTTACGACCTGCCGGCGAACAAAACCCGAACCGTGTTCAAAACCCTCAGCTCACCGGGGGGCGGCGGGTTCAATGAACTGCGGATTGAAGACAAGAAAGGGGCGGAGCAGATCTTCATCCATGCCCAGCGGGATTGGGATGAAAACGTTGAGCATGATCAGAAGATTCGCGTGGGTAACGAACGCCACGACACGGTGGAGAAGAACACCTACACCGAGCTGAAGGCGGAAGAGCATCGAACCACGATTGCGGATCGCAAGACTGAAGCGCGGCTGGATGACCACCTGACGATTGGGCAGAACCAGCATGTGAAGCTGGGGACTGCGCAGCTGAGCAGTGTTGGGAAAGAGATTCATCTGAAGGCTGGGGACAAGATTGTGATTGAGGCTGGGATGGAGCTCACGGTTAAGGCCGGTGGGAGCTTTATCAAGCTGGATGCCGGTGGTGTGACGGTTGTTGGGCCGGTGGTGAAGATTAATGCCGGTGGATCGGCGGGGAGTGGGACCGGGATTGGGATTAAGCCACCGGTGCTGCCAGGGGCGGCGGATAAGGATAAGGCGGGGAGTTTGATGGATCAGGCGTTGTTGAATGCGCCGCCTGAGAAGGTTAAACCAAAGGCTTTTTTTGTGTTTTCTGAGTGATTAATAATTCAACTCAAGGATCTGTTTATGAAATGTCAATTGCGCTTCACTCTCGCACTGGTTATATCAGCGTTCGGGCTTTTTTCAAGCAATGCGATTGCAGGCGGAGCTGATGTAAGTTCATGCCCGTCGAAGGATTTTTCAGCTTTTTTAGGTTCTTATTTGGAGAACTCTTCTGTGCAGCAGGAGTTTACTCATACCCCCTTGAAAAAATTAATAACGGTAGACGCCGAACCTGAGCCAGAGCAAAAAATAGTTTTTTTGGAAAAACAAAAGCTGAAGTTCCCTATAGTTCCTGGAAAAGAGAAACGAACTGCGGACGGTCTTGAAGTTGAAGTTCTAGAGGTGTCCAACGGTATTGCAAAAGTAAAAATTGAAAAGCCAGATACCGACTACCAGGTTTTCTATATATTTAAGTTGGAAGCGTGTTGGTTTTTGGATGAAGTTCAAGATTACTCGCTTTGATAGAAATTTAAAAAGGAAGTTATATGTCTTTCAATGAAGTGATGCTCCGTGTTCTGCCCCCGGTTGATGGCCACCAGCCTCATATAACAGGAGTCTATGGCGAGCAACGTGCGAGTGGCCCTCATGGAGGGACAGATTTTAATTATATTGGTGGCCAAAATGGCATCAATCTGCAGAATCCAAAAGTTTATGCGCCAATTGCAGGCACAGTCACATTTACTGGTGGGAACTATGGCACGATAAAAATAAAAGATGCGGACGGCAACAGTCATGAGATTTTGCATACAAGCAGTCACATGGTAAGTCAGGGAGCAACCGTTGCTGCAGGTGACGAGATCGGAACAATGGGGGGGAAGGGGCCGAATGGTGTGACCCAATATCCACGTCATGTTCACTATCAAATGAAGGGTCCCAATGGGAACCTCATTAGCCCTGAAGTGTGGTGGAGCCAACAGGAAGCAGCCGCAAGTCCTGCGGCCGCTCCGGCTTCTTCACTTAATGAGGGGCCTACACCGCTGATGAACTTTCAATACCCATTCCGAAAGGCAGATGGTAAGCAGTTCACTGATGCAGAAGATGTTTACAAAGCGCTTGAGAGCGAAAAATCAGGGCATTACCTATTGGGTAGCAATAGATTCTGGCATGGCGGCATTCACATCAGCGATGCAAGTGCTCCGCAATGTGTATTGAATGAGCCGATACGCTGCATGGCGGATGGAGAAGTCGTTGCCTATCGCCTTAATGACGATTATTTGGAGTCGACCTTCGGTGATAACGAGAAAAAACTGAAGTACTCCAACTCGTTTTGCTTGGTGCGCCATGAATACAAATCGGCGCCAAATCCGGAAGAAGGTTCGAATAAAGGTAAGCAAAATACCCTGAACTTCTACAGTCTCTACATGCACTTGCTGCCATATCAACGGTATCCGCTAACGCCTCAGGAAAAGCCGAAGCCAAAAATTACTATGAAAGTAGGTGACTTCAAGGCGTACGACGAAGCACCTTTATCAAGCCAGATCGCTTCGCCCGGAAAGCTTGCTAACGGTACGAAACTGGAGATCGTCGACCAGAAAGACGTTGGCAACCTTACTTACGCCAAAGGAAAAATCCTGTCCGGTAGCGTTAAAAATGGATCTCATAAAGTGCGCAACGTAGGTCGTGAGGTCTGGTTCGCCTATATGAAAGACGGCGATCCTTACAGAAACTCGAAAGGTGATCGCATCTGGGTAGCAGATGCCATACCGGAGCGCACAAGACCAAATTACTGGCAAGGTAAAGTCAAAGCCCAAGCCACAAAGCGACTGCCTATTTTCCAGGCCCCGACAGATCCAACAAACGGAAAACCCGTTGGAGGGCCCGTGGCCGGAAATCTTGAGTTGGTTGCTAATAGCGTCATCGAGTTCGACAGTAAGACGGTCGTCAACCTAGTAGTCGGTAACGAGTTGGGGCGCATGGCTTCATGCACATTGGTATCCGGAGGCGTCTGGCAGCCCATCGGGAATGCGCCGGCGACATTCTGGACAATCGTGGAAAATGATCCGTCCAACCAGTTCGTGCGATGGGAGGTCACACCTATTGATTTCGACAGTGTCGTTTCAAACAGTACCGGTATCAAGGCTGGCGACCCGATAGGTTATTTGGGACTCACCGAGAACCTCACTGGCGAAGACGGTGGTGTGGCCAGTAAATATCAAGTGCATGTCGAAATTTTCACGGCCGAAGCTGACGTCAAAGAGTTCTTGAAGAACACAGCCGGATTGAAGGTCGGCAAGCAGTATCTGTATTTGCCAACAGGGACCGAGTTGAAGAAAAAGGCACCGGCGACTGGTAATACGCTGCTCAAGAAGGATCACTCGGTGGATTTGGGCAAGGCGCCGGTTATCAAGCAAGGCACCGACGACTACTACGAAGTCACTCTCACCGAAGACGATCAGGCGGTCAGCGGGGTGGTCAAAAAGGCAGATGCACAGATCATTACGCAACATGACTGGGAGAAACTGGGCTTTCAGATCGTTGAGGAGGCGAACGCCACTGCGGATGGCTTTCTCGATCCGGAGGATATGCCGCAGTTCTTCAAGGAACTCTTTGCAAAAATCGATAAGAACCATGACGGTGAAGTCGACCCAGGTGAGCTTGCTGATGCGTTGAAAAACACCGATACCCGGACGCATTGGTCAAAACTCATTGCCCATCACCCGACAGAGTGGAACGAAAAAGCTGATTCTCCAAAATGGAGCAAGCTTGATAAATTGCTGGAAAATTCACCGAAAACGCTCAAGCATGAGAAAGAAAGAATCAGCAACTATGTGTTTTGGGGAGAGCTAATTGGAAAGGCCGCTATAAGCACCGACATTGTTTGGCATTTTCACTCCATTGCTTTTGTGGAAAACGTGTTGTCGGCTCTCTGTATTCCTTTCAGTAAGGCAAAGGAAATCGCACTATTGGTTTCTTCTGGGTACGAGGGGAAAAGCAAGCTTGACTATGAGGCTCTGGCAGGTAATTTCGACGGGCAAGGCATGTCTTTTGGCGTTATTCAATGGAACTTCGGCCAAGGCACACTGGGGCCGGTCTTGTTGGAAATGCGTGCAGCCGATCAAGCGAAATTCGATGGCTGCTTCGGCACGAACATGAATTTTCAGGCGTTGATCAATTCGTTGAACGCTGCAAATATTTCGGCACAAATGAGCTGGGCCTCGGGAGTTATTGCCAACAATAATTCGGGGTGGAAATCCGCGTTTAAAAAAATAGGAGAAGTCGAGGCTTTCCAGAAAATTCAGCTGAATCATGCAGCGAAATACAACGACAACGTTACCTCTTGCATCAAATTAATGCGAGAGCTGGCGCCGCAGCTAATGGTCAAGATTCAGTTGCGTACTTACTGTGCGCTGTACGATTTGTGCGTTCAACAAAACAATTTATCGAAGGCAGAGGAATTGATTCGGACAGAATTTCCGACAGCCAATATTACGACGCAAAAAGAGCTGTTGATTTTTGTATGCAAGAAACGCGCGGAAAAGGCCACTACGGCCTATCGGGCTGATGCTTTCAGCCGGCGTATGGGGATCATCCAAGGGAAGAAATACACTGCGACAATGAGTGGCAATACTTCCACGCGGGAAAATACTAACTACGGAATAATTGTTGAGGGCGACATTTGTGAACTTTAAAGGGCGTTGGTTGTTTGTATTTCTCCTGCTTGCCTCCTCCGCATGGGGTGAAAGTAAAAAGCTGACGTGTGACCCTGATACAAACATTTGCTCAGTCGCCGTCCCCGAGAATTTTTGCGGTTCTGAAGGTGTGCCAAAGTCAAAGTGGGACATCAGAAGCCAAAGCTATATCCTGAGCTGCGAGTGTGATTGTACCGCTCAGGAAAACAGTTTTTGGTTTATTGACAAAAATGGCAGCGTACAAACACTTGAAGCGAGTAAGGTTGTAAGCGGTCTGGACATTGCAAGAAACAAATCCGGAATTCCGGACGCCTTCGGGGTAGTACCTTACTGTCAACCAGTAAAAGTTGATGCTAATCAACTTATTTATCTGCAGAAAGTCCCAAGCGTTTCTGGGCAGCCACAACCGTACTGTTATTCAACTCTCAAATATGATGAGGCGCAAGTTTGCACTACTTCAGACTGCGTGCAGAAGCAGAAACTGGTTGCGAGTATCGCTGAGAGGTTAAAAGAAGAATCCCTCGCTGAGTTTAAAAATGCTACGTCCAGACTTTATAAAAGCAAGAGAGCTTTTGTTGATTTTCCGAAGCGGGAGTTTATTGAACGGTATGTTGGTGACTACGGCTATTCAAGCGCCAATCAGCAAACATTTAATGATATAGGTTATTTTTGGCAGCAAGCCGGATTCAATGGTGATGCCATTTGGCTGTTGATCAAGGTCCTTACTGAAAACCCCAAGCGTATTGTGGCGTATCTGAATATTGCAGACGCTTACTGGTCTGAGGGTGACAAGGCAGCAGCGGCAAAAAATTATAAGCGGTATGAAGAACTCATGACTGCGGACGGTAAGCAGCAAAAAATTCCTGAGCGAGTTAAGCAAAGAGTGGCTTTTTAGTAAAAAATTGGACCTAGTGTTGAGCGATTTATTTTTAGTTAAAGTAAATCGCTCAATTCACATGGAATAAGAAGTTGACCTGAAAATGACGGGTTTAATTATGATATAGACTTGGCTGTTGATAAGTAAGGTTGTTTCATTTTTCGCTGTTTTGTTATTATGTTTTTCTAAGGCTGCCAGTAAATGAAGGTTTAAAGTTCAGCTTCGTTATTTTATTTTCGTTGCTGTCATCCATTGTCAAAGCAGAAGGCACGATGATTGCGACCGTGCTTCAGGCCGATTTTTCAAAAGATCCAGAAATACGGCTGCTTGTCAGGATTATAGATGTAAGTGGCGGGTCAGATTCGCCCTCTATGGCCGTTCGTAACCAATGCCTGGAGAGGGTGAAGTCGTCTGATCGTCCCGGACCGGACCCATGTTTCTCAATAGAGATAACTGAGAGTAAGAAACAGCGGGCCATTGTCCGACAAGCACTAATCAATGATCCTCAGCGCGCAATCGATCCTATCTATCTGGAGATTGTTTATCACTCGGAAGTTAGTGCGAGCGATCCGACAAATCACCATGGGCGATCTGCGTTGCTGAGAATCGAAGAAAACGGCTTATACAATTGGAATAATGAGACAAAGCAGGCATTGGCGGACGTGGTATGGCCATCCTCGCCCGATGGAGTGCTTAATGTGGTACTTGCCGATGCAGATGCGCTGCTTAACTCCGTATATCGGGATCGTATAGCTCGCTTAAACGAAAGCGCACAGAAAGGGCTGAGAGATACCCAGAGAGCCTGGATGATATTTCGAGATGCGGAATGCCTAATGGACACGAAGTCGTATACAACAATATTCGGTGAGTTTCCTGATACATGTTTAATACGCGCGACGATAGAGCGAGCCCGCCAACTGGCTATGGCGCCGGATAAGAATAAGCGTTGAGACATAAGTCTGAAAGCTAGCTCGTGGATTTATGGGGTTTTGATAAGTATGAAATGGTCGCTGTTTACCTTTTTGGCGTTATTTCCTTTCACCGCCCACAGCGAAGTCACCACCCAAATCATCTGCTTCGAACTCTCACAATCCAACCCAGTAAAGTTCGAATTCCGTACCTTCTACGACCACTCCAGCAAGTGGTCGGGTGGCTTCGTCAAGTACGCCAAGTCGAACGTCCCCATTACCCTTGTGTTGACAGATTCCCAGAGTGAAATACTCGACCCAGAGGCGCCTTGGCAGCACACCATGACCTGGTCAGAAGTCGTGGGAGGCAAGGTCACGGGAACCTATGAAGAGGTGACCCAAGGGGCGCAGATCGTCTCGATGCTGTACACGAAGAAGTCCAGTGGCAAGGAGTACAGCTTCATGATTAACACCAGTATCGACTCTTCTTTGGAAGCTGGATGTAAGTGGGAATAGGGCGAGCACATGCGATTCAAGTATCTAGCCCTATCATTGCTCGTCTCGGCCTGCTGTGGACGGCACCAGTGTTTGCCGATGTAATCACATTCAGCCCAACCAAAAACGTCGAAGCGACGCTCGTGTTGGAAGGTCCCATGCTAACAGTCGCCGTTAAAAGCGAGGCCCATAACGAATCCCGGACAATCGACTTTCAAGCTGAAAACGAATTGCATGTGCAGATCAACGATTTCAATTTCGACGGTATGAAGGATTTCGCTGTCTCGCAAATTGATGACGGAATGGGCACTTTCGATTACTACAGGATTTTTGTTTACCAACCAAAATCCAGCACCTTTGAGGAGTTACAGCCCGATTGCGGCGATGGTTTCGTCAATCTTCGTATAGAGAGCAAACGTAAAGCGTTGATCAGTACCTACTGGGAAATGAATGTTCCAAACCAATGCGTGACTCGCTTTTAGAAGCGTAGAACCTGAACGAATAAAGGATTAAACACGGTGAGAAATTTAATTTTGAATAGGCTGCTTTTATTGCTCGTAAGTTGGATGCCAGTTACAGCCATGGCATCGGTTCTTTGCAATCCTGAGAACGACTCCAAATACTTCCTTTCACAATGGTCGGATAGAGGCGATGGTCCCGAAGACATAGTTTCGAGCTTCGACGGGAAAGAGTTTTCCGTTGATCCTGGTCACGTCGTGTACCGCGGCGATCTCAATGGCGATGGCGTCGAAGATTTTATCTTCAACTCCCGTGTAGGTATCGGTTCGTCCATGGACAGCACATTCGCTTTTCTGATCCAGTGCCGTGGCTACCTGAAGCATGCGGGTGGTGATTACTTTGCCGGGGTCAAGGTGCTGGATGACGCTCCCAAGGATGGTGGCGATTTCAAGGATATCGAGATTTACTCCTACATCAGAAACTCCCTCGGTCAGATTCGATACAAAGACGACAAAGCGATGACCCGCCCGCATCTGTGGCGTTTTAATCCTCAGGCACAGCGCTATGAAGGGCAATCCGAGTAAGCCGCTGATGTGTATGTACCCAATTTTTCCCCAGATTAGGTTGCTTGGATTTCATCTGAATAGATCAAGGATAGAAGACAGTGAAACGCTTTTTTTTAGGGGCTCTTTGTGCACTGACATGCCAGGCCGTTCTACCGGTTTCAGTCGCACTTGCTCGGGACGAATGCACCGAGAACACCACAAGCCAACAAGTTGATAAGTGCTCTGAGGTATCGAAGGTTGCTGCCGACTCACAGTTGAATACGAGTTATCACCAGCTGATGGCTCGACTCGAAACTCAGTATCAAGCCGAACCCGACACGGGGACAGCGTATACGGCGAAGGTCAAAGAAGCACAGCGTGCGTGGATAAAGCTGCGTGACGCAAATTGTCCGCTCGAAGCGTTTGAGATTAAGTCGGGTACTTCTGCCTACGTGACGACCGTGAATAACTGCGTCGCGAGAATGAGCCGCGAGCGTTCAGTCTTTCTAGACAATACTGCGCCCGACATCGTGAGTGGTTCGGCTGTTGGGCGTGGGTCAGATGTCTCGTGTCCATCTCAGGACTTTGCTCAGTTTCTACCGGTGTTTTCCGCTAATGCTGAATCCCAGAGGCGCCTCACTGCGCTGGCGGTGAAGATGCTGGTGTTAAAGCGTACAGAAGACCCGGGCCGATTCGAACCGTCCATTACTGGGGAAACTGGCTCCAGTTTGGCGTTTCCGTTGATGGCTGCGGTGGGGAAAGGCAAGACTGAAGGGGTTGAGATCGAACAAGTCGACGACAGTCACGTTAACGTTGTGGATAAACGAGCGGGTAACAGCAACATCAAGATTTTTAACTTTTCTCGAAAGGCGTGCTGGGCGCTTGTGGGGGTCGAAGACTGGTCAATCAGCGAGAAGGAGCTTGTTGCATCCAGTAAACCCGGAATGAGCCGCGCCGAAAGCTTCTGCTATCAACGTGCAGAGGGGTTGGGTGGTTTAGGCGCGATGGAGCAATACCGGCTGACTAAAGAACTGTTTGAAGCGTCCCTGGAAAACTATGTATGCGCTGCAGAGTCGGGTGATCCACAGGCGAGTCTGTCGGCGGCAAGTTTGAGTCTTTCGCAGATGGCGCCTCAATTGGAAACCAGCAAGCTTGAGGCTTTGTTCAAAGCGGCATCGACGACAGCGAGCGGCGCGCTGGGTTATGCCACGTACTTTTGTAACGGTAATTCCACTGACTATAACGGCCCTTGCCTGCACCCCGAGGAGGCAGAAAGGGAAGTTATTCGCGCGGTTTCCATGGGCTCCACAGATGCGATGAGCTATCTGGGTTCTTCTTTTGAAAGTGGCCAGTTGGGAACGAAGGATCTGTCCCGGGCGTTGACCTGTTATCAGTTGTCCGCTGATAAAGGCCACCCGCAGGGTAGCGACGGCGTGAAGCGCTTGGTTTCGCAAGGCTCAGACATAAAGGCCAGTCACTGTCTGTGAATTTCGCTGTGCAGATATAAACGTTGAAGAAGGGGACGTTGAACCGGTCGATCGTATTGAGGCTCGGTGCGACTTTGGTTCAGCAAGAAGGGGGGATGCGAAGCCCCCCGTTCTCTATTCGCGAAGTTGCTACACCTTCGCCCGATGCTCCGCCGGATCCGGCGAATCAATATGGTCCAGCGCTCGCTCCACTAACAGATGCACACCGACCGCCATTCTGCTGAGTGCCAGTGCGACGGAGCGGCGTGAGCCTTCTACGCTGTCGGCCAGGTCGGCGGCGATGGCGCTGATGGACAGCAGGTCTTCCGAGGCGTTGGCCAGGACGGTTTCGGTGTGGAGGTCGGGAGCGACGATGAAGAGGTCGCCATTGCGACGTTTGGATTTTTTATCCGGAGGTGTGCCGAGGTGAAGATCGAGGGCTCGTTCGGCGGCTTCGTGGAGCTTTTTTGAATCGAAGGATTCGTAGGGGGATGTGTCTTCGTGTTCGGGGGGATTCGGTGTTGGCTTGATCATAGGAGTAATACCGAGATTTAGGAGCTAACACCGTTTCGCTTGCTTCGAAGGAGGTGGCAGCTGTGCATAGGTGTGCAAGACCGACTCGGTAAACCGGCAGACCCGAAGGCCTCCCACACACAGCTGCCATAACGATTCGCGAGCATAAGAAAACACTCGATGAATAGCCATAACCGATTGCATGCCGAGCCGGACTTGCACGTCCGTGTCACCGATTTTGCGGCGACCACCAGAGACTATCGGTGATACCGAAGACTGCCTAGCTCACGGACAGCCCGGCGTGTTGAAGGAAATGTCCGAGAGGTTTGAGGGGATCAAGATCAAAAGATCGTCCGAACGCGGCCCGAACCTTCGGCAGCTCCTACAGGATTGTGTTTCTTCAGGTGTAGGGGCGGTGTCGGGAGGTGGCGCGGAGCGTTAAGGGATGCATTCCTTTGCTGCGCGTGGGAACGATCAGGTTGGCGTGACTTGGTAGTCATTGGCGTCAAAAAGGCCTGCATCTTCTTCTAACGCAACCAGACAGTGGCGTTCTCGCTTGAAGCCGCTACACTGCGTCGGCCGTTCATTTTCCTTTTGAGGCTGTGCGCATGAAATTTCGTTTTCTTCTGTGGATGCTGGGTTTGTTGATGGGTAAGGCCAGTCGGACTAATCCTGCGTTTCAGCAGCAGTTGGGTGACAAGGAATTGGTGTTTCAGCTACAGACCCTGGACGGGAAAGTGGCGCGGCATTTCTTTGTGAAGGATCAGCGCATCACCAGCAAGTCCGGCGTGTATGCCGAGCCGGCGTTTGCGATTGCCTTTAAAGATGCGGCGTATGGCTTTGCCACGATGCAGGCGAAGAACAAGCAGTTGGCGTTTATGACGGGGATTCAGGACAAGTCGATTCAGATCAAGGGGAATCCAGCGCTGGTGATCTGGTTTCAGGGGTTGACCAAGTATTTGAAGCCTAGGAAGGCTAAGCCCAAGGCTTGAGTGGGTCAGTTGGACCGAGGTGGATTCTTCGCGAGCAAGCCCGCTCCCACATTTGACCGAGTGTGGGAGCGGGTTTTTTTATGCCTGGGTGAATTGCGAAGCCAGTTCGCGCAGCAGCACTTCAGCCTCAAGCACTTTGCTGACCACATCGTTGGCCTTGTCACGCGTAAGGCCTACGCGTTCGAGCAGGGCGTCGGGAATGTCTTCATCCGGCCCGGACCCAATCCCACGACTGCGCAGCAAGCGCACAGCCAGGCACACGAGGTTTGGGTACTCGGCGTAATCGCCGTCGTAGCCCGGATCGTGCTGGAAGCGCAGCGCGGTGGCCAGTTCTTCGGGCATGTCCCAGTAGCGCATCAGCCACGAGCCGATCTGTTCACGGCTGATGCCCAGCAAGTGTTGCTCGACGTAGCTGTGGCACAAGTGCGGGTTGACCTCCAGGTGGCGGCAGATCAGCGAGAAGTGCGGCGGAAACACGTGCGCCAGCAGCAAGTAGCCGAAGTTGTGCAGCAGGCCGGCGAGGTAGGTCAGGCCGGCCTCCGGGCGCTGGGCGCGCGGCATGGCGCGGGTCAGGCCTTCGATGACGGCGGCGGTGTAGATCGATTGCTGCCAGTAGGGCGTGGTGTGTTGCGGATGGTCTTTTGGCAGGCTCAGGGTTTTGCCCAGGGCCAGGCCCAGCGCCAGGTTGATCACCAGGTCGAAGCCCAGCACTCGCACGATGGCGTCTTCCACTGAACGAATCTTGCCCGGTGACGCGTAGTACGGCGATGCTGCCCAACTGACAACCTGCGCGGCGAGGGCCGGGTCGGTTTCGACGACGCCGGTGATGTCGTCGATGGTGGCGTTGGGATCAACACGCAGTTTGATGATTTTCTGCGCGGTCTCGGCCAGCGGCGGAATTTCGATGGTGGCTTCCAGACGCTGCTGGATGCGCCGCGCGGTGAACGCTTGAACGGCCTGGGTGATTTCCTCGCGGTCATCGTCCGGGCGGTCGAGGTTCGGCCGAATGCTGGTCAGGGCTTCGCCGAAGTTGGCGGCGCTGGCCTTGGTCAGCATGGTCTTGAAGTCTTCGCTGGTGATTTCCAGCAACACGCCCGGCTCGCCCGAGTTGATCAGCACCTTCGGCTCGCGCAGCAGGCTTTCTTCATACAGGCACGGTGAGCTGGTGAGCGCCGGCATGCCGGGCAGCAGGCTCAAGTTGTGTTTGCCGAGCATTTTTACCAGGCGTTCGGTCGACACGGCGGTGAGGCGGCGGCCCGTCAGCTCGGCGAGGCTATTGAGGTCCAGCAATTGGTTCTGCGGGAACAGCACCATGAGCGTGCCCACGGCGTCATCGAGCAGAACAGCCTGCACTTTGCGTGCGGCGTTCAGGCCGTGATGGTCGAGGACTTCTTCGTAGGCAATACCCAGTTTGCCCAGCATCAGCCGAATAACCGACGGAGCGTGCGGGGTGGCGGGTGCGAGGGCAACTTCGGTCATGGTATGTATCCGTTTTAAAACAATGGCAGGAGTATAACCAGCTTGCTCAGAACGGTGGTTCAGAAACTGCGACGGTGCTCACACTTGGCCGTATTGCTGCCCATGGCGCAGCCAGCGGTCCAGCAGCGGGCTGACGTGATCCGGCCAGCGCTCCAGCAAAGCCTGGGCGGCGTCGCGTACGGCGGGTAGTAAATCGGCGTCGCGCATCAGGTCGGCGACCTTGAATTGCAGGAGGCCGGTCTGGCGCGTGCCGAGCATTTCGCCGGGGCCGCGCAGTTCGAGGTCTTTTTCGGCGATGACAAAACCGTCGTTGGTTTCACGCATGATGCCCAGGCGCTGACGGCCGATCTGCGACAGGGGCGGATGGTAGAGCAGCACGCAATGGCTGGCGGCGCTGCCTCGACCGACACGGCCGCGTAATTGGTGCAGCTGCGCGAGGCCGAGGCGTTCGGGGTTTTCGATGATCATCAGGCTGGCGTTCGGCACGTCGACGCCGACTTCAATCACCGTGGTGGCGACCAGCAGTTGCAGGTTACCGGCCTTGAATTCAGCCATGACCGCGGCTTTCTCGACGGGCTTCATGCGGCCGTGGATCAGCCCGACCTTCAATTCGCCGAGGGCGGCGGTGAGATCTTCGTAGGTGGTTTCGGCGGCCTGGCAGGTCAGCTCTTCCGACTCTTCGATCAGCGTGCACACCCAATAGGCCTGACGCCCTTCGGCACAGGCGCCGCGCACCCGCTCGATGACTTCGACGCGCCGGGTGTCGGTGATCAGCACGGTGTTCACCGGGGTCCGGCCAGGCGGTAGTTCGTCGAGGATCGAGGTGTCGAGGTCGGCGTAGGCGCTCATGGCCAGCGTCCGGGGAATCGGTGTGGCTGTCATGATCAGCTGGTGCGGACACATCCGCCCGCCGACACCTTTCTGCCGCAACGCCAGCCGTTGCTGCACGCCGAAGCGGTGCTGTTCGTCGATGATCGCCAGTGCGAGGTTTTTGAACTGCACTTCGTCCTGGAACAGCGCGTGGGTGCCGACCACCATCGGTGCGCCGTTGGCAATCTGCTCCAGTGCGGCCACGCGGTTCTTGCCTTTGAGCTTGCCGGCCAGCCATGCGACTTCAATGCCCAGCGGTTCGAGCCAGCGTTTGAAGGTAATGAAGTGCTGCTCGGCGAGGATTTCGGTGGGCGCCATCAGTGCGACTTGATAACCGGCCTCCAGCGCTTGCAGTGCGGCGAGGGCAGCGACCACGGTTTTACCGGCACCGACGTCGCCCTGAATCAGCCGCAACATGGGCTCGTGCTGACTGAGGTCGTAGGCGATTTCGTTGCCGACCCGTTGCTGAGCGCCGGTCGGAGTGAAACCGAGGTTGGCCAGATACTGGGCCGGCAACCGGGTGGCTTTCGGCATCGCTGGCGCGCGCAGGGAACGCATGCTCTCGCGCAGGCGCTGCTGGGACAGTTGATGCGTCAGCAGTTCTTCGAAGGCCAGACGGTGCTGCGCCCAGTGATGACCGAGGGCTAGTTCATCAACATCGGCGTCGGCTGGCGGGTGATGCAGGTAGCGGATCGCATCGGCCAGCGGCGCCAGTTGATAGTCCCGCGCCAGTTCGGTCGGCAGCCAGTCGGGCAGGCTGGTGGGCCCGAGCATCGTCAGGGTCTGCATGCAAAGCTGGCGCAAGCGCTGTTGGGTCAGGCCTTCAGTGAGCGGGTAAACCGGGGTCAGGGTTTCGTCCACCGGCGGCGGTTCGTCGCCGGTGATGGCGCGGTATTCCGGGTGATAGATCTCCAGCCCCGACGCACCGGGCCGTGCTTCGCCATAGCAGCGAATGCGGGTGCCGCGTTTGAGGCCTTCTTTCTGGGCGTTGCTGAAATGGTAGAAACGCAGACTGAGCCCGCCGGTGCCGTCCTGCAGGCGCACCACCAGGCTTCGGCGGCGGCCCATGACCACATCGGCGCCGCTGACGGTGCCTTCGATCACAGCGTCTTGCCCGGGTCGCAAATGGCCGATCGGGACCACACGAGTGCGGTCCTGATAGCGCAGCGGCAGGTGAAACAGCACGTCCTGGAGATTCTCCAGGCCGACCTTGGCCAATTTCTCGGCCATGGCCTCGCCGACACCCTTGAGTGCCGTCACCGACACTTGCGACAACTCGGTCATGGCCGCGACTTAGGCCGCAACCACCGGTGCTTGCGGTTTGGCCACCGAGCACAGGCGAATGGAGTCAGCGAGGATTTCAATTGCCTTCGGCCGCGGGAAGCTCGCACGCCAGGCGATGGCCACGGTGCGGAACGGCACCGGAGGCGTCAGTGGACGCACTTCGAGCACGCCGGGAGCGTAGTGATGGCTGTCGACCGCCGACAGCGGCAGGATCGAGATGCCAAGGCCGGACGCAACCATGTGGCGGATGGTTTCCAGGGAGCTGGATTCCACCGTGGTGTGCTTGGCACCGTCGTTGCCTTTGGCCAGGGTCGGGCAGGCTTCCAGCACTTGATCGCGGAAACAATGGCCTTCGCCGAGCAGCAGCAGGCTCTTGTCGTTGAGCAGGGCGGCGTCGATGGATTCTTTTTGGGTCCACGGGTGCTGGGCCGGCATCAGGACGTAGAACGGTTCGTCGTAGAGCTGGAGGGTCAGCACGTCGGCTTCGTTGAACGGCAGGGCGATGATGATCGCGTCGAGCTCGCCGTTGCGCAGTTTGTCGCGCAGCACGTGGGTGAAGTTTTCTTCGATGTACAACGGCATCTGCGGGGCGACCCGGTGCAGTTGTGGAATCAGGTGCGGAAACAGGTACGGGCCGACGGTGTAGATGGCGCCGACTTTCAGCGGCGCGGTCAGCTGGTTCTTGCCGGCCTGGGCCAGTTCGCGAATGCCTTGGGCCTGTTCCAGCACTTTCTGCGCCTGGGCGACAATGCCTTCACCGACCGGGGTCAGGCGCACGGCACTCTTGCTGCGCTCGAAAATCAGCACACCGAGTTCGTCTTCAAGCTTTTTCACGCCCACCGACAGGGTCGGCTGGCTGACATGGCAACGCTCGGCCGCGTGGCCGAAGTGCTGCTCTTGGGCGAGGGTAACGATGTAGCGTAATTCTGTAAGAGTCATAGCAAGCGTCCATGAAGTTGCGAGCCAAGCATACCGGCTGCAATCGATAGACGCACGTTATCAGACTGAGTGCGTTGAGTGACACAGGGCAAAGCAGGTTTGCCGCTGGCGGATATGCAAAAGGCACCTTTTGGTGCCTTTGGCCGTGTTGCGACGGGTGTCAGCGCCGGCGTTTTTCCAGCGAGTAAACAAACGGTGCAACGATTTCGATGGCGCCATTGGTCAACATGTCAGCCGGTGGCTTGGGTAGCGGTTGGGCGCGGCGGATCATTTCCAGGGTGGCTCGGTCCAGATCGATGTTACCGGAAGCGGTCACCAGTTCGAACGACAACACGTTACCTTCGGCATCTACCACGAAGCGCAGACGGTTCATGCCTTCCTTGTTCCGCGCCTGCGCACTGGCCGGGTACTTCTTGTACTTGGCCAAGTGAGCGAGCAGGGTGCCTTGCCAGCTGGCCTTGGCCGCTTGCTGCGCCGGTGATGGGCCCGGTGCCGGCTGAGCGGATTTCTCCGTTGGCGCCTGAGTCGGTTGCGCGTCGCTCGGTTTTTCCTCGGACGGCTTCTCTTTAGGCGGTTCCGGCTTTTTCTCCACAGGCTTGGGCGGTTGAGGCTTTGGCTTGGGTTTGACCTGTTTCGGCACGGCGATCTCGGCCTTTGGCGCTTCAGCCAGCTTCGGTATCGGCAGTTCTTCCACCGGAGCGGGTGGCTGTGGCGGCGTTATGACCTTCGGCGGTGCCGGCGGTGGCGGGGCCGGAACCGGCGCCAACTCGACCATCATCGCCTGTGGCGGCAGCTCGATCGGTGGGCGCGACGTCCAGTTCAGCGCCAGCGCAATGGCCAGCGCATGGACGCCCAGCACCACGGCCAGGCTCCCGCTATAACGCGTCAGCTTTTGGCGCGTCGTGATCATTTCTTGACTGCCGTCTCGAGTCCGACCAGACCCACCTTCAGGTAACCGGCAGAGCGCAGGTTGTCCATCACGCTCATCAGGTCGCCGTAATCCACGCCTTTATCGGCCTGGAAGAAGATCGTCGTGTCCTTCTTGCCTTTGGTCTTGGCGTCGAGGGTAGCGCCGAGTGCTTCGGCCTTCACTTCGTCTTCGCCGAGGAACAGGCGTTGGTCAGCCTTGACGCTGAGGAACACCGGTTTCTCTGGCCGTGGCGCCGGTTTGGCGCTGGAGGCCGGCAGGTCGACCTTGATGTCCACGGTGGCGAGCGGGGCCGCCACCATGAAGATGATCAACAGCACCAGCATCACGTCGATGAACGGTGTGACGTTGATTTCGTGGTTCTCGGCCAGATCGTCATCTGCGCCTTCTTTCAAATGCAAGCCCATGGCTGATTACCCTACTTTGACCATGTGGGGTTGCGCGGATCGCTCGGTGGTCGGCAGGTGATCGAGGTCGCGGCTGACCAGCAGCAGGACTTCAGCCGAGGCATCGGATACTTGCGCCTTGTAACCGGCAATGGAGCGGGCAAAGACGTTGTAGATCACTACGGCTGGAATCGCTGCAACCAGGCCCAACGCGGTGGCCAGCAGGGCTTCGGCGATGCCGGGAGCCACGACGGCGAGGTTGGTGGTCTGGGTTTTGGCGATACCGATGAAGCTGTTCATGATGCCCCACACGGTGCCGAACAGGCCGACGAACGGCGCGGTGGAACCGATGGTGGCGAGCACGCCGGTGCCGCTGCTCATGTTGCGACCGCAGGCTGCAACCAGACGCTCAAGGCGGAAGGCGACGCGTTCCTTGATGCCTTCTTTCTCGCGGCTGTTGACCGACAAACGCATCTCTTCCAGGGCGTCATGCACCAGCAAATTGGCGAGGGTGCCTTGCTTGGTGGCTGTCACACTGGCTTCTTTAAGGGTGGTGGCTTTTTTCAGGTGGACGATTTCGGTGCGCAGACGACGCTTGGCGCCCATCAGCTCGAAGCCTTTGGCGATCCAGATGGTCCAGGTGATGATCGAAGCGATGGCCAGACCAATCATCACGATTTTCACGATGATGTCGGCGTTCTGGTACATGCCCCACGGCGACAGGTCGTGGGCCATGCCCAGGGTGTTGTCGGCTTCGAGGACTTGCGGAACGTCTTCGGCGGTGGTGTCTACGGCTTGGGCCGGGTCGGTCGCAGCTGGGGTAACATGATCGGCTGGAGCTGGAGCAGCAGTGGCGGCAGCCGGAGCGGCTGGCGCTTGGGCGTCAGCGAAAGCGGCGGTCGGCGCCAGCATCAGGCTGAGCAGCAAGGCGGCCACTGCGCTCCAGGCGCGAGGTCGTTTGGTAGGCGAAGCGGGGAATTGATTGGGTGTCATGCTGGCCGGACCTGAGAAAGAAAAACGGTAAATGCTCTTCCAGGCCTCGTAAGGCCGAGAACAAAAGTGGCGGGCATTATTGCAATTAATTCTTGTTAACAAAAGTAATAGCGTCTCTTTTTTTCCTCCATTGCTAGCTGCTCATCCATTACGGGGGCTAGTCTGTACCTTTCCTGAGGGAGTTTTCTGATGTCCGCGCCTTCTGTTTTGATCGCCGGTTGTGGTGATGTCGGCAGTCGTTTGGCCACGCAATTATTGGTTTCGGGGTGGGAGGTTCACGGCTTGAGGCGTGACATCTCGCGCCTGCCCGAGGGGGTAATTGGCGTTGCCGGTGACTTGTTCAATGAAGACTGTCCAGCGACCTGGCCAGTCGGTGCGGTGGATTACCTGGTGTATTGCGCGGCCGCCACCGATCACGACGAGGCGGGTTACCGCGCCGCTTATGTGCAGGGTTTGCAGTACGTGCTGGAATGGCTGAGCGACTACGGGCAAGTGCCTGATCGACTGCTGTTTGTTTCCAGCAGCAGTGTGTATGGCCAACAGGATGGCGAGTGGGTCGATGAGACTTCGCCTGCTGTGCCCGCTGGCTATTCAGGGCGTGTGATGCTGGAAGCCGAGCAGATTGCCCTCAATAGCGGCATTCCGGCCAGCATTGTGCGTTTAACCGGTATCTATGGTCCCGGCCGTGAGTGGCTGTTGACCCAAGTTCGCCGGGGCTATCGCGTTGCGGTCGATCCGCCGTTGTATGGCAACCGTATTCATGCAGACGACGCGGCGGGGCTGATGGCCTGCTTGCTTGAGGCGGACCGACGTGGCGTGGCGCTGGATGACGTCTATATCGGCGTCGACGATGCGCCTGCGCCGCTGGCCGAAGTGGTGGGCTGGCTACGTGAATACCTGGGTGTGACCGATTGGGATGACGACGCGAGCGTGCGGCGCACTGGCAGCAAGCGCTGCAGCAATGCGCGGGCCAAAGCCGTGGGCTGGACACCGAAGTACCCAAGTTACCGCGAAGGTTATGCCGCGATACTTGCCCAAGGGGCTTGAGCTGATCGAGCCTCTAAACAACAGGTGCCTGCGGGCGCCTTTGTTTTTGGGTCATTGTTTTTCCAGCAGCCACTGGCGTGGGCCGGGGGTGAATTGGGGGATTTCGTCTGGCCGGGATTGATTGATTGCCTGGAAAATCTCCAATTGCTTGCCTTTGCGAACGAAAATCCATGTGTCACTCAGGTCACCCGTGCCCAGATACAAGGTGTCATTGCCTGCGCCTTGACTGGCGCAATCACCGTCCAGGCATAACTCGTATCGATCGGTTTTCGGTATCCCCGAAACGTGACCATCTGCCGTAAACACGACTATTTGGCCTGCTTCGTGACCGCCGATAATTTTCCACTGCCCGCCCAGATAAGCGGCGTTCAGGGCATTCCTGAAGGTGTTACCCCACCTTGTCCCCGTTTTGGCGGTCTTGCTGGGGCGACTGAACACCTGCTGGGGTACGTACTTTTTGGCCAGTTGGGTCAGTCGCTTACCATCCAGGCGCAGCTCGTCAGTGCCGTAGCCGTTGTAGTCGACGGTCCAGGCAATGGGTGACTTTTGCAGCAGTTGGCCTTCACCCATCTCAAAACCGCTGCTCACTTGCGCCTTGCCGGTGTGGGTGTTGATGTCCCATTCCAGATTCCGGCCATGGGTGTTTAAGGATTCATGTAAAGACTGGCCTTGGGCCGCTGCATCGATGGCCGCCTGATTGATCCAGATACCGCTGATATCCGTTTCTGCGGGCATAGAGGTGCAGCCGCCGAGCAGCAATAGGCCAAGGATAAGCAGTGGACGCATGATCAATCCTTGAGCGGGGGGCAAGGAATTCGACGGTGCAGGCTAAAGAAAAAGGAGCCCGCAGGCTCCTGTATTCTGTATCACTGTTTTTCCAGCAACCACTTGCGATCACCCGGGGTGAACTGCGGCATTTCATCCGCCTGTGCGGTGTTCACTGCCTGGAGGATTTCCAGTTCCTTGCCCTTGCGCGCAAAGATCCAGGTGTTGCCCTGACCATTGGCCTGTAGCCACATGTTGTCATTGCCGCCGCTCATCGACGCGCAATCACCGGCCAGGCACAGGGCATAGCGATCCGTCCCCGGCAGGCCGGCAACCTGGCCGTCAGCCTGGAATTGCACGGTATTGCCTTCACCGGGACCGCTGACGACTTTCCAGCTGCCGCCCATGTAGGCCGAATAAAGCGCGCGCTCGAAGCTGGCGCCGATGGGTGCGCCGTCTGGCACCTGAACCTGCGCGCGGTCAAAAGTTTGCTCCGGCTCATTGTCGCTGGCGACCTGGCTCAATTGCTTGCCGTCACGCTTGAGCTCACTGCTCGAGCTGCCATAAAAGTCGATTTTCCAGGCGCCGGACTGTTCGCCCAGCAGCTTGCCGTCGACATTTTCAAAACCGTTGGTGTAGCGGGCCTGCCCGGCCTTGGTGTTGACGTCCCATTCCAGGTTCGGGCCATAGGCCTGGAGCGCTTCGCGCAGGGGGCCGCCTTTGGCTGCTGCATCGATCGCCACTTGATTGATCCAGGTGCCGCTGATGTCACGGTCGGCAGGGTTGCTGGCACAACCGCCCAAGAGTAGGGCGACCAGCGAGAGAGCTAGCGCTTGGCGCATGGTGGAATCCTTTCAAAGCAAGATCGGCGCAGCCTTTAGAAGGCTGCGCCGGACACATTACTCGATGACCAGAATGGCATCCATCTCAACCTGAGAACCCTTTGGCAGGGCCGCTACGCCGATCGCGGCGCGAGCAGGGTAAGGCTGGTCAAAGTACTTGCCCATGATCTCGTTGACCTTGGCGAAGTGGCTCAGGTCGGTGAGGAAAATGTTCAGTTTGACGATGTCCTTGAACGAACCGCCAGCGGCTTCAGCCACGGCTTTGAGGTTCTCGAATACCTGGACGGTCTGGGCTTCGAAGCCTTCAACCAGTTCCATGGTTTTTGGGTCCAGAGGAATTTGACCCGACATGTAAACGGTGTTGCCAGCCTTGATCGCCTGGGAGTAAGTGCCGATGGCGGCCGGGGCCTTGTCGCTGGTGATAACTGTTTTGGTCATGAATGACTCCTTGTAATGAGTGGCTTACGCACGCATGCGAGTGATGCGAATCACCCCGGTCAGGGCGCGCAGTTTCTTGATCACGCGGGCCAGGTGTACGCGGTCGTGCACGCTGACCACCAGTTGGACCACGCTGATGCGACCATCGCGTTCGTCCATGCTGATTTTTTCGATATTGCCGTCGGCCGCGTTGACGCTGCTGGCCAGCAGAGCGATCAGGCCGCGCTGGTGTTCCAGCTCGACGCGCAGCTCGACATTGAATTCGCCGGTGACATCCTTGGCCCACGAGAGCTGGATGCATTTTTCCGGGTTGTGGCGGATTTCGCTGATGTTGCGGCAGTTGTCCAGGTGCACGACCATGCCTTTGCCCGCGGACAGGTGGCCGACAATCGGGTCGCCCGGGATCGGTGTGCAGCACTTGGCGTAACTGAGTACCAAGCCTTCGGTGCCGCGAATCGCCAGCGGGCCTTCCGCGCTCGGCAGCTGTTCTCCTTCACCAAGCAGTCGGCGGGCGACCACATAGGCCATGCGATTACCCAGGCCGATGTCTTCGAGCAGGTCTTCGATCAGTTCCAGGCGGTACTCGGTGAGCATCGCCTTGACGCGCTCGGCCGCGACTTTTTCCAGCGAGCTGTCGAAGCCATTCAGCACTTTGTTCAGCAGGCGTTCGCCGAGGCTGATGGATTCGGAGCGGCGTTGCAGTTTCAGCGCATGGCGGATGTGGGTCCGCGCCTTGCCGGTGACCACGAAGTTGAGCCACGCCGGATTCGGTCGTGCCCCGGGGGCGCTGACGATCTCGACCGTGGAGCCGCTTTGCAGCGGTTCGGACAGCGGTGCGAGACGTCGATTGATCCGACAGGCAATGCAGCTGTTGCCCACGTCGGTGTGCACCGCGTAAGCGAAGTCGACCGCCGTGGAGCCTTTGGGCAGCTCCATGATCCGGCCTTTGGGCGTGAACACGTAGACCTCGTCCGGGAACAGGTCGATCTTCACGCTCTCGATGAATTCCAGCGAGTTGCCGGCCCGTTGCTGCATCTCCAGTACGCCTTTGACCCACTGGCGGGCGCGGGCGTGAGTACCTTTTGGCTGCTCGTCGCCACTGGACTTATAGAGCCAATGGGCGGCGATGCCGTTGTTGGCCATCTCTTCCATTTCACGGGTGCGGATCTGAATCTCGATCGGTACACCGTGCATGCCGAACAGCGTGGTGTGCAGCGACTGATAGCCGTTGGCCTTGGGGATCGCGATGTAATCCTTGAAGCGCCCCGGCAACGGTTTGTACAAATTATGCACAGCACCCAACACGCGGTAGCAGGTATCGACCTTGTCGACGATGATCCGGAACGCATAGACGTCCATGATCTCGTTAAAGGCCCGACGCTTGCCGCGCATTTTCTTGTAGATGCCGTAGAGGTGTTTCTGACGACCGCTGACCTCGCCCTGAATGCCGTCGATGGCCAGGCAGTGGCTGAGTGATTCTTCGATCTTGTTGACGATTTCCTTGCGGTTGCCCCGGGCGCGTTTGACCGCCTGGTTGATCCGTGCGGAACGCATCGGGTGCATCGCCTTGAAGCCGAGGTCTTCGAATTCTATGCGGATGGCGTGCATGCCCAGCCGGTTGGCGATAGGCGCATAGATTTCCAGGGTTTCCTTGGCGATTCGTCGGCGTTTTTCGCCGGACAGGACTTCCAGGGTACGCATGTTGTGCAGGCGGTCAGCCAGTTTGACCAGGATCACGCGAATGTCGCGGGCCATGGCCATGGCCATTTTCTGGAAGTTTTCGGCCTGGGCTTCGGCTTTGGTTTCGAAGTTCATCTGGGTCAGTTTGCTGACCCCATCGACCAGTTCGGCCACGGTTTCGCCGAATTGCGCTTGCAGCGCTTCCTTGGCAATACCGGTGTCTTCGATCACGTCATGCAGCATCGCAGCCATCAGGCTCTGATGATCCATGTGCATGTCGGCAAGAATATTCGCAACCGCGAGTGGGTGCGTGACGTACGCCTCACCGCTACGGCGGCGTTGGCCGTCGTGGGCTTGTTCGGCGTAGAAGTACGCTCGGCGGACCAGGTTGACCTGGTCCTTGCCGAGGTAGGTCGATAAGCGATCGGCAAGGGCGTCTATGCTCGGCATGATGAATCCTGCCGTTCGCTGTGATCCCGCGCCGTGCTACGTCGACCAGGCATGGCTTAGACTGCCTCGTTGGACTCGTCCTCGAACGCTGCGAACAGCGGTTCGTCTTCGACGATTTCAGCGTTGGCGATGAACTCGTAGCTCATCAGGCCTTCAGCGATTTCACGCAAGGCTACAACGGTAGGCTTGTCGTTTTCCCACTGAACCAGTGGCTCTTTGCCGCCGGTGGCCAGTTGACGGGCACGCTTGGTAGACAGCATGACCAGCTCAAAGCGGTTTTCCACGTGGTTTAGGCAATCTTCAACGGTTACGCGGGCCATGGTATTCCTCGGAGCGAATGCAATATGCGCGCTGCCCGGTTGGGCGAGCGGACTCAACAGTTTAAAAAATCACCAGCGATTAGGGAAGCGCTGATTTTTTGACCAAGCCCTTCAACGCGCTGCAAGTGCCAATGTAAAGCCCTTGCAACGGTTTTGGGAAGAGCTGTTTAGCCGAGCAATTCGGCCAAAAGTTTTCCGTTTCGCTGCTGTTGACGCTTCTGATGCAGCTGATTGGCACGGAAAATCGCCTGCAAATCGCGCAGCGCGTGGGCGAAATCGTCGTTGATGATCAGATAATCGTAGTCGACGTAGTGGCTCATTTCGCTGACGGCTTCGCGCATCCGGCCTTCGATGATCTCGTCGCTGTCCTGGCCGCGATTGGTCAGGCGCTGGTGCAAGGCTTGCAGCGACGGCGGCAGAATGAAGATCGAACGGGCCTGGGGCATCAACTTGCGTACTTGCTCGGCGCCTTGCCAGTCGATTTCAAGAATCAGGTCGTGACCTTCATCCAGGGTTTGCTGCAAATGGCTTTGCGAGGTGCCGTAGAGATTGCCGAACACTTCGGCACGCTCGAGGAAATCCCCATGTTCGATCATCTTCACGAACTCGCTGCGTTCGACGAAGTGATAGTTCACGCCGTTCACTTCACCGGGGCGCATGGCGCGGGTGGTGTGGGAGACCGAGACGCGGATCTCCTGATCAGCGTCGGTCAGGGCCTTGACCAGGCTGCTCTTGCCCGCGCCCGAAGGTGCGGAAATGATGTACAGGGTGCCGGTGCTGTGGGTCATGTCAGGGTTGCCTTACTCAATATTCTGCACTTGTTCGCGCATCTGCTCGATCAACACTTTGAGGTTGACCGCCGCCTGGGTGCTGCGCGGGTCGAAGGCTTTGGAGCCCAGTGTGTTGGCTTCGCGGTTGAGTTCCTGCATCAGGAAGTCCAGGCGCCGACCGGCAGCGCCACCGGATTTGAGCACCCGGCGAACTTCGATGATGTGAGTGCTCAGGCGATCCAGTTCTTCGGCGACGTCGCTCTTTTGCGCGAGCATGACCATTTCCTGTTCCAGCCGCTGCGGGTCCATCTCGGCCTTCATGTCGGCGAAGCGGTCGAGGACTTTCTGGCGCTGGGTGGCGAGCATCTGCGGGACCAGTCCACGCAGGGTCACCACGTCTTCTTCAATGGAGGTCAGGCGATCATTGATCAACCTTGCCAGCTCCGCGCCTTCGCGCTCGCGGCCAGCCTTGAGCTCTTTCAGACCTTCGTTGAACAGTGCCAGTGCTTCGGCATTCAGGGCTTGCGGGTCGGTTGCGTCGCCCACCAGCACGCCGGGCCAGGCCAGGACTTCCAACGGGTTCAGCGCGGCCGGATTCTTGATCAGGCCGGCGATGGTCTCGGCGGCGGCGACCAATTGGGCGGCGCGTTCGCGGTCCACTTGCAGTGGTTTGTCGGTATTTTCTTCGGTGAAGCGCAGGGTGCATTCGAGCTTGCCCCGGGAGATACCCTGGCGCAGGGCTTCGCGGACGGCGCCTTCGAGGTCGCGAAAGGACTCCGGCAGGCGCAGGTGCGGCTCCAGGTAGCGGCTGTTGACCGAGCGCAGTTCCCAGCTCAGGGTGCCTTGGGCGCCGGCTTTTTCGACGCGGGCGAAGGCGGTCATGCTGTGCACCATGGAGGTACCTCGCAATGCAGGTTCATGCGTTACCAAAGGTTTCGCAGGCCTGATCTATATGAATTTAAGCCCAGAGGCAGCAAAGGCGCAGGATTGTAGCGCAGTGGGGCGAATGCGCCCAAACACGCGGAGTGACAAAGGGCTGCAGGTCGTCGGCAAAGCGCTGTTCAGGGCCTTCAGTCGTCGGGGGATTTTTTAGAAGTGCCCACTCGTGGCCCTGCGGCTCTATAATGCTCCGCAGTTTTCCGTCCTCCGTACAGGTATTCCCTATGAAACGTCCAAGTGGTCGCGCTGCCGATCAGCTCCGCTCGATCCGCATTACCCGCAACTACACCAAACACGCCGAGGGATCTGTACTGGTCGAGTTCGGTGATACCAAAGTCATCTGCACCGTCAGCGTCGAGAACGGCGTGCCGCGTTTCCTCAAAGGTCAGGGCCAAGGCTGGTTGACCGCCGAATACGGCATGCTGCCGCGCGCCACTGGCGAGCGTAACCAGCGTGAAGCGAGCCGCGGCAAACAAGGCGGCCGCACCCTGGAAATCCAGCGTCTGATCGGCCGTTCCCTGCGCGCTTCGCTGGACATGTCCAAGCTGGGCGACGTCACCCTGTACGTCGACTGCGACGTGATCCAGGCTGACGGCGGCACCCGCACCGCGTCCATCACCGGCGCCATGGTTGCACTGGTCGATGCCTTGAAAGTGATCAAGAAGCGCGGCGGCCTGAAAGGCGGCGACCCGCTGAAGCAAATGATTGCTGCCGTATCGGTGGGCATGTACCAGGGTGAGCCGGTACTCGACCTCGACTACCTGGAAGACTCGGCCGCCGAGACCGACCTGAACGTGGTGATGACCAGCACGGGTGGTTTCATTGAGGTTCAGGGCACTGCCGAAGGCGCACCGTTCCAGCCGGAAGAACTGAACGCTATGCTTGAGTTGGCGAAGAAAGGCATGACCGAAATCTTCGAGCTGCAAAAGGCTGCACTGGCCGACTGATCGGACTGCTCCACGCAAGGAGGACGCCATGAGTGACGAGCAACAGTTGCTTCCCACACCGAGCAAAGAGGTTCGGCAGTGGGCAATGTTTTGTCACCTGTCCGCCTTGCTGGGGATCTGGGTTCCGTTCGGTACGCTGATCGGCCCGCTGATTCTCTGGCAGATGAAGCGCGAGATGGACCCGTTCATCGATGCTCAAGGCAAGGAGGCGCTGAACTTTCAGCTCACCGTCGCCATTGCCTCCGCCATCTGCTTGCTGCTGATGGTGGTGATCGTCGGGTTCTTCCTGTTCGGTCTGTTAGCGATCGGTGCGCTGGTGCTGACGATCATTGGTGGCGTGAAGGCCAATGAAGGGGTGCCTTACCGGTATCCATTCACCTGGCGGTTGATCAAATAATCACCTCGTTTCCTGTAGAAATGAGGCGCGCACAAAAAAGCCGACACTGATGTCGGCTTTTTTGTGTCTGCGAAAAAACGCTTAGATGGTCAGCGTCCAGTCGTAGTCCACGATCAGCGGCGCGTGCTGCGAGAACCGTGGCTGACGAGGCAAGCGCGCGCTACGTACGAAACGGCGCAGACCCGGCGTCAGCAACTGATAGTCGAAACGCCAACCGAGGTTGAGCATTTCAGCCTGTTCGTTATCCGGCCACCAGCTGTACTGGTCACCTTCACGGCTGACTTCACGCAGGGCATCGACATAGCCCATGTTGCCGACAATCTCGTCCATCCAGGCACGTTCAGGTGCCAGGAAGCCCGGGGATTGCTGGCTGTCACGCCAGTTTTTGATATCCAGCTTTTGTTGCGCCACGTACAGCGAGCCACAGTAAATGTACTCGCGACGTTTGCGTCGCTGTTTATCCAGATAACGGGCGAAATCGTCCATTAGCTTGAACTTCTGGTTCAAGTCTTCATCGCCGTTCTGCCCCGAAGGGAGCAGCAAGGTCGCGATGCTGACCTTATCGAAATCGGCTTGCAGGTAGCGCCCGTAGCGGTCGGCCGTCTCGAAGCCGAGACCGCTGATGACTGCCTTCGGTTGCAGCCGCGAATACAAAGCCACGCCACCTTGGGCGGGAACTTCGGCTTCGCAGGCATAAAGGAAGTAGCCATCCAGTTGGAAGGCTGGATCGTCCAGTTCAAAGGCGGAGGCGCGGGTGTCCTGCAGGCAGATGACGTCGGCATTCTGTGCTTGCAGCCAACTGAGCAACCCTCGCTCCACTGCAGCCTGAATACCATTGACGTTCACACTGATGATCCGCATAAATGGCCCCAAAAATCGCGTGCGTGTATGATACACGGCGTCAACCTAATTAGCTAAATCCGTGGTATTTGGGGTTTTTTTCATGCAAGCGTATCAGCGCGATTTCATTCGTTTTGCCATCGATCGCGGCGTTTTGCGCTTCGGCGAGTTCACCCTGAAGTCCGGACGCACCAGTCCTTACTTCTTCAATGCCGGCCTGTTCAACTCGGGCTCGGCCCTTGCGCAGCTGGGTCGTTTCTATGCGGCGGCCATCGTCGAGAGCGGTATTCCGTTCGATGTATTGTTTGGCCCAGCGTACAAAGGCATCCCTTTGGCGGCGACCACCGCAGTGGCCCTGGCTGAACATCATGACCGAGATTTGCCATGGTGTTTCAACCGCAAGGAAGCCAAGGCTCACGGCGAAGGCGGCAGCCTGGTCGGCGCACCGTTGACCGGCGACGTGCTGATCATCGATGACGTGATCACCGCAGGCACTGCAATCCGTGAAGTGATGCAGATCATCGCTTCCCAGGAAGGTGCGAAGGCTGCGGGCGTGCTCATCGCCCTGAACCGTCAGGAGCGTGGCAACGGCGAGTTGTCGGCCATCCAGGAAGTGGAGCGTGACTTCGGCATTCCGGTGATCAGCATTGTTTCGCTGAACCAGGTGCTCGAATTCCTGGCTGACGATCCGCAGCTCAAGCAACACCTGCCGGCGGTTGAAGCCTACCGCGCGCAGTTCGGCGTCTGACCATAACCCCACAGGGTTGTGTAGGCCAAAAAGACCCCGCTCAGTCGGCCTGAGCGGGGTCTTTTTTTGCCGTCAGCGAAGCCTTCGCCATTTCCCTATCAGCTTTAGCGCCACCCCGAGGTTGAACAGCGCAAGCACCATCAGTGCAAACACAACCATCACGTAAAGTGTGCGATCTACGTCAAAGTCCCAAAGATTCAGCGTGCTGCTGACCATGATTTTCACGGCGGCTGGCAAGTTGACGTAAAACAGCGCCAGGAAGGCGCTGGTCAGAGGGAAGGCGCAGGCGAACAAAACGTTCGTTACCTTTTTTCGACTACGTTTTCTGGCGAGCGGGCCAGATTGGCTTTCATCCAGCTCCAGTGCTTCATGCAGCCTCCGCCACGCCAGGTTGAACATGAAGGTGGTCAAGGTCAGCAGCAATCCACTGACCGCCACGACGTCACTGAACGGCATTGATCCCCAGCGTTGCGCAGAGCAAGTTGTGGGAATCCTCACTGATCTCGAATTGCCCGGCACTGCCTTTACGTTTTGTGATGGGTTTGAAGGTCGGTTCGTTCTGCGTGATCAGCATGTTCAGCTCATCACGAATGACGTCCGAACTGATTACCACCAGGTACACCGTCTGCGCATGTTCCGCAGACTCGATCACGGCTCGCATGCTGTGCTGCAGAATATCGTCCAGCTGATTGCGAAAGCGTGAAACCGTGTTTTTCAGCAGGGTTTTGCTTTGGCTCTGGGTCAGCTGAAATATCGTCGATATCTGCGATTCGGTCGGCAATGTCTGCCCGAAGTAGCTTTGAATCAGATACAGCAAGCGGTCCTGTTTCGCTTCATCGGCCCGACTCGGCATGCCGCCTTCAACTAGCATTTTCAAGTATTCGGTCAGGCTCGCCTTGGCGATACGCTGTAAGGCATGAGCGATTTCGCTGTCGGAAATTTTCAGGGTCTTTTTGACCGGCTCCTTCTGCTCCTGCTCGAAAGCCTGGGCGTCGATCGTGAACGAGATCTGCATGGCTGAGTCTCCCGTGATCACTTACCGGATTTTGGATAAGGGTCGTCCGTTGCGTCTCCTTGGCCGCTGAGGATTTTCCAGCCGTTTTGTACGTGCAATGAATCCAGGCGTTGCGGGCAGGGCGGCAAGGATTTTTTCGATTGGTTGGAATATTCGTAGCCGCAGTCGGCGCATTCGTAGGTGCCTGCGGAAACGTCGCTGCCGTAAGGTGCGTAAACTTTTTGCATGGGGTAGTTCTCCTGTGGATACAGGGAAGATCCTATGCAGATTGATTCCTTTGTGATGTCAGACGTTTCGCTTAATCAGGTCAGGCATTTCCTGCACGAATAAAAAAGATCGCAGCTTTCGTCAGCTCCTACGGAATATTCGTACATCCATAGGTGCTGCTGAAGGCTGCGATCTTTTGCGTTTTTGAATCAGTGACGCTTGCGATTGCTGATCAAGGTCCCCACACCGGTGTCGGTGAAGATTTCCAGAAGAATCGCATTCGGCACCCGGCCATCGATGATCAACGAGCTGCCCACGCCACCTTGCACGGCTTCCAGCGCGCAACGGATCTTTGGCAGCATGCCGCCGTAGATGGTGCCGTCGGCGATCAAGTCGTCGACCTGTTGGGTGGTCAGGCCGGTCAGGACTGTGCCCGACTTGTCCATCAGACCGGCGATGTTGGTCAGCAGCATCAGCTTTTCAGCTTTAAGCGCTTCGGCGACTTTACCGGCCACCAGGTCAGCGTTGATGTTGTATGACTCGCCGTTGGCGCCGACACCGATTGGCGCGATCACCGGGATGAAGTCACCTTTGACCAGCAGGTTCAGCAAGTCGGTGTTGATCCCAACCACCTCGCCGACCTGGCCGATGTCGATGATTTCCGGTTGAGTCATCTCCGGCGTCTGGCGCGTTACGGTGAGCTTTTTCGCACGAATCAGCTCGGCATCTTTACCGGTCAGGCCGATGGCGCTGCCGCCATGACGGTTGATCAGGTTGACGATGTCCTTGTTGACCTGGCCGCCGAGGACCATTTCCACCACGTCCATGGTTTGCGCGTCAGTCACGCGCATGCCATCGATGAAATGGCTCTCGATCGACAGGCGCTTGAGCAGGTCGCCGATTTGCGGGCCGCCGCCGTGAACCACCACCGGGTTAATGCCGACGGCTTTCATCAGGACGATGTCGCGGGCGAAGCCGGTTTTCAGCTCCTCGCTTTCCATCGCGTTGCCGCCGTATTTGATCACCAGCGTCTTGCCGACATAGCGGCGAATGTAAGGCAGCGCTTCGGACAGGACCTTGGCGGTGTTGGCGGCGGCTTCGCGTTCGAGGGTCATTCAGGGCTCCGGGTGCTTCAGAAGATCAAAACGGTAATTGGAGATCAGGTGCAACACGCTTCAACTGGACGTGGAAAACATCCTTGATGCGCTGCAATTCCGCCTCGTCATCGGCCTCGAAGCGCAGCACCAGCACCGGTGTGGTGTTGGACGCGCGCACCAGGCCCCAGCCTTTGGCGTAGTCGACTCGCACGCCGTCAATGGTGGTCAGGTCGGCGCCTTCGCCCCACTTCGCGTCGTGCAGTGCATCAATGATGCTGAATTTGCTCTCTTCGGTCACATGGATATTGATTTCCGGCGTAGAAATATCGTTCGGGAAGGTCGCAAACAGCTCTTCCGCGGTGGATTTTTCTTTGCTGAGGATCTCCAGCAGACGCGCAGCGCTGTAAATGCCGTCGTCGAAACCGAACCAGCGTTCCTTGAAGAAGATGTGCCCGCTCATTTCGCCGGCCAACAGGGCGCCGGTTTGTTTCATTTTCTTTTTGATCAACGAGTGACCGGTCTTCCACATGAGCGGACGGCCGCCGTATTCCTTGATCAGCGGCGTCAGGCGACGGGTGCATTTGACGTCGAAGATGATCTCCGCGTCAGCGTTGCGCGCCAGCACGTCACGGGCGAACAGCATCAGCAAGCGGTCCGGGTAAACGATGCTGCCGGTGTTGGTCACCACGCCGACGCGGTCGCCATCGCCGTCGAAGGCCAGGCCGAGGTCAGCGTTGGTTTCCTTGACCTTGGCAATCAGGTCCACAAGGTTTTCAGGCTTGCCCGGATCCGGATGGTGATTCGGGAAGTTGCCGTCGACGTCGCAGAACAGCGGGATGACTTCGCAGTTCAGGGCTTCAATCAGTTGCGGGGCAATCACGCCGGCCGCGCCGTTGCCGCAGTCGACCACGACTTTGAGGCGACGAGCCAGTTTGATGTCCTCGACGATTTCGGTGTTGTAGCGGTCGAGGATCTCGACCTTGGTGATGCTGCCCTTGCCGCTGCTCAGGTTGTTGGTCTTGAGGCGTTCGTGCAGGGCCTGGATCTGTTCGTTGGCCAAGGTGTCGCCAGCGATGACGATCTTGAAGCCGTTGTAGTTCGACGGGTTGTGGCTGCCGGTGAGCATCACGCCGGACTTGCCGGCCAGTACGTTGGCGGCGTAGTACAGCGCAGGCGTTGGCACCAGGCCGACGTCGCTGACGTGGCAACCGCTGTCGGCGAGGCCTTTGATCAGTTGTTCGACCAGTTCCGGACCTGACAGGCGACCGTCACGGCCGACGGACACGTTGGGTTCGTCCTGGGCCAGGCTCTGGGAGCCGATGGCGCGACCGAGCCAATAAGCGGTTTCAGCGTTCAAGAATTCCGGGACGGTGCCGCGAATATCGTAGGCGCGGAAAATGCTGTCGGGGAACTTGGGTGCGACTTGGGCTGGGCTGCTCATTACTGGAAATGCTCCATCTCGAAGGGTGGCAGGACCTGCTGCGAAGAACTCGTCGACAGGCTCAAACTGAAGGGTATGACGTCGTTTTCCACTGAGAGTTCGTGGTGTGCAAAGGCCATGACCCCGACATCAGCGTTTAATGGAACGGCCAATGCCTTGATTTTCAGTGATAAACCATTCAGATGAACTTTGTGTAGTTCAGTGCAAAACCTGTGGGAGCAAGCCCGCGCCCACAAAGTCATCAATGGCTGCCGGAATGCCCGAAACCGCCAGTGCCGCGCTCGGTTTCAACGAACTCTTCGACCATCTCGAAGTGCGCTTGAACCACCGGCACCAAAACCAGTTGAGCCAAACGCTCGCCGACCACGATGTTGAAGTCGGTCTGGCCACGGTTCCAGCACGACACCATCAGCGGGCCTTGATAATCAGAGTCGATCAGGCCGACAAGGTTGCCCAGCACGATGCCGTGCTTATGGCCCAGGCCCGAGCGCGGCAGAATCAGCGCCGCCAGGCCTGGATCGCCGATGTACACCGACAGGCCGGTAGGAATCAGCAAGGTTTCGCCCGGCTTGATGACGGTGTCTTTTTCCAGCATGGCGCGCAGGTCGAGGCCGGCGGAGCCTGGCGTGGCGTACTGCGGCAGCGGGAAATCGGTACCGATGCGAGGGTCGAGGATCTTGGCTTGCAAAGTGTGCATGTAAATTAAACCTGGTTCAGACGTTCGGCGATAAAAGTGATCAGCTGGCGAGCAATCTTGCTCTTGCTGGTCTGGGCGAAAAGTGTGGCGTGTAGCTGGCGGTCGATTACGCTGCAGGCGTTTTCTTCGCTGTTGAAGCCAATGCTCGGGTTTGCGACGTCGTTGGCGACGATCAAATCGAGGTTCTTGTCTTTCAACTTGCGGGCAGCGTAATCGAGCAGGTGTTCGGTTTCAGCGGCGAAACCGACACTGAACGGACGGTCAGGGCGGGTGGCGATGGTGGCCAGAATGTCCGGGTTACGCACCATCTGTAGCAACAAGCCGTCGCCGTTCGTAGGGTCTTTCTTGAGTTTCTGTGGGGCGACGACTTCCGGACGGTAGTCCGCGACCGCTGCCGAGGCGATGAACAGGTCGCAAGGGATCGCGGCTTCACAAGCGGCGAGCATGTCGCGGGCGCTGACCACGTCGATGCGGGTGACGCGATCCGGGGTCGGCAGGTGCACCGGGCCGGTTATCAGCGTTACGCGGGCGCCGGCTTCCACTGCGGCCTCGGCCAGGGCAAAGCCCATTTTTCCGGAGCTGTGGTTGGTGATGTAGCGCACCGGGTCGATGTTTTCCTGGGTCGGGCCGGCGGTGATCAGCACGTGTTTGCCGGTCAGCGCCTGACGCTGGAAGCAGTCCGCCGCACACTGAGCGAGGTCGGTGGCTTCGAGCATGCGGCCCATGCCGACATCGCCGCAGGCCTGGCTGCCGGAGGCCGGGCCGAAGGTTTTCAGGCCGCGGCTTTCGAGGGTTTGCAGGTTGGCCTGGGTGGCCGGGTCGCGCCACATGGCCTGGTTCATCGCCGGGGCAACGGCGACCACGGCGTCGGTGGCCAGCACCAGCGTGGTCAGCAGGTCGTCGGCAATGCCTTGGGCCAGGCGGGCAATGAGGTCCGCGGTGGCGGGGGCGATCAGCACCAGGTCGGCCCATTTGGCCAGCTCGATGTGGCCCATGGCAGCTTCGGCCGCCGGGTCGAGCAAATCGAGGTGGACTGGATGCCCGGACAAGGCCTGCATGGTCAGCGGTGTGATGAACTCGCTGCCGCCGCGGGTCATGACCACGCGCACTTCGGCGCCCTGGTCGATCAAGCGGCGAACCAGGTCGGCGCTCTTGTAGGCAGCGATACCGCCGCCGACGCCCAGAACGATGCGTTTCCGATACAGCCGCTGCATAGGTCTGCCTTTCATTTCGTTGATGACTGCATGGCGATACCCCCTCCCCAGGGATGAAATCGCCCGCAAAAAAGATGGGCTACGATATCACAGCGACCGCTACGGAACAGCGGCGCCCACAGACCAGGGAGGTGCTATGAGTATTCGCGATTGGCCCGCGGCGGAACGGCCGCGGGAGAGGTTGCTTGAGTTGGGCTCGGGGAGCCTTTCAGACGCCGAATTGCTGGCGATTTTTTTACGAACCGGCGTGTCGGGTAAAAGCGCGGTAGATCTGGCGCGACACCTGTTGAATCAGTTTGGCAGCCTGCGCTCACTGCTCGAGGCCGATCAGGAAGCGTTCAGCAGGCAATTGGGGCTCGGGCCGGCGAAATTCGCTCAGTTGCAAGCGGTCCAGGAAATGAGCCGGCGGCATTTGGCCGAACGTGCGCGCCAAAAATCGGCGCTGGAGAATCCGCAGGCGGTTCGTGATTACCTGAAGTCAATGTTGCGCCATGAGCCTCACGAAGTGTTCGGCTGTCTGTTTTTGGATTCCAGGCATCAAGTGCTGACCTTTGAAGTGCTGTTTCGCGGATCCATCGACAGCACTAGTGTCTATCCGAGACAAGTGGTTAAACGCGCGTTGGCCCACAACGCCGCAGCGTTGATCCTCTGCCATAACCATCCGTCGGGCAATACCAACCCCAGTCAAGCCGACCGAGTGCTGACCAAGCGCCTGCAAGAGGCGCTGGATTTGATCGATGTGCGGGTGCTCGACCATTTCATCATCGGTGACGGCGATCCGCTGTCCATGGCCGAGTACGGGTGGATGTGACTGGGTGCCGGAATTAACTGAGTCCCACAGGTTTTGTGGCGACGCCGACTACTTGATGATGACCTTCGAGTAATCCTGGCGGCCGAACGGGCTCACTTGATACCCCTCAACGTCCTTGCGCGTCAGCGCGAACGCCGTCGGGTGCGCTAGCGGCAGCCACAGCGCCTGCTGCTGGATCTGTGCCTGGGCCTGTTCGTAGAGCTTGGTACGCACACCTTGCTCGCCGGTGGTCTTGCCGGCGCTGATCAGCTTGTCCAGGTCCTGGTTGCAGTAGCGTGCGAAGTTAGTGCCGGATTTGACTGCGGCGCAGGAAAACTGCGGCGTGAGGAAGTTGTCCGGGTCACCGTTGTCGCCGGCCCAGCCCATGAACAACAGGTCGTGTTCACCGGCTTTGGCGCGGCGAATCAGCTCGCCCCATTCGATCACCCGAATCTCGGCCTGGATGCCGATTTCCGCGAGGTCCGATTGCAGCATTTGAGCGCTGAGGCTCGGGTTCGGGTTGAGCAGACTGCCAGAAGGTCGGGTCCAGATGGTGGTCTGGAAACCGTCCTTGAGCCCGGCCTTCGCCATGAGCGCTTTGGCTTTTTCGACGTCATGCGGATAACCCGGCAGGCCTTTGGCATAGCTCCAGGTGTTCGGCGGGTATGGACCGTTGGCAGGTTCGGCGGTGTCTTCGAACACGGCTTTGACGTAGCTGGCCTTGTCGAACGCGAGGTTGATCGCCTGGCGCACTTCAGGCTTGTCCAGCGGCGGATGCTGGCTGTTGATACCGACGAACGCGGTCATGAAGGCGTCAGTCTTTTCCACTTTCAGGGTCGGTTCTTTCAGCGCGGCCTGTACGTCCAGAGGCTTGGGCGACAGGGCTATCTGGCACTCGTTTCGGCGCAATTTCTGCAAGCGCACGTTGGCGTCAGGGGTGATGGCGAAAATCAGCGGATCCACCGAAGGCTTGCCGCGGAAGTAGTCCGGGTTGGCCTTGTAGCGGATCGAGGCATCTTTCTGGAAGCGCGTGAAGATGAATGGCCCGCTGCCGATTGGCTGGCTATTGAGCTTCTCCGGGGTGCCGGCTTTCATCAGTTTGTCGGCATATTCGGCGGAATAGATCGAGGCGAAGCCCATGCTCAGGGTGGCAAGGAAGGTCGAGTCCGGGTGATCGAGGGTGAAACGCACGGTCAGCGGGTCCAGTGCGTCGATCTTCTTGATCAGCGCCGGCAACTGCATCGACTGCGCGTGCGGGAAGCCGCTCTGGGCGACTTTGTGCCAAGGGTTTGCCGGGTCGAGCATGCGGTCGAAGCTGAATTTCACGTCTTCGGCGGTCATGTCGCGCGACGGGCTGAAGTACTCAGTGCGGTGGAATTTCACCTGCGGGTGCAATTTGAAGACATAGGTCAGGCCGTCGGGCGTGACTTCCCAGCTGTCGGCGAGGCTGGCGACCACTTTGCCGCTGGCGGTATCGAAGTCCACCAGACGGTTCATCAGCACGTCGGCCGAGGCGTTGGTGGTGGTCAGCGAGTTGTATTGCACCACGTCGAACCCTTCCGGGCTTGCCTCAGTGCAAACGCTCAGAGCGGCGGCATGGGCCAATGGGCTCAGCAGAAGAGGGGCGAGCAACAGCGGTAGGGCAGCGAGGCGCATGGTCGGATTCCTTTACAGATCGAAGGCCCATCTGCAAGTGCAGTCTGGAAAAGGCTTACCCTAGTGGGCTCTTTTGTAAATGACTATCCCCTTTTTCATTTTAAGGGGACTATGTGCGACTGTTTTCGGTGAGTGCAGGCTGAGAAAAATCCTGAATCGGTGTGTTGGCCGGTTCTCTGCGACGAGCGGTCTCTATCGACGAGAGCCTTTATCCAAGGGGCTCGAAGCCCGGAAAGCGGGGTTTTTATCAAGTCTGTTCACACGGAATGTTGTTGCTCTCCAGTCTTTCTGGTATAAAGCAGCGCTCTTTTCTAGGGGCCCGGTTCCTTCACTGTAGGTGTAGCCGGTAAGACCTCTAAAGAAACGCGGCGCCTGGCGCCAAATGACTGAGAGATTAAGCGGCCAACCCATGCCGGGTTGGGCATGTGGTTTTAGAGGGCTGAGGCATGTCGAGAGTATGTCAAGTTACCGGTAAGGGTCCGGTGACTGGGAATAACATTTCCCACGCAAACAACAAAACCCGTCGTCGTTTCCTGCCGAACCTGCAGCATCACCGCTTCTGGGTTGAAGAAGAGAAACGTTTCGTGCGTCTGCGCGTATCTGCCAAAGGCATGCGTATCATCGACAAGCGTGGCATCACTGTCGTGCTGGCCGAAATCCGCAAAGCTGGCAAGATCTAAGGGAGCTAATCATGCGTGAATTGATTCGTTTGATTTCGAGCGCCGGTACTGGTCACTTCTACACTACCGACAAGAACAAGCGCACTACTCCGGACAAAATCGAGATCAAGAAATTTGATCCGGTTGTTCGTAAGCACGTGATCTACAAAGAAGGCAAAATCAAGTAATTGATTTTTCCGACTTACGAAAAAGGCCCGTATCGCGAGATACGGGCCTTTTTTGTTGCCTGTAGATAGGCGTTACCTGTCAGGGCCTCTTCGCGGGCCCAAGCAGCTTAAGTCTTCAGGCCTTCTGTTCAAACACCACATAGATCTTGCGGCACGGTTCCAGCACCTCCCAGGTGCCTCTGAACCCGGCCGGGATCACGAAGCGATCGCCCACGCGCAGGGTCTTGCCGTTGCCTTCGTTGTCGCGCAGCACTGAAACCCCCTGAACAATTTCGCAGTATTCATGCTCGGTGTAGTTCACATGCCACTGGCCGACTTCGCCTTCCCAAACGCCTGCGCTCATCTGGCCGCAAGGACTGTTGTAGTGGTTGTACACTGCTTGTTCAGGGTCGCCCTTGAGGACTTTCGCCGGGTCTGGCCGATAGCGATCGGGCTGGGTGGTGGCCTGGCTGAAGTCGACGATGTCCTGGATGCTCATTGTTGTTATCCCCCGTGATTGCGGCGCGGTTGGTTGGAAAGTCCAAAGTCTATGTTTATTAAAATGAACATCGCAAGGCCGTTTGCCGGCCTCGTGTCAAATATATTGAAACTTCACCTGCCGCTGGTTTAGGGTGGCGGTTGCCTTGGGCCGAAAAAGCAGGCTGGCCGGGCAGTATTCCTGAGGACGCCCGCGAAGAACGCGGGGCGCTCGTATTCAACAAGAGGAGGACACTCGAATGACCACCCTGACTCGTGCCGATTGGGAACAACGGGCTCGCGATCTGAAGATCGAAGGCCGCGCCTACATCAATGGCGAATACACCGATGCTGTCTCTGCCGAGACCTTCGAGTGCATCAGCCCGGTCGATGGCCGTCTGCTGGGCAAGATTGCCAGCTGTGACGCCGCCGACGCCCAGCGCGCTGTTGAAAACGCCCGCGCCACTTTCAATTCCGGCGTCTGGTCGCGCCTGGCGCCGACCAAACGTAAAGCCGCCATGATCCGTTTCGCCGGCCTGCTGAAACAGCACGCCGAAGAGCTGGCCCTGCTTGAAACCCTGGATATGGGCAAGCCGATCAGCGATTCCCTGTACATCGACGTTCCAGGTGCGGCGCAAGCCCTGAGCTGGAGCGGTGAAGCCATCGACAAGATCTACGATGAAGTGGCCGCGACTCCCCATGACCAGCTGGGTCTGGTGACCCGCGAACCGGTCGGCGTAGTCGGCGCGATCGTGCCGTGGAACTTCCCGCTGATGATGGCCTGCTGGAAACTCGGCCCGGCGCTGTCCACCGGTAACTCGGTGATCCTCAAGCCATCCGAAAAATCGCCGCTGACCGCCATCCGCATCGCCGCGCTGGCCGTCGAAGCCGGTATTCCGAAAGGCGTGTTGAACGTCCTGCCAGGCTACGGTCACACCGTCGGCAAGGCCCTGGCCCTGCACAATGATGTGGACACCCTGGTGTTTACCGGTTCGACCAAGATCGCCAAGCAACTGCTGATCTACTCCGGCGAATCGAACATGAAACGCGTCTGGCTCGAAGCCGGCGGCAAGAGCCCGAACATCGTGTTCGCTGATGCACCGGACCTGCAAGCTGCCGCTGAATCGGCTGCCGGCGCCATCGCCTTCAACCAGGGCGAAGTCTGCACCGCCGGCTCGCGCCTGCTGGTGGAGCGTTCGATCAAGGATAAATTCCTGCCGCTGGTGATCGAGGCCCTCAAAACCTGGAAACCAGGCAATCCGCTGGACCCGGCAACCACCGTCGGCGCGCTGGTGGATACTCAGCAGATGAACACCGTGCTGTCCTACATCGAATCCGGCCACACCGACGGCGCCAAACTGGTGGCCGGTGGCAAGCGCATTCTTCAGGAAACCGGTGGCACCTACGTTGAGCCGACGATTTTCGACGGCGTCAGCAACGCGATGAAAATCGCTCAGGAAGAAATCTTCGGCCCAGTGCTGTCGGTGATCACTTTCGATACCGCCGAAGAAGCCATTGCGATTGCCAACGACACCCCTTACGGCTTGGCCGCAGCGGTGTGGACCAGGGATATTTCCAAGGCTCATCTGACTGCCAAGGCACTGCGCGCTGGTAGCGTGTGGGTCAACCAGTATGACGGCGGCGACATGACGGCCCCGTTCGGTGGCTTCAAGCAGTCCGGCAACGGTCGCGACAAGTCGCTGCATGCGTTTGACAAGTACACCGAGCTGAAGGCGACCTGGATCAAGTTGTAAGCTCAATACAACGCAGATCCTTTGTGGGAGCGAGCTTGCTCGCGATAGCGGTATGACAGTCGACGTCAATGTTGAATGTTGCTCCGTCATCGCGAGCAAGCTCGCTCCCACATTGCGTTGTGCGGCGGTTAAAAAATAACAATCCACAGGAGCGTGGGAAATGCGTTGGGCGACTTATTTCGCCGTATTGGCGTCTGTCTTGAGTGTCGGACTCGCGCTGGGCGTCAGCATGCCGTTGGTGTCGTTTCGCCTGGAAGGCTGGGGTTACGGCTCGTTCGCTATCGGCGTGATGGCAGCGATGCCCGCCATTGGCGTATTGCTGGGGGCCAAGATATCCAGCCATCTGGCCGCGCGTCTGGGCACGGCCAATCTGATGCGTTTGTGCCTGTGGGCCGGGGCGTTGTCCATCGGTTTGCTGGCGCTGTTGCCGAGCTATCCGATTTGGTTGGTATTGCGGCTGATGATCGGGGTGATCCTGACCCTCGTCTTCATCCTCGGCGAAAGCTGGATCAACCAGCTTGTGCTGGAAGAGTGGCGCGGGCGATTGGTGGCGCTGTATGGCAGCAGCTATGCGCTGAGTCAGTTGGCCGGGCCGTTGCTGCTTGGCGTACTGGGCACCGAGCACGATTACGGATTCTGGGTCGGCGTCGGTTTGCTGATGGCGGCACCGCTCCTGTTGCTGGGCCGCAGCGGCGCGCCGACCAGCGAAGCCAGCAGCGTGACCTTCAGCGACTTGCTGGGCTTCTGCCGTGGCCTGCCGGCGATTGCCTGGGCGGTGTCGCTGTTCGCAGCGTTCGAAGCGATGATCCTGACGTTGTTGCCGGTTTATTGCCTGCGTCAGGGCTTTACGACGGAAATTGCGTTGGCGATGGTCAGCACGGTGGTGGTGGGTGATGCCTTGCTGCAATTGCCGATTGGCGCACTGGCTGATCGCTTGTCGCGACGTACGTTGTTCACCGGGTGTGCGGTGGTCCTGCTGATATCGAGCCTGGCCATCCCGTTGTTGATCGACACGTTGCTGATCTGGCCGTTGTGGGTGTTGTTCGGTGCCAGTGCCGGCGGCTTGTTCACCTTGTCACTGATCCTGATCGGCGAGCGCTATCGCGACGATGCGCTGGTGCGCGCCAATGCGCATATCGCGCAGCTGTGGGGGATCGGTTGCCTGATCGGACCGCTGGCGGCTGGTGCGGGCAGTCAGTGGGTCAGCGGGCATGCGTTGCCACTGCTGATGGCGGCCGGGGCGCTGGGGTTGGTGATTCTGCTGTCGCGGCAAGGCGCGTTTGGTGCCGTTCAGCCGGCATAGATCAAAAGTTCACAACATCCGTTCCAGGCCGACGGTGGTGCTCATCCACGCATTGAAGCGACGCCACCAAGTCCCCGGCTCCTTGGTCAGCGTGTGCAGTTTGCCGTCATCTTCGGTGACCCAGACAATCTGGCCATTTTCCAGCTTGGCCTGATAACTCAGGGCCGGCGCCATGCCTTGAAACGCCAGTTCACGCACGCGCGCGGCGAGTTCCGGGCTGTCCACCAGCACCCCGACTTCGGTGTTCCACAGCACTGAGCGTGGGTCGAAATTGAACGAGCCAATGAAAGACTTCTGCTGGTCGAAAATCATCGCCTTGCTGTGCAGGCTGGAGTCGGAGCCGCGGTAGGACTTGCTGTAGAACAGATGGGGTCCGCTGCCGCCGCCTTCGCCAGGCTGGCGACGCAATTCGAACAGCTGCACGCCATGCTCCAGCAGTGCCTTGCGATACGGCGCGTAGCCGCCATGCACCGCTGGGACGTCAGTGGCTTCCAGTGCGTTGGTCAGCAGGCTCACCGACACCCCGGCATTGGCGCGCCCGGTCAGGTACACCAGCCCCGGCTGGCCGGGTACGAAGTAGGCCGAAACCATGATCAGCTCTTTGCTGACACCATTGAGCTCGGGCGCCAACTGCGTGGTCAGCAGCAACTGCGGGTCGGGCTCGCCGTCGGCCAGCACCTTGCTCGGCGCGTCCCACAGTGCCTGGTTCCAGGCCCAGATCAACTCCCGACGCCAGATTGCCAGGCGCGGGTGAGTGGTGTAGGTCGTCAACTGCTGGTAGAGCGCGTGATTCTGTTTGCGCGTTTCCTCAAGCGATTCTTCCAGTCGGGTCCGGGTGTTTTCCAGGTCTCTGGCCGTCGGTTTGCTCGAGAGGAACTCGTCGATCGGCTTGCTCAGCGCACTGTTCCAGTATTGGTCAAAACTGTGCCCCAGCTGTTCGGCGACCGGGCCGACGCCGAGCATGTCGATGTCAGTGAAATTCAGGTTGGGTTCGGCATCGAAGTACTCATCCCCCAGATTGCGTCCACCGACAATGGCCATGCTGTTGTCCGCCAACCAGAGCTTGTTGTGCATGCGCCGGTGTTGCTGCGACAGGTTGAACAACCGTCCCGCCGTTCGTGTCACGCCGGTACTGCGGCCAAGGTGCAATGGGTTGAACACACGGATCTGGATCTGCGGATGCGCCGCCAGCGTGGCGATGATGCGGTCCAGGCCATCGCTGGTGGTGTCGTCGAGCAGAATGCGTACGCGCACACCGCGGTCGGCAGCCTTGAGCAGTTCATCCACCAACATCCGTGTGCTGATGCCGTCGTGAACGATGTAGTACTGCAAATCCAGGCTGCTTTGGGCGTTGCGGATCAGCTCGGCGCGGGCCGTGAAGGCTTCGGTGCTGTCGGACAGCAGGCGAAAGCCGGATTGCCCCTCGTGGGGCGCCGCCTGAGCCTGGATCGAGCGGCCGAACGCCGAGTCACTGGCGGGCAGCGCCTGGCTCGGTTCGCGCGGAACGTTGAACGTTGCACAGCCGCCGAGGAGCGAGGCGAGAAGCAGAAGAGCGAGCAGGGGCTGTCTGACTCTCACGTGGGATCGTTCCGATTGGCGGCAGGTGTCGACATGTGGACGCTGGATTCCCGAGAAAGGTCAGTCGGTGATGCAGTCGGTTTCCGCGAGCAGTTTGATCGCTGCGGCGCCGACCTTGCGCACTGCTTCTTCAATCTGTGGCGTAGGCTTGGCAGCGTAGTTCATCCGCAAGCAATTGCGGTATTTGCCCGACGCCGAAAAGATGCTGCCGACGGCAATCTGTACGCCTTGATCATGCAGCGCACGATTCAGTTTCAGGGTGTCAAAACCCTCCGGTAGTTCGACCCAGAGCATGAAGCTGCCCTGGGGGCGACTGGCGCGGGTACCGGCCGGAAAATAGCGGCTGACCCAATCGATCATCACGTCGCGATTGCGTTGGTATTGGGTGCGCACCCGCCGCAAATGCGGTTCGAAGTGCCCGGCCTTGAGAAATTCGGCAATCGCGATCTGCGGTTGCGGCGCGGTAGAGCCGGTGCTGATGTATTTCATGTGCAGCACCCGTTCCAGATACCGTCCCGGCGCCACCCAACCGATACGCAGCCCCGGCGCCAGGGTCTTGGAAAAGGAACTGCACAGCAGGACGCGGCCGTCTTCGTCAAAGGATTTGATCGTGCGTGGGCGCGGGTAGGTGTAGGCCAGTTCGCCATACACATCATCCTCGATGATCGCCACGTCGAAACGCTGTGCGAGTGTCAACAACGCGCGTTTGCGCGACTCCGGCATGATGTAGCCCAACGGGTTGTTGCAGTTGGGGGTCAACTGTATGGCCTTGATTGGCCATTGTTCCAAGGCGAGTTCGAGGGCATCGAGGCTGATCCCGGTGAGCGGATCAGTGGGGATTTCCAGGGCTTTCATGCCCAGGCCTTTGAGGGTCTGCATGGCGCCGTGAAAGCTTGGCGAATCCACGGCGACAATGTCGCCCGGCTCGCAGATGGAGCGGATGCTGGTGGACAGCGCTTCGTGACAACCGGTGGTGATCACCAGGTCGTTGGCGCTCAACTGGCAGCCGGAATCGAGCAGCAGGCGGGCGATCTGTTCGCGCAGTTCGAGGGTGCCGTAGATGTTGTCGTAATACAGACCGGGCATGTCCTGGCGCCGGCTGATTCGCGCCAGGTTGCGCAGCAGCGGTTTCATGGTCGGCGTGGTGATGTCCGGCATGCCGCGACCCAGTTGCACGACGTCCTTGCGTGGCACGGCGCGAATCAACTCCAGTACCTGATCCCACTGGGAAATATCCACCGGACGCTGGGCCGGGCGACCAATGGCCGGAAGCTCCGGCAGTTCGCGACCCACTGGTACGAAGTAGCCCGACTTGGGTTTGGGGGTCGCCAGGCCGCTGTCTTCCAGCACGCGATACGCCTGTTGCACCGTGCTCAGGCTGACGCCGTGTTCAACACTCAACGCCCGCACCGACGGCAGCCGGTCACCGGGGCGATAGAAGCCCTGTTCGATACGCGTGCCGAGCAGTTCGGCGAGGTTGACGTAAAGGGTCATGGTGCAGTCTCGGTGTGGGTGATTCGGTTAACCAGTACAGATGGGTCGAAAATATGGGATTCAGACGCTGAAATGCAAAATCTGTATGGAGTTAATACAGTCTCGTTGAATCTGTAATGCTTTTTGCCGTCCACGCATCATGAAAGCTCTGGCTACCCAAGTAAACAGGAGCAATCAAAATGAACGGCTTGAGCGATGTGCGGCTGACGTTACACAGTCAGGAACTGGCGGCAGGGCAAATCAACGGCGCACGCGAGGCGGTCATGCGCAACGCACCGTCCGGCCTCAGTCGCTGGGGTCTGTTCTGGCATCGTCTGCACACGCGCAAGGCGTTGCTGGAGCTCACGACTGAGCAGCTTAAGGACGTCGGGTTGAGTCGGGAGCAGGCGCGGGAGGAGGGGCTTAAACCGTTTTGGCGGATCTGACTTCTGACGATCGTTCCCGCGCAGGAGCGTGGGAACGATCATCTACCTCAAGCCAACTCTTTAAGCCGATGCCACAACATCCCCAGCGCCAACAACGGCGAGCGCAAATGCTTACCGCCAGGGAACGTGATATGCGGCACCTTGGCAAACAGATCGAACCCTCCACTCTGCTGACCACTGATAGCCTCAGCCAACAACTTCCCCGCGAGGTGCGTGGCATTCACGCCATGACCGGAATAAGCCTGGGCGTAATACACATTCGGCTGATCCTTGAGCCGGCCGATCTGCGGCAGACGGTTGGCGCCGATGCCGATCATCCCGCCCCATTGATAGTCGATCTTCACGCCGGCCAGTTGCGGGAAAACTTCCAGCATCTTGGGCCGCATGTAGGCGGCGATGTCCTTCGGGTCGCGACCTGAATAATGGCAGGCGCCGCCAAACAGCAGGCGGCGGTCCGCCGAGAGCCGATAGTAATCCAGTGCCACCCGTTGATCGCAGACCGCCATGTTCTGCGGCAGTAGCGAGTGTGCCAGCGCTTCACTCAAGGGTTCGGTGGCGATGATGTAGCTGCCGGCGGGCAGCACCTTGCCGCTGAGTTCGGGATTAAGTTCATTGAGGTAGGCGTTGCAGCCCAGCACCAGCGTCTTGGCGCGGACCGAACCTTGGGAGGTGTAGACCTTGACCTCTGGGCCGTAATCAATGCGAGTGACTGCCGATTGTTCGAACAGCTTCGCCCCCAACTGCTGCGCTGCGGCCGCTTCGCCCAATGCCAGGTTCAGCGGATGCAGGTGCCCTGAGCCCATGTCGATCAAACCGCCGACATAGCGGTCGGAACCCACTACGGAATGCATTTCACTGGCTTGCAGCAGACGGGTTTCGTAACGGTAACCGAGGCTACGCAGCTCTTCGGCGTCCTCGGCAAAACCTTCGAGGTCTCGGGGTTTGTTCGCCAGATCGCAATAACCCCAAGTCAGGTCGCAGGGGATCTGAAAACGCTCGACGCGCTGTCGGACGATTTCTACCGCTTCGAGGCCCATGAGTTTCATCTGACGCACGCCGTCCGCACCGACCACGTCAGTAAACTGATCGAGGCCATGGCCGACGCCACGAATCAACTGCCCGCCGTTGCGGCCGCTGGCGCCCCAACCGATTTTGTGGGCTTCGAGCAGGATCACACTGAAACCGCGTTCGGCCAGTTCGAGCGCCGTGTTCAACCCGGAGAACCCGCCACCGACCACGCACACGTCAGCCACCAGGTCGCCTGTGAGCACCGGATGATCGGGCTGCGGCAGGCTGCTGGCGGCGTAGTAAGAAGCAGTGTGCTGGTGGTTCGGGGCAGGTTGCTGAGCACGGGCATTCATGTGCGTGTTCCTGATTCTTGTGTTTAGAAAATTTGACGGAGCATAAGCCGGACCTTCGGACACGGGCAACACTGGTCGGTTGGTGCTGTCTGGATCAGGGCTTTTACGTCAGAATCCCGCTCTATTCCGCTTTTGGTCACCGCTTCGATGAGCTGCAACAGTCAGAAAATTCGCACGCTACGACAGCAGATCCCCTCGTTCGAGTGCGTGCCCGGCTGCCATGACTGCTGTGGGCCGGTAACCACCTCGCCGGAAGAAATGTCCCGCCTGCCGCGCAAGACCCGGGCCGAGCAGGACGCTGCGATGGACGAACTCAATTGCGTTCACCTCGGACCCAACGGCTGCACCGTGTATGACGAGCGGCCGCTGATCTGTCGACTGTTTGGCACTACGAAGACCTTGCCGTGCCCGAATGGGCGGGGGCCGGTGGAGCTGATTCATCCGCGGGTCGAGAAGCAGATTCATGAGTACATGGCCAGCACCCGGCAAGTCCTCGTCTAAGCGGAGACCGAGTCGCCTGCCATCGCGAGCAAGCTCGCTCCCACAGGTACAGCGTTGACCTTGTGGGAGCGAGCTTGCTCCGGGCGGCGTTCCGACGATGGGGCCCGAACAGGCACCGCAAAACTCTCAGTCGGGAATTGGCAGGTTCAAGCTCTCTTTCACCTCTTCCATCACGATGTAGCTCTTGGATTCGCGCACATGCGGCAGCTTGAGCAGGATGTCGCCCAGCAGTTTGCGGTACGAGGCCATCTCGGAAATCCGCGCCTTCACCAGATAGTCGAAATCCCCTGACACCAAATGGCACTCCAGCACGTGGGGGAGTTTCAGGACCGCGCGTCGGAACTCTTCGAAAGTATCGCCGGATTTGTAGTCGAGGCTGATCTCGACGAACACCAGAAGACTACCCTTGAGGTGCTGCGGGTTGAGCCGGGCGTTGTAGCCCATGATGATCCCTTCGCGCTCCAGCCGCCGGACCCGCTCGGTACACGGCGTGGTCGAGAGCCCGACCTTTTCCCCCAGCTCAGTGAAGGAAATGCGTCCGTCCGCTTGCAGGATCCGCAGGATGTTGCGGTCGATCTTGTCCAGCTCACGTTTGGTCTGAGTGTTGGTACGCATAGGGGATGCGCCTCCGTGAAAAGCGTTTTTGCCGAGAATTCTCGCCAAATATAGGCACTTATATAGTGAAAAGCACTGCCTAATCTTTTTTACACTGCGCACATCAATGCTCGACAACTACGAACGTCAGCGGCAAGCCGCGATGAGGGATATGAAAATGCGCGTTATGGTCTTGGGTAGCGGCGTCATCGGTACCACCAGTGCTTACTATCTGGCGCGTGCCGGGTTTGAAGTGGTGGTCGTGGACCGTCAGCCGGCCGCTGCCATGGAGACCAGCTTCGCCAACGCCGGGCAGGTGTCGCCGGGTTATGCCTCGCCGTGGGCCGCGCCGGGCGTGCCGCTCAAGGCCATCAAGTGGCTGTTGCAGCGCCACGCACCGCTGGCGATCAAGGCCACCGCCGACATCGACCAATACCTGTGGATGGCGCAAATGCTGCGTAACTGCACCGCCAGCCGTTATGCGGTGAACAAGGAGCGCATGGTCCGACTGTCCGAGTACAGCCGTGACTGCCTCGACGAATTGCGCGCCGAAACCGGCATCGCCTACGAAGGCCGTAGCCTCGGGACTACCCAACTGTTCCGCACCCAGGCTCAACTCGATGGCGCCTGGAAAGACATCGCCGTGCTGAAAGAGTCCGGCGTGCCGTTCGAACTGCTCGACCGCGCCGGCATTGCCCGCGTTGAGCCGGCGCTGGCCAGCGTCACCGACATCCTCGCCGGTGCCCTGCGCCTGCCGAACGACCAGACCGGCGATTGCCAGATGTTCACCACCCGCCTGGTCGAAATGGCTACCAAGCTGGGTGTGGAATTCCGCTTCGACCAGGACATTCAGCGCCTCGACTATGCCGGTGATCGCATCAACGGCGTATGGATCGACGGCAAGCTGGAAACCGCTGACCGTTACGTGTTGGCCCTGGGCAGCTATTCACCGCAACTGCTCAAGCCGCTGGGCATCAAGGCGCCGGTGTATCCGCTCAAGGGTTATTCCTTGACCGTGCCGATTACTAACCCGGCGATGGCCCCGACCTCGACTATCCTCGACGAGACCTACAAGGTCGCGATCACCCGTTTCGACAACCGCATCCGCGTCGGCGGCATGGCTGAAATAGCCGGTTTTGACCTGTCGCTGAACCCGCGTCGGCGCGAAACCCTGGAGATGATCGTCAACGACCTCTATCCTCAGGGCGGCGATCTGGCCCAGGCGAGTTTCTGGACCGGTCTGCGTCCGACTACGCCGGACGGCACGCCGATTGTTGGCGCAACCCCGTTCAGCAATCTGTTTTTGAACACCGGTCACGGTACGCTCGGTTGGACCATGGCGTGCGGTTCCGGTCGCTTGCTGGCTGATCTGATGGCGAAGAAAACGCCGCAAATCAGCGCCGAAGGCCTCGATATTTCCCGTTATGGAAAAAAACTTCAGGAGTCTGCAAAACATGTCAATCCAGCGCCAGCTCACCAATGAGCGCATGAGCCAGATCGTAGTTCACAGCGGTACCGTGTATCTGGCAGGGCAGGTCGGCGACGATATGAACGCCGGGATTGAACAGCAGACCCGTGAAACGCTTGCCAACATCGAGCGTTTGCTGGATCTGGCCGGGACCGACAAAAGCCGTTTGCTGTCGGTGACAATTTACTTGAAAGACATTGATGCACACTTTGAAGGAATGAACGCGGTCTGGGACAAGTGGCTGCCAAAAGGCGTCGCACCGGCCCGTGCCACCGTTGAGTCGAAGTTGTGCGAACCGGAAATCCTGGTTGAGCTGTCGGTTGTCGCCGCTCTGCCATAAGCCCGTCAGAAAGATCCCTCTCCCGGTGCTACTGGCGGTTCACGCCGTCAGCCAGCGCCGGTTTTTCTTCCCATGACCGCCTAGAAGTCTGCCGCCATGCGTCCAGCCCGTGCCCTGATCGACCTTCAAGCCCTGCGTCACAACTACCAAATCGCCCGTGAAGTCACGGGGGCCAAGGCCCTCGCGGTGATCAAGGCCGATGCCTACGGCCATGGCGCGGTGCGTTGCGCCCAGGCGCTGGAAGACGAGGCGGACGGGTTTGCCGTGGCCTGCATTGAAGAAGCGTTGGAGCTGCGAGCCGCGGGCATTCGTGCGCCGGTGTTGTTGCTGGAAGGTTTTTTCGAGGCCGATGAGTTGGCGCTAATCGTCGAGCATGACTTCTGGTGCGTGGTGCATTCGCTGTGGCAACTCGAAGCGATCGAGAAGGCTGCATTGAGCAAGCCGATCACGGTCTGGCTCAAACTGGATTCGGGCATGCATCGGGTGGGCTTGCATCCAAAGGATTATCAGGCGGGCTATCAACGGCTGCTGGCCAGCGGCAAGGTGGCGAAGGTTGTACTGATGAGCCACTTCGCCCGGGCCGATGAGCTGCACAGTCAGGCCAGTGTCGAACAGGTTGCGGTGTTCGAAGCGGCGCGCCAGGGCTTGTCGGCCGAGGTCAGCCTGCGCAATTCGCCGGCAGTGCTCGGTTGGCCGCAGATTCCGAGTGATTGGGTTCGCCCGGGCATCATGCTTTATGGTGCCACGCCGTTTGAAGAAGCCAACGCCGTGGCATCCCGCCTGCAACCGGTGATGACCCTCGAATCGAAAGTGATTTGCGTGCGTGAACTACCGGCCGGCGAGCCGATCGGTTATGGCGCCAATTTCATCACCCAGAAACCGATGCGCGTGGGCGTGGTGGCCATGGGTTACGCCGATGGCTACCCCCGTCAGGCGCCGACCGGTACGCCCGTGATGGTTGCCGGGCAGCGCAGCCAGTTGATTGGCCGGGTGTCGATGGACATGCTCTGCATCGACCTGACCGATGTGCCGCAAGCCGGCCTCGGTTCGACCGTCGAGTTGTGGGGCAAAAACATTCTCGCCAGTGACGTGGCCGCGGCCGCGGGCACGATTCCTTATCAGATCTTCTGCAACTTGCGCCGGGTGCCAATGCTCTATTCCGGGGCTTAGGTCAAAGCACGCCGACCGAAAGTCGCTTCACCGAACAGGATTCAGGTCCAAGTGTTGTAAATACTGAACGCTGTCGCCATGATATCGCTCAATATTCCAACAACCTGAATCCCTGGAGGCTCCAGCATTGGACGTCGGTGAACGACTGCAATCCATCCGTAAGCTCAAAGGACTTTCCCAGCGTGAACTCGCCAAACGCGCGGGTGTCACCAACAGCACGATTTCGATGATCGAGAAGAACAGCGTCAGTCCCTCGATCAGTTCGCTGAGGAAAGTACTGGGCGGGATTCCCATGTCCATGGTCGAGTTCTTTTCCGAAGAAATCCTGCAGGAAAAACCGACGCAGATCGTCTACAAAGCCAACGAGCTGATCGATATTTCCGATGGCGCAGTGACCATGAAACTGGTCGGTCGGGCGCACCCGAGCCGGGCTATCGCCTTCCTCAATGAAATCTACCCGCCTGGCGCCGACACCGGTGACGAGATGCTCACCCATGAGGGCGAGGAAACCGGGATTTTGCTCGAAGGTCGACTTGAACTGGTGGTGGGGCTTGAAACTTTTGTGCTCGAAGCGGGCGATAGCTACTACTTTGAAAGTACTAAACCACACCGTTTCCGTAATCCGTTCGATGCGCCAGCGCGACTAATCAGCGCAGCCACGCCCGCGAATTTCTAAGAGAAGAGGCGTCCTGCCGGCATGGCTGAGGCGCCCGGACCGTTTTTCCATTGCGCAACAAAACCCCTTCGACTTTGGGGTTGTTTCAGTGTGACGGGGTTACCGTTATACTTGCGCCCGCCTGCGAACCGTGGCCGTAGGCGTGACTAGCCACCATTGAGGGTGAACGCGTGAATCTAATTATGAAAATGCTGGCCGTACCAGCAACCGTATTGGCCCTATGGGCAGTCAGCGCACAAGCAGCGACGAACGACGATATTGCAAAACGCCTTGAGCCCGTCGGCCAGGTCTGTGTGACCGGTAAAGAGTGCAAGGGGATGGAAGTTGCTGCTTCGGCGGGTGGCGGTGATGCCAAGACCCCTGACTCAGTGATTGCAAAACATTGCAACGCTTGCCACGGCACTGGCCTGTTGGGCGCGCCGAAAATCGGTGACACCGCAGCGTGGAAAGAACGTGCCGATCACCAGGGCGGCCTCGATGGCATCCTGGCCAAAGCCATTACCGGTATCAACTCGATGCCGCCTAAAGGCACTTGTGCAGATTGCACCGACGCCGATCTCAAAGGCGCCATCCAGAAGATGTCCGGCCTGAAATAAGCCTTCATCTTCAGCAAAAAGCCGCTTTCGAGCGGCTTTTTTGTGCCTGCGATTTACGCCTGAGACTGTTCATTGAAGCAAAGACCCGGCAAGCTCGGTCCAACCCCAGTTCACGGAATGTAAGGGAGGATCAGATGGTGCAGCTGTGTTCTATCGAGCAAGCGGTCGATGATGTCTTGGCACGGTTGCCGGCGCATATCCACATGGGCCTGCCCCTTGGTCTGGGCAAACCCAACCATTTCGTCAATGCGCTGTTTCAACGTGTCGCGCGGTTGCCCGAGCGGCAGCTGACGATCTACACCGCCCTTTGTCTCGGTCGTCCTGCGTTGGGCGACGGCTTGCAAAAACGCTTTCTCGAACCCTTCATCGAGCGGGTTTTTGGCGATTATCCGGAACTGGATTTCCTGGCCGAGCTGCATCGCGACAGCCTGCCGCCCAACATCCATGTTCAGCAATTCTTCATGCAGCCCGGCAGCCTGCTCCACAGCGCACAGGCCCAGCAGGATTACATCAGCAGCAATTACAGCCACGCCGCGCGGGACATCAACGCGGCCGGATTGAACCTGGTGGCGCAATTGGTGGCGAGCCACAGCGAACATCCCGACCGCCTGAGCCTGAGCTGCAACCCGGATATCACCCTCGACCTGTTCCCCATGATCGCCAAGCGTCGGGCGGCGGGGGAGACGATCCTGCTGGTGGGCCAGGTGCACAATGATTTGCCCTACATGCCGGGGGACGCGGAAGTCGGCATGGACGCTTTCGACCTACTGATCGACGAGAAGGACAGCACCACGCTGTTCTCCACGCCGAACATGCCGGTGGGTTTCCAGGATCACTTCATTGGGCTGCACGTCAGCACGCTGGTGCGCGACGGCGGCACCCTGCAGATCGGCATCGGTGCCATAGGTGATGCCCTGATCGCTGCGCTGCTGGCACGGCAGGCCGACAATGACGGTTACAAGGCGTTGCTGGCGGACGTGAATCTCAGCCAGTGGGCGCAACTCATCGACCGCGAAGGCGGCGTCGAACCTTTCGCCAAAGGCCTTTACGGTTGCAGCGAAATGTTCGTCAACGGCTTGCTGGTGCTGGCCGACGCCGGGATCGTGCGGCGCAAGGTCTACCCGGACGTGCCGACCCAGCAACAGGCCAATGCCGGCACCCTCGACGAGGCCGCACAAACCGATGGCATCTCGGTGCATGGCGGTTTCTTCCTTGGGCCGCGCAGTTTCTATGAGCGCCTGCGCGAGCTGCCGCACAGCAAGCGGCTCGAATTCAACATGACCCGCATCAGCTACATCAACGAGCTCTACGGTCAGGAAGAACTCAAACGCTTGCAGCGCCTGGATGCGCGTTTCATCAACACCGTGTTTACCATGACCTTGCTGGGTGCCGGCGTGGCCGATCAGCTCGAAGACGGGCGGGTGCTCAGCGGTGTCGGCGGGCAGTACAACTTCGTCGCCCAGGGGCATGCGCTGGAGGGCGCGCGGTCGGTGCTGCTGTTGCGCAGCTGGCGTGAGTCGGGCGGTGAGGTCAGTTCGAACATCGTCTGGGAGTACGGCCATTGCACGATCCCGCGACACCTGCGAGACATTGTGGTTACCGAGTACGGCATCGCCGATCTGCGGGGCAAGACCGATGCGGCGGTGATCGAGGCGTTGTTGAATATCAGTGACTCACGTTTCCAGCCGGGGTTGATCGAACTGGCGCAGAACGTTGGCAAGTTGCCGAAGGGTTTCCGCATCGATCCGCGTTTCGCCGACAACAGCCCGGAGCGCTTGCAGGCGATTCAGGCGCTCCATCCGAATTTGTTTCCGGAGTATCCGCTGGGGTGTGATTTCACTGAGGTGGAGAGGGATCTATTGCGGGCGCTGAACTGGCTGAAGAGCAAGCTCAAGCTCACGGAGATTCTGGAGCTGGGCAAGGCTGCGCTGGATGCGCCAGAGGCTTCGGCGTTTCCTGAGCATCTGGAGCGGATGCAGTTGACCAACCCGGAAGGGTTGAAAGAGGATTTGTTTCAGCGGTTGTTGCTCACCGGCCTCAAAGCCACCGCTTTGTAACGACCAACACCAATCAACTGTGGGAGCGAGCTTGCTCGCGATAGCGGCACATCAGCCAACAGAGATGTTGAATGTGATGGCCTCATCGCGAGCAAGCTCGCTCCCACATTGTTTTGCGGTGTGGCTTTTATTCGATGAAGGTCACAACGCCGCCAGCCAGCGACTGCACGCGAGCCAGCGATTCAACGCGATAACCCTGAGCATCCAGTTCCGCACGGCCGCCCTGGAACGACTTCTCGATCACGATACCCAAACCCGCGACGGTAGCGCCGGCCTGTTTGATGATCGAGATCAGCGCTTGCGACGCCTTACCGTTGGCCAGAAAGTCGTCGATGATCAGCACGCGGTCGCTGCTGGTCAGGTGGCGCGGGGAGATCGCCACGGTGCTTTCGGTCTGCTTGGTGAACGAGTAAACCGTCGCCGACAGCAGGTTTTCGGTCAGGGTCAGGGATTGATGCTTGCGCGCAAAAATCACCGGCACGCCGAGGTTCAGTCCGGTCATGATCGCCGGCGCAATGCCCGAGGCTTCGATGGTGACGATCTTGGTGATGCCCGAATCCTTGAACAGCGTGGCGAATTCATCGCCGATCAGCTTCATCAGGGCCGGGTCGATCTGGTGGTTCAGAAAGGCGTCGACTTTCAGGACCTGGTCGGAAAGCACGATGCCTTCTTCGCGAATTTTCTTGTGCAGTGCTTCCATGAAGCTTTCCTCTACGGGCGGCTTGTGCGCCTAAGGCTGGTTAAAAAGTAGTCGATTCTAGCGCTTTAACATCGCGCGTATATCCGCCAATGCCGTATTACCGCGAACAGCTTTGACTTCAACGGGCGTGTCGTCGTTGCCTTCCCAGGCCAGGTCGTCCGGCGGCAGTTCATCGAGGAAGCGGCTCGGTGCGCAATCGATGATCTCGCCGTATTGCTTACGCTTGGCGGCGAAGGTGAAGGCCAGGGTCTGACGCGCTCGGGTAATTCCGACGTAGGCCAGCCGGCGCTCTTCTTCGATGGTGTCGGCTTCGATGCTGGAACGGTGCGGGAGGATTTCCTCTTCCATGCCCATGATGAACACGTAAGGAAATTCCAGGCCCTTGGAGGCGTGCAGGGTCATCATTTGCACACCTTCGGCGCCGTCTTCCTCTTCCTGCTGGCGTTCGAGCATGTCGCGCAAAACGAGTTTGCCGATGGCGTCTTCGACGGTCATCTCGCCTTCTTCGTCTTTCTCCAGGGTGTTTTTCAACGCCTCGATCAAGAACCAGACGTTACCCATGCGGTAATCGGCGGCCTTGTCGCTGGAGCTGTTGGTGCGCAGCCAGTTCTCATAGTCGATGTCCATGACCATGCTGCGCAGCGCCGAGATCGGGTCTTCGCCGGCGCACTGCTCGCGGACCTTGTCCATGAAGCGCTTGAAGCGCGACAGGCGATCGGTGAAGCGCGTATCCAGATGCTCACCCAGACCGATTTCGTCGGTGGCAGCGTACATCGAGATTTTGCGTTCGGTGGCGTAGTTGCCGAGCTTTTCCAGCGTGGTCGAACCGATCTCCCGGCGTGGGACGTTGATCACCCGCAGAAAGGCGTTGTCGTCGTCCGGGTTCACGATCAGGCGGAAGTAGGCCATCAGGTCTTTCACTTCCTGACGTCCGAAAAAGCTGTTGCCGCCGGACAGGCGATACGGAATCTGGTGGTGTTGCAGCTTCAGCTCGATCAGCTTGGCCTGGTAGTTACCGCGGTACAGGATCGCGAAATCGCTGTATGGACGGTCCGTGCGCAAGTGCAGGGTCAGCAACTCGACGGCCACGCGCTCGGCTTCGGCGTCTTCGTTGCGGCAACGGATCACGCGGATCTCGTCGCCGTGGCCCATCTCGCTCCACAGTTGCTTTTCGAATTCGTGCGGGTTGTTCGAGATCAGCACGTTGGCGCATCGCAGGATGCGGCTGGTGGAGCGATAGTTTTGCTCCAGCATCACCACTTTCAGGGACGGGTAATCATCCTTGAGCAGCATCAGGTTTTCCGGCCGCGCGCCGCGCCAGGCATAGATCGACTGGTCGTCATCGCCCACCACGGTGAACTGGTTGCGCGTGCCGATCAGCAGCTTCACCAGCAAATACTGGCTGGCGTTGGTGTCCTGGTATTCGTCCACCAGCAGGTAGCGGACTTTGTTCTGCCATTTTTCGAGGATGTCGGCGTGTTCCTGGAACAGCTTCACCGGCAGCAGGATCAGGTCGTCGAAGTCCACCGCGTTGAACGCCTTGAGCGTGCGCTGATAGTGGGTGTAGACGATGGCGGCGGTCTGTTCCTTGGGGTTGCGCGCGTTTTCCAGGGCTTCGGGCGGCAGGATCAGGTCGTTTTTCCACGACCCGATCATGTTCTTGATCTCGTCGACGCCGTCGTCGCCCGAGTATTCCTTCTGCATGATGTCGGTCATCAGGGCTTTGACATCGGTCTCGTCGAAGATCGAGAAGCCCGGCTTGTAGCCCAGCCGCACGTGTTCCTTGCGGATGATGTTCAGGCCCAGATTGTGGAAGGTGCAGACGGTCAGGCCGCGGCCTTCGCCGCCCTTGAGCAAGGTGCCGACCCGTTCCTTCATCTCCCGCGCGGCCTTGTTGGTAAAGGTCATGGCAACGATGTACTGGGCGCGAATGCCGCAATTCTGGATCAAGTGGGCGATCTTGCGCGTGATCACGCTGGTCTTGCCGGAGCCTGCGCCGGCGAGCACCAAAAGAGGGCCGCCGACGTAGCTCACGGCTTCTTGCTGCCGGGGATTGAGTCGGGACATACGAAATCAGGGAGTCGTTTGTGAAATGGGCCGGCATTTTAACAGGCTCAGCGAATTGTGCTGCTCTCTCCGACTTGTGATGCAACACGCTATCTATATTTGCCGGTTTTGATACTTTCACGCAGGATGCGCGGTGAGTTTCGTCTAATGTTCGTAATTTCGGATACAAAGCCGCGTTTGATAACCGAGGTCAGTTGGTCATTGGTTGCCGGCGCTGCATAATGCCCGCCGCCTACATCTTTGCAGAGTCTAGGGAGCTAGCTTGTCTACGCCTGTCGAACCCTTGCGTTTGCTGCTACTGGCCGAAGAGCCAGCGTGGGCAGCGTTGTTGCGTGAGTGTCTGGCTCCGATGGGGAGCTCGACCGTGCTGATCAGCGCGCCGAGCTGGGAGTCAGTCAGCAGTCTGTTCGATGACAACCGCAACGCGGTGTTATTGACGATTCCAGCGCTTCAACCTTTACCTGGTCGTTGCAGCCTGCCGACGGTATTGCTGCTCGAACATGAGCCGCTGTCTCCGCCCGATGGTGTGAGCGACTGGCTGGTACGCGATCACCTCGATCCCGGCATGTTGCCTCGGTGCCTGCGGCATGTGCGCGAGCGGGGCGTGCTGGAAAACACCCTGCAGCGCCTGGCCGAGCAAGACCCGCTGACCGGCATCGCCAATCGCCAGGGTTTCCAGACCTTGCTGGCGGCACGCCTGGCGGAAAACGACGGCCGCGGCCTGGCCCTCGGCCACCTCGACCTCGACAACTTCCGTCACGCCAACGATGCCCTCGGCCACCAGGCCGGTGACCGGTTGATCCTGCAAGTGGTCGCGCGGCTGAAAAGCCAGCTTGAGGCTGGCGATCAACTGGCGCGACTGGGCAGTGATGAGTTCGCCCTGCTGATCGACACCCGCCGCGCGCCTCAGCGCGCCGAATGGATGGCCGAGCGCATTACCGAAGCGCTAGCCGAGCCTTACTGGGTCGACGGCGAAAGCCTGTTGATCGGTTCCAGCCTTGGTATTGCCCACGCCCGGGCCCAGGCCGGCGCCGACCCGCTGATGTGGCACGCACACATCGCCATGCAACAAGCCAAAAGTACGCAGGGCTGTACCTTTCACATCTTCAACGAACGCATCAACCGCAATGCCCGCAGTATGGCCGACCTCGAAAGCGAGCTGCGCCGGGCGTTGCGCCGTGATGAACTGGAACTGCATTACCAGCCCCGCCTGAACCTTGAGGACGGGCAGATCGTCGGCCTCGAAGCCTTGGTGCGCTGGCGTCATGGCGAGCGCGGCTTGCTGCCACCCAGCGAGTTCGTGCCGCTGGCCGAGCAAAGCGGCTTGATCGTGCCGCTGGGTTACTGGGTGATTTCCCGTGCCTTGCGCGACATGCAGGCGTTGCGCGAACGGGGTTTGCCGGCGTTGCACATGGCGATCAACCTGTCGTTCCGGCAGTTTCAGGACAGCCAATTGTTGTCGACTCTGAGCCGTCTGATTGCCGAGCGTGGCGTCGAGGCGCAATGGCTGGAATTCGAACTCACTGAAACCGCGGTGATGCGCCGCAGCGATCTGGTGAAGCAGACCATGGACGCCCTTGGGCGCTTGGGCGTGCGCTTCTCGCTGGATGACTTCGGCACCGGGTTTTCGTCGTTCGTGCACCTCAACAGCCTGCCGATTGCCTTGTTGAAGGTCGACAAGAGCTTTGTCGGTGGCATGGAGGAGCGGGAAGAGAATCGCAAACTGGTCCACGCAATGATCAATCTGGCGCACAACCTCAACCTTGAAGTGGTCGCCGAAGGCGTAGAGACGCCGGAGCAACTGGATCTGTTGCGCGGGTTTGGTTGCGATCAGGTGCAGGGATATTTGATCAGCAAGCCGTTGCCGTTGGCGGAGCTGGTGGAATACCTGACCTTTGGTTCCAGCCAGCAGCCGATGATGGAAGTGGTGAATTAACCACATACCAAATGTGGGAGCGAGCTTGCTCGCGATAGCGGAGTGTCAGTCAACATAGTTATTTACTGACAGACCGCAATCGCGAGCAAGCTCGCTCCCACAGGGTTCTCAGTCAGTCTGGGCGACCCGGAAGCCTTGCTCCGGCGCCGGTTCGCGCTTGATCATCCGCTTCATCTTCCACTCAAACGCCAGCGTCAGACTCACTGCCGCGCACGCCAGCCCCAGCGCCAACCCCCACCAGACACCCGTCGGCCCCCAATTCAAATGGAAGGCCATCCACCAGGCAGCCGGCGCGCCAATCAGCCAATAGCAGCCCAAACCTACCAGGAACGTGGTCTTGGCATCCTTGAGTCCGCGAATGCAGCCCATGGCGATGGTTTGCGTGCCGTCGAACAGCTCGAACCACGCGGCGACCGCCAACAGGCTCACGGCCAGGTTGATGACGTCGCGAAACGCCGGGTCGTTGTGGTCCAGGAACAAACCGATCAACTGATTCGGCAGCAACCAGAAGACCATTGCGAAGCCAAGCATCGCCGCCGCGCCAAAAGCGATGCCTACCCGTCCGGCCAGCCGTGCAGTCAGCAGCTGCCCGGCACCGTAATGCTGGCCGATGCGCATGGTGATCGCATACGAAAGCCCCGCCGGAATCATGAACGCCACCGAAACAATCTGCAGGGCGATCTGGTGTGCGCCCAGTTGCGTACTGCCCATGGTGCCCATGCATAGCGCGGCGAACGCAAACAGTCCGACTTCCACCGCGTAGGTGCCGCCAATCGGCAGGCCCAGGCGCCACAGTTCCTTCAGATACTGACGGTTAGGCCGCGACAGGCCTTGGCGCAAGGGATAAGCGTCGTAGGCCGGATGCCGACGGATGTGCCAGGCCAGCGCAAGCGCCATGCAGTTGGCAACAATAGCGGTAACCAGCCCGATGCCCATCAACCCCAGTTTCGGCAGACCGAACATGCCGGTAATCAACGCGTAATTGAGCAGGAAGTTGGCCACAGTGCCGCCGAGGCTGATGACCATCACCGGTGTTGCCCGGCCGATGGCGCTGGTGAAGCCGCGCAGGGCCATGAAGCTCAGGTAGCCGGGCAGGGCGAACGGCAGGATCATCAGGAACTGCCCGGCCGCGTGGACGTTGGTTTCGGTCTGGCCGAACAGCAGCAACATCGGCTTGAGGTTCCACAGCAGCAGCCCGGCCACCAACGCCATCAGCCACGCCAGCCATAACCCGGCCTGGGTCAGCCTGGTGGCGCCGACGATGTCGCCGGCACCCTGACGGATGGCCACGAGGGTGCCAACCGCGGCGATCACGCCAATGCAGAAGATCGACACGAATGAGTAAGTTGCTGCGCCCAGACCGCCACCGGCCAGCGCCTCTGGACTCAGGCGCGCCATCATCAAGGTGTCGGTGAGGACCATCAGCATGTGCGCCAACTGCGAGGCAATCAACGGCCCCGCCAGCCGCAGGATGGCCCAGAGTTCGGTACGTGCTGGATGCTGCATGGTCATCACGCTCGATAATTAATGAGGGACAGGAAAGCGTCGATTCTCGGCGCTCTACGGGGTTTGCACAAAGGGATAAAAAGGATGGGTTGCATGATTCAAACTCATGCTGGAGAGTTTCTGCTAGGGTGGCCGAATCCCGCTGTAGGAGCTTTCCGAATGTCCCGTCGTCTTCCTCCCTTGTATGCCCTGCGCGCATTCGAAGCGGCGGCGCGGCATAGCTCGTTTACCCGTGCGGCCGAAGAGTTATCGATTACTCAAAGTGCGGTCAGTCGGCACATTCGTACGCTCGAAGAGCATTTTGCCTGTCGGCTGTTTCACCGCAGCGGACGCAATCTGCAATTGACCGAATCGGCGCGGTTGATCTTGCCCGGCATTCGCGAAGGCTTCACCGCCCTGGAGCGGGCCTGCAATACCTTGCGCGCCGAAGATGACATCCTGCGCATGAAAGCGCCGTCGACCCTGACCATGCGCTGGCTGCTGGCACGGCTCAGCCGCTTTCGGCACCTGCAACCGGGCAACGAGGTGCAATTGACCAGCGCCTGGATGGACGTCGACTCGGTGGACTTCAACCATGAACCGTTCGACTGCGCCATCATCCTCAGCAACGGAAATTTCCCGCCGGACTGGGAGGCGAGTTTCCTGTTCCCGGAAGAGCTGATTCCAGTCGGCGCGCCGAATCTTCTGCAGGATCAACCGTGGGATGTCGCACGGCTGGCCAATGCCGAACTGCTGCACCCGACACCGGATCGTCGCGACTGGCGCAGTTGGCTGGAACGCATGGGGCTGGCGGATCAGGTGTCGCTCAAGGGTGGGCAGGTGTTCGACACGCTGGAACTGGGCATGATCGCCGCCGCCCGGGGTTATGGCGTGTCCATGGGCGATCTGCTGATGGTGGCGGAAGATGTGGCTCAGGGACGTCTGAGTCTGCCGTGGCCGACGGCCGTCGCCAGCGGTGAGAAATATTACCTGGTCTGGCCGAAAACCCGCCCCGGAGGTGAACGTTTGCGCAGGCTCAGCGACTTCCTGCAAGGCGAAGCCCGAGCAATGGAATTGCCCGACGTTCAACACTTGGGCTGAATCGATAGAGCCGCCGCAATGGCGGCCTTTGGCCATTTCCCGGCTAACTACTCAAGTATTCAGATTCTCCGCCGAAAATGCAGATGGAACCCTCGTGCAGGTTCGATGCAATTCCCATTATTAGAATTTTGCTGAGTGTGCAGCCAGATCAAAGAGGATCCGGTCGCTCGGCCAGGAGCTGTCATGTCTCAACCTCGTGCCCGGATCGCCTCACAGCTTGGTCTTGCGCTTGCCGTGATACTGGCGATTGTCATCAGCGGCAGTACCGTGTTCGCCCTGCGTTCGCTGGACACCGCCAACCTCGCCACCCGCGAAGAGCACTTGGCCAGTGAAGCCCGGTTGCTGGCCGATCAGTTGAGTACCTTTCACGGCACGTTGCGTGAAAGCACCCAGCGCCTGAGCGGTCTGTTCGAGAAGCGCTTCAGCGCCGGTTTGAGCGTGCATCCGGACGAACCGGTGGCCGTGGCGGGCGCTCAGACCCCGGGCCTGCACCTGGGCAGCGAAGTGCTGAACAACAATTTCAAGGAAGTGGACGAGTTCAAGCAAATGACCGCCGGCGTTGCAACGGTGTTTGTGCGCAGCGGCGAAGACTTCATTCGGGTCAGCACGTCCCTGAGCAAACAGGACGGCACCCGAGCCATCGGCACGCTGCTCGATCACGCGAATCCGGCCTATGCCCGCTTGATGGCGGGGCAGGCCTACGTCGGTCGCGCCTTGCTGTTCGAACGTTCCTACATGACTCAGTACACCCCCGTACGTGATAGCGGCGGTAAGGTGATTGCTGTTCTGTTCGTAGGATTCGATTACACCGACGCGCAGAACGCGCAGTTCGCCAACCTCAAGCGCTTCCGTATCGGCCAGACGGGGTCCCTGGCGCTGCTGGATGAACAGAGCAAATGGCTGGTGCCGATCGCGGGCGTACAAGCGCTGGATCAAGCCGTCCCGGCCATCGTTAGTCTGGCTAAAACGCCGGGCAAGGGTGAGTTCTGGAGCGACAAGGCCGAAGATTTCTACAGCATTGCCGTACCGTTTGAAGGCGGTCCATGGTCGGTCGTGGCGAGCATGCCGAAAACCGAAATCCGTGCCGTGACCTGGAGTGTCGGCATTCAATTGGCGATTGGCAGTCTGCTGGCGATGTTGATCGCGGTGGGTTCGGCGGTCTGGTTGCTGCGCAGCAAACTCGCGCCGCTGGGTGATCTGGTGAGTCAGGCCGAAGCCTTGGGCGCCGGTGATTTGAGCGTGCGGTTGAACGTATCGAGCAACGATGAGATCGGTCAACTGGCCCGCGCCTTCAACCAGATGAGCCAGGCCTTGTCGACCATGGTCGAACACATCCGCAAGGCCTCCCAAGAGGTTAACAGCCGCGCCCAGGCCTTGTCCGGTCTGTCCGGTGGCGCCTATGAAGGGATGGAGCAGCAGTCGGGCGAAATCACCAGCATGGCCGGTGCCGTGGAAGAGTTCAGCGCCACTTCCCTGAACATCGCCGACAACATGGGCAGCACTCAGCGTCTGGCCCAGGAAAACGCACAGCAAACCCAGATCGGTCGTACGTCGATGGACGAAGCGTCCTCGTCTCTGGAGCAAATCGCTGGTGCGCTGAACAGCACGGCGACAGTGATCAATACCTTGGGTCAGCGCTCCCAGGAAATCGGTGGCATCGTCGGTGTGATTACCTCGATTGCCGATCAAACCAACCTGCTGGCGCTCAACGCCGCCATCGAAGCCGCCCGTGCCGGTGAGCAGGGGCGTGGTTTTGCCGTGGTAGCCGATGAAGTTCGTAACCTGGCCTCACGCACTCGCGAAGCGACCGACGAAATTTCCGGCATGATCCAAAGCATTCAGCAGGAAACCGGTAACGCCATCAGCACCATGGAGCAGGGCAACCTGTTGATGCAGGAAGGCCTGTCGCGCAACGCCAACGTTGCTTCGGCCCTGGCGCTGATCGATGAGCAAAGCCGCTCGGCCGGTCAGCAATTCGCGGCGATCACCACCGCCACTCAAGAACAAAGCAGTACCGCCACCTTGCTCAGCAGCAACCTGCAAAGCATTGCCCTGGCGAACAGTGAGCAGCGTGAAGTGGTGTCCAATCTGGCGATCACTGCCAAAGAGCTGGAGAAGCTGGCGGCGGACTTGCGCCAAGAGGTTGACCGGTTTCGTTGAGGCACCGCTGAAATAGCTTTCGTCGGAACGATGGGGTCACCTCAACTCAGGATCTATCCCCGGCTAGTTGCACTTGGCACTGCTGGATACTTCCTTGCTTGCCTGTTTCAACTGGTTACTCAACTCAGCCGCGTTGGTGCTGTTGTAAACCCGACCTCCGGTGTTTTCAGCGATACAGCGTGACGGGCCGCCAGCACCGATTTTCACCACGTTGACCCGCAGGCGCGGTTGTTCCCTGGCGATTCGACGGGATACCGCGCAAACGTCCTGACCGCAACCGTCTTCTCCGTCGACGAACATCACGATAACCGCATCGTTATTGCGCCCGTCGACGGTACTCGCTGCGCGGGCCAGGCTGTCGGCCAGCGGTGTGCCGTCGTCGGGAACCAGACCTCGAATCCCGTTGATCAGCCGCGGGCGGTCGCCGAACTTGAACACACCTCGGTCCGGTGTTCTTTCACAGCCGGCGAAGGTGATCAGGCGTGTGTCGATCTTCGGGTCCAGGCCGTTGATCATGCTGGCCAGCGAGTCCTTGGCGACGTCCATGCGGCTGGGTTTGGCGGTGAGCCGCATGGTGCGGTTCGGGTCCAGGAGCTTGTTGAGGTCACTACCGAAGTACCAGTCCTCGTCGGCTTTCACTGACTTGATGTTCAAGTTCATCGAACCCGAGGTATCGAGCACCACCACGAATTGCGGGATCTCTGCGTTCGGCGCATTTTTACGGCATGCGAAGTTGTCCAGCGTCGGGGCTGGTGGCGGGGCAGCCACTACCGGTTTTGGTGGTGGAACCGGCTTGGGTTCCGGTGCCGGTTTTGGTGGCGGGACTGGCTTGGGTTCCGGTACCGGAGCGGGTTTCGCTTCCGGTTCCGGTTCCACGACAGGCTCGGGGACAGGCTCAACCGGTTTCTCAACCGGCGTCACCACCGGCGCAACAGGCGCTACAGGCGGAACCACGACAACCGGCTCACGGTGCAGGAACCACCAGAGCCACAGCGCCAGAAGCAGCAACAGCAGCGCGAGCAAAGCCGCCGCGATCCACCAGCCACGACGCGATGGCGGCACGACCGGCACCACCGGCGGCACCGGCGGCACAATCGGTTTGGGCGGACGCTGGTTCCAGCGCACCACCAACGGCTCACCGTTGAGGCTGTAGAGTTTGTCCAGCTCCGGTGTACCGAGCAGGCTGCGCAGGTCTTCGGCTTCCGTCGGTTGACCGCGTTTTTGCAGTTCGTCCGCCAGCTGTCCAAGGGACGTCTGACGTACTTCATAGGTTTCCAGCAATCGTCGTTGCGCGTCCTCGTTGAGGTCGGCATAGGGCGTGGGTTGGCCACCCAGTTCGGTCCACCACTCCAGCACGTCGCCGCTGCCCATCCGCGGGATGGCAAACAGACTGGCGACGGTCGGCGGAAAGTGTTTCTGGATGAGGGCGACTTTGGCTTGCAGCGCACTCATCCCCTCCGATGTGGCGTGCGCATCCCTGATGACCCGCTGCATGACGACGATTCCTGAAAAAGTGCAGGCATCCGTCGGGATGCACTGCGGGGTGAAAAGTTACTCTTCGTAGCCGAGGCTGAATTGCAGCTGATTGACCTTCTTCTGCAACGCCTTCAGCTCTTCCTGCTTGGCCTTCAGCGTCGCTGGAGTGGCTTTGGTCGTTGGCGCAGCCTGCGAAGCCTTGAGCTGCTGCTCGAGGCCGGCGATCTGCTTTTGCACCTGGCTTTCATTGCCATGCCGGGCCTTGAGCGAGGTCAGCAATTTTCCCAGTGACTGATTCAGCGCCGCCTGGGCTTTCTGCTGGCTGGCCAGGTCGGTTTTAGTGCTCAGCTGCTGGGCCTGAATGTTCTCGTACACCTGACGGAACATTGCGTTTTGCTGACGGGACTCGTTCAGCGCCAGTTCCTTCTGCTTGACCTGATCGCTGTAACCACCGGAGTAGTCGCAGTTCATCTTGGTCAGCATGCTGCTGTCGCGATTGGTCGCATCGCACTCGCCCGGCTTGGTCGCGCAACCGCTCAAGACCAGGACGGCGGAGAGGACCGCCAGTTGTCGTAGCGTCATGTGCTTAGCCCAGGGTGATGGCGGAGCGTTGGCTGTACAGACCGTCGACTTCCTTCTGCAGGGCAGCGACTTTCTGGTTCATTTTCATAATGTTCATGTCCACCTGCTTGATCTCGGCGCCGGTGGCGCCTTGTGCACGCTCGGCGTCTGCCACTTTGGTGTACTCGGTGACTTTGATGCGCATGTTGCCGAGGTCTTTACGCAGGCGTGCGATGTTCGAATCGATCTCGGCGATTTGCACCTGGGCCTGGGCCTTGTCGACTTTCTTGTTGGCGATGTCCTTTTTGATCTGGGCGATTTGCGCCTGGTCATCCTTGATCACTTGCTGAGCGGTCGCGGTACGGGCGATCACGTTCTGCGTGTCTTGTTCGACGTCGCTGTTCATTTTAGCCAAGCGGGTGGTGGTGTCGGAGTATTCGCTGCGACGCTGATCCAGGTAGTAGTTCGCGCCCATGGCCACGCCACACGCAGTAATACCGGCGGCGATGGCGCAGACACCCTTGTTGTTGCTGTTGGACAGTGCGCAAGCGAGGATGCCGACACCAGCGCCCATGGCGCAGGCCTGATAGCCGGACTTGCTGAAGAACTCTGCATCTTGGCCCTGGGTCAGGCGCGGGTCGGCCCCCTCGTTGTCTCCGAGCATGGAGCTACCGGTGTTGGCGCAACCGGTCAGCAACAGGCTGCCGGCGACAACGAAAGCGATCTGTAGCTTGAAGCGAGTCCAAAGGCTGCGCGACATGGTGAAACTCCTCGGTGACGGTGTTGACGTGTTGTTATTGAGAGACGGTTTTGCAGCTGGTCAGCCAGGCTTCAGTATCGATTTTCTGCTTTTGCAGGAACGCCTTCTGATTGGCCCAGTGGGTGCGCAAGTAAGGTTTTAGGTCTTGCAGCTGTTTGTTGCGGGTGATGATTTCTTCCATCACCGGGACCTGCGTTTCAAGCAGTGGCTGGCCGTACAAGGTCGCCGATTCCACCAGGCTGCTGGCATAGTAGCGGCTGAGCTTGTGCAGGCGATCCTTCTGCTCGTCGAGCTTGGTTTTACGCATATCGCAACTGGCATCTTTGTCTGCGCTTTCGCAGTTGAGCTTGTAGTTCTTTTGCAGGAAATCCACGTACTGGCCGTCGTCGAGCATCTTGGTGCACAGGAACGCACCCAGGTTGAGGCTGGCGCGGATCGCCTGGTCGCGGGTTTCTTCCTGCTGCTGGTTGCTGGCGCGCAGCTGGTTTTCCAGGGCCTGGAGTTTTTCCTTGAGCGCTTTGTCTTCGACGCCCGAGGCGAGGTTGTTCAGGGATTGTACGGTGCCTTTGTCGGCGGATTCGGTTTCCTTGCTGCCGGTGCCGAGTTTCTTCCAGCTGCTTTCGATGCTGGCGACCCGCTCGCGAGAGGTGAGGGTCGGTGAGACCATGACCAAGCGCAGGCCGGTGGTTTTGTTTTTCACCTGGCCTTCGGCGTTGTAATACGGCTCTTCCTTACGCAATGCCGTACGCAGGTCGGCCTGCGCGGTCAGGTAGTTGCCGCCACGGACGACGTAGCCGCCGGCCTGACCGTGCTGGCGGTCGAGTTTGTTCAGGCGAAACGGCTCGAACATCATTTCGTCAACGTTACCGAGCATGTCATGCAGGCCCAGTGGGTTGGGCTTTTGCAGTCCGGTCAATTGCACTGTGCCGTTGGACGATTGCGCCCCGGCGAACCACTCGTAGGCGTTGATGCCTTCCGGCATCGGGTAGTGCGTGTCGCGGAATTCAGCGGCACCGACTTCCAGCCCGCCGCGCGCGGCGAACTCCCACTCGACTTCGGTCGGCAGGCGCAGGAAACCTTGCGCGCCGTCTTCCTTGGGCAGCTTGCCGGCGGCGTTTTTGCGCAGCCACAGGTTGTACTTGTCGGCGGCTTCGATGGCTTGCACCCAGCTCACCGCCGTTTGCGGCAAGCGCATCTTGGTGGCGGCGGTGGGGCAGGTTGCTTCGGTCAGCGCGGCGTATTGCAGTTGACTCATCTCGTACTTGGCCATCAGGTAGTAGCGGGACTTGTCGTTCTTGGCCCCGGTAAAACTGCCGGCGATAAAGGTCGGACGGGTCTGTTCGACGTAGCCGTATTCCGCACCGTCCTGACCGATGTTGATCGGGTAGTCATCCAGCGGCCCGGCGACCGGGATGAACACCTTGCGGAACACCATCGAGCCTTCGCAGGGCATCGGTAGCACGACGTCGCTAGCCTCGGGCATCGGGTTGTAATACTTCTCTTCCCAGCCCGCCGCTGAGGCGTCGAGCACGTAGCCCAGGCTCAGGGGCAACAGCAAGCCAAAACGTTTATAGCTCACGCAGACTCTCCGCAGGTTGGATGTTGATGGCTCGCAGGGCGCCGATCACGGCCACCAATGCAGCGACCAAAAAGGTCAGGAGCAGGGCGGCAACGCCGTGCCAAACAGTGATGTGGCAAACGAAGGTGCCGGTGGCCTGGCTGCTGCCGAGCAAGTAGTCGAACAAATGACTGCCCACGGCATAAACCCCCAGCCCGCCAACGTAGCCGGCCAGACTCAGCGCTAGCGCTTGCAGGACCACGAAACCGCCGACGGACCTGCGTTTGAAACCCAGCAGACGCAGGACCGCCAGGCTTTTGCGTTTACGGTCGATGTTGGCCAGGAACGCGCCGACCATCGATGCCACGCAGCCGATCAACGCCGCCACGGCGATCACACTGAAGATCAGCCCCAGCACATGGTTGATGGCTTTGACGTTGTCGATGTCGGCCAGTCGGCTCGAGGTTTCGATGTGTTGTTCGTTGAGCCAGCGCTCCAGCGGTGCGACTTGATCGATGTCGCGCGCATACACGCGGGCGCGGGCGTACAGCGGTTGCAGATCGCCCAGAGGCTTGCCGGTGACAACGCCGAACGCACTCACCTGATAACCGTCGCGAAAGCGCTCCAGATCCAGCAGCAGCGGCGGGGCGACAAACCCGGCCGCGCGGCCGAAACGGGCACCGTCGAGCACGGCCAGTACCGTCAGCGTCATCTCGCCACGTTCATTGACACCTTCCAGGCGGCGCAAGGCCCGCATTTGCACGCTGTCGCCGGCCTTGGCCTGCAAGCGTTGCGCTGCGCTGGCGCTGAGGATCACTTGATTGCCGACGGGATTGAGTGGCGCCAGGTTCAGTTGTGGGTCGCCCGGCTCGGTGGCGATGATTTCGGCACCTTCGACAAACCGTTGCATGCCGATCAGCAGGTCAGCCTGGGTATTGAGCGAGCGGGTCTGGCCGAGAGCAAAACCGGTCTCGGGGCGCAGGCGCAAACGCTCGATCCAGGCTGTGTCGTAGTTGCCGTTGCTGAGCATCTTCACTTCAAGGTTGCGCGGGTCGCGCAGCAGTTCGTCCTGCAACTGGCTGACCACCCCGTGTTTGAGCCCGAACAGCAACAACAACGGCGCGATCACCGCCACCAGGGAGGCGGCGATGCACAGCGAAACCTTGCGGTCGTGCCAGAGGTCTTGCAGCGCCAGTGAGCCCAGCAGGCGCAAGCGATCAGTCCATCGGTTCAAACAGAGTCTCTCCCTGATGGCTGATAGCGCCGAGTCGCGGTAAGCCGAAATCTTTCAGCAAGGCCCAGTCATGGGATACAACGAGTGCACTCAGGCCCATGTTCGACACCAGGCTCAGGAGCAACTCGAACAAACGCCGGGCACTGTGAGGGTCGAGCGCGGCGGTCGGCTCGTCGGCCAACAGCAGCAGCGGTTCATGGGCAATTGCCCGAACGCAGGCAACGCGCTGGCGCTCGCCGATCGACAAGGCCTGAGGTTGTTTGTCCAGCAATCCTTGCAGGCGCAACACGTCAACGGCGTGGTCGATGTGATCGCTCTTTGCCGGCATCCCGAGCAATCGGCGCGGCAGGCTGATGTTGTCCCGCACGTTCAGGAATGGCAGTAAGCCGCCGCTCTGCAAAATGAATCCCAAATGCCGTGAACGCACCGCTGCAAGAGCAGGCTGGTCGTCATTCGCCAGCAGTTGGGCGATATCTTGAGCGTGCGTCGGGCCCAGCCGAAAGCGCTCGAGTTCCACCGGCGCGAGCAACAGGCCGATGGCTTCGAGCAGCGTGCTTTTGCCACTGCCACTCTCGCCGGTGATGGCGAGGATTTCCCCGGCGCCGACCTGCAAGTTCGGCAGTCGCACGTGATGAGCCTGTGTGCCTTCACCACGGCGCACCAGCAGGTTCTTGATATCAAGCATGGGCGTCTCGTTAAGGCATCATTTCCAGTGGGACGGGGTACACGTTGTCCCGCGCATCGCTGTCCTTGGCCAACGCTACCCAACGGTCGACATCCGCGTTGTAACGCTGGTAATGCCGCAGTTTGGTGTTCAGCGTGCGGATGAATTTTTCTTGTGCCAGACCGTCCCAGCTCTTCCAGGTCTCTTCATCCAGGTTCAGCACTTCACTGTGATAAGGCAGGTCTTCGAGGTACTCGCCGAGGACGCCCATGTCCGCCAGTTTGGCGTTGCCGTTCTGCTTCAGCTGATTGGGATCGGCGCCCATGGTCGCCGCCACGGAACGCAGGCGATCGAACATTTCCGTGGGTGAAATCAGGCCTTCGTTGGCGGCATCGAGGATCTGCTTCATCACGTCGCTCAAGTCGCTGAGCTGTGACTTGGTCAGCAGTACCCGCACGTCGGTGGTCGGGATGTTCTGCTTGATCAGGTCGCGGTCGGTGATCCACGCCTTGAACACCGGCGGGGCCTTGCTGTTGGTCTTCTCGCCGAGATAAGCGAGTTGCATGGCGTGGCCGATCAGCGCCGCGTCTTCGAGCATTTTTTTCTCGGCCGGGTCCTGCTTGGCGTTCGCCGCACTGCCGATGGCGTCTTCGCCCATGTAAGCGGCTTTGACTTGTGTAGTGATCGCCGCGGCCAGTGTGTCGACCTTGCGCCCGAATTCCTGCACATCGCCAGCGTTCACCGGGTAGTACAGCGAAGTGTTGGTGCCCGGGTAGGTCGACAGGTTCTGGTATTGCGCCTCGGCCTTGGCGTGGTCCTTGGCCCCGGCCGGGGTTTTCAAGTGCAGGGTGTAAATCGCCACGCCAGGGTTGGCGGCCTCCATACGCACCTGCGCGGCGCTCAAACCGGTCTTCGATAGTTTGTCGTCGCCTTCGATGGCGCCCGCGTCGGTGATCAACACCACGTAGCGCGCGCCGAATTGGCTCCAGTCGACCTTGTCGATGCTCTCCATGACCCCGGCAAACGAGTCTTCATCGAAGCTGCTGCTCGACACGGTGGCTTGTTTGAGGTCGGCGATCTTGGCGAAAAAGTCGGCGCTGTCTTTCACCTGCGTCGGGTCGGCGTACATCTTGGTGGTGTATTCCAGCCCCGGTACCGCCTGGGTGTTGGAGCGGAAAGCCACCAGGCCGAACTTGACCTGTTTGCCGAGATTCTGCGCTTCGATCTTCTGGTAAACCTTGCGGATCGCCTCGCGGGTGCGGTCGATGTAGGGGTCCATCGAAATCGTCGAGTCGATGACAAATACTACGGCCGCACTGAATTCCTTCAGCTGGTTGGCCTTTTTCTCTTCGGCTTCCTTGCTGCCGGCAGCGCTGTTTGCAGCACCGCCCTTGGCGTTCTTGTCATCCGGCTTGCTGACGGAGGCGACGTTGAGCAGGCGCGTGCGGAAACCGCTTTCGGTCATGACTTCTTCGCCACTGAGTACCGGCAGCAGGTAGAACTGCTTTTGCAGGTCGACGAAGTATTCAGGTTCTTCAGCCAGTACGCCCGGTGCTTGCTGGCCCTTTTTCAGCTTGGCCCGCAGCGGCGCGACTTTGCTGACCGGGTCCGGCGCATCAAGGATGCCTTCGACAGTGGCGCGGTCCTTGAAGAACAGCAAACGGTCGCGGTTGGCCGGGTTGGTGAAGGCCAGCGTCAGTTGCATCTTCCAGTCGGTGGTGCAGCCGGCGGGCAACCAGCCAATGGTTTTACCGTAACTGTCGGGGCCGACTTTCAGCCACTCGGCGTTCTTTGCTTGCGCGCGCTCATACACATAAAAGCGGCTGAAGACTGGTTGTGCGTCACCTTCGGCACCGCCCGCCGTCGGGCTGATTTTGCAGCCCGGCGTGGTCAGCACGCGTTGGAACAGGGTCTTTTTACCAGCCTGGATCAGCGGTTTGTCATCGGCCTGGGACAGCGGGCTGATGCACAGCGCCAGTAACGCGGCACTGCTCAGCAGGAATCGACTCAGGGGCGAACGCATCACTTCTGCAACTCCTCGAAGCGCTGCTTGGCTTCGGCGTTGTTCGGGTCCTGGGTGAGGATGGTTTCATACCAGTAGGCGGCGGTGGCGTTGTCCGCGGCCGGGAAGCACTCGCTGGCCTTCAGATATTTTGGGTCGTATTCGCGGGCATAGGCGTTGGCGATCAATGCGTCACCGGCCTGGGCACGGTTGGCGTACAGGCGCTGGGCGACGCCGCAGTGCTTGCCGGCCTTGGCCTGGGTGATGATCTCCAGCAACTTGGCACTGTCGGGTGCCGCCTTGATGCAGGTCTGGACGAAGGTCAGTTCGGGGAGGCTGTTCATGCTGTCGAGGGTGCAGGCTTGAGCGTCGGCGTTGGCCGGTGCAGCGGCAGGGGTTGCGGCCACGGGGGCAGGCGCCGGGGTGCGTTTGTAGAACCAGAATCCTGCGCCCGCGGCCAGCAACAACACGACAATCAATAGACCGATCAGGCCTTTGTTGCTTTTCTTCACCGGTGCGGGAGGCGGCGTATAGGCAGGCTCGGTGAGCACCGACTCCAACTCCACTTCTGGCTCGGCGGTGGACAGGACCAGTTCCGGCAGCTCCGGGATTTCCGGGATTTCCGGCGCCGGCACGCTCGGCGCCGTCAGTTCGGCGCCGCCGTACGTCGAGCGCGTCTGGCCGCCGGCCGTGGAAGGCAGCACACCAACGCCGGGCCGAACCACGCCCTTGTCCGCATGGCCTTGGCTCTGTTCACGCAGTTCGATCTGGAATTGCGAGTTGGCGCCGCCTTCCAGCAGCGGGTCAACCACATCCGGGCCGACCTGCGCTTCCAGGCCATCGCCGCTGGCCGTGACGTTGAAACGCGAGACCTTGAACCAGAATGGATTGTTGCTCCAGGCCTTGTGGTCCTGGAGGTAAAAACCGTCCTGGTTGCGCTGAATTGAAAACTCCAGCTGTTCCTCGCCACCCTGCCATTTCTTCACAGTGAGGCGGGCCTGGCCAGGCACGTTGGGCTCTAACGCGAGCAGGTCGACACGAATTGGCATTGCTTATCTCGCTGCGAAGGCTGTGAGCACTTGGCCCAGCCGTTCGTTCTGTTCAGGGGTGATTTCACGTCCGGCGCCATGGCCGGCATTGTCCTGCGTGATGTAGGCCAGGCCCGAGAGCCAGTCGCCGAGATACCGCTGCGCCTGATTCGCCGGTTGCGACGGCAGGACGGGGACTTGTCCCGGGCCAATGTCGGAGTAGAACGAAAACAACGGCTCCTTGGTACCGGCGCGGCTGTTCGGACGCTCGTTCACCGGCATCTGGAGGTAACCGAACCAGGACACGAAATCACGCAGCACACGCTGCACTTCCAGTACCTGGCGCTCGACCAGTTGATCGCGCCGCGCGCCGCTTTGCGCACGCTTGAGGACGGCGCGGCTCAGCTGGCCCGGCAAGTCCTGGCGATAGCCGGCGGTAATCAGTTCATCGACCACCGCTTCCAGCAAGGCCTTTTCCAACCCCAGCAGGTTGAGCAGGCTTTGGCGGGTGGTCAGTTCACGCAGGTGCGCGATCCAGGCCTTGAAGGCCGCTTTGGCAAAACGGTGCTCGTTGCTTTGCAGTTCGGGCGCAGGGGTGCCGGTTTTGCTGCTGACTGGCGCGTCGTGGCTCAGGTCGTCACTGAAATCGAAATCGAAACCGGCGTCGTTGCCGTACAGGCTCTGGCTCGGTGTCGGGGCGACCGGCTCATCGTTCACGGCCGGCTCGTCATCGGTTTCGTACACGCCGCTGAGGTACAGGTCGCGCACCTCTTCGCTCGGCATGTCGAGTTGATCGATCAACTCACCGAGCACCGCCGGGCGACGGCCCAGCCCCGTCAAAATCATTTGCGCCTTGGCTTTCTTGGCGGCTGCGGCACCATCGCCGTCGGCGTGGTACCAGGGGCTCAGGCCGTGAGTGGTCAGGCCTTCGAGGCACTCGCTCAATTGCTCGCGGATGCGCTGCAATTTGAATTCGATATTGGCCACGCCTTTGAAACTGCCGCTGAAGTGGCTGATGCCACCGTCATCGTTGCGCAGCATTTCTGCCCAGGCGTTGGCCGGGTCCTTGATGTGTTTGCACACCAGAGCGTTGCTGGCGAAGCTGGTGCCCAGCGCGCTGACACGTTCCTGATAGATGGCATTGAGGCCGGTTTCCGCACCGGTCGCGTCTTGCCCGATGAACGCCGCGTCCATGCGGGGTTTGCGTACCAGGTAGGTGTTCTGGAACGGTGTGCCGGCCCAGTCGTTCATCCAGCTCAGGCTGCCGAAGCGCTCCAGCATGGTCAGCTTGACCATGCCGTTCCAGCTCTCGTCGTACTGATCCGGTGTCAGGCTGAGGGAGTTGGTAATGCGCAGATCGAGCATGGTCAGCGCCCAGATCAGGCCGGTGTCGCGCTTGCTGCGAGCGGCCGAGTCGGCGCCCTGGGTCTTTTCGATCCAGCGGGTCAGCACCGGGCCCACGTCGTTGACGTCGCTCTGCTTGGTCGAGCCTGTGCAGACCACCAGCGCGTTCATTTCCTGGTTGTCGGTGTAGCGTTCGAACAGGTAGGCGACCTTGCCGCGCAGGATCAGCTGGGAAACGGAGTTGTCTTTGGCGGTGGATTGCGGGTCGTTGGAATCGGCGATCTCGTGCAGTTTCTGGCGCCCGCGATAACCGGGGAAATCCAGCAGGTCGACCTGATTGACGATGTCATCCACCGGCGCTTCGATCAGGCGGAAGGTCATTTCGGCGGTCAGTGCCGCCAGTTGCGCGACCGCAATCGCCTGACTGTTTTGCAGGCGATCGCCAACCAGCGGTCGAACTTCAATCGGCAAGTCCAGCGGGCTGCCGAAGCGTTCGAGGATGTCGACGTTCATGATGCTGTCGCGCTGGCTGTAGGTGTCGTTTTCGAAACTCACCAAGGCCTTCAACGGTGCAAACACGGTCTCGGGCAGGCCCAGCTTGTGCAGCGCGCCGGCCAGTTGCTGGTACGCGCGCGTCAACTCGCTTTGCTCACCCCAGAGAATCGAAAACAGCTCGGCCCGTTCCTGGAAATTCAGGCGTGGCGCCAGTTGCAACGCTTTGGGCCAGTACAGGTGTTCAAGCTTCTTCACCGAGTTGCGGAAGTTGTCGCGCAGGTAATCCCACAGTGACACCAGATCGTCGGCATTGACCCCCGTTTGCAGCGGGCCGGTTTCGCGGCCCTCGAACGGTTTGAGCACGCGCTGGATGCGCTCTTCGTCGATCTCGTAGGAAATCCTCTCAAGGTCGAAATCCTTGAACCAGGCGTTGGCGAGAATCTTCGCCAGCTCGATTTCCTTGAACAGCGTGAGTTCTACCGGGAAGTCATTGTCCTGACTTTCCGTCGCCCGACGGCTGAAGCGCGTTACCAGGCCGGTGGCTTCCTTGCCACCACCCACCGGGTTGATGTGCTTGATGAAATCCAGGCGATGGTCGCCGAACTCGGTTTCCAGCTTGCCGTTCTGACCGGCGGCGAGGGCCGAAATCAGGTAGGACTTGCCGGCCTGGGACAAGCCGAAAAAGCCAATGGTCATCGGCGTGCAGGCCACGCGACCGAGGCTTTGAGCCAGATTGCGGGCGCGATGCAGGCGGATGTTCAGGTTGTCGGCTTCGCTGTCCAGGCGCGGCGCATTGCCGCGCGTCTGGCCAATCCAGTCCAGCGCCTGACCGGCGCCTTCATAAACAGCGGCCCAACTGGCAGAGAGCTGAGTTTGATCGGGGGTCAGGTCTTTCATTTGCGTTTCACACTTCCACTGTCGAGCCAGTACTTGGTCTCGCTCAGGCCGGCGTCGAGCATGGTGTTGAGTTCCAGCTCGAGGTCGCTGCGCGGGTTGAAGTTGACGTTGTTACTGTTGGATTCGATGTCACGAACCGAGAGGCGGTCGCTGACCAGATCCTGCTTGCGCGTGTATTTGTCTGCCGGTTTGACCTCAAACCGCACCTTGAGCAGCGGCGCGCTGCCGTTTTCACCGATTGCGCGGGAAAACTTCTCCCGACCCGCCTTGGTGAACCGCAAGGTGTACAGCGGCGAGGCGGCCCAACGGTCGGCGGCCAACTGACGGAAACCGAGGCGCAGGTCGCCACGCATTTCCAGCTGTGGCGTGTCGGCGGCGTCGCCAACGCCAATGACCGGCAGCTTTATTTTGTAGTCTTCAGACTGGATGTCGCGGTACAGCACGTCGGCATCCTTGATCACGTTGTTCAGGTCGATGACGCCGATGTGCTTGACCGTCGAATACGGCTTGAGCGCCGATGCACGGAAGTAGAAGTTCGGCACGCTATGGTTGGCGCACAACAGGCAGAGCATGGCGCCGACCGACGCGGTGCTTTTCGGGTCGTCGATCCGGCCGTTCTTGTGAAACGGATACCAGCCGCCGGTGCGGTAGTTTTGCAGCGCCAGAATGCGTCCCGGTGGCAGCGGCAGCACCTTGCGAATGAACGCCTGGATGCCGGGCAGGCGCGAAGGGCGGCCGGTCAGCAGCAGGACGTCGCACGGGTAATGCGCGACCACTTCGCACAGCGCACCGAGAATCTTGGTGATGTTGATCTGATCGTTTAGGAACGCGGCGTGGAGCTTTTGCAGGTCGAAGCTGATCGGCGCGGCATACAGGTCGAAACCGCTCTGAACGCCAACGTCGCGGCGCACGGCGGCGTTGACGTAGTCGAGCACGGTCTGACTGATCGCGTTGTCACCCAGCAATTGGCGATAGCTTTGCGGGGTAACTTCTTGCGGCACTTGCGGATCGTAATGTTCGTACGCCTTGAGCAGCGCCAGGCCCAGCGGGGCGAATACCTGCAGGTTCAATTGCTGGCGCAGGATCATGTCCTGGGCGCTGACCGATTCATCGCCACACAGCCGTGACATCAGCGAATCCGGGGCTTTCACGCCGGCGTTCTGCAAGGCTTTTTCGAAGCTCGGCAGGATGAAGTCCTGAATCACGTCCAGCAGGATGTCGTCGCCGGCCACTTTGAAGCCATCGCGAAAACGCTGCTCGGGCACGATGTGCACGTTGCTGCCGCTGCCGGTATTACCCGCGCGGTCGAGGCGATAGTCGGTGATCACCAGATCGGTAGTGCCCCCGCCGATGTCGATGGTCGCGAGGGTGATGCGTTGGCGGTCGGTCTTGTCTGGCCGGGCGATGGTGTCAAAAAACTCTTCCGGATGACCGGCGAAGTTCTCGTTGACCTCGGTGTACAGGTACACCAACTGGCCGCAGGACGCTTCGTCCCATTCCACGCGGATACTTGGGATCGGCGTGCGCGGGCTGACGGCCTGATCCTGATGTGGATCTTCCTCGCCGACATGCCAACCGAGGCTTTTCCACACCAGGCCGATGGCTTGTAGCATGCGTTCGTTGAGGATGCTGCGCTCGGCCTGCGGCATGCCCGGCGGCACGGTCAGGGTGATGCTGTTGAGTTGGCGCGGTACGCGGGTGTGACCCTGGCGCGAACGCTGGGCCGGGCTGTTGATTTGCGACAGCGCCTGGGCCAGCACTTCGGCGAGCATGAAGGTCATTAGCGAGCTGCGTGAATAACGCGGCATGAACACTGGCAGACGATCGTCTTCTTCGAGGCTGTATAGCGCCTCGCCGGTTTCGTTGATCAGATGCGAGAACGGCGCGGCGGTGGCGTACGGCTCGTTGTCGGTCTTGATGTACGAGCAGTTGAAGCGCCAGCCGTGGCCATAGGCGTTTTCGTCCCACAGATAGCGTTTCGGGCTGGACAGGCCAGTGGAGCCTTCGGTGCCGCGACGACGACTGGCCAGACGGCTGGCTTCATTGCCGACACGGGCAATCGTCGCCCATTGGAACGCATCGTGACGGCCGCTCTTGACCGAGCAGTGGTCCTTGCCGAAGTACGCCTGGGCGAATTCCACGCGGCTTTCGAACGGCAGGTTGTAGGTGTGTTCGGGGGTGATCAGGTCGCGCAGTTCCAGCACGTAGTTCTGCTTCAGCCCGGAGCCGGCCTGGCCGTGGTTTTCGATCAGGATGCCGCAGGTGCGCGAGTTGCCGACGTCCAGCACCAGGTCCACAGGAATCGGTTTGACCAGGCCATTGCTGTCGTTGGCGACCACTTTCAGTTCGGGGATTTCAACTTTCGCCCGGGCCGTCGATTGCTGGGCGGCGGACGGCTTGCTCAACAGGCTGAGCAAGTTGAGGTAGTGCGCCAGGTGATAGTTGGCGCGGATATCGATGTCCAACTCTGCGCGCGAACGGTGGGCATTGCCCTCGTTGAACACTTCCAGCAGCCATTCATTGACCCACGGCTGCGCCAGAAACCAGCGAGTTTCGCTAGCCTTGGTCGCCAGTTTGAAAGACACGCCGGAGCTGATGTCTTCTTCGTTTGGCGCCAGGTAAGCAGTGCCGTCACGCTTGGGCATCACACGGCTGTCGAACGCCATCGTCAGGCGGTGGGTGTTGCCGTCAATGTCGGGTATTGCCAGTTTGACCAGACGCATGCGCGACCAGTTGGTCGGACCTTCATCGAAGCGATGCGGCGGCATGAAGCGGAAAAACGGGGTCGGCAGCCAGATACCGTCGAGCAATTCGAGGCTGCTTTTCATGTCGACGCTGAACGCAGGTTTGGCTTTTTCGACCTTTTCCGGTTCTGGCTCGTAGAAAAAGAAGTCTTTCTCTTCGTTGTACGCCAGGCGGCAGATCAATCCGCTGATCATCGGCGCGAATTCGCCCGCCGGTTCCTTGCGAGGATCCAGGCGCAGGGCGAAATCCATGAACTGGATGCCGGTGTCGCTGACCAGCGTGACGGTGTCTTCGAATTGGGTGACTTCAGGCAACATGTCGGGTTATTCCGTTTTTATTCGGCCACGTGCCGCATGGACATGGGGAATTGATCTTTTCCGTAACCGCCGGTGCAGTCCGCGACCGTGGTCGCCCCTTTGCGGCAGTTGACCTTGGGCATGTCGTAAGTGCTGCCGTCGCCACATACGGCTTGGCCCTGGCTGTCGATGGCCAGGCTGCCTCCCTTCATGGTAGCGCTCACTGGCCCGCTGCACTTCGTGCCGTCGGCCTGCTGCACGGTGACTTCGCCCTTGCCGTCCTTTAGCTGGTACTCCAGACGCAGCGGTTTACCGGTCCGACGATCCTGAATACCAGCCCCGGCGCGGTACTGTCCGTCGAGGAACTTGGCGGCACCGTCAGCGGCGTCTGGCGGAATGCTCAAGGGAGGGCCGGGTTTTGCGGCGGCGGATTTTTCTGCCTCGGGCGATGTGACATCCGGCGGCGCGGTTTTGTTTTCGGGCGGGGTGACAGGCGATTCGGCGGCCGGGTCTTTGGCAGGGTCATTGGTCAAGTCGGCGGGTGCTGCGTCAGCCTCGTTACCTTCGACCGCGGGCGCTTCCACGCCATGGGTTCCCGTCACGGCGGTACCGGTGCCAGTTCCTGTGGTGGAGCCCACAACGGTGCCATTTACCGGAACGCCATTCAATGTCGTGACATTGCCGGTCAGTGGCGGCTCTTCCAGTTGTTTTTCCACCGGCACGAGGCCCTCAGGCAGCAAATCTACCGCCACCAACGGAATCGGAACGCAACCGCGCAAACCGAGCAACAACCACAAAAGTAGCAGCAGGAACGGCAGCAGCAACAGCCACCACCAGCGACGCCACCATGGAAGAGTAATCACCGGCACGACGGGCGCAACAACAGGCGCTTCGACCTCGGGTGGCAGCGTGAACGCGGGCGGAACTTGATAGAGGGAGTGCAGAGGATCGCGATTGTCGGTACCGGCATGCTCGAAACCCCAAAAGGTCAGCACCGGTTTGCCTTGCACCAGGTAGACGAAATTCTCGTCGGGGAAATGGATCACGCGCTTGAGCAACTTGCCGAACACGGCTTTGTCGCCTTGCTGCTGTTCTCCGGAATCAGTGACCAGGAAACGCTGGCTCAATTCTTCGAGCGCGGTCTTCAGGGCTTCAAGCTGGCGGCGGGCAGGCGCGCGTTCTTCTTCGGTCGCGCTGCTCCACGGAATCACATCGCCGTCGAGGGCGCTGTACCAATCGATCTGGTTGCCGAGTTCATCGCTTTGAGGAATGGCCAGATGATCGACCAAATCGGGGTTCTTGCGGCGAATGGCTTCGCGCAATTGCAGGGCTGCCCGGTAGACCGGTTGACCTGTTTCGCCGAGGGCAGTGAATGACCCGCTCTTACCGCTGCGTAATAGTGCCCCGCGCATTCAAACTCCATACGATCCGTTGCGCAAAAATGACAGACAAATCTGTCTGTGCTTGCTCCTGCATTTAGCGGGCGACCTTAATGTCATCATGATATCGCCGTCAATCTGCCGGAGGTTCAAACCTTATGAGACTAACGTAAGCGTGCGGAGGTTGCATAAGGTCAATTTTAATTGGCTTGGGAAGGATCGGGCGTAAGCTTTTTTAAGCTTGCTGAATCGTTTCATCAGCGCTATAAAAAATGCACAACTCCAAGAAAGGCTTTCCCCATGACCTCGCTCAAACTCCTCGTCGCCCTTGGCGCGCTTTCCGCCTCCCACGCCATGGCCTGGGATTACGTCCTGCTCGACACCGACAAGGCGGCCCAGAACTGGCAGATCACCAGTCAGCAGCTCGGCCTCAAAACCGACAAACCCTTCTCGGTCACCCTGCGCACCTTGCACGGCGGTCGGCAGGAGGGCGTCAGCATCGTCGACATCAATAACGGCAACATGAAACTCTCGGTGGTGCCGACTCGCGGGATGAACGTCCTGCAGGCGTCGGTCGGTAATGTGCGCATGGGCTGGGATTCGCCGGTCAAGGACGTGGTCAATCCGTCCTTCATCGAGCTCAACGGTCGTGGCGGCCTGGGCTGGCTCGAAGGCTTCAACGAGCTGGTCGCCCGCTGCGGCTACGAATGGGTCGGCCACCCGGGCATGGACAACGGCGAACTGCTGACCCTGCATGGCCGCGCCGCCAACATCCCGGCCAGCAAAGTTACCCTGCATATAGATGAAAAACCGCCATACGCGATCAGCCTGCGCGGCGAACTCAAAGAGCAGGCGTTCAAGAAAGTCGACTTCTCGGTGCTGACCGAACTGGTCACCGAACCCGGCAGCGCAGCGTTCGCCCTCAACGACACCCTCACTAACAACGGCGATTATCCAAAGGAATATCAGGCGCTGTACCACAGCAACTTCAGCACCCCATTCCTGGAGCAGGGCGCCCGTTTCGCCGCACCGGTGAAACAGGTCTCGCCGTTCAACGACAAGGCCAAAGGCGATTTGCCGGACTGGCAAACCTACCGCGCGCCGACCAAGGACTATGACGAGACGGTTTACAACGTCGTGCCGTATGCCGACGCCAAGGGCGATACGCTGACCGTGTTGCATAACAAGGCCGGCAGCCTCGGGGTTTCGGTGGGTTTCAATACTCAACAGTTGCCGGTGTTCTCCCTGTGGAAAAACACGGACACCCAAGGGCAGGGCTATGTCACGGGGCTTGAGCCAGGAACGAGCTTTTCCTACAACCGCCGGTATCAGCGGCCACTGAATCTGGTGCCAACGATTGCTGCCAAGGAGCAGAAGCAGTTCCAGATCAGCTACAGCTTGCTGGCGGATAAAGGGGCTGTGGATAACGCGTTGAAGCGAGTGAGCGAGATTCAGGGCGGGCGGCAAACTGAGGTGCGGCAAACGCCGTTGGTGGATCTCACCAAGGAATAATCCCTGCTAATTGGTGCTCGGCCGGTATTGCAGCGCCTCGGCCAGATGCTCGCGGGTGATGCCATGGACTTGCTCAAGGTCCGCCAGGGTGCGCGCCACTTTGAGCAGTCGATGGGCTGACCTCAGTGACAAAGTCAGTCGCTCACACGCAGTTTCCAGCCAGGTTTCGTCGGCTGTGGATAAGTTGCAATGACGGCGCAGGCCTGGCAAATCGAGAAAGGCGTTGGCGCAGCCCTGGCGTTTGTGTTGCCGCTCTCGTGCATCGGCGACCAGCACCGCGGCAGTGGCCGTGTCGTCGCCGGCCTTTAACGCGGGGTTCAACGCCGTAGCTTCACGGGCGACGGTCAGGTGCAGATCGATTCGATCCAGCAGTGGCCCTGACAGTTTGTTGCGGTAGCGCTGGACCATGTCCGGCGTACAAGAGCAGCGGCCGCTCGGCTCGCCAAGATATCCACAGGGACACGGGTTCATTGCCGCCACCAATTGGAATCGGGCCGGGAATCGTACGCGGTCCCTGGCGCGGGAGATCACGATGTGGCCGGATTCCAGTGGCTCCCTTAAAACCTCCAATACTTTGCGATCAAACTCCGGCAGCTCATCCAGGAATAGAACGCCATGGTGGGCGAGGGTGATTTCGCCGGGTTGCGGTTTTGAACCGCCGCCAACCAGCGCCGCACCTGAGGCGGAATGGTGGGGCTGGCGAAACGGTCGCTGCGGCCAGTGGCTTAATGGCACGCAACTGGTGACGGATTGAATGGCTGCAACTTCCAGCGCTTCATTTTCGGCCAATGGAGGAAGCAGTCCCGGCAAACGACTCGCCAAAAGTGTTTTCCCTGTCCCTGGCGGTCCGCTGAACAACAGGTTGTGAGCGCCCGCCGCCGCAATCAGCAAGGCACGCTTGGCCGAAATTTGTCCCTGCACTTCATTCAGGTCTGGATAGGGCTTGCTGGCGTAGAGCAATCCATTGGAAACATAGGGCTCAACCGGTGTGTGACCGTTGAAATGTGCAACCGCTTCCAGCAAATGATCCACCGCGATCACCTTCAACCCCGAAGCCAGGCATGCTTCCTCGGCATTCGCCCGCGGCACCATCAACGAACGCCCGGCTTTGCGCGCGGCCAGCGCTGCCGGCAACACCCCCCGAACTGCCCGCACGGCGCCAGAGAGCGCCAACTCCCCCAGACACTCCACATCATCCAGCGTCAACGTAGGCACTTGAACACTGGCCGCCAGAATCCCAAGGGCAATCGCCAGATCGAACCGCCCACCATCCTTCGGTAAGTCGGCTGGCGCTAGATTCAGCGTGATGCGCCGCGCCGGAAATTGCAGGCCCGAGTTGATGATCGCACTGCGCACTCGATCTTTGCTTTCCTTCACTGCCGCCTCCGGCAAACCGACCATCGTAAGCGATGGCAAGCCATTGGCGAGATGAACTTCGACGGTGACGGCAGGCGCATCCACACCAATCTGGGCGCGGCTGTGGACGATGGAGAGGGACATGGTCGTTCCTTGAGCTGACGGGAGCCGCTTCCTGCGGTCTTTTGAAGGGTAGTTGGCGGTGGAAATTCTGGTGGGGTGGTTTAGGCGGCAAACTTTCACTGGATGTTGCGAGTACAAAGCAGGCCAATCGCGAGGCACAAAAAAACCGCTACTCGGGCGGTTTTTTCGGGGAGCCTGGTCAGACTCGTGCACCTGCAAGCAAGCCATCAGGTTCAAGTTCTTTGCCATACGTTGCTGCCACTTTAAAAAAGCGACGCTGACTGGCTGAAACGCTTCCGGCCAAGCGGAGGGCCTCGGCATGATACTCAGCGATCATTAACGGCTTCGCTTTTTGCTTTTTGCGTTTCATAGACACCTCGCGTGCCTTGATGAGTGTTCGAGTCAATCAGCTTAAGAGATGTGCTTACTTGTGAGGCAATGGGAATTGGAGGTTTTTTTTGTAGGACTCAGCTTGGATTTGAAGGCCTTCTGAAGGGCATAGGTAGTCCTTTTCTTAGATTTTTGAAAGGGAGGCTAAAAGTCAAAACAGCACGTTTGCATTTGTGAATTCAGGTTATACACTCAAGATTAATGCTTAACGTTAAGCTTTAAATTATGATCGTTAGCTTTAAATGTTCTGAGACCGAGTACCTGTTCCGCAACGGTAGAACCCGTATGTGGTCAGCCATTTTAAGTGTCGTGGAACGAAAGCTGACGATGCTTGATGCCGCGGCTGTGTTGATAGATCTTCGATCACCACCAGGCAATCGCTTGGAGGCGCTGGAAGGTAATCGCAAAGGGCAATACAGCATTCGTATCAATGCTCAATGGCGAATTTGCTTTATCTGGGGCTTGAACGGACCGGAAAGTGTCGAAATCGTCGATTATCACTGAGGTGAGTAATGACTAAGAATGGTATGCGCCCGGTCCACCCTGGCGAGATCCTCAAAGAGGAATACCTGGAGCCTCTGAACCTTACAGCTGCGGCTTTGGCCAGAGCATTGAGTGTCTCGACACCGACGGTGAATGACATCGTGCTCCAGCGTCGGGGCGTCAGTGCAGATATGGCGCTCAGGCTTTCCATCTGCCTGGATACGACTCCAGAATTTTGGCTGAACCTGCAAACGACCTACGATTTGCGTAAGGCCGAGATTGAACGGGGTGCCACGATTCGCGATCAGGTTGAGCGTCTTCCTCACTGCGCCTGATCTTTTGTATTAATCGAACCCCACGTTAAAGACGTGGGGTTCTTTTTTTTGGGGATCAGAATGGGTGAAGCAGATTCGATGCTCGCTTCCACCAAGGTTCGTTGACGGCGCTTCGTGGTCGATCCTGGTCTGGCAACATCTGCGGAACATCCTTCAGTCGAATCCACGGCTGGTTATTCCAGTGCAACAAGCTCAACGACATCTCCGGCCAGTACAGCAGGCTCAGGATCGGGCGTTCGGTTGATGTCGGTTGTTGGGCGTCTCTGAGGGCTGGCACTACGTCGTGAGTTAGCCATTCGCGCAGGGCCCGGTATTCGGGGCAGTAGTGGTAGACCAGCAGTGCGTAGACGCCGGACTCGCTGATCAGATGTGTGTTTTCGATGCTGCCGTGGATGAGTATCCGCAAGAATTGGTGTTGGTCGGGATCGAGTTTTCGGACGGCGAGTTCGTCGAGGTAGAGGCGAAGCAGGCGGCCTAGGTCTCGGGCGCTGAACCAGGGTTGGTTTTCCAGGAGGAGGGCGTGGAGGTGGAGTTTGTGGCGGGTGAAGACTTGGGGGACTAGATAAGCGTCATCGCTATTCATTGATACAGCTCCTTTTGCTTAAGGGCTGCCGGCAATCGTCGCCAAACGAATGGGTGGCAGCTATACGCGGGTTGGCGAACCGGAGCAAAAGGAACCCGGCAGATCCGAAGATCTCCCACGCACAGCCGCCATGACTCAAGTAGATGGTCGTCGTGCGCCTTAAGCTTCCAGGTCGCCAAACCTAGTGCTGAACATTCAGCATTGGGTGAGCTTAGGAACCGGAGCTTGGCGGCGCAATCGGACGGCGGTGGTTTTGTTGTAGGAAGATGCCGGGACTTTTGCGGAGGTGAGGATCAAAAGATCGCCGCCTACGGCAGCTCCTACAGATAAATCTGAAGGTCGTTCCGACCTTATCGCGAGCAAGCTCGCTCCCACAGTTGATCGGTGGTGTTACTCGGAAGGCGGATTCAGCTTCGCTTCAAGCTCCGCCACCTTCGCCTCAAGACTTTCCAACCGAGCCCGCGTCCGTGCCAGCACGACCATCTGACTATCAAACTCTTCCCGGCTCACCAAGTCCAGCTTGCTGAAGCCGCTCTGCAACAGCGCCTTGAACTGGCTTTCGATTTCGCTTTTCGGCAGTGGGGTGTCGCCGCTGAAGAGGCGGGAGGCAGTGCCGCTCAGGGCATCGAGGAAGTCTTTGGGTGCGAGCATGGGAAATGTCCTGTCAACAATGGCGGGCAGTGTATCACGCAGTGTCTATAGTCAATCTCGCCGTCAGGGGTGCACGCTTTTCGCGCATGGGGACGGACGGCTGCGCACTGTTGTTGTGCGTATCCGGCGAGTCATTTGCGCGAAGCAGCTTGCGGCAGCGGCCAAAGGCTTGAAATCAGTGGGTTTTGGCGAGATGGCAAGCTTTCTGCTTAGTCGGTAGTGACCCATGCACTGATGCAGTCGCTGTGACGAATGCAGTGCGCCAAGCGGAACGGGGAAGTGTTTCGTGCGGAGTGGTTAGCAGGCGTCGGACGGGCAGGTAAGGCCGACGATGCGTTACAAAGCCAGGCACTGCGCTTAGACTTGAGTCGGGTTTGTTTTCCTGGGGCAAGTCCACCAATTCGGGAGAGAGTTTTCATGAAGCTAGTCACTGCCATCATCAAGCCGTTCAAACTGGACGACGTACGCGAGTCGCTGTCCGAGATCGGCGTGCAGGGCATTACCGTTACTGAAGTCAAAGGCTTCGGTCGGCAGAAGGGTCACACCGAGCTGTATCGCGGCGCGGAATACGTGGTCGATTTCCTGCCAAAGGTGAAGATTGATGTCGCCATTGACGACAAGGATCTTGACCGGGTTATCGAGGCGATAACCAAGGCGGCCAACACCGGCAAGATCGGTGACGGCAAGATCTTCGTGGTTAATCTGGAACAGGCGATTCGCATCCGTACCGGCGAAACCGATACCGACGCAATCTAAGCCGCCACAAACCCAACGCCCCAGGAGAAAACAATATGACTCTGCGTAAATTCGCAGGGCTAGGAGCCCTGTTGTCCCTCGTAATGCCCAGCCTGGCTATGGCGGCAGACGAAGTGGCGGCTCCAGTCCTCAACTCCGGCGATACTGCCTGGATGATGACCTCGACAGCCCTCGTGCTGTTCATGACCATTCCCGGCCTCGCACTGTTCTACGGCGGCATGGTTCGCTCCAAAAACATTCTTTCCGTGATGATGCAGTGCTTCGCCATTACCGGTCTGATCAGCATCCTGTGGGTCATTTATGGCTACAGCATCGCGTTCGACACCACGGGCATGGAACAGGGCGTCATCAACTTCAACTCGTTCTTCGGTGGCATGGGCAAGGCATTCCTCGCCGGTGTCACGCCAGCAAGCCTGACCGGCCCAGCGGCGCTGTTCCCTGAAGCGGTGTTCGTCACTTTCCAGATGACGTTCGCCATCATCACTCCTGCGCTGATCGTCGGTGCTTTCGCCGAGCGGATGAAGTTCTCCGCCATGCTGATCTTCATGGGCGTCTGGTTCACTCTGGTTTATGCACCGATTGCGCACATGGTCTGGTCCGGTAACGGCGGCCTGTTGTGGGACTGGGGCGTGCTGGACTTCGCCGGCGGCACCGTGGTGCACATCAATGCCGGTGTGGCCGGTCTGATTGCCTGCCTGGTACTGGGCAAACGTAAAGGCTTCCCGACCACCCCGATGGCGCCGCACAACCTCGGTTACACCCTGATGGGCGCTGCCATGCTGTGGGTTGGCTGGTTCGGCTTCAACGCCGGCTCCGCCGCAGCGGCCAACGGCACGGCTGGTATGGCGATGCTGGTGACCCAGATCGCAACCGCCGCCGCCGCACTGGGCTGGATGTTCGCCGAGTGGATCACTCACGGCAAACCAAGTGCCCTGGGTATCGCTTCGGGTGTTGTGGCCGGTCTGGTGGCAATCACGCCAGCCGCTGGCACCGTGGGCCCGATGGGCGCGCTGGTCATCGGTCTGGCAGCGGGCGTGGTGTGCTTCTTCTGCGCCACCACCCTGAAACGCAAACTCGGCTATGACGATTCCCTGGACGCCTTCGGTGTGCACGGTATCGGCGGTATCCTCGGCGCGATCCTGACCGGTGTGTTCGCCGCACCGTCCCTGGGTGGCTTCGGCACCGTTACCGACATCGCCGCACAAGTCTGGATTCAGTGCAAAGGCGTGGGCTTCACGGTGATCTACACCGCGATCGTCACCTTCATCATCCTCAAGGTCCTGGACGCCGTGATGGGTCTGCGTATCACTGAGGAAGAAGAGGCAGTCGGCATCGATCTGGCACTTCACAACGAACGCGGCTACAACTTGTAAGTACGCGCACAAAAAACTTGCCCGGCTTGCCGGGCATTTTTTTGTCTGGAGTTTGTCAGTGAAGGAACTGCTGAAAGGTTTTTTCGTACACGTTTAGTGGCGTTTACGACGAGCGTTTTTCTGCGGCCAATGGCTTACATGATTGAAGGAATATTAGGGCCTTTGTTTTTTCCCAGAGCGCGCTAGAATGCGCCCCGAACGTGCGGAGAACTGTATGTGGCAACAGACTCTGATTACCCTGCGGGCGAGGCCCCGGGGCTTTCATCTGGTAACGGACGAGTTACTCGCCGGCCTGCCTGAACTCAAGGCATGTCGGGTCGGTCTGTTGCATTTGTTGCTGCAGCATACCTCGGCGTCGTTGACCATCAACGAGAACGCCGATCCGGCGGTACGTCGCGACTTCGAACGATTTTTCAATCGTCTGATCCCACAAGGAACAGACGGCTATGAGCATAACGACGAAGGCCTGGACGACCTCCCGGCGCACTTCAAGGCCAGCGTGCTTGGCTGTCAGCTCAGTTTGCCGATTTCGGCGGGCCGACTGGCGCTGGGGACCTGGCAAGGCGTTTATCTGGGCGAGCACCGTGATTTTGGCGGTGCCCGTAAAGTCCTCGCCACCGTGCACGGTGAAGAGGCATAAGCCGCTGGTTGCCAGCGGTCGTAGAATTTTTTCCGGCGGCCTTCGACAGACGGCGAAGCTGGGCTATAACTAATCTGCTTTTCGCAAGTCATGAGGTAGAACATGAGCGACGATGATCTGGAAAACGACGACCTCGAAGTAGGCGACGACGAAACCGAAGAAGGTCTGGAAGCAGCGACGGACGACGTCGCTGAAGACGATGGCGGCGAAGCGCCCGCTCCGACCGCCAAAGGCAAAGCCAAGGCAGCGGTATCGGTCGATGAGCTGCCGAGCGTCGAAGCGAAAAACAAGGAGCGTGATGCTCTGGCGCGGGCCATGGAAGAGTTCCTGGCCAAGGGCGGCAAGGTGCAGGAAGTGGAGGCCAATGTGGTCGCCGATCCTCCCAAGAAGCCTGATAACAAGTATGGCAGCCGGCCTATCTGAGCCTTCTACTTGCTTGCTGAAAAAGCCCGCCGTCGCTGCGGGCTTTTTCATGGGCGCAATAAAATCGTGAGCCTGCGTGATCTCAGGATTGGTGTTGGGAATTCCACCGCGCCAACAACGCCGGCAACTCGCTCAGGCTGCTAATCTCGGCGTCCGGTGCCTTCTCGGCTTCCCAAACTTTGCCCGCCGGGTTAAACCAGATTGCTCGCAAACCTGCCTGCTGGGCGCCGGCAATGTCGTCACCTGGATGATCGCCAATATGCACGGCCGTCTCGGCCGTCGCACCACCACGCTGCAACGCCTCATGAAACAGTCGCGCATCTGGCTTGCCGATGCCGATGTCTTCGGCGCACAAGGCAAACTTGAAGTAATCCGCCAGCCCTAGCCGACGCACATCGGCGTTGCCATTGGTGACCACGCCCAGGGCATAGTGATTGGCCAGAGTCTCCAGGGTCGGTTGCACCTCCGGGAAGATTTCCAGCTGATGCCGGGCATGCAGAAACACCTCAAAACTCTGATCGGCCAGGTCTGAGGCCTGACCATGGTCGTAACCAGCCTCTTCCAACGCGTGGAACAAGACTCGGCGGCGCAGGGCGCTGATGCGGTGCTTGAGGCCTGGTTCACTGCTCAGGATCCGTTCGCGAATCGCCCACAAATGCTCCACCGGCACGGCGCCCAGATTTGGTGCATGTTCGGTCAGCCATTCACGCAATATGGCTTCGGCGCTGACGATCACCGGGGCGGTATCCCACAGGGTGTCGTCGAGGTCGAAGGTGATCAATTGAATTCTCATGACTCATCGCCTTTGATGCGTTTGGCCCGTGGATGGGCGCTGTCGTAAACCGTCGCCAGGTGCTGGAAGTCCAGGTGGGTGTAGATCTGGGTGGTTTTGATGTCCGAGTGGCCGAGCAACTCTTGAACCGCCCGCAGGTCCTGGGAAGACTCGAGCAAATGGCTGGCGAAGGAGTGTCGCAGCATGTGCGGATGCAGGTTCTGTCCCAGCTCGCGCTCGCCAGCGGCTTTAACCCGCACCTGAATTGCCCGAGGGCCGAGGCGCCGGCCTTGCTGGCTGACAAACACCGCATCGTCCGCAGGGTTGGTCATGGCCCGTAGTGGCAGCCACAACTCCAGCGCTTCGCGAGCTTTTTTGCCGACCGGCAGCAGTCGGGTCTTGCTGCCCTTGCCAAGCACTTGAACCATGCCGTCGGCCAGGTCCAGCTGATCCAGATTGAGCCCGGTCAGTTCCGACAACCGCAAACCTGAGGAATAGAACAACTCCAGAATCGCCTGATCCCGACGGGCCAGAAAATCATCCTCCACCGCGCCCTCAAGCAGTTGCAGCGCGCGGTCGGTGTCGAGGGTTTTTGGCAGCCGACGTTCGCCCTTCGGCGGCGCCAGGCCGTTGGCCGGGTCGTGGTCGCAGAGGCCTTCGCGGTTCAGATAGTGATAGAGCCCGCGCACCGCCGACAGCAGCCGCGCCAGGCTGCGCGAAGATTGGCCCTGTGAATGCAGGCGAGCGATCAGGCTACGCAGGCGCTGGATGTCCAGGGCCGCCCAACTGCTGATGTTCTGTTTGACGCACCAGCCCAGCACTTTGTCGAGGTCGCGACGGTAGGCGTACAGCGTGTGAGGCGACACCTGCCGCTCACTGCGCAGGTGTTCGCAGTAAGCGTCCAGTTGCCGTTCCACGATCAGCGTACCGAGCGCAGGGAAGTGTTGACCCGTGGCAGCACGCGGCCCATGACTTCGGCGATGTAGCTGAGGAACAGGGTGCCCACCGAACTCTTGTAGTGCTGCGGGTCGCGGCTGGCGATGGCCAGGACGCCATGGATGCCTTGGTAGCTGATGGCGACGACGGCGGTGGAGCCGATCTGTTTGCGCTGTTCTTCGCCAAACAGGAAGTCCAGTTCGTGTTCACGCAGGCTGCCGCTGACGCTTTTTTCTTCCGAGAGCAATCCGCCGATGGCCGTTTGCGCGTCGGCATGGGTCACCCAGCGGCCGACCGGCATCGGGTTGTCACCCAGCAAAATCAGGCTGACGAAGGGCACCTGGAAGTCCTGGCGCAGACTGTCTTCGACGCTGATCACCACGTCTTCCAGGCTGGTGGCGTCCATCAGCGCGAGAATCAGGCGGCGGGTCTTGTCGAAAAGGCGGTCGTTGTCGCGGGCCACGTCCATCAAGTGCGAGAGGCGATGACGCAATTCGATATTGCGGTCGCGCAGGATGGTCATCTGGCGTTCGACCAGCGAAATGGTGTCGCCACGCTGGTGCGGGATGCGCAAGGTTGCGAGCAGTTCTTCGTGCTCGACGAAGAAATCCGGATGAGCCTCCAGGTACGCGGCAATCGCCGCCGCCTCAAGGCTTTCGGAAGGGGATTCGTCGGGCTGTAGGGCGGGAACCTGGGGCTTATCTTTCATGGATTCGACTCTCTCAAAGACGCACTTGTCCTTCATAAACGCGCACTGCCGGGCCGGTCATCATGACCGGTTGGCCAGGGCCTGCCCATTCAATGGACAAACGCCCGCCGGGCAGGTCGATCAATAGTGGCGAATCCATCCACCCCTGGCTGATCGCAGCCACTGCGGCAGCGCAGGCGCCGGTTCCGCAAGCCTGGGTTTCCCCGGTCCCGCGTTCCCAGACGCGCAGCTGCGCGCGGCTCCGGTCGATGACCTGGAGAAAACCGACATTGACCCGCGCCGGGAAGCGCGGATGGTTTTCGATTTTCGGCCCCAGTTCATGCACCGGTGCATTGTTGATGTCGCTGACCCGCAGCACGGCATGGGGGTTGCCCATGGACACGGCGGCCAGGTCGACCAGAGTGCCGTTGACGTCAACCTGATAGCTCGTAGCCTGCTCCGGCGCTTCAAATGGAATCTCGGCCGGCACCAGGCGCGGTGCGCCCATGTTGACGCCGATCTGCCCGTCGCTGCGGATATCCAGTTCGATGATGCCGCTTTTGGTCTCGACGCGGATCTGCCGCTTCGCGGTCAGGCGCTTGTCGAGCACGAAGCGAGCGAAACAGCGCGCACCGTTGCCGCACTGTTCCACTTCGGAGCCGTCGGCGTTGAAGATCCGGTAGCGGAAATCCACGTCCGGGTTGCTGGGCGCTTCAACGATCAGCAACTGATCGAAACCGATACCCGTATGCCGATCGCCCCATTGCTTGGCATGTTTGGGCAGGATGTGCGCATGCTGGCTGACCAGGTCGAGGACCATGAAGTCATTGCCCAGGCCGTGCATTTTGGTAAAACGCAGCAGCATGGTTTTACTCCGGCAGCAGGCTTTCGCCAGCAAACAACTCGGCTACCGTCTCACGGCGACGCACTTCAAATGCCTGATCACCGTCCACCAACACTTCAGCGGCACGGCCGCGGGTGTTGTAGTTGGAACTCATGACAAACCCGTAGGCACCGGCCGAATGCACGGCCAGCAGGTCGCCTTCTTCCAGGGCCAGCTGACGATCCTTGGCCAGGAAGTCGCCGGTCTCGCAGATCGGCCCGACGATGTCGTAGGCGCGAGCTGCGGTAGTGCGCGGTCGCACGGCGGTGACGTCCATCCAGGCCTGGTACAGCGCCGGGCGGATCAGGTCGTTCATGGCTGCGTCGACGATGGCGAAGTCTTTGTGTTCGGTGTGCTTGAGGTACTCGACCTGGGTCAGCAGTACGCCGGCGTTGGCGACGATGAAGCGGCCTGGCTCGAACACCAGCGCCAGGTCGCGACCGTCGAGACGCTCGCGCACGGCTTTGATGTAGTCGGCAGCCAATGGCGGCTCTTCATCGCGATAACGTACGCCCAAACCACCACCGAGATCGATGTGGCGCAGGTAAATGCCGCAATCGCCGAGGCGGTCGACCAGGCCCAGCAGGCGGTCGAGAGCATCGATGAAGGGCGGCAGGGTGGTCAGTTGCGAACCGATGTGGCAATCGACACCGACCACTTCCAGGTTAGGCAGCTGCGCGGCGCGGATGTACACGTCTTCGGCGTCGGCGATGGCGATGCCGAATTTGTTCTCTTTAAGACCGGTGGAAATGTACGGGTGAGTGCCGGCGTCGACGTCCGGGTTCACGCGCAGCGAGATCGGTGCGCGAACGCCCAGCTCGGCGGCGACGACTTGCAGGCGTTCCAGCTCATCGGTGGATTCGACGTTGAAGCAATGCACGCCGACTTCCAGGGCACGACGCATGTCGTCACGGGTCTTGCCGACACCGGAGAAGACGATCTTGTCGGCGCTGCCGCCAGCGGCCAGTACGCGTTCCAGTTCGCCACGGGAGACGATGTCGAAACCGGCGCCCAAACGTGCCAGGACATTCAGTACACCCAGGTTGGAGTTGGCCTTGACCGCAAAGCAGACCAGGTGCGGCATGCCGGCCAGCGCATCAGCGTAAGCCAGGTACTGGGCTTCGATGTGCGCGCGGGAGTAGACGTAAGTCGGTGTGCCAAAGCGTTCGGCGATGGCGGACAGGGCAACACCTTCCGCGAACAGCTCGCCGTCACGGTAGTTAAAAGCGTCCATGGCGTTCCCTTATTGGTAGACGTCGTGCTTGTGTGCTTTCGACGGAGATTGCTGCGACGACTGGGCCTGCTCGGCAGGGTCCTGGCTATCGTCAGGCAGGTACAGCGGGCCTTTTTGACCGCAGGCCGACACAAGGCAGGCAACCGCGAGGAGCGCAGCAAGGGAAGAGATCAGGCGCTTCATGGCGAAATCCTTGAAAATGCATTAATTGCGCCGGAGTATACCGGCCACCCGGCAGCTTGCCTATGCGACGGGGCTCCCGTCCGGCGGGGCTTGTGGTGAGGGGATTTATCCCCGTTCGGCTGCGCAGCAGTCGCAAGCACTCCCGTTTAACCTTGAACTGCTGGGGCTGCTTCGCACCCAGCGGGGCGGTGCGACGCTTCGCTAAATCCCCTCACCACAAAGGCCCGCTCCCACAGGTACAGTGTTTGATGTACCTATATCGACGCTTGGTCGTTATCCTTTGCAATCACCGGGGCTCGCCCGTATCTTGCGGCGCTTGAGCGTGAGTAGACACTTTTTGAGGTTCCCGCAATGAGTTTGACTGAAGCCCGTTTCCACGATCTGGTCGATGCCACCCAGCAGACGCTGGAGGATATTTTTGACGAGTGTGACCTGGATATCGATCTGGAGAGCTCGGCCGGTGTGCTCACCGTCAAGTTCGAAAATGGCAGCCAGTTGATCTTCAGCCGTCAGGAGCCGCTGCGGCAGCTGTGGCTGGCGGCCGTTTCCGGTGGTTTCCACTTCGACTACGACGAAGAGAGCGAGCGCTGGATGTGCGACAAGAGCGAAGAGCAGCTGGGCGAAATGCTTGAACGCATCGTCAAGCAGCAAGGTGACGCCGAGCTCGATTTCGAAGGCCTGTGAGATCGTGACCCAGCCTGCGCCCGTTCGTCCGCCCAAACCGCTCTACAGCAATGTCAGCCCGGCGGTGGCTTCGCCGTGCAGCGGCGTGTGTCGGCTGGATGAGCAGAAGGTCTGCCTTGGGTGTTTTCGCCATGTCGAAGACATCCGCGAATGGCGCTCGGCCGATGATGATCGTCGTCGGGTTATCTGCGCCCAGGCCGCACAGCGCAAACAGGTCGGCGGGGCCTGACTTGTATATTTATTGAGCTGTGATAGTGTCCGGGTACGCCTCAACCCATCGAGGTTCGTGAAAACCCCGCCTTTTTCTGGCGGGGTTTTGCTTTTTCTGTGCAGAAGAAAGGAGTCTGCCTCTATCATGATCGCACCTTCCATTACCCTTACCCGTCTGGACGTTCAACGTCTGGAGCGCCTGATCGACAGCCTGGATGACACGCTGCCGGGCGTTATCGCGCTGCAAACCGAACTGGATCGCGCCGATACCCTGGTCGGTCACGATGAAGTGCCCGCCGATGTCGTGACCATGAATTCCCGTGTGCATTGCCGTGAAGAGATCAGCGGCAAGGACTATCACCTGACACTGGTTTACCCGAAGGATGCCAATGCCGACGAAGGCAAAATTTCCATTCTTGCGCCAGTGGGCAGTGCTTTGCTCGGTATGAAGGTGGGTCAGCACATCGACTGGCCGGCTCCTGGTGGCAAGACCCTCAAGCTAACCCTGCTTGAAGTCGAATCGCAGCCTGCCAATGGCGGCGACTTCCCGGAATGACCCTCCCTCAGACCTGTTCGAGCGCCTCGTTCAACGCGCGTTCCAGGTCTGCCTTGTAGCGCAGGTACAGATTGCTTGAGTTCTGCCCATCACCGAGCAGGCCCGTCAGGTCCAGGTCGGTGATGTAACAGCGATAGCGTTCGGTTTCACGGCGCTGCTCGACGATTTCCCGGGCGACCACACTGAACAGTTGGTCGCCATGTTCCAGCTCTGAAAACTCCCGCTGATTGCAATACAACGTGACGTGCACCTGCCCCGGTGCGGCTTTGCCGACAATCGCCTGCACGTCGTAGTACGGTTTGTTGACCGGGGTCTGCGGCGCAGGCCGAGCTTCGACCCGACGCGCCCGTACGGGGCCGGAAGGCAGCAGTTGGTAATACAAGGTGTCCAGGCTCAGCGGCTGGGCGATATCCATCGGCAGCAAGGCGTCGCGCCGGTACTGGATCGATTGCAGGAAACGTTGCAGCGGCACCAGCAGGCTCTGCTCGTCGTGGTAGGGCAAGCGCTGCTGCCACAGGGCATTGAATTCATCCAGGACATACAGGTCAGCGTGGTATTCGTTGATCCGGTAGAACACCTGGATGCAATCGGGCTGGCCCATCGGCAGGACCAGCGCCAGGTCGTGGTCTTCCAGTGCCATCGGGTCCAGGTGCAGCGGGCTGTAGCTTGTCAGCTCTTCGCCCAGGTAATCGACCAGCGCCGGCAGCGTGGCGAGGGCGACATGATTGACCTGACCGGGCACCAGTTCCAACACGTGGTAGTGCTGCTGGACCTGAATCAGGTAGCGATGATTGAGTTTGCTCAACAGCAGGTTCTGCGCGGTGTCGAGGATTTCTTCGACCCGTCGGGCGATGAACTGCGCGCGGTTGTGGCAGAAGCACCGAACCCGCAACGTGGGTTGTTGTAACCCGTCGGGCAGGTTGTTGAGGTAATCGCGCATGCAGTCGAGCAGTGCGTGGGGGCCGTCGAAGCGGTTGACCAGCACTTCGTTCCAACTATTGAGCGTGACCTGATCCAGGGTCAGCACCAGGTTTTCCCGGACGCCGGCGTAGCTCAGGGAATCGGTGCGCTCGGTGGTCATCAGGATGTTCAGGTCGCGGTGGTGCTTGAGTGGATCGACGCCGACGTTCACCAGGATCAGCACTTCACTCGGCACACTGGCGCGCAGTAATGGTTCTTCGGCGACGGTCGTCAGCGGCAGGACGATGCTCTGTTGCAGGCTGCCGAGCAGGTTGAACAGTTCGAACTCGCTCAAATCGCTGGTGCCGGGATGCAAGGCCAGGCGAGTGCTGCTGTCGATCACGCCATTGCGGTGACACCAGGTCAGCAGTTCCAGCAATTGGCGGCTGCGCTTGATCGGTGCGAAATGCTCCCATTCGAGGGCCGTCAGGCTGCCGTTGTACAAGCCCCACTGAGGTTGACCCGATTCTTTTTTGTTCGGCGCATGCACCAGCGTAAGGGTGTCTTCGGCCAGGTCCGGGGCGATGCCAGGGTTGATGAACTCGACCTTGTCGGCCTTGCGCTCGAAGGCCGCGTACAGCCGTCGACCCAGCACATTGAGGTCGCGCTTGTTGATCAGGCTGACGGTCTGTTCGTTGCGGGCGAACTGGGTCAGGAAGCGGTAGCGGTAATTGAGCTCGTTGACCAAGGCCCGGCGTTCAGAGCTGACCTGACGGACTTTCCACTGGCTGCGGCTATCGAGCAGGGCCAGTTGACGATGATCCCACTGCCATTCGTGGGCCAGGCGTTTGAGCAACGAACGCTGCCAGCTCTGAGTGCGACTGCTGCTGCCGGTGAGTTTGCGATTGACCTTCAGGTACAACGCCCGGCGTACCAACTCCAGCCGTTCCGGCTCGCCACGGGCAGTTAGATATTCCTCGATGCGCCGGTAAACCACGACGTACGGGTCCAGCTCATCAAGGTCGAGCCGATTAGCAAACACCGCTTGCTTGAAGCGCAGGCTCAGGCAATGAACCGTGGGGTGTTCGCTGGCATAGACCTCGGTCAGCAGCAGTTTGAGTACCGATTTGTATGGCGACTCGATGCCCTTGAACAACTGCCAGAGCCCGGCGCCGATGTATTCGCCAGGCGGGATATAGGCCAGATGCCCCAGGTCCAGGGTTTCGTCGGCGCGGATGAAGCGCTTGGACATCAGTGTGTGGGTGTAACGGTCGTAGCTCGCTTCTTCGTAGACCGGCACCAGCCACCAGACAGGCGTGCGTCCGGCCAGCCAGATCGCGGTGCGATAAAACTCGTCCAGCAGCAGATAGTGCTGGGTGGTGCCGCAGTCTTCCGAGCTCAGTTGCGTATCACGTTCGCCGCGTACGAAACGGGCCGGGTCGATCAGGAAAAAATGCGCCTCGGCGCCCTGGCTGGCCGCCCAGATTTCGAGGAGCTGGCATTTTTTGCGCAGTTCAGTGAGTTCGCTTTCGCTCAAGTCCGGCCCGTGGCAGACCCATACATCCATGTCGCTCTGGTCGGCCTGGGCGAGGGTGCCGAGGCTGCCCATCAGGAACAGGCCGTGAATCGGTCGCGGCGGATTGCTGCCGTGGCGGGGCTTATAGGAAAACGAGCGGGTCAGGCGTTGGGCTTCGGCGAGGGCGTTGGCGTCGGGTTCGTAATTCGACAGCCCGGCCGGCGTGCTGCCCGAAACGTACCCCGGCAACAGCGGATGATTGACGTGGAAAAACAGCGGTAACAGGGTCAGCACCGCTTGCTGGCGGGTCGATAACCCTTCCATGGCCCGGGCCATACGGCCTTCGTTGAGCTTCAGAAAGCGTGCGCGCAGTTGGCTGAGAACCTTGCGGTCGATTCCCTCGTCCAGATCGGGGCGGATTTCATGGGTGCGGGTCATGTCAGCTCAAACCGGCTCGCGGGGCACAGACATGGGTGTCTGCGGATGAGGGGCAGTTTAGCGCCTCGGCTCCAGGACTTTTAAGCTGATTTTGTTTTTCTGGCGTCAGATTTTTATCGCGGGGCGACGGCAGGTAACAGGCAAGTAACGAAATGTGCCCGCGGAAATCCCGTAGCAGGGGTTTCCGTGGGCGCTACGGTAATGCTCAGGCAGTTTCCCGGACGTTGAGAATGGTCAGAACGGTTTGCACATTTTGCGCGGCATCACGACCCAGGCTGGTCAGATAACCGCCATCGGGCTGAGTGATCAGTTCTTTATCGAACAGGCGTTGGGCGGCGGCAATGGCTTTCGGGGCAGCGGTCTGATGAATTTTCAAACCTTCCTGGGAACTGTCCAGGTTGAAGAGTGCGAGGATTTCCAGTTCGGCAACCAACTCAGGGGTAAGCGACATAAGGACTCCAGACTTTCTAGGAATTGGACGACAGCGTCCCTAAGGTGATCCCACTCGAGCGGCATGTCCAGTGCTCGCGACAGGGTTTTTTCGCCTTGGGAAGCATTCCCCGGCGGGTGGTTCGGCAGCGGGGTGGATTCAGTGTAGTCAGGGTCTGAGAAACGGTTGCCTGAATTGAAAAAGATCGCAGCCTTCGACAGGTGCGATCTTTTGATTTTATTTCTTTTCCGGCGGCAACTCTGGCAATGCACGCAACGCGGCTTCATACCATTCAGTGTTGAACGCGCGGTCTTCTTCGAGGATCGCGTCGATTTCCACTGCCAGAACGTGGGCCATCAGATTGAGGATTTCTTCACGCTCGTAACCCACCAATGTCAGCTTGTTGAAGGTTGCTTTGGCGGCTGGCGGGTTGTCGCTTTCGATCTGGTTTTCGATGGCTTCGACCAGGGTGTTTTCGGCGAACTCTTCTTCGTCGATGTCGTCGTTGTTGATGCCGGGGGTTGGCTCGCTCATGGCAGGCTCCTCAAGTTAAGGCGGCCAGTTTACCTGCATTCAGCGCTGTGATGCTGCTGGCAAGAAACGCCGCGGCATTCTATAAAAGGCACCTGCCAACCCCGCACGGCCTGGAGGCTATGTGATGCTCAAGCTTTATGGATTTTCCGTCAGTAACTACTACAACATGGTCAAGCTGGCGCTGCTCGAGAAGGGACTGCCGTTTGAAGAGGTACTGTTTTACCCGGGGCCGAGCCCCGAGGCATTAGCCATCAGCCCGCGTGGGAAGATACCGGTGCTGGGCGTCGAACAGGGTTTCGTCAACGAAACCAGCGTGATTCTCGAGTACCTCGAACAAAGCCAGAAAGGCACGCCGCTGTTGCCGAGCGATCCCTTTGAGCGTTCGCAGGTCCTGGCACTGGCCAAGGAAATCGAGATGTACATCGAATTGCCTGGGCGTGCCTGTTACGCTGAAGCATTTTTCGGCATGACGGTGCCGGATGCGATCAAGGACAAGACCAAAGCCGAGTTGCTGCTGGGGTTTGCCTCACTGGGCAGGCACGGCAAGTTCGCCCCTTATGTGGCAGGTGACAGCCTGAGCATTGCGGACTTGTATTTCCTCTACAGCGTGCCACTGGCCTGTGCGGTGGCGCAGAAGCTGTTTGACCTGGATTTGCTGGCTGAGATGCCGGCGGCCAAGGCGCTGCTGGAGCGTCTGGAGCAGAATCCGAACGTACAACGGATTACGGCGGACAAGGATGCGGCAATGCCTGCGTTTTTGGCGATGGTCGCGTCCAAGAAGTAGGTTTTTTTAGCGTCTTCAAGACCGCATTCGCGAGCAGGCTCGCTCCCACATTGGATCTATGGTGTTCACAAGGTTTGTGTTCACCACCGATTTAATGTGGGAGCGAGCCTGCTCGCGAAGCTTTTGACGGTTTAGCGGCTGGCGAGTAACGCCTGTCCGCGAACCACAGCCTTTTTGACCTGTGCCGGCGCAGTCCCGCCGATGTGGTCACGGGCATTCACCGAGCCTTCCAGCGTCAACACGGCGAACACATCCTGATCGATCTGGTCGCTGAACTTGCGCAGCTCTTCCAGGCTCATTTCCGCCAGGTCTTTACCGCTTTCCACGCCGTACTTCACGGCATGGCCAACGATTTCGTGGCAGTCACGGAACGGCAGCCCGCGGCGAACCAGGTAGTCGGCCAGGTCGGTGGCGGTGGAGAAACCGCGCAAGGCTGCTTCACGCATCATCGCGTGCTTGGGTTTAATCGCCGGAATCATGTCGGCAAAGGCCCGCAGCGAGTCGCGCAACGTGTCGGCAGCGTCGAACAGAGGCTCTTTATCTTCCTGGTTGTCCTTGTTGTAGGCCAGGGGCTGGCCTTTCATCAGGGTCAGCAGGCCCATCAGCGCGCCGAATACGCGGCCGGTCTTGCCACGCACCAGCTCTGGGACGTCCGGGTTTTTCTTTTGCGGCATGATCGAGCTACCGGTGCAGAAACGGTCCGGCAGATCGATGAACTGGAACTGCGCGCTGGTCCATAGCACCAGCTCTTCGGAGAAGCGCGACAAGTGCATCATCGCGATGCTCGCGGCCGAGCAGAACTCGATGGCGAAGTCACGATCGGACACGTTGTCCAGCGAGTTACCGCCCACAGCGTCGAAGCCCAACAGTTGGGCGGTGAATTCGCGGTCGATCGGGTAGGTGGTACCGGCCAGTGCGGCGCTGCCCAGCGGCATGCGGTTGGTACGTTTGCGGCAGTCGACCAGACGCTCGTAGTCGCGGCTGAGCATCTCGAACCAGGCCAGCATGTGGTGCCCGAAGGTGACCGGCTGTGCGGTTTGCAGGTGGGTGAAGCCTGGCATGATGCTACCGGCTTCGCGCTCGGCCTGCTCCAGCAAGCCTTTTTGCAGACGGGTGATTTCGCTCAGGATCAGGTCGATCTCGTCACGCAGCCACAGGCGGATGTCGGTGGCGACCTGGTCGTTACGGCTGCGGCCGGTGTGCAGCTTTTTACCGGTGACGCCGATGCGGTCGGTCAGACGCGCCTCGATGTTCATGTGCACGTCTTCGAGGTCGATGCGCCAGTCGAACTGGCCGGCCTCGATTTCACCCTGGATGGTCTTCAGGCCATCAGTGATGCTGTCGCGCTCGGCATCAGTCAGCACGCCGACCTTGGCCAGCATCGTGGCGTGAGCGATCGAGCCCATGATGTCGTGGCGATACAGGCGCTGGTCGAAAGTGACGGAGGCGGTGAAGCGGGCGACGAAGGCGTCGACGGGTTCACTGAAGCGGCCGCCCCAGGACTGATTGGTCTTGTCAGTGCTCATGAATTCGCTCGTGTCGGCTGAAGAAAGATGGCGTAGAAAGCTGTCGCGGATAATAACAGGGTTGCCAATCCTGTCGCTGACACTGGTCGATACGTTTTTTTCTGAGGTGGCGGTCCATACTCGAGTCAACGCTGAGGGGATTTGCGCAACGATATTTTTCAATTGAGCAATATCGTGCCGGCAACCGTCTACAGTTGGACAGTAGGATCAGCGCACTTCTAGACGCTGCAGCTGACTATAAGAAGAGGGGGTGTTCATATTGTGTATCAACAAACCCTACGGCGATGCCTCGCCAACGCGGGCCTGGGCCGCCAAACGCACGACAGATGAAAATTTAGCCGTCGGACGGGCGGCACTTTTTGGCCCTCGCGCTAGTCTTAGCGTGGATCGCGGTGACGGACGTCACTTCACCTGTCTACGCTATCCTTGTGCGAGACTCACGCAGGAATCCAGCGCAATATGAATGTCCTGATCGTTGATGACGAACCCCTTGCCCGCGAGCGCCTGAGCCGAATGGTTGGCGAACTCGAGGGATACAGTGTCCTGGAGCCTAGCGCCACGAACGGCGATGAGGCGTTGGCTCTGATCGACAGCCACAAACCCGATATCGTGCTGCTCGATATCGGCATGCCGGGCCTCGATGGCCTGCAAGTGGCTGCACGATTGTGCGAACGCGAAACCCCGCCCGCCGTGGTGTTTTGCACAGGGCCCGATGAATTTGCCGTGGAAGCCTTACTGGCCAGCGCCGTAGGCTATCTGGTGAAACCTGTGCGTACAGAACAATTGCATGAAGCGTTGAAAAAAGCCGAGCGGCCCAATCGCGTCCAGCTCGCGGCCCTGACCCGTCCCGCCGCCGAAAGTGGCAGCGGCCCGCGCAGCCACATCAGCGCCCGTACCCGTAAAGGTATCGAATTGATCCCGTTGGGTCAGGTGGTCTACTTCATTGCGGATCACAAATACGTGACCTTGCGCCACGAAGGCGGCGAAGTGCTGCTGGATGAGCCGCTCAAGGCCCTTGAAGATGAATTTGGCGACCGCTTCGTGCGAATCCACCGCAACGCGCTGGTCGCCCGCGAACGCATCGAACGCCTGCAACGCACGCCTCTAGGACATTTTCAGCTGTTCCTCAAAGGCTTGAACGGCGACGCCCTGATCGTCAGCCGACGGCATGTGGCCGGCGTGCGCAAGATGATGCAACAGCTTTAAACCGCCATTTATGGGCGGTTTTCATCCAGATCGCTGGATGTCTGAGGCCAGGGAGGCCACGCGGTTTCTGATACAAGTCAAAGTGGATTTGGCTGAGCTGTTATTATCCGCCGTATCTATTCAGTACGGATTGATCCATGTCCTCTCGCGAAATCCGCATCGCCACCCGCAAAAGTGCACTCGCCCTGTGGCAGGCCGAATACGTCAAAGCCCGTCTGGAAGAGGCCCATCCGGGTCTGCTTGTGACGTTGGTGCCCATGGTCAGTCGCGGTGACAAGTTGCTCGACTCGCCACTGTCGAAAATCGGCGGCAAGGGCCTGTTCGTCAAAGAACTGGAAACCGCGCTGCTGGAAAACGAAGCCGACATCGCGGTGCACTCGATGAAAGACGTGCCGATGGACTTCCCTGAAGGCCTCGGTCTGTTTTGCATCTGCGAGCGCGAAGACCCGCGTGATGCCTTCGTTTCCAATACCTACGCCAGCCTGGACGAATTGCCGCAAGGCAGCATCGTCGGCACTTCCAGCCTGCGCCGTCAGGCCCAGTTGCTGACCCGTCGTCCGGACCTGGAAATCCGCTTCCTGCGCGGCAACGTCAACACGCGCCTGGCCAAGCTCGATGCCAGCGAATACGACGCCATTATCCTCGCCGCCGCCGGCCTGATTCGCCTGGGCTTTGAAGACCGCATCACCTCGGCCATCAGCGTCGACGACAGTCTGCCGGCCGGTGGCCAAGGCGCGGTGGGTATTGAATGCCGCAGCGTCGACAGCGAAATTCACGCGCTGTTGGCACCGCTGCACCATCAGGACACCGCCACCCGCGTGACCGCCGAACGTGCTCTCAACAAACATTTGAATGGCGGCTGCCAAGTGCCGATCGCCTGCTATGCCATGCTTGAAGGCGAGCAGATTTGGTTGCGTGGTCTTGTCGGTGATCCGAACGGCGGTCTGCTGCTCAGCGCCGAGGCTCGTGCGCCACGCAGCGAAGCCGAAGCCTTGGGCGTGAAAGTGGCTGAAGACCTGCTGAGTCAAGGCGCCAACGACATCCTGAAAGCAGTTTACGGCGAGGCAGGTCACGAGTGACGGGTTGGCGCCTGCTGCTGACGCGTCCCGCGGATGAGTCGGCGGCGCTGAGCAGTCTTTTGGCCGAAAAGGGGATTTTCAGCCGCAGTTTGCCGCTTTTGGAGATCGAGCCGATTCCTGCCTCTGACACAATGCGCGAGGTGATTCAGGGACTGGATCGCTTTTGCGCGGTGATCGTGGTCAGCAAGCCGGCCGCCAGAATTGCTGTGGATCTGCTTGACCGGTATCGGCCGCAACCCCCTGGTTTGAAGTGGTTCAGCGTGGGCGCAGCCACCGCGCAGATCCTCGAGAATCGCGGGTTGGACATCAGCTTCCCGGTGGATGGCGATGACAGCGAAGCCTTGCTTGAGCTTCCCCGGTTGCGCGAGGCAATCGCGCGGCCCGGTCCGCGCGTGCTGATCATGCGCGGGGAGGGGGGGCGCGAGTTGCTGGCTGAGCGTTTGCGCGAGCTTGGTGCTAGTGTCGAGTATCTGGAGTTGTACCGCCGCGACCTGCCGCACTACCCGCCGGCAGCGCTGCCTGACCTGATCGAAGCGGAACGCTTGAACGGGCTGGTGGTCAGCAGTGGGCAGGGTTTTGAGCACCTGCATCAATTGGCCGGCGATGCCTGGCCGCAATTGGCGCGGTTGTCGTTGTTTGTTCCAAGCCCCCGGGTCGCCGAGCTGGCACGTGCCGCCGGGGCCCAAACAGTTGTGGATTGTCGTGGCGCCAGTGCCGCGGCTTTGCTGACGGCGTTACGGGAGCATCCCGGACCCGTTCTCTAATGCAAAGGATGGATACGTGAGCGAAACAGCCTTGCCTAAAGATGACGTCCAGCCAGTGCTCGGTGCACCGGTTGAAGCACCGGTTGAAGCCGGGCCACCTGCTGCAGTGCAGCGCCGAGGCAATGGGCTGGCAATCGTCGCGCTGCTGCTGGGCGCTGCCGGTGTCGCCGTGGGCGGTTGGGGAGTCTGGCAGGTGCGTCACCTGCAAGCCAATACTCAACAACAGTTGAGCCAGGTCCAGGCATTGAACGATCAGGCACAGGACCTGAAGCTCAATGAACAACGCCTGACTGCCCGCCTGGAACAAATGCCTGCCGCCGCCGAGCTCGACGCGCGCAGTCGTTTGGTCACTCAACTTCAGGGCGATCAGCAACGCTTGAATCAACGTCTGGAAACGGTTCTCGGCGCCAGCCGCAAGGATTGGCGTCTGGCTGAGGCCGAGCACCTGCTGCGTCTGGCCAGCCTGCGTCTTTCCGCGTTGCAGGACATCAGCAGTGCCCAGGCTTTGGTGCAGGGTGCCGATGAAATTCTGCGCGAACAGAACGATCCGGGCTCTTTTGCCGCTCGCGAGCAAGTGGCCAAAACGCTGGTGGCATTGCGTAGCACCCAACAGCCGGATCGCACCGGTTTGTTCTTGCAACTGGGGGCGCTGCGCGATCAGGTGATCAGCCTCACCGAGCTGGCACCCGAGTACAAGGACCGTGGCGAATCCCTGTTGGGTCTCACCGCCGATGGCGACGGCGCCAGTCGTTGGGCGCAATGGTGGGATCAAGTCTCGCGCTACATCCGCATCGATTTCAACGCCGACAAGAATGTGCGTCCGTTGCTGGCCGGGCAGAGCCTGAGCCAGGTGCGCCTGGCCCTGAGCCTGGCGCTGGAGCAGGCGCAATGGGCTGCGCTCAATGGCCAGGCCGCGGTTTATACCCAGGCGCTTGCCGAAGCGCGGGATGTGCTCAAGGGAAACTTCAACCCGGACAACCCTCAGAGCAAAGTCATGCTTGAGCAGGTTGGCGAGTTGAGCAAGCAACCGGTCACCGTTGTCACGCCAGACCTGACCGGCACGCTGAGTGCGGTTCAGGGGTATCTGGAGCGGCGTAATGTCAACGCCGAGGACTCGATCAAACCGATGGCCAAACCTGCCGCGGACACCGCTCAGGAGGCGACGCCATGAAACGCCTCTATGTGATCGTGTTCCTGGTGATCGCCGCGGCTGCCGCGCTGGGACTGGCGATTGCCGAGCATTCCGGTTACGTGCTGATCGCCTACAAAAGCTTTCGTTACGAATCCAGCCTGTGGGCAACCCTGGCGTTGGTCGCCGTGCTCTGGCTGGTGTTTTGGGGCATCAAGGCGTTGATCGAATTGGTGACGACCTCCAGTGGCGTGGTCAATCCCTGGTCGCGGCGCAATCGAAGTCGCCGGGTGCAGGTGGCGATTGAACACGGTCAGCTGGATCTGGCCGAAGGTCGCTGGGCCAGTGCGCAGCGTCATCTGCATCGGGCAGCGGAAGCCGAGCGCCAGCCTTTGCTTTACTACCTCGGCGCTGCCCGGGCCGCGAACGAACAGGGTCAATACGAGGAAAGCGACAACCTGCTGGAGCGCGCTCTGGAGCGACAGCCCCAGGCAGAATTGGCGATCGCCCTGAGCCACGCGCAATTACAGACTGACCGCGGCGATACCGAAGGCGCCCTGGTGACCCTGCAAGCCATGCACGAGCGTCATCCTCATAACGTCCAGACCTTGCGCCAGTTGCAGCGCTTGCACCAACAGCGGGGCGACTGGTCGGCCGTGATTCGCCTGCTGCCGGAGCTACGCAAGGACAAGGTCCTGCCACCGGCCGAACTGTCTGAACTGGAACGCCGGGCCTGGGGTGAGAACCTGTCCCTGGCGGCGCATCAGGAAGAAGACGGGACGGTCGGCTTGCAATCGCTCAATCGCGCCTGGCAGCAGTTGACCTCTGCTCAACGTCAGGAGCCGCAACTGGTGCTCGCTTATGCCGAGCAACTTCGGCAACTGGGTGCTCAGGTCGAGGCCGAAGAGATCCTGCGAACAGCGCTCAAGCGCAACTACGACAGTCATCTGGCGCGCCTCTACGGACTCGTTCGCGGTAGCGATCCGACCCGTCAACTGCACACCGCCGAGGGCTGGCTCAAGGATCATCCGGCCGACCCAAGCCTGTTGCTGACCCTGGGGCGCTTGTGTCTGCAAAGCAGCCTTTGGGGCAAGGCCCGGGATTATCTGGAAAGCAGCTTGCGCGTGCAGCGCAACCCGGAAGCCTGTGCGGAACTGGCGCGGCTGTTGGCGCAGCTGGGTGACACAGAACGCAGCAATCAGTTGTTCCAGGAGGGCTTGGGCTTGTTGGACGAGCGCTTGCTGGCGGCACCGTTGCCGGTTCCTGTTCACGCTTGAAGAGTGGACGACGGGTCGCTCGAACGAGCGATCCAGTCGCCTGCAAACTGTCGGGATTTTATCTTTGTAGTCCATCAACGGCAGAGTCCTACAGAGGACTACACCTAATCCTCTCGTTCCTGTCGGGAATTCCCTACACCTCTGTTGAAGTGTCCCCTCTGGCCTGCCTTGAAAGGCTGCCGCGCTTTCCTCTACCGTAACCGCCTGTCTCTACTGTTACGGAAATGCCATGTCTTTGGCCTGCTCACGCTCCTTGTTTTTCATGGCTTTCATTGCAGGTGCCCTGGCTCTGGGCGTGTCCTATTACCTGGAATATGCGGTCGGCCTCAAGCCTTGCGGGTTGTGCCTGTTGCAGCGATCTTGCCTCGCGTTACTCACGGGTATTAGCCTGACGGCTTCGGTTCATGGTCCGGGCCGCTTTGGCTCTTTTCTGTATTGGATGCTCAGTCTGGTTTGCAATCTGGCGGGTACGGTCACGGCGTGGCGGCAGGTTTTGCTGCAGAGCGATCCAACGCATCAGCTGTTGACGTGTCCGCCTGATCTGGCTGTTCGGTACGAGGACTTGCCCTGGTTTTGCCAGATGACACAGATGTTTAAAGGGGAGGGAGAGTGCGCGGAGATTTCGTGGACGCTGTTCGACCTGAGCATTCCTGAATGGAGTCTGCTGCTCTTCATGGCGATGACGATTTTAGGAATTTATCAGATGCTGCGTCTTGCCTGGAAAGCTTGTCAGCGACCGCTCAGCGGCGGTTCGTCGCACCGGGCGCTGGCGGGTGATTAAACACTTGTATGAACTTTATCTCCTGCGTACCTTGAAGCCATTGTCGCGCGGGCATAATCTGGCCCGCACGTGTCATTGGAATTATGTTGCTCGAATGACGCTCTGCCTGGCCGATACTTGACCTTCAAGTGAGCGACGGGTGTAGGGCAGCATGACCCACAAGGGAAGAGAGATCACCATGCTCGAAAGTTGTCAGAATGCTCAGGAACGTTGGGGTGGAGTGCATCTGCTGATCGATCGCTGGTTGCAGGAGCGTCACGAGCTGGTTCGGGCCTATGATGCTCTCGGCGCCAAGCCTGAGGCACTGGGTGAGAACCGTAAGCCGTTGCAGGAATTCTGCGGGGTGCTGGTCGATTACGTGTCTGCCGGGCACTTCGAGATCTACGAACAGCTGACCGGCGAAGCGAGGGCGTTTGGTGACACTCGCGGGCTTGAGTTGGCCGAAACTATCTACCCTCGCATCGATGTCATCACCGAGAAGCTGCTCGCGTTCAACGACCTATGTGATGCAGGTCAATGCGTGGCAGAGAAATTCAAAGAGCTGGGTGGCCTGTTGCACGAGCGCTTCGAACTGGAAGACTGCCTGATCGAAGTGCTGCACACCGCTCACAAGGAAGAGGATTCGGTTCAGGCCTGAACCCCCTTCCTGCAAGACCTCCAAAAACGGTGCGCTATGCGCGCCGTTTTTCGTTTCCGGTATTCAGCTTGTGGCACCGCGAAGTTCGACTTCGAATACCAGCGGTGTGAACGGCGCAATCAGGTCGCCTGCACCCTCGGCGCCATAGGCTTCGGCCGATGGAATCACCAGACGCCATTTCGCACCGACCGGCATTTGCTGCAACGCGCTGCGCCATCCGCTGATCACACTGTCGAGACTGAACCACTGCGGCTGACTGTTCTGATCGAACACCGTGCCGTCGGGAAGGCGACCGATATACAGCACCTGGACTTTGCCGTTGGGGCCAGCTTTGGCACCAGTGCCTGGCGCCAACTCCGTTAGCAATATTCCATCTGCCAGTTCACGAACGCCCGGTCTGGCTTTTTCCTCAGCGAGAAAAGCCTGCTCCTTTTCGAGGGCGATTTCACTTTGCGGCGTGCTCGGTTGCAAGGCGACCTGGGCTTCATGCTCGGCAAGAATCTGTTCGATCTGCTCATCTTTCAGCGCCAGGGGTTTGCCTTGATAGGCTTGTTGCAAGCCTTGGATCAGCGCCTGAAGTTGCAGATCGGGAACCTCTTGTCGCAGGCGTTCGCCCAGGCTTGCGCCCAGGCTGTAAGAGAGATCATGAGTGTCATTTTCTTTGGTTTTTTCGGCGGCCTGGGCCACGGAGAAAAACACGCACAGTGATAAAAAAAGGTAGCGCGACATGGGCACTCTCCGACCTGAGATGCGGGGGATTATGCCAGTGTGAATGCGCGATACGGTGAACTGGTTTTGCGCAAGCGCAGAAGAATTTCAATCCGTTGCAACGCAGCGCTCTGGATACTGTCAACATGCCCTAGCGGCGGTAGCAGCAGAGGTCTAGTATGAGCCGCACCCACGTCAGCCAGGAGGTAAATCATGTCGGCCACCAAGAAGCCTGTAAATACTCCGTTGCACTTACTCCAACAACTCTCGGGCAGCTTGCTCGAGCATCTGGAAAACGCTTGTTCCCAAGCCTTGGCTGATGCTGAAAAACTGCTCGCCAAATTGGAAAAGCAACGCGGAAAAGCGCAAGAAAAATTGCACAAGTCCCGTACCAAATTGCAGGACGCTGCGGCGGCCGGCAAGGCCAAGGCACAAACCAAAGCCAAGGGCGCGGTGAAGGAGCTTGAGGACTTGCTCGATGCCCTCAAGGATCGTCAATCCGAAACTCGCAGCTACATTCTGCAACTCAAGCGCGATGCTCAAGAAAGCCTGAAACTGGCCCAGGGCGTCGGTCGTGTACAAGAGGCTGTCGGCAAGGCGTTGTCCCTGCGTTCGGCCAAGCCTGCTGCGGCTCCTGCCAAGAAAGCCGCTGCCAAACCGGCTGCTGCAAAAGCACCGGTCAAGTCTGCCGCGGCTCCTGTTAAAAAAGGTGCCGCCAAAGCACCGGTGAAAGCCGCAGCAAAACCTGCCGCTAAACCTGCGGCAAAAAAACCAGTCGCTGCTAGCGCTGCAAAACCGGCTGCTAAAACAGCCGCTGCCAAACCTGCCGCCAAGCCAGCCGCCAAGCCAGCCGCTGCCAAAACTGCTGCCGCTAAACCGGCTGCAAGAACCGCTGCTGCTAAACCGGCGGTAGCGAAAACTGCAGCGGCGAAAGCAGCTGCCAAACCAGCCGCAAAACCGGCTGCAAAAACTGCCGCGGCGAAACCTGCTGCCAAGCCAGCTGCAAAACCAGCTGCCAAGCCAGCTGCCAAGCCAGCTGCAAAAGCTGCCGCCAAACCTGCCGCTGCCAAACCGGCTGCAAAACCAGCGGTGAAAAAACCGGTTGCCGCCAAGCCGGCCGCCGCGCCAGTTGCCAAGCCAGCCAACCCGGCTCCGGTAGCAACGTCTGCTTTAGCCGCAGCCACCTCGACAGCCACGCCAGCGCCAACGCCGGCCGCCGCATCGATCGCAGCAGCCACCCCAACCAGCGCTTCCTAAGTGCTGCTTACCGCGACGCGCAGCTGATGCAGCGCGTCGCGGTCCAGGTGGGCGGCGCCAGCCGTTACACCTTCCAGCCAGGCCGATAGATCGGTCGCCTCACCTTGCGGCCAACTCAACGCCGATCGTTCCAGTCGCACCAACAGATGTCGCTCGGCGTCCAGTTCGAGTGCCTTCACTTGTTCGCGCAGAGCATTCAGTTCGAAATCGTCGGCGGCGACGACTTTCCAATTCACCCGCAAGGCTCGCAGCGGGCGCACCACGTCTGCGTCCCACGACTCGGCCACGCTACGCAGTTGCTGCAATCGGTGTTCGTTACAGGCGACGCCACGCTCTCCCAGCCACAGCCCGCAAAGCAGCAAGCACACATTGATACCCGCCGACTGCAATTGCAGGCATGCGGGTTCAACGCCGGGACGGGCGTAGGTACTAAGGGAAAAGCTCCACAGGTCAGAGGACATAGTGCTACTCGCGCCAGTTGCGAGCGAAGCTGGTAGACTCCGCCGCCATTATGATTCGACTTCAGAACCTGACTTTACAGCGTGGCCCTCAACGTCTGCTAGAAGACGCCGAGCTGACCCTGCACGCCGGCCACAAAGCCGGCCTCATCGGTGCCAACGGCGCCGGCAAATCGAGCCTGTTCGCCTTGCTTCTGGGTGACCTGCACCCTGACTCGGGTGACTGCTTCCTGCCGGCGGACTGGCGCATCGCCCACATGCGCCAGGAGATCGACACCCTCGATCGCGTGGCGGTCGACTATGTGCTTGATGGCGACCTGCGCCTGCGCGAGGTGCAACGCGACCTCGCGGCAGCCGAAGCGGCCCATGACGGTACCGCTCAGGCCCGCCTGCACTCGGAACTCGACAGCGCCGACGGTTACACCGCCGATGCCCGGGCCCGCAAGTTGCTGGCCGGCCTTGGGTTCACCAATGAACAGATGGATCGCCAGGTAGGAGATTTCTCTGGTGGTTGGCGGATGCGTCTGAACCTGGCGCAGGCTTTGATGTGCCCCTCGGACTTGTTGTTGCTCGACGAACCGACCAACCACTTGGACCTCGACGCCATCATCTGGCTCGAAGAATGGCTCAAAAGCTATCCCGGCACCTTGATGCTGATTTCCCACGACCGGGACTTCCTCGATGCCGTGGTCGATCACGTGGCCCACGTCGATCAGCGCAAGATCACCCTGTATCGCGGTGGTTACAGCGCCTTCGAACGCGCTCGCGCCGAACGTCTGGCCCAGCAACAGCAGGCCTACGAGAAGCAACAGGCGCAACGTGCGCACATGGAAAGCTACATCGCCCGCTTCAAGGCCCAGGCCACCAAGGCCCGTCAGGCCCAGAGCCGGATCAAGGCGCTGGAGCGGATGGAAGAGCTGTCCGCCGCCCACGTCGATTCGCCATTCGATTTCGTTTTCCGCGAATCAGTAAAAATCTCCAGCCCATTGATTGATCTCTCCGACGCCCGACTGGGTTACGGCGAGCGAGCCGTGCTGGAGAAGGTCAAGCTGCAACTGACCCCCGGTGCGCGGATCGGTTTGCTCGGCCCGAACGGTGCCGGTAAATCGACCCTGATCAAAAACCTTGCCGGTGAACTTGAGCCGTTGTCCGGCCGCCTGACCCGTGGCGAGAACACCGTCGTTGGCTACTTCGCCCAGCATCAACTGGACTCACTCGACTCCAAGGCCAGCCCGTTGCTGCACATGCAGCGCCTGGCGCCGACCGAGCGCGAGCAGACGCTGCGCGACTTCCTCGGTGGTTTCGACTTCCGCGGTGCGCGGATCGATGAGCCGGTGCTGAACTTCTCCGGTGGCGAAAAGGCGCGCCTGGCGCTGGCGTTGATCGCCTGGGGCCGGCCGAACCTGTTGCTGCTCGACGAACCGACCAACCACCTGGATCTGGAAATGCGCCTGGCGCTGACCATGGCCCTACAGGAATTCAGTGGCGCGGTACTGGTGGTCTCCCACGATCGCCATTTGCTCAAAAGCACCACCGACAATTTCTATCTGGTGGCGGACGGCAAGGTCGAGGAATTCGACGGCGACCTGGAAGACTACACCCGTTGGCTGGTGGACTACCGTCAGCGCAACGCCCCGGTCAGCAATACGCCGGTCAATCCGGACAAGACCGACAAGAAGGCACAGCGCCAGGCGGCGGCCGCGTTGCGTCAGCAACTGGCGCCGCACAAGCGCGAGGCTGACAAGCTCGAAGCCGAGCTGGGCAAGCTGCACGAGAAACTGGCGAAGATCGATACCAGCCTCGGCGACAGCGACATTTATGAGCCCACGCGCAAGAACGACTTGCGTGATCTGCTGGCCGAACAGGCCAAGCTGAAGGTCCGTGAAGCCGAGCTGGAAGAAGCCTGGATGGAAGCGCTGGAACTGCTCGAAAGCATGCAGGCGGAGCTAGAGGCGCTGTCTTGATGGAAGCCTTCAAGCTGCCATTGCCTGCTGTGTGGATCGAGCCGATCTGGCTCTTCGTGCAGATCCTGCTGATTCTGTTGGCGGGATATGTTGCCCAGCGTTGCGTCGCCAAGTGCCTGACTCGCCTGGGTGAGCGCTATCCGTTGCCGCCACAATTGCTGATGCCGCTGCGCGGTGGTCTGCGCTGGCTGATCATGGGCAGTGCGCTGATCTTCGTGCTGGAACGCCTCGGGGTGTCGGCGACGGTGCTCTGGACCGCGTTGTCCGGGTTTGTCGCGGTAGCGGCAGTGGCGTTCTTCGCTATGTGGAGCGTGCTCTCGAATCTGTTGTGCGCAATCCTGATCTTCACCGTCGGCCCGTTCCGCCTCGGCGACGTGGTCGAGTTGGTGGACACCACCGACAAGCCCGGCGTCAAAGGCCGGGTCGTTGCGATCAATCTGCTCTACACCACGCTGATCGAAGCCGAAGAGCTCGGCACCGGCAGCGCCATGGTGCAAGTGCCCAATAGCCTGTTCTTCCAGCGCTCGGTTCGACGCTGGCGCGGCAGCGATGTATTCCCTTCCAGCGGTTTCGAAAAGTAGCCGAAATGCCGACCACGCTGGTCGGCAGCTGTGCTGTCCTGCAAAAAAACCGGTAGTCATTGGCTCGAAGCCGCATTAGCTTAGACGTCTGTCACGAGTCTGAGTCGAGGTGTGCGATGGAGCTTCAAACTTGGCTGGCTTTTTTTGCCGCCTGCTGGGTGATCAGTCTGTCTCCCGGTGCCGGCGCCATTGCGTCGATGTCCAGCGGTCTGCGATACGGATTCTGGCGCGGTTACTGGAACGCCCTGGGCCTGCAACTGGGCCTGGCAGTGCAGATTGCGATTGTCGGTGCCGGTGTTGGCGCGATTCTCACGGCGTCGGCCACGGCCTTCTATGCGATCAAATGGTTCGGTGTCGCCTATCTGGTTTACCTTGCGATCAAGCAATGGCGTGCGCTGCCCAGCGACATGAGCGAAGACGCGGCCGTGCGTCAGATTGGCAGGCCGATGGCCCTGGTGTTCCGTGGTTTTCTGGTGAACATCAGCAACCCCAAGGCGCTGGTGTTCATGCTGGCGGTGTTGCCGCAGTTCATTGATCCGCATGCGCCGCTGCTGATCCAGTACCTGATCATTGGTGTGACCATGGTCTGCGTTGATCTGATCGTCATGGCCGGTTACACCGGGCTTGCATCGAAGGTGCTGCGGATGTTGCGCACGCCCAAGCAGCAGAGACGTATGAACCGCACGTTTGCCGGGCTGTTCATTGGTGCGGCGGCATTCATGGCGACCCTTCGCAAAGTGGCTGTGTAAAACCGTCAGGCACTAAAAAGGCGACCTTTTCAGGTCGCCTTTTTTATTTGTCGCTGTTCCGTCCTGAATAAGGTTTACACCTTCTGATCTGTTTTTCAGGACTAGACACGCTGACTTTGCACGCTGTCGTGCAGGAAATACCAACAAAGCTTGAGTGAAACGCATTGGAAGTGAACAATGTGTTACTTCGTATTTCCATTTGAGATTCGTTTATGATTGCCTCCTCCCGCTTTCTGGCATGGCTAGTGCTGCCTGTTATTGCGTTTTGCAGCTTCAACGCGCTGGCCGAAACGGCGGAAGGCGCGCCAAAGGCGCTGCATTTACTCGACTACATTGGCGCCGATTACCCGGTAACGGTCCAGGCCGGTAAGGTCATTGATGAGTCGGAATACCGCGAACAATTGGAGTTTCTCGGGGTTCTGCAAGACCTGGTCAGCGGATTGCCGGTCAGGCCCGAACGCACGGAGCTGGAGCAGGGCGTCGGCGATTTGCGCAGAGCAATCGCTGCGCGCAAAGACGGCGCCGACGTCGCCCGCCAGGCTCGGCAGCTTGGGGCGAAGCTGGCGGTGGCTTATGAAGTCAGTCAGGCCCCAGTGATTACCCCCGACCCAAGCCGTGGTGCTCCGCTGTATGCACAGCAATGCTCGGTGTGCCACGGCGACGCGGGAGCCGGTGACGGCCCGGCAGGCGTCGGCATGACGCCGCCACCAGCCAATCTGCGAGATGCCGCGCGACTGGGCCGACTGAGCCTCTACGCGATCTACAACACCTTGGGGATGGGCGTTGAAGGCACCGACATGCCGGCCTTCGCCGATCAGCTGGACGATCGTCAGCGTTGGGACCTGGCGACCTACATCGCCAGCTTCAGCGCCGACCCGGCTGCTGCAAAATCCGAAAAAACCTACAACATCGCCGACCTGGCCCGGCAGACTCCCGCAGAAGTGCAGGTTGCCGAGGGGCCGCAAGCTGCGGCGACCTTCCGGTCGCAACGGGCGCAACCGCCGCAGGTCAAGCGTGGCCCGGCGCAGTTGCTCGACTACACCGCCGCGACCCTGGACAAGAGCATCGCGGCCTACCGTGCGGGTGATCACGATCAGGCCTATGACCTGTCGGTGGCGGCTTATCTGGAGGGCTTCGAACTGGTCGAAAGTTCTCTGGATAACGTCGACGCCAATGTGCGCAAAGACACTGAAAAATCGCTGATGGCTTACCGTCAGTCCTTGCAGGACGGTTTGCCGATGGCCCAGGTCCAGCAACGACTGGACGCGGCCAAGACCAAGTTGAAGACGTCTGCCGGCCTGCTGGGCAGCGATGGTTTGAGTTGGTCCCTGAGCTACATCTCCGGTTTATTGATTCTGTTGCGCGAAGGCCTGGAAGCGATTCTGGTGCTCGCGGCGATCCTCGCGTTCCTGCGCAACACCGGCCAGCAATCGGCGGTGCGCAGCGTCAACGTCGGCTGGGGGCTGGCGCTGCTGGCCGGTCTCGGGACTTGGGCGTTGGCGGCGTATGTGATCGATGTCAGCGGCTCGCAGCGCGAATTGCTGGAAGGCGCGACGGCGTTGTTTGCCGCCGTCATGGTGCTTTGGCTCGGCGTGTGGATGCACGACCGTCGTCACGCGGCGGCTTGGCAGGATTACATCAAGAGCACTCTGGTGGGCGGCGGTGGGCGTTTCGGGTTTGCGACGCTGGCGTTCTTCTCGGTGTATCGCGAACTGTTTGAAGTGATCCTGTTCTACGAGACCCTGTGGCTGCAGGCAGGTCCAGCGGGCCATAACGCGGTCCTGGCGGGTGGTGCGACGGCGTTGGTGTTGCTGGTCGGTCTGGCTTGGGTGATTCTGCGTGGCTCGGCGAAGCTGCCGCTGTCACTGTTCTTCAGTATCAACGCCGGTCTGTTGTGTGCGTTGTCGGTGGTGTTTGCCGGGCATGGCGTGAAGGCGTTGCAGGAAGCCGGGATTTTCGGCACCCGGCCGGTGCCGTTCTTTGACTTCGACTGGCTGGGGATCCACGCTGATGCGTATTCGCTGAGTGCGCAGGCGGTGGCGATTATCGCGATCATCGTGCTGTATAGCCGTAGTCGGCTGGCTGAGAAGCGGCGGGTGCAGGTTTCCTGATCCGAGTGATCCTCAAGAGGTAAAAACATGCGTGTGTGGATCGATGCCGACGCCTGCCCCCGGGCGGCCAAGGATCTGGTGGTGAAGTTCGCCCTCAAGCGCCAGTTCGAAGTGGTGCTGGTGGCCGGACAGCCGCAGATCAAACCGGGTTTGGCCCTGGTGAAGCTGATCGTGGTGCCAAGCGGTCCGGATGCCGCCGACGACTATCTGGTGGAACACGCGGTACCCGGTGAATTGGTGATCTGCAGCGATGTGCCGCTGGCCGACCGACTGGTGAAAAAGGGCGTTGCGGCGCTGGATCCACGGGGCAAAGAGTTCGATGCGCAGAACATGGGCGACCGATTGGCGGTGCGTAACCTGTTCACCGATCTACGTGAACAGGGGCAGATGAGCGGCGGGCCAGCGCCATTTGGTGAGCGTGAGAAGCAGGCGTTTGCCAATGCGCTGGACCGGATCCTCACGCGGCTTTCCCGCAAAACCTGAGCCTTGTGGTGAACACTGTGGGAGCGTGTCAGGCGTCGTTTTCGTGGGTCAGTTCCAGAACGCGGTCGACCAGTTTGTTGATGCCTGACGCCGCTTCACTGATCGATTGGGCCAGCATATAAGCCGGGGTGCACACCAGTTTGCGGGCCTTGTCTTCGACGATGTCGCTCACCGCGCAATCTTCGTGTGTAGCGCCCATCTTGTTCATGGCGGCTGCAGTATCGGCGTCGTTGCCGATGGTGCAGGTCACACCCGGTCCATAGATCTTCGCCGCGAGCGCCGGCGAGATGCAGATCAGCCCGACCGGTTTACTGGCCTCGGCAAAGGCTTCAGCCAGCGCCAGGACTTCCGGTTGCACGGTGCAGCCGGCGCCTTCGACGGCGAAGTTCGACAGGTTCTTGGCCGCCCCGAAACCGCCCGGAACGATCAGCGCATCGAAGTCTTCAACGTCCGCTTCGCGGATATCCTTGATATTGCCCCGGGCGATCCGCGCCGATTCCACCAGCACGTTGCGCGACTCGGGCATTTCTTCGCCGGTCAGGTGATTGATCACATGTAGCTGCGCGATGTTCGGTGCGAAACACTGCACCTGAGCCCCCCGCTGGTCCAGGCGCAGCAGGGTGATCACGCTTTCGTGTATCTCGGCGCCGTCGTACACGCCACAGCCGGATAGGATCACTGCAATTTTTTTGCTCATGGGCTTTTCTCCAGATTCATGGCGTTAAATGTCCACTAATTTGTCACTCGTTGCCATAGGGTTAATTCGCGGCTACACCTAGGATCTGTCCTCAAGATTCCGATCAGGGCGCGTCATGGACTTCATTCTGTATGCGGTGCCGTTTTTCTTTGTGCTGATTGCCGTCGAACTGCTGGCCGACCGTTGGCGCGGAGTGAGCAATTATCGTGTGGCTGACGCGATCAACAGCATGAGCACCGGCGTGCTGTCGACCACCACCGGCCTGTTGACCAAAGGCGTCGGCCTGGTGACGTATGCATTTGCCCTCAAGCACCTGGCGCTGTTTGAACTCTCCGCCGACAGCGTTTGGGTCTGGATTTTCGCCTTTGTCCTCTACGACTTCTGCTACTACTGGCTGCATCGCATGGGCCACGAACGCAACATCTTCTGGGCAGCGCACTCGGTGCATCACCAGAGCGAGGATTACAACCTGTCCACGGCGCTGCGCCAGACCAGTACCGGCTTCCTGTTGAGCTGGATCTTCTACCTGCCGATGGCCGTGCTCGGCGTGCCGCTGCTGGTCTTCATAAGCGTCGCCTCGCTGAACTTGCTGTACCAATTCTGGGTGCATACCAAACACATTCCCAAGCTCGGCTGGTTCGAGTGGTTCTTCGTCACGCCGTCCAATCATCGGGCTCACCATGCACAGAACGCTCTCTACATGGATCGTAACTACGGCGGGGTGTTCATTATTTGGGACCGTCTATTCGGCTCGTTCCAGGAAGAGGACGATAACGAACCGGTGATTTTCGGTGTCACTACGCCGCTCGCGAGCTGGAATCCGGTGTGGGCGAACGTGCAGTTCTACGCGCAGCTGTGGGATGACGCGCGGCGTGCGCAAAGCAAATGGGACAAGCTGCGCATCTGGTTCATGCGCACCGGTTGGCGGCCGGCGGACGTGGCGGCCAGGTACCCGATGAACAAGCCAGACCTGAGTCAGTTCCGTAAATTCGAAGTGCCGCTGGACGGGCGTCAGCAGTTGTATGTCGTGTTGCAGTTCTGCGTCTACATCGCGCTGGGTAGCTATTTGATGAACCTGGAGCACAGTTTGCCAACCGCCGCGCTGGTGCTCGGCTGGAGTGCCGTGGCGTTGGGTTTGTTTACGTTGGGCGTGGCCCTGGAGAATCGTCCGTGGGCGCTGAAGCTGGAGCTGCTGCGCCTGGCGTCGAATGTGCCGCTGGTGTGGCTGGCGCCGGTCGTTGGGCTGTGGCCTGCCAGCGCGGCAGGCTGGGTCGGCCTGCTGAGTTACAGCCTGCTCAGCGGAATCGGTCTCTACTGTTGCAGAAACCGTTTCACTCGCCTGGCGTCTTAGTCTCGGCAGATTTTGCGCGTTCGGCCTGCTCGTCGGCGTAGATCTTCTTCGCCAGGCGGGCATTCTTGAAGCGCCGGCGCAACCACAGGCCAAAGCCCAGGATCAGCAAGGCGCCGAGCACCCACAGCTCGTACTTCTTGACGCTGCCAAGCATGCCTTCGAGCACCGCACCGAAGTGATACGCGGCGGCAGCCAGCGCGGCGGCCCAGATCGCGGCACCAATCCCGTTGAGCAGCAGATAACGTCCTGGCGGATAGCCCGACAGGCCGATCGCCACGGGCATCACCGTGCGCAGGCCATAGACAAAACGGAAGCTCAGCACCCAGATGTCCGGGTGCTTGCGGATATGTTCCAGCGCCCGATCGCCCATCATCTGCCAGCGCGGTTTGCGTGCCAGCAACTTGCGGCCGTGCTTGCGCCCCAGGAAATACCAGAGCTGATCACCGGCATAACTACCGAGGAACGCCACGATCATGACCACTTTGAGGTCCATGTATCCGCGGAACGCGAGGAAGCCTGCGAGCACCAGAATGGTTTCGCCTTCGAAAAACGTGCCGAGAAAGAGGGCGAAGTAGCCGAATTCCTGAAGAAATTGTTGGAGCATTGTCTGGATGCTGGCGAAATGAACGCGCAGCCTAACCCTTCGGGAACATTCATGAAAGTGTCCAAATGTGTCTCGACGTGAACATTTCCTACAAGGACAATGGAATGCGGCTGCGTGTCACAGGGCTAAGCACAACTGACATCTGTTCGTCATAATGCCCGCTTATAACTGTCACGCTCGCCCGCCAGTGCGGGCTCAGGAGTCTGCCGTGAGCTTTACCCCCGCCAACCGTTTGTTTCCTGCAACCCGCCTGCGTCGCAATCGCCGTGATGATTTTTCGCGTCGACTGGTCCGTGAAAACGTTCTGACCGTCGACGATCTGATCCTGCCGGTGTTCGTGCTGGACGGTGAAAACCGTCGCGAAGCGGTGGCGTCGATGCCAGGCGTCGAGCGCCTGACCATCGATCTGTTGCTTGAAGAAGCGGCCAAGTGGGTCGAGCTGGGGATTCCGGCCTTGGCGTTGTTCCCGGTGACGCCGCCGGAGCTCAAGTCTCTGGACGCCGCCGAAGCCTGGAACCCGAACGGGATCGCCCAGCGCGCCACCCGTGCGTTGCGTGCGCAATTTCCTGAACTGGGCGTGATCACCGACGTCGCCCTGGACCCGTTCACCACCCACGGCCAGGACGGCATCCTCGACGAAGAAGGCTACGTGCAGAACGACATCACCGTCGACGCACTGGTCAAGCAGGCGCTGTCCCACGCCCAAGCCGGTGCTCAGGTGGTGGCCCCGTCGGACATGATGGACGGTCGCATCCAGGCGATCCGAGAAGCGCTTGAACTGGCCGATCACGTCAACGTGCGGATCATGGCTTACTCGGCGAAGTACGCCAGCGCCTATTACGGCCCGTTCCGCGATGCGGTCGGTTCAGCGCTGAACCTGGGCAAGGCCAACAAGGCCTCCTATCAAATGGACCCGGCCAACAGCAACGAAGCCCTGCACGAAGTGGCGGCAGACTTGTCAGAAGGCGCGGACATGGTCATGGTCAAGCCAGGGATGCCGTATCTGGACATCCTCTACCGGGTCAAAGAAGAATTTAAAGTGCCGACCTTTGTTTATCAGGTCAGCGGTGAATATGCCATGCACATGGCGGCAATCCAGAATGGCTGGTTGAGCGAAGGGGTTATCCTCGAATCCCTGACCGCTTTTAAACGTGCAGGCGCTGATGGCATCCTGACTTACTTTGCCGTCCGTGCTGCTCAATTGTTACGAGAGCAAAAATAGCCCTCCCAGGAACATTCGATGAATACCGAAGTACTCACTGAAGTTGCCGTAAAAGACGCTCAACCTGTGGTGGAGCAAATCGCCGAAACCCCGCCGGAACTGGAGCCTGCTGCTCCCGCAGCGGTGGCCGAGGCCGCAGTAGCGGCACCGGCGATTGCCATTCCCGGCCTGGATGACAGCAGCCTGTACATCCATCGCGAGCTTTCGCAACTGCAGTTCAACATCCGCGTGCTGGAGCAGGCACTGGATGAGTCCTACCCGTTGCTGGAGCGGCTGAAGTTTCTGCTGATCTTCTCCAGCAACCTGGACGAGTTCTTCGAGATTCGTGTGGCCGGCCTGAAGAAGCAGATCACCTTCGCCCGTGAACAGGCCGGCGCCGATGGCCTGCAACCGCACCAGGCCCTGGCCCGCATCAGCGAACTGGTGCACGGTCACGTTGACCGCCAGTACGCGATCCTCAACGATATTCTGTTGCCGGAACTGGAAAAGCATCAGGTCCGCTTCATCCGCCGGCGTCACTGGACCACCAAGATCAAAACCTGGGTGCGCCGCTATTTCCGCGATGAGATCGCGCCGATCATTACCCCGATTGGCCTGGACCCGACGCACCCGTTCCCGTTGCTGGTCAACAAGAGCCTGAACTTCATCGTCGAGCTCGAAGGTATCGACGCCTTCGGTCGCGATTCCGGTCTGGCGATCATCCCGGCGCCACGCCTGCTGCCGCGCGTCATCAAGTTGCCGGAAGAAGTGGGCGGCTCGGGCGACAACTACGTGTTCCTGTCGTCGATGATCCATGCGCACGCCGATGACCTGTTCCAGGGCATGAAGGTCAAGGGCTGCTACCAGTTCCGTCTGACCCGAAACGCCGACCTCGCCGTCGACACCGAAGATGTAGAAGACCTGGCCCGCGCCCTGCGCGGCGAGTTGTTCTCCCGTCGCTACGGTGACGCGGTGCGCCTGGAAGTCGCCGACACCTGCCCGAAACACCTGTCCGACTACTTGCTCAAGCAGTTCAACCTGCACGAGACCGAGCTGTATCAGGTCAACGGTCCGGTCAACCTGACCCGCCTGTTCAGCATCACCGGTCTGGACAGTCAGCGAGCGCTGCAATACACACCGTTCACCCCGCAGATCCCGAAACTGCTGCAAAACAGCGAGAACATCTTCAGCGTGATCAGCAAGCAGGACATCCTGCTGCTGCACCCGTTCGAGTCCTTCACTCCGGTGGTCGACCTGCTGCGCCAGGCGGCCAAGGACCCGCATGTATTAGCGGTCCGTCAGACCCTGTACCGCTCCGGCGCCAACTCGGAAATCGTCGATGCGCTAGTCGATGCGGCGCGTAACGGCAAGGAAGTCACTGCGGTGATCGAGTTGCGTGCGCGGTTCGACGAAGAGTCCAACCTGCAACTGGCCAGCCGTCTGCAAGCGGCCGGTGCGGTGGTGATTTACGGCGTGGTCGGTTTCAAGACCCACGCCAAGATGATGCTGATCTTGCGTCGCGAGGCCGGCGAGATTGTCCGTTACGCCCACTTGGGTACCGGCAACTACCACGCGGCCAACGCCCGTCTGTACACCGACTACAGCTTGCTGACCTCGGATGACGCCTTGTGCGAAGACGTCGGCAAACTGTTCAGCCAGCTGATCGGCATGGGTAAGACCCTGCGCATGAAAAAGCTGCTGCACGCGCCGTTCACGCTGAAGAAGGGCATGCTCGACATGATTGCCCGGGAGACCCAGTTCGCCCTCGATGGCAAACCGGCGCACATCATCGCCAAGTTCAACTCGCTGACCGATCCGAAGATCATCCGCGCGCTGTACAAGGCCAGTCAGTCCGGGGTGCGCATCGATCTGGTGGTGCGCGGCATGTGCTGCCTGCGTCCGGGCATCGCCGGGGTTTCGCACAACATCCACGTGCGCTCGATCATCGGTCGCTTCCTGGAACACACCCGGGTCTTCTACTTCCTCAATGGCGGCGAAGAGCAGATGTTCCTGTCCAGCGCCGACTGGATGGAGCGCAACCTCGACAAGCGCGTCGAGACTTGCTTCCCGGTCGAGGGCAAGAAGCTGATCATGCGGGTCAAGAAAGAGCTGGAGCTGTATCTCACCGATAACACTCACAGCTGGAGCCTGCAGGCGGACGGCCGTTACATCCGCAACACGCCGACCGGCAACCAGAACCCGCGCAGCGCGCAGGCGACTTTGCTGGAACGTTTGGGCAGCCCGATTCTGCCCGTTCGTTAACGCAGATTCGGTTGGGTAAAAAAGGGCGATCCATATGGGTCGCCCTTTTTGGTTTTAGCTACTTACCTGTGGTGATGGGATAAATCCCCTCACCACAGAAACGGTGTTAGCGAACGTTCAGGGTGAAGCCTACGCGGGTCAGCCACTCCGCTTCCAGACCGAAGTCGGCCTGAGTCAGCTGGTTTTCGTCCAGCCAGTTATCCGGGAACAACACATCCAGGCTGTCGCCATTGGCGTGCAGCACGACCTGGGGCATTTCCTGGGTGCCGCGGATGTGATGGAACAGAATCGCAAAGCGCAGCAGCACGCACAGGCGAATCAGCTTGATACCGTCATCGCCGAACTCGGCAAACTTGTCCTTCGGAATATTGCGCCGGTGGCCGCGCACCAATAGCGCGAGCATTTGCTGGTCTTCGCGGGAGAACCCGGCCAGGTCCGAGTGCTCGATCAGGTAGGCGCCGTGCTTGTGGTAGTGATAGTGAGCGATGTCCAGGCCCACTTCATGGACCTTGGCCGCCCAGCCGAGCAACTCACGCCAGACCCCGTCATCCAGCTCCCAATCCTCAGCCACTTGATCGAAAGCATGCAACGCCTTGCGCTCAACGCGCACTGCTTGCTCCAGATCGACGTGATAGCGCTCCATCAACGAGCTGAGGGTGCGCTCACGGACGTCTTCGTGATGATGACGGCCCAACAGGTCATAGAGCACGCCTTCGCGCAGGGCGCCTTCACAGTGGTCCATGCGTTGCAGCTCGAGCGCGTCGAAGATCGCTTCGAGAATCGCCAGACCCGCCGGAAAGATCGCCCGGCGGTCAGGCTTGATGCCTTCGAAATCGATCTTGTCGACATCGCCCAGTTTGAACAGCTTGCGCTTGAGCCAGGCAAGGCCTTCGGCGTTGACCTCACCAGTGCCATGACCGCCGGCCTTCAGCGCCAGGCCAATGGCGCGGATGGTGCCCGAGGAGCCGATGGCTTCATCCCAGGTCAGGCGGTGCAGGGCGTGTTCGATGCTCATGATCTCCAGCCGCGCCGCCGTGTACGCCTGGGCGTAGCGGGCCGGGGTGATCTTGCCGTCCTTGAAATAGCGTTGGGTGTAGCTGACGCAGCCCATTTGCAGGCTTTCGCGCAGCAGCGGTTCGAAGCGCTGGCCGATGATGAATTCGGTACTGCCGCCGCCGATGTCGGCCACCAGGCGTTTGCCCGGGGTGTCAGCGAGGGTGTGGGAAACGCCGAGGTAAATCAGGCGTGCTTCTTCTCGGCCGGAGATGACTTCCACCGGGTGGCCAAGGATTTCTTCAGCGCGGTGGATGAATTCGCCACGGTTACGGGCTTCACGCAGGGCGTTGGTGCCGACGATCCGCACGGCGCCGGGCGGCATACCGTTGATCAGTTGGGCAAAACGCTTAAGGCAATCGAGCCCGCGTTGCATGGATTCTTCACTGAGCTGGCGCTCATCGTCGATGCCGGCGGCCAGCTGAACCTTCTCCCCGAGACGCTCGAGAATACGGATTTCGCCGTTCTGGGCCTTGGCCACGACCATGTGAAAGCTGTTGGAGCCCAGGTCGATTGCGGCGATCAGGGACAGATTCTTGGCTTGGGATTGCGGCATGGTCAGGGGGTCTCGGTCGATAACCTCGACATCGTGCCACGATCAAACGCTGCCGCCAACGCGCAGTGTTCAAAGCCTTGATCCTGCGCAGGAAAGCAGATGGCCGCTGCGCGGCCAATCGCGAGCAAGCTCGCTCCCACATGGATTTTGTGTCGTTTACGGAATCGCGGCGCACACCGAACCCTGTGGGAGCGAGCTTGCTCGCGATGGCGGCCTCAATGGCGCTGAGGACCTTTCAGCCCGCCGCCTCAACCGTCCCAATAAAGTTTGCCAGCTCCGCCGTCTGCGGGCTGGCGAACAAAATCTTCGGATCCCCCACCTCATGCACCTTGCCCTGATGCATGAACACCAACTTATCCCCAACCTCCCGGGCAAAACGCATCTCATGGGTGACCATAATCAACGTCATCCCTTCCTTGGCCAGTTGCCGGACCACACTCAGCACTTCATTGACCAATTCCGGGTCCAGCGCCGAGGTAATCTCATCGCACAGCAAGACCTTCGGCGACATCGCCAGCGCCCGGGCAATCGCCACCCGCTGTTGCTGCCCGCCAGACAACCGATCCGGGAAGGCATCGAATTTCTCCCCCAGCCCGACCCGCTCCAACATCTCCCGCGCCAGTTCGGCCGCTTTGGCTTTCGGTACTTTCTGCACCACTTGCGGCGCGAGCATCACGTTCTCGCCGACCGTCAGGTGCGGGAACAGGTTGAACTGCTGAAACACCATCCCGACTTTCTGTCGCAAGCTGCGCAGATCCGCACGAGCGGCGTCGAGGTAGTCGCCGTCGACTTCAATCACGCCGTCGTTGATCGATTCCAGGCCATTGAGGGTGCGCAGCAAGGTGGATTTTCCCGAACCGCTGCGGCCGATGATCGCCACCACCTGGCCTTCCTCGACGCTCAGGTCGATGCCTTTGAGTACATGGTGATCGCCGTAATATTTATGCAAAGCGGAAATTCTAAGCAGAGGCATGCAGTCTCCTTTCCAGGTAGCGGGCACTGAGGGACAAGGGGTAGCAGAGCAGGAAGTAACCGAGGGCCACGAGGCCGTAGACCATGAACGGTTCGAAGGTTGCGTTGGCGAGCATGCCGCCGGTCTTGGTCAGTTCGGTGAAGCCGATGATCGAGGTGACGGCGGTGCCTTTGACCACTTGCACGGAGAAGCCCACGGTCGGCGCGACGGCGATCCGCAATGCTTGCGGCAGGATCACGTAGCGCAGTTGCTCCAGCGGGTTCAGCGCCAGGCTCGACGAGGCTTCCCACTGGCCGTTGGGGATCGATTCGACGCAACCACGCCAGATCTCCGCCAGGTAGGCGCTGGTGAACAGCGTCAGGGCAATCGCCGCGGCCATCCACGGCGAAATCTCTACCCCGGCCAACGCCACACCGAAGAACACCAGAAACAGCTGCATCAACAGCGGCGTGCCCTGGAACAGTTCGATGTAGGTGCGGGCGAAGCTGCGGGGCAGGGATTTTTTCGAGATGCGCATGATCATGATCAGCAAGCCGATCAGTCCGCCACCGATAAATGCGACCAGCGACAGCGCCAGGGTCCATTGCAGGCCGGTGAGCAGGTTGCGTACGACGTCCCAGAAGGTGAAATCGCTCATTGGCTGCTCCTTGCGACAAAACGGCGGCCAATCCAGTTCAGCAACTGGCGGATCAGTAGCGCCATGCACAGGTAGAGCAGCGTGGTCAGGGCGTAGGTTTCAAAGGCGCGGAAGTTGCGCGACTGAATGAAGTTGGCGGCGAAGCTCAGCTCTTCGGTGGCGATCTGCGAGCAGACCGCCGAACCCAGCATCACGATGATTATCTGGCTGCTCAATGCCGGCCAAACCTTGCCCAGCGCCGGCAGCAGCACCACGTGGCGAAAGGCTTCGAAGCGCGTCATTGCCAGCGCCGCAGCGGCTTCAAGCTGTCCTCGAGGGATTGCTTGGATGCCCGCGCGGATGATCTCGGTGGAATAGGCGCCGAGGTTGATCACCATCGCCAGCACCGCCGCCTGCCACTCGGAAATCTGCACGCCCAGTGACGGCAGGCCGAAGAAGATGAAAAACAACTGCACCAAAAACGGCGTGTTGCGGATCAACTCGACGTAGACCCCGAAAATGCCGGCGAACGGACGGATGTTCCACGCCCGCACCAGCGCCCCGACGATGCCCAGCCCCACCCCGAGCACCGCGCCGATGGCCGTCAGTTCAAGGGTGAACAGCGCACCGCGCAGCAGCAGGTCGGTGTTTTGCACCACCGGAATGAAATCGAACTGATAAGCCATGTTTAGGCTCCTTGTTTAAACGGCGTCGCACGACAATCAGAGATCGGCCGGCAGCGGCTCTTTGAGCCAGGTCCGGGAGTTCTTCTCCAGTGCGCCGTCGGTCTTGGCGGTGGCGAGGATCTGGTTGACCTTGTCCAGCAGCGCCGGCTCGTTTTTGTTCACGCCGACGTAGACCGGCGAATCCTTGAGCTTCACTTTCAGCGCCGGAATACGTTTCGGGTTGCGCTCGCTGATGGTCACCATCACCACGTTGCCGCTGGCGATCAGATCAACTTGCCCGGCGAGGTAAGCGGCGATGGTCGAGTTGTTGTCTTCGAAGCGCTTGATGGTCACGCCTTCGGGCGCGACTTTGGTCAGCTCGATGTCTTCGATGGCGCCACGGGTGACGCTGATGGTTTTGCCCTTGAGGTCGTCCAGGCTTTTGATACTGGCGTCTGGCGGACCAAATACGGCGAGGTAGAACGGCGCGTAGGCACGGGAGAAGTCGATGACCTTCTCGCGCTCGGGGTTCTTGCCGAGGCTGGAGATCACCAGATCGACCTTGCCGGTGGTCAGGAACGGAATGCGGTTGGTGCTGTTGACCGGCGTCAGCTCGAGTTTGACCTTGAGTTGGTCGGCCAGCAGTTTTGCAGTATCGATGTCCAGGCCGCGCGGTTTCATGTCCGGGCCGACCGAGCCGAAGGGCGGGAAGTCCTGAGGCACGGCAACCTTGAGGACGCCGCGCTTGACCACATCCTCCAGACCGTCGGCGTGGGCGGGCGCCTGGCTCAGCATCAGGCTGGCAAACAGGGCGGCGAGGAGGGCGCTGTAACGCTGGGTCATGGCAAATCTCCGAATCGGCGAGAAGTGAATTCTGCGGATCGACAGAGCACGGGCCGTGCCAAGAGTCGGTTTTAGATGCCGCAGGCCACGGTTTTGCTGGACTAATTCGGTCTTACTGGTCTGAACAGTCGTGCAGGGTTTCGCACCCCGATAGCGCACCACTGGAATTCGTCGAACCCCCATGGGGCACGACTTGCCGGGCGTCGCGAATAGCTTTACAACTAACCGCTCATTGGCCTGGTTCGTCTGAAAAACCATGAACTCGATCTCCCGCGCCGTACCTGAAGTGGCGCTGCAAGCCATCCGTAAACTCATCACCGAGCAAGGTTTCGGGCCGGGCGATGCATTGCCCTCGCAACGGGATTTGGCGGTGCAATTGGGGGTCAGTCGTGCCTCGCTGAGAGAGGCGTTGTCATCGCTGAGTGCGCTGGGCGTGATCAGCATCCAGCCGGGCAAAGGCGTGTTCGTGCAGCCGCCGGTTGATTTGCCGCGAGGTGATGCGGGGCTGAGTTGGCCGTTCGCGGCTCAGGCCTCGCCGCTGGACATCTTTCAGTTGCGCTATGCCCTGGAAGGCTTTGCCGCCGGTTTGGCCGCGGTGACCCTGAGTACTCACGAGCTTGATGCACTGGAAGATAACGTCGCCGCCATGCGCATCGAATTGAAGGCCGGCGACTTCGAGGCCGCGGCGCGACTGGATTTCGAGTTTCACCGGCGCATCCTGCTGGCAAGCGGCAATCAAGCGATGCTGAGCATTCTGACGGCCAGCGCCGACATTTTTCTAGAGAGCCAGAAACTACCGTTCATCCGGGCAGAGCGGGCCATGGAAACCTGGCAGGAACACCGCAAAATCCTCCGCGCACTGGCCCGGCGGGCGTCCGGCGCAGCGCAGAAGGCCATGCACGAACATGTGCGCAACGCGGCGCTGCGCACAGGAATTGCCTTCGTCGCTCCCGCCACCTCGTGACTTGGGCTATACCCAAACTCATGCGGCACCATAGCGAGACTCAATCATCTGCACCTTCCTGAACGAGGGAAGGGCAGCTATGATGGGCCACGTTTTTTTGCTTACAACCTGGAGACTTCCATGAGCAGCGATCTTATTAAACACGTCACCGACGCTAGCTTCGACGTCGACGTCCTCAAGGCCGAAGGCGCTGTACTGGTCGACTACTGGGCTGAATGGTGCGGCCCTTGCAAAATGATCGCTCCTGTTCTGGACGAAATTGCTGAAACCTACAAAGGCAAGCTGACCGTTGCCAAACTGAACATCGACGAGAACCAGGAAACCCCGGCCAAGCACGGCGTGCGTGGTATCCCGACTCTGATGTTGTTCAAAAACGGCAACGTTGAAGCCACCAAGGTCGGTGCACTGTCGAAGTCGCAACTGGCTGCCTTCCTCGACGCCAACATCTAAGCATCGTTGTAAAGCGTCATTTAAAAGGCCCCGCATATTGCGGGGCCTTTTCGTTATTCAGGGCTAGACGCTCCGAAACTCAGGTGGTACATTCGGCCCCGCACTGGTTTCTCCACTGCCCCCTGCTAGCCGTCGCCGACGCACTCCTTTTCGAATAAGTACGCGATCCTGTCGCCTTCTCTGCGGCGCGGCCTCATTAAGCCAAAAGCTTAATTTCCCCCCTCCATAAATGATTACGTCATTCCTATATGAATCTGACTGAACTCAAGCAAAAGCCGATTACCGAACTGCTCGAATTGGCCGAACAGATGGGCATAGAAAATATGGCCCGTTCGCGCAAGCAGGACGTGATTTTCTCCCTGCTCAAAAAGCACGCGAAAAGCGGCGAGGAAATCTCCGGTGATGGCGTGCTGGAGATTCTCCAGGACGGCTTCGGCTTCCTACGCTCCGCTGACGCTTCCTATCTCGCCGGCCCAGACGATATCTACGTCTCGCCGAGTCAGATCCGTCGCTTCAACTTGCGCACCGGTGACACCATCGTTGGCAAGATCCGTCCTCCAAAGGAAGGCGAGCGTTATTTCGCGCTGCTCAAGGTCGACACGATCAACTACGATCGTCCCGAGAACGCGAAAAACAAGATTCTCTTCGAGAACCTGACCCCGCTGTTCCCGACCGTGCGCATGAAGATGGAAGCCGGCAACGGTTCCACCGAAGACTTGACCGGTCGTGTCATCGACCTGTGCGCCCCGATCGGCAAAGGCCAGCGCGGTCTGATCGTTGCACCGCCGAAAGCCGGTAAAACCATCATGCTGCAGAACATCGCAGCGAACATCGCTCGTAATAACCCTGAAGTTCATCTGATCGTTTTGCTGATCGACGAACGTCCGGAAGAAGTAACCGAAATGCAGCGCACCGTGCGCGGCGAAGTGGTTGCCTCGACGTTCGATGAGCCGCCAACCCGCCACGTGCAGGTTGCCGAAATGGTGATCGAGAAGGCCAAGCGCCTGGTCGAACACAAGAAGGACGTGGTGATCCTGCTCGACTCCATCACCCGTCTGGCTCGCGCCTACAACACCGTGATTCCGAGCTCCGGCAAAGTGCTCACCGGTGGTGTCGATGCCCATGCCCTGGAGAAACCGAAACGTTTCTTCGGCGCCGCGCGGAACATCGAAGAAGGCGGTTCGCTGACCATCATTGCCACTGCGCTGGTTGAAACCGGCTCGAAGATGGACGAAGTGATCTACGAAGAATTCAAAGGCACGGGCAACATGGAACTGCCTCTGGATCGCCGCATCGCTGAAAAACGCGTGTTCCCGGCCATCAACATCAACCGTTCCGGCACCCGCCGCGAAGAGTTGCTGACTGCCGACGACGAGTTGCAACGCATGTGGATCCTTCGCAAGCTGCTGCACCCGATGGACGAAATCGCTGCCATCGAGTTCCTGGTCGACAAGCTGAAAACGACCAAGACCAACGATGAGTTCTTCCTGTCGATGAAACGCAAGTAAGTCGAACGGGCCAAAAAGCCGGGGAAACCCGGCTTTTTGCTATCTGATTTTTGATGAACCGGCAGTTCGTGGTTCTGAATAGAGGGGTTCGGCGCTAAACTGCCACCCCCGAACGGCACGGCCAACACGAGGCTCACGCATGCAGTATCGCGACTTGCGCGACTTTATCAGCGGCCTGGAAAAGCGCGGCGAACTCAAGCGCATCCAGGTTCCGGTGTCCCCAGTGCTCGAAATGACCGAGGTCTGCGACCGCACCTTGCGGGCCAAAGGTCCGGCCCTGCTTTTCGAAAAGCCCACGGGTTATGACATCCCGGTGCTCGGCAACCTGTTCGGCACCCCTGAGCGCGTGGCGCTGGGCATGGGCGCAGAGGCGGTCAGCGAATTGCGCGAGATCGGCAAGCTGCTGGCGTTCCTCAAGGAGCCCGAGCCGCCCAAAGGCCTGAAAGATGCCTGGTCCAAGCTGCCGATCTTCCGCAAGATCATCGCCATGGCACCGAAGGTCGTCAAAGACGCGGTCTGCCAGGAAGTGGTCATCGAAGGCGACGACGTCGACCTCGCTATGCTGCCGGTGCAGACCTGCTGGCCGGGCGATGTCGGCCCGCTGATCACCTGGGGCCTGACCGTCACCAAAGGTCCGAACAAGGATCGCCAGAACCTCGGCATCTACCGTCAGCAAGTGATTGGTCGCAACAAGGTCATCATGCGCTGGCTCAGTCACCGCGGCGGCGCGCTGGATTACCGCGAGTGGTGCGAGAAGCATCCTGGCCAGCCGTTCCCGGTGTCCGTGGCGCTGGGCGCTGACCCGGCGACCATTCTTGGCGCTGTAACGCCGGTCCCGGACAGCCTTTCCGAATACGCTTTCGCCGGCTTGTTGCGCGGCAACCGCACCGAGTTGGTGAAGTGCCGTGGCAACGACCTGCAAGTGCCGGCGACTGCCGAGATCATCCTTGAAGGCGTGATCCATCCGGGCGAAATGGCCGATGAAGGCCCGTACGGCGACCACACCGGCTACTACAACGAAGTCGACAGCTTCCCGGTGTTCACCGTCGAGCGCATCACCCACCGCATCAAACCGATTTATCACAGCACCTACACCGGCCGTCCACCGGATGAGCCGGCGATTCTCGGCGTGGCGCTGAACGAAGTGTTCGTGCCGATCCTGCAAAAGCAATTCCCCGAGATCACCGACTTCTACTTGCCGCCTGAAGGCTGCTCGTACCGCATGGCCATCGTGACTATGAAGAAGTCGTATCCCGGCCATGCCAAGCGGGTAATGCTGGGTGTCTGGTCGTTTTTGCGACAGTTCATGTACACCAAGTTCGTTATCGTCACTGACGACGACATCAACGCACGCGACTGGAACGACGTGATCTGGGCCATCACCACGCGCATGGACCCCAAGCGCGACACGGTGATGATCGACAACACGCCGATCGATTACCTGGACTTCGCCTCGCCGGTTTCCGGCCTGGGTTCGAAGATGGGGCTCGATGCCACGCATAAATGGCCGGGCGAAACCACTCGCGAGTGGGGCCGGGTGATCGTCAAGGACGAAGCCGTTACCCAGCGGATCGATGCCATCTGGAATCAGTTAGGAATAGATTGATGCGTGTAACCTTGCAGCCCTCCGGAGCAGTGCTACAGATTCTGCCCGGCGAGCGGATTCTCGATGGCGCTCGGCGTCTGGGCTTTGAATGCCCGCAAAGCTGTCGAAACGGCAATTGCCACGTGTGCGCCGCACTGCTGGTGGAAGGGCGGGTCGAACAGGAAGGCGGTGTGCGCGACCATGGCGAGTTCTACACTTGCATTGCAGAGCCGCTGGAAGACTGCATCGTGCTGTGGGATGGCGTGCTCGCGCAGGGAGAATTGCCGGTGCGCAGCTTGTCGTGTCAGGTCATTGAATGCAGGGACGTCGGCGGCGATACCTGGCGTGTGCGTCTGCGAGCACCGGCCGGCAAGCCACCGCGTTATCACGCCGGTCAGTACTTGATGATCGAGCGCGAGAATGGTGATAAATCCGCGTTCTCCCTGGCCTCAGCCCCGCATGGCGGGCGTGATCTGGAAATCCATGTGCTGGCGCGCGAAAGCAGTGCGCTGAACCTGATCGACCAGTTGCAACGCAGCCCGATGGTGCGGATCGAAATGCCGTTCGGCGACACCCATTTGGCTGAGTTGCCGGACGGTCCGCTGGTGCTGATCGCTGCAGGCACCGGCATGGGCCAGATCCATAGCCTGATCGAACATTGCCGTGCCACGGGCTTCAAACATCCGGTGCATCTGTATTGGGGCGTGCGTCGTCCTGAAGATTTTTATGACATCGAACATTGGGATGAATGGCTGAAACTGCCCAATCTATTCCTGCATAAAGTCGTCAGCGATCAATGCGGCTGGCGGGGGCGCTGCGGGATGTTGCATGAGGCGGTGTGTGAAGACTTCACTGATCTGAAAGCCTTGCATGTCTACGCCAGCGGCTCTCCGGCCATGGTCTACGGCACGCTGGATGCTTTGGTCGAAGCCGGGATGGACGCTCATCAGATGCGCGCCGATGTATTTGCGTACGCGCCGCGATCGTAGATGGGCGAACCGTTCTAGAAGCGCACCCCGGTCGTCACCATGACGGCATTGAAGCCGAGCAACACCAGCTCGGCTGCCAGCGGTCCGTAGTGTGCACCGAGTGAAGGAATGATCACCGGCGCGACGCCGAAATGATTCAGGGGGATCTTGTCCTTGGATTTGCCGCTGTAACCTTGTAGCAAACCGCCACTCAGTTTGAAGTACACGGGATAGTCGGCGCTCTCGTAGCGTTTGCCCGCATACGCATAAAATGAACGCTGGCTGAACGAGTTGCGAAAAGTTGCGCCACCAAACAACCAACCGGACGCTTGCTCACGCTCAAGGCCGATGAGGTCCTGATTGTTATTGTGGTCGGGGTCGTCGGAGTAGTGTTTGGTATAGACGCTGGTCTGCAAATACCAAGAGCCCGTGTCCTTCTCGGAGGTATCTTCTGCCCGCAACTGCTGCGCCATAAGCACCAGAAGTAATCCGTAAATCCATGGTTTTTTCATCGGTCAGGCCTGTAAGGCAGTTTGGCTTGCGCCTGTGGGTGGTCGTTATACGCAATACATACTGCAACGGACAGGCGGGAAAACTGAAGGATGTATAGGAAGTTTCTCCTAAGTGGGCTTTATCCTAGACGCGCTAATGCTTATGTATATTTCATTCGGGTATTTAAGAATTTTTCTAAATGATATTAGGGTATATGGGAAGGCCTTCAGCATTGGCGTTTGATTGCTTATGGCGGCTCCGGAAGGTCGACTGTCTCTTAGCACTTTTCGTTTTAGTATTACTGCTATATGTTCTATGACGTGAGTGTTGCTTATATTTTGTAATGATTGCAGGGCCGAAATTTCATCGCCATGAGTGCCATCGAATCTGCTTTTTTGAATCTGGCTTACCCTCCGCGGCTCGATCTGGGGCCGCAGCTCACGCACGAACAATTGCTCAGCTCAATGCAGTCGACAATGGCGCGCCACAAAGGCGGGCCGGTGTGGCTGTTCGCTTACGGTTCGCTGATCTGGCGTCCCGAATGCGCAGCGGTGGAGCGAGTGCGCGGTCGGGTGCATGGCTACCATCGCGGTTTGTATTTGTGGTCCCACGAACATCGCGGCACGCCCGAAGTGCCTGGGCTGGTGTTCGGCCTGGATCGCGGTGGTTCTTGCAGCGGCTTCGCCTATCGCTTGCCTGAAGAACAACTTGAAGCCTCTCTTTACGCACTTTGGCAGCGCGAAATGCCATTCCCGTCCTATCGCCCACACTGGCTCAACTGCCGTCTTGAAGACGGGAGTCAGGTTCAGGCGTTGGGGTTTGTATTGGAGCGGCATCTGCCCAGCTATGCGGGCAACTTGCCGGATCACGTGCTGAGCCACGTGTTCGAAAACGCTTGCGGGCGTTACGGCACGACTCGCGATTATGTCGAGCAGACCGCACACGCCCTGCGTAGCCACGCCATGCCAGACCGGAATCTGGAGGCGCGGCTCAAGCGCTGCAAATCAAAGGCCGATCAGGCGATTGCTTCGCGACTCTGACTGGCGACTTGTTTGTGCCACAGCGTTGGCGCAAGGAAGGCCATCGACAGTAAGCATGCGCCGATCAGCAGCACGAAACCGCCGTCCCAGCCGAAGTGGTCCACGGTGTAGCCCATCGCTGCACTGGCCGCGACCGAACCACCCAGATAACCGAACAGACCCGTGAAGCCCGCTGCCGTACCGGCGGCTTTCTTCGGTGCCAACTCCAGCGCTTGCAGGCCGATCAGCATCACCGGGCCGTAAATCAGGAAGCCGATCGAGACGAGCGCGATCATGTCGACTGTCGGGTTGCCCGCCGGGTTGAGCCAGTACACCAGGGTCGCAACAGTCACCAATGCCATGAACACCATGCCGGTCAGGCCACGGTTGCCACGGAAGATCTTGTCCGACATCCAGCCACACAACAGCGTGCCCGGAATACCTGCCCATTCGTAGAAGAAGTAGGCCCACGAGGTTTTATCCACGGTGAAGCCCTTGGCTTCCTTGAGGTAGGTCGGTGCCCAGTCCAGCACGCCGTAGCGCAACAGGTAGACGAAGACGTTAGCCAGGGCGATGTACCAGAGCATTTTGTTGCGTAGCACGTATTTGACGAAGATTTCCTTGGCGCTGAATTCTTCTTCGTGGCTGGCGTCGTAGCCTTCCGGGTAGTCGTTCTTGTACTTCTCGATCGGCGGCAGACCCACCGATTGCGGAGTGTCGCGCATGGTGACGAAGGCAAACACTGCCACCGCCATGGCGACCGCCGCCGGCACATAAAACGCTGCGTGCCAGTCATTGAACAGGCCCATGCCGAGCAGGAACAGCGGGCCGATCAGGCCGCCACCGACGTTATGCGCCACGTTCCACAAGGACACTACGCCGCCGCGTTCCTTCTGCGACCACCAGTGCACCATCGTCCGCCCACTCGGCGGCCAGCCCATGCCCTGAGCCCAGCCATTGATAAAGAGCAGGATGAACATGATGGTCACGCTGGACGTCGCCCAGGGCGCGAAGCCGAAAATGAACATCACGACGGCCGATACCAACAGGCCGAAGGGCAGGAAGAAACGCGGATTGGAACGGTCGGACACGATGCCCATCAGGAACTTGGACAGGCCGTAGGCAATGGCGATGGCCGACAACGCCAGGCCCAGCTCACCGCGGGTATAGCCCTCTTCGATCAGATAGGGCATGGCCAGGGAGAAGTTTTTGCGCAGCAGGTAATAGCCGGCGTAGCCGATAAAAATACCGGCGAAGATCTGCCAGCGAAGGCGACGGTAGGTGTTGTCTATTTTTTCTTCAGGCAATGGAGCCTGATGTGCGGCAGGACGAAAGAAAGCAAACATTCAAGAGCTCCAGATTTCTTGTTTTGACTGCGGATGCGAATGTTACAGTTTCGTTACCGAAAATAGCACCGGTTCGTATCGGCCAAATAGCGCAAATGCTGGAGATTGAATGTTCCTTTATGAACATGTCGCTCAGGTATAAATGTAGGGCGTTGTGGGAAACGTTACTGGCAGGTCTTCATGACGCATTTCGCTCCAGGATAGGACGAGGCTTTGGGAAATGTCCTTCGTTTGATTGGGAAGGAAGCGGTCTGAACAACTTCATTTGAAGTCCAGACCGCGTTATTGGGCTCAGCGAACCTGAACCACCACTTTCCCGACTGCTTTGCGCTGGCCAAGATCATTGATTGCCTGCGCCGCATTGCTCAGTGGATACACCTGCGACACCAACGGCTTCAACTTGCCTTCGGCAAACCAGCCAAACAATTGCTGGAAGTTCGCCGCGTTGTCTTGAGGCTGGCGCTGGGCGAACGAACCCCAGAACACGCCGACCACCGCTGCGCCTTTGAGCAGCGCAAGATTGACCGGCAACTCAGGGATGCGACCGCTGGCAAAGCCCACCACCAGCAGACGGCCGTTCCAGGCAATGGCGCGGATGGCCTGGTCGAACAGGTCGCCGCCCACCGGGTCGTAGATCACGTCGGCGCCCTGGCCATCGGTCAGGCGCTTGATTTCGTCCTTGAGACTGGTTTCGCTGTAGTTGATCAGCTCATCGGCGCCGGCAGCTTTGGCCACCGCGAGTTTTTCGGCGCTGCTGGCGGCGGCGATTACGCGGGCGCCCATGGCTTTGCCGATTTCCACGGCGGCCAGACCGACACCGCCGGAAGCACCGAGTACCAGCAAGGTTTCACCCGGTTGCAGGTTGCCCCGTTGCTTGAGCGCGTGCATCGAAGTGCCATAAGTCATGCTGAACGCGGCGGCGGTGTTGAAGTCCATCGATGGCGGGATGGGCAGCACGTTGTAGCCCGGCACCGCGACCCGTTCGGCGAAACTGCCCCAGCCGGTCAGCGCCATGACCCGATCGCCGACCTTAAGGTGGCTGACCTTTTCGCCTACTTCGCTGACCACGCCAGCCGCTTCGCCACCCGGGGAAAAAGGGAAGGGCGGTTTGAACTGATATTTGCCCTCGATGATCAGCGTATCCGGGAAATTCACCCCGGCGGCGTGCACGTCCAGCAGGATTTCATTCTTCTTCGCGACAGGGCTGGCGACGTCTTCCAGCACCAGCGATTCGGCAGGGCCGAAGGCTTTGCACAGCACGGCTTTCATCAGGGCTATTCCTTTGGGAGTGATGGCCGATAAGTGTAGGTGTGTGAGTCGATGGGTCAACGAGCATGCCCGGCCCTGATAGTCAGCCATAAGCTTGTGCTTGAGCGGCGGGTCGTTATGCTAGGCCGCAAACCGGATAAGGAGCGAATTGTGAAAGCGTGGATCATGTTGTTGCTGGCCCTGTCTCTGCCTGTGGCAGCGATGGCCGAAGAAGCCAAAGAAGGTGCAGCTCCGAAGGTCAATTACATCACCCTGAGCCCGCCGTTCGTGGGCAACTACGGGCTGGACGGGACGCCGAAGCTCAAGGTCTACAAGGCCGATGTGGCGTTGCGAGTGACCGGTGATGAGGCGACCAAACTGGTGAAAGCCAACGAACCGTTGATTCGTAATCAACTGGTGGCGTTGTTTGCCCAGCAGACTACCGAAGCGATGAACAACGTCGAGGCCAAGGAAAAGCTGCGTCAGGAAGCCCTTAAACAGACCCAGCAAATCATGAATGACGAAACCGGCAGCCCGGTGGTTGAGGATCTGTTGTTCAACAACCTGATCATCCAGTGAGTCTTGGCTTGTCTGATTAATTGCCAAGATCGCAGCCTTCGGCAGCTCCTACGCCGAGCGCGGTTCCCTGTAGGAGCTGCCGAAGGCTGCGATCTTTTGGCGCCCGTCAGCGTAACGCAATAACTGCAGCCCATTGCTCAGCGGTCACCGGCATCACCGACAGTCGCGAGCCTTTCTGCACCAGCGGCATCTCGGCCAGCGCCGCCTGCTGTTTCAGATAATCCAGCTTAAGCACTTTGGGAAACGTCTCGACATGCGCGACATCGATCGCGCTCCAGGCGTTTTTCTCTGCCGTGGCCTTCGGATCGTAGTAATGACTCTCCGGCTCCAGCGCCGTCGGGTCCGGATACGCGGCTTCGACGATCTTTGCGATCCCGGCGATCCCCGGTTCGGGGCAACTGGAGTGATAGAAGAAAAACTCGTCGCCCACGGCCATGGCCCGCAGAAAGTTACGCGCCTGATAGTTGCGAACCCCGTCCCAGCGCGCTTTGCCAAGCGTCTCCAGGCCCTTGATCGAGAGCTCGTCGGGCTCGGATTTCATTAGCCAATAAGCCATGGTTTTTGCTCCTTGCGAAGTGGGTGGGCAAGTTGTCGGGGAATTTTATGACAAACCGACGGTCGGTTGACGCCAGCGTTTGCGTGTCGGTTCACGTTGTCGCAAAATGCCGGCCTTCTAAGCTTGACGCTGCTGCACGGCCTACACCTACAACGGAAACCGCTGCTGTCATCGTGTTGATGTGCCTTTGGGGGGCAATCGATGAAACGCAAACCGGATTTACTATGGATTTTGGTTATTTTGTTTGGCCTGGGCGTCGTGACCACCGGCTATGCCCAAAGCCTGTGGAGCAACAAGACCGACGCTCCGATCGAAATCGCGCAGCAACAACAGCCATCGGCCTTCAAACGCTGAAACTGTCTTCGGACGCTGCTGATTCCAGTGGCGTCTAGCCGGCGAAATACCACGCCTTGTCTGTCACCGTTCCCTGTAGCGGCACATCCCAGCTCGCTTGAGCCAATCGTTCGACCTTCTGACATTCATGGGCCAGCCCCAATAGCGTCGGCTTGCGCCAGTTTTTACGTCGCGCCAGGTACGCCAGGCTTCGATCATAGAAACCACCGCCCATGCCCAGGCGTCCGCCGACATCGTCAAATCCCACCAATGGCAACAGCACCAGATCGAGCGCCCAGACTTTGCGTTGCCGGGCGAGGTTGTGCCGGGGTTCGAGAATACGAAAGCGGTTGGGTTTCAGTTTTTCGCCGGGACGAATTCGCTGGAACACCATTTTGGTTCGTGGCCAGGCGCTGAGCACCGGCAGATACGTCGCCTTGCCCCGACGTTGAGCCGCACGCAGCAAAACACGCGGATCGATTTCACCGTCAGTGGGCAAATAGAGAGAGATATGTTTTGCGCGGCGAAACAGCGGATGCTGGGCCAATTGCTTGTACAGCCCGCGAGCAGCCTGGCGTTGCTGACTGGGAGTCAGTGCGCGGCGGGCCTTGCGCAGCATGCGTCGAAGTTGCGGGCGGGGCAGCAGCGCAGGTTCGGTCATGGATTCGGGCTTCGGCAGTGCGGGTACATAAAGCGTACCCGTAAAAAAGCCGATGCCGGTATTTAAACCGGCATCGGACTGGAATCAGGCTCCCCGGATGTACCGCTGTCGACTTAGCCCTTGAACCCGAAAGTTCAAGGTGGAAGATGCAGTAGGCTTTAAGGCTTTCCGTCTAGCGGACATGCACACCAGCCCAACGTGCAACCTCCAGGGTATAGCAAATCGGCTCAGGGACATCGCCAACTGGCAAGCACCCCAGGGAGTTTTGCGAGTATACCCCAAGCGGTTTTGTGTTTCAGCCCTTGGTGACGTCCGGATCGGTGGCGAGCACCAGATCGACGCGATCCAGCAAGTCGCGAACCTGCTCGCGGGTCGAGCCGCTGGCCTGCACATCCGGGCGTTCTTCCTTGTGCAGGAGATCGTGAGTGATGTTCAGGGCGGCCATCACGGCGATGCGATCGGCGCCGATGACTTTGCCGCTGCTGCGGATTTCGCGCATCTTGCCGTCCAGGTAACGGGCGGCGCTCACCAGATTGCTGCGCTCTTCCTGCGGGCAGATGATCGAATACTCTTTATCGAGGATCTGCACGGTAACGCTATTGCTTGAACTCATGAGTCTTGCTCCAGGGCCTTGAGGCGCGAAATCATTGATTCGACCTTACGCCGGGCGATTTCGTTCTTTTCAATGAGGTGAGCGCGTTCCTCGCGCCAGGTCTTTTCCTGAGCTAATAGGAGTCCGTTTTGACTCTTTAGTTGCTCGACACGGGTAATTAGCAGTTCGAGTCTGGCCATTAGCGCTTGCAGGTCGGTGTCTTCCATTGGGTCCACTGAAATTGTGTCAGATGGGTGATAGCTGGCGGACAGCCTTTAATAGTCTTGGCGAGTCTGTCGATGTAGGATACAAGGCCTTCATTCTAGACATAGCGCCGTCTGGCGCCTAGCTGCCCATGCCCATTCAGAATTCCCCGTACCAAGCCTTCGCCAAACTGCTGACTTCCAGCGGTCATAACGTCTCGCCTGCCGAACTGCATGGCCTGCTGCTCGGCCGCAGTTGCGCCGGTGCCGGTTTCGATGCCGAAGGCTGGCTGATTGATGCCGCCGAGCTGCTCGAAAGCGAGCCGCAGGATAATGTCCGCAACGCCTTGATCGGCTTGCAGGAGATGGTCAAGGGCGAGCTCACCGGCGACGACGTGACCGTCGTTCTGCTGCTGCCGACCGATGACGAGCCACTGGCCGACCGCGCCGCCGCACTGGGCCAATGGTGCCAGGGCTTCCTCAGCGGTTTCGGCCTGAACTGCCGTGACAGCAGCATGCTGAGCACCGAGGCCACCGAAGTACTTCAGGACCTGGCGGCTATTTCACAGGTGCAAGACGCCCTGGAAGAGTCCGACGACGGCGAAAGCGATTACATGGAAGTGATGGAGTATCTGCGCGTCGCGCCGCTGCTGCTGTTCACCGAAAACAAAAAGCCGGACGCGTCGGCTGCCGCCAAACCGTCGTTGCATTAATCGCGTGCCAGGGAAAGCCATCTGCCCATGATTCATATCCCGAAATCGGAATACAGCCGTCGCCGCAAGGCCCTGATGGCGCAGATGGAACCCAACAGCATCGCCATCCTGCCCGCCGCCGCCGTTGCGATCCGCAACCGCGACGTCGAGCACGTCTACCGTCAGGACAGCGACTTCCAGTACCTCAGCGGTTTTCCCGAGCCTCAGGCGGTCATCGTTTTGATGCCTGGGCGTTTACATGGCGAATACATACTGTTCTGCCGTGAACGCAATCCCGAACGGGAGTTGTGGGACGGCCTGCGCGCCGGGCAGGAAGGCGCGATCCGCGACTTTGGCGCCGACGACGCCTTCCCCATCACCGATATCGACGACATCCTGCCGGGCCTGATCGAAGGTCGCGACCGGGTGTATTCGGCCATGGGCAGCAACCCGGAATTCGACCGGCACCTGATGGACTGGATCAACGTGATCCGCTCTAAAGCGCACCTCGGCGCCCAGCCGCCGAACGAATTCGTTGCCCTGGATCATCTGCTTCACGACATGCGCCTGTATAAATCGGCGGCAGAAGTGAAGGTGATGCGCGAAGCCGCACGAATTTCTGCCCAAGCACACATCCGCGCCATGCAGGCCAGCCGTGTCGGCCTGCATGAGTTCAGCCTCGAAGCCGAACTTGACTACGAATTTCGCAAGGGCGGGGCGAAGATGCCGGCCTACGGTTCGATCGTCGCCGCTGGGCGCAACAGCTGCATCCTGCATTACCAGCAGAATGACGCGGTGCTCAAGGACGGCGATCTGGTGCTGATCGATGCCGGTTGCGAAATCGACTGCTACGCCAGCGACATCACCCGCACCTGGCCGGTCAACGGCAAGTATTCAGCGGAACAGAAGGCAATCTACGAGTTGGTGCTGGCGTCGCAAGAAGCTGCGTTTGCGGAAATCGCCCCGGACAAACACTGGAATCAGGCCCATGAAGCCACAGTCCGGGTGATTACTGCCGGGTTGGTGAAGTTGGGCCTGTTGCAGGGCGACGTCGACGAGTTGATCGCCAGCGAAGCCTATAAAGCGTTCTACATGCACCGCGCCGGCCACTGGCTGGGCATGGATGTGCATGATGTCGGCGAGTACAAGGTCGGCGGCGAATGGCGTGTGCTGGAAGTCGGCATGGCGCTGACCGTGGAACCGGGCATCTACATCGCCCCGGACAACCAAAATGTGGCGAAGAAATGGCGCGGCATTGGCGTACGAATCGAGGATGACGTAGTGGTCACCAAAACCGGCTGTGAAATCCTGACCAAAGGCGTACCGAAAACGGTCGCCGAGATCGAGGCCTTGATGGCCGCCGCGCGGACACAAGCGGCATGAGTCGAGTCAATCTGGCAATTATCGGTGGTGGTCTGGTCGGCGCCAGCCTGGCGTTGGCGTTGCAGGCCGGGGCCAAGGCTCGTGGCTGGAAGATCGTGCTGATCGAGCCGTTTGCCCCCGGCGACACTTATCAACCGAGCTACGACGCCCGCTCTTCGGCGTTGTCCTACGGCGCCAAGCAGATTTATCAACGCTTGGGCGCGTGGCAGGAAATCTCCCGCCGCGCCGAGCCGATCAAACAGATTCATGTCTCCGACCGTGGACGTTTCTCCACCGCGCGATTGTCCGCGATGGAAGAGGGCGTTCCGGCGCTGGGTTATGTCGTGGAAAACGCCTGGCTCGGCCAATGCCTCTGGCAGGGGCTGGACAAGGACGTGATCAGCTGGCGTTGCCCGGCGGAAGTCACGCGCATGGAGCCGCTGATCGATGGCTATCGCCTGACCCTCAACGACGAAACCACTCTGGAATGCGATCTTGCGGTGCTGGCTGATGGCGGCCGTTCCGGTCTGCGCGAGCAACTGGGGATCGGCATCAAAAAGCGCCCGTACAACCAGAGCGCGTTGATTGCCAACATCACGCCGAGTGAAGCGCACAACGGCATGGCCTTCGAGCGTTTCACCGATGACGGGCCGATGGCCTTGTTGCCGTTGCCGGAAAACCGCTGCGCACTGGTCTGGACTCGATTGGGCATGGACGCGCAACGGCTGGCGGCCCTCGATGAAAAGAGCTTCCTCAGCGAGTTGCAAGGCGTGTTCGGTTATCGCCTCGGCACTTTGAAGCAGGTTGGTGCGCGGCATTTATACCCGCTGACATTGATCGAGGCCGAAGAGCAGGTGCGTCCGCATCTGGCGATTCTCGGTAATGCTGCCCACAGCCTGCACCCGATTGCCGGGCAAGGTTTCAACCTGTCTTTGCGTGATGCTCAAGCGCTGGCCGATGCGTTGCTGGCCAGCGAAACGTCTCCCGGCGATTTTGCGACCTTGCAGGCTTACCGCGAGCGTCAGCGTCTGGATCAGAACCTGACCGTGGGTTTCTCCGATCAGGTCACCCGTTTGTTCGGCAGCACTCAACCGCTGGTTTCCCTGGGCCGCAACATCGGTCTGCTCGGTCTCGATCTGCTGCCGCCGGCCAAACGCTGGTTCGCGCGGCAGGCCATGGGTTTGGGTACGCGTCCCGATGCTTAAGTGGCGGTCGGAAAATCCCTTTATATGCGGCTCAAGCCGCAAGCGAGACAGGCTTAAAGCATGGAAATGCGCGCAGATCTGCTGATTGTCGGGGCCGGAATGGTCGGCAGTGCCCTGGCGCTGGCGTTGCAGGACAGCGGGCTGGAAGTCCTGCTGCTGGACGGTAGCCCGATGAGCGTCAAACCCTTCGATGCCCAGGCTTCGTTCGAGCCGCGAGTGAGCGCCTTATCGACTGCCAGCCAGCGGATTCTTGAGCGTCTGGGCGTCTGGGACGGCATCGCCAATCGACGCAGCAGCCCCTACACCGACATGCAGGTTTGGGACGGCAGCGGCACCGGGCAAATCCATTTTTCGGCGGCCAGTGTGCATGCCGATGTGCTGGGGCATATCGTCGAGAACCGCGTGGTTCAGGACGCCTTGCTCGACCGCTTGCACGACTGCGACCTCGGAATGTTGGCCAACGCGCGCCTGGAGCAAATGCGTCGCTCCGGCGACGAGTGGCTGCTGACCCTGGCCGATGGCCGCACCTTGCGCGCACCTTTGGTGATCGCAGCGGATGGCGCTAATTCCGCCGTTCGGCGTCTGACCGGCATGGCGACGCGCGAGTGGGACTACATGCACCACGCGATTGTCACCAGCGTGCGCAGCGCCAAGCCTCATCAAATGACGGCCTGGCAGCGCTTCACCGACAACGGTCCGCTGGCGTTTCTGCCGCTGGAGCGTGACGGTCAGCAGGATTGGTGCTCGATCGTCTGGTCGACCACCCCGAGCGAAGCCGAACGCCTGATGGCGCTGGATGACGACGGTTTCTGCAAAGAGCTGGAGCGGGCCTTCGAAGGCCGACTCGGTAAGGTGCTCAGCGCCGATCCGCGTCTGTGCGTACCGCTGCGGCAGCGTCATGCCAAGCGTTATGTGGCTGAAGGTTTGGCGTTGATCGGTGATGCGGCGCACACCATTCACCCATTGGCCGGGCAGGGCGTGAATCTTGGTTTCCTCGATGCCGCCGTGCTGGCCGAAGTGCTGTTGCAAGCGGCCACGCGTGGCGAGCGTCTGGCGGATGTGAAAGTGCTCAGTCGTTACGAACGTCGGCGCATGCCCCACAACCTGGCGTTGATGGCGGCGATGGAAGGCTTCGAGCGCCTGTTCCAGGCCGATCCATTGCCGGTGCGCTGGTTGCGCAATGCCGGGTTGAAGATGGTCGACCAGATGCCTGAAGCCAAGGCGCTGTTTGTGCGCGAAGCACTGGGTTTGATCGGGGATCTACCGGCACTCGCCAAGGCCTGAGATTTTCACTGAGGCCGGAACATTCACCGCAAATTTCCAACCGTGCAACATCTGGTAACTCCTCCGCAAACTGTTCGATTGAGAACGCAAATGTGAGTCCATATCATTTGTCCTCACTTTTTCAATCGAGAGATCGCGCCCATGTTGGTACCGAAGCGTCTACTGACCGCACTCGCCCTGACCCTGATTGGCAGCACTGCTGCCCAGGCCGCTGATGAGGTGGTGGTTTACTCCTCGCGTATCGACGAGCTGATCAAGCCGGTCTTCGATGCCTACACCGCGAAAACCGGTGTGCAGGTGAAGTTCATCACCGACAAGGAAGCGCCGCTGATGCAGCGGATCAAGGCCGAGGGTGAGAACGCCACTGCGGATTTGCTGCTGACCGTCGACGCCGGTAACCTCTGGCAGGCCGAGCAAATGGGCATCCTGCAACCGTTCACCTCCAAGGTGATCGACGCCAACATCCCGCTGCAGTACCGCTCATCCGCCCATGCCTGGACTGGCCTGAGCCTGCGGGCGAGGACCATCGCTTACTCCACCGACCGGGTGAAACCCGGTGAGTTGACCACTTACGAAGGTCTGGCCGACAAGAACTGGGAAGGCCGCCTGTGCCTGCGCACGGCGAAGAAGGTCTACAACCAGTCCCTGACCGCCACCATGATCGAAGTCCATGGCGCCGACAAAACCGAGAAGATTCTCAAGGGCTGGGTGAGTAACCTGTCCACCGACGTGTTCTCGGATGACATCGCGGTGCTGGAGGCCATCAACGCGGGTCAATGCGACGTCGGTATCGTCAACACGTACTACTACGGTCGCCTGCACAAGCAGAAGCCTGATCTGGCGGTGAAGCTGTTCTGGCCGAACCAGGGCGACCGTGGCGTGCACGTGAACCTGTCGGGCATCGGCCTGACCAAACACGCCCCGCACCCGGAAGCGGCCAAGGCCTTGGTGGAATGGATGACCACACCTGAAGCGCAGAAGATCTTTGCTGACGTGAACCAGGAATTCCCGGCCAACCCTGCGGTTCAGCCTTCTACAGAAGTGGCGAGCTGGGGCAAGTTTGTCGCCGATACGTTGCCTGTGGAAATTGCCGGCAAGCGTCAGGCTGAAGCGATTCGGATGATGGATCGGGCTGGCTGGAACTGAGTCTGCAGCTTTAAAGATCAAAAGATCGCAGCCTGCGGCAGCTCCTACCGGGTGTACCCCATCCCAATGCAGGAGCTGCCGCAGGCTGCGATCTTTTTGCGTATGACGCACATTTCGCTGATTTTCTTCAGAGAGCTTTTCCTTGGCCCACCCCGCCCAACGCCGTTGTTACCCCCTGGTCTTCGCCATCGCTGCGCTGGTCCTGCTGCCCCTCAGCGTTTTGTTGTTGTCATGGCAAACCATCGATCATCAGATCTGGTCCCACCTCTGGGATACCCAGATGCCGCGCCTGCTGGGCAATACCCTGACCTTGGTGCTCGGCGTCGGTATCGGCGTGACGCTCTTGGGCGTGAGCCTGGCCTGGCTCACCAGCCTCTGCGAATTCCCCGGTCGGCGTTGGCTGGACTGGGCGCTGATGCTGCCATTCGCCATTCCGGCTTACGTGCTGGCATTTGTCTTCGTCGGCCTGCTGGATTTTGCCGGCCCCGTGCAAACCCTGTTACGCGAATGGTTCGGCTCGGGCTTGAGGTTGCCGCGCGTGCGCTCCACTGGCGGCGTGATTCTGGTCCTGGTGCTGGTCTTCTATCCCTACGTTTACTTGTTGGCGCGAACCGCGTTCCTGGCGCAGGGCAAAGGCTTGATGGAAGCGGCGCGAGTCCTCGGGCAATCCCCGTGGCAAGCGTTCTGGCGAGTCGCTTTGCCCATGGCGCGCCCGGCGATCGGCGCAGGCGTGGCGCTGGCGCTGATGGAAACACTGGCGGATTTTGGTGCGGTATCGGTGTTCAACTTCGACACGTTCACGACTGCCATCTACAAGACCTGGTACGGATTTTTCAGCCTCTCCACCGCCGCGCAACTGGCTAGCCTGTTGCTACTGGTGGTGATGGTCGTGCTGTACGGCGAGCGCCGTGCTCGCGGGGTCAACCGGGCGAGCAACGAACGACCAAGGGTCAAGGCGCTGTATCACCTGCACGGTTTCAAGGCGCTGGCGGCCATGAGTTGGTGCGGTCTGGTGTTCGCCTGCGCTTTCGTCATTCCAGTGCTTCAACTGGTGGTGTGGTTCTGGCAACGCGGGCGCTTCGACCTGGATGAGCGTTACGCGGGGCTGATCGTCCATACGTTGTACCTAGGCGGCATGGCGGCGCTGATCACCGTCAGTGTTGCTTTAGTGCTGGCGTTTGCCCGGCGTCTGGCCCCGACCCGAGCGATCCGCACCAGCATCAGCCTGGCCAACCTTGGCTACGCCTTGCCGGGTTCCGTGCTGGCGGTGTCGATCATGCTGGCGTTCAGTTACCTGGATCGCGAACTGGTGATCCCGTTGTCGGGTTGGCTGGGGGGCGCCGGCAAGCCATTGCTGCTGGGCAGCCTGTCGGCGTTGTTGCTGGCTTATCTGGTGCGTTTCATCGCGGTGGCTTATGGGCCGCTGGAAAGCAGTCTGGCGCGAATACGGCCATCTTTGCCCGAAGCGGCACGTAGCCTTGGCGTCAGTGGGCCACGACTGTTTTTCAAATTGTATCTGCCGTTATTGTTGCCCGGCACGTTGAGCGCCGCGTTGCTGGTGTTCGTCGATGTGCTCAAGGAAATGCCCGCGACCCTTCTGATGCGCCCGTTTGGCTGGGATACGCTGGCGGTACGCATCTTCGAAATGACCAGCGAAGGCGAGTGGGCGAGGGCCTCTTTGCCGGCCTTGACTCTGGTTTTTGTTGGCCTGCTACCGGTCATCGGATTGATTCGACGTTCAGCGCATCGAAACGCCTAGGTGCCAGTCCTACACCTTGAGGCTACAATGCGCGGCATTCGGTGCGGTCCGTCCTACAGACCAGGTAGCTGAAATCGGCCGAAAGCCTTCTATTTCAAGGCTTTGACCCCGTACAGCACCGGCCCGCACCTTCGCCACGCCCGGAAGGAGAAACCCATGGGACAGCGCACGCCTCTGTATGACCTTCATCTCGCCCTCGGCGCGAAGATGGTCGATTTTGGCGGTTGGGATATGCCTTTGCATTACGGCTCGCAGGTCGAGGAACACCATCAGGTGCGCCGCGATTGCGGGGTTTTCGATGTATCCCACATGACCGTGATCGATGTCAGCGGCCCTCAGGCCAAGGCCTGGCTCCAGCATTTGCTGGCCAACGACGTCGAGCGCCTGCACAGCACTGGCCGTGCCTTGTACAGCACCATGCTCAACGAGCGCGGCGGCATCGTCGACGACATGATCGTCTACCGTCTCGAGGATGGTTATCGGCTGGTGGTCAACGCCTCCACCCGCAATCAGGACCTTGCCTGGATGCAGGCTCACCTCGATGGTTTCGATGTGCAGCTCAACGAGCGATCCGAGTTGGCGATGCTGGCCATTCAAGGTCCTCAGGCCCGGCACAAAATCTCCGAACTGGTGACCCAGTCCCGCGGCAACCTGATTCAGATGCTCAAGCCCTTCGAAGGCCAGGCCGATGGTGACTGGTTCATCGCGCGCACGGGTTACACCGGCGAAGATGGTCTGGAAATCGTTCTGCCGGCCAATCAAGCACCAGGCTTCTTCAACGATCTGGTGGGCGCGGGCATCTCGCCAATCGGCCTCGGCGCGCGCGATACTCTGCGGGTCGAAGCCGGCATGAACCTCTACGGTCAGGACATTCATCAAGACGTTTCACCACTGGCCTCCAACATGGACTGGAGCATTGCGTGGGAACCGGCCACTCGCCAGTTCATCGGTCGCAGTGCTCTTGAAGCCGAGCGGGCGGGTGGCGTGCAGCACAAACTGGTCGGTCTGGTCCTTGAGGAGCGTGGGGTTTTGCGCGCTCATCAAGTAGTCCGCATCGCCAATGTTGGCGAAGGGGAGATCACCAGTGGTAGTTTCTCTCCTACGCTTAGCAAGTCGATAGCACTGGCGCGCGTGCCGATGGCGACAGCCGACCGCGCAGAAGTGGAAATCCGTGGCAAGTGGTACCCGGTCCGAGTGGTCAAACCGACCTTCGTACGCCATGGCAAAACCTTGATCTAACCTTTTTTGGCGGGCAACGACCGCTGACAATTCTCTTGAGGACACAGAACATGAGCGATATTCCTGCCGACCTGCGTTTTGCCGAAAGTCACGAATGGGCCCGTCTCGAAGCCGATGGCACCGTCACCGTGGGCATCAGCGATCACGCTCAGGAAGCCTTGGGCGACGTGGTGTTCGTTGAGCTGACTGAAGTCGGAACAGTCTTCGCTGCCGGTGATCAATCCGGTGTGGTGGAGTCGGTTAAAGCCGCTTCGGACATCTACTCCCCGGTTGCCGGTGAAGTGATTGCCATCAACGAAGAGCTGAGCGCCAACCCTGAGTTGCTCAACTCCGACCCGTACGGTGCCTGGATCTTCAAGCTCAAGCCAAGCAACGCTGGCGATCTGGACAAGCTGCTCGACGCCGCCGGTTACAAGGCTGCCATCGGCGAATAATCTTCGTTTTGCGAAATCCATGTGGGAGCGGCGGTGCGACGATTCGACTTGCCCGCTCCCACAGGTTTTATGGCTTTAGAACGGCTTTCACCGCCGCCACCGAACGCTCAACATCCGCTTTAGTCATGGCGGTAAACATCGGCAGCGAAACAATCAGGCGACCGACCCGTTCGGCCACCGGAAACATCCCTTCCTTGAACCCGCGCTCGCGATAAAGACTCAGCAGGTGAATCGGCGGGTAGTGATAGCCGATGCCGACACCCAACGCCTGCATCTGATCCATGAAGGTAGCCCGTGCCGGTTTGCCATCCTTGCGCTCTGGCAGCACCAGCTGGAATAAATGCCAGTTGCTGTTCTCGAAATCCGCCGGGGGCAATTGCGCCCCATACAACGCTTCGAAATCCGCTCCAAAACAAGCGAAATAGTGCCTGGCCAGTTCACGGCGATGAGTTGTGATTGCTTCGATGTGAGCAAATTGTCCAAGGCCGATGGCCGCCGCAACATCGGTCATGTTGAACTTACCGCCCAGCACATCAACGTCCAGTCCATCGAAGCCGCTGCGGGTGACGCCTTGTAAACGGTACTTTTCCGCCAGTCGCACTTCCTCGGCATTGTTCAATACCAGGCAACCGCCCTCTGACGAGGTGACGTTTTTGTTCGCCTGGAAACTGAAGGACACGAAATCGCCGGTCGAGCCAATGCGCTGGCCGTTGCAGCTCGAACCCAAGGCTTGCGCGGCGTCTTCGATAATCCGCAATCCGTGTTTTTTGGCGATCGCATACAACCGGCTCATGTCCACCGGCAAACCGGCAAGGTACACGGGAATGATCGCTTTGGTGCGCGGGGTGATTGCCGCTTCCAGCTGATCCAGGTCGATGTTGCGGGTGATCGGGTCAATGTCGGCAAACACCGGCGTAGCGCCGACTTCCAGAATCACGTTGGCGGTGGCAACCCAGGAAATCGGTGTGGTGATCACTTCATCGCCCGGCCCGATACCGGCAACGCGTAAGGCGATTTCCATGGTGCAGGTGCCGGAGTTGAAGGTGCGCACCGGGCGCCCGCCAAAATACTCCGAGAGTTGCGCTTCAAAGGCCTGAACCTTGGGGCCGCTGGTAATCCAGCCCGAGCGCAATACGTCACCCACAGCGGCAATCGTGGCTTCGTCGATGGTGGGTTTGGAGAACGGCAGGAAAGGCAGTTGGCTCATAAATACAGTTACCTGATCAGCGGACATTGGGCAGATGCCGAGCATGATGATCCGCAATGGCCGTTGGCGCCAGACATCGACTGCTATGCTGGTTTGACCGTGTTGCATCGACGTTGAGCGCCAGTCAAGAGAGAGCCCGTCATGTCCCAGTTGCCGTCCTTGAGCCAGTTACGCGACCCCAATGCCTTCCTTCGCCGCCACCTCGGGCCCGATGCCGCCGAGCAACAGGCGATGCTCGACAGTCTCGGCCTCGGCAGCCGGGTCGAGTTGATCGAGCAGACGGTGCCGCCGGGAATCCGCCTGAACAGGCCGCTGGACCTGCCACCCGCGCTCGACGAAGAAGCCGCGCTGGCCAAACTGCGCGGTTACGCCGAGCAAAACCAGGTCTGGACCAGCCTGATCGGCATGGGCTACCACGGCACCCTTACGCCGACCGTCATTGTGCGCAACGTGCTGGAAAATCCCGGTTGGTACACCGCATACACACCGTATCAACCAGAGATCGCCCAGGGCCGGCTTGAAGCGCTGCTCAACTTCCAACAATTGACCATCGACCTCACTGGCCTGGAACTGGCCAACGCCTCGCTGCTGGACGAAGCCACGGCGGCGGCGGAAGCCATGGCACTGGCCAAGCGTGTCGCCAAGTCCAGAAGCAATCTGTTCTTCGTCGACGAAAACTGTCACCCGCAAACCATTTCCGTAGTGCAGACCCGAGCAGAAGGGTTCGGCTTCGAGCTGATCATCGACACTGTGGATAACTTGAAACAGCACCAGGTGTTTGGCGCGCTTCTGCAATATCCCGACACCCACGGCGAAATCCGCGATCTTCGTCCGTTGATCGATCATCTGCATGCGCAACAAGCCTTGGCGTGTGTCGCCACCGACCTGCTGAGTCTGCTGTTGCTGACGCCGCCGGGGGAGTTGGGCGCCGACGTGGTGTTCGGCTCATCCCAGCGTTTCGGCGTGCCCATGGGTTACGGTGGGCCGCACGCGGCGTTTTTTGCCAGTCGCGATGAGTACAAACGGGCGATTCCCGGGCGGATCATCGGCGTGTCGAAAGATGCTCGCGGCAACGTCGCCCTGCGCATGGCCCTGCAAACCCGCGAGCAACATATCCGCCGGGAAAAGGCTAACTCGAACATTTGCACCGCGCAGGTGCTGCTGGCCAACATTGCCAGTTTCTATGCGGTCTACCACGGTCCGGAAGGGCTCAAACGCATTGCCCAACGCGTCCATCGGCTGACCAGCATCCTCGCCGCTGGCCTGGAGCGCCACGGCATCACCCGCCTCAACACACACTTTTTCGACACGCTGACGCTGGAGGTCGGTGGCACTCAGACGGCAATCATCGAAAGTGCCCAGGCCGCACAGATCAACCTGCGCATTCTCGGGCGCGGGCAGTTGGGGCTGAGCCTCGACGAAACCTCTGACGAATCCACCGTCGCGAAGTTGTTTGATGTATTCCTCGGTGCCGATCATGGGCTTAACGTCGACGAACTGGACGCTGAAACCCTCGCTTCCGGTATTCCCGCAGGTCTGCTGCGTACCTCGCCTTATTTGCGTCACCCGGTATTCAGCGCCCATCACAGCGAAACCGAGATGATGCGCTACCTCAAGCAACTGGAGAACAAGGACCTGGCGCTCAATCAATCGATGATCCCGCTGGGTTCCTGCACCATGAAACTCAATGCCACCAGCGAGATGATCCCGATCACGTGGCCGCAGTTCGCCAACCTGCACCCGTTTGTGCCGAAAGAGCAGGCGGTGGGTTATTCGCTGATGATCGAAGAACTGGAGCGCTGGCTCTGCGCGATCACCGGTTTCGACGCGATCTGTATGCAGCCCAATTCCGGGGCCCAAGGCGAGTACGCCGGGTTGCTGGCGATCCGCAAATATCACGAGAGCCGCCATCAAGGTGCCCGGGATATCTGCCTGATTCCGTCCTCGGCCCACGGCACCAACCCGGCGTCGGCGCAGATGGCCGGGATGCGGGTGGTGATCGTCGAATGCGACGAGGCGGGCAACGTGGATCTGGATGACCTCAAAGGCAAAGCCGCAGAGGCGGGCGACAAACTCGCCTGCCTGATGGCGACGTATCCTTCGACCCACGGCGTATACGAGGAAGGCATCAGCGAAATCTGCGAAGTTATCCACAGCCACGGCGGCCAGGTGTACATGGATGGCGCCAACCTCAACGCCCAGGTCGGACTGGCGCGCCCGGCGGACATTGGTGCCGACGTGTCCCACATGAACCTGCACAAGACTTTCTGTATTCCACATGGTGGCGGCGGGCCGGGCATGGGGCCGATTGGTGTGCGGGCGCATCTGGCGCCATTCGTGGCCAACCATCCGGTGGTACCGATTGACGGGCCACTGGCGCAGAACGGCGCAGTCAGCGCGGCGCCTTGGGGCAGTGCGAGCATCCTGCCGATCAGCTGGATGTACATCGCGATGATGGGGCCACAACTGGCGGATGCCAGTGAAGTGGCGATCCTCGCCGCGAATTACCTGGCGCAGCACTTGTCCGGTGCGTTTGCGGTGCTTTACACCGGGCGCAACGAGCGGGTGGCTCACGAATGCATTCTTGACCTGCGGCCACTCAAGGCGCTGACCGGGATCAGCGAGGAGGACGTCGCCAAGCGGCTGATGGACTATGGTTTCCATGCGCCGACCATGTCGTTTCCGGTACCGGGGACGTTGATGGTTGAACCGACCGAAAGTGAATCGAAGGCAGAGCTGGACCGGTTTATCGGGGCGATGCTGAGTATCCGCGCGGAAATCACCGAAGTGCAGAACGGCAACTGGCCGGCCGATGACAACCTGCTGAAACGATCGCCGCATACCCTGGCGGACATCACCGGGGTTTGGGAACGGCCCTACACCATCGAGCAGGCAGTGACGCCGGATGCTCATACCAAGGCGCATAAGTACTGGCCGGTGGTGAACCGGGTGGACAATGTCTACGGTGACCGCAATCTGTATTGCGCTTGCGTACCGGTGGATGATTACCGCTGACCTCAGGGCAAAAAAATGCCGCACATGTCAGCGGCATTTTTGTTTAGCAGTAGGTCTTACTCTGAAGCCACGGCATTCTTCGCCAGGATCGCGTTCGCCAGTTCCATGTCCGTGGCCTGCAGGCCAGGGTTGTCGGCGCGGACTTTCTGCATCGCGGCTTCCAGGTATGGGCCGCGAATGCCGCCGTCACTGGCGACAAAGCTGCCAGCATCGTCCTGGGCGGCAACGATCAGCTTGTGATCCTTGAAGGTCAGGTAGGTCGAACCGGTGGTCGCACCGGATGAGATGACGTTACGCCAAAAGCTATCGGCCATCGCCGAACCGACAGGAAGGGACAACAAGACGATGGTAGCGACAGCAAGTTTGAGACGCATATTGGGTGACTCCACTGGGTTAACTACGGCGTTGGATTGCCAATCCCCCAATCGAGTTCCATGACGGCTCATTCTGCCGGTTCAACCAGCAAAATAGCCCCTTGCTGCCCGATCACCCGAACGCGGCTGCCCGCCGCGGCATCGGGCCCTCGGGCCATCCACACACCGTCGGCGACCTTGATCTTGCCGCTGCCGTCGACAATCGCTGCATGTACCACAAAGGTTTTGCCGATCAGTTCCTGACCGCGCAGATTGAGATTCGGCTGATCACTCATCCGCACCGCACTGCGCTGGCGTCTCCACCAGTACAGGGCGGTGGCGATCGAAAGCAGGCCGAACAGCAGGAACTGCAATTCCCAGGGCATGTCCGGCATTACAAAGGCCAGCACGCCAACGGCAGCGGCTGCCATGCCGATCCACAGTAAGTAGCCGCCCGCGCCGAACACTTCGAGAATCAGCAGCACCGTGCCAAATGCCAGCCAGTCCCAGAACGATAGATGCTGCAGGAATGCCCACATAACGTGCCTCAGGCTTTCTTGTTATCGAACGTGGCCTTGACGATTTCGCCGATGCCGCCGACTGCGCCGATCATCGAGCTGGCCTCGAGCGGCATCAGAATCACTTTACTGTTGTTGGCCGAGGCCAGTTTGCCCAGCGCATCGATGTACTTTTGTGCAACGAAGTAATTGACCGCCTGCACGTTGCCGCCTGCGATGGCTTCGGACACCACTTTGGTGGCCTGGGCTTCGGCTTCGGCTTGACGTTCACGGGCTTCGGCTTCGAGGAACGCAGCCTGACGACCCCCTTCGGCCTCCAGAATCTGCGCCTGCTTCTTGCCTTCGGCAGTCAGAATCGCCGCGGCACGCAGACCTTCGGCTTCAAGGATTTGCGCGCGCTTGATCCGCTCGGCTTTCATCTGCCCCGACATCGCAGCCATCAAGTCAGCCGGCGGGCTGATGTCCTTGATCTCGATCCGGGTGATCTTGATGCCCCACGGCGCCGTGGCTTCGTCGACGGTGCGCAGCAGTTTTTCGTTGATCCCGTCACGCTGGCTGAGCATCGCATCCAGCTCCATGGAGCCGAGCACGGTACGAATGTTGGTTTGCAGCAGGTTGCGGATCGCGTGTTCGAGGTTGTTGACCTCATAGGCAGCCTGGGCGGTGTTGACCACCTGGAAGAAGCACACGGCATCGATCTGCACCGTGGCGTTATCGGAGGTGATGACTTCCTGGGGCGGAATATCCAGCACGCTTTCCATCACGTTGATCTTGCGACCGATGCGGTCCATTACCGGAATGATGATGTTGAGCCCGGGTTTGAGCGTGTTGGTGTAACGGCCAAAACGCTCGACCGTCCACCGGTAACCCTGAGGTACGACCTTGAAACCCATGAACAGAATGGCGACCACCAGGCCGACAAAAAGTAAAAGCACGCTTCCGATCTGCATAACGATTCCCTGTTAATCAATGAAATTTTCGATCGCGCGAGTGTAGCGGCGTGGGTCGGGGATAAGAACAAGTTAGTCACCCTTGGCATCATCAGGAGACATAAAAGGTTTCATTTCTGCTCACTCTGCGGCGTCACCCGCAATACCTCCTCAATCGTCGTCAAACCAGCCGCCACTTTTTGCGCCCCTGACAACCGCAAACTGCGCATGCCTTCCTTGAAGGCCTGGTGCCGCACGGCCAGCAAATCGGTGTCGGGGTTGATCAGCGCTTTGACGCCGTCCGTCAGTTGCATGATTTCATAGACCCCGGCGCGGCCGCGGTAACCGGTATCGCGGCATTCCAGGCAACCAATGGCGCGATGTGCGTTGTTCGGCAACGGTGCCTGCCAAGGCCGGGTCAAGGTTTGCCAGTCTTCTTCACCCAGGGTCAGCGGTGCCTTGCAATGCGGGCATAAGGTGCGGACCAGGCGCTGGGCCATGACGCCAAGTACCGTGGCTTTGATCAGGTAATGCGGCACGCCCAGTTCCAGCAAGCGGCTGATCGCGCTCGGCGCATCGTTGGTGTGCAGCGTCGACAGCACCAGGTGGCCCGTGAGCGCAGCCTGGATTGCCATTTCAGCGGTTTCCAGATCACGGATCTCACCGATCATGATGATGTCCGGATCCTGTCGCATCAGCGCGCGCACACCGGCGGCGAAAGTCAGGTCGATGTTGTGCTGGACCTGCATCTGGTTGAACGCCGGCTCGACCATTTCGATCGGGTCTTCGATGGTGCAGAGGTTGACCTCCGGCGTCGCCAGTTTTTTCAGGGTGGTGTACAGCGTGGTGGTCTTGCCGGAGCCGGTCGGGCCGGTGACCAGGATGATGCCGTTGGGCTGGCTCGTCATGTCCTGCCAGCGGCGCAAGTCTTCGGCGGAGAAACCCAACTGATCGAAATCCTTGAGCAGTACCTCCGGGTCGAAGATCCGCATGACCATTTTTTCGCCGAATGCGGTAGGCAATGTCGACAGCCGCAGCTCGACTTCGCCACCGTCCGGGGTTTTGGTTTTCACCCGGCCGTCCTGGGGTTTGCGTTTTTCCGCGACGTTCATCCGCCCGAGGCTTTTCAGGCGGCTGACGATGGCCATGGTCACTTGCGGCGGAAATTGATAGACGTTGTGCAGCACGCCGTCGATGCGAAAGCGCACCGTGCCTTGTTCGCGCCGGGGTTCGATGTGGATGTCACTGGCGCGTTGCTGGAACGCGTACTGGAACAACCAGTCGACGATGTTGACGATGTGCGCGTCGTTGGCGTCCGGTTCCTGGTCGCTGGCGCCGAGGTTGAGCAGCTGCTCGAAGTTGCCCAGGGTGTTCATCTGCTGATCAGCGTTGGTCGCGCCGCTGACCGATTTGGCCAGGCGGAAAAACTCCACGCTGAAGCGCTGGATGTCCACCGGGTTGGCGACCACGCGCTTGATCGGCAGCTTCAGCACATGGGTCAGGTCGGCTTCCCAGCCGGTGACGTAGGGCTGGGCGCTGGCCACGGTGACGGCGTCGCGGTCGATAGACACCGCAAGAATCTTGTGACGCTGGGCGAAGGCGTAGGACATCAACGGCGTAATCGCCGCAACGTTGATTTTCAGCGGGTCGATACGCAGATAAGGCTGGCCGGCCTGCTGCGACAGCCACAGGGTCAGGCTTTCCAGGTCGAGGTGTTTGCCGGGACGGCTGAGGTCGTCCAGGTGTTGGCTGGCGATGAATTCCAGCGGGTGCATCTGGCCATTGGCAGCGTGACGGCGTCGGGCATTGAGCGCGTGTTCGGCCGAGTCCTGACTGATGAAACCTTGGGCGACCAATTCACGCAGCAAATCATTGAGATCCAGCCAGCGGTCCTGAATGGCAAGTTGAACGGACATGCGGGCTCCTCATGAACAACAGTTCGCAAAGGATAGTCGCGGAGCCGCAGACCGTTGGGCCACTACGCGACGAAGCCGTGTCGAGTTTTTTCAGCCCGCCGCCTGAGCCGGTTCATCCCATGCGCAATCAGCTGCTTGCAGCTCAACCGAACAGACGCTGATCAGGTTACGTAATTTTTCCGCGATCACTTGGGCGCGGTGCCAGCTCAGACCGTCTATCACGATGTCGATCGACAACAGATCGTCCGTCCGCTGCACGTTGACCTGTTGCGGTGTCAGAAACTGCAAAGCGAACAGGTTGAGCGCCCGGCACAGCAGGTCCGGTTCGGCCTCGGCCAACAGTTGGTAATGAACACGGCAGTGGGCGTTGCTGACGTTCCAGACATCGGCGCGGGTGTGCGGGGTGTTCACGGCTTCTAGATGCGGCATGGTCGGTCTCCAAAATCACTGGAGGAATTTTTACATGCGTTGCCGGGCATTTCTTATCTATGATTGGGCTTATTGGCAATTATTCGAATTGCTTGATTCGGTAAGTTATCAATCAAAGGTTTTTTTATGCATAGCGAGCTGGATGGCTACGACCGCAAGATTCTCGCGTTGCTGCAAGAGGACGCTTCGCTCTCCAGCGCGCAGATCGCCGAGCAGGTGGGGCTGTCGCAGTCGCCGTGCTGGCGACGGATACAGCGGATGAAGGAGGAGGGGATTATTCGGGGGCAGGTGACCTTGCTCGACCGGAAGAAAATCGGGCTTAACACGCAGATCTTCGCCGAAATCAAACTCAACGCTCACGGGCGTTCGAACTTCACCGAATTCACCGAGACGATTCGCGGCTTTCCCGAAGTGCTGGAATGTTATGTGCTGATGGGGTCGGTGGATTTCTTGCTGCGGATTGTGACGGCGGACATCGAGGCGTATGAGCGCTTCTTCTTCGAGAAGCTGTCTATGGTGCCGGGGATTCAGGAGGTGAACTCGATCGTGGCGTTGTCGGAGATAAAGTCCACGACGAGTTTGCCGGTCTGAGGTTTTGCGGTGAATGGGCTGGCCTCATCGCGAGCAAGCTCGCTCCCACAGGATTTCAGTGATCCCTGTGGGAGCGGGCTTGCTCCGGGCGGCGTTCCGACGAAGGCGGTGTTACATACGCAGCAGCATCTTCCACGCACGATTCTGATACACCGCAATTGCCTGCTGCTTGCGCGCATCCAGCGACTCATCGGTGATCGGCTCGTTAGCCAATTGCGCCAACAGTTTCAGCTCACCGTACAAGCGATCCATTTCCGGGATGTCCAACACGCTGCGGGCGTGGTGCAGCCAGGCCTGGATGCGCTCGATGCGCGGCAGTTGCTCGGCCAGGTCTTCCGGCTGTTGCTGATAACGCTGTAGTTGCAGGGAAGTCGCTTCTTCACCCAGAAGGCGTGGCAACCAGCTGCCCAGTTGCGCAGCGCCCTGGCGATTGCCACGGACGTTGCGATCGGCAGCCCAGGTGCGGGCCAGCAACCAGCGCGAAGTGTTCAGCGAGAACAGGCCCCAACGCGGATCTTCCAGTTCTTCGAGGAACTGCTCCGGCGCGGCTTTGCGCACGTCTTCGTCGTCGACACCGGCTTGCACCAGTGGGCGCCAGTCTTCCAGCAAGGCATCCAGCGCGACGCGCAGATCGTGCGTCGACTGACGCGGCGCGGCTTGGCCCAGGCTGCTCAGCAGCGCGCGCAACTCAGCCAGGTTTTCGACCCAATCCAGCAACAGGCGCCAGTGGCCGTTGAAGCGATACTGCTCGGCCAGACGCTGGCTGCTGCTCAGCAAGTGCCAGCTCAGCGCGGCGAAAGCGTCGTCCAGCGGGGTTTCAGCGGTGATCTGCGGCGCCGGCAGGCTCAACGAGTAGCTGTTGGCATCGTACAGGCGATAACCGCGCTCGGCCTTGCTGATGTCACATGGCATCAGGGCCAGGGTCGCGGCCAGTTCGGCGGCCAGTTCCAGCAAAGCGGCCGGCTCGCCTTCGCGCAGTTCCAGTTCCAGTTCGCAGATTTCTTCTTTCTGTTTGCCCACGATCACGTGACCCAGATCCAGCGCGGCTTCGATCACCACTTTGGTCTTGCCACGGCCCCAGGCGATTTCCGCGCGTTCGCGGACGAAATCGGTGGTGAAGATCGGCTTCAGGGTTTTCTTGTCCAGCTCGGCCAATTCTTCAGGCCAGCATTCGCCGTCGAGTTTCTTCACGTCGAGCTTGGCTTTGGGCAGGTTCCAGTCGTATTCGTTACGCTCGGACAAACCGGCGACGCTCTGGCCACGGGTCTTGAGGGTCTGAATCACTTCTTCGCCATCGCGGCGCAGGCGCAGGGCAACCTTGGCGCGGGCCAGGTCGCGCTCAGGCGTGTCGAAGTACTGGTTCATCAACTCACGGCGTTCCCAGCCACTTTTGTTGCGTTTTTTCAGGAGCGGGTGCTCGCGCAGGGCAGCGAGAGTTTCTCGGCTGACGCGGAGTTTGATTTCGGTTTCTTTCTGCATGGCCGGAAAATCCAGGATCGGGAGCGCAGCCGGGGGGAATGTGTGGCTGCCAAGGTCGTGCAGTGTACAGGACTCACCCGTCCTACGCGCCGTGACGGTTTATTCCTGTCGCCAGATGGTTCTATGATGGACTTCAACTCGGGAGTTGGAGTCAGCGATGCCTTTGCCATCCATGAAAGATCAGTTCGCTGCGCTGATCGCCGCACCGTCCGTCAGCTGTACGCAGGCCAGCCTCGATCAAAGCAACCGTCCGGTGATCGATTTGCTGGCGACGTGGCTCGGCGATCTGGGTTTTACCTGCGACATCCAGCAGGTCAGCCCCGGCAAATTCAATCTGCTGGCCAGTTTCGGTTCCGGTCCCGGAGGCCTGGTGCTGGCCGGTCACAGTGACACGGTGCCGTTCGATGGCGCGCTGTGGCAGACCGATCCGCTGAAACTGACCGAAGTTGACGGCCGCTGGGTCGGGCTGGGCAGCTGCGACATGAAGGGCTTTTTCGCGCTGGCCATCGAAGCCGTCATACCGCTGCTCGATCAGCCGTTCAAGCAACCGCTGCTGATCCTCGCCACCTGCGATGAAGAAAGCTCGATGTCCGGTGCTCGTGCCTTGGCCGCAGCCGGGCGTCCGCTGGGGCGTGCGGCGGTGATCGGCGAGCCGACCGGGCTCAAGCCGATCCGCATGCACAAAGGCATCATGATGGAGCGCATCGACATCCTCGGTCAGAGCGGCCACTCCTCGGATCCACGCCTCGGCCACAGCGCCCTCGAAGCCATGCACGACGCCATCGGTGAACTGCGCGGTTTGCGCCTGGCGTGGCAGCGTCAGTTCCGTAATCCACAGTTCAGCGTGCCGACGCCGACCCTGAATTTCGGCTGCATCCATGGCGGCGATAACCCCAACCGCATTTGCGGCCAGTGTTCGCTGGAATTTGATCTGCGCCCGTTGCCGGGCATGGACCCCAATGCCCTGCGCGCGGAGATTCTGCAGAAGCTCAAGCCGATTGCCGAGTGGCATCAGGTGAAGATCGATTACGCGCCGCTGTTCCCCGCAGTGCCGCCCTTCGAGCAGGCCGAGGATGCAGAATTGGTCCGGGTCGCGGAAAAGCTCACCGGCCATCGTGCCGAAGCAGTGGCGTTCGGCACCGAAGCGCCTTATCTTCAGCGTCTTGGCTGCGAAACCCTGGTGCTCGGCCCTGGCGACATCGCCTGTGCGCACCAACCGGGGGAATACCTCGAAATGTCACGTTTGCAGCCTACGGTGCATCTATTACGTCAACTGATTGAACATTACTGCCTGACACCGGCGCCACTCGTATAAATCGCCCGTGTCCAAACCCGTATTCATGAGGAGAGCGCGCGTGTCGCCAAGCCTGTTCCGACGATAACCATCAGCCCGCTGTGCGTTTTCTGTTTCGCCCATTTTTTGGCTGCTATTTATTACAGGCCCAGGTTCATGCCCGAATACGTTAATTGGCTTCGTCACGCTTCGCCTTACATCAACGCCCACCGTGATTGCACCTTCGTCGTCATGCTGCCCGGTGACGGCGTGGAGCACCCGAACTTCGGCAATATCGTCCACGACCTGGTGCTGTTGCACAGCTTGGGCGTGCGACTGGTGCTGGTTCACGGTTCCCGTCCGCAAATTGAAACCCGCCTGGCCGCGCGCGGCCTGACCCCGCATTACCACCACGGCATGCGCATCACTGATGCCGCAACGCTGGAGTGTGTGATCGATGCGGTTGGCCAGTTGCGTATCGCCATCGAAGCGCGGCTGTCCATGGACATGGCTTCGTCGCCGATGCAGGGCTCGCGTCTGCGGGTGGCCAGCGGCAATCTGGTGACCGCACGGCCGATCGGCGTGCTTGAAGGCGTCGACTATCACCACACCGGCGAAGTGCGTCGGGTCGACCGCAAGGGCATCAATCGCCTGCTGGATGAGCGCTCCATAGTGCTGTTGTCGCCACTGGGTTACTCGCCGACCGGTGAGATTTTCAACCTCGCCTGCGAAGACGTCGCCACCCGCGCGGCCATCGATCTGGGGGCGGACAAGCTGCTGTTGTTCGGCGCCGACCTGGGTCTGATCGATGAAAACGGTCGCCTGGTTCGCGAATTGCGTCCGCAGCAAGTGCCGGCGCATCTGCAGCGGTTGGGCAGCAACTATCAGGCCGAGCTGCTGGATGCGGCCGCTGAAGCCTGTCGCGGCGGTGTCGCCCGCAGCCATATCGTCAGTTATGTCGAAAACGGCGCATTGCTTACCGAACTGTTCACCCGCGATGGCGGCGGTACGCTGGTGGCCCAGGAGCAATTCGAGGTGGTGCGCGAAGCGGCCATCGAAGACGTCGGCGGTTTGCTGGACTTGATCAGTCCGCTGGAAGAGCAGGGCATTCTGGTGCGGCGTTCCCGCGAGGTGCTTGAGCGTGAGATCGAGCAGTTCAGTGTGGTCGAGCGCGAAGGCATGATCATCGCGTGTGCGGCGCTGTATCAGATTGCTGATTCGGATGCGGGGGAGTTGGCGTGTCTGGCGGTGAACCCGGAGTATCGCCATGGCGGTCGTGGTGATGAACTGCTGGAGCGCATCGAAACCCGCGCCCGGGCGCAGGGGCTGAAAACCTTGTTCGTACTGACGACCCGGACCGCTCACTGGTTTCGCGAGCGTGGATTTGTGCCAAGCAGCGTAGAGCGTCTGCCATCAGCGCGGGCGTCGCTGTACAACTATCAGCGTAATTCGAAGATCTTCGAAAAAACCCTCTGACCTGATCGTTCCACGCTCTGCGTTTGATCGTTGCCACGCAGAGCGTGGCAACGATCATCAATCCTGCACAAACTTCGCACTGACATACGGCGAATAATCCGGCAGCAGCGTCTCGTGGCGAACGAGTCCAGCGTGACCTCGGCGAATTTGGCCCACTTCCGGGCCGCTATTAAAACGACGCTAATCAATTTTTGGCCTGTGGTCTTCTCGTACAGTTCACCTGCCTGGGGGACTTTGCTGGGGTCGATGCCTGTTTGATAGCCGACCGTGAGGTTCGCCGCGAGAGCGTTCGAAGAAACTACTAGCGATACACAAACTGTAACAATTAGACTGGATAGTGCGCGTTTGGTCGTCATGGCGCTGCCTTTCGATAGGGCTTGATTGCGAATTGCGTCAAAGCTAATCGATCTAAAAAAAGGCTCAAAAATACCGGTCAGAGCTAAATGCCTAAACAGTATGAAAAAGAGTTGGGTGATTCTTTTTGGGTTTATGACGAGTTCATTACCCGGCAAGGAGCGAAGTCACGGGCGATTAGACCTTGGTCGTAGACACACATAGTTACGATTGACTTGTGAGTCACTGTCTGGCGCTAATCGCGGATCTTAGGATCCTGGGCATACGACCCAGGACCAGGAACACAAGAATTAGAAACGATAGGAGCGAAACAATGAACAAGTCCACCTTGGCCTTGGCTGTGGCCGTTGGGGTTTTGGCGCAGCAGGCAGGCGCCGCGGGTTTCATCGAAGACAGCAAGGCTTCCGTCAGTTCCCGCACCATGTATTACAACAACGATAACCGAGAAGGCGGCGCGGATCAGAGAGAGACCGCTGAAGGCCTGAAATTCGACTATCTGTCCGGTTTTACCCAAGGCACTGTCGGCTTCGGTATCGACGCCCAAGCCCTCGTCGGTATCCATCTGGACGGCGGCAAAGGTCACCACCCAGCCAACAACAACACGTTCTTCCCAAGCGACTCCGATGGTTCGGCTGTGAACGAGTGGAGCCGCGCGGCGGCCAACGTCAAGGCCCGCTTCTCGAAGACCGAGGCCCACCTGGGTGGTGCTCTGCAGCCTAGCTTGCCGATTCTGGTAGCGAACGACAGCCGCCTGCTGCCACAGACCTTTGACGGTGGCACCATCACCTCGAAGGAAATCGACAATGTGACCTTCAACGCAGGTCAGCTGGAACACTCGGCGGGTCGCGCCTCGTCAAACTCCACCGGCCTGGCCGTGGCTGGCGGTACTCATGACAGCAACCAGTTCCGCTACGGCGGTGCTGACTGGAAGGTCACCAAGGACCTTACCCTGCAGTACTACCACTCGGATCTGAAGGACTACTACAAGCAGGACTTCTTCGGCTTGATCCACGTCTTCCCGATCAACGCCAACCAGTCCTTCAAGACTGATATCCGCTATTTCGATAGCAGCTCCAACGGTAAGAACGGTGATGCGGGTTATCGTTTCAACAACAACAACGGTTACGCCAGCAAGCCGGGCGAGGTCGATAACAAGACCTGGAGCGCAATGTTCACCTACACCCTGGGTGGCAATGCGTTCTTGCTGGGCCATCAGCGCGTCAACGATGACGGCGGTTTCGTTTACCTGAACCAGGGCAACGTGGTTGATGGTAATGGCCATGCGGAAGCCAATGGTGGCGCGAGCTTCTACCTGTTCACCGACTCCATGATCAATGGTTTCGTCCGTGCCGGTGAAAACACCACCTTCGGTCAGTACTCCTATGACTTCGCAGCGCTGGGTGTACCGGGCCTGAAAACCTCGATCGCCTACCTGCACGGCGATGACATCAAGGCAACGAACGGCAGTGGCCCTGATGCGTCCGAGTGGGAACGCGACATGCGGATCGACTACACCATCCAGCAGGGGTCCCTCAAAGGTTTCGGCGTGACGTTGCGTAACGGTGTCTACCGTGGCAGTGAAGTCAGCAACAACCCTGATGTTGACCAGACCCGTCTGATCTTCAACTACACCTACAGCTTCTTGTAATAGCCGTCAGAAAAAGCCTCGCCCGTCGGCGAGGTTTTTTTTGTGTTTTTTTCAATATTCCAAATAGTTCTTGTTTGTTTGTTTTTTATTCTTTTTGGTTTTTAGGCCGAGCGCCTAAAGTGGGTGGCTTACGAGCCGATACCTTGTGCCCCGACTCGGAGTAATAGCGCGGAGCTATATTCCTTAATGGCATAAAAAATTATTAAGTAATTCTTTTTGTGTTTATTATGCGGGCCAAAATCACAGTGGCAGTCACACGGTCTGGCACTAACCGAGCATTTCAGGATCCAGGGCATTCGACCCAGGACCGCAAGAATTAGAAACGATAGGAGCGAAACAAATGAACAAGTCCACCTTGGCCCTGGCTGTGGCCTTAGGGGTTTTGGCGCAGCAGGCAGGCGCCGCCGGTTTCATCGAAGACAGCAAAGCTACCTTGGGGCTGCGTAACTTCTATATCAATAACGATAACCGTGACAGTGCTGCTGGCACTCCTGCCAACAAGGCTAACGGCGTTCAGAGCAAAAACGAAGAATGGGGTCAAGGCTTCGACCTGCGTTTCACCTCCGGCTACACCCAAGGCACCGTCGGCTTCGGTATCGATGCTATCGGCCTGCTGGGCGTGCGTCTGGATACGGGCGGTGGCACTAACGGCGCCACTTCGACTTCTTACGGCGGCACTGTTTTCCCAAGCAAGTCCAACGGCGAAGCAGTTGATAACTTCTCCAGCCTGGGCCTGACTGCCAAAGCCAAGATCTCCCAGACCGAACTGAAGTTGGGCACCCTGCAGCCAAAACTGCCGGTGATCGTGACCAACGATGGCCGTCTGCTGCCGCAAACCTTTCAAGGTGGCCAGATCACCTCGAACGAAATCAAAGACCTGACACTGGTCGGTGGTCAGATCGAGCACGCCAAAGGTCGTAACTCCAGCAACAACGAAGAGTTGTCGATTGCCGGTGCGAACTCTCCCACCGCTACTGGCCGTGACAGCAACAAGTTCATTTACGGTGGTGGCGACTACAAAATCACCAAAGACCTGACTGCCCAGTACTATTACGGCAACCTGGAAGACTTCTACAAGCAACACTTCCTGGGTCTGGTTCACAACTGGGCAATCGGTCCTGGTGTGTTGAAGTCTGACTTGCGTTACTTCAACAGCTCCGATGACGGTGCCAACGGTCACGATTCGGCTTACTTCAGCTCCGGTAACTACCAAGGCTTCAAAGCAGGTAAAGGCAAGGTCGACAACAACTTGTACAGCGGCCTGTTCCTGTACTCCGTTGCCGGTCACACCTTCGGTGGTGGTTATCAGGTCAGCAATGGCAGCAGCGATTTCCCTTGGCTGAACCAGGGTGATGGCTCATCGGCTTACATTATTACCGACTCGCAGATTGCCAAGTTCGCCCGTGCCGGCGAACGTACCTGGCAAGCTCGCTACTCGTATGACTTCGCCAAGGTTGGCTTGCCAGGCGCCACTGCCGGCATCGTTTACTTGCGCGGTGACAACATCGACACCATTAGCAGCTCCAGCACTGCCGTGGCCGGCTCCGGCCGTTCCGAATGGGAGCGCGACCTGACCCTGGCGTACGTAGTCCAGGAAGGCCCACTGAAAAACCTGGGCCTCACGTGGAAAAACGCCATGTGGCGCAACGACGTCCCAGGCCAACGCGACCAGGACGAAAACCGCCTGATCGTCAGCTACTCGATCCCGCTGTTGTAATAGCGCTCGCGTAACCGCTGAAAAAAAGCCCCGCCTGGCATCTCGCCGGGCGGGGCTTTTGCGTTTTCAAGTCAGGCTCACCCCCGTAAACCCTCCTCGACATTTCCCTCTTTGTGCAGCAACTCAAGGCCTTCTCGAACCTTGTGGGCGATCATCGTCCTGACCGTTGCCGAGGTCCAGTGAACACATTTTTAATATTCATTTAAGATCTAAAAAGATCGATATTTATTCTTTTTAATGAATAAGAAAGACAGGCACAGTTGACCTCAATAAGCACTCACCAGGAGCAGCACCATGAGCCTCAGACTGGGCGATATCGCCCCCGACTTTGAACAGGATTCCAGCGCCGGCACTCTCCGTTTCCACGAATGGCTGGGCGATAGCTGGGGTGTGCTGTTTTCCCATCCGGCGGACTTCACCCCGGTGTGCACCACCGAGTTGGGCTTCACCGCCAAGCTCAAGGACGAGTTTGCCCGACGTGGTGTGAAAGCCATTGCCCTGTCCGTGGACCCGGTGGACTCGCACCACAAGTGGATCGAAGACATCAACGAAACCCAGAACACCCTCGTCAACTTCCCCATCCTTGCCGACGCCGACCGCAAGGTCTCGGACCTCTACGACCTGATCCATCCCAACGCCAACGACACCCTGACCGTGCGTTCGCTGTTCGTGATCGACCCGAACAAAAAGGTTCGGCTGACCATCACCTACCCGGCGAGCACCGGCCGTAACTTCCATGAAATTCTGCGAGTGATCGACTCGCTGCAACTCACCGACAACTACAAGGTGGCCACCCCGGCCAACTGGCAGGACGGTGATGAAGTGGTGATCGTGCCGTCGCTCAAGGACGAAGACGAAATCAAGAAACGCTTTCCCAAGGGCTATCGCGCGGTGAAACCGTACCTGCGTCTGACGCCACAACCGAATCGTTGAAGTTCAAAAGATCGCAGCAGGGGATTTCAGGCCGTTTCGACGGCCTGTTTTTTTGCCTGGAATAGTTGATTTTTTATAGCTCTAAATTGCATAACCAAATGAATAAATATGATTTATAGATATAACAATCACCTGTTAAGGTCACTTCCATCAAAGCGAGATCGCAAACCGCGAATCGCCAACACCGTTCAAGGAATCCTCTGAATGCTGGTCGTCTCACTCGGTGGCAGTCCCAGCCAACGCTCCCGTTCCGGGGTGCTGCTGGAGCGCTCCCAACGCTGGTTGCAGGAGCAAGGTGTGGAAGTGGTGAGTTACCAGGTACGGGACTTCCCGGCCGAAGACTTGCTGCATGCACGCTTCGACAGCCCGAAGGTGATCGACCTGCTGCAGCAGATTGAAAACGCCGATGGCCTGCTGATTGCGACGCCGGTGTACAAGGCATCGTTCTCCGGCGCCTTGAAGACCGTGCTGGACCTACTGCCCGAGCGTGCCCTGGCCCACAAGGTGGTTTTGCCAATGGCCACTGGCGGCAGTATCGCTCACATGTTGGCGGTGGATTACGCGCTCAAGCCGGTGCTGTCGGCGTTGAAAGCCCAGGAAATGCTCCACGGGATTTTCGCCGTGGACAGCCAGATCGCTTACGGCGAAGGCAGCACCCAGGCGCAGTTGGCGCCGGAGCTGGAAGAGCGACTGAATGAATCACTGGAGCTGTTTTTCAGCGCCATGGCGAGGCGGCCCAAGCCGATCGATCCGAACCTGTTGAATGAACGTTTGTTGAGTGCTCGCTGGAGCATTTAAGCCAGCACTTAAGCCACACCTGAAATTGATGTACTGGCCTTACTCGCCCGCTAACGGGCAAGCAGGTGCAGCCAAAACCCAACTGCAAAAAGGAGAGCGCCATGCGCACTGTCATTTTGCGTCGTGGTCTGGTCGCTCTGTTTGCTGCGGCTGTAACCTTCGGCGCCATTACTCAAGCTCAAGCGCTTTCTTCCCATGAAGGCGTCCTGCGAATCGGTTATCAAAAGTACGGCACCCTGGTGCTGCTCAAAGCCAAAGGCACCCTGGAAAAACGCCTCGCCGCCCAAGGCGTGGACGTTCAATGGACTGAATTCCCCGGCGGCCCGCAACTGCTCGAAGGGCTGAACGTCGGTTCCATCGACTTCGGTGTTACGGGTGAAACCCCACCGGTATTCGCTCAAGCAGCCGGTGCCGATCTGCTCTACGTCGCCTACGAACCGCCAGCGCCGCACAGCGAAGCGATCCTGGTGCCGAAGGACTCGGCGATCAAATCGGTGCAGGACCTCAAGGGCAAGAAAGTCGTCCTGAACAAAGGCTCCAACGTTCACTACCTGTTGGTCCGCGCACTGGAAGACGCCGGCCTCAAATACACCGACATCCAGACCGTATTCCTGCCGCCGGCCGATGCCCGCGCTGCGTTCGAACGTGGCAGCGTTGATGCCTGGGTGATCTGGGACCCGTACCAGGCCGCCGCTGAACAACAGTTGCAGGCACGCACCCTGCGTGATGGCCAAGGCATCGTCGACAACCATCAGTTCTACCTCGCGGCCAAGCCCTATGCGCAGAAAAATCCCGAGGTGATCAAGACCCTCGTGGAAGAAGTGCGCGCGGTCGGCGAATGGTCCAAGGCCAATCCCGAAGACGTGACCAAACAAGTCTCGCCACTGCTCGGCCTGCCGGCGGACATCACCCTGACCTCGATGAAACGCCAAGGCTACGGCGCGTTGTTCCTCACGCCTGAAGTGGTCGCCGCGCAACAGAAAATCGCCGACAGCTTCTACCAGCTCAAGCTGATTCCAAAGCCGCTGAGCATCAAAGACGTGATCTGGACGCCACCGGCGGCCGTTGCCAAAGCTCAGTAATTCGAATCCCTAAGGAGACCACTCCATGAGCCTCAATATTTTCTGGTTCCTGCCTACCCACGGCGACGGCCATTACCTTGGCACCGCTGAAGGCGCTCGCGCCGTCGACCACGGTTATCTGCAACAAGTCGCGCAAGCGGCGGATCGTCTGGGCTTCGGCGGGGTGCTGATTCCTACGGGTCGCTCTTGCGAAGATTCGTGGCTGGTGGCCGCGTCGCTGATCCCGGTGACCCAGCGTTTGAAATTCCTCGTCGCCCTGCGCCCCGGGATCATTTCCCCGACGGTGGCAGCTCGTCAGGCCGCGACGCTGGATCGCCTGTCCGGCGGTCGTGCGTTGTTCAATCTGGTAACCGGCGGTGATCCGGAAGAGCTGGCCGGCGACGGTTTGTTCCTGACTCACGAAGAGCGCTATCAAGCCTCGGTGGAATTCACCCGCATCTGGCGCCGCCTGCTGGAAGGCGAAACCGTCGATTACGACGGTCAGCACATCAGCGTGAAGGGCGCCAAATTGCTCTACCCGCCGATCCAGCAACCGCGTCCGCCACTGTACTTCGGCGGTTCTTCGGAAGCGGCGCAAGACCTCGCGGCAGAGCAGGTCGAAATGGTCCTGACCTGGGGCGAACCACCGGCCGCCGTTGCCGAGAAGATCGAACAAGTACGCGCTAAAGCCGCAAAGCTCGGTCGTACCGTTCGCTTCGGCATTCGTTTGCATGTGATCGTTCGTGAAACCAATGCCGAAGCCTTGCAAGCGGCGGATCGGTTGATCTCTCATCTGGACGACGAAACCATCTCCCGTGCCCAAGCCTCGCTGGCGCGCTTCGATTCCGTTGGTCAGCAACGCATGGCCGCGCTGCATGGCGGCAGCCGTGACAACCTGGAAGTCAGCCCCAACCTGTGGGCCGGTGTCGGCCTGGTGCGCGGCGGGGCCGGTACAGCATTAGTGGGCGATGGTCCGACCGTGGCCGCTCGCGTGAAGGAATACGCGGACCTGGGCATCGACACGTTCATCTTCTCCGGTTACCCACACCTGGAAGAGTCGTATCGCGTCGCCGAATTGCTGTTCCCGCACCTCGATATCGAGCGTCCGGAATTGCCGAAAAGCGCCGGTTACGTCAGCCCGTTTGGTGAGATGGTCGCCAACGACATTCTTCCCAAAGCCGCGTCGCAGAGCTGAGGCGCGCCATGAAGAAACTTCTCCATAACCTTGCGCCCTGGGCGTTGCCGGTGTTGCTGCTGGCGGTGTGGCAGTTGTCGGTGTCGGCGGGCTGGTTGTCGACACGGATTCTGCCGGCGCCAATCGCCGTCATCGAAGCCGGCGTCAGCCTGGTGCGCAGCGGTGAAATCTGGACGCACCTGGCGATCAGCGGCTGGCGCGCGGCGCTGGGCTTCACCATCGGCGGCAGCATCGGTCTGACCCTGGGTTTCATCACTGGCCTGTCGAAATGGGGCGAACGCCTGCTCGACAGCTCGGTGCAGATGATCCGCAACGTGCCGCACCTGGCGCTGATTCCGCTGGTGATCCTGTGGTTCGGCATCGATGAGTCGGCGAAGATTTTCCTGGTGGCGTTGGGCACGTTGTTCCCGATCTACCTCAACACTTATCACGGCATCCGTAACGTCGATCCGGCGCTGGTGGAAATGTCCCGCAGTTATGGCTTGTCCGGTTTCAGCCTGTTCCGACAGGTGATCCTGCCGGGTGCGCTGCCTTCGATTCTGGTCGGCGTGCGTTTCGCGCTGGGCTTCATGTGGCTGACGTTGATCGTCGCAGAGACCATTTCCGCCAGCTCCGGCATCGGCTACCTGGCGATGAATGCCCGGGAGTTCTTGCAGACCGACGTGGTGGTATTGGCGATTCTTTTGTACGCCGTGCTCGGCAAACTCGCCGACCTCGCGGCCCGTGGACTAGAACGCGTGTGGCTGCGCTGGCACCCGGCCTATCAGGTTGTTAAAGGAGGTGCGGCATGACGGCTCAACAACCTCCACGCCTGCTGCGCGGAATTCCGCTGGCGGTGCGCAAACTGCAAAAAACCTTTGGCTCGCGGCAGGTGTTGCGCGAGATCGATCTGCACATCCCTGCCGGTCAGTTTGTCGCCGTGGTCGGTCGTAGCGGTTGCGGCAAAAGTACCTTGCTGCGCTTGCTCGCCGGTCTCGACAAACCTACGGGCGGCGAATTGCTCGCGGGTTCTGCGCCGCTCAGTGAGGCGCTGGAAGACACCCGATTGATGTTCCAGGAAGCGCGTTTACTGCCCTGGAAAAAGGTCATCGACAACGTCGGCCTCGGGCTCAAGGGCAACTGGCGTCCGCAAGCGCTGGAAGCGTTGGAGGCGGTTGGCCTGGCCGACCGCGCCAATGAATGGCCAGCGGCCTTGTCCGGTGGGCAGAAGCAACGCGTGGCCCTGGCTCGCGCGCTGATCCATCAACCGCGTTTGCTGTTGCTGGACGAACCGCTGGGTGCGCTGGATGCACTGACCCGAATTGAAATGCAGCAACTGATCGAACGGCTCTGGCAGAAGCACGGTTTCACCGTGCTGCTGGTCACCCACGATGTCAGTGAAGCGGTGGCGATTGCCGATCGGGTGATCCTGATCGAAGAGGGCGAAGTCGGCCTCGACCTGCACGTTGAGCTGCCGCGCCCTCGGGTTCGCGGCTCCCATCGACTGGCGGCGCTGGAAACCGAAGTCCTCAATCGCGTGCTGGCGTTGCCCGGCGAACCACCGGCACCGGAACCTGTTTCACCATTGCCTACGCAATTGCGCTGGGCTCAATAACTCAAGCCTTATCCAACGACAGGAATCAACATCATGACGATCAAAGCCATCAACGTTCGTAACCAGTTCAAAGGCTCCATCAAGGAAATCGTGCTCGGCGACGTTTTGTCCGAAATCGACGTACAGACCGCTTCCGGCATCGTCACCTCGGTGATCACCACTCGCTCGGTGAAGGAGCTGGAACTGGTGGTCGGCAGCGAAGTGATCGCGTTTGTGAAATCCACTGAGGTGTCGATCGCCAAGTTGTAAGCGCGTGCATTGCGCTCAACCCCGAAGGGTTTGAACCCTTCGGGGTTTTTTATGCGCCGGTGTTCATGGCTCGGGCGCGCAGCGCCAACCGGCGACGGGCGCATAGGTGCCGAGTGAAGACAGCAGGCGAGGGTCGCTGAATAGCTCGCTGGCGTGTGGATCGATGTCAGCCGACAACAGTGGTTGGCCGACCTGCCTGGGCAGTGTGGAGTAGTCGATGTGCCACGGCGTTTGCCCGCCGTGGTGACGACCAAAAGAGAGTTCGCAGGCAAGCTGTTGCGGTGCGGTTGCCGCATCGATGTGTTCACGCAAATGGCCGCCGGGATTCAGCGCAACGGCACGGCTGGCGGCGAACAGAAAGTAGTCACCGGCCAGCACCAGGCAAGCAACGCGCGTCGGATCATCGACCGCCTGCAACCACTGACCGCGACAGGTGCCGCGAGAGTCCGGCAGTCGTTCCCAGATCTCGTAGTAGTCATCGTCCAGGGCGGTTTCGATCAGGCGTTCGCTGGTTTCGAAATGCATGCGCCCGATGTCTTCTTCGGTGCTGACGGGCTGATAGTCGAGTTTGCGATGCCACTGGCAAATGTCGCCGTTGACCTGGGTTACGCCGGCGAAGCCTTTTTGCTCGCTCAGGGTCAGCAAGTCAGCGTGATTCAGTTGTTCCAGCGGCAAGGCCGGAAGCGGGGTAGGCGGGATGCGCAGGTCGGCAAACAAACGCGGGGTTTGCAGCCAGTACACGGCTGTTTCGCTGTCGACGCGCCCCGACTGGAATTTGATCAGGCGTCGTTGCCACACGCCAAGGTAGTTGTCTGGAACGTTCGCCATGAACACCTCGTTGCGTTATGCGTTGCGCTTGGACAGGTAGGGCGGCAAATACAGGCCCAGATAGGCATCGAATACCCGCATGCCTTCTTCGGCCATGCGTGGGGTGATCTGTCCGTGTTGTTGCACCGAGCGCGCATAGACGCGGTCGCCGAGCTCCATGGCCAACGCAAACACATCAACGTCTGTCGGCAGTCTCGGCAGCTCGAAGTGGTGGTCGAAGAGTTTGTGCATCAGGTCGCCGAGTTCGATGTCGTGCTGACGGTCGGCCTGGGTAACTTCCGTCAGCCCGTGCTGGGCAAGAATGAGCTGGCGGGCGGCGGCGTCTTCGCTGTAGATCGCGAGCATGCGTTGTTCCACCAGTCGCGACAGATCGCGCCAGCCGTTGAGGGCGTGATGGTCGATGGGGGCTTGCAGGCAGGCACGGAACGCAGCGTGGACGTCGGCCGTCAGGGCTTCGAGCAGCGCCGGGACGCTGGCGAAGAAGTGGTAGACGGAGGAGGGCGGGATCTCCGCGCGTTCGGCGACGCTGTAGATCGACAGGCTGGCCACGCCCTCGGCAGCCAGCAGCGTGCGGGCGGCATCGAGTATCGAATCGATCCGGGCCTGGCTGCGGGCGCGGGGTTTGCGTGGGGTGGCGAGTCGGGTCATTGAAGTCTCCTGCGGGGCAGCGGGCATTGTACGAGCAGGCATCTATGTTGTCTTCCCGACCGCCATCGTCGGAATGCCGCCCAGACCAAGCTCACTCCCACATTTGATCGATGTGAAACACCGATTTCGCGTACGCAGGAAATCCCCTGTGGGAGCGAGCTTGCTCCGGGCGGCGTTCCGACGATGAATCCACCGCGGTCCTACTTAATGAATCCATAAAAAAACGCCGCAAGCTGTGAGGCCTGCGGCGTTGTTTTTACTGCAACCGCTTACACGGTATGCAGGTACCAGTTGTACTCGAGGTCGGAGATGGAGTGTTCGAACTCCTCCAGCTCGCTCTCTTTACATGCGACGAAGATATCGATGTATTTCGGATCGATGTACTTGGCCATGACTTCGCTGTCGTCCAGCTCACGCAATGCATCGCGCAGGTTGTTCGGCAGGCTTTGCTCGTTCTGCTCGTAGGAGTTGCCTTCCACGGGTGCGCCGGGCTCGATCTTGTTGGTCAGGCCGTGGTGCACGCCTGCCAGGACCGAAGCCATCAGCAGGTACGGGTTGGCATCGGCGCCGGCAACGCGGTGTTCCAGACGGACCGCGTCGGCGGAACCAGTCGGCACCCGTACCGCAACAGTACGGTTGTCCAAGCCCCAGCACGGTGCATTCGGCACGTAGAACTGTGCGCCGAAACGACGGTAGGAGTTGACGTTCGGGCATAGGAAAGCCATCTGCGCCGGTAGGGTCTCGAGCACACCGCCGATCGCGTGACGCAGTGCGGCGTTCTGCTCGGGATCCTCACTGGCAAAAATGTTTTTGCCATCTTTATCAAGAATCGAGATATGGACATGCAGACCGTTGCCCGCCTGGCCCGGGTAAGGCTTGGCCATGAAGGTGGTGTCCATTTCATGGTCGTAGGCGATGTTTTTGATCAGACGCTTGAGCAGGACCGCGTAGTCGCAGGCCTTGATCGGGTCGGCAACGTGGTGCAGGTTCACTTCGAACTGCGCCGGGGCACTTTCTTTGACGATCGCGTCGGCAGGGATGCCTTGCTCTTTCGCACCTTCCAGAATGTCCTGGAGGCAGTCGACGTATTCGTCGAGGTCGTCGATCAGGTAAACCTGTGTCGAATGCGGGCGTTTGCCGGAGATAGGCGAGCGAGGCGGTTGTGGGCGACCGTTCACGTTCTCCTGGTCGATCAGGTAGAACTCCAGTTCGAACGCGGCGCAGATGGTCAGACCCATCTCGTCGAACTTGGAAACAACTTGACGTAGAACTTCACGGGGATCCGCGAAGAAAGGTTCACCTTCAAGTTCGTGCATGGTCATTAACAGTTGCGCGGTAGGGCGCTTCTGCCAAGGCTCGTTGCACAGGGTGTCAGGGATTGGATAGCAGATTCGGTCAGCATCGCCGATGTCCAGACCCAGGCCGGTGCTTTCCACCGTCGAGCCATTGATATCCAGAGCAAATAGAGAGGCCGGCAGGTTGATGCCTTTCTCGTAAACCTTGTGGAGGCTGGTGCGTTCAATGCGCTTTCCGCGCACCACACCATTCATATCCGCAATCAGAAGGTCAACGTACAGAACCTCAGGATGTTCCTTAAGGAACGCGTTCGCTTCGTTAAGCTGAACGGCACGCGGGGGTACCGACATGATGCAACACCTTTGTTGTTAAAAATATCAATCATTGATCTCTTCGGATTCCAGTCAACCCGAACGGCATGCCGAAGTCAAGCGAGGCCTTTTTTGCCCTAAAAAAGCACCCGTTGGGCTTTTTTGAGGCACTTTGGGGCGTTTTTATGTCTTTGAGCGCTTTAGCGCCTGCGGGCTTGAGCTTGCCGTGTTGTATTTTTTACGGGGGTGTTGTGTAAAAAAATGAACAAGGCTAAGCTCGATTCAAACCCATAACACCAATAATACCGGGGTGCTTCATGTCTCGCCTGCCGTTAATCGGCGTCACCGCCTGCTCTAAGCAGATCGGTCTGCATGCTTATCACATCAGTGGCGACAAGTACGTCCGCGCCGTGGCCTCAGCGGCCAAGGGGCTGCCGGTGATTCTTCCGTCCCTGGCTGATTTGCTAGCACCGTCCGATATTCTGGACGGTTTGGATGGCATCCTCTTTACAGGCTCTCCTTCCAATATAGAACCGTTTCACTATAGCGGCCTAGCCAGTGCGCCGGGCACTGCTCATGATTCTGCACGCGATGCCACCACCCTCCCGTTGATCCGCGCCGCAGTCGAGGCCGGCATTCCCGTGCTCGGTATTTGTCGCGGCTTCCAGGAAATGAATGTGGCGTTCGGCGGTAGCCTGCATCAAAAAGTTCACGAAGCCGGTCCATTCATGGATCACCGTGAAGACGATAGCCTACCGCTTGAAGGACAGTATGCGCCAAGTCACCCGGTGCACATTCAACCGGGTGGTGTGCTTGCAGGTCTGGGCCTGGCGAGCGAGATACAGGTCAATTCGATTCATGGTCAGGGCGTTGAACGTCTGGCGCCGGGCCTTTGCGTCGAGGCCTTGGCTCCCGACGGGTTGATCGAGGCAGTCTCAGTCCCGCAGGGCAAGGGTTTTGCTTTAGGAGTGCAATGGCATCCCGAATGGCAGGTAAGCTCAAACCCGGATTACCTTGCGATCTTCCAGGCATTTGGCGATGCCTGCCGTAAGCGCGCATTACAACGCGACGCCGATGCGTCAAACAACGCCTGACTTATAAGAGTCAGGAAACCAAGCCTAAGAGGCATTTATGAGTAACAACCTCGACCAGCTCACCGATTGGTTGAAAGACCACAAGATCACAGAAGTCGAATGCATGATCGCCGACTTGACCGGGATCACCCGGGGCAAGATTTCGCCGACCAACAAGTTCATTGCCGAAAAAGGCATGCGCCTGCCCGAGAGCGTTCTGTTGCAGACCGTGACCGGCGACTATGTCGAAGACGACATCTATTACGAACTGCTCGACCCGGCCGACATCGACATGATCTGCCGTCCCGACCAGAACGCGGTATTCCTTGTGCCCTGGGCCATCGAGCCCACCGCTCAGGTGATCCACGACACCTACGACAAGCAAGGCAACCCGATCGAGCTGTCGCCGCGCAACGTGCTCAAAAAGGTGCTGAAACTCTATGCCGACAAGGGCTGGCAGCCGATCGTGGCGCCAGAAATGGAGTTCTACCTGACCAAACGCTGCGAAGACCCGGACTTCCCGCTGCAACCGCCGGTTGGCCGTTCCGGTCGCCCGGAAACTGGTCGCCAGTCCTTCTCGATTGAAGCGGCAAACGAATTCGATCCATTGTTCGAAGACGTCTACGACTGGTGCGAATTGCAGGAGCTGGACCTCGACACGCTGATCCACGAGGACGGCACGGCGCAGATGGAAATCAACTTCCGTCACGGCGATGCCCTGTCCCTGGCCGACCAGATCCTGGTGTTCAAACGCACCATGCGCGAAGCCGCGCTCAAGCACAACGTGGCAGCCACTTTCATGGCCAAACCCATGACCGGCGAGCCGGGCAGTGCGATGCACTTGCACCAGAGCATCATCGACATCGAGACCGGCAAGAACGTCTTCTCCAATGAAGACGGGACCATGAGCCAGTTGTTCCTGAATCACATCGGTGGTTTGCAGAAATTGATCCCCGAGCTGTTGCCGCTGTTCGCGCCGAACGTCAACTCGTTCCGCCGCTTCCTGCCGGACACTTCGGCACCGGTGAACGTGGAGTGGGGCGAAGAGAACCGTACCGTGGGCCTGCGGGTTCCGGATGCCGGGCCGCAAAACCGTCGGGTGGAAAACCGCCTGCCGGGCGCCGATGCCAACCCGTACCTGGCGATTGCCGCGAGCCTGCTCTGCGGTTACATCGGCATGGTCGAAGGCCTGAACCCGAGTGCGCCGGTGGTGGGCCGTGGCTATGAACGCCGCAACCTGCGCCTGCCACTGACCATCGAAGACGCGCTGGAACGCATGGAACACAGCGCGACTATCGGGAAGTACCTGGGCAAAAAATTCATCACTGGCTACGTCGCGGTCAAGCGGGCCGAGCATGAAAACTTCAAGCGCGTGATCAGTTCGTGGGAGCGGGAATTCCTGCTCTTCGCCGTCTGATGCGCCGGGCGCGGCTGGAATTTGCCGCGCCTTTCACTAAAATCTTAGGAGAATTCGCATGACCAGCAACAACCCGCAAACCCGTGAATGGCAAACCCTGAGCAATGATCACCACCTGGCCCCGTTCAGCGATTTCAAGCAGCTGAAAGAGAAAGGCCCACGGATCATCACCAACGCCAAAGGCGTTTACCTCTGGGACAGCGAAGGCAACAAGATCCTCGACGGCATGGCCGGCCTGTGGTGCGTAGCCATCGGTTACGGTCGCGATGAACTGGCCGATGCCGCCAGCAAACAAATGCGCGAACTGCCTTACTACAACCTGTTCTTCCAGACGGCTCACCCGCCGGTGCTAGAACTGGCCAAGGCCATCTCCGACATCGCGCCACAAGGCATGAACCATGTGTTCTTCACCGGTTCCGGCTCTGAAGGCAACGACACCATGCTGCGTATGGTTCGTCACTATTGGGCGATCAAAGGCCAGCCGAAGAAGAAAGTCATCATCAGCCGCAAGAACGGTTATCACGGTTCCACCGTGGCCGGCGCGAGCCTGGGTGGCATGACGTACATGCACGAACAAGGCGACTTGCCGATCCCGGGCATCGTCCACATCGCGCAGCCGTACTGGTTCGCTGAAGGCGGCGAGATGACACCGGAAGAGTTCGGTATCTGGGCGGCCAATCAGCTGGAAGAGAAGATTCTGGAAGTCGGCGTGGACAACGTCGGTGCGTTTATTGCCGAGCCGATCCAGGGCGCCGGCGGCGTGATCATTCCGCCAGACACCTACTGGCCGCGCATCAAGGAAATCCTCGCCAAGTACGACATCCTGTTCGTGGCTGACGAAGTGATCTGTGGTTTCGGCCGTACCGGTGAGTGGTTCGGTAGCGATTTCTACGACCTCAGACCCGACATGATGACCATCGCCAAAGGCCTGACGTCCGGCTACATCCCTATGGGTGGCTTGATTGTGCGTGACGAAGTGGTTGCGGTGCTCAATGAAGGCGGCGATTTCAACCACGGTTTCACCTATTCCGGACACCCGGTGGCCGCTGCGGTGGCACTGGAGAACATCCGCATCCTGCGCGAAGAAAAAATTATCGAGCGCGTTCATGCAGAAACGGCACCCTATTTGCAAAAGCGTCTACGGGAACTGAACGATCATCCGTTGGTGGGCGAAGTGCGCGGGGTGGGTCTGCTGGGGGCGATCGAGCTGGTGCAGGACAAGGCCACTCGCAAGCGTTACGAAGGCAAGGGCGCCGGCATGATTTGCCGCACGTTCTGCTTCGAAAACGGCCTGATCATGCGCGCCGTCGGCGACACCATGATCATCGCTCCGCCACTGGTGATTACACCGGCTGAAATCGATGAGTTGGTGACCAAGGCACGCAAGTGCCTGGACCTGACCCTGAGTGCATTGCAGGGCTAAGTGCTAGGCTCTGAGCGGGGTGTGAAGTTCGCATTTCGCTCAGAGCAAACGAAGGATAGGTCTTTCCTTGAAAGCCTGCCTTGGATCTTGCCAGACTACCGGTTGTTTCAGATGCCCAGGAAAGGCCGCTGAACACGTGGTTAAAAAGAAAAATTGGAGCATTACCCATGAAGGCATTAGGTATGAAGATAACTGGCAAGACCCTCCTCGCCATGTCCCTGATGGGCGTGATGGCGGGCGCAGTTCAGGCGGACGATAAAGTTCTTCACGTGTACAACTGGTCCGATTACATCGCACCGGATACCGTCAAGAAATTCGAAGCCGAGTCGGGGATCAAGGTTGTTTACGACGTATTCGACAGTAACGAAACATTGGAAGCCAAGTTGCTGGCAGGCAAGTCCGGCTACGACATCGTCGTACCGTCGAACAACTTCCTGGCCAAGCAGATCAAGGCTGGGGTTTACCAGAAGCTCGACAAGTCCAAGCTGCCTAACTGGGACAACCTGAATAAAGACCTGCTCAAAGCGGTATCGGTGAGCGACCCGGGCAACGAACACGCTTTCCCGTACATGTGGGGTTCGATCGGTATCGGCTTCAACGCCGAGAAGGTCAAGGCTGCACTGGGTGCCGATGCGCCTACCAATTCCTGGGACCTGATCTTCAAACCTGAAAACGCCGCCAAGTTGAAGTCGTGCGGTATCAGTGTCCTCGATTCGCCAACCGAGATGATTCCGGTGGCGTTGCACTACCTGGGCTATCCAACCGACAGCCAGGACAAAAAACAACTGGCCGAAGCCGAAGCGCTGTTCCTGAAGGTTCGTCCTTCGATCGGCTACTTCCATTCGTCCAAGTACATCTCCGACCTGGCGAACGGCAACATCTGCGTGGCTATCGGCTACTCGGGTGACATTTACCAGGCCAAGACCCGCGCCGCTGAAGCCGGTGACAAGGTCAAAGTCAGCTACAACATTCCGAAAGAAGGTGCAGGCAGCTTCTACGACATGGTCGCCATCCCTAAAGATGCCGAAAACGTCGAAGGCGCCTACAAGTTCATGACCTTCCTGCAAAAGCCGGAAATCATGGCTGAAATCACCAACGCCGTACGCTTCCCGAACGGTAACGCGGCTGCCACCCCGTTGGTTGATAAAGATATCACTGCCGACCCAGGCATCTACCCGCCAGCGGACGTGCTGGCCAAGCTGTACGCGATTGCCGACTTGCCGGCCGCCACCCAGCGAATCCTGACTCGCAGTTGGACCAAGATCAAATCCGGTAAATAAGAAGTAAAACCCTGTAGCAGCTGCCGCAGGCTGCGTCCAACGGCGAAGCAGTTGTGCTGTTGAAAACGCGGGAAGGTCCTTCGGACCTTAACGCAGCCTGCGGCAGCTGCTACAGGGATCTTCATAAAGTTTGCTGGAACGGTTTTTCGAGGGTAAGTTGCGCGCCGGTTTTGTTGCCAGGCAGCCGTGGCGGTCATGTAACGCGGGGCAACTTGGGCCCAACTAATTTTAGAGGACCTTCATGTGCCTATTTTTTCTTTGTTGCGCAATGCACTGCTGGTCGGCGCCGGACTGACGCTTGCCGTTAGTGTCCAGGCCGCTGGCACTGTGCATATTTATAACTGGTCGGACTACATCGGTTCGACGACCCTGGCCGACTTCCAGAAAGAGACCGGCATCAAACCGGTTTATGACGTTTTCGATTCTAACGAAACCCTGGAAGGCAAGTTGCTGGCCGGGCGTACCGGTTATGACGTGGTCGTGCCGTCCAACCACTTCCTTGGCAAGCAGATCAAGGCGGGTGCTTTCCAGAAGCTCGACAAGAAACAACTGACCAACTATGCCAACCTCGACCCTGTGCTGCTCAAGCGCCTTGAGCAAAACGATCCGGGTAACCTGTACGCCGTGCCGTATTTGTGGGGCACCAACGGCATCGGTTACAACGTCGACAAGGTCAAGGCTGTGCTGGGCCTCGACAAGATCGATTCCTGGGATGTGGTGTTCGAGCCGGAAAACATCAAGAAACTGCACAGCTGTGGCGTGGCGTTCCTCGACTCCGCCGATGAAATGATGCCCGCGGTCCTCAACTACATGGGCCTGAACGCCAACAGCACCAACCCCGCAGACTACAAAAAGGCCGAAGCCAAGTTACTGGCGGTGCGGCCTTATGTGACCTATTTCCACTCGTCCAAATACATAGCGGACCTGGCCAATGGCGATATCTGCGTGGCAATCGGCTTTTCCGGCGATATGTTCCAGGCCAAGGCCCGCGCGGCTGAAGCCGGCAAAGGCATGAACATCGCCTACTCGATTCCGAAAGAGGGCGGCGCGCTCTGGTTCGACATGCTGGCGATCCCCAAGGATGCAACCAACGTCAAGGAAGCCCACGCCTTCATCAACTATTTGCTCAAGCCTGAAGTGATTGCACAGGTCAGCGATTCGGTTGGCTACGCGAACCCCAACCCTGGCTCGGACAAATTGATGGAGCAATCCATCCGCACGGACGAGTCGGTTTATCCACCGCAAGCCGTACTCGACCAGACTTACGTGTCTGTCGAGTTACCACCAAACATTCAACGTTTGATGACCCGCAGCTGGACCAAGGTCAAGTCGGGTAAATAGCATCAAGGCTCAAACTATCCAAGGTTCGCTCGCCTCGGGCGAACTGCAAATTTTGTTGGGAGTTTCGTAAATGGCAGTTGCCTCCGGCGCCTATAAGAAAGCCCTCGAGGGCGACCAATCACCTAAACAGGTGTTGGTCAAAATCGACCGGGTCACGAAGAAGTTCGACGAGACGATTGCCGTGGACGATGTGTCCCTGGAAATCAAGAAAGGCGAGATTTTCGCCCTGCTCGGCGGTTCGGGATCGGGCAAATCCACGTTGCTGCGCATGCTCGCAGGCTTCGAACGGCCCACGGAGGGGCGCATTTTCCTCGATGGCGTAGACATCACTGACATGCCGCCGTACGAGCGGCCGATCAACATGATGTTCCAGTCCTACGCCTTGTTCCCGCACATGACCGTGGCGCAGAACATCGCCTTCGGCCTCAAGCAGGACAAAATCCCCGCCGCTGAAGTCGATGCGCGCGTAGCCGACATGCTCAAGCTGGTTCAGATGACGCAGTACGCCAAGCGCAAGCCGCATCAGTTGTCCGGTGGCCAACGTCAGCGTGTGGCCCTGGCACGTTCCCTGGCCAAGCGGCCGAAGCTGTTGCTGCTCGACGAACCGATGGGTGCTCTGGACAAGAAGCTGCGTTCGCAAATGCAGCTTGAACTTGTCGAGATCATCGAGCGGGTCGGCGTAACCTGCGTCATGGTCACCCACGACCAGGAAGAGGCCATGACCATGGCCGAGCGCATCGCGATCATGCACCTGGGCTGGATCGCACAGATCGGCAGCCCGATCGACATCTACGAAACCCCGACCAGCCGTCTGGTCTGCGAGTTCATCGGCAACGTCAACATCTTCGACGGTGAAGTGATCGACGACGCCGAAGGCCACGCGACCATCACCTGCAAGGACCTGGACCGTCAGATTTACGTGGGCCACGGCATCAGCACGTCGGTTCAGGACAAATCCGTGACCTACGCGATCCGTCCGGAAAAACTGCTGGTGACGCCGACCATGCCGACCTGCGAATACAACTGGTCCAGCGGCAAGGTGCACGACATCGCCTACCTCGGTGGCCACTCGGTGTTCTACGTCGAACTGCCGAGCGGCAAGATCGTCCAGTCTTTCGTCGCCAACGCCGAGCGCCGTGGCCAGCGCCCAACCTGGGGTGACCAGGTTTACGTGTATTGGGAAGACGACAGCGGCGTGGTACTTCGCTCATGAACATACGCAAATTCAAACGCCGACTCAGTCGAATAATTCCCGGTGGCCGTCAGCTGGTCATCGGGGTTCCGTTCATCTGGCTGTTCATGTTCTTCATGTTGCCGTTCTTCATCGTTCTGAAGATCAGCTTCGCCGAAGCCGACGTGGCCATCCCGCCGTACACCGAGATCTACAGCTACCTCGACCAAAAGGTGCAGTTGCTGCTTAACCTGAGCAACTACGCGATGCTGGCCGGTGACGAGTTGTACATCGCCGCCTACCTCGGCTCGTTGAAGATGGCGTTGATCAGCACCGTCCTCTGTTTGCTGATCGGCTACCCGATGGCCTACGCCATTGCCAGTGCGCGGAAAGAGCTGCAAACAGTACTCGTGCTGCTGATCATGATGCCGACCTGGACCGCGATCCTGATCCGCGTTTACGCGTGGATGGGCATCCTCAGCAACAACGGTCTGCTCAATGGTTTCCTGATGAGCATGGGCTGGATCAATGAGCCGCTGCAGATCCTCAACACCAACCTCGCCGTGTACATCGGCGTGGTGTATTCGTACCTGCCGTTCATGATCCTGCCGCTCTACGCCAACCTGGTGAAGCACGATGCCAGTCTGCTGGAAGCCGCATCGGACCTGGGTTCGAGCACCTTCAACAGTTTCTGGAAAATCACCATTCCGCTGTCCAAGAACGGCATCGTCGCGGGCTGCATGCTGGTGTTCATCCCGGTGGTAGGCGAGTTCGTGATCCCTGAACTGCTCGGCGGTCCGGAAACCCTGATGATCGGTAAAGTGCTCTGGCAAGAGTTCTTCAACAACCGTGACTGGCCGGTGGCGTCTGCCCTGGCGGTGGTGATGCTGGCGATCCTGATTGTGCCGATCATCCTGTTCAACCGCAGTCAGGCCAAGGAAATGGAGGGTAAAGAATGAAGCGCTTCCGTTTCTCAAGTTTCATGCTGGTTGCGGGTTTGCTGTTCATCTACGCGCCGATGCTGATCCTGGTGATCTACTCGTTCAACGCCTCGAAACTGGTGACGGTGTGGGGCGGCTGGTCGATCAAGTGGTACGTCGGCTTGATGGACAACACCCAACTGATGGGCTCGGTGGTGCGCTCGCTGGAAATCGCCTGCTACACGGCGGTGGCGGCGGTGGCACTGGGTACATTGGCCGCGTTCGTCCTGACCCGTATCACCCACTTCAAGGGTCGCACGCTGTTCGGTGGCCTGGTGACCGCGCCGCTGGTGATGCCCGAAGTGATCACCGGTCTGTCGCTGTTGCTGCTGTTCGTGGCGATGGCGCAGATGATCGGTTGGCCACAGGAACGCGGCATCATCACCATCTGGATCGCCCACACCACGTTCTGTGCAGCGTATGTGGCGGTGGTGGTCTCGGCGCGCTTGCGTGAACTGGACTTGTCCATCGAAGAAGCCGCCATGGACCTCGGTGCGCGGCCGTGGAAGGTGTTCTTCCTGATCACCATCCCCATGATCGCGCCATCGTTGGGCGCAGGCGGCATGATGTCGTTTGCCCTGTCGCTGGATGACCTGGTGCTGGCGAGTTTCGTGTCCGGTCCTGGTTCCACGACCTTGCCGATGGAAGTGTTCTCGGCGGTGCGTCTGGGGGTGAAACCCGAGATCAACGCCGTGGCCAGTCTGATTCTGTTGGCGGTATCGATCATGACATTCCTGGTCTGGTTCTTCAGCCGTCGTGCCGAAGAAAGTCGCAAACGTGCGATTCAGCAGGCGATCGAAGAAGGCGCTGCCGACTCCTGGAAACAACCGGACGTGCGTCGCGCCCAGGCTCCAGAAGCGGCTTAAAGGTTGGCTACAAATGTGTGGCCAACCCAGATTCAATGTGGGAGCGAGCTTGGTCCGGGCGGCGTTCCGACGATAGCGGAGTTTCAGTCAACATCAATTTTGACTGTTACGCCCTCATCGTCGGAACGCCGCCCGGAGCAAACTCGCTCCCACATTTTGCTTATGCCACCCAAGGCGACTTGCGGATGATCTCGACGAAGTTCATCGGCCTGAAGCCTGGCTCGCTGTCGACCAGCACATCCGCGTTCACGGTGCCAAACGTGGTGTCCGGCTTGTGTTTGAAGCCATTGGCAAACGCACACAGGATGCACTCTTTGAACCCTTCGCCACGCGGGTGGGCATGCACCACTTCTTCGCGTTGCGCGCTGGGGAACGCGGCGTAGTCGATGCCCAACACATCCATTTCAACGCCAGCAGTCACCAGCGCCACGTTTGGCCGCAGGTGTTGCGGCACGCCCGGTGTGGTGTGCAGAGCAATCGACAACCACACTTGCTCGATATCGTCATCCGACAAACCATAAGGTTTCAGGAACGCTTTGGCAGCGTTGGCACTATCGACTTCGAAGCGCTCGTCTTCAGTGCGATGACCTTCCACCAAGCCCAAGTCATGGAACATCGCACCGACATATAGCATCTCGGGGTTGTAGGCCAGTTGCTTGCGTTCACCGCTCAAGGCACCGAACAGAAACACCCGACGCGAGTGGTGATACAGCAGGTCTGATTCGACGTCGCGAATATATTCGGTGGTGGCCTTGGCCAACGCGCTGTCGGGGATTTTGATACCGGCGATGGTGCTGCTCATGGTGCTGTCCTCATGGGAAACGCCGTGGCGGCGCTGATGGGTTCAGTCTGTCCGCGCACCCGAAACCGGACAATCGATCCATGGCTGCGATCCCGGCCAATGAGCATGCATATCGCGCCAACCTCGCTTGTTGAACGCGGATTGGCTAGGGTTGAAACAGATAATCCTGGATGCACGCACGCCCTGTAGCAGCTGCCGAGCCTGCGAGGCTGCGTCCGGCTGCGAAGCAGTCGTAAACCCTGCGCACGCGATTCACCTGAAAGACCGCAGTGCCTGATTTCACGACTGCTGCGCAGCCGAACGCAGCCTCACAGGCTCGGCAGCTGCTACAGGGCGTGTGATGGCCGACTTTCATTTCAAGACCTGGAAGGCGAATCTTGCCATGAGTAAAACCGTTGCCATCGTGGTCTTCGCCGGCGTTCAGTCTCTGGACGTCACCGGTCCCATGGATGTGTTTTGCGAAGCCAATCGTTTCCTTGAGCCCCCAGATCACTATCGACTGGAGGTGATCGGCGTCGAGCGTGGGGCGATGCCGTGTTCCAACGGTTTGTCACTCAATGCCCATCGGCATTTCAGCGATGCGCTGGAGGCCTATGACTTGCTGCTGGTGGCCGGTGGGCCGCAGTTGCCGTTCATGGATTTTGGTGCGGCATTCGATACCTGGCTGCGCGATGCCTGCGCGCAGGCTCGACGCTTTGGCTCGATCTGCAACGGCGCGTTCATGCTTGCCCGGGCCGGGTTGCTGGAAGGGCGAACGGTGACCACCCACTGGGGCGACGCCGCAGCGCTGGCAAAGTTGTGCCCGTCGACTCAGGTCGAAGCTGATCGCCTTTACGTGGAGGACGGCAACCTCTACACCTCGGCGGGTGTCACGGCGGGGATTGATCTGTCGCTGTACTTGCTGGCCAGGGATCACGGGCCGGAAGTAGCGCTGAGTGTGGCAAAGCGACTGGTGGTGTTCACTCAGCGCTCCGGCGGGCAGTCACAGTTCAGCCCATTCCTCACGCCACACGCCGAACCCACTTCTGCCGTGGCGTTGGCGCAGCTCTACGTGTTGGCCAACCTGACGGGCGACCTGACGATTGCCGACCTGGCCAACGCCGCCAACATGAGTGCCCGCAACTTTTCCAGGGTGTTTACCAAAGAGGCGAAAATCACCCCTGCGGAGTTCGTCGAGCGGGCCAGAGTGGACGCGGCGCGGGTGCTGCTTGAAAGCACCCAGTCGCCACTGAAGACCGTGGCCTATCAGTGCGGATTTCGCGATGCCCAGCACATGCGCAGTGTGTTCAACCGCAGGCTGGGCGTGACGCCGCAGCAATTCAGGTTGAACTTTGCGGCGATGGTTTGAGCAGGGATTTTTGTTGGCTGGCAGGGCCTCTTCACGCCCTGAGCTTTTCCGTCAACACGGTTTTGCTGTGTCCGGCTCGCGATGGCGGCATCCCAGCCAGCGGAAATCTATTGAGCCGCACGCGCCGGCAACAGCTTCAACGTACTGCGCGTGTTGGCCGTGACTTCTTCGTCATTGAGATGCGCCTGGTAGTAGATCCCTTCGATGTACGCCTCAGCCTGATCGTCATAGTGGCTGTCGAACGGCACGCCACTTTGGCCGACCGGGTTGACGGTCAGGCTGTGGGCCGGGTCGGCGAAGTCGATCAGGCGGCGGGTCGACGGGCCGTACGTCACTGGCCACGGCGCCGGGCCGATTTTGGCCGAAAGGTTGTTCGGTACTTCATGGGTGCCGGGGGCTGCGAACGGGCCGACGTTGAAGATCCGGTCCAGCGGCTTTTGCTGCCCCAGCGGATGGCCATGGGTCAGCGTGTGCGCCTTGCCCCACTGCCATTGCGCGAAATCGGCGCCGAGGGTGGTTTTGAGATGAGCAATGCTCGCCTGCCACGCAACCTTGACCGTATCTGCGCGGGTTTCCTTGCCGAGGGTGTTGCGGTTGTCCCACCACGGCGAATCGGCAGTCGCGGCCAGGCGAGGCAGTGCGGAATCAATCACCCGGGTCGACAGTAACGTCTCGAAAAAGTCATTGCCCAGCTCATCGCGCATCGTCGCGTCAGCCAAGTTGAACAGGAACTGGTTGAACAGCGTGGCGCTGGTGGATTCGAGCGGGTAGTCGCCTTTCCATTGGGCCAATTGCTCAACCAGTTTGAGTTCGGCGGGATCGCTCACCACTTCACGCAGTAAGGGCAACAACGGCGCGAGCAAGCGCGGGCCGTAAGCGGTGGTGGTGCCCAGTTGCAGCTTCTGGCTGGCGTCCAGATCCCACTTGATAGTCTTGTCGCTGAGCTGGCGATTGAGCTGCTGACCTCGATCGGCCAGGTTGTAGTAACCGGGAATCTCCATGCCGGTCGGCGACACCGGCTGGAAGTTGGCCGAGACGATGTAACCGCGTGCCGGGTTCTCTTCCTGTGGGTTGGCGCTGAACGGGTAAAAACCTTCCTTGTCCGCGTCGGCGGTACTGCCATCGAGGATGAACCCCGGACGCACACCCGCCGGACGTTTAGGCAATTGCGCCGCCGCCCACCAGCCGATGTCGCCCTTGGCGTTGGCCCAGACGATGTTCAGGCCCGGCGCCTGGATCTTTGCGCAGGCACTGCGCGCCTTGGCCAGGGTGTCGGCGCGGTTGAGCTGATAGAAGCCCTCAAGGATCGGATTCTGGCTTTCGAGAAAACCCCACCACATGGCGATCGGCGTTTTACCGACGCCGCTGCCCAGCGCATCGTTGACGATCGGACCGTGGGGCGACTGGCGCAGCACCAGTATCACCGGTGCCTGGCCCTTGACCGCGATCTGCTGTTCGCTGGTTACCATGTCCACCCACTTGCCGCGATACCAGACTTGATTGGGATTGTCCGGATTGACCTTCTCGGCGATCAGGTCCAGGTCGTCGTTCTGGAACATGGTGATGCTCCAGCCGAAGTCGAGGTTCATCCCGAGAGAGGCGAACGGCATCAACGCCTGATAGTGGCCGTAGAGCTCAAAACCCGGTGCCGAGAGCTGCGCTTCATACCACACCGACGGCGCGGAAAAACGGATATGCGGGTCGCCGGCCAACAGCGGTTTGCCGCTTTTGGTCCGGCTGCCGGAGACGGCCCAGGCGTTGCTGCCCTCGAACTGCGGCAAGCCGTTGTCGGCCAGTGCCTGTTCGCTGAGACGGGCGAGGGCGTTGAGGTCTTTCCAGTCGGTACTGGCGAGGGGTGGCATGGCAGCGCTGCGGTTTTTCGCCAGCACGCCCTTGGGCTGCCAGTCGAGATCGAAGACGTTCAGGTAGTTGGCGCCCAACTGATCGCGCACGTAGGTCAGCAACGGTTCGGTGCGAAACGCTGCGGCAAAACTGTAGGCCATGTAACCGGCGATGCTGATGGTGTCCTGTGCGGTGAACGGGCGTTTGGGAATGCCCAGTACATCGAACTCCGCAGGTTTTGGATGGCTGTCCTGATACTGGTTGATGCCATCCAGATAGGCTTGCATGGCGATAAAGGCCGGCGACTGTTTGTCCATGTTCGCCAAGTAGGTGTCGGCGCGTTCGCGAATGCGCAGGCTGCGCATCAGCTTGTCGGTGTCGAGCAGTTTCGGGCCCAGTACCTCGGCCAGCTCGCCGCGGGCGAGGCGGCGCAGGACTTCCATCTGAAACAGCCGGTCCTGGGCGTGCACGTACCCGAGGGCGCGATACAAGTCGGTTTCGTTCTCGGCGCGGATGTGCGGGATGCCGCGCTCGTCATAGCGCACGGTGACCGAACCTTGCAGGTGTTGCAGTTCCACCATGCCCTGGCGTGACGGCTGCTTGCTGTAGACGTACCAACCTGCACCTGCGGCGAGCGCAACAATCAGCAGGGCAAGAACGGTCAGGCTACGTTTCATGGTGGTTCCTTGTTGTTATGAGTGGCAGCAGTTCCCTGGCGCCACTGTTTAACACGGCTTGCCGATGTGGCCATCGCACTTAGGAGGGATTCGCGTCTCCTGCCGGCCTTACTTCACTGCTTCGACGGGCCACGGACAGTAACAACCCACGGCCAGTGTGTGCGTGGCATTCACCGTGCGGCCTTCGTTCAACGCTTGCAGAATCGGTTCGATAAAGCTGTTACTGGAATTGCAGGTCAGGCCTTCGCTGTACGGGCCGAAATACGCCAGTTTGCCGCTGCGATCCCAGATCGCCACGGCCGGGCTCGCGGGGATTTGTTCGGAGCCGGGCAGGACGACGATGCTTTTAAGGCTGCTTAAGGTGCTCGGCAACTGGCCGTGGCTGCCAGGCTTTTGTACCGCATAAAACTCCACGCCTTGCGGTGCATAGTGCTCAACCAGTTCGCTCAAGTGTTGTTGGTTACCGACGTTGCACGGGCAGGCCGGGTCCCAGAAGTGCACGAGACGGATGGCGCCGGGGCCGGCGAGGTTGTCGGGCAGGCGCAGCGGGTCGCCGGAGAACACCGCGGTGTGCTCGCTGAACGCTCGCAGGTAGCGGCCCTGAAACCAGTCGTAGGCAGCCCACAGCACGCCGGCACACGCGAGGGTGAGCAGGCTGGCAAGCAGTGTGGCGCGGTAGGGCGAGCGCATGGATTTCAGTCCTCGAAGGTGCGCTAGCTTGCCATGCTTGCCCCAACAGATGAATATCGCAGGCCCATAAAGTCCGTTTCGCGTTCTGGAATTGCTCATGTCTGCCACTTTCGACCCCGATCATCTGCGTGCCAGCTTGCGGCCGCTGGCCGACTGGCAGCCGCTGTCGTTGGAAGCGCTGGCTTACCAGCGTTTCTACGGGCTGGATTTTGCGGGACGTGACGTGCGCAGTGGCCTTGGGCGTTTCGCGGTCGATGGTTATGAAGTGGTCAGCCAGGTCTGGTGGCCCGAGCGGGCGAAGGCGACGCTGTTTTTGTTCCACGGTTTTTACGATCACACCGGGCTTTACCGGCATGTGATCGAGTGGGCGCTGGATCAGAATTTTGCGGTGATTGCCTGCGACCTGCCGGGACACGGGCTGTCCAGTGGCGAACGGGCCAGCATCAAGGATTTCGCCGAGTATCAGGACACGCTGCAAAAATTGTTCGCCGAGGCGCAATCCCTCGATCTGCCGCAGCCGTGGCACCTGTTCGGGCAAAGCACGGGCGGCGCGATCGTGATTGATCATGTGCTCAATCAGGGCGCCAGCAGTCCGGCGCAAGGCCAGGTCATCTTGCTGTCGCCACTGGTGAGGCCACGAGCCTGGGGGTGGTCAAAACTCAGCTATTACCTGCTCAAGCCTTTCGTCAAAGCCATCGCCCGGCGCTTCAGCGAGAACTCCAACGACCCGGATTTTTTGCCCTTTCTGCAAGCTGACCCGTTGCAGCCGCTCCGTTTGCCGACCGCCTGGGTCGGTGCGTTGGCGCGCTGGATCAAACGCATCGAAGCCGCACCGTACAGCATGCGGCGACCGCTGATTGTGCAGGGGCAGGCAGACATGACCGTGGATTGGGAGCATAACCTTGAAGTGTTGCGGGGCAAGTTCGATCGGCCGCAGGTGCTGATGTTGCCTGAGGCGCGGCATCACCTGGCGAATGAGACGCTGGCGTTGCGGCGGGAGTATTTCGGGTTTTTGACGAAGCGGATCAAGGGGCGGAATTTTTAGCGCAGGCACTAAAAGTTACTGGCGAAGCGTTGAAGTGTCCTGCCCCACCGCCAGTCCCGCGCGAATCGCCGCCAATGCTGCCTGGTAATAAGCCTTGCCCTCGGTGGACTCGGCGAAGGTCGCGAACTCTTCCAGTTCCTCGTCCGACAGGTCGCGATAGACATACAGCAGCGTGTTGTTCAGGTCGTTGCCGATCTGGTCCATCAAGCGCTGACGCTGACCATTCAACATGCCTTGAGCCTGACCACTGCCGAGCAGGCCGGGGATCATCGAACTGAGGCTGTCGGCCGCGACGCCGGCAATCGCCAGGCTGACTTCAGCGCCAGCTTCGCGAGCGGGCAGGGCCTGGGCCAGATGGCCGATGATCAGCATGCGACTGTCGCTAGCCTGGATCTTGGGCAAACCCTTGGCGTTTTTTGCCAATTGATCACGACGGGTCGCGAGCAATTCGGCGGCCACGATTTTCTTGCCCAAGGGTGACTGAAAGAATGTCAGCGCAGGTTTCGGATCGGCGAGGGTCTTGCGCAATTGCGCTTCGGCGCGCTGGTCGACGGCCTGGGGGGCAAAGCGCTGATTACTGTTATTCACCAGCGCTTGGAAAACGGCGGGTGGCAGGCTGTTCTGATACCGCTGCTGAGCGGCCGAGAGAGCGTCGTTGAAATGCGCGCGTTGTTCTGGCCAACCGGCGACCTTGTACAGCTGGTCGTGGCCGTCTGCCCAAGCGGGCAATACACAGAACATCAACAGTGAAAAAAGCAAACGGCGCATAGGGACTCCTGTCAGCAGGCGACTATTCTCCGTGTGGCATTCGTCCTTGTCGAGAATTCGTATCAACCCGCTGCGCGGCTCTGTCGGATTTTCAGGCACAGGATTACTATGCGCGGCATGCGAATACCCTCTGATCACCCGCTGCTGTTACGTATCGTCGACGACTTGGCTGAGCACGGCTGGTCGCAGCAGAATGTTTTCCTTCCACTGGGTCTGACCCAGGAACTGGCGGCTGAGTGCCGTAAACGTGCTGCCGAGGGCGAATTGGCTCCGGCCGCCGTGGGGCGCGGGTCGACATCCGAGATTCGCGAGGCGATTCGCGGCGACCATATCCAGTGGATCGAGCCCGGCCAGGCGTTGGCGTGCGACAGCTATCTGGATTTGATGGACAGTCTGCGCGAAGCGATGAATCGTGGTTTGTTTCTGGGCCTGGAAGATTTCGAAAGCCATTTCGCGCTGTACCCGCCCGGAGCGTTCTACCTCAAGCATGTCGACCGTTTTCGCGACGACGACCGGCGCATGGTGTCGGCGGTGGTCTATCTCAACGACGCCTGGCTGCCCGAGCACGGCGGCCAGTTGCGCATGTACCTTGGGGAAGGCGTCGAACACGATGTAGTGCCTACCGGCGGATGCCTGGTGGTGTTCCTGTCGGGTGAAGTGCCCCACGAAGTCCTGCCCGCGACCCGCGATCGCCTGTCGTTGACCGGCTGGTTCCGGCGCCGTGGCAACGAGCCGTTCTGATCATGCAAAAAATTCTGGTAAGCCGCTGTCTGCTGGGCCACCGCGTACGTTACGACGGCGGGGCGAGTGGACCGTTCGATCAGCTTCAGCAGTGGCTTGATGAAGGTCGGGTGGTGCCGTTGTGTCCAGAGGTCGCCGGCGGGTTGCCGACGCCAAGGGCAGCGGCGGAAATTCCGGGCGGGCAGGGTGCTGAAGTGCTTGATGGTTACGCCTCAGTGATCACCACCGAGGGCGTGGACGTCAGCGCCGAGTTTCTCTTGGGGGCTTATCAGGCATTGGAACTGGTGCAAAAGCACGGCATCCGCATTGCCGTACTCAAGGCCAACAGCCCGTCTTGCGGGAATCTGTTGACCTATGACGGGACGTTCAGTGGTGTGAAGGTGAGTGGCGAAGGCGTGACTGCGGCATTGCTCAAGCGCCATGGCGTTCAGGTCTTCAGTGAGCTGGAGTTGCCGCAAGCGGCGGCAGTCCTGGCAACCCTGAATTAACGCCCTACACAAAACCACTGTGGGAGCGAGCTTGCTCGCGATGGGGCCATACCAGCCAACATTGATGTTGAATGTCAGGCCGCCATCGCGAGCAAGCTCGCACACAGGGTTACTCATCAGCCTCAACTCAGGGTTTCGGCGCCACGCTCGTATCCGCCCCCAACCACTTCTGCGACAACGCCTCCAATCGCCCATCCGCCTTGATCCGCTGCAGCGCGTTTTCCAGGCTGGCGCGAAACGCCGGGTTACCTTTCTGAAACGGAATCGCCAGGCTCACTGCCGGGCCAGCCTTCGGCTTCTCTTCCGTCAGTGACTGCACCAGCAGCATCGAGCGAGGTTGCTCTTCCTTCTGCGCGATCAATTGCGCATTAGTGTGAATGTAAGGTTCGCTGAAATCGAAACGATCCTTGAGGTCTGGGGTCACTGCTATGTGGTTGATGGCGATGTCGTATTTACCGCTTTCGACACCGGTCAACAGATCGCCTGAATCGGTAACGACGAAGTCGGCCCGCACATCCAGCTCGTTGGCCAGGAGTTGACCCAACTCGACTTCGAAGCCCGAGAGTTGACCATCGTCCTTGAAATTGAAGGGCGGTGTATTAGCCTCAAGGGCAATACGCAATTCGCCACGGTCGTTTACATCGTCAATCAGTTCGGCATGAGCCAAAGGGCTCAGAAGGGGTAGCAGGCAGATCAGGCCAGGCAGAAAACGCATGGTCACTCCTTTGAATTCATTATCGCGACGCTCTGTTCAGGCTCGCTTTGCTATGGTTGTCGAGAGCCTTCGACAACGAATGGCCGTGAAGTTGTCATGGCCACGCGGATTTTACGAAAAAACTGGAGAAGAGAATGAAAACCTTTGTGTCACGAGCAGCATTGGCTGGCCTGTTGATGGGTGCTTCGATGTTGGCAACGGCTGCGACTCCGGCCCCCAAGGGTGCAGAAGTGTCCATCGTTTCTCCTGCGGACGGAGCTACGGTTCCGCAAACCGTCGTGGTCAAGTTCGCTGTCGAGAACATGGCGCTGGCGCCTGCGGGCGATGTCACCAAGAACACCGGCCATCACCACTTGCTGATCGATGTCGACCAACTGCCAGCCGCCGGCGCGCCGATCCCCAACGATGCCAGCCACCTGCATTTCGGCAAGGCACAGACCCAGGCTGAAGTAAAGCTGACGCCGGGCAAGCACACCTTGCAGCTGGAACTGGGCGATAGCGGCCACATGCCGTTCGATCCGCCGATCGTGTCGGAGAAGATCACCGTCAACGTCAAGTAACCTGCTCGGAATAAAGAACCGCACCCATGAAAAAGGAGACCCGTAGGTCTCCTTTTTTGTCGCTTAAGTCACTATCAGAACAACACGCGGCAACGAATGGTGCCGTTGATGTGCTGCAGCTTCTCTTGCGCCATTTCCGAGTACTCGGCGTCTACGTCGATCACGACATAGCCGACTTTCTCGTTGGTTTGCAGGAACTGACCGGAAATGTTGATACCGTTTTCGGCGAAGACCTTGTTGATCTCGCTCATCACACCCGGAATGTTCTCGTGGATGTGCAGCAGACGGTGCTTGCCAGGGTGAGCCGGCAGGGCCACTTCCGGGAAGTTTACCGACGATACCGAGGTACCGTTGTCGCTGTACTTGACCAGTTTTTCCGCTACTTCCAGACCGATGTTGGCTTGGGCTTCAGCGGTTGAGCCGCCGATGTGCGGGGTCAGGATCACGTTGTCCAGGCCACGCAGCGGGCTTTCGAACTCTTCTTCGTTGGAGCGAGGCTCCACCGGGAATACGTCGATGGCCGCGCCGATCAGGTGCTTGTCCTTGATCGCGTCCGCCAGAGCGTCCAGTTCGACCACGGTGCCGCGAGCGGCGTTGATCAGGATGCCGCCCTTCTTGATTGCACGGATTTCCTTCTCGCCGATCATCCACTGGGTGGCTGCGGTTTCCGGAACGTGCAGGGTGACGATGTCGGACATGCCCAGCAGCTCGGTCAGGTTACCGACCTGAGTCGCGTTGCCCAATGGCAGCTTGGTCACGGTGTCGTAGAAGTACACCTGCATGCCCAGGCCTTCAGCCAGGACCGACAGTTGAGTGCCGATCGAGCCGTAACCGACGATGCCCAGCTTCTTGCCACGGATCTCGAAGGAGTTGGCCGCGCTCTTGATCCAACCGCCACGGTGGCAGGAAGCGTTCTTCTCAGGGATGCCGCGCAGCAACAGGATCGCTTCTGCCAGCACCAGTTCCGCGACGGAGCGAGTGTTGGAGTACGGCGCGTTGAACACTGCAATGCCGCGTTCGCGGGCAGCGTTCAGGTCAACCTGGTTGGTGCCGATGCAGAAACAGCCGACAGCGACCAGTTTCTTCGCGTGATCGAAGATCTCTTCGGTCAGTTGAGTGCGGGAGCGAATGCCGATGAAGTGCGCATCAGCGATCTTTTCCTTCAGCTGGGCTTCCGGCAGAGAACCTGTGAGGTACTCGATGCTGGTGTAGCCCGCCGACTTGAGGACGTCGACAGCCGATTGGTGGACGCCTTCGAGAAGAAGGAACTTGATCTTGCTCTTATCGAGAGAAGTCTTGCTCATCTGCGTAAACCTGTATCCCGGAGAAAAATGGCAGGAAATAGCCAGCAGACGCTGACCCGGACGGCAAGAAAGCCGTCGCCACAGAATAGCCGTTGGGCACTATCCTGCGGGGTCGGTATGCTAGCATACGCACCCCGCTAAACACTCATTCCTGCGACGTGAAGCGTTCTCAGGATGACCATGAATTGTTCGAGAGTTCTGTCGATGACCAATCCTGCCCTGATTGAAGAGCTGAAGACCCTGGTTGAGCCTGGCAAGGTGCTGACCGATGCCGACTCCCTGAATGCTTACGGTAAGGATTGGACCAAGCATTTCGCCCCGGCCCCGACCGCTATCGTGTTCCCCAAGACCACCGAGCAGGTCCAGGCCATTGTTCGTTGGGCCAATGAGCACAAAATTGCGCTGGTGCCGTCCGGAGGTCGCACCGGGCTGTCCGCCGCGGCTGTGGCTGCCAATGGCGAAGTCGTTGTGTCCTTCGACTACATGAACCAGATCCTCGACGTGAACATGACCGACCGCACCGCAGTCTGCCAGCCAGGCGTGGTCACCGAGCATTTGCAGAACGTCGCCGAAGAAAAAGGCCTGTACTACCCGGTGGATTTCGCCTCCGCAGGTTCGAGCCAGATTGGCGGCAATATTGGCACCAATGCCGGCGGGATCAAGGTGATTCGCTACGGCATGACCCGTAACTGGGTGGCCGGCATGAAGGTCGTCACCGGCAAAGGCGATCTGCTGGAACTGAACAAAGACCTGATCAAGAACGCCACCGGTTACGACCTGCGTCAGCTGTTCATTGGCGCTGAAGGCACCCTGGGTTTCGTGGTCGAAGCCACCATGCGTCTGGATCGTGCCCCGAAAAACCTCACCGCCATGGTCCTCGGCACTGCCGATTTCGACTCGATCATGCCGGTATTGCACGCGTTCCAGAGCAAACTCGACCTGACTGCCTTCGAATTTTTCTCCGATAAAGCCCTGGCGAAGGTCATGGCTCGCGGCGACGTGCCGGTGCCGTTCGAAACAGATTGCCCGTTCTACGCGCTGCTGGAATTCGAAGCGACCACCGAAGAAGTGGCCAACCACGCCCTGGAAACCTTCGAGCATTGCGTTGAGCAGGGCTGGGTGCTGGACGGCGTGATGAGCCAGAGCGAAACCCAGCTGCAAAACCTCTGGAAGCTGCGCGAATACATCTCCGAGACCATTTCCCACTGGACCCCATACAAGAACGACATTTCGGTCACTGTGTCGAAAGTCCCGGCGTTCCTGAAGGAAATCGACGCGATCGTCGGCGAACACTACCCGGATTTCGAAATCGTCTGGTTCGGCCACATCGGCGACGGCAACCTGCACTTGAACATCCTCAAGCCGGAAAACCTGAGCAAGGACGAGTTCTTCGCCAAGTGTGCGACCGTCAACAAGTGGGTGTTCGAAACCGTCGAGAAGTACAACGGCTCGATTTCCGCCGAGCATGGCGTGGGCATGACCAAGCGTGACTACTTGACCTACAGCCGCTCGCCGGTTGAGATCGAGTACATGAAAGCCGTCAAAGCGGTGTTCGACCCGAACGGCATCATGAACCCGGGCAAGATCTTCGCTGTTTGACTTTTGAATTTAAGAGCTACGAAACAGGAGTCGGTAATGAGCTATCAGCACCAGTATGTCGACGGTACGCGTATTCATTTTCCGCTGGGGAAAGTGGTGTGCATTGGCCGTAACTACGCCGAACACGCCAAGGAACTGGACAACCCGGTGCCTACCGAGCCGCTGCTGTTCATCAAGCCGGGCAGTTGCGTCGTGCCGCTGGAAGGTGGTTTCAGCATTCCGACCGACCGTGGTTCGGTGCATTACGAAGCGGAAATCGCGGTGTTGATTGGCAAGCCTTTGTCGACCAAACCGAGCCGTGAAGAAGTGCTCGATGCTATCTCCGGTTTCGCCCCGGCCCTTGACTTGACCCTGCGCGACAAGCAGGCCGAGCTGAAAGCCAAGGGCCTGCCTTGGGAAATCGCCAAGTCCTTCGATGGTGCGGCGGTGATTGCGCCCTTCGTGTCCGGTAGCACGTTCGCTGACCTGACCGACATCGGCATCCGCCTGACCATCAACGGCGAAGTGCGCCAGGACGGCAACAGCAGCGCGATGCTCAACCCAATCGTGCCGATGATCCAGCACATGGCCGGCTGCTTCTCGCTGCAGGCCGGTGACGTGATCCTGACGGGTACGCCTGTGGGTGTTGGCCCGCTGAATGTCGGTGATGAACTGGTGATCGAGTTGCCAGGCGCCAGCAGCTTCACCAGTAGCGTGCGCTAACCAAGACACTGCCAAACCCTGTGGGAGCGAGCCTGCTCGCGATAGCGGTCTGTCATTCGACATCATTGTTGAATGTGCTGGCCTCATCGCGAGCAGGCTCGCTCCCACATTTGGTTTCTGTGATGGGCAATGGAAGGGCTTTCCCGCCATTTCCCGTTTTTTTCACATCTTCTCCGGATAATTCCGGGACTTGCGGCGTCTGAGCCGGTCCCAATTATGCTATTACCCATAGCCTGAATTTCTGGAACTCATCCCTCGATGGTCACCCAACAACCACTGCCCAAGCTTAAAACTGCCCGCCGCTCGCGCTTTTTCATGCGTTGGTATTTCTGGCTTTTGCTGGTGGCCGCCGCCTATGGCCTCGCGTTTGCGATGCATTGGGATGACCGCGGTGTGCTTTGGGTGCTGGAACGTTTCGAAAGTCCCGCCGAACGTCAGCAGAGTGTCTGGCTGCCGGATTACCGGGCAGTGATCGATGCCAAAGTGCTGCCGGGCATGGAAAAGGATGAAGCGTCCGACCTGGCCTACAACCCGCAAACCAAAACCCTGTTCTCAGTCATGGGCAAGAACCCGTTCCTCGTCGAATTGACCCTGCAGGGCGACGTGCTGCGCAAAATGCCGCTGGTGGGCTGGAGCAATCCTGAAGGCGTGACCGTGATGGGCAACGGTCTGCTGGCCATCGTCGATGAGCGTGACCACATGCTCTCCATCGTCAAGGTTGACGCTGACACCCGCGAGCTGAACATCGCCAACTTCCCGAAATACGACCTCGGTCCCTCGAAAGACCAGAACAAGGCCTTCGAAGCAGTCGTCTGGGATTCGCGCAATCAGCAGATGTTGCTGGGTGAAGAGCGTCCACCGGCGTTGTTCACCTGGAAAAGCAACGATGGCCAGACACTCACCGGTGACAAGCAGAAACTCGCCAGTGACGAACTGGACATCCGCAACCTCTCGGCGCTGGCCATCGACCCGCGCACTGGCCACACCCTGGTGTTGTCTGCCGACTCCCACTTATTGCTGGAGCTGGACGAGAGAGGCGAGCAGGTCAGCTTCATGACCTTGCTGGGTGGCTTCAATGGTCTGAAGAAGACCATTCCTCGCGCCGAAGGCGTGACCATGGACGAGGCGGGGACGCTGTACATGGTGAGTGAGCCAAACCTGTTCTACCGCTTCGAAAAGCAGAAATAAGCCCGTACTGATTCCGAGCTTGCCCGAATGCGCCGACTTGCCCGTCCCAAGCCTCTGCTTTTGATCCTGTCGGTGATTGCCCTGATCACTCTGATTGCGGGCGGCCAGCACCTGCGCCTGTTCGAGCGCGCCTGGTTCAACCTGCACACGCTTTGGCAGCCAGTGAACGCTCAGTCCATCGCTTTGGATCAGTACCAGGTGACGGTCGAGGCGCGAGTCATTGATGGGCTGGCCGACGATGTGTCGGCGCTGACCTTTGATCCGGTGCGCCAAAGCCTGTTCACCGTCACCAACAAAAACTCGGAGCTGATCGAACTGTCGCTGGACGGCCAGATTATTCGACGCATTGCGCTGATCGGGTTTGGCGATCCGGAAGCGGTGGAATTCATTAGCGCTGACACTTACGTGATCACTGATGAGCGTCAGCAGCGGCTGATCAAGGTTCATCTGGAAAAGGACACTACGTTCCTCGACGCAGCGGATGCCGAGCAGATGACCCTTGGCGTGCACATGAGCGGCAACAAGGGCTTCGAAGGCCTGGCTTACGACTCGGTGGGCAAGCGGTTGTTTGTCGCCAAGGAGCGCGATCCGATGCTGATCTACGAAGTGCAGGGCTTTCCCCATTACAACCCGGAAAAATCCTACGCGGTGCACGTAGTGAACAACCCCAGGCGCGATGCCGGGATGTTTGTGACGGACCTGTCGAGCCTGCAATACGACGAGCGCAGCGGCCATCTGCTGGCGCTGTCGGATGAGTCGCGGCTGATTCTGGAACTGGATGTGGACGGGCGACCGCTGAGCACGATGTCACTGAACAAGGGGCGTCAGGGTCTGCAAAAGGCTGTGCCGCAAGCGGAAGGCATTGCCATGGACGGCGACGGCACGATGTACCTCGTCAGCGAGCCGAACCTGTTCTACGTCTTCAAAAAACCAGCACAACCCTAAAAAACACCCCAAAACAACTGTGGGAGCGAGCCTGCTCGCGATGACGGTGCATCATTCAACATCGCTGTCGACTGACACG
>NZ_JALBYU010000030.1 GCF_029963765.1 Pseudomonas sp. UYIF39
CGCCCGGGGCCGTTGGCATTATCCGGACGCCGCTCAACATAAGGCCCTGTCATTACACGCAACAAGATGTTTCGAGATTAGCCCGATGGAGTTCTCGGAAGTAATCTCTTTTCATTTTGAGAACTAAATCCCTTGCATGGGTGCTTCGCTGCCAGGAAAAGACTTTACTTCTGCAGGCTTGAGAGCCAATACCGTGCGGTCCATGCGACTTTTCTTGTTCCTGAATCGCCTACACAGAATGCGAATATTGCGCAGAAATACTTGTGCTGGAGATCAAGCCAGCCTAAAGAAAATCCTAAGAAGCAATTGTGAAAAAATTGCCTGTAATCGAGCAACCCGAGCCTTCGCCTCACGTTCACGGTTTTACTTGCGGATCCTGATCGGTAAACATCTTAGCGCTACAGGCTCTGGAGCGGCCTTTGTGACCGTCATCGTTCATGATTTTACGTCATGAGCGGCGAATCCAGAAATGTCGCCCTTGATGAGCGTGATCGCGCACCGTATGCGCATTCGCCCATTCGTTTGATTAAAGGAGCTTTTTTTGGACCAGCTCGCTCGTTTACGGCATTGCTTACGCGGCAAGCCCATCCGAAACACGTCGCTGTGTGAAATCTGAAGCTTTCAGCGTGCAGTCGGTGCGCAGATTTCAAGGGCTGCCGCTAGCAGTATGGGAAAAAGACAAACGCTGGCCGAATTACATGCAGATACGGAGGGTTTGGCGGTGCGCACCTTGCGCTTGAGGGTTGTGGAGCTTTCCTGCCACAAAATACCCTGGAAGCTCGCCAGAATCCTGATGATTGAAAAGCTCAGCAAATTGCTAGTCCAGTACCGCTGTAAACCACAATTTTGACTTGTTAACTACCGTAGTTAACAAGTCAAAAAACAAGTTAACAGAATGGTACTACACCTGCGTACAAGCCTTGATTTACCTAGCGCCGCCGGGGTTTCAATGCTCTGTATCGCTACTCGAACTCCTGGGGTTGGCGGTTGAGATGTTTACATCTATTATCGCTTGTGATGCACTGTCGATGATGATCGTAATCATCGGTTTCGGTATGTGTTGCCCCTCCTCATCGACCAATAAAACATCAAGGAGAAACGTATCAATCACTACGGATTTTTCCACTTTTAGTACTCCGCAAGATTAGGTTGTGCCGCATCAGAGCACCTAGCGCAGTTTGCCTGATGGGTGATTTGTGCTCTTAAGGATAGACTATGTACTACCAGCAGTGACGCCATCCGAACAACCTCAATGGGAAAATCATTAGCCAACTCAACTAAATAGCTCTTTAGTAGAGCTAGCCATTAGAACTTGAGCACACGAGTACTCACTACCCTCACCCGTTATTGTTATTCACGCCGCGCTTGTGTTTGCGACACGAGCAGTGCGAATAAACAAGGCGCGCACTTTCTCCCAGAAATTCCCCCCCAATACAAAAAAGCTACCGATCAGCATGAGGTCACCCAGCGCTTGAACTTGCCAGAGGTTGGGTCTGAGTCCCGGCCAAATGCTGTCGATGTAGGGTTCAAGAAAGGAGGAAATCAGCGGCACAAAGAACATCACGATTCCAACACTATGACGCAATGGGCCCACTTCGACTTCCGGGCTGGGTGCAAGTGAGGACACATAACCGAACAGGCTGCGCTTTAACTGTTGGAATCCGGACTTGCCCATGATGGCAATGGCGAGAATCAGCAGAATTTTGTTGCTGATGAACAGTACGCCGGTCAGTGCAGCGATCTTTGAACCCGGCACATCGGCTGCCGCTGCGAGTGGCACCAACAGCCAGGAACCCAGCATCAGGCAGATAATGACTATTCCCAACTTAAAGCGCCAACCGGCTGAATGGGGTTCAACAACACCCGGGGTGTTATTCATAATCGTCGTACCTTGCTAACGGATCACAGTAGATTTGATGACGCTTAAAAAAGCGTAGCAGCCGTGTGCCCATTTGGACGGCTATGCTCCAGTGATCTTTGTTGGTCGGGAAATGCGTAATGCATCCAGGTACAACCCTGCTGAATTGGCCTGGCCGGTTCGTGCTGCTTGGCGTATTCGGCCTCAGTGGTTGCGTACGGCTTGGGCCGGATTTCCAGCCGCCCGGCGAAGAATGGGTCAAACACTGGAGCACCCCTGCCCTTGAGCAATCCAGCCAGCGCGGACTGAGCCCGGATTTGCGTCAATGGTGGCAAATCTTCGCCGATCCGGTCCTCAATCATTTGATTGCCGAGTCGGATGCACGCAACTCCAGCCTCAAAATCGCCGGCCTGCGCGTCATGGAAGCCCGTGCCCAACTCGGCATTGCTCAAAGCGGTCTTTACCCGCAACTGCAGCAGGCCAGTGTCGACAGTCTTTACTTCAACCGCAGGCAATCCGGCGGGAGCAACCCGCAAGACAGCCATTTCTGGCAACACAGCGCGGGGTTCGATGTGGGTTGGGAACTGGACTTCTGGGGTCGCTTCAGTCGCGCCATCGAGTCGTCCGATGCCAGCTACTTCGCCGCCCAAGCCAACTATGAAGACGTACTAGTACTGCTGCGCGCACAAGTGGCCGATACCTATTTTTCGCTGCGCACCACCGAAGCGCGTTTGCGTGTTGCCCGGGAAAACGCCAAACAGCAAAAGCGCAACTTCGAGATCACCGAAAAGCTCTTCAACAGCGGCCAAACTGCCGAACTCGACCTGCAACAAGCCAGGACCCAATACCTGGGCACGTTGAGCACCATCCCCAACTTCGAAGATCAGTTGCAGCGCACCCGCAATGCGTTGGCGGTGTTGATTGGTCAGCCGCCCGGCGCACAGCCGCAACTGCTCGGGAACGAGGGATTGATCCCGCTGGTCGACCGAGCCGTGTTGCAAGATGTTCCGGCCAACTTGCTGCTGCGTCGGCCCGACGTGCGCGCCGCCGAGCTCAATGTCGCCGCCCAGTCAGCGCTCATCGGTGTGGCCGAGAGCGATTTCTATCCCTCGCTGACCTTGCTGGGCAGCATTGTCTGGTCAACCGACACCTTCAGTGGCACGCCTCGAAATCTGGATTTAGTCGGCGGCCCCAGTCTGCGCTGGAATCTGTTCGATCACGGCAAGATCAGCAACAACGTGCGCGTGCAGGATGCGCGGTTGCAGCAGCTGATCGAGGCCTATCGGGACAAGGTTCGCCAAGCGGCACGCGAGGCAGACGATGCAGCCTATGGCCTGATCAAATCCCTGGAGCGCGAACGCATCCTGCATGAGGCCGAAGGGGCCGCGAAGCGATCGCTAGTGCTGGCCAGCGCACAATATCGCGAAGGTTATTCGGACTTCCAGCGTGTGCTGGATGCGCAGCGTGCGTTGCTCGAACAACAGGACAATTATCTGGTCGCCCGCAGCAATGCCGTCAGTAATGTCATTGCCTTGTACAAAGCCGTGGGCGGTGGCTGGTACAGCGCCCAGCCGAAAGTTGATCCAACCACCCGCCAGCAGATGGAAAAACGCACCGACTGGGGCGATTTGCTGGAAGAGCCCGCCACTGCACAGCCTGCCATTCCAATGTCTTACAAGGTAAAAGACCAATGAGTGAAACCGCCCCCTCCTCGTCCGAGCCCCCAGTCGCCCAGGCACCAACGCCGGCTGCCGACCCGGCGAAAAAAGGCATCAAGTGGGTGCTGTTACTGATAATCCTGAGCCTGGCCTGGTACCTGTTGGCGGATCGTTTCACCCCCTATACACAACAGGCCCGGGTGAGTGCCTTTGTGATACCGGTCGCCTCGGAAGTGGCAGGCCGCGTGACCCGGGTGAACGTGCGCAACAATCAGGACGTCAAGGCCGGCGAAGTCCTTTTTGAGGTGGACCCTCAGCCGTACCAGATTGCCGTCGACCGTGCGCGCGCCGACCTTGAATCGACCCGCCGACAGATCGGTGCCAGCACCGCCGGCATTGCCTCGGCGCAAGCCAACTTGCGGGCCGCCCAGGCCAACGAGCTCAAGGCGCGGCAGGACAATCAGCGTCTTGAAGGTTTGTATCGCGAAGACCCCGGCACCATTTCCGTACGCCTGCTCGAAGTGTCTCGCGCCAACCGTGAACAGGCTGTGAGTCAGGTTGCCGCTGCCCGCGCCGAAGTGCAGCGCGCGCGCGAGCAGGAAGGTGGCAGCGAGGAGGACAACGCCTTGCTGCGCAGTGCCGCCACGGCGTTGTCCAAAGCCGAACTGGATTTGTCCAACACGCAGATTCGCGCTCGTTCGGCCGGACTGATTACGGATCTGCGTACTGACGTTGGGCAATTCGCTGCAGCCGGTAGCCCGGTCATGACCCTGATCGCCATTCATGATGTGTGGATCAGTGCGGACATGACCGAGAACAACCTCGGTCTGGTGAAGCTCGACACGCCGGTTTCGATTGTTCTGGATGCTCTGCCGGGCGAGGTCTTCGAGGGGCGCGTGCGCAGCGTCGGTTACGGCGTCAGCGTGGGGCAGACTCCCGCGCCTGGCACCTTGCCCAGCGTGCAGAACAGTCGCGACTGGTTGCGTCCGGCCCAGCGTTTCCCGGTCATTATCGAGTTTTCGCCAGACGCGTTGAACACGTTGCGTGACAGTCGGGGGATCCGTGCCGGTGGACAAGCCGAAGTCATGGCCTTCCCCTCCGAGGGCAATCCGCTGAACCCACTCGGCCGCGTGTTTGTGGGGCTCATGAGCTGGCTGAGCTATGCCTATTAAGCGTATGTCTACTCGGCGCACGCCGCGGGATCAACGCGCACTGCGCCTGGCCACCGGCACGGCGTTGTGCCTCAGCGCCAGTTTCGGCCTGGGTTTGCCGATTCCTTTTATGGCGCCGGTGCTTTGCCTGCTGTTGCTGGCCTCGGTCAATCGCCCGCTGCCGTTCAAGGCCGGACTCGTTCTCGCACTGGCCGCCCTGTTGACCACCGGCATCGGCCTGCTATTGATCCCGGTCCTGCGTTATTACCCCATCAGCGGCGTGCTACTGATCAGCGTCGGTCTGTTCCTGGTCTTCCGCTTTGGCTTGCGCGGCGGCAACACGTTAATCATGACCTTCCTGGTGATTGGCCTGACCATGATTTCCTCGGCCGGTATCGCCGAATTCGATCTGGCGGCGATGGTCATCGGCGCACTGGTCAAGGGTTTGTTGCTCGCCGTTGTCGTCGTGGCGTTCAGTCATGGGTTATTCCCGGATCCACCCAATGCCCCTTCCCCGCCAACTGCCCCACCCCTGCCGGCAGAAGAAGTCAGTCGGATTGCGCTGCGTGCAACCCTGATCGTGCTGCCGACCTTCCTGCTGGCACTGATCGACCCGGCCGGTTATCTGCCGATCATCCTGAAGGCCGTCGGCCTGGGTCAGCAAAGCTCCACGACGAGCGCCCGCAACGCCGGTCGCGAGTTGCTCGGCTCAACCTTGCTCGCAGGCCTGTTGGCGATGCTCTTCTGGAGCGCCCTCAGTCTGTTTGTGCATCTGTGGATGTTCTTTCTGTGGATGCTGCTGTTCGGCCTGGTGCTGGCGCGCAAGCTGTATGCCCTGAGCCCGACCCGGTTTACTCCGGGGTTTTGGCTAAATACCCTGATCACGCTGATCATCCTGTTGGGTCAGTCGGTACAGGACAGCGCAGCGGGCAAGGACGTTTACACAGCGTTCGCCATCCGCATGGGCTTGTTCATCCTCGTGACGCTGTATGCCTGCCTGATGGTTCATCTGCTCGATCAACGGCAGGAAAGTGCTCAAGGGTTAACCTGATACCCCTTACCCTGCAGGCAGCTGGTATAGGCGGTAGAACTGGTCGAAGCACTGGTTTTCTCTTGCGCCCGGCGTTCCTGACGCTGACGCGAGCCTCCGACGACCGCGCCTGCCGCGGCGGTTTCCTTGGCGCGATTCTGGCGATAGTCCTGCTTGCGGTCTTCATCGACCTGATCATAAAACTCGTCATGCTGACGTCCACGGACCTGGGCCCCCGCCGCACCGGCGGCAGCGCCCGCGGCGGCCCCCTTCAGTCTTCCACCGGAAGGCGGCGGTGCAGCCGAGGCGCTCTGACTGGCCGCGATGTTGTGGCAATCGGTAATGTCCGTTTGGGTTTGTTGTGAACTCTGCCCTTTCATCGGCACGACCGTTTCGGCCCAGCCCTGGACACTAAAAACCGACAATGCTACGCACAGGCCGATGGGCGACAACCTTTTCATGATGACCTCCGGATGAGCGTGGTTCAGCATAAAAGATTGTAGATCACCCCTTCTCACCCGCCCCCCTTCCCTATTCGTGAATCGCGTGGCCCTATACCTCCATGATCAATCGGTCTTCGACCCATCGCACCGGCACGGGCTCCAACTGTGCGCCCTTGCAGGGACCGTCGATGCAATGCCCGTCTTCGAAACGGAACATCGCGCTGTGATGAGCGCACATCAGGATTTTGCCGCGATACGTGCAGAATTCTTGCGGGCGATAGTCCAGAGGCACCGAGAAATGCGGGCAACGGTTGATGTAGACCCACACCTGTTCGCCTTGCCGCACCGCCACCAGACCGCCGGGATGCAATTGCTGGTGTTCGGGCAGACCCAGGGCGCCGCCATCAGCGATGTCATCCAGTCGGCATAACGTAATGATGGTCATGATCAGCCGCGCAATTCCGGGTTGCCAAGGCTCCAGTACCAGGGGCGAATCTGAATACTGGCGAACAGTCCAGCCTGAACATACGGATCGTCCTGGATGAACGCTTCCACCTCCGGCAGACTGCCCGCCTCGATGACCAGCAACGTGCCATTCATGGCCGTACCCGTCTCATCGAGGGTCGGGCCGCCGAACCGCACGACCACTCGATGCGTTTCAGTCGCTCGCAAGTGCGCCTGATGACTCGGCCGCAAGCGCTGACGCAAGGCCAGGGAATCCGGGTGGTCTGTAGCGAATACCGCAAAAAACTGTCCCATGGTTCACTCGGTTTCCATGACGAATTCGTAACAGGCGCGCTTGAACGGCAAGTCGATACCCAGGTCGGCGGACAGATCATCGTGGGTGATCTGGTCTTCATAGATCACCTGCAATGACTGTTTGACGCCGAACACCGCATCGGACGCCAGGTACGGATCATCGTGATTGAACAGGTGGGTGACCAGTTTGCGATAGCCCGGCACATCGATCATGAAATGCAGGTGCGCAGGCCGCCACGGGTGACGGTTCGCGGCGTTGAGCATGCGCCCGACCGGGCCATCGGTGGGGATCGGATAGCACACCGGGACAATCGTGCGAATCGCGAAATAGCCGTCGGCAGTGGTGCGATAGCGACCGCGCAAGTTGCCGAACGGCTGCTCGGTGTCCTGGCCTGAATACATGCCATTTTCGGCAGTCTGCCAGACGTCGAGCGCTGCGCCGGCCAAGGGATTGCCCTGAGTATCGACCACTCGACCGCGCACCAACGCCGTCTCGCCCGCGGTGAAGGCCATGTTTTCGCCGAATTCACGATCCGGCATACCTTCGATGTAGAACGGTCCGAACACGGTGGTTTCGGTGGCGTTTGCGCTGTGCCGATGGTTGATCGCATCGACCAGCATCGACACACCCAGGGTGTCCGACAGCAGGATGAATTCCTGGCGTACCAGACCATCACATGTGTGGCCGGTCTCGGTCAGAAAGCGGATGCCTTCAAACCACTCCTGCTCGGTCAGTTCGACGTCGCTGACGAACGCGTGCAGGTGGCGAACCAAGCTCTGCATGATCTGTTTGTAACGCGCATTGGGAGCGTCACTGAAACTGTTCACCGCCTGCTCGGAAATCAGGGTTTCTATGGTTTTGTCTTGATCGGTCATTGTTTTTATTCCGACATGAGTTGTCTGCACGGGTAAATCAGGCTGGCGCCAGGCCTTTCATGGCGCGGGTCAACAGCGCTTCGATCGGGCCTTGTTCAAACGGCCGTGGGTTGTAATAGGGACTGGCGCAGGCGATTTGCGCAGCGTCGGCCGGCCCGTTTTCAGGCAGGCCAATGTCAGCCAGCGCCAATGGAATACCCAGCTTCTGGTTCAGCGCGTACAACAAGGCGCCCACCTCCCCCGCTTCGCTACCGCCCAAGGCGCGGGCGGCACGCTGTAACGGTCCTGCGGCCGCTTCACGGTTGTAATGCGCCGCGTGTGGCAAAACGATCGCGTGTGCCTGAGCGTGAGGCAAATTGAACGTCCCGCCCAAGGTGTGGCAGAGCTTGTGGTGTAAGGCCATACCCACCGAACCGAGGCAAATGCCTGCCAGCCACGCGCCATACAATGCCTGGCTGCGCGCTTGCGGGTCGTTGGGATCATTGACCACGCCCGGCAGGGCCAGGGCCAGTGAGCGAATCGACTCTTCAGCCATGAAACCGATGATCGGATTGGCGTCCTGGGCGTACAAGGCTTCAACCGCGTGGGCCATGGCATTCATCCCCGAACAGGCGGAAATCTGCGCCGGCAAGGTCAGGGTCAATTGCGGATCGTAGATCACAGTCTTGGGCAACACCCGGGGATCACGTCCGGTTTTCTTCAGGCGGTTTTCGGTCAGCCCGTAGATCGGGGTCATCTCCGAACCGGCGTACGTCGTCGGAATCGCCACGATCGGCAGTCCCGAATCCATGGCAATAGCCTTGCCCAGACCAATGGTCGAACCACCGCCAATGGCGACGCAGCAATCGACATCCAGACGCGCCGCTTCGACACGCGCCGCTTGCGCCACCCCCAGCGGTACATGCATCACTGCCTTGGGATAGACGCCCGCCGCGCGATCGCCGAGCAACGCCGCGACCTGTTCGCCGAGCCCATGCTGTTCAGGTGTGGTGAGGATCAGCGCACGCCGGGCGCCCAGGCGCTCGATCTCTTCAGCCAGCGCCGAGAGCTTGCCCCAGCCGAACACCACACGGGTTGGCAGGCTTTGGTAAATAAAAGGATTCATGGCAGGCCTCAGCGTTCGTAATACGGAGCGATTTTCGCGTCGACGTTGACCCAGACCGAGCGGGCTTCGGTGTAGTCGTGGATCGCTTCAAAGCCCATTTCACGGCCGTAGCCCGACTGACCAACGCCGCCAAACGGACTGCCAGGGCTCACGCGTTTGTAGCAGTTGACCCAGCACATACCGGCGTGAATGGCGTCGGCCATTTTGTGCGCGCGGCTCAAGTTCTGCGTCCACAGGCCGCTGCCCAGCCCGTACTCGGTGCTGTTGGCGATGGCCAGGGCTTCTTCATCGGTACTGAAACGCACCACGGAGACGAATGGACCGAAGACCTCTTCCTGGCAAACGCGATCTTCTGGCGAAGCCTCGACAATGGTCGGCTCGACATAAAAGCCTTCGGCCAACGCTTGGTCATCCGGGGCCTTGCCGCCACAGAGGATTTTGCCGCCCTGCTCTATCGCGATATCGATATAGGCCAGCACGCGATCGCGGTGCAGCGCCGACGTCAGCGGGCCCATTTCGGTCTCTGGGTCCAGAGGGTCGCCCAGGCGAATGGATTTGGCCAGCACGATGAAACGCTCAAGGAACTGGTCGGCAATGTCTTTATGCAGAATCAAACGCGACCCGGCGATGCAGGCCTGGCCCTGGTTGTGAAAAATCGCCCAGGCGGCGCCGTTGACGGCCGCGTCCAGGTTGGCGTCTTCGAACACGATGTTGGCGCCCTTCCCGCCCAGTTCCAGCTGAATGCGCTTGAGATTGCCTTTCGACGCTTCAACGATCCGGCGACCGGTCGCCGTCGAACCGGTAAAGGCAATCTTGCCCACATCCGGGTGTTCGGCCAGGCGTTGACCGGCGGTATGCCCGTAACCCGGCACGACGTTGACCACGCCCTTCGGGAAGCCGACTTCAGTCATCAGTTCGACAATCCGCAAGGTCGTCAGCGGTGTGATTTCCGAGGGTTTGATAACGATCGAATTACCGGCGGCCAATGCCGGGCCCATTTTCCAACTGGTGAACATCAGCGGAAAGTTCCAGGGCACGATCTGCCCGACCACACCGATCGGCTTGCGCTGCACGTAATTGAGAAACCCGGCTTCGACCGGAATCACCGCACCTTCGATCTTGTCGGCCATGCCGCCGAAATAACGGAAACAGGCCGCCGTACGCGGTACGTCGAGGCCGCGGGAATCACGGATCGGGTGTCCGGTATTCAGGGATTCGAGCTGCGCCAGTTCTTCGCCGCATTCTTCGATCTTGTCCGCCAGTTTGAGCAACAAGCGCCCGCGTTCGGCCGCGCCAAGTGCTGACCAGGCCGGAAACGCACGTTTGGCCGCGGCGACAGCGAGGTCGATGTCAGCGGCTTCTGCGGCGGCGACGCGGGTGATCAACGAGCCGTCATGGGGCGAGACGACGTCAATGGTGCCGCCAGCGACCGCATCCACGAAACGGCCATCGATATAGAGCTGATTTTGCATAATATTTTCCTCGCACCGCGCCGAGGGCGCAGTGTCTGACCATTTGATTTTTGAGTGCAGGGCCCGATGCGTTGCCGGGCCAGACGCAAAGTCTTAGAACTCGATCGGATACGGCTTGAGTTCACCGCTTTCGTAGCGCTGCGGCAGGTTCGGCGTGGCGTTCTCCCACACCAGCAGCATCGAGCGCTTGGTCGAGTAGCCCTGGTGGCGAATGTCCGCCGGCATGGCGCAGATGTCGCCGGCACGCATGGTGATGCGCGCTCGCGGGTTGCCGTCGTCCTTGTCGCCGACGTCCCAGAGGATTTCATCGGACAACTGCAGGAACCACTCGACCCGGTCATTGCCATGAAACACCGGCAGGATGAATTCTTCGGTGGTCGGGCAGAACAAGCTGGCCTTGCACACCGAAGTCACCGACGGGTTCCAGGTCACGTCGGAGCGCGACAGGTACTTGAACAGGCTGAACGCATGCAACTCACCTTCAAAACCTTCTGCCGCGTGTACTTCAGGTTCATCCTGATAAACATCGATGAACTGGCGATTGACCGGCAAATCGTTACGCAGCGGCGAATCATCTGGCATGCCAGGCATACGCTTGGTGGCGATGCGGAAGCGTTCGATGGCCTCGATGTTGTTGCCGTTCTTGCGACCGAACGCCGAACCGGTTTCTTCCGGTGCCGCGAAGGGGTCGAAGGTGGCGTTGGTCCAGTCCCGCAGGATGGCCTTGAAGGTCGCCATGATCAGTGGTGTTTCAAAGTTTTCGGTGTAGTTGACGCCTGCGGCCTTGAGCGTGCCATTGAAGGTGCCGGCGTACAGGTCGACTTTGCCGTAATAATTGCGGGTGCCGATGACGTGGTCGAAGTTGACCCAGCCGTAGAAAAAGCCCCAGGCCACATCGCGCATCATGGCGCGCAGAAAGGCATCGACCGGAATCAGGTGCGAACGGGTCTGACCTTTGGCGGGCCAGGTGATACGGGCAAAATACTCGTCGCGCGACAGTTCGAAAGCGCCGAGTTTGAAGGCGCGATAGCCGGTGACGGCATGGGGCGCGCTGGCCTGGACTTCGTCGTCGGCAAAGGACGTGTTATCGGCAGCGTTTTCAAGCATGGCCATGACGGGGTTCCTCTTGTTGCTTTTGTTAGATGGGAAGGCGGTGATCACTTGAAGCAGATGTCTGCCCATTTCTCGACCGACAACGGCCCTTTAATGGTCTGCTGCAGGATCACGCCGGGACGGCTGGCTTCGAATCGATAAGCGGTGCCGACCGGCAACAGGCACTGGTGACCGCGCTTGAGCAGCACGTAGCCCATCGGTTTGCCCGCAGGCAGTTCACCGGCCAGGCGTGTGCCCTCGCCGTCTTTCAGAGGAGCATCGAGCTTGAGGAAGTCCACGCGTACTTCACCGTCCATGACGATGGCAAATTCGTCGTGCGCCGCTGTGTACCAAGGCGACTGTCCCTCGGCGCGCAGGGTTTCAATGACGTAGCCAAGATTGAGACCGACGACGACTTTTTCATAAGGAAGGGAGTTGTCCGCCACTTCGAAAATATTCGAAAAGGCGTAATGACTGGCCTGGCCGCTGATGATTTCAACCGACCCTTTGCTGTAGTTATCCAGCGAGCCGAAGACCGTTTCGATTGCCGCGCTACTCATGGTTTTCACCGTTTTGTTGTTGTAGTAACAGTGAGCCAACAGTACGTCCCAGCTCCTGCGGGGACAATTAGAGAGCGGGCGACAACAGTGTTTGCGAAACGCAAACACTGTAGGAGCTGCCGCAGGCTGCGATCTTTTGATCTTGCTTTTAAAAATCAAAAGATCGCAGCCTCGTTTCACTCGTCAGCTCCTACAGGGACCGGGTGCCGCTCAGCGTACCCAGCCGCGCTCCAGCAAGGGTTTGTCCCAGCACGGTTCGTCACCGAAGTTTTCCACCAGGAAATCGATCAGCGTGCGCACTTTCAAGGCCCGGCGCTGGGTGGCGGGATACACCGCGGAGAAATTGAAGGATGACAATGCGTAGTCCGTCAGTACCGGAATCAGGCGACCGCTGAGCAGGTCTTCGCTGGCCACCAATGTCGGCAAACAAACAATGCAGACCCCGGTCGAGGCGTAGTCGCGCAGCAAATGAACCGAATTCGACCGTACCTGCCCCGGCAGGCTCAGCTCCACTTGCTCGTGCTCGCCGGTGAAGATCCAGCGGTTACGCGACGGATAGCCTTCGTACAAGGCGATTTTGTGTTGCAGCAGCTCCTGCGGATGCTTGGGCACACCGAACTCGGCGGCATAATCGGGTGACATGCAGAACAACCGGCGAACGCTGAACAACTTGCGTTCGATCAGGGTTTCCGCCATAGGGGGGAACATCTGGAACGCCACATCGAAACCCTCTTCGATCGGGTCCACCACCCGGTCATTGACGATGACGTCGACTTCAATGTCCGGGTACAGCCGCGTGAACTCGGCGAGCATTCTGCCGAAGTGACCGATGGCAAAGCCTGGCAGCATCTGCACCCGCAGTTTGCCGGTGGGTTTGGCGCGCAACTCGCGCATGTGTTCAGTCAGCGAGTTGAAACTCGCGACCATGTCCGCGCACTCCTTGTAGTAGGTCTCGCCCACTTCAGAGAGCCGGACATGCCGCGTACTGCGGTGGAACAACGGCGCATTGATGAACTGTTCCAGTTGTTGAATGCGGTGAGTGATCACCGAACGGGTCACGCCCAATTGCTGAGCCGCCTTGGCGAAGTTGCCGGTTTCGGCAACACGCACAAAGGCTTCGACACTGAGTAAACGATCCATGGGGCAGGTTCTCTGGATGATGCCAGTCAGTTAACCAATACCCAGCCTTTGTAGCAGCTGGCGAAGCCTGCGTTCGGCTGCGAAGCAGTCGTGAATTCAGACGCTGCGGTCTATCAGGTAGATCGCGTGCGCAGGTTTTACGACTGCTTCGCAGTCGAACGCAGGCTTCGCCAGCTGCTACGGACTGCGTGAAGGCTTAACTGACTGGCCATCTGGATGTTTTTGTTCTAATAGGAACAATGAGGTTAGCCTGTCGCCCCCCCGCACTCCACATCCCTGACACCGCACTATTTGTGGTTCTGAACAGACAACCGTCGCTGCATGGGGAAAACCTGCCAGCCCAGGCGTTCACTGATCAGCCCCCACACCCCTTGCGGTGCCTTGAGCATCATCACCACCGCGACCACGCCCAGGATGATCATGTACGTGGCGCCGTACTGCGCCAGACAACCACGCAACACAAAGTAGATCAGCGTGCCGATCAATGGCCCCTCCAAAGTGCCGATACCGCCGATGATGACGATGAAGATCACTACCGCCGTCCAGTCCTGCAGGTTGAACGCCGCGTCCGGAGAAATACGCAGTTTTTGCAGGAAGATCAGCGCCCCGACCACGCCCGTGCAACCGGCGGCCAGCACGTACACCATCAACTTGGTACGGAAGGTGTTGACCCCCAGGCTGCCGGACGCCGGCTCGGAATCGCGAATCGACGCCAGGGCCAGCCCCTGTCGCGAACGCAAGACAAAGAACACCACCGCCACGGCGGCAATGGCGATGGCCAGAGCGGTGAAGTAGATCAACATCTCGCGCTCGTCTCGGTCATTGCCGATCTGCCGCACAATCGCCGCCGGCAGACTTTGCCCGGAACCGCCGCCGAGGCTACTCATCTGCGCCAGGCCCAGGCGAAAGACTTCGGCCACGACCCAGGTGCCAATGGCGAAGTAGGCGCCGCGCAGCCGAAACACAATCAAGGCTGTGGGAATCGCCAACAACGCGACCAGCACGCCCGAGAGCAGGACCGCGAACAATGGCGGAATACCAAACCGGGTGGCCAACATGAACAGCAGATACCCACCCAGGCCGACGAACGCCTGCTGCCCAACCGAGACCATGCCCGCGTAACCCGCCAGCAGGTTCCACATTTGCGCCAGCGCCAGGTAATAGGCGAACTCCACCACTAACCGCAAACTTGAGCGATCCGCCCAGAATGGCGCACTGATCAACACCAACACACAGACACTCAGCAATGACAGCCCAATCATGCTGCTGGTGGTCGTGCGTTGTACGCGATAGCTGAGCGCGGGATTGTTCAAGGCATTCATCAGTCGACACTCCGGGGGAACAGGCCACGCGGGCGCACGACCAGGATCAGCAGAAACACAAGATGACCGGCGAGGATTTGCCAGCCAGGATCGATTTTTGCGCCCAGCGCCTGAGCAACACCGAGAATCACCCCGCCGGCCAGGGTGCCCCACAGGCTGCCCAACCCGCCGATGATCACCGCTTCGAAACCGTACAACAGACGCGCCGGCCCCACTGTGGGGTCGAAACTGGTGCGAATCGCCAGAAACACCCCGGCGATCGACACCACAGCCATCGCCAACGCCATGGCCAGACCGAAGATATGTGCGTTGTTGACGCCCATCAGCCGCGCGGTGTGCTGGTCATCGGAAGTGGCTCGAAACGCCCGGCCCAGTGCGGTTTTGTAAAACAGCAGCTGCAAACCACCGATGATCAGCAACGCACTGCAAAACACGATCAGCGGCATGACGCCCACGCTTAAATTGCCGAAGCCGACACTGGCGACTTCAAGGTCACCCTGAGACAGCTTTTGACTGTCTGCGCTGAAAAACTCCAGTAGCACGTTTTGCACGATGATCGACAACCCAAAGGTCACCAGCAGCGGCGGCAGGATGTCCTGGCCAAGCGTTCGGTTGAGCAACAGCCGTTGCAGCAGGTAGCCGAAACAGAACATCAGCGGCACCACCAGCAACAAGCTCGCCAGCGGGCTGAAACCCAGATGATTGACCACCATCAGCGCCAGGTACGACGCCAGCACGATGAAGTCACCATGGGCGATATTGACCAGGCGCATGATGCCGAACATCAGTGACAACCCCACCGCGAACATCGCGTAGAGGCCACCCAGCAACATGCCCTGAAGCAAAGTATTGAGCCATTCCATAACTAGATCCCGAAATACGCGGCTTTGATTTGTGCTTTGTCCGCGTCCCCAGGGCGGCCGGTCAGGGACACGCGCCCTTCCTGGAAGCAATAGAAACGGTCGCAGACACTCAGCGCCTGATTGATGTCCTGCTCGACGAGAATCACTGTGGTGCCGTCGGCCTTGATCGAGGGCAGCGCGGCGTAGATGTCCTTGATCGTGGTCGGCGCCAGGCCCAGGCTGATCTCGTCGCACAACAGCAAATGCGGGTTGGCCATCAAGCCCCGGCCTATCGCAACCATTTGCTGCTGACCGCCAGACAGCGCGGTGCCGGGGCGCTTGCGCAGTTTTTCCAGCACCGGAAACAGCTGATAGATCCGCGCCAGCGTCCACGGGCCGGGGCGTTTGCTGTAGGCGCCGATCAACAGGTTTTCCTCGACACTCAGCGAGGGAAACAGCTTTCTGCCTTCCGGCACCAAGGCGATGCCACGTTCCAGCACCTGATTGGCCGCCAGATCACCAATTGCCTGGCCCTTGAAGGTGATGGCGCCGGGCTGGTTTTTGATCAGCCCGGCCAGCGAGCGCAGGAACGTCGATTTGCCGGCACCGTTGGAGCCGATGATTGCCACGGTTTCACCCGCCTCGAGGGTCAGGCTGATATCGAACAGCGCTTGAAAGTCGCCGTAGCCGGCACAGAGACTTTCGATGGAGAGCAGGTTTGAAGGGGTCGACATGTTTCAGCTCCCGATGCCCATATAAATGTCCTGGACCCTGGGGTCGGCCATCACGTTGCGCGGTTCACCTTCCGCCAGTTTGGCGCCGAAGTTGATCACCGTCAGACGGCTGACAACCGCCAGCAAGGCATGCACGATGTGCTCGATCCAGATGATGGCTACGCCGGCCTTGTGAATGCCCTGAATTGTTTCCACCAGCGCCAGGCACTCCGGTTCGGTCAGGCCACCGGCGATTTCATCCAGCAACAGCAGCCGCGGTTGGGTCGACAACGCGCGGGCCATTTCCAGACGCTTGCGGTCGAGCAGTGTCAGCGAGCCGGCCAGGACGTTGGCCTTGCGCATCAGCCCCGTCAGTTCCAGGGTCTGCGCGCACCAGTGGCTGGCCTCCTTGTCGCGCAATCGCGCCCCGAAGGTCGCGCCGACCAGCAAGTTCTCGAACACCGTCATTTTCACGAACGGATGCGGGATTTGATGGGAGCGGCCAATGCCTTGCTGACAGCGCTTGAACACTGGCTCGCGGGTGACGTTGCGGCCTTCGAAATGGATCGTGCCGCTGTCGGCTGCCACGCCCCCGGCGATCAGGTTGAACAGCGTGCTTTTACCCGCGCCATTGGGACCGATGATGCCCAGGGCTTCCCCCGGTTGCAGGGTCAGGCTAATCGCGTCCGTGACCTTCACCGAGCCGTAGCTTTTGTGCACATCGTTCATTTGCAGAAGTGGCTGTTGCATGGTGCACCCGTTTCTTTTCGAGTCATCAGTACGTAATGGCCTGCATGTCGCCGCCCAGTGGAATCGCTGGTGCGGTGGCATTGCTGGTCACGATCAGGTCGTATTTGTTGTCTGTGCCCAATCGCCATTGGCCGCTGACCAAAGGTGTCTTGGCGACGTTCTTCACCGGTCCGTTTTTCCAGCTGATCGGCCCGACCACAGTATTGAGATCGGTCTTGAGCAAGGCATCGCGTACCGCATGCGAGTTACCGATTTCTTCAGTGCGCTTGAGAATGTCCACCGCCAGTTCGAACAGGGCATGCACGAAACCTAGCGGTTGAGTCCACTGCTTGCCGGTCGCTTGAGTGAAGCCCTGGGCCAACTGCCCGGCGCTGGCTCCGGTCAATGAAGAGCTGAACGGGTGCGTCGGGCTCCACCAGATTTCGGTCGATAGGTTGTTACCGGCCTTGCCCAGCGCTTCGACCGCCGTGGGAAACAACAGCGCCTTGCCGACCGACACCGCTTTGGGCTTGAAGCCCTGCTGGCGAGCCTGGGTCCAGAAGGTGGTGAGGTCCGGTGGAATGACCACACCGGTGACGATCTCGACGTCGGCCTTCTTGAATGCGGCGATCTGTGCCGAGAAATCGTCGGTCAAGCTTTGAAAGCGGCCGGGGTCGACCACTTGGAATCCCTTCTGCGCCAACACCGGTGGAAACCCGAGTTTCGGATCGCCCCAGGCATTGCCGTCGCCATCGTTGGGGAACAGACTGCCGACCACCTTGTTGGACGGCATCGCGCCCCACATGGCGCTGTAAGTGCCGATCACATCCTCCAGGCCCCAGAAGAAGTGATAAGTCCACTCGAAACCCTGATCCGGTTTGCCACCGCGGGTAAAGAACCACGGCTGCCACGGCGCCACCGTGGAAATACACGGAATCTCGTTGATTTCGCATTGGTCGGAGACCGGGTTGGTGGTTTCCGGCGTCGATGACACCAGCATCAGGTCGACCTGATCAGACAGGATCAGCTCGCTCGCCACTTCCGCTGCGCGATTAGGGTTGGACTGACTGTCCTTGACGATAACTTCCAGGCGATACGCCTTGCCAGCGACGTTAATGGAGTTCTTCAACACCTGCTTGAGCGATTCGATGATGAAGTTGTCGGCGGCCGCAAAGGGCGCCAATGGCCCGGTCTGCGGGCTGACATATCCGAGTTTGATCACCCGCTCGCTACCCAGCGCAAAGTTGAACGGCAAACTCGCCAGCGCCACACCGCCGGCAGCAACGCCTGTGCTGCGCAGGAAATCACGGCGCGAGACGTCGCGGCCAAACAGGTTTTTATCGTTGTTGTCTGTCATGTAGTACTCCAATGCGGCTGCTTGCCGGCAAAGTCAGGACGAACACGGTCGCAGCGAGTGGGCTGAGCCAGCACGCAGGGTCAGGTGCTTTGCGAAAGTGGGCGGTTTAGAAAAAGAAGCTGACGTCGAAGGACGCGACCAGTTGCGAGTCCTTTTGCCCATCGGCGTAGGCATCGCGGCCGGGGCCGGAATGGATGTCGTAGCGCAATTCAGGTCGCAGGCGCACGTTGGGTGTCGGCGTCCAGGCCAGGTTGGTGGTCACGCCGTAGAAACTGCCCCAAGTCGGGTCGGGAATCCCGGTGTGCGGGTCGATGTTGGCCATCATCACGTGTACCGGTGCATCGGTGTAGAACCACTCGGCGCGGCTGTTCCACATCAGGGTTTCGCTGACTCGGTTATACCAGTTGATATCGGTGCCGTACCAGGTCGCATCGTTTTTGTTGGCAAACCCGGCGAAAGCGCCCTGCTCTTGCTTGCCGTAATTCAACTCCAGCGCCACGCGATTATTCGGATCGAGCACTTGCGACAGGGTCAGGTACGAGGCCAGGCGTTTGTAGTCGTCATCCTTGGTGCCGGCCGGCAACGGCGAGCCGCAACGGCAGTCGGCGAAGCTGTCGCCGGCACCGTTGCCGTAGATGTTTTCCCAATCAATCCAGGTGGTGAAATCCGCCGAACGCCAGCGGACGTTGGCAATCACGTCCGGGTCGTGGTTGGGGTCTTGCAGGTTGTTCCAGCCCTGCACTACGCCCAGCTCGAAGCCCAGCATGCTTTCACCGGGTGCCGAGGGCAGTTTGAACGAATACAGCGCGCCGGCATGTTTGGCCGGGCCGTGCATGAAGGAGTAGGTGTGCGAGTAGAAGTCAGTCGGTGCGGGTGACGGCAAGGCGAAGCCGATTTCGTTTTCCAGCGGCGTGTGGAAAATCCCGATCATCAGGTCCGAACCGCCGAGCACCGGGAAGTAAAAATCGACATACGCCTGAGCGACGGTGAATGCTTCGTCTTCGGCCTTGTTATCACGATTGACACTCAGGTCCTCGTCCCAGCCATAGGTCTTGAAGAACCGCGCATCCTTGCCGTACAGCGCCGTGACGTTGAAGCCCCAGTCAGCCTCTTGCGGCATGGGGCCGGGAAACGGTCCGACACGACCGATCACATTGCTCTTGGGTTTCTTTTCCACGGCCAGGGCGAACTGGTTGAGGTTCACGCCTTCGTCGGAAGTGAAGAAGCTCTGTTTGCTGACGTCATCCGTGCCGTTGTTGTTGTAGCTCACACCCACCTGGCCCCAGCCGTAGACCTTGATGCCATGTTCACGCTCAAGGCTATCGCCGAATACCCCGCGAACCAGCGAGCCCATCGGGTCGTCCGCCGCCGAAGCCGCTGATGGAAACAAAACGTTGGCACCCAGAACGGGTGCGAACAGGGTTGCTGCGCAAACCCATGCACGAATACTCATACCTGCCTTCCTTATTTTTATTAGGCGCCAAACCCCCGAAGGGGCGGAAGTCCGAAAGCAAGGTATGACGTTGAAGCGTCTGTCTTGGTGAGCCCTGGCTTGGGCTCCACTCGATCGTTGGCAGATCGTAGTGTTCGGCGTAATGGAGGCTACAAGCCCGTCACGACGCCAACAATTCCATTCTCGGCGACTTCAGTGTTTGCGTATTCAGAACAATCGCGCGCATCGCGGAACTATTTTTCGCGCCTGCACACGCCATGACCTAACCTGAATGGCTAAAGCCGCTGGAGGCATGTCTATGCGTCCTGCATTGAAATTACTCATATTCGTTGTGTTCGCGCTGATGGGGGCGAACATCGGCGAGCTGTTGGCGGATGAACTACCCAACACATCAAACAACGGTGAGGCCAGCGCTACCGCTACCGTGTCAAAAAGCGATCTGGAAACACTGCAATTAAGGCTGGACAACCTTAAACAGCAGGTGTCACTGACCAGTAATTACACTCAGTTGGTGGGCTTCCAGGACAACGTTCAGTTGCTCTTCAGTGATACGGACAAGTTGGCGACGTTATTACTTCCCGAGCAAGCGCAATTGCAAGCACAACTCAGTGTGCTCGGGACGGCATCCGCCACCAGCCTTGCCATGGAAAAGTCCGATCTGGTGAAACAGAGGTCCTATCTCACCGCACAAAAAGACAAGGTGGATGGCGAGCTCAAGATACTGCTGGCCATCAAAGAAGGCGCGACTAACCTCATCACCCAGATTGCCGCCATTCGGCGCACTCAACTGGAAACCGAACTGGCCCAGCGCACCGCCAGCTTCCTCAACCCCCGGTTCTGGTTACCGCTGTTTTCTCCACTGGAGGAGGATAAAAACCGCCTGAGGTTTTTGATCGACCAGTCCAACAGTGTCATCCAGTCCGTCTGGCAACCCGGCCGGCGTGGCGCGACCGTCACGTTGTTATTGCTGGCCCTGGCCTTCTGGACGCTGGGACGAAGACTGGCTGAACGTGGTTTGACATGGATCTGCATCCATCGAGTACCGGAAGGTCGCCTGCGCAGAAGTTCATTGGCGATAGCGACGGTAGTTGCCACGATGTTGAGCGCAGGTTGTGCAATAGAGCTCATCTCCGCGGCGGCTACCCGCCTTCAACCATTGCCTCAGCCACTGCAAGGTTACTTCGACGATGTCGAGAAAGTCGCTTACGCCTGCGCCCTGATTATCGGTCTGAGTCGGGCCCTGCTGTCTAAACGCAATCCCTCATGGCGGTTACCTGGCATCGCCGATGAAGTAGCACTTGCAATAAGCCCTTTTCCAGCGCTGCTGGCCGGTTCAATGTTGATACTCATCTCGCTGGTACAAGTCACCAATGCGACAGGTATGAGTTCGCAGATGGTTCTCTTCAGCCGGGGCGTCGTGTCATTAGTCGTCATCTTGATTATTGGAGCGCTATTGCTACGCGTCAGTAAAACCCGCCGAGCGATGGTGATTGCCGGGGACCACCCTGAGTCAGGTACTACGCTGACGGGGCTGATTTATACCGGCATCAGTATCGCCATGTTGATCTCGATTTTTGGCCTGCTGGTCGGTTACATCTCCCTGGCCCGGTTCATCACTTACGAAATTGTCTGGCTCTATATCGTTCTTGCCAGCTTCTATTTGCTGACGCAGTTGTTCAGGGACCTGTGTGATTACCTGTTTTCGCCCAAGCACTCCAGCGGCAAGGCGATCAAACAGCTGCTGGGTATCGGCGACGTACGGCTCGAACAAATCGAGGTTGTTGTGTCGGGTATTGGCAGAGCGGCCTTACTGTTGATTGCCGCGATCACAACGTTTGTGGGGGGGGTTGGAGCGACCTTCGGACAGCTGACGGACAGGGTTTCAGCGATCCTCGGCGGCGATGGCTTGCGCAAGCTGAACATCATTCCGGGCAATTTGTTGAATGCGGTCCTCGCGCTGATGATCGGTATTTACCTGATTCGATCGCTGCGCAGATGGCTGGATAACGAGTTCCTGCCGAAAACCGATATGGACCCCGGCATGGGGGCGTCGCTGAGCACCCTGTTCAGTAATATCGGGTACGCGCTGGTCATTCTGATGGCGTTGTCTTCGTTGGGCGTCCAATGGACGAACCTGGCCTGGATCGTCAGTGCGTTGTCGGTGGGGATCGGCTTCGGCCTGCAGGAGATCGTCAAGAACTTCGTATCCGGGTTAATCCTGCTCACCGAGCGTCCGGTCAAGGTCGGCGACCTGATCAGCATCAGCGGGGTCGAAGGCGATATCCGGCGAATCAATGTCAGGGCCACCGAGATTCAGCTCAGTGACCGTTCGATCGTAATCGTGCCCAACTCCCAGCTTATTTCCCAGAACCTGCGCAATGTGACCATGGGCGGCAGCGCCCAAGGGGTGGCCACACTCGAACTGGTGTTCCCTCTGGATATCGACCCTGAACAAGTCAAAACCCTGCTGTACACCACCTATTGCGAACATGAAACCATCCTCGACAAACCCTCCCCCGTTGTCCGCTTCAGCAATCTGAGTCCTGAAGGCATCACATTGACCATCACCGGCTATGTCAGCAGCCCAAGGATTGTCAGCACGACCAAGAGCGATCTGCTCTTTGAAATCCTGAAGCGATTGAGTGCGGCCGGCATCGAATTGGCCAAGCCTGTTCCCCCTGCGTAATGCCCATCAATAGCCTGCCTGGCGCCTGAACGTGCTCGTGATCACACAGGATCGCTGTGAATTTGTGCGCCTTCGAATGACGTGTTAATTTTCATTTTGTTGCATAGTGAAATAAAACATGTCATTTATAGCCACGCAAAATCATCAGGACTGATCCACCGTGCCAGATCGGATGGCCTGTACCCCCCCAACGCCCCTCCAAGGAGTCAACAACATGAACAAGACAGAACTTCTAGGTGCTCTGGCACTGTGCGCCGCAAGCTTGCTGGCACACGCCGACGAAGACCGCCTGCGTATCGGTATCGAAGCCGCCTACCCGCCCTTCTCTTACAAGACGCCGGAGGGCAACGTCAGCGGTTTCGATTACGACATCGGCAACGCCCTGTGCGAAGAGATGAAGGTCAAATGCGAGTGGGTCATCCAGGAATTCGACGGCATGATTCCGTCTCTGAAAGTGCGCAAGATCGATGCCGTGCTGTCGTCGATGTCGATCACTGAAGACCGTATGAAGTCGGTCGACTTCAGCAAAAAGTACTACCACACCCCTGGCAAGTTCGCGATGAAGGCCGGCAATGTGATCAACGACCCGCTGGTTGATCTCAAGGGCAAGAAGGTCGGGGTGCAACGCTCATCGACTTACGACCGTTTCGCTACCGAGCAGCTTGAAAAAGCCGGGGTCGAAGTGGTGCGCTACGGCTCACAAAATGAAGCCTTCCTCGATCTGGCGTCGGGTCGACTGGACGCCACGCTCGCCGACATCGTCAACACCGACGAGAGCTTCATCAAAACACCGGCAGGCAAAGGTTTCGCACTGGTGGGACCGGACATCAGCGACCCGAAGTATTTCGGTCGTGGCGCCGGGATCGCGGTGCGTAAAGGCGACAGTGCGAACGTTGCACGCCTGAGTACAGCGATCGACACCATCCGCGCCAATGGCAAGTACCAGCAAGTGATGGCCAAGTACTTCGCGTTCGATATCTACGGCGAATAAGCCTTACCTGAAACCCCGTGGCGCCGGCCTCTTGCGGGCGCTTTGGGCTTTTCTCGCGCGCCTTTTGGCGCTCGTTTGAGGAACTTCATCATGCTTCACGGCTACGGATCGAGCATTCTCGATGGCGCCTGGCTGACCATTAACCTGGCCCTGACTTCCATGAGCATGGCGATTGCTTTGGGTCTGATCGGCGCGGCCTTTCGGTTGTCGCCGCTCAAATGGCTGGCGATGCTGGGCGAAGGGTATACCACCCTGATTCGCGGTATTCCTGACCTGGTGTTGATCCTTCTGATTTTCTACGGCGGCCAGGATCTGGTGAACCGCATCGCCCTGGCGCTCGGTTACACGCGCTATATCGACATCAACCCCTTTATCGCCGGCGTCTGCACCATGGGCTTTATTTTCGGCGCCTATCTCTCGGAAACCTTTCGCGGCGCGTTTATGGCGATCCCTAAAGGTCAGGCCGAGGCCGGCGCGGCGTATGGCATGAGTGGCGGCCAGGTGTTCTGGCGGATTCTGGTGCCGCAGATGATTCGTTTCGCCATTCCGGGGTTCACCAACAACTGGCTCGTGCTGACCAAATCCACCGCGCTGATCTCGGTGATCGGCTTGCAGGACATGATGTTCAAAGCCAAGAACGCAGCGGACGCCACCCATGAACCGTTTACGTTTTTCCTCGCGGTGGCGGCGCTTTATCTGATGCTGACCAGCGTGTCATTGCTGGTACTGCGCTATCTGGAAAAACACTACTCGGTCGGCATCAAAGCCGCCGAATTGTGATTGGGAGCAACCCCATGATTCTCGACTACAACCTGATCTGGGAAAACCTGCCGCTGTATTTCAATGGCGCCTTGTTGACCCTCAAAGTCCTGCTGATTTCCCTGGCCTTCGGCCTGGTGCTGGCGATTCCTTTGGCGCTGATGCGGGTGTCCCGATCACCCCTGATCAACTTCCCGGCCTGGCTCTACACCTATGTGATTCGCGGCACGCCGATGCTGGTGCAATTGTTCCTGATCTATTACGGCCTGGCGCAGTTCGCAGCGGTACGTGAAAGCGCGCTCTGGCCGTACCTGTCCAGCGCAACCTTTTGCGCCTGCCTGGCGTTTGCGATCAATACCAGTGCCTATAGCGCGGAACTGCTGGCCGGCAGTTTGCAGGCCACGGCTCATGGCGAGATCGAAGCCGCCAAAGCCATGGGCATGTCGCGCTTTACCCTGTACCGCCGCATTCTGCTGCCGTCAGCCTTGCGCCGGGCGTTGCCGCAATACAGCAACGAAGTGCTGATGATGCTGCAAACCACCAGCCTGGCATCGATTGTCACGCTGGTGGACATCACCGGGGCCGCGCGTACGGTCAGTGCGCGGTTCTATCTGCCGTTCGAGGCGTTCATCACGGCCGGCCTCATCTACCTGGCCCTGACCTTCATCCTGGTTCGCCTGTTCAAGCTGGCCGAGCGTCGCTGGCTGGCGTACCTGGCACCGCGCAAGCACTAAGGAGCTGTTATGGAGCACATTGAATACCTGTTGCCGTGGAGCGCTTCGGGCACTGAACGGCGCCTGTCGCTGTTTCGCTTTGGCAGCGGACCGCGCAAGGCTTACCTCCAGGCGTCCTTGCACGCTGATGAGCTGCCGGGGATGCGCGTGGCGGTTGAACTCAAACGACGTCTACGGGTGCTGGAAGAACAAGGTCGTCTGAACGGCGTGATCGAGTTAGTGCCGATGGCCAATCCAATTGGCATCGCCCAGATGTTCCAGGCCACCCATCAGGGCCGCTTCGAGTTTTCCAGCGGGAAGAATTTCAATCGGGAGTTCCCGGAGCTGGCTGAAGCCGTGGCGGCGCTGGTCAAAGACCACCTGGGCGACAATGCCGACGTCAACACCGCACTGATTCGCCGGGCCATGGCCGATGTCCTCGCCGACATGCCACCACCGACGTCGGAACTCGATGGCTTGCGCCGCCTGTTGCTGCAACATGCCTGTGACGCCGATGTGGTGCTGGACCTGCACTGCGATTTCGAGTCGATCATGCTGCTTTATGCCATGCCGCAAAATTGGCCGCGATTGCGTTCGTTGGCCGCTCGACTCGGTGCCGGCGCCGCATTGCTGGCCGAGGGTGCGGGCGGCAGCGCCTTCGATGAAGCCTGTGCGATCCCTTGGTTGCGGTTGGCCGAGCGCTTTCCTGAAGCCGATGTTCCGCTGGCCTGTGTAGCCACCACCATCGAGTTGCGCGGCATGGCCGACACCGAACGCGAACAATGTGTCGATAGCGCCGAGGCCATTCTTGGCTATCTCGCCGAGCAAGGCCTGATCAGCGGTGACTGGCCTGCCGCTCCGCCCCATTGCTGTGAAGCGACACCATTCGCCGGCGCGCAGTACGCCTATGCGCCGCATCCGGGGGTGGTGAGTTTTCTGCAACCACTGGGTGCCCGGGTCGGGGTGGGCGATCCGCTGTTCGAAGTGCTGGATCCGCTGACCGATCGCCACAGTATCGTGCGCGCCAGCACCGACGGCATCCTCTATGCCCGAGAACGCCTGCGCTTTGCCCAGCCCGGTTTGTGGCTGGTCAAAGTCGCCGGCACCCGCCTTATTCGCCAGGGTCGCTTGCTCAGCGACTGATTCCAGAGAATAAAAACCATGTACAAACTTGAAGTTCAGGATCTACACAAAAGCTACGGCAGCCACCACGTGCTCAAGGGCGTGTCCCTGGAGGCAAAAGCCGGTGACGTGATCAGCCTCATCGGCTCCAGCGGCTCCGGCAAAAGCACCTTCTTGCGCTGCATCAACCTGCTGGAGCAGCCCAACGCCGGCAACATCGTTCTTAATGGTGAGCCACTCAAACTGGTGACCAACAAGCTCGGCGGGCTCAAGGCTGCCGAACCCAAGCAGCTACAACGCATGCGTTCGCGGCTGTCGATGGTGTTTCAGCACTTCAACCTGTGGTCGCACATGAGCGCCCTTGAAAACGTCATGGAAGCCCCGGTGCATGTGCTGGGCATCAGCAAAAAAGAAGCCCGGGAAAAGGCCGAGCATTACCTGAACAAAGTCGGCGTTTCGCACCGCATGGACGCCTGGCCGGCGCATATGTCGGGCGGCGAGCAGCAGCGTGTGGCGATTGCCCGCGCGCTGGCCATGGAACCGGAAGTGATGCTGTTTGATGAGCCGACCTCGGCACTCGACCCCGAACTGGTCGGCGAAGTGCTGAAAGTCATGCAGGACCTTGCCCTCGAAGGCCGCACCATGGTCGTCGTGACCCACGAAATGGGTTTCGCCCGCGCGGTTTCCAATCAACTGGTGTTCCTGCACAAGGGGCAGGTCGAAGAGCGTGGCGACCCGCGCGAAGTGCTGGTCAACCCGCAGTCCGAACGCCTCCAGCAGTTTCTTGCCGGCAGCTTGAAGTAATCCGGCCAGCCAGTGCTGCGCACCGACGGTTGGCTTCGGATACACTCCAGCCAACCTTATGCCCTCTGGAACTGTTGAGCCGGACATGCCGACCCCATCGAAAAACACCACGGTCTATGCCGCGCCGGTCATGCGCAAACTGGCGGAAATTATTGCCGATTTGCCGCCGTCGCTGCGTAAGGTCGCGGACTTTATCCTGCGTCACCCGCTCCGCGCGGCGACGCTGACCATCGAGGAAATGGCGCACGAGACCTCGACCTCGCCAGCCGCCGTCAACCGCTTGGCCAAGGCCCTGGACCTGGGTGGCTACACGGGCATGAAGGCTGAACTGGTCGCGACGTTGCAGCAAATGGTGTCGCCGGTCGACAAACTGCGCAACGAACTGGCACATCGTCCCGGCGGCGCGTTTGGCCTGCATGAGCAAATCCAGAGCGCCACCAGCAACCTCGCCACGGCGGCAACCAACAACCATGCAGACACCTTTGACGCGTTCGTCACGCGCCTGACCACCGCGCGCAAAATTTACATCCTGGGCTTTGGCAACAGCGTCTACTTCGCCGGCCTCGCCGCCTCGACCCTGATGCCTTTCTGCGCCGACGCCACCGCCATCAGCATGGAGGGCGGCAACGAAAACGCCGCTTACCGTCTGGCCGCGATTACCGATCAGGATGTGTTGCTGGCGATCTCTCTGCCGCGCTATTCCCTCGACACCCTGCAACTCGCCCGTTTCGCCAACGAGCGTGGTGCCTCTGTGCTGGCAATCACCGATTCACCCGCCTCACCGCTCACCAGCATTGCCGAACATGTGTTGTTTGCTCCCGCCGACCATCCGGTATTGACCAGTTCCAACATCGCTGTGCTCGCCTTGATCGAAGGCTTGGTGGCAGGTGTCATGGCGCGCAACAAGGAAGCCGTCAAACTCGCGACTGAACTGACCGAAAGCGTGATGGCTTACCTGCACATGCCGGGCACCAGCAAATCGGCGAAAGCCACAAAGCCGCGCTGACGCGTCCCGGGCTTACCCGCGACCTGGTGCGCCACAGGGCTTGCGGGCAAGCGTCTGACTGGGAAGTTCGTTGAACAAGGCCCGATAGCTGCTGGAAAATCGCCCTAAATGCCAAAACGACCAATGCATCGCCACTTCAGCAACGGTGGTGTCCATCGCTGTGCGGTTGAACAATTCGCGGCGTGCGCTGTTCAGTCGGCGCAAGCGCAGCCAATGGGTCGGGGTCATCCCGGTATAGGCCTTGAATGCATGCTGCAACTGACGCAGTGATACCCCGGCGACCTGCGAAAGCTCAAGCAGATTCAGGGTCTCTTCCGGGGCATCAGCCGCCCACTCACCGATGCGCTTCATCACCGATCGTTCTTCGGCGCGGCGCTGTAAACCTCCGCGATCAAGGCAAACACACGCGTTGTCGAGGATGTACAGGCAGTCTTCGAGCAACTGTTGGGTCAACGCCTCCTTGCTTGGTGGATCGAGCGTTTGCGCCAGCCGGGTCAACGTCCCGCTGAGCCAGCGACTGAATAACGCGTTCTGCCCCGAATTCAGCGGCGCCATGAACAAGCCTTCGAGCCTGGCCACGTTCAAACCGTGACGCTGCACGAACTCCGGACCGAACACCACGGCGATTTCCTGGTAGTTCTCCGGGGTGATCCAGATGTTGCGGCTTTCGCCATTCAACACGTACAGCGCGTTGTCGCTTCGATCGAAACAGAACGCCAGAGCACCTTCGGGCGCGCTGAAATTCTGCTCGACCCGCGTGTTCATCTGTTCCTCGTAAATCTCCACGCCTTGCAAGTCCAGGTAACGCACGCGCCCGGCGAAATGCCCCGGTGACATTTGCTGGTAATGCTGCACCCAACCCGGTGTGGCGCGGATTTGCTCGGCTACATCGGCGGTGCTGAACGCTTGGACTTGCAGGGGATTGCACGTTGTCATGAGTGACCTTACGCACTCGTTTGGTGCGTTTTGGTGCTGCTGAAAGTGGATAGATGGAACGTCAAGGCTCGCCCAAGATAGTCGTCAACGCGCCACAGGGGAAGTGTGTGGTGGATGAAACCAGCCTCCCCGGCGTTAATAAAACCAATAATGAGGTCTATATGAATGTCCCTTTCGATCAGCTGCTCACGTGGCTGAAAGATCACAAGATTACCGAAGTCGAGTGTGTGGTCAGCGACTTGACCGGCATCGCACGCGGCAAAATTGCACCCACCAACAAGTTCCTGCATGAGCGAGGCATGCGCCTGCCGGAAAGTGTGCTTTTGCAAACGGTAACCGGGGACTTTGTCGACGACGATATCTACTACGACCTGCTCGACCCGGCCGACATCGACATGGTGTGCAAGCCCGTCTCTGACGCGGTGTACGTGATCCCATGGGCCATCGAGCCCACCGCTATCGTGATTCACGACACCTTCGACAAGTTCGGAAACCCGATCGAGCTGTCACCGCGCAACGTGCTGAAAAAAGTCCTGCAACTGTACACCGACAAAGGCTGGAGGCCGATTGTCGCGCCGGAAATGGAGTTCTACCTGACCCAGCGCTGCGAAGACCCGGACTTGCCGCTCAAGGCACCGCTGGGTCGTTCGGGCCGTGCGGAAAGTGGTCGTCAGTCGTTTTCCATCGATGCCGCCAACGAATTCGATCCGCTGTTTGAAGACGTGTACGACTGGTGCGAGCTTCAAGGCCTGGACCTCGATACCTTGATCCACGAAGACGGCCCGGCGCAGATGGAAATCAACTTCCGTCACGGCGACGCGCTGGATCTGGCCGACCAGATCACCGTGTTCAAACGCACCCTGCGCGAAGCGGCGCTCAAGCACAACGTTACCGCGACCTTCATGGCCAAACCAATTGGCGATGAACCCGGCAGCGCCATGCATATCCACCAAAGCGTGGTGGACATCGCCACCAGCCAGCCGATCTTTGCCGATGCCGACGGGCAGATGAGCGAACTGTTCCTGCACCACATCGGCGGCCTGCAAAAGTACATCCCCAAAGTGCTGCCGATGTTTGCGCCCAACGTCAACTCGTTCCGCCGCTTCCTGCCGGACACGTCGGCGCCGGTGAACGTCGAATGGGGCGAAGAAAACCGTACTGTGGGTCTGCGTGTGCCGACCTCCACGCCAGACGCGATGCGCGTGGAAAACCGTTTGCCGGGAGCCGATGCCAACCCTTATCTGGCGATCGCAGCAAGCCTGTTGTGCGGGTATCTGGGCATGGTCGAGCGCATCGAGCCGAGCGCTGCGGTCCAGGGTCGTGCGTATGAGCGCCGCAATCTGCGCCTGCCGATCACCATCGAAGACGCCCTGACGCAGATGGAAGAATGCGAAACCGTCGGGCGTTATCTGGGTAGCAAGTTCGTCCGCGGGTATGTCGCGGTCAAGCGCGCCGAACACGAGAACTTCAAGCGCGTGATCAGCTCGTGGGAGCGTGAGTTCCTGCTGCTCAGCGTCTAAAACATCACAACAACAAAAACAACAACTAACGATCGTTCCCACGCTCTGCGTGGGAACGAACATTCGAAGAGGTGTCGATATGCGTCTATTGAAATCCGTGGTTCCGGTCGCACTGGCGTTATTGTTCAGCGCTGTTGCGCAGGCTCAGCCAACGGTAAGCGTCTACAACTGGACCGATTACATCGGCGAGACCACCCTCGCCGACTTCCAGGCGAAAAGCGGGATCAAGGTGATCTACGACGTATTCGATTCCAACGAAACCCTGGAGGGCAAACTGCTCGCCGGTCGCACCGGGTATGACGTGGTAGTGCCGTCCAACCACTTCCTCGCTCGCCAGGTGAAAGCCGGCGCGTTCCTGAAGCTCGATCGTTCGCAGCTGCCCAACTTCAAGAACCTCGACCCCAAACTGCTGGCGCTGCTGGAGAAAAACGACCCGGGCAACGAACACTCGGTCCCGTACCTGTGGGGCACTAACGGCATCGGCTACAACGTCGACAAGGTCAAGCAAGTGCTCGGCATTGACCGTATCGATTCCTGGGCCGTGTTTTTCGAACCGGAGAACCTGAAAAAACTCAGTCAGTGCGGCGTGTCGATGATGGATTCGGCGGATGAAGTGTTCCCGGCCGTTCTCAATTACATGGGCATGGACCCGCGCAGCGAAAACCCTGAAGACTTCAAAAAAGCCGAAGCCAAGCTGTTGACCATCCGCCCTTACATCACCTACTTCCACTCCTCGAAGTACGTTTCAGATTTGGCCAACGGCGACATCTGCGTGGCTTTCGGCTACTCGGGTGACGTGTTCCAGGCCGCGAACCGGGCCAAGGAAGCCAAGAACGGCGTGAACATCGCCTACGCGATTCCCAAGGAAGGCAGCAACTTGTGGTTCGACCTGTTGGCGATTCCCGCAGACGCCAGCAACCAGAAAGAGGCGCATGCTTTCATCAACTACTTGCTGGACCCGCAAGTGATTGCCAAGGTCAGTGCGTCAGTCGGTTACGCCAACCCGAACCCGGCGTCCAAGCAAGACATGGACCCTGAGCTGGTCAACAACCCTGAGGTTTACCCACCCCAGGCAGTCCTCGACAAGCTCTACATTTCCACCACCCCGCCCCAGGCAATCATGCGTTTGATGACCCGTTCCTGGAGCAAAGTGAAGTCCAACCAATGAACCAGTACAGCAACGAACATGCTCGCTCCTATTACGCGGCGTCAGCCAATGGAATGGCGCCCTACCCCACACTGGCCACGGATCTTGAGGCCGATGTCTGTGTGATCGGCGCTGGCTTTACCGGCGTTAATACGGCGATCGAACTGGCGCAGCGCGGGCTCTCGGTGATTCTGCTGGAGGGCCGACGTGTCGGCTGGGGTGCCAGCGGACGCAACGGTGGTCAGTTGATCCGCGGTATCGGCCATGACGTCAGCGGTTTTGCCCGTCATGTTGGTGAAGAAGGCGTGCGCTACCTTGAGCGTGCGGGCGTCGAGTCGGTAGCGCTCGTGGGCAACCGCATTCGCGAACACGGGATTGATTGCGACCTGCGCTGGGGGTTCTGTGAACTGGCCAATACTAAAGCGCAGTTCGCGGCGTTCAAGGCTGAGCAGCAAGGCCTTGCCGAGTCGGGTTACGCCCACGAAACCCGACTCGTCGGGCCGGAGCAGATCCGTCAGCAGGTGGTGAACTCAGGCGTGTACGCCGGTGGTCTCGTCGACATGGGCTCGGGTCACTTGCACCCGCTGAATCTGGTTCTTGGCGAAGCGCTATTGGCGCAATCCTTAGGGGTGCAAATTTTCGAGCAGAGCCCGGTGCTGGAGTTGATCCATGGCAGCACCGTGCAGGTTCGCTGCGCCAGCGGCACCGTGCGCGCCGGCAGTCTGGTGCTGGCGTGCAACGCTCACCTGGAAGAACTCGAGCCGAAACTGAGCGGCAAGGTTCTCCCGGCGGGCAGCTACATCATCGCTACCGAGCCGTTGACGCCCGACGTTGCAACGCAATTGATCCCACAGAACCTGGCGCTCTGTGACCAGAAAGTCGGCCTGGATTACTACCGGCTCTCGGCGGACCGACGCTTGCTGTTCGGCGGCGCCTGCCATTATTCCGGGCGTGATCCGGCGGACATCGAAGCTTACATGCGCCCACAAATGCTCAAGGTCTTCCCGCAGCTCGCCAATGTGCGCATCGACTATCAATGGGGCGGCAAGATTGGCATTAGCGCCAATCGCTTCCCACAGGTCGGGCGCTTGAGTCAGCATCCAAACGTGTTTTACGCCCAGGGTTACTCCGGTCATGGACTGAACGTGACCCACTGGTGCGCAAAGCTGTTGGGTGAAGCGATCCACGTCGGACACAGTCAGGGTTTTGACGTGTTCCGCGCGGTGCCGCACATGACCTTCCCCGGTGGGCCCCTGCTGCGTTCTCCACTGCTGGCGCTTGGCATGTTCTGGTATCGCCTGCGCGAACTGCTCGGCTGATCGTTCAGCCTTTAGATTTGCTCAATCGCTAGGCGCTTCTATATTGAGGGAGTGCTCTGACTTCCCTGCGTCCTGGCGAGTGCGGCCAATGGCTACGACTGACCCACTGATCATCTGCGAGCACTGCGACTGCGTGTATCAAAAAGTCACGCTCGCCAAACATCAGAAAACCCTGTGTACGCGCTGCGGCGGCGTGCTTCAGCGCTATAACGGCCTGACGGTGGAGCAACGTCTGGCGCTGACCTTCACCGCGTTGATGCTGTGGATTTTCGCCAACTTCTACCCCGTCATGAGCATCAGCCTCAAAGGCCTTAAAAACAGCGCAACACTCTGGGATTCGGTGCTGGCCCTGAGTCTGGGGCCGATCACTTTTATCGCCATGGTGGCGGCGATCGCGATGATCGTCGCGCCGATTTTCCAGTTGGTGTTGCTTATCTGGGTGCTGAGCTACGCCCTCGCCTCCCGTCGCTCGCCCGGTTTCAGGTTCTGCATGCGCTGGCTGGAAACCCTCAGGCCCTGGAGCATGCTGGAGGTCTGTCTGCTGGGGGCGATGGTGGCGGTCATCAAACTCGCCGGATTGCTGGATGTGCTGCCCGGCATCGGCCTGTTTGCCCTGGCCATTCTCAGTCTGATGATGATCCGCATCGCAGGGCGCGACATCCGTGATCTATGGGACATCTTATGAACAGGCCCCCAGTGGCGAGTGAACTCAACCTGTGCCTGTGTCATAGCTGCGGCCTGGCCTGTGACATGACCGATGAACTGCACGAATGCACACGGTGCGGGGCGCCGCTGCATCGGCGCAAAACCAACTCATTGGCCCGGACCTGGGCCTACATGTTCACTGCCCTGGCGTTTTACGTCCCGGCCAATCTGCTGCCAGTGATGAACACCAAGATGGTCGGCAACGGCGCCGATAGCACGATCATGAGCGGTGTGCTGGAGTTCTGGCAGCACGGCGCCTGGGACATTGCCCTGATTATTTTCATCGCCAGCATCGCGGTGCCGGGCGTCAAGTTCGTCGCCCTGACGCTGTTACTGGTGACCGTTCAGCGCGACAGCCAATGGGCGAACAAGCAGCGGTCAACGCTGTACCGTTTCGTCGAGCTCATCGGTTATTGGTCGATGCTCGATGTGATTGTGGTCGCCCTGGTGGCCTCACTGGTGAAGTTTCAAGCCCTGGCCGATATCGAACCGCGCCCGGGCATTCTGTTCTTTGGCCTGGTGGTGGTCTTCACCATGCTGTCAGCAATGAGTTTCGACCCACGCCTGATCTGGGATAAAGAAGAGCGGGACAACCCAAACGAGGAGGTCAAGGATGAAGTCGCAAGTCACTGACGGGCCGCAAATACCCGGCCACGCCCCTGTCAAAACCCGTCGTTTCAGCGTTTCGCTGGTATGGATCGTGCCGATCGTCGCGGTGCTGGTGGGGATTTCCCTGGTCGTACACACCATGATGCAGGAAGGTCCGACCATTACCGTCACGTTCAAGACCGGCAGCGGCCTGACGGCCAACAAGACCGAAGTCAAATACCGCAACGTGGTGATCGGGCAAGTCTCGGATGTGGAGCTGAGCAACGATCAGAAAAGCGTCAACGCCACCATCAAACTGTCCAAGCAGGCGGAAAGTTTCACCCGCGAAGACTCGCAATTCTGGGTCGTGCGTCCGCGCATTGGCGCTGGCGGGGTGTCGGGTATCGATACCCTGCTGTCCGGGGATTACATTGGCGCCGACATCGGGCAGGCCAACGCTCGTGCAAAAAACTTTACCGGCCTGGAAAACCCGCCGCCGATCACCTATGGCGAACCGGGTAAGCGCTTCAACCTGCACACCGAAGACCTCGGCTCGCTGGACATCGGCTCTCCGGTTTATTACCGCAAGATTCCAGTAGGTCAAGTGGTGGCTTATGCCCTGGACGCCAACGGTAAAGGGGTCAACATCGAAGTGTTCGTCCACGCGCCCAACGATGCCTACGTCACTGAAAACACCCGATTCTGGAACGCCAGCGGGATCGACGTGAACGTTGGCGCCGATGGCTTTTCGGTAAAAACCGAGTCGCTGTCATCGATCCTGGTGGGCGGCATCGCCTTCCGTGCTCCGGAATACAGCCCTAACGATCAACCGGCCGCCGAGGACAAAGCCTTCGACCTGTTCGAAGACCAGCTAACTGCGCTCGCCCCGCCCAGCGGCAAGGGGCAATTCTTGAGTTTGCGTTTCGATCAAGCCTTGCGCGGGCTCAAGGTCGGTGCACCGGTGGAATTCCTTGGCATCGAGTTCGGCAGAGTGGTGTCGGTCAATCTGGATTTCGACGCAAAAAAACGCAGTTTCCCGGTCAATGTCGGCATCGTGATCTACCCGCAACGACTCGGCCAGGCCCACACCAAAATGCTCGAGGTCTTGAAGCATGACCCCAATGACGAAGCCGCGGGCGTGCGGCTGATGGGCAGTTTCATCGACAATGGTCTGCGGGCTCAGGCCCGCAGTGGCAATCTGTTGACCGGTCAACTCTACATCGCGCTCGACTTCTACCCCAAAGCGGAGAAAGTCGTGTTCGATCCGACCGCCCGTCCAGTTTCTATCCCAACCCTTCCTGGCAGCCTCGAACAATTGCAGGAAAAACTGGAGGGCATGGTCAACAAGATCAACCAACTGCCAATTGAACGCATCGCCGGTAACCTCGACAGCAACCTCGTCGAACTTCGCAAAGGCCTGGCGCAATTCAACGCCAAGACCCTGCCCGGCGTGCAGACCACCCTGGCGGACGTCAGCAAGACGCTGCAATCGGCCAGTTCGACCTTGGCCGAAGGCTCGCCGCAACGCGAACAATTAAGCCAGACCCTCGACGAACTCGGGCGTATGTCGCGCTCCTTGCGTGAACTCTCGGATTACCTGGGACGCCATCCGGAATCGCTGATTCGCGGTCGTCCCGACAATGCTGCGCCGATGGACCTGCAGGGGCCGCCGCGCAAATGACCACAGGAGCATCACTCATGGTTTATCCGCTGAAGATCAGCTTGGTCACTGCATTGTTGCTACTCACGGCGTGCCGCAGTGAGCCTATTCAATTCCACACCCTGACCCCGGCTCAACCGAGCGGTAATTCAAGAACCAGCGCTGCGGATATCCAGATCGAGGGGCTCAGCGTCCCTCCCCAGGTCGACCGCCCGCAAATCGTCATTCGCCAGGGCAACAGCGGCCTGGCGATCCTCGAAACCGAGTGGTGGGGCGCGAGCCTGTCGGATGAGTTGCGCAGTGCCTTGGTCGATCAACTGGTCAACAGCAATCCCCAGCGCAAGGTATCGGTGCGGCTGGACGTGCAACGTTTTGATTCGATTCCCGGGCAGTACGCACTGATTGACGTCAAATGGCGCCTGCGCCATTTCGGCGAAAGCGATAACGCGCTGATCACTTGTCGCAGCACGTTGCAGACACCGTCAGGGCCTTCCATCGATGAACTGGTGACCGCCCAACAGAACAACGTCAAACGCCTGGCCGCGTTGATCAATCAGGCCGCTTCCGGTACATCAAGGGGTTGTCCAGCGGCTCAATAAGAGCCGATCTCCCGCCAGTCAAGTCAACCGTGAAACAACATCCGCTTGGCTGGCGGCTGGTAAGTTCCACTCGCCAATTCTGATGGGTGCAAATACGCTGGACCAACGAAAGGCCCAGGCCCAGTCCTTCGCCACGTTGCTCATCACCGCGCACGAACGGTTGAAACATCGCATGACGTTTTTCTTCCGCAATGCCTATGCCACTGTCTTCGACACTGAAACCGTGCTCGCGCAGCGTCAGCCGAATGAAACCCTGATCGGTGTAGTGCCAGGCATTACGCAACAAATTACCCATCACCGATTGCAGGAATGTCAGGTTATGGCGATCCGTTGAAACGTGTTCGACGACGTAAACAAACTCAATGTCCTTTTCCCTGATCAGCGTCCTCCAGACATCCACCAGCGCGTCGGCGGCGTCCTTTATGGTGGTATTCGCGCCTGAACCGGAATCCTCCCGCGCACGCGCGAGCATCAAAAACGTCTCGACCAATTGGCGCATTTCATGACTGGCACGGGCGATTCGCTGAACCTGCGCCGTGGTGCGGTGGTCCAGCGACGGATTGCTGAGTAGCAGTTCACAGGAGCTCGCCAACACCATCAACGGTGTGCGCAGTTCGTGGCTGACATCGCTGGTAAAGAGTTTTTCCCGTCCCAGTGCGGCGCGCAAACGGCCCAGAGTCTGATCGAAGGAAAGCGCCAGTTCACCCACTTCGTCCGTGGCATAGTCGGGATGTAGCGGTGGTGCCAACTCCAGCAATTGATCGCGATGCCGCACCTGAAGCGCCAGACGAATCACAGGAGCGAGGACGCGCCGGGCCAGCAACCGGCCCATCAAAATAGCCAGCAAGACGCTCAAAAAAACCCCGACCGCCACCACCACGAACAGCACATGTTCACGTTGTTCGTGATTTCGTTGGTCGCGCAACAAAACGTATTTACGATCACCCACCAGGTTCACCATGGCGTAGTACTTCGAACCATCGTAGAGAATCTCCTGAAACCCCGGAGGCAGCGCCTCCAGCACCGAGTTCAGGGCCATGGGGGCCTTGGCTCCCTGGGCAAAAAACAGTTCATCTTTCTCGGGTTGATGGGGCCAGCTATCGGAGTTGTCCATCAACAGCAGGCGGTGCAGCCCTCCTCCCAGCGTCTTGGCTGTGAGCCTTCGTTCCACCACATGGACAGTCGCAACAATGCCAACCGCCAAAATACCCGCGACCAGCGCGCTCATCAGGGCGAATACGATGACAATCCTTTTCGTCAGGCTTTGCTTTAAATCCATTCGTTGCCGGGCTCCATTGTCGGGGTCAATTGCCACAGAACCGGGGCCAAAACTAAAGTCAGCCCAGAGGCAAGGCACATAACAGAAGCGTTTGCAATAATGCGCTAATTATTAGCGACCCATCCCTCGCGCAAAATTTTCACATTTCTTTCACCCCTCAGGCACCTGCCACCTTTTAGTTTGTCGTTAATTGCGCCTTGACAACCCAAATAGCCGATGGACTTCAAATGCTGTTTGGAAGAAGTGCATGGAAAGTTGATATTTATCGAGCACTCACGAGTAAACATACGTGCCTAATTTACTACCACGCAAGTTTCTGCAAAAACCAATGTGGCTATCGCGGCTTTTCGGGCTTACGGGGTTGATCGTGGTCTTGGTCATCCTTGCCGGGGTCACCGGTTTTGTGTTGTGGTCAAGATCGCCGGCCAACCTGTCGACCGCTGGAACCGCAACTAAAGCGGACCTGCTCCAGCGCTGGCAAGCCGGTGAGGTCATTGCTCTGGTGCGCCATGCCGAGCGATGCGATCGATCCTCGAACCCATGCCTGGGCCCGGCTGACGGTATCACCCAAGCCGGTAGCGTTGCGGCCGTGGCGGTGGGCCAGGGCTTCCAGCGCCTGGGTCTGTCGCAGACCGACGTCCTGAGTAGCCCGGTTACCCGTACAGTGCAAACCTCACACTATATGCTCGGCAAAGACGCGATGACTCAGGAGTGGCTGTCGATCTGCGGCAAGACCCTGCGTAACGATGTGGTGGCGCACAAGGTGGCTCATCGCAATTTGGTGTTGGTCACTCACAGCGGTTGTATCCACGAATTTGAAGCGCAGACCGGTTTCCGACACGCGCCGAAAAGTGAATATGGCAGTTCGTTGTTCGTGCGCGTTAGTGCTGATGGACAACTTAAAGTGCTCGGTATCGTCAAAGCCGGTGACTGGCAGTCCCTGTTGAACGAAAAGTAGCTGGGCCAATAATCCTGCCGATGCGTCCGAATGCAGTGTTTGCGAACGAATCGCTTTAACTTAAAAATATCCAAAAAATAGTTGAGCCAACTTCCAACTTCAAAGTTCAGGTCGCGATGGCGTCATGACATTCAAGAATGTTGCGTTCTTGTTGTGTCGTGCCGCGCACCTGTTCATTTACAAACTTTGCCAAGGACTAGTCATGACGCCCGATAACCTGCTTCCCCGTTCCGCTGGCCATTTGTCCAGAACAGACGCCTCGGTCCAGTCAATTGCCGAGCGCTGGATGGTTCCGGGTTTGCTGCTGGTCTTCCTGGTCTTTTATCTCCTGCCGCTCGTGACCCATGGCTTATGGACGCCTGACGAAACCCGTTATGGTCAGATCAGTCAGGAAATGCTGTTGAGCGGTAACTGGACCGCTCCGCATTTCATGGGGATTCGTTATTTCGAGAAGCCGATTGCCGGTTACTGGATGATCGCCATCGGACAGGCTGTATTTGGCGACACCCTGTTTGGGGTGCGTATCGCTTCGGCTCTGAGCACCGGGCTGAGTATCTGGCTAACGTACCTGATTGCCCGTCGCCTCTGGAACGACCCGCGCAAAAGCTTCGCCTGCGCACTGTTGTATATGAGCTTCGGGTTGATCGCCGGTCAGGCCGGATACGCCAACCTCGATCCGCAATTCACGTTGTGGGTCAACCTGAGTCTGGTTGCGCTGTGGTTTGCCATCGATAGCCAGGTTTCACGCGCTCGACTCGGCGCCTGGGCGCTGTTGGGCTTTGCCTGCGGGATGGGCTTCATGACCAAGGGTTTTCTTGCCTGGTTGTTGCCTGTGTTGATCGCCCTGCCCTGGATGCTCTGGCAACGACGCTTGGGTGAGTTGTTACGTTACGGGCCCCTGGCGGTCGTCGTAGCCGTCGTGGTCTGCCTGCCGTGGGTGCTCGCGATCCACCATCAGGAACCGGATTTCTGGCGGTTTTTTTTCTGGAACGAACACATTCGCCGCTTCGCTGCCGATGATGCGCAGCACGCTCGTCCTTGGTGGTTCTACGTGCCGATGCTGATCGTGTCGAGCCTGCCCTGGGCAGCCTTGCTGCCAACGACATTCGTCCAAGCCTGGCAGCAGAAACGCCAGCCGGCGATCTGCTTTCTGTTGCTCTGGCTGCTGTTGCCACTGGGGTTCTTCAGCCTGAGCAGCGGCAAGCTGCCGACCTATATCATGCCGTGCCTGTTACCCCTGGCGTTGCTGATGGGCCATGCTCTGACCAAGTTGCTGAGAAAGGCGCACGGCCGGGCGATTCGTATCAATGGAATGATCAATGTCGTCATGGCTACCACTGCCCTGATCGCCCTGCTTTATCTGCAAGCCACCAAAGAGATCTACGAAAACACTGAAATGTTCAGCCTGTCGCTGTGTTTCATTGTGCTGATTGGCTGGATCATCGCTAACGCGTTGCAAGTCTTGCGTCCATTGATGTTCTGGGCCATGCCGGCCCTGGGCATCTGGCTGCTGATCGCATTGCTGCCGGCGGCAATGCCCGGCCAGATTGTCGATAGCAAGATGCCCGATCAGTTCATTGCCGAGCATCTGGATGCCTTGAGCCAGACGACCTCGCTGCTCAGTAATGATTTGGGTGCGGCATCGGCCTTGTCCTGGCGCCTGAAGCGTCCGCAGGTTGATCTGTACAACACGGTCGGCGAGTTGAAGTACGGACTCGACGATCCCGCGATGGAGTCGAGGAAAGTGACCAAGGACAGTGTGGGCCAATGGATGACCGAGGCTCGCAAAAAAGGCGCGGTCGGCGTGGTCATGCGGGTCAACAGCGTCCAGGAAGTGCAAGAAGTCGAGTTGTTACCTATCGATGGCAAGCGTTATCAGCGCGGCAACCTGGAAATTCTGATTTTTCCGCAGCGCCAACCCTGACAGGCCTATGCTTAAAAAAAAAGAGAGGACCTGACGGGCCTCTCGATTCAATTGGTTGCGATGATCTGTCAGCGCGCGCTCTGACGGTCGATCTTCATCGACAAGGTGTTCAGCGCCTCGGTACATGCGGCCAGGTCCGGTGAACCGGTGCGGACCTGCTTCAATGCCCGGTCCAGTGACTTGTCGATCGAGGTCCAGCCATCGGGATTGATCTGCGCCGACGTCGAGATCGAAACCATTCGTGGCAAGGGGTTGATCCTTCGTGTGGCGTAGCCTGGCGCTCAACATCAAAATCGCCCTCACCTTGTTTCTGGTGCAAGCATGCGTTTTGCTGATCGGATTTGTATGGCTCAGTCACTGGGTGCAAAGCACCCGCCTTGGTGAGTTGCGGTGACCACATCACCGTGCACAGCGCTCCAGGCAACGGCTCACGAGGGAGCGTCTCGGTGCCCGAGCCCACAAGCCAAATGACACGAATTAACGATTAAATTGACGTTTTTTTCTCATTTCAAGCACTACATTCGCCGCGCCTTAAACATGCAAATGATTCCTATTGATCTACACTGTTCGACGATCTACTCTCGTCGACTCTGCCGAATCTGTGCATACGATTAAAAAACAGGAGCTGCCGACGCATGAATGCCCATTTACCCTCTTTCCTGAAAACAGCACTGCTGGCCACCGCTCTGCTGAGCGCCGGTCACGTGTATGCAGCGGATGCCGATGGCATTGTGGTCTACAACGCCCAGCACGAAAGCCTGACCAAATCCTGGATCGAGGGTTTTACCAAGGAAACCGGCATCAAGGTGACCGTGCGCAATGGCGACGACACTGAGATGAGCAATCAGATCGTGCAGGAAGGCGCCGCCTCCCCGGCTGACGTATTCCTGACCGAAAACTCTCCGGCCATGGTGCTCGTCGACAACGCGGGGCTGTTTGCACCGGTTGCGCCGGCCACCCTGGAACAGGTCGGCAATGCTTACCGCCCGGCCCATGGCAAATGGGTGGGGATCGCCGCGCGCTCCACGGTGTTTGTCTATAACCCGAGCAAACTGCCCGAAGCCGAGTTGCCCAAGTCGCTGATGGACCTCGCTGGCCCGAACTGGAAAGGTCGCTGGGGCGCTTCACCGGCCGGTGCAGACTTCCAGGCCATCGCCGCCGCCGTGCTGGCACTCAAGGGTGAAGCCGCCACCCTGGAGTGGCTGAAAGGGATGAAAACCAACTTTACCGCGTACCGGGGCAACAGCGCCGTGCTAAAAGCGGTCAACGCCGGGCAGATCGACAGCGGCGTGATCTACCACTATTACAGCTTCGGCGACCAGGCCAAGACCGGCGAGAACAGCAAGAACACCGCCCTGCACTACTTCAAGCACAAGGATCCGGGCGCGTTTGTCAGCGTCTCCGGTGGCGGCGTGCTGGCGTCCAGCAAACACAAGGAACAAGCCCAGGCGTTCCTCAAATGGATTACCGGCAAAGATGGCCAGGCCATCCTCAAAACCGGCAAATCGTTCGAATACGCAGTGGGCAAGAACGCTGAATCCAACCCAAAACTGGTGCCTTTGCAGCAACTCGACGCGCCGACAGTCGATGCTTCAAAACTCGACAGTAAAAAAGCCGTGGAGTTGATGACTCAGGCAGGACTGCTCTAATTGATACCTGAAACTTTGCCAGCGGGTATCGCTGAGGCGATACCCGCGAATTTGCGACGACGATCCCGCGGCCTCTTCGCGGGGCGTGGTGGCGCGTGGGTGATCGGTTTGTCGGTGCTGGTGTCGCTGCTATCGCTGATGCCGATTGCCTTCGTCATCGGCGTATCGTTTCAGACAGGCTGGGCGACCCTTGTGCCGCTGGTATTCCGGCCGCGGGTCGCTGAATTATTGATCAACACCGTTTTACTGGTGGTGATCACGATTCCGTTGTGCGTCACGTTAGGCCTGTCTCTGGCCTGGCTGACAGAGCGCACCAACCTGCCGGGTCGGCGTTGGTGGTCGTTGTTGGCGACCGCGCCGCTGGCGGTGCCGGCGTTCGTTCACAGCTATGCGTGGGTCAGTCTGGTCCCGCCGATTCACGGGCTGTTTGCCGGGGTTCTGGTCTCGGTCATCGCCTACTTCCCGTTCCTTTACCTGCCGATTGCTGCGACGCTGCGCCGGCTCGATCCGGCCATCGAAGACGTTGCCGAATCGCTCGGCCTCAAACCCTGGGCGATATTTTTCCGCGTGGTGCTGCCGCAACTGCGCCTGGCCATCTGCGGCGGCGCTTTGCTGGTGGGTCTGCACCTGCTGGCCGAATATGGCCTGTACGCGATGATCCGCTTCGACACCTTCACAACGGCCATCTTCGATCAGTTCAAATCCACCTTCAACGGCCCCGCCGCCAACATGCTGGCCAGCGTGCTCGCGCTGTGTTGCCTGGTGATGCTGACAGCAGAATCGGCCGCTCGCGGCACGGCGCGTTACGCCCGGGTCGGGTCGGGAAGCGCTCGTGAACAGCGGGTGGTGCGCTTGAAATCCGGTACAACCTTCCTCGCGCTAACCGTGCAGGTCGTCACCTGCGCGCTGGCGCTGGGCGTGCCACTCGTGACTTTGGGTAACTGGCTGATAGCCGGCGGTACGCAGGTCTGGCAGATGGACGAGCTTCTACCGGCGCTGGAACAGACGCTGCTGTTCGGCCTTGCGGGTGCCGCCCTCACCACCTGCGCCGCCATCCCGATTGCCTGGCTGTCGATTCGCTCTCCGGGACGGTTGCAACGTGTGCTGGAAAGCTGCAACTACATCACCAGTTCGTTGCCGGGAATCGTCGTTGCCTTGGCATTGGTGACCGTCACCATCCATTTCGCCCGGCCGATTTACCAGACAACCATCACGGTGTTGCTGGCGTACCTGCTGATGTTTTTGCCCCGCGCCCTGGTGAGTTTGCGCGCCGGGATCGCCCAGGCGCCGGTGGAGCTGGAAAACATGGCTCGCAGCCTCGGCCGCTCGCCCGCCCGGGCATTGTGGCTGATCACCTTGCGCCTGGCCGCGCCCGGCGCTGCCGCTGGCGCCGCGCTGGTGTTTCTGGCGATCACCAATGAGTTGACCGCCACCCTGCTGCTTGCCCCCAACGGCACACGCACCCTGGCCACCGGATTCTGGGCCATGACCAGCGAAATCGATTACGCCGCGGCTGCGCCCTATGCCTTGCTGATGATTTTGCTGTCGCTTCCCTTGACCGGACTTCTTTATCACCAATCCAAACGAACGGCTGGCCGATGAACGCCCTTGAACTTCATTCCATTTCCAAGTCCTACGGCTCCCATCAAGCACTGGAGAACATCAACCTGTCGGTGCCAACGGGCAGCCGAACGGTCATCGTCGGCCCGTCCGGTTCAGGAAAAACCACATTGTTGCGGATGATCGCCGGCTTCGAATTCCCGGACGCAGGCCGACTATCACTCAATGGCCAAACGCTCGTCGACGACACCCACGAAGTCCCGGCGCATCAGCGTTTGATTGGGTATGTTCCGCAGGACGGCGCCTTGTTCCCGCACATGACCGTGGCCGCGAACATCGGTTTCGGGCTTTCGATCAAGGGCAGTGCAAAACAGGAGCGAATCGCAGAGTTGATGGACAGCGTGGCGCTGAATGCGAACATGGCCAACCGTTGGCCCCATGAGCTCTCCGGCGGCCAGCAACAACGCGTGGCACTGGCGCGGGCATTGGCGCAACAGCCGCGCTTGATGTTGCTGGACGAGCCGTTTTCGGCCCTCGACACCGGACTTAGAGGCGCCATGCGCAAAATGGTCGCACGGCTGCTGACAGAGGCCGGCGTGACCACCATTCTGGTCACCCATGACCAGAGTGAAGCGCTGTCGTTTGCCGATCAGCTGGCGGTGATGCGTGACGGTCGGCTGGTGCAGTCGGGGCATCCGCTGGATCTTTACCGCTACCCCGAGGATGAACAAACCGCGCTGTTTCTGGGGGATGCCGTGGTCATGCCCGCCAGAATCGAAGCCGGCTGGGCCCATTGCGATCTCGGTCGGATACCGGTAAACAACCACAGGAACAACAAATCGGCGCAGATCATGCTGCGTCCCGAACAACTGCAACTCGTCAGCATCCAGCCCAGCCCAACCGAGGCTGCCGGGTGTCGTGCCGTTGTGACCGAGCGGGATTTCAGCGGCAATACCTGCACGTTGACGGTGGAACTGGAGGCTTTGGCTTCCGGGCAACAGCCTGGTCGAACATTAATGGTGCGCAGTTCGGGCCTGTATGCGCCACCCGCCGGCAGTGCGGTTCACGTCTCGACGATCGGCCATGCCCATGTACTGAGCGAATCTTGAACCCCAGCCATCAAAGATCGAACCGGTCCACGGCCCGACGCCGTTCGTTGTCATCGCGCACATCGTAGTTGGCCGTGGTCTGGATGTTGCTGTGATGGGCGAGTTTCTGGGCGATCGACAAGTCGTACTCCTCAATCACTCGGGTAATGAACGAACGTCGAAAATCATGCGGCATGATTTTCACCCCGACCTGCGCGCCCCGCTGTCGGGCGATGTAATAGATCGCATGTTTGGTGATGCGCTCGCGAGTGATGTGGCTGCCGCGGCGGATGCGGTTGAACAAGAACGAATCGTCCGTTTCGCCCTCCTTCAATAGCGAGCGTCGCAGTTCCAGCCAGTCATTGAGTTTGGCGAACGCCCAGGCCGGTGCGTACTTGATCAATTGCTTGTTGCCCTTGGCGGTCACACAAAGGCTGCGCTCGGCAAAATCGACCTGGTTCAGGTCCAGGTTCACCGATTCCGATTTACGCATTCCCGAGCCATACAAAATCCCGATGATCGCCGCATCCCTCAACCCTTGTGGCCGTGGATCGGCGGCGCAGACCGCCATCAATTCCTGGATCAGCGTGCGCCTGAGGTTGCGCCCCTGGGACAATCGCGTACCAGCAATCCCCTTGACCGAGCGCATTTTCAGCAAGTGATCCTGACTGATCAGGCTCATGCGCCACGCTTCGTTCATCACCCCACGCACCGCGTTGACGTACAGCGAAGAGGTATTCGGCGCGTAGCCGTCCGTACGCAAAGTAGCCACAAGCGCGATGACATCTTCCGGTTGCAGGTTGTGCCAGGGAATCTCCTCGACGTTCATGTCTTCGAAGCCCAACCGGTCAGCGGCATCCTGCAACACATAACGCATGGTCAGTTGGCTGGAGGGCGCCAGACGTGCCAGGTACAGGGTCAGCGGATTGGTCTTGCAGGGAATTGAGTCGGTAGCGGGTAAGTCAATCAAACGAAACGGCCTTCAGTGGAAACAGTTCATTAAACAACTAACGATTGAAACATCGTTCATGTAAAGCAGGACACTTCTGCAGGACTTCTTACTAGAGAGCTCGATGAACGGCAGAAGTCTGAACAGTGGCTGTATGACATCGATATAAACGATTCGCCGACCGGTTTTTCATGTTCCTTTCACAAAATCGGGAATAACCTCATTGGATCCGCCCTGTCATCTTTGCGAGGGATCAAGCTGCCGACCATGGCAGAAAATGTCAACCTATGTGAATGGTCAGGTATTTGCTGTAACTAATTGATGCAGCTTTCGTTTTAGCGTCTACGCTTGCACTGGATCCAAATTTTACTTAGCCTCACCGGCTAGTCACTCTTCAGCCCAGAGGTGCCCATGAGTCAGGCTTTTATCCCCTTCTCCCGCCCCAGTATCGGCGATGAAGAAATTGCCGCCGTAGAGCAAGTATTGCGCTCGGGCTGGATCACTACCGGGCCGAAAAACCAGGAACTGGAAGAGCAATTCGCCAACTATGTGGGATGTCGTCATGCCGTGGCACTGTCCTCGGCCACCGGCGGGATGCACATCACGTTACTGGCATTGGGAATTGGTCCGGGCGATGAAGTCATCACTCCGTCGCAGACTTGGGTGTCCACCGCCAACATGATCTGCCTGTTGGGCGCGACACCGGTGTTCGTCGACGTTGATCGCGACACGCTGATGAGTGACCTGGCCAGCATCGAAGCAGCGATCACGCCGCGCACCAAAGCCATCATTCCGGTGCATTACGCCGGTGCTGCGTTCGATCTCGATCCGCTTTATGCGCTGGCCGACAAACACGGCATCCCCGTTATCGAAGACGCCGCTCACGCCGCAGGCACCTTCTACAAAGGTCGTCATGTCGGCGCGAAAGGCACGGCAATCTTCTCGTTCCACGCTATCAAGAACATGACCTGCGCCGAAGGCGCCATGTTTGTCAGTGACGATGAAGCCCTGGCCAGTCGTGTGCGCATGCTCAAGTTCCATGGCCTCGGTGTCGATGCCTATGATCGCCTGACCCACGGCCGCAAACCTCAGGCTCAGGTCATGGAGCCCGGCTTCAAGTACAACTTGGCCGACATCAATGCCGCCATTGCCTTGGTACAGCTGAAGCGACTGGACGAAATCAACGCCAAACGCACCGAGCTGGCCGGCACTTATTTGCAGCGACTGGAAGGTTTGCCGGTGCAGCCCCTGGCGCTTCCAGCCTATGCGCAGCAGCACGCCTGGCACCTGTTCATCCTGCGTATCGACACCGAGCGCTGCGGGATGGACCGTGAAGCGTTCATGAAAGCCCTGCAAGCGCAGAACATCGGCACTGGCATTCACTTCATCGCCACTCACCTCCACACCTACTACCGCCAGCGCTTCCCCAACATCTATCTGCCCAACACTGAATGGAACTCGGCACGGCTGTGCTCGATTCCGTTATTCCCCGACATGACCACCGATGACGTCGATCGTGTGGTCAGTGCCATTGAAAACGTTTTGGACGCAAACCTGTGAAACCTTACCCGATCCATTGCGTGTCGATCGTCATCCCGGTCTACAACGAGCAAGACAGCCTGCCCGAGTTGCTACGGCGCACCGAAGCGGCGTGTCAGCAATTGCACCATGAATACGAGATTGTGTTGGTGGACGACGGCAGCCGCGACAACTCGGCGCAGATCCTCGAAGACGCTGCCAATCGCGTGTGCAGCCCGGTGGTGGCGGTCATTCTCAACCGCAACTACGGCCAGCACGCGGCAATCATGGCCGGTTTCGAGCAGTGCAAAGGTGATGTGATCATCACTCTCGACGCCGACCTGCAAAACCCTCCCGAAGAGATCCCGCGGTTAGTGGCTCAGGCCGAGCTGGGTTATGACGTCGTTGCCACCGTGCGCAACAACCGTCAGGACTCAGCGCTGCGCCGCTGGCCGTCGAAGCTGATCAACCTGGCCGTGCAGCGCTCCACCGGCGTCGCCATGACCGACTATGGCTGCATGCTCCGCGCTTACCGGCGGACCATCGTCGACGCCATGCTCGCCTGCCGTGAACGCAGCACCTTCATCCCGATCCTCGCCAACAGCTTCGCCCGGCACACCACGGAAATCCTCGTGCTCCACGCCGAGCGCGAACACGGGGAATCCAAGTACAGCCCCATGCGCCTGGTCAATCTGATGTTCGACCTGATCACCTGCATGACCACCACGCCCCTGCGTTTGCTGAGCATCGTCGGCTTCGGCATGGCGGCACTTGGCGTGCTGTTTGCCTTTACGTTGATCGTGCTGCGCCTGGTCTTCGGCGCCCATTGGGCCGGCGACGGGACATTCGTGCTGTTCGCCGTGCTGTTCATCTTCACCGGTGGCCAGTTCATCGGTATGGGTCTGTTGGGCGAGTACCTGGGACGCATGTACAGCGATGTGCGCGCCCGTCCCCGGTTCTTTATCGAAAAGGTTCTGCGTAGCCAATCTACTGCCCCGGCTCCCGTTGTCACCGTTGACGGCCTCACTTCCACTTCTTCCGATCAGGTTCTCTCATGAGTGCAAAAGCTGTTGTTTTCGCCTATCACGATATCGGCTGTGCCGGCATCGAAACCCTGCTCAGCTCGGGCTTTGAAATTGCCGCTGTGTTTACCCACGCCGATGATCCAAAGGAAAACGCGTTCTACGGCTCGGTTGCGCAACTGTGCGCACGCAAGGGCATCCCGGTGCACGCCCCGGAAGATGCCAACCACCCGCTGTGGATCGAGCGCATCAGCAAGCTCAACCCGGATTACCTGTTCTCGTTCTACTACCGCAACCTGCTGAGCGAACCTCTGTTGGCCACCGCCAGCAAAGGCGCCTTCAACCTGCACGGTTCGTTGTTGCCGCGTTACCGTGGTCGTGCGCCGGCCAACTGGGTGCTGGTCAACGGCGAAACCGAAACCGGCGTGACCCTGCACCGCATGGTCAAACGGGCCGATGCGGGCGCAATCCTCGCCCAGAAAACGGTGGCGATTGAGCGCAGCGACACGGCGCTGAGCCTGCACGGTAAATTGCGTCTGGCCGCTGCCGACTTGCTGCGTGACACGCTACCGGCGTTGCTTCAAGGCAAAGTCAACGAAACCCCACAGGACGAATCCAAGGCCACGGTGTTTGGCCGTCGCACGCCAGCCGACGGCAAACTGGTCTGGAACAAACCGGCGGAAGAACTGTTCAATCTGGTTCGCGCCGTCACCCAGCCTTACCCGGGCGCCTTCTGCGCCGTGGGCGAGCACAAGCTGATTGTCTGGAACGCAGAAGTCGCCCAAGGCAATGAAGGTCAGGCACCGGGGCGCGTCATCAGTGTCGACCCACTGCGCATCGCCTGCGGCGAAGACTCCCTGATAATCACCGCCGGCCAGCGTAACGACAACGGTTTGTACCTCAGTGGCCCGCAACTGGCCAACGAACTGGGTCTGGTGGACGGTTCCGTGCTGCGTGGCGCCGAGTCCGGTCGCGCCCCGCGTCGCACCCGTGTGCTGATCCTCGGCGTCAACGGCTTCATTGGTAACCACCTGTCCGAGCGTCTGCTGCGCGACGACCGATACGAGGTGTATGGCCTGGACATCGGCTCGGACGCCATCGAGCGCCTGCGCAGTCACCCGAACTTCCACTTCGTCGAAGGCGACATCAGCATCCACTCCGAGTGGATCGAATACCACATCAAGAAGTGCGACGTGGTCCTGCCACTGGTGGCGATCGCCACGCCGATCGAGTACACCCGCAACCCACTGCGGGTGTTCGAGCTGGACTTTGAAGAGAACCTGAAACTGGTTCGCTACTGCGTCAAATACAACAAACGCGTGATCTTCCCGTCGACCTCGGAAGTCTATGGCATGTGCCAGGACCAGAACTTCGACGAAGACACCTCCAACCTCATCGTCGGTCCGATCAACAAGCAGCGCTGGATCTACTCGATCTCCAAACAACTGCTCGACCGGGTGATCTGGGCCTACGGCCAGAAAGGCCTGAACTTCACGCTGTTCCGTCCCTTCAACTGGATGGGCCCACGCCTCGACCGCCTGGACTCGGCGCGTATCGGCAGTTCCCGCGCGATCACCCAACTGATCCTGAACCTGGTGGAAGGCACGCCGATTCGCCTGTTCGATGGTGGTGAGCAAAAACGCTGCTTCACCGACATTGCCGACGGCGTAGAAGCGCTGGCGCGGATCATTGACAACGACAACGACGCCTGCAACGGCCAGATCATCAACATCGGCAACCCGGACAACGAAGCCAGCATCCGCCAGTTGGGCGAAGAGCTGTTGCGTCAGTTCGAAGCGCACCCGTTGCGCGACAACTTCCCGCCGTTCGCCGGGTTCCGCGATGTCGAAAGCAAAGCGTTCTACGGCACCGGCTATCAGGACGTGTCCCATCGTAAGCCGAGCATCGCCAACGCCAAGCGCCTGCTGGACTGGACGCCGACCGTGCAGATGAGTGAAACCATCGGTAATACGCTGGACTTCTTCTTGCGCGAGGCCATGCTCGAAATCGCGGACAAGCGCTGATGCGGGCAGGTCTGCGGATTGATGTCGACACTTACCGAGGCACCCGTGAGGGGGTGCCGCGGCTGCTGGAAATCCTCGATGAAGCGCAGGTCAAGGCGACGTTTTTTTTCAGTGTCGGGCCGGACAACATGGGGCGTCATTTATGGCGCCTGATCCGTCCGCAGTTTCTCTGGAAAATGCTCCGTTCCAACGCGGCCGGCCTGTACGGCTGGGACATCTTGCTGGCTGGCACCGCGTGGCCCGGCAAACCGATCGGCCGTGATCTCGGGCATTTGATGCGTCAAACCGCGGCAGCCGGGCATGAAGTCGGCCTGCACGCCTGGGATCACCATGGCTGGCAGGCCAATGCCGGGCGCTGGAGCGACAAGCAACTGCTCGAGCACCTTCGTCGGGGCGTTGACACCCTCGCCGACATCCTCGGGCAAAACGTCGAATGCTCGGCGTCCGCCGGGTGGCGGGCAGACGAGCGCGTGATCGAGGCCAAGCAGGCGTTCAGCTTTCGCTACAACAGCGATTGCCGGGGCCAGAGCCTGTTCCAGCCGAGATTGTCCAATGGCGGTTTGGGTGCGCCGCAGATTCCGGTGGACCTGCCGACGTTCGATGAGGTGGTCGGCCCCAGCGTGGCGGCCAAGGACTTCAACGCCTTCATTCTTGATCGCTTCAACCCCGAAAAACTCAACGTCTACACGATCCATGCCGAAGTAGAAGGGATTCTGATGGCCCACGATTTTCGTCAACTGCTGGCCGATGCGCGCCAGCGAAACATCCATTTTCAACCCTTGGGCGATCTGCTGCCCGAGGCCCCCGACACCTTGCCGGTTGGCCGGGTACTACGCGGCACCCTCGAAGGACGCGAAGGCTGGTTGGGAGTGCAAGGTGTATGAGCCAGCGTTGGGCATTGCCGTTGTTGCTGGCCATCTTCGCTCTGGCGTATCTGCTGCCGCTGGGCAGCCATGGCTTATGGATTCCCGACGAAACCCGCTACGCCCAGATCAGCCAGGACATGCTCCTGAGCGGCAACTGGGTGTCGCCGCATTTCATGAGCCTGCGCTATTTCGAAAAACCGGTGGCCGGTTACTGGATGATCGCCGCCAGCCAGGCGTTGTTTGGCCAGAACCTGTTCGGCGTGCGGTTTGCCTCCGCCCTGAGTACCGGGCTGAGCGTGTTGCTGTGCTACCTGATCGCACGCCGGCTGTGGAACGAGCCGCGCAAGAGTTTTGCCTGCGCGCTGCTGTACATGAGTCTCACCGTAATCGCCGGCGCGGCGGGCTACGCCAATCTCGATCCGCAATTCACGTTCTGGGTCAATTTGAGTCTGGTCGCTTTGTGGTTTGCGGTGGACAGCGTCGACCGCACCCAACGCCTGATCAGTTGGGCCGGGTTAGGCCTGGCCTGCGGCATGGGGTTCATGACCAAAGGTTTCCTCGCCTGGTTATTGCCCGTGTTGATCGCCCTGCCCTGGATGCTCTGGCAAAAACGCTGGCGTGAGCTGCTGATCTACGGGCCGCTGGCGATTGTCGTGGCCATCGCCGTCAGCTTGCCGTGGGTCTTGGCGGTGCATGGCCAGGAGTCCGATTACTGGCGGTTCTTCTTCTGGCACGAACACATTCGCCGCTTCGCCGGGGACGATGCCCAGCATGACGCCCCGTGGTGGTTCTATTTGCCGTTGCTGGTGGCGTTCAGTCTGCCGTGGGTGGCGTTGTTGCCAGCGGCATTGCGGCAGGCGTGGCAGACACGACGTCAGTCGAATATCGCTTTCCTGTTGTTGTGGCTGTTGATGCCGCTGCTGTTTTTCAGCCTCAGCAAAGGCAAATTGCCGAGCTACATCCTGCCGTGCCTGTTGCCGCTCGCATTGCTGCTGGGCCACGCACTAGCGGACCGCTTGAAGCTTGAGCAAGGTCGGGTACTGGGCATCAATGGTCTGCTGAACCTGCTGCTGGGCCTGACGATCCTGGTGGCCCTGGTCTACCTGCAACTGAAAAAGCCGCTCTACAACCATGAACTGCACAACCTGGTGCTGGTGTTCATCGGTCTGGCCGGCTGGATCATGGCCAACCTGCTGCAAGCCTTCAGACCTTTGCAATGCTGGGCAGCGCCGGCCTTCGGCAGTCTGCTGCTGATCGCCTTGTTGCCAGCCGGACTACCCGAGTCGGTGGTCGCCAACAAGATGCCCGACCAATTCATCCTCGAGCATGCCCAGGAACTCGGCCAGACCGATCACTTGCTGAGCAACGACCTAGGCGCCGCCGGGGCGTTGGCCTGGCGTCTGAAACGCCCGGACGTGGCGTTGTACAACACGATAGGCGAACTGAAATATGGCCTCGCCTATCCTGAGGGCGCACAACAGCAAGTCGATCCGAACCAGGTTCAAGCGTGGATGCGCAACGCCCGCCAGAGCGGTTCGGTCGGCGTGGTGATGCGCATCAAGGGTGACGACGAACTACTCGAAATCGAACGGCTGCCCAAGGATGGCAAGCGTTATGAACAAGGCAACATTGTGATTCTGATCTTTCCTCAGGAGGCGTCATGAGCCTGTTGTTGCTCTTGGCCGCCTGCCTGCTGACCTGCCTGGGCCAGATCGCCCAGAAATACGCTGTTGAAAGCTGGCGCGACAAGGCGTCGGGCTGGACCGAGAAACTGCGTTCGCCGTGGCTGTGGCTGGCGCTCGTCTCTCTGGGATTGGGCTTGCTGGTGTGGCTGCTGGTGTTGCAGCGCCTCGAAGTCGGCATTGCCTACCCGATGCTGAGCCTCAACTTCGTACTGATCACCCTGGTTGCCCGCTTCGTTTTCCACGAAACCATCGACCGTCGCCACTGGCTGGGTGTGGCGCTGGTGATCGGTGGCGTGGTGCTGCTGGGGCAACACACATGAACCTGCGTCGCGGAATTACCTTCGCGCTGGGCAGCGTGCTGCTGGTCAGTGCCGCGCAATTGGGCATGCGCTGGAGCATGAGCCGCCTGCCATCGCCCGAGCACTGGTTGACCACCCGCATCGATCTGTCCGCTGTTGCGGTGGTGCTGATCGCCATTCTCGCTTATGCCCTGTCGATGCTCTGCTGGCTTGCCGCCCTGCGGGACTTGCCGCTGGGCCGGGCTTATTCACTGCTGAGCATCAGCTACGCGCTGGTGTACCTGCTGGCCGCCAGCCTGCCGCTGTTCAACGAAGCATTCAGCCTTTCAAAAACCATCGGGGTGGCCCTGGTCATCCTCGGTGTCATCACCATTAACTCTCGCCCTGCTCGCGCTCCCGAGCTCAGGAATGCCCCATGAAAATCAGTGTATTTGGTAGCGGTTACGTCGGTCTGGTGCAAGCCGCCGTCCTGGCTGAAGTTGGCCACGACGTGGTCTGCATGGACATTGACGAGAAGAAAATCGAGCTGTTGCAACAAGGCCACGTGAGCATTTTCGAACCGGGGCTGGCCAGCCTTGTACGCGAAAGCCTGGATGCCAAACGTCTACAGTTCACCTCCGACGAAAAACTCGCGGTGCAACATGGCCAGGTGTTGTTTATTGCGGTCGGTACACCGTCCCGGGACGATGGTTCGGCGGACCTGAGTTATGTGCTGTCGGTGGGAGAAGCCGTGGCGCGTCATCGTGAACAACCGGTGATTCTGGTCGAGAAATCAACGGTGCCGGTGGGCACGGGTGACACCTTGCGCGCCCATATCGATAAGTGCCTGATCAAGGTCGGCCGCTTGCTGCAGTTCGATATCGTCTCCAACCCGGAATTTTTGAAAGAAGGCTCGGCCGTGGCCGATTGCAGACGCCCGGACCGGATCATCATCGGTTGCGAACGCGATGAAGTGCGCGACGTGATGCGTGACCTTTATGGGCCCTTCAACCGCAATCATGACCGCGTCATGTTCATGGACCTGCGCAGCGCCGAGCTGACCAAGTACGCCGCCAACTGCATGCTGGCGACCAAGATCAGCTTCATCAACCAGATCGCCGAACTGGCCGAACACCTGGGTGCCGACATCGAATCGGTGCGCCTGGGCATCGGTGCCGATTCGCGCATTGGCTACCATTTCATCTACCCCGGTTGCGGTTATGGCGGCTCGTGCTTTCCCAAGGACATGCGTGCGCTGATCCACAGCGCCGAAGAGGCGCATTGCTCCAACGATTTGCTGAAAGCGGTAGAAGCGATCAACGAGCGCCAGAAGCACAAACTGTTCGAGCGCATCAACGCGTTCTACAAGGGCGATTTGCGCGGCAAGACCTTTGCCGTGTGGGGACTCGCGTTCAAACCGAACACCGACGACATGCGCGATGCACCGAGTCGAGTGCTGCTGGAATCGCTGTGGGCCGCCGGGGCTAACGTCCGTGCGTTCGACCCGGAAGCCATGCAGGAAACCCAGCAGCTCTACCCCGATGAGTCCAAGTTGATGCTCATGGGCACACCGGAGTCGGTATTGTCCGGCGCTGACGCGTTGATCATCTGCACTGAATGGCAGCAGTTCAAGGCCCCGGATTTCAACCTGATCCAACAGCGGCTCAACGCACCGGTGATCTTCGACGGACGTAACCTCTACGACGCCGATCGCCTGGCCCGCGCTGGTTTCAAGTACTTCCCGATGGGCCGCGGTGAATCGCGCAATCTGCCGATTCCGCATCAGCAGTGGCCCGCTGCTTCGGTCATCGCTTGATTTCGGTATCACCCGGTATCCGCCGACAGTCTCTAGGCATAGCGCTGTTGGCTCTGCTGCTGTTCAGCGCCGGGGTGTATCAGCAGACATCGATTGGCTTCGATTCGCGTTTTGTCCTGTTCGCTCAGGAAATGCTGCGTCACGGGCCGTCTTTTTTTCCGACCACCTATGGCCAGCCGTATGCGGACTACTCTGCGCTTTCGACGCTGTTCGTCTGGCTGCTGTCGCTGCCGTTCGGGCAGGTCAACAGCCTGACGGCCTGGTTGCCGAGCGCCATTTCCGGGGCGGTGATCGTCACGTTGATGTACCGGTTGGTGGCGCCCTACTCCCAGCGTTGGGCGTTGCTGAGCATCGCCCTGATGCTGCTGACCAACACCTTTGTCACCGAAACCCGTGCCGTGTCCCTGGACTTGATGCTTGCGGCGGTGGCTTTTTCAGTGTTCTACCTGGGCTATGCCCCCGATCATTTCGCAGCAAAGCGTCGGTGGTGGCTGATCTTTGCCTTGCTGCTGCTGGGCTTCGGGATTCGCGGGCCGATCGGGCTGGTGATTCCCACTGGCATGCTGTGCAGCTACTACATGCTCAACCGACAATGGCAGCGGTTGTTCGGTTTTGGCCTGGTGGCCGCCGTACTGCTGGCCGCGTGCGTCGGAGGGCTGCTGTGGCTGGCGCAAACCATCGGCGGCCCGGACTTCATGCACTACGTGGTGCGCATGCAGTTCATGGGGCGTATGGACGGCAGCGAAGGTGTCAGCGGTTCGCTGTATTACTTCACCGGCTCGGTGGGCAACTATGCGCTCGCGTATCCGTTGGCGTTGCTGGTACTGGCCGCCGTCTGGCTGACAACGCCTCGGCAGGCCGGACCTGCGTTACGCCTGTTGCAGTACTGCACGGCGGCAAGCCTGATTGTGATGGTCGGGCTCTCGATCCCCCAGGCCAAAAAAGCCCGTTACCTGCTGCCGATTTTACCCATGGCAGCGATCATTGCGGCGTATCCGTTTCAGGTGGCGCAAGGTCGGGTATCCGAGTGGTTGCGGGGGTTGATGCAAGGGCTGTGGCTAGTGGTTCCTGTCCTGTTGATCGGCGGACTGCTGGTCGCCCAGCGACGGTTTCCCGATGAACTGACAACGCTGACTTCGATACTGATCATTCTCGGCGTGCTGCAAGTCATTGCCCTGGCGGTGCTTGTACGACCGCGCTGGCGAGCGCAAACACTGGCCTTTTGCGCGGTCCTGGCGCTGTGGTCGGTGTATGTGTTGGTTTTCGAGCCTGTCGAACGTCAGCTCTACGACACCCGCACCTTCAGCCGCGCGGCATTTGCGCTGGTGCAAAAAGACCCGGCACCGCTGGTGTTGCACGCCATGGGTAAAGACGCCAAGGCGATCAAGTTCATGGTCAACATCGACGAGGACTTTCAGCCGGTATTCACTGAATCGACCCAAGAACTGGAAAACCTTCAGCGGCCAGCGTGGTTGATGATGGATGAAAACGACTACCGCGCCCTGCAGGGCACGCCGTTGGGTGCATTGCCGCCCGTGTTGAGCGGGCGTTTCGACAAAAACGATTACGTGTTACTGCATTACACTCTGTAACGCGTTACGCCCGCAGATTCGCTCTTGTCCTACCGGACATCCGGAAACGCCCTACATATACCCGAAGACATTTTCAATAAGGTGCCCCTCGACAAGAGGAGCGGCACCTACATGGCTAATCACGGTTATATGACCATCACTGGGAAGACTCAAGGACTGATATCGGCGGGTTGCTCAACTCAAGATTCAATCGGAAATAAATGTCAAACAGCGCATACCAATCAAATTATGGTGCTGTCGTACAGTCACAACATGTCCAATATAGGAAACATTAATAAGCCGACGCACCGCCCGCTCGTCATCACAAAAAATGTCGACAAGTCATCTCCTTTACTCGCGCAAGCGCTATCTAGCAGAGAGGAAATTAGCTGCACGATAAGTTTCTACCGGATTTCTTCGTACGGTCTTCAGGAGAAATTCTTCAGCATTGAAATTGAAGGCGGCATTATTGCCGACCTGACACTTGATATGCCCCATGTGGTTTTACAAAACGACGCCGAACCCCAAGAGCATGTCGCTATTCGTTATCGCGAAATCACGTGGAGACACCACCTCGCAGGAACCAGCGGGTACGCTTCATGGGGAAATAACGAATGGGACAATTAAAGAACCGCTGCGAGTCAAGTAGTTGTGATTATTGGGCAGTTAGTAAGGCGGCGGGCAATTTAACCAATCAAGCCTGCACGTTGGGCGCACGACATATAAATGACGGGACGTTGCGTCTGCAATTCAATCGCGAAGTGTCTTACTACGCGAGAGGGATTGTTAATGATGTGGCGCAGGGACGGAAGAGTGCTGAGCAGGGTCTCAAGGAGATTAAGAACGAACAGAGTAGTTTGCTGAGCCAGTCGTGGGAAGTTGCCAAAAAAGGCGCAGGCGCTGTTGCTGGAGGAATGCAAATATTGACAGGTGCGGGGATTTGCTATGGCTCAGCGGGTACTTTGTGCCTTTTTCTTGGTGGACCGATGATGCTCCATGGTGCGAATAATGTTTATGAAAATGGCCGTAACCTTTTGGAGGACCGCACTGATACGGAGGGGCCGACCCGCAAGGTTTATCAAGCGATAGCTAAGGGGTTTGGCCAATCTGAGAGGGAAGGCAACATTGCCTATGGGTCATTAGATATTGGGTTGTCTATCTATGGGCTGGGGCGGCATGTATTAAAGCCGGATGCTTGGCGATTGTTTAGGTACGTTAGAACTGACTATGTGCGATCGTATAAAAACATGGGTGCAGGCGCATTAAGTTTTGAAATTTATACAGACCTTCAAACTGTAAAGCAGCTGTCTGAAGAGGTGGAAAAGTGATCGCATGGATTTTTCCGATACTGGCTGTCGGCGGAATTAGTGCTGCTTACGCCATAAGAGTTCGCCTATCTGGCAGCAACTTAAACAACACCAAACTTTACTTCGGTGTTGCGTTCAACGCCTTGTTCGTAGTCCCATATATAGATATTGTTCAGAACAATGACTTTCCATATCTAGGCTACCGTCCCGACATAATTTCAGCGCATCCATTTATAGGCTGGATTGCATTTGGCTGCATTTTTCTACATTCACTTGCATGCCCCGTAAAATGGAAAGTCAAATGCTTGCCTTGGAAAAAATAATTTCAACTATTCGAATGCTTCTGTTTACCCTTGGATGTGCTGGCTTTCATACAGCCTGGATTTCACTATTAATAGTTTATTTTTTTGAACTGGACGTTTTCGCAGCTAGAGTAGTGGTAGTTACATCCTTTGTTGTTGTGTCAGCCTATTGCGTAAAAATCATACCTAAAGAGCTTAGAAAACTTGAAGGAGAATAAAGCTTTTTACTCTAATTAGTCCCCACCCCACCATACTCAAATCAACCTTCAACGGTGCAAACGCCTTCACCAACGGACTGCGCACAGTGTTATGGCGCCAGATCAAATTGAACGGCGTGTCGAAGTGAATCGACGCTGGGTACAGGGCTCCGACGTGTTGAGCGGCCGTTTCGACAAAAACGATTACGTCCTGCTGCACCTCAATCCCCTGTAGCTGCCTTGTGGCGAGGGGATTTAGCGAAACGTCGCACCGCCCCGTTCGGCTGCGAAGCAGTCGTAATCCATTGGACGCGGTGCGGTTGGAAAAAACAGGGCCGCTTCGCAGCCCAACGGGGATAAATCCCCTCACCACACCACCCCCTCACCACACCTCGCAGGCTCGACAGCTGCTACAGTCGCCCGCATGAACTTCATTATTCGCCGTGCCCGACTTGCCGATGCTTTTGCCCTGCCTGCCATTGAACGTTCGGCGGCCGAGTTGTTTCGCTGCGACCCTTCGCTGGCTTGGCTTGCCGATGCGCAGGTGACCGATGCCGAACAACATCAACGGGCAATCGAGACGGATGACATTTGGGTCGCGCAAACCCCTGACGGCGTACTTATTGGGTTTCTCAGCGCTGTTGAAGTCGACAACGAACTGCATATTCAGGAACTGTCCGTCAGACAACGCTTCCAGGGCCGGGGCGCGGGTCGCAAGTTACTGTTAACGGCGGTTGCGCATGTCCGGGATCGGGAACTCTATGGTCTGACGCTGACCACGTTCCGCGACTTGCCGTGGAATGAACCGTTTTATCAGCGCCTGGGTTTTGAAACATTGAACCCAGCACAATGGGGTCCGCGATTGGCGACTGTATTGAACGACGAAGTCGACCACGGTTTACCCGGTGAACGGCGTTGTGCGATGCGCTTGCGCCTTAGAGCTGCGCCTTCAAATCAACCCCCAACGCCTGGGCAAACGCCTTGACCAGCGGACTGCGCACAATGTTGTGACGAAGGATCAGATTGAACGGCGTGACGATGTTGATGAGGTCCGGACGCACCGCCCGGAACTGCCCCTGCGCCACCATTGATGCGGCGTAATGCTGGGGCAAAAAACCCACGAAACGCCCGGTCTTGATCAACAATGCCACCGCTTCGACCTGGCTGGCCGAGGCGGAAAAGCTGTCGTAGTGAGCAAAGTTCAGTTTGTCGCGATGGATCGCGTAGCGGTGGTTGATGCACTCGTAATCCTTGAGCACATGACTGCCGATTTCTGCGTCCGGCACCGTGAATAACGGATGACCGACCGCACAATAAACCTCGGAACATTCTTCATAAAGCGCGTAGTAATCAAACTCTTCGCGCTTCTGATAAACAGGGACAATACCTGCCACTAACCGTCCCTCTACGACGCCTCTTTCCACTTCATCCAGTTGCGACGCCTGAAGTTGAAACCTTACTTTAGGCGACTCTTCATTAATTCTTCTAAGCGCAGCAACTAACGGTGAATTAACATCGGAAATCGTATTATCAATAACCCCCACACCAAGATCACCGATCAGTTCGTTCTGCGCTGAACTAAGTCGATCACGAAAGTTGTCGACCGAGGCAAATAAATCAATGGATGCCTGATAGACCAGGCGACCCTCTTCGGTCAGGTGAAAACCCTCGCGGCCGCGGGTACACAGGCGCATGCCGATGCGGATCTCCAGGTCGGAGATCTGTTTGCTGATGGCTGCCAGTCCCACATTCAGCTCGTTCTGGGCAGCACTGAAGCCGCCGGCCTCGACCACGGCCTTGAACACTTTGAGCAGTTTGAAGTCCAGACCGCTGAGGCTCAGCGGTGCCCGATGGCCCGTTTTTGGCGGCGGGTTTCCGGAATTGGAAAGTGGGGTTTCCATAATGCCTATTTACCTCTGACGCCCTATTCAACAACCTGTGTCCAACAACAAAAATAGTGCTGGTAAATAATAATGACCACAGAAAACCAGGCTTGGCAACCGCTAATAAATCCCGCACATCAGTGCCAACTCACTGATTTCGAACTACTAAAAGCTGACACTTCGATCAGCTCTCGCAACGATGCAACTGCCCTCTTGAAAACTGCTTTGGCCTAACCACGTCCGGTTGATTTTTTTAGACCCCGGTAACGGTTACAAGCCCGGCACATCGATTTCAGTTCGCTTTACCGACGAGGAAAACAACAATGTCTCAAACCACCGACCGTCTCTGGGGTGCGCGCTTCAAAAGCGGCCCGTCCGACGCCCTGGCGGCCTTGTCCCGTTGCCCCGAGCGCTACTTTCGCCTCACCCCGTATGACCTCGCCGGTTCCAAGGCGCATGCCCGTGAATTGCAGCGCGCCGGGCTGCTGAGCGAACAAGAAACCCTGACCATGCTCGATGCCCTGGAATGCATCGGTGATGACTTCCGCGCCGGCAGCGTCGCACCGACCCTGGACGACGAAGACGTCCACACCTTTATCGAACGTCTGCTGACCGAACGCCTCGGCGCCCTCGGCGGCAAGCTGCGCGCCGGTCGTTCACGCAACGACCAAACCGCCAACGACCTGCGCCTGTTCCTGCGTGATCACGTCCGTACCCTCGCCGTTGAAGTCCTGTCCCTGCAACAAGCACTGGTGGATCAAGCCGAGCAACACATCGAAAGCATCTGCCCTGGCTTCACTCACCTGCAGCAGGCCCAGCCGATCGTTTTCGCCCACCACTTGCTGGCCCATGCCCAATCCATGTTGCGTGACGTGCAACGCCTGGTGGACTGGGACAATCGCACTTCGCTGTCGCCACTCGGCGCGGCGGCCATGGCCGGTTCGGCCATCGCGCGCCTGCCGCAGCAGTCCGCCAAGGAAATGGGCTACAGCGGCGTGTGTGAAAACTCCATCGACGCCGTCGCCAGCCGCGATCACGTTGCCGAATTCCTGTTCATTGCCAGCATGCTCGGGATCAACATTTCCCGCCTCGCCGAAGAGTTCTGCCTGTGGTCGTCGCGGCAATTTCGCTGGGTCGCACTGGACGATGCTTATGCCACCGGTAGCTCGATCATGCCGCAGAAGAAGAACCCGGACATCGCTGAACTGGCGCGGGGCAAGGCAGGTCGCTTGATCGGCAACCTGACCGGTCTGCTCTCCACCCTCAAATCCCTGCCACTGTCGTACAACCGCGACTTGAGCGAAGACAAAAACGGCGTGCTCGACAGTGTCGACACCTTGTTGCTGGTGCTGCCCGCCATGGCCGGAATGGTCGCGACCATGAAGGTCAACGTCGAAGAGCTGCGTCGTCAGGCGCCTCTGGGCTTCACCCTCGCCACCGAAGTCGCCGACTGGCTGGCCATGCGCGGCGTGCCGTTCAAGGAAGCTCACGAAATCACCGGCGCGCTGGTCCAGGCCTGCGAGAAACACGACATCGAATTGTGGGAAGCCTCGCCGGCACTGTTGGCCGAGATTGATCCGCGCCTGACGCCTGAAGTGCGCGAAGCCCTGACCCTCGAAGCCGCCATCGCCGCCCGCAGTGGCTGGGGTGGCACCGCACCGCAACAGGTGCGCGAGCAGATCGGCCGGTTGAAAACCGCCCTGGTTGCGCAGCACGAATGGACCGAGAACTATCAGGGTTTCCGGCTCTGAGCCACGACACAAAACCTGTGGGAGCGAGCTTGCTCGCGATAGCGGTGGGTCAGTCACATTGATGTTGAATGTGCCGACGCCATCGCGAGCAAGCTCGCTCCCACAGGGATTGAGTTGGATCTGAAAGAACAGCGTACGGAGAAGCAACATGAGCCAGACTCAGGCAGAACGACTCCAGGCGGAGCGCAAACTGGCGGAAAACCAGTTCGATATTACCCAGTACCACCATGTGCCACGGCGTTACTACGGGCGGATTTTCTTCGCCACCGTCATCGTCATTGCGATTCTCGGGCTGGTGCGGGCCTTCGCCGAAGGCAAGATCGAGTGGTCCTACATCGGCCAGTTCCTCACTTCCCAGGCGATCATGTGGGGCTTGCTCAACACCATCGTCATGGCGGTGCTGGCGATGGCGTTGGGCATTGTTTTCGGGGTGATCACGGCGATCATGCGCATGTCGGCCAACCCGATCCTGCGCTACGTGGCGGTGACCTACACCTGGCTGTTTCGCGGCACGCCACTGATTCTGCAACTGCTGTTGTGGTTCAACCTGGCGCTGATTTTCCCCACCATCGGCATCCCCGGCCTGTTCGAAATGGACACCGTGAGCCTGATGACGCCGTTCGTGGCTGCCCTCCTCGGCTTGAGCATCAACCAGGGCGCCTACACCGCTGAAGTGGTGCGTGCCGGCCTGTTGTCGGTGGACACCGGGCAGTACGAAGCCGCCAAGTCGATCGGCATGCCGCGCCTGCAAGCGCTGCGCCGGATCATCCTGCCCCAGGCCATGCGGGTCATCATTCCGCCGGTGGGTAACGAGTTCATCGGCATGGTGAAGATGACCTCGCTGGCGAGCGTCATCCAGTACTCGGAACTGCTCTACAACGCCCAGAACATCTACTACGCCAATGCCCGAGTGATGGAGCTGCTGATCGTCGCCGGTATCTGGTACCTGGCCACGGTCACCGTCCTGTCCTTCGGTCAAAGCCGTCTGGAGCGTCGTTTCGCTCGCGGCGCCGGCAAGCGTTCTTGAGGAGTTCAACATGAGAAGCATCGTCAAGGCCGTGAGCCTGAACAAGTACTACGACCAGTTTCACGCGCTCAAGGACATCAACATCGAAGTCGAGCAAGGCGAAGTGTTGTGCATCATCGGCCCGTCGGGCTCCGGAAAAAGCACCTTGCTACGTTGCGTCAACCAGTTGGAAAAGATCGACAAGGGTGGCCTGTGGGTCGACGGCGAACTGGTGGGTTACCGGGTTGTCGGCAACAAACTGCACGAGCTCAACGAGTCGCAGATCGCCCGTCAGCGTTTGTCCACCGGCATGGTGTTCCAGCGTTTCAACCTGTTCCCGCACATGACTGTGCTGCAAAACATCATCGAAGGGCCGTGCCAGGTGCTCAAGCGTTCGCCCAAAGAGGCGCATGAAGAAGCCGTGGAACTGCTCGCTCGCGTCGGCCTGGCCGACAAGCGCAACAGCTACCCGATCGAACTCTCGGGCGGTCAGCAACAACGCGTCGCCATTGCCCGGGCACTGGCCATGCGGCCCAAGCTGATGCTGTTCGATGAACCCACTTCGGCACTCGACCCGGAACTGGTCGGTGAGGTGCTGTCGGTGATGCGCGACCTCGCGCAAACCGGCATGACCATGATCGTCGTCACCCATGAACTGGGCTTCGCTCGCGAAGTCGCCAACCGCATGGTGTTCATGGACGGCGGGCAGATCGTGGAGGCTGGAAGCCCCGAAGAAATACTAATAAGTCCGCAAAACCCGCGCACCCAAAGCTTCATTTCTGCCGTTCGAACCTAAGCGTCCTTTGGCGCTCACAACACTCATAAGAGAACGACCATGAAGAACTTCGTTATCCCCGTAGTACTCGCAGGCGTCATGGCCTCAGGCTTCAGCTTCGCCGCCGAATTGCCGGCCAGCATCAAGGCCAAGGGCGAGGTCGTTGTGGCGATCATGCCGAACTACCCGCCGATGGACTTCAAGGACCCGGCCACCAACACCCTCACCGGGCTCGACTACGACCTGGGCAACGCCCTCGCCGAACGTCTGGGCGTGAAGATCAAATGGCAGGAAACCGGCTTCGAGCAAATGATCAATGCGCTGACCACCGACCGCGTGGACATGGTGATGTCGGGCATGACCGACACCGCCGAACGCCAGGCTAGCGTGACCTTCGTTGACTACTTCACCAGCGGTCCGCAGTTCTACACCTTGCAGAAAAACAAGGATTTCAACGAGATCATTGATTTGTGTGGCAAGAAAGTCGGTACCAGCCGCCGCACCACCTTCCCGGCGGAAATCGCCGAGTGGAGCAAGGCCAACTGCGAAGCCGCCGGCAAGCCTGCGATCAACGTGATCGGCACCGAAGGCTCGGCCGATGCCCGTGCGCAATTGCGTCAGAGCCGAATCGATGCGGCGATGCAGGGCAGCGAGACCTTGTCCTACCTGAAGACTCAGGAAAAGGACATGTACAAAACCGTGGGCCTGCCGATCTCCGAGCAGTTCACCGGGCTGGGCGTGAGCAAGAAAAAGCCTGAGCTGAGTGAAGCGTTGAAGGTCGCGTTGCAGAGCATGGTGGATGACGGCAGCTACCAGACCATTTTGAAGAAATGGGGCCTGGAACTGGGTGCGATCAAGACTGTGACCATCAACGCCGGCAAGTAAACCTGTAAGGGATGAATGTAGTACCTGTGGGAGCGAGCTTGCTCCGGGCGGCGTTCCGACGATGAGGCCATGCCAGTCAACATTGATGTTGAATGACACACCGCTATCGCGAGCAAGCTCGCTCCCACAGGGGTTGCGTGTTACCTACAAATGTACGGAGTGCCACTGATGTCTGCCTCTGCTCAACCCACCTGGCCCGACCAGCACAAAGCTTGCCTCGCCCTGGCTTTCGACCTCGATGGCCCGACCGGCGATGCCATGCTCAACGGCTCGATCTGGCGCAAGCCCGAGTACTTCGGTTTCGGCGGTTATGGCCCCTACCGCGCGCTACCACGAATCCTCGATGTGCTCGATGAGTTCCGGATCCCGACGACGTTCTTCGTCCCGGCCTGGGTCGTGAAGAACTGGCCGAAACAATGCCAGGCGATTGTCGAGCGCGGGCATGAAGTGGCCTACCACGGCTACAAACACGAATCCTTTTACGCCCTGACGCTGGAACAGCAAAAGGACGTGATGAAGAAATCCCGCGAGGTGTTCTGGAAACACCTGAACATCCACGCCGAAGGTTTCCGCACCCCGTCCGGCGACTGGCGGGCCGAAACCCCGGCGATGCTGGTGGAAGCCGGCGTGACCTACTCCAGCAGCATGCGCGGCGATGACCGGCCGTACCTGGTGAAAGTGCCGGGTCACGACACACCGCTGGTGGAAATCCCCGGCCGCTGGGAAATGGACGACTACGCCTCCCTCGCCTACACCCGCGCGCCGGACTTTCCTTCCGGGCTGGACCGCACCGCCAGCTACGCGCTGACGCTCGATAACTGGTGCCGCGAGTACGACGGCGCCATGAACGAAGGGTTGTGCCTGACCACCCTGTTCCACCCCAAGATCACCGGCAAACCGGGACGCATTCTGCTGCTGGAAAAACTCTTCGAACACATGCGCCAGCGCGATGACGTGTGGTTCGCCACGTGCCGCGATGTCGCCCAGTGGTGGCTGAAGGAGCATCACCATGGCTGATTCCACTGTCTGGCCCAAAGGGTACCGCTGCGCTGTGGTACTGACCGTCGATTACAACGACATCCACGGCATCCTCACTCAGGCCCCGGAAGTCGCCGGGCGCGACAAGACGCTGTCGGTCTGGCGCTATGGCACTGCGCGCGGCGTCGACCGGTTGCTCGGTTTGTTCGAAGAACTGGGGGTTTCCAGCAGCTGGTTTGTGCCCGGTATCGTCGCCGAGGAAAACCCCGGGCACATTCGGGCAATCCAGGCCGGTGGGCATGAGATTGCCTGCGCCGGGTATCGCCATCAGAACTACGACACCCTGAGCCTCAACGAGCAAAGCGTCGAGATTTCCAAAGGCTGTGAGGCGTTAACCGCGCTGACTGGCCAGCGTCCAACAGGCTTTCGCATCCCGGCCGGCAACGGTGCGCCGGGCTTCATCGAGGCGTTAAAGGATCACGGCATTCGCTGGTCATCGTCGTGGCGCGGTGATGATTTGCCATTCGCTCATCCGACCGCGCCGGACGTCATCGAACTGCCGTTGCACTACGAACTGGAAGACGAACCCTACTTCGCTTTCAACCTGAGCCCGGCCGTGCCGCCGGCGCAATCGCGGATCGCCTCTTACAGCCACACCCTGGGCAACCTGCAAATGGACTTCGCCGGGTTTCACCGGTTTGGTTTGTGTTATGTGCTGCGGCTGCACCCGGAAATCATTGCGACACCCGGGCGGATTGGCGTGTTGCGCGAGTTGCTTGAGGGGATTCAACAGCACGATGACGTGTGGATCGCCACGGGGGCCGAGGTCGCTGACTGGTGGGCAAAATCGGCGCTGCCGGTGACCGAGGATCATCCGGCCTCGGTGTATGAGCGCCATTATCGGGATTACCTCCTATGACCGAGCGGATGCAACGCCTGGCGAAGTTCTGCGTCGACACCCGATTCGAAGACTTGCCGCCCGCACTGGTGGCCCAAGCCAAGCGGCACATACTCGACACCTCCGGCGCGACGTTGGCCGGGGCTGGTAGCGAGGTAACCAAACAGGCATGTCAGGTGTTCGACGGTGAACTCGGGAGCACGGTGATCTGGGGCACCGATCAGCGAACCGGCGCGGCTCAGGCCGCCATGCTCAATGGTGTCGCCGCCCATGCCCTGGAACTGGACGCCACCGGTGGCTGCGACCATTCCGGCGCGGTGGTGCTGCCGGCGGTCATGGCAGCAGTGTCGATGTCTGGAAAACCGGTGAATGGCCGGGAGTTGATCACGGCCGTGGTGATTGGCTATGAAATCGGCCGCCGGGTGCTCGAAGCCTGCGGTAGTTATTCGGCGCACAACAGCGCCGGTTGGCACTCCACCGCCACCTGCGGCGTGTTCGGTGCGGCGGCGGCCAGTGCGCGAATTCTCGGACTGGATATTGGGCAAACCATCTCGGCGCTGGGCATTGCCGGCAGTTTCAGTGGCGGGTTGTGGGCATTTATCCACGACGGTTCGCAAAGCAAAAAACTTCACACGGGGCGTGCCGCCGAAGGTGGATTGCTGGCAGCACGATTTGCCCAACAAGGCATCACCGGTCCAACGAAGTTGTTCGACGATGTCTGGGGCGGGTTTCTCAAGACTTTGGCTGGTGAGACTGCACAACCTGAAGCGCTGGATGCCGACCTGGGCGTTGTATGGAAGCTCGCTCGCTGCTCGATCAAACCTTACGCCGCGTGCCGCGGAACGCATTCAGCCATTGATGCGCTGGGGCTGTTGCTGGATCAACTGCAGGTCAGCGCAGATCAGGTCGAGGATGTTCAGGTGTCGTTGTGCGGGTTTCTGCAGGACATGTGCGGCGGGCGTGACGCCGGTACGCTGGCGGCAGCGCAGATGAGCCTGCCGTATGCCCTCGCCGCGCGGCTGGTCCAGGGCCATTGCCGGTTAGAGGCTTATGACGATGAACAACGGGGCGATCCACGGATTGCTCACTGGATGTCGCGCATCCGTCTTGAAGTGGATCCGCAACTGTCAGAGGATGGTGAGCCCGTTGTCAGCGTGCGGACCGTGGACGGTCGGCAGGCGAGCCTGTGTGTCGACCCGCCGCTGGGTGCTCCGGGGAATCCGCTGAGTGATGCGGCGCTGGAGGAGAAGTTTTTCAGTTTGGCGGTGCGGGTGATGTCGCGGGGGCAGGCAGTGGAATTGCTTGGGCAGTTGCAGCGACTGGAAACGCTTGAATCGGTTCGTTCGCTGGATCGGTGGCTGACTTGACTATGTCGTTGTCTGCGCGGGCCTCATCGCGAGCAAGCTCGCTCCCACAGGGGAACGCATTCCAAATGTGGGAGCGAGCTTGCTCGCGATGGCGGCGCCACGGTGTCGTATCGAACACT
>NZ_JALBYU010000031.1 GCF_029963765.1 Pseudomonas sp. UYIF39
AAACCTGTGTGCGAGGTTTATCTGAAACACCGTATCGCCTGATTTCACGACTGCTTCGTCCGATCGCGGCCCGAGCCGAACGCAGCCTCGCAAGCTCGACAGCTGCTACAAGGTATGCGTTGCTAACTGACCGGAGGCAGGCGCAAGCCGGTTTTTTTCAGGATGCGGCTGCTCACCAGCATTTCTTCGGCCGCACAGGCGTCGCCCAGCAAGTAGCGCAGGTGCTCGCGGTAGCTGTTGATTTCATCGCTGCTGCGGCCATGAACCATGGCGAACAGGTTGTAGCGCCATTCGGTTCGGCGCGGACGGCGATAGCAGTGGCTGACAAAGGGTTGCGCGCCGATCAGCGCGCCCAGGCGCGGCATGTCGGTGTCGCGCACATCCCAGACCGTCATGCCGTTATGGCGATAGCCCAGCCGGTAGTGATTGGGCACGGCAGCGATACGCCGAATCGCGCCCTCGGCCTGCAAGCGTTTGAGCAGATCCAGGGTGGCTTCGATGTTCAGCCCCAGCTGTTCGGCGAGCCACGCCCACGGGTCGTCCAGCAGCGGCAGACCGGCCTGGGTCAACACGATCAGACGCTGGACGAGGGTATCTTCAGGCCGGGAAATACAGACCGACATGGTAGGTCTCCTCTTTGGGCAGGTTGAGCAGCGGCAGGCCGGTCAGGGTTTCTATGCGAAGAAGGGTCTCGGTCAGGTCATGTTCAGTTGCGCAGGCGAGCACGAACCACATGTTCCAGGCGTGCTCGCGTCGGTAGTTGTGCGCCACTTCAGGCAGGCCCTGCAGTTGCTCGGCAACCTCTTCAAAACGTTCTTCCGGCACCGCCAGTGCGGCGAGGGTGAAGGCGCCGCCCAGGCGTTCGATGTCGAACATCGGGCCGAAGCGCGTGAGCATTCCGTCAACGAGCAGGGTATGCACCCGGCCGAGTAGTTCAGTGCTGCTGGTCTCCAGTTCGGCGGCCAATACCCGCCAGGGGTGGCGCACCAGCGGCAGGCCCAGTTGCAAGCGGTTGATCAGGCGACGGTCGAGGTCATCCATGGGTCGGTGCTCCTGTTCGCGACGGCGCAAAGCGGCCGCCGCACTGCTTGAAGACGTACGTGCTGAACAGCAATTGATGGGGCAGGTCGCTCAGCAGATGCTCTTCAAGCAATGCGTGGATCTGCGCCTCCACCTGGTTACGTTGACGCCCGTGCACCATGCAAAACAGGTTGTAGCGCCATTGCGGCAAACGCCGGGGTCGTTGATAGCAGAGGTTAATGCCGGGCGCTCGCCCCAGGCGCTGGCCGACTTCGTCGATCAGCGCGTCGGGAATATCCAGCACCAGCATGGCGTTGGCGGTAAAACCCAGCGCGCGATGGTGCAGCACCAGGCCGATACGGCGAAACAGCCCTTGCTCGCTCCACTGACGCATTTGTTCGAGCACCTGGGTTTCGTCAGTCTTTATCCGCTCGGCAAGGGCCTGATAAGGGCGCGGTACCAGCGGCAAACCGGCTTCCAGGTGCCGACGCAACGCCAGCGCTTGTTGGGGGCTCAATCCAGGTTTCATGGGTTGTCTCCAAGGTCAAAGCCCAGGTCGATGCGGTAAGCGGTCAGCATCGGCAGGTCCAGCGGCATGAGACCGGTGTCGTTCTCAAGTTCCTTGAGCACACGGTCGATGTGTTGGCGATCAGGGCCGGTCAGCACAAACCACAGGTTGTAGAAATGCTCCCGTGCGTAATTGTGATTGACCTCGGGGTACTGACTGACGCGATCGGCCACCTGTTGCAGACGTTCGGTCGGGACGGCGAGGGCGGCGAGGGTGCTGGCACCGGCGCGGCTGTGTTCGAACACCGGGCCGATCCGGGAAAGGGTGCCGGCCTGATCCATTTCTTGCAGGCAGTCCATCACTTGCGATTCGCGGCAACCGAGGATCCGCGCCATTTCCTTATAGGGTGCCGCGCACAGCGGCATGCCGTGCTGGAAGCGTTCGATGAGTTGGCGGCTGAGCAGTTCAAGGTTCATTTCAGTACCCCATTTTCTGCGCGCGACTGCTGAAGAAGATGCCGCTCGGCGCACTGGCGGGCAGGGTGCTCAGCAGCTTCAGGCTGTACGGATCCCAGATTTGAACCTGATCGCCGTCGCGTGACGACAGCCACAGCTGGTCGCCGCGTGCGGTGAATTCCATGTGCAGCACCGCTGGCCCCGGGTGCAGATCGGCGACCACAGCATGGGTTTCGGTGTCGATGACCTGAACCCGGTCGTTGTCCGGGTAGGCGAAGTTGACCCATAGCTGCCGACCGTCCGGGCGCGACGTGACGAACACCGGTTGACCGGCCACCGGAATCACAGCGGTCTGCTGCCAGGTACGTGAATCCATCACCAATACCTGATGACGGCCGACGGCGGGCACGAAGGCCTGGTTGTCGGCGACGGCCCAGCCTTCCAGGTGCGGCATCTTGTAGACCGGGAGTTTCGCCTGGCCGCGTCCGTAGTCGCCGAGTACTCGCTGCACACCGCGCTCTGGATGCCAGAGGTCGAGTTGGGCCATACCGTCTTCACCAAACAGGCCGGCCATGTAATAGCGCCCATCGGGGGTAATCAGGGCGTCGTAGGGTTGCTCACCGATGCCGGTGAAACGGCTGATCTGCGGTGTGCCGCCCTGACTGAAATCGGCGGTCCAGATCTCGCCGGTATCGAACAGGCTGAACACAAAACGTTGCCCCGGCGCGTCGACCAGGCCAACCACCCGGGAGCGCTTGCTGCCATCGGCGAGCGGCGTGGCCGGAATATCGGCCACCTGTTGCAGGGTGTCGGCATTGAACACCTTGACCCCGCCGGGCACGTAGTTGGACACCGCGATCAATTTGCCGTCCTGGCTGATGGCGCCGCCAATGCTGTTGCCACCCTGGATCACACGATGGTCAATACGCCGGTTCAGCAAATCGATTTTGCTCAACCCGCCGTCGCGCCCGAACACATAGGCATAGCGCTGGTCACGCGAGAACACCACGGAGGCATGGGACAGGTCGCCGAAACCTTCGAGTCGAGCCAGCGCGGTGTGGGTGTCGCTTTCGATGATTTGAACGCTACCGGTGGCGCGCTCCACGACCACGCCCAGATCGCCAGTGCCGCGCAACGGTGGTTGAACGCAAGCGGACAACAACAGCCCGGTCGCCGCTGACAGCAGGATTGAACGGATCATGGTGCGGGATATCCCTGGAGAAGAAGATCGACCAGCCAACGGATGTCGCCGGGGCTGAGCAACGGAGCCCAACCGGGCATCGCGGTGCCGGGCCGGCCTTGGGAGACGGTGGCAATCAGGCTGTCACGTGACTTGCCGGCCAGCGCTGCGCGGGTCAGTTCGGGACCCAGCCCACCGGTGAGGTGCAGCCCATGGCAGGCGCCGCAGTCCTGGGTCAGCAGGTGTTCGAGTTGCGCCTGACGCTGGGCGTCCGGCGCCGCAACCGCAGTTGCGCAAATGAGGAGGAGGGCCGCCAGAATCACAGCGTGTCGATAAACCATCTTGACGCCCTCCAGGCAGTTATTTGAGTGTCAGTACCCAGGTCGCGAGAATTTTTGCTTCTTCTTCAGTGACCGGGTTGGCCGGCATGGGCATCGGGCCCCAATTGCCTTGTGTACCGTTCTTGATGTGGCCAGCCAGGGTGTCCACGGCCCCGGGTACGCCAGCGTTCTTGGCCGCCACATCCTTGAGCGCCGGGCCGACAATCTTGGTGTCGATGGAATGACAGGCTGCGCAGGGTTTGCTCTTGAACAGCTCCAGCGCGTCTTGGGCCATGGCCGGCTGCACGCTCAGCGCAGCGGTCAGGGCGAACAGTGAGAACAGAGTATTTTTCATGGTGTTTCCTTGCATTGATGGAGCTCAATAGATGTCGTGTTGGGTGTTGTAGACATTGAACTTCCCGGTGGGTGTGATCAGTCGTTTGTCCTTGATGACTGACTTGAGCTTCAGTGTTTTGTCGTCGATCACCACCAGCGCCGACTCGTCTGCCTGGCCGCTCCACACGGAGAACCAGACTTCATCGCCGGCCTTGTTGAATTCCGGTTGCACGACGCGCATCGCGCCTTGTTTGATGCCGGCGTATTCGGCGATGGGCAGCACGGTGTAGCCGGCATCGAGTTTGTCGATGTCGAACACCGCGACCGACTGGCTGAGCTTGGCGTCCGGGTTAAGGGTGGTGTCGACGTACAGGTGACGGGAGTTGGGGTGGGTTTTGATAAAGAGCGATCCGCCGCCCTGGCCCTTGAGTGAGGCGACCTGCTTCCAGGCGTATTGCGGGTGTTTGGTCGGGTCGGTGCCGATCAGCGAGATGCCGTCATCGCCCAGGTGGCTGGTGGCCCAGACCGGTCCGTAGGTCGGGTGGGTGAAGTTGGCGCCGCGACCCGGGTGAGGGGTTTTGCCGACGTCCACCAGCGCAGTCAACTTGCGCTCCTTGGAGTCGATCACGGCGACCTTGTTGGAGTTGTTGGCGGCGGTCATGAAGTAGCGATGAGTGCTGTCCCAACCGCCGTCATGCAGGAAGGGCGCGGCATCGATGTAAGTGACAGTGAGGTTTTTGATGTCCTGGTAATTGACCAGCATCACCTTGCCGGTTTCCTTGACGTTGACGATGAACTCCGGCCATTCGTGGGAGGCGATGATCGCCGCAACCCGGGGTTCCGGGTGGTATTCCTGCTTGTCGACGGTCATGCCACGGGTCGAGACGATCTGTTTCGGCTCCAGGGTTTCGCCATCCATGATGGTGAATTGCGGCGGCCAATAAGAACCGGCGATGGTGTACTTGTCCTCGTAGCCCTTGAACTTGGAGGTCTCGACCGAGCGCGCCTCGATGCCCACTTTGACTTCGGCGACCTTGGTTGGCTCGACCGGCCACAGGTCGATCATGTCGATCCGCGCGTCTCGACCAATCACCAGCAGGTAGCGACCTGAGGCAGAGATCCGCGAGATGTGCACCGCGTAACCGGTCTCGATGAGTTTGACGATCTTCTTGCTGTCACCGTCGATCAGGGCGATCTTGCCGTCATCGCGCAGCGTCACCGAAAACAGGTTGGGCAGGTTGAGTTTGCTCAGCTGCTTCTTCGGACGGTCCTCGGGTTTGACCAGCACCTTCCAGGTTTTCAGCGTCTCGGCCATGCCCCATTCCGGCGGAGTCGGCGGCGCGTGCTGAATGAACTTGGCCATTGAGGTGATCTGATCCTTGGTCAGCGCATTGGAGGTCCCCCAGTTCGGCATGCCCGCCGGAGAACCGTAGGTAATCAAGGCTTCCAGATACGGTTGTCCGCGACTCTGGGTGATGTCCTGTGTCAACGGTTTGCCCGTGGCCCCTTTGCGCAGCACACCGTGGCAGCCTGCGCAGCGCTGGAAGTAGATTTCCTTGGACGAGTCGAACTCGGCCTGGCTCATGTCGGGAGCGCCAGCGGTTTTGACCATGGGCGGGGTGGCCGCGGCGGCGGGCTCTTCAGCGCTGGCGGCATGACTCACCGCCAGGGCCAGTGCCGAACACAGCGTGGTCAGGGTCAGGGCAAACGTTTTTCTATTGCTGATCAGCATTCCATTTCTCCTCAGGCAAGACCTTTGCGATGTGCTGAAACGGCAGCGCAGAACGCAGGTTCTTAGTGCCGTGCAAGGCTATGCCCGAGCAGGCCAATGTTGGCTTGACGACGATCAAGTTTGTCGGCCATCTCACTTGCCAGGTTGTCGCAGGGGCCCGTAGCGTGTTCCTTGAATCCGCTTTTGGAACAGGCAGCCCATGGACCGTACCCAGTCTTGCGAACACCCGATCGAACCCTTCTACCAACCGCTGAATAATGAGGAGGCGCTGTTCGAACAAGCCTGGCGACACGGCATGCCGGTGCTGATCAAAGGCCCGACGGGCTGCGGCAAAACCCGTTTCGTCCAGCACATGGCCCATCGGCTGAAACTGCCGCTGTACACCGTGGCTTGCCATGACGATCTGAGCGCGGCCGACCTGATCGGCCGTCACCTGATCGGTGCCCAGGGCACCTGGTGGCAGGACGGGCCACTGACCCGCGCGGTGCGTGAAGGCGGCATCTGTTACCTCGACGAAGTGGTCGAGGCGCGTCAGGACACCGTGGTGGTGTTGCATCCACTGGCCGATGATCGTCGCGAGCTGTTTCTGGAACGCACCGGCGAAGTGTTGAAGGCGCCGCCGTCCTTCATGCTCGTGGTGTCTTACAATCCCGGTTACCAGAACCTGCTCAAAGGCATGAAACCCAGCACCCGCCAACGCTTCGTGGCGATGCGTTTCGGTTATCCGCCGGTGGCCGATGAGGAACGCATCGTTGCCCGCGAGGCTCAGGTGGACAGCGCACTGGCGGCGCAAGTGGTGCGGCTGGGGCAGGCACTGCGCCGGCTCGACCAACATGATCTGGAGGAGGTCGCCTCAACGCGACTGCTGATTTTCACCGCGCGCATGATCCGCTCCGGCATGAGCCCCCGTGAGGCGTGCATGGCCTGCCTGGCCGAGCCGCTCAGCGATGATCCGCTGACCGTTGCCGCGCTGATGGACGTGGTTGATGTTCACTTCGGCTGAGTCCACGGGCGTTTCGCAACGCCACTTGCCGGGCGATCTGGCGATGTGGTTTTTCATTCTGGCCGAGCTGTCGGTGTTCGCCATCCTGATCCTGGCGTTCTCCGTGACCCAGGCGCTCAAGCCGCAGATGTTCAGTGAAAGCCGTCTGTTGCTGAACACCTCAACCGGGCTGGCGATGACCCTGAGCCTGCTCACCGCGGGCCTGTTCGCCGCGCTGGCACAGGAGCAAGTCAGGCGCTCACGGTCCCGTCACGGCGCCGTCTTCCTGCTGATGGCGTTGCTCGCCGCCAGTGTCTACGTGGGGCTGAAACTCACGGAATACCGACACTTGCTCGCCTCGGGGCTGGGCATGGAGCACAACACCTTTTTCACCCTGTACTGGATCCTTACCGGTTTTCATTTTCTCCACGTAGTGCTCGGCATGGTCATTCTCGGATGGCTGGCCGAGCGCTGTCGCCGTGGCCTGTACGACGCCAACACGCGCAGCGGGTTTGAATCCGGCGTGCTCTATTGGCACATGGTCGATCTGATCTGGGTCATGTTGTTTCCGCTGGTCTACGTGCTGAGTTGACGAGGTTCTCATGTCTGTTTCCAGGATTTTGCTCGTCTGTTGGGCAGCGCTCGCCACGTTAAGCGTGTGCACCGTGGTGCTGGCACACGTTGGCGCGACATCGCTGCTGTCGATTGCCATTTTGCTGGTGGCAGTGGGCAAGGCGTGGTTGATCACCGACGGCTTCATGGAGATGCGCCACGCACCACGACTGTGGCGCCGATTGATGTTGAGCTGGGCGCTGGTGTTGGCGACTGTTGTGGGGCTGACGCTGATTTTGTTCCGGTAAACGATCCCTGTAGCAGCTGGCGAAGCCTGCGTTCGGCTGCGCAGCAGCCGTAAACCCTGAATGCACGGTGTAACTGACTGACCGCAGTGTCTGATTTCACGACTGCTGCGCAGCCGAACGCAGGCTTCGCCAGCTGCTACAAGGGATCTCAGCGTTTGCGGGGTTCGGCGGCCATGAGCATTTCTTTCGGTCGGGACCTCAAATAGGGATTGGCGCAACCAATCTTCAGCCTGCGCGGTGGTGCCCAGCGGGAGTTGTTACCCACCCGGTCGAGGATGCAGTAAGTCACTTCCAGCCGCAGGTCTTCGCCGGCTTCGAGAATGATCGCCGGCGGTACCCAGACCTGGATCGGCTGGCCGACATCGCCGGCCTTGAGTCGTGGCAGATCCATGCGTGCATCGCCCCAGCGCAGGGTGATTTCGTCGTCGGCGGCCATGTTCAGGTAAGGCTCGATGGTCAACGGAACGCCGCGCTTGATCTGGTTCGGATTGACCCCCTGACGGCGAATGGTCTCAGGGATGTTCACGGGCTCCAGACTCTGGTTTTCATCGCCGCACAGCGCCGACGGTTGGCCGCCGGGGCAGTCGAGTTTGACCTGCACTCGTCTGGTGGCCGAAAGGGTTGGCCCTTGCCCGATCTGCATGATCCGGTAGTGAACGCGCGAAGTGCCATTGGCGATGAAGCTCTGGGGCACGCGCAATTGGACCGGTTGGCCGACATCGTCGGCAGTCAGCACTCTGGAGGCCACGTAGCAGTTGTCCCAGAACAGTTCGATCAGGTCGCCTTCGTCCATGCCGGGGTAGGGCGCCACATCGATCAGCAGGTGCGCCGCCGAGGTGATATTGATGCAGGTCTTGTGAGATTGCGCCAGGGTCGGGGCCGCAAGTTCGGGTTTGTTCGAAGTGCTTGTCATGGGGTTCTCCTTGAAGCCTTGCAGCGAAAGTCCGTTTCTGAAAGTTCGAAAGACGTGAATTACCGAGCAACAAAGTTATTCGCTATTTATGAGGTTAAATAATGAATGAGTTTGAAGTTTAACGCCTGTTGGAGACTAGATAAGAGTGCGCTTGAATAGGTGTCAATAGAGTTTGCTAGTTAAGCTTGGAATCTAGCGTTATTCAGAAAAATCCTACGCATTGAAGTTAATAAGCTGCACCGCTCTGTCGACCTTTACCCTGTTTTATGGGCTTTCAGTGCGTTGCTGACGGCGAAGACCGGTTCGGTGAGGGCGCTGGGTTTGGCGAATTTTAGGCGAGGTTATTCTGTTGCAGGACATATATATGTACCGCACGCAGCGATAGAAAATTATCTATTGTTCAGGTGAGTGAATAAACGAAGAGAACGTGGCGAGGGATTTTTTAGTAGGGCTAGTTGTCACTTCCGTCCCTGGAAGTTAACAAGTAGTGAAGCAATGTTTCAGTGATGATCGTTATTCAGGAACTTGCTGAGGAACTGCTTCGTCCGCTCTTCTTTCGGATTGGCAAACAGCGCCTTGGCTTCGCCTTGTTCGACGATCACACCTTTGTCGAAAAACACCACGCGGTTCGCCACGTCCCGGGCAAAGCCCATTTCGTGGGTGACGATGACCATGGTGCGTCGCTCTTCGGCGAGGCTGCGAATGGTCGCCAGCACTTCACCCACCAGTTCCGGGTCGAGGGCTGAGGTGGGTTCGTCGAACAGAATCACTTCCGGCTCCATCGCCAGCGCGCGGGCAATCGCCACACGCTGTTGCTGACCACCGGAAAGGCGACGCGGGTACGCGTCTTCCTTGCCCGCCAGGCCGACCCTGGCTAACAGCTTTTTACCCAGGGCAACGGCTTCGGCGTGCGGGATCTTCTTGACGATGATCGGGCCTTCGATGACGTTTTCCAGGGCGGTGCGATGAGGAAACAGATTGAAGTTCTGGAACACGAAACCCACGTGCTGGCGCAAACGTCGCACCAGGCCTTGCTGCTGGCTCAGCGGGCGGCTGCCATCGATCTCGATGTCACCGACCTTGATCCGGCCGCTGGTGGGCTCTTCCAGAAAATTCAGGCAACGCAGGAACGTGGTTTTACCCGAGCCGCTAGGCCCGATGATCGCGACCACCTCGCCTTCCTTCACTTGCAGATCGATGCCGTTGAGCACCACTTGACCCTTGAACTGCTTTGTCAGTTTTTCCACGACAATCATTGGGTCAGGACTCCAGGTCGTGCCGATTGACCCGTGCTTCCAACTGGTTCTGCAGGTGCGAAAGCACCGTGGCCAGAATCCAGTAGATCAGCGCGGCGGCCAGATACATGGTGAAAATTTCAAAAGTACGGGCGGTAATCAGCTGCGCCTGACGGAACAGTTCCGGCACCTGAATAGTGGCTGCCAGCGCGGTGTCCTTCACAAGCGAAATGAAGCTGTTGCCCAGCGGTGGCAGAGCCGTGCGCATCGCTTGCGGCAGGATGGCCCGGCGCAGGGTCTGCGCGCGGGTCATGCCGATACTCGCGGCGGCTTCCCACTGACCGCGCTCGATGGAGCTGATCGCGGCACGCAGGATTTCGCAGGCATAGGCCGCCATGTTCAGCGAGAAGCCGATCAGGGCCGCCGGCAGCGGATCAAGTTCGATGCCCAATTGCGGCAAGCCGTAATAGATCACGAACAGTTGCACCAGCAACGGCGTGCCGCGAAAGAACGACACGTAGATGCGGGCGATCCAGCTCACCAGTTTGAAGCGGGACAGGCGCATCAACGCCAGACCAAACCCCATCACCAGGCCGAAGAACATCCCGCCCAGGCTCAGAATGACCGTGTAGTACGCGCCCTTCAGCAGGAAGGGCGCGGAATCCAGCGCGAGTTGGAAAGCTTCTTCCATTATTTAGTGACGTCAGCGCTGAAGTATTTTTCCGAAAGCTTTTTCAGCGTACCGTCGGCACGCAGCTTGTCGATGGCTTTGTTCACTGCTGCCAGCAATTCAGGCTCGCCTTTGCGCAGAGCGATACCGGCTTCCTGGCGGGAGAACGCTTCGCCGGCGGCGGTGGTGTCCTTCGCCTTCTTGGCGTATTCCAGCGCGGCGAGGCGGTCGATCAGAATGGCGTCGATGCGGCCGACGCGCAGATCCTGGAACTTGGTCGGATCATCGTCATAGGTCTTGATGATGGCTTTTGGCTGATTGTCCTTGAGCCACTGCTCGTAGTTGGTGCCCAGGCCTACACCGACTTTTTTGCCGGCCAGATCGGCGGCAGACTTGATGTTCAGCTCCGCAGCCTTCTTGGTCAGCACCAGCGCCTGAATCCCGGAAACGGTGTACGGCTCGGAGAAGTCATACTTCTTCTTGCGCTCTTCGGAGATGGTTACCTGGTTGATCACCGCGTCCAGACGTTTGGATTCCAGCGCCGCGAGGATGCCGTCCCATTTGGTCGGTTGCAGTTTGACCTTCACGCCCAGCTCTTTGGCCAGGGCTTCGGAGAACTCGACTTCGAAGCCGGCCAGCTTGCCGTCGGCGTCGACGAAACTGAACGGTGGGTAAGTGCCTTCCAGGCCAACGTTGATCACGCCAGCGTCTTTGATTTTTTGCAGCTGCTCACCGGCAACCGCTTGCCCCAGCAGACCGGCGCTCAGCGCCAGGCCCAGCGAACCAACCAGCAGGTTTCGACGTAGTGCGGAAAAATTCATGACAAGCCCCTGTGTTTTCTTATGAAGACGCTTTTAGGAATGTTGGCAAAATCGGGATTTGAACGACTGCAATATCCTGCCCTAAAGCATCGTATGCGTCTCGCTGCAAATTCGCCTGCGGCGTGACTATATGATGATGCCTTTAGATAGAAAAATATTAAATACTCAGCCTGTTATTCTTTTTTTGAATATATGGTGCCCTTGGAAAAGATCGCAGCCTTCGGCTACAAAAAGTCTTTGTAGGCAAACAGTGCCGGCGCCCCGCCGGTGTGCAGGAAGATGATAGGGCCGTCATTGAAGCGCTGGCGGCCGATGCCATCGAGCAAACCCGCCATGGCCTTGCCGGTATAAACCGGGTCCAGCAGCAAACCTTCCTGACTCGCCACCAGCTTCACGGCGGCCAACGTCCCGGCATTCGGTTCACCGTAGCGTGGGCCGAAATATTCGTCCCACAACTCGACCTTGAAACTCGCTGGCAGGCTCACGCCCAGCAGCTCGGCAGTGCGTTCGGCGAGGCCCTGGACTTTCGGGCGCTGGTCTTCGTCGCTGCGAGAAACCGTGACACCAATCACTGGCAAATCCGGCAGTGCTTCACTCAACGCCAACGCCAGACCGCTATGGGTCCCGGCGCTGCCCGAAGCCAGAACCACGGCGGCGAATGTCAGCCCGGTGTCCTTGATCTGCTCGGCCAATTCCAGCCCGGCGCGCACATAACCCAAAGCGCCCAATGCGTTGGAGCCACCAATCGGCACCAGATACGGCTTCTTGCCGTTGTTGCGTAGACGATCGGACAAGGCTTGCAGTTGTTCGTCGGCGTTGTCGAGGTTTTCCACCAGCTCGACCTTGGCGTCGAACAGGTCCAGCAACAGTCGATTGCCGTTACCGACATAGTTGGCGTCGTCGGTACCCAGGGGGTTTTCCAGCAGGGCTACGCAGCCCAGGCCAAGCTTGGCCGCAATGGCGGCAGTCTGGCGCACATGATTGGACTGAAGCGCGCCAGCGGTGATCAAGGTGTCGGCGCCTTGTGCCAGTGCATCGGCCGCCAGGTATTCGAGCTTGCGCAGCTTGTTGCCGCCCATCGCCAGCGGTGTCAGGTCATCACGCTTGACGTACACATCGCGGCCCAGCCAGGCCGACAGGCGTTCGAGTTTTTCCAGGGCGGTAGGATGACCGAGCAGGTCGAGGCGGTTAAAGCGGGAAAGCTGTTGTTTGATCATGGGGTCCGTACTGGCGGAGGGAGATGACAGGACTATAGGCACGCCTATTTAGCGGGGCAACTGCCAATCGCCTTATGCCAAAAAGTGCTGAGTACAGCGCAATCGGTTCTTAATTCGGCTTCCAGGCCATGCCGTAAAGTAATCGCCGTTGACGCGGCCAGACAGTCCGGCCGCCCGTAAGGAGTTTTTACCGTGAGCGAGCGTTCCAGTCATTGGCAACTGCAGACCATCGTCAGCCAACTGCGCACGGCGCGTGACCAGTGGCGCTTACAAAATGGCCGCGCCAGCACCGAACAGGGCGGTCGCGAGTTGCCTTCCCGAGCGGCCATGGCTGAGATTCTCGAAGCCCTCTGTGGCGCGTTGTTCCCGATGCGCCTGGGACCGGTGGATTTGCGCGAGGAAAGTGAAGACTTCTACGTCGGCCACACGCTGGACGTTGCATTGAACGCGTTGCTGGCTCAGGCGCGACTCGAATTGCGCTACGCCTCTTGCCACAGTGCCCAGGCCGACACTGAAGTCGAGGCCAAAACGATTCAGATCATTCAGGACTTCGCCCTCGCATTGCCGGAGCTGCGCAGTCTGCTCGACACCGACGTGCTGGCGGCCTATCACGGCGATCCGGCGGCTCGCAGCGTCGATGAAGTGTTGTTGTGCTATCCGGGGATTCTGGCGGTGATTCACCATCGCCTGGCCCATCATTTGTACCGATCCGGGTTGCCGCTGCTGGCGCGAATCAGCGCGGAAATCGCCCACTCGGCCACCGGCATCGACATTCATCCTGGTGCGCAGATTGGTCGCAGTTTCTTCATCGATCACGGGACGGGTGTGGTGATCGGCGAGACCGCGATCATCGGCGAGCGTGTGCGGATTTATCAGGCCGTGACTTTGGGCGCCAAGCGCTTCCCGGCGGATGAAGACGGCCAGTTGCAGAAGGGGCAACCGCGACATCCGATTGTCGAGGATGACGTGGTGATCTATGCCGGTGCGACGATTCTGGGGCGGATCACCATCGGCAAGGGCTCGACCATTGGCGGCAATGTCTGGCTGACCCGCAGCGTGCCGGCGGGGAGCAACCTGACTCAGGCGAATCTGCAGCATGATGACGGGGCGCAGAAGTAAGCCCGGAAATCTCTACTGACCGGACTGCCCTCATCGTCGGAACGCCGCCCGGAGCAAGCTCGCTCCCACATGGTTTTTCTGTTGTGTGCACATTGTGTTCGACGCAGGTCCCCTGTGGGAGCGAGCTTGCTCGCGATTGGATTTCAAACCGAGCCGGGATAATGGCATTTAGCTAATTTCCCACTGAACGAATCCTCCAAACCCCGCGTCATACCCTTCCTTGAGCTAGCGTACGAATAGTGCCGCCGAGCCTTGCGATTAGTCCTTAGCACCCTATTCATGTTTAACTTGAACGCTCATTCAAGTTAAACCGCCGGTTTGCTGCCCGCTCACAACAGGAGGCTTGCCTTTGCCGAGTCCGTTATTGATTGCCCTGTTTCATCCCCTCGAGGTGCACCTTTCATGAGTGCATCGCCCACCCCCGCCAGCGGTCAGGTCCGCATGAATCCGCCGGTGTTTTACTTCTCGGCGACGTTCATTTTGCTGTTCGGCATCATCGTCATCGCCATGCCTGAACAGGCCGGCGCCTGGCTTCTGGAAGCGCAAAACTGGGCGGCCAACACGGTCGGCTGGTACTACATGCTCGCGATGACCCTGTATCTGGTCTTCGTGGTGGTCACCGCCTTGTCCGGCTACGGCAAGATCAAGCTCGGTGCCGACCACGACGAACCCGAATTCAGTTATCTGTCCTGGGCCGGCATGCTGTTCGCTGCCGGCATCAGCATCACGCTGTTCTTCTTTTGCGTGTCCGAACCACTGACCCATTTGGCGCAACCGCCGCAAGGCGAGGCCGGCACGGCGGATGCAGCGCGTCAGGCGATGCAGATTCTGTTTCTGCACTGGGGCCTGCACGGCTGGGGTGTGTTCGCTTTCGTCGGCATGGCGCTGGCTTATTTTGCCTACCGTCACAACCTGCCGCTGGCCCTGCGTTCGGCGCTCTATCCGCTGATCGGCAAGCGCATCAACGGCCCCATCGGTTACGCGGTGGACGGCTTCGGCATCATCGCCACGGTGTTCGGCCTTGGTGCCGACATGGGCTTTGGCGTGTTGCACCTCAACTCGGGTCTGGACTATCTGTTCGGCATCGCTCACACCCAGTGGATTCAGGTCGGCCTGATCACGCTGATGATGGGCGCGGCGATCATCGTGGCGGTGTCTGGCGTCGATAAAGGTGTGCGGGTGATGTCCGACATCAACATGCTGCTGGCCTGCGCGCTGCTGCTGTTCGTGTTATTCGCCGGCCCGACTCAGCATTTGCTCAACACCTTGATCCAGAACATCGGCGACTACCTCGGTGCGTTGCCGATGAAGAGTTTCGACCTGTACGCCTATGACAAACCCAGTGACTGGCTGGGCGGTTGGACGGTGTTCTACTGGGCCTGGTGGATTGCATGGTCGCCGTTCGTGGGCCTGTTCATCGCACGGATTTCCCGTGGCCGGACCATCCGCGAATTCGTCTTCGGCGTGCTGCTGATCCCGCTCGGCTTCACCCTCGCGTGGATGTCGATCTTTGGCAACAGCGCCATCGATCAAGTCCTCAATCACGGCATGAGCGCACTCGGCATGTCGGCCATCGATAACCCATCGATGACTCTCTACCTGCTGCTGGAAACCTACCCGTGGAGCAAAACCGTCATCGCGGTCACGGTGTTCATCAGCTTCGTGTTCTTCGTGACGTCTGCCGACTCCGGCACTGTGGTGCTGTCGACACTGTCCGCCAAGGGCGGCAACCCGGATGAAGACGGGCCGAAATGGCTTCGGGTGTTCTGGGGCGCGATGACCGCGTTGGTGACCAGTGCGCTACTGTTCTCCGGCAGCATCGATGCGCTGAAGTCAGCGGTGGTGCTGACCTCGTTGCCGTTCTCGATGATCTTGCTGCTGATGATGTGGGGGCTGCACAAGGCGTTCTACCTGGAGTCGCAGAAACAGATCGCGCAACTGCATTCGCTGGCACCGGTGTCCGGATCGCGGCGTGGCGGCTGGCGTCAACGCCTGAGCCAGGCCGTGCATTTCCCGTCACGGGATGAGGTCTATCGCTTCCTCGATACGACGGTGCGCCCGGCAATTGAAGAAGTCTCAGCGGTCTTCGTCGAGAAGGGCTTGAAAGTGGTCACTCAGCCGGACCCGACCAACGACAACGTCAGCCTGGAAATCGGTCATGGCGAGGAGCATCCGTTCATTTACCAGGCGCAGATGCGCGGCTACTTCACGCCGTCCTTCGCCCGTGGCGGCATGGGTTCCAAGGAGCTCAACAACCGTCGTTATTACCGGGCTGAAGTGCATCTTGCAGAGGGCAGTCAGGACTACGATCTGGTGGGTTACACCAAGGAGCAGATCATCAACGACATCCTCGATCAGTACGAACGGCACATGCAGTTCTTGCATTTGGTGCGTTGATCGAACACTCACGTCTCGGTGGTCAACACCATGAACAACACCAGCGCCGCCACCGGTACACCGAACACGGCGCTGCCGACCACCAGTTCCGTGCTGAACGGCTGGCCGGCATTGACCATGCCGACCGCGCCGTTAATCAACGTCAGCGCCAGCCACAGCACGACAAAGCTGAAGGCCAGGGTCTGGCGGCTGAAGCCGATTTTCTCGCCGATGAACAGCATCAGCGCCAGGAGGATCAGGCCGAAGGTGATGATGATTGTGGTGTGCATGGTGTATCCGTCCTTTAGATGTGTGCTGTCTGTATAGCCTGCTCGCGATTGGGGTCACCTCGGTATCAGTTTGAGCATAGTTAAACCAACCCACCATTAACCCGCAGGATTTGCCCGTTGACCCAACCCGAATCCGGGCCGACCAGGAAGGGCACGACGCGGGAAATATCTTCTGGCTGCGCCAGGCGACGCAGAGCATGGGAACGATCAGCTGACGGCAAAGATGAAATCTGTGAAACGTTTCAGCATTTTCTCGGGTCCGAGGTTTATCGGCGTTTGTCTGGGCGTATGCTGGGCAACTTGCGAAGCAGTCGATACCAACTTCAAGACAGACAAGAGAGGATTCGATGACCTACACCGCTGCCGAAAACCGCTACGACTCAATCCCTTACCGCCGCGTCGGTCGCAGCGGGCTGGTGCTGCCGGCATTGTCTCTGGGCCTGTGGCACAACTTCGGCGACAGCACGCCGATCGACACCCAGCGTTCATTGCTGCGTACCGCGTTTGATCTTGGCATCAACCATTTCGACCTGGCCAACAACTACGGCCCTCCGTATGGCAGCGCCGAGATCAATTTCGGTCGTTTGCTGCGTGAAGACTTCAAGCAGTATCGCGACGAGCTGATTATCTCCAGCAAGGCCGGTTGGGACATGTGGGCCGGCCCTTATGGCCAGGGCGGCGGTTCGCGCAAATACGTGCTGGCCAGCCTTGATCAGAGCCTGCAGCGCCTGGGCCTGGACTACGTGGACATCTTCTACTCCCACCGCTTCGACCCGGACACGCCGCTGGAAGAAACCGCCAGCGCACTGGCCACCGCGGTACAGCAGGGTAAGGCGTTGTACATCGGTATCTCTTCCTACTCGGGGGTTAAAACCCGTGAAATGGCCGCGCTGCTGAAGGAGTGGAAAGTCCCGTTGCTGATTCACCAACCGGCTTACAACCTGCTCAATCGATGGGTGGAAAAAGACCTGTTGGATACGACGGACGAACTCGGTACGGGCGTGATTGCGTTTACGCCGTTGGCTCAGGGGTTGTTGACCGATAAGTACCTCAATGGTGTGCCGGCGGACGCGCGGGTCAATCGTCCGGGAGGTGGTTCGCTGCAGGCGGCGCACCTGTCCGAAGCCAACATCGCTCATGTGCGTGCGCTGAATGAGATCGCCAAGCGTCGCGGTCAGAGTCTGGCGCAGCTGGCATTGGCGTGGACGTTACGCGATCCGCGCGTGACGTCGGCGCTGATCGGTGCGAGCCGGCCCGAGCAGATTATCGAGAACGTCGGGGCGTTGAAAAATTTGAGCTTTAGCGCTGAAGAGCTGGCGGAGATCGACCGGTTTGCCCAGGAGGGCGGGGTTAATCTTTGGGAGAAGCCTTCGACGGCGGAGTAAGTGTTCGGTGCCGGATTTTCCGGCGCCTGTTGGATCGCCATCGCGAGCGAGCTCGCTCCCACAGGGGAGCGCATTCCAAATGTGGGAGCGAGCTTGCTCGCGATGGGGCCAGACCAGTCAATGAAGAAGTCATGGGGTTACCGAAAAAACGGCACATCCCCCAACACCGTCGCCCGCTGCATCACCCGCCGAGCCGGCCGGTAATCATCCACGGCGTAATGCTGTGTCACGCGGTTATCCCAAAACGCCACGTCGTCCTTCTGCCAGCGCCAGCGGATTGTAAATTCCGGCCGTGTCGCGTGGGCAAACAGAAACTTCAGAATCACCTCGCTTTCGGTTTCCGACAGTTCATTGATCTTCGACGTGAAGCCTTCATTGACGAACAACGACCGGCGTCCGCTCACCGGATGAGTGCGAATCACCGGGTGTGACAGCGGCGGATTTTTTCTGCGCGCTTCCTCCCACTGGGCCAAGGCTTGCGGCGTGTTGCCATAGCGCTCCAGCGGGAACGAGCGGGTGAAATCGTGGGTAGCCGTCAGCCCTTCGAGCAAGGTTTTCATCGGCGCGGACAACGCTTCATACGCCGCAATACCGCTGGCCCACAACGTGTCGCCACCAAACTCCGGCAACAACTTGGCGCTGAGTACCGCGCCCATGGCCGGCGTCGGCAAGAAGGTCACGTCGGTATGCCAGATGGCGTTGTCGCGCACGTCAGTGACGGCGGTGTCGAGGATCAGCACTTCTGGCTGTTCCGGCACGTTCGGGTAAATCGGGTGAATGTGCAGGTCGCCGAAATTGGCGGCGAAACCGGCCTGTTGCTGCGGTGTGATCGGCTGATCGCGAAAGAACAACACTTGATGTTTGAGCAGCGCCTGCTCGATGGCGTCGCGCTGTTCCAGGTTCAGCGGTTGGCTGATGTCGACGCCGCTGATGTGTGCGCCGAGGGCGTAGCTTAAGGGGACGATGGTCAGGTTGCTCATGGTCTTTCTCTTCAATCCGGGGCGCCGAGCTTTTTGTGGGAGCGGGCTATTTAGTGAGCCTGGCCATGCCACGGCACCAGTTTGCGTTGCAAGGCGCGCAAGCCCATCTCCATGGCGAAGGCGATCAGCGCGATCACCAGAATCCCCAGCACCACCACATCGGTGACCAGGAACTGCGCGGCCGACTGCACCATGAAGCCCAAACCGCTGGTGGCGGCGATCAATTCGGCGGCGACCAGCGTCGACCAACCCACACCCAGGCCAATCCGCACACCGGTCAAAATGTCCGGCAACGCGCTCGGCAGAATCACATGGCGAATCAACTGCGCCCGGGTCGCGCCTAACGACTGCGCCGCGCGCAATTTGGCCGGGTCAACCGTGCGCACGCCGGTCGCCGTAGCGATGGCGATCGGGGCGAAGATCGCGAGGTAGATCAGCAAGACTTTCGACAGCTCACCGATGCCGCACCAGATCACGATCAGCGGCAAATAAGCCAGCGGCGGGATAGGGCGGTAGAACTCGATCAGCGGATCGAGAATGCCGCGGGCGATGCGGTTGTGGCCGATGGCGATTCCAACGGGCACGGCGGTCAGCACCGCGAAGCCCAGGCCCAGACCGATTCGGCTGAGGCTCGCGCCAAGGTGCTGCCATAACGTTGAATCCATGTAGCCGGTGGTCACCAGCAGCCAGCCTTTTTGCAGCACGGCAAAGGGTGGCGGCAGGAACAGCGGTTCGATCATTCCAGTGGCGGTGACGGCCCACCAAATGACCACGAGTGCGACGAGCGTCAGCAGACTGATCCAGCGAGTACTAAGGCTGCGACGAACAGGAATCACCGTCGAGTGCGGTTTGACCGTGACGGCCGGAATCTCATAGCTGCTCATACGGTCTCCTGCCGCTGGGCGGCGCTGCGTTGGGAGAACACTTTGGCGAGCACGTGTTCGCGGGTTTCGATAAAGCGCGGGTCGGATTTGATTGATCGAGCCGACTCCCCAGCGGCATAACGCTGACCGAAATCCAGGCTCAGGCGTTCGACGATTTGCCCAGGATTCGGCGCCAGCAGAATCAGACCCGTGGCGAGAAACACCGCTTCTTCGATGTCGTGGGTAATCAGAAATACCGGTTTTGCGGTGCGCTGCCAGACTTGCAGCAGCAACTCCTGCATCTGTTCGCGGGTGAAGGCATCGAGGGCGCCGAAGGGTTCGTCCATCAGCAAAACGCGCGGATCAGCAGCGAGGGCTCGGGCCAGGCCGACTCGTTGCTTCTGGCCGCCCGAAAGCTGCCAGATTCGACGGTTTTCGAAGCCGGAAAGGTCCACCAAGGCGAGCATTTCCCGGGCGCGCAGTTCACGTTTTTCCCGCGCAATGCCGGCCAGTTCCAGACCGAAACCGACGTTGGCCAGCACGTCCTGCCAGGGCAGCAGGGCATCGTCCTGGAACACCACGCCGCGTTCGGCGCTCGGGCCTTTGACCGGCACGCCATCGAGGGTGATGCGCCCGGCGCTAGGCTCGACGAAACCGGCAATCAGGTTCAACAGCGAGGTCTTGCCACTGCCGGACGGGCCGAGGGCGACCAGCAACTGCTGGGGCCCAAGACTCAGGGAAATCTCCGCCAGTACCGGTTCCGGGCTGCCTGGGTACTGTGCGCTGATGCGCTCCAGCTGAAGCAAAGCCATCGCGGTTAACTCCGATCAGTTGGTGATGTATTTGGCGCTGACATACGGGGCGTAATCCGGCAGCACGGCTTCAACCTTGCCTTGTTCTTTCAGGAACGTGGCGGTGTCGGTGATGGCCTTGGTGGTCGGTGCGCCGAGGGTGATCACCTGATCAGCCGCCAGTGGGAAGACGTTGCCTTGCAGCAGCAATGGAATGTCGCTGGCCTTGGCGCCGGAGAGTTTCACCAGTTTGTCGACATTGGATTGATTGGCGAGCCAGGCTTTTGGGTCTTTGCGGTACTCGGCGTAGGCATCCAGGGTCACTTTGGCGAACGCGGTGACGATTTCCGGGTGCTTCTCGGCGAAGTCTTTACGCACGATCCAGGCATCGAAGGTCGGCGCGCCGAACTTGGCCAGTTCACCGGAGGTGATCAGCACTTTGCCGTTTTCCTTGGCGACACCGAGGGCTGGGTCCCACACGTAAGTGGCGTCGATATCACCGCGTTTCCACGCGGCAATGATGGCTGGGGGGGCAAGGTTGAGGACGGTGACTTTCGACGGGTCGATGTTCCAGTGCTTCAGCGCGGCCAGCAGGCTGTAGTGGCCGGTGGAAACGAACGGCACGGCGATTTTCTTGCCGATCAGGTCCTGCGGGGTTTTGATCCCGGAACCATCGCGGGCAACCAGGGCTTCAGCGGCGCCGATCTGCGTGGCGATGAGAAAGGTTTCTACCGGGACTTTGCGGGTGATTGCTGCGGTCAGAGGGCTGGAACCGAGGTAACCGATCTGCACGTCGCCGGAAGCGATGGCGGCGATGATATCGGCGCCGTTGTCGAATTTGCGCCAGTCGATTTTGGCGTTGGTGGCTTTTTCGTACGCGCCGTCGGCTTGGGCGACTTTGGCCGGGTCTACGGTGGTCTGGTAGGCGACGGTGACGTCAGCCGCCTGGGCAAAGAAACTCACCGCAGCCAGAGACGCGGCCGCCAGCAGGCGAAGGGGGAAAGTCAATTTCATTGAGAAGCTCCTTGTCAGGCGACCGAGAGTCGGCGTGAAAAGGAGACTAAATGATATAAGAATCCGAAAATAAATAACTTTTTCGAATGAGCTTATGAGCGGAATATTCTAAAGGATCAAAAGATCGCAGCCTGCGGCAGCTCCTACAAAGGTAGCGTGCGAATTCGAAATTGCGTGGTGCGGGCAAAAAAAATCGCAACCTTGGCACCGTCCCGTAGGAGCTGCCGAAGGTTGCGATCTTTTGACAGGCGCTGCTTAGTTGCTGATTGCCAAAATACTCGCCTGATACGACCCGACAAACACATCGAAATCGCCGACTTCGTTCTGCTCCAGCTCAATCTGCTCGGCCAGCGACGAACGCGCCCGGTCTTCAAACTTGGCTTGATCATCGCCATTCAACGGCTCGCTGCGGAAAAACTCCGCATGAGCCTGGCTCTGACGCAGGGAGAACTGGCTGAAGCTCTCTTTGTGCTCAGCCATCGCTGCCAGCACCTGAGCCGATGGCGTCAGGGACGGGTCCTTGACCTTGGCCAGCTGCGCATCCAATGCCTCGCTATGTGCATCGCCGCCATGACTCTGATCCAGCATCGCCGCCAGGGGTGCAATCTTCTCCAGCAACTCGCTGGCCCACTCTCTCAGGTCCACCGGATGACCGTCGCGTTGCAGTTGCAGGCCCGGACGGCGACCTTCCTTGACCACGCTGAGGAAGTTCGAGGTCGCGTTGCCGCACGAGGTATTCGTCAGCAGCGGGCTGTCGTTCAGCGCGCAGTACAACAGGAATGCGTCGAGGAACCGCGACTCCGGTAGATCGATGCCCATTGGCAGAAACGGGTTGATGTCCAGGCAACGCACTTCAACGTACTGAATGCCACGGGCCACCAGCGCCTGGATCGGCCGTTCACCGGTGTAGGTCACACGTTTCGGGCGGATGTTGGAGTAGTACTCGTTTTCGATCTGCAGGATGTTGGTGTTGAGCTGAACCCACTCTCCGTCCTGATGCGTGCCGATTTCGACGTACGGCGCGTAAGGCGTTGCGACCGCTTTGCGCAGGCTGTCGGTGTAGCTGGCCAGATCGTTGTAGCACGGCGTCAGACCGGCCTGGGCGTTGCTCTGGTAACCCAGGTCACTCATGCGCAGGCTGGTGGCGTACGGCAGGTACAAGGTGTCCGGGTCCAGTTGTTCCAACTGGTGCGAGCGACCACGCAGGAAACCGGCGTCCAGCGCAGGCGAGGCACCGAACAGGTACATCAGCAGCCAGCTGTAGCGACGGAAGTTACGGATCAGGGCGATGTAGGCCGACGACTGATAGTCGCGGTCGGTGCCGACAAAGCCTTCAGCCTCTTTAAGCAGCGGCCAGAGCTTTTCCGGCAGGGAAAAGTTGTAGTGAATCCCGGCGATGCACTGCATGGTCTTGCCATAGCGCAGGGCCAGGCCCTTGCGGTAGACGTACTTGAGCTGACCGATGTTGGAGGTGCCGTAATAGGCGATCGGGATGTCTTCCTCGGCCGGCAACGGGCACGGCATCGATGGACTCCACAGGTACTCGTTGCCGAGCTTGCTGTAGGCAAAACGGTGGATCTTGTCCAGGCTCGCCAGAGTGTCCGCCGGGTCGGGCAGGGCGGGCGTGATGAACTCCAACAGCGACTCGGAATAGTCGGTGGTGATTTGTTCGTTGGTCAGCGCGGAACCCAATGCTTCCGGGTGCGGCGTTTGCGCCAGGCGACCTTCGCCGGTCACGCGCAGGCATTCACGTTCGATGCCGTGAAGGCACTGTTCGAGCAGAGAGAGGTTAGCGCGCTCGCCGAGCAGAGCCAGGCGGCGGTTGAGAAGTTCGCTCAAGTTGGATTCCTTCACGCGTCAGTCGCCCCAATATGGGGGTGGGCAAGACGGTCTACAAGGGTGAAGTTAAAACTGGCGTTGTCGCCTGGTTTTGGATCGCCGCAATCCCATAGGAAACTCCGACGCTGCGGTCACAGCGCCGAAATTAACTCAAATCGATGACGGGTAGCTACAGGACAGCGAACGTGCCTTGTGCTTTTGCGACGAGTTTGTCGCCTTGCATCACGTCAGCTTCGACCACCAGCGTGCGGCGGCCCGGGTGGATCACCCGCGCGGTGCACATCACTTCACCGTCTGCGACGGCGCGAATGTAATTGATCTTGCATTCGATGGTAGCGCTCTGCTGGTCAAAACCATGGGTGCTGGAACAGGCCAGCCCCATGGCAATGTCCACCAGACTGAACAAGGCCCCGCCGTGCAGCTTGCCGCCGCGATTGCGCAGCTCTGGTGCAAGCCCGAGGGCGACTTGCGCCACCCCGGTCTCCAGACTGTGCAAGTGACACCCCAGCAACTTGAAAAAAGCGCTTTCGGTCAGCCCGGCCGGGATGTCCATCAGCGTTTCTTCAACTGCTTGGCGTTGGCGAACAGCGACGCCATGGCGTTGTTGGCCGGAGCCGCCGCCGTGGTTTCCTTACGCGGTGCGGTGTTCTGGGACTGGCGTGGCGCCGAACCCGGACGTGCACCACGGGCACCGTCGATTTTCTCGCCCGGCGTGTCGCTCATGCGCATCGACAGGCCAACGCGTTTGCGCGGGATGTCGACTTCCATGACCTTCACTTTCACCACGTCACCGGCCTTCACCGCTTCACGCGGATCCTTGATGAACTTCTCCGAAAGCGCAGAGATGTGCACCAAACCGTCCTGATGCACGCCGATGTCGACGAAAGCACCGAAGTTGGTCACGTTGGTCACCACGCCTTCGAGGATCATGCCCAGCTGCAGGTCCTTGAGGTCTTCGACGCCTTCCTGGAACTCGGCGGTCTTGAACTCGGGACGCGGATCGCGGCCAGGTTTTTCCAGCTCTTGCAGAATGTCGGTGACCGTTGGCAGACCGAAGGTTTCGTCGGTGTACTTTTTCGGATCAAGACGCTTGAGGAAGCTGGCGTCGCCGATCAGCGAGCGAATGTCGCGGTCGGTCTCAGCGGCGATGCGCTGGACCAGCGGATAGGCTTCCGGGTGAACCGCGGACGAATCCAGCGGGTTGTCGCCGTTCATGACGCGCAGGAAGCCAGCGGCCTGTTCGAAGGTTTTCTCGCCCAGACGAGCGACTTTCTTCAACGCCGCACGGGTTTTGAACGCGCCGTGTTCGTCGCGGTGGCTGACGATGTTCTGCGCCAGCGTCGCGTTGAGGCCGGAGATGCGGGCCAGCAGCGCCACGGAAGCGGTGTTGACGTCGACGCCGACGGCGTTCACACAGTCTTCGACCACAGCGTCCAGGCCGCGCGCCAGTTTCAGCTGCGACACGTCGTGCTGGTATTGGCCGACGCCGATGGATTTCGGGTCGATCTTCACCAGCTCAGCCAGTGGATCCTGCAGGCGACGAGCGATCGACACCGCGCCACGGATCGACACGTCGAGGTCCGGGAATTCCTTGGACGCCAGTTCCGACGCCGAGTAAACCGATGCACCGGCCTCGGAGACCATGACTTTGGTCATCTTCATGGCTGGGTATTTTTTGATCAGTTCAGCGGCCAGCTTGTCGGTTTCACGGCTGGCGGTGCCGTTGCCGATGGCGATCAGGTCCACTGCATGCTTGGCGCACAGGGCAGCCAGAATCGCGATGGTCTGGTCCCATTTGTTGTGCGGCACGTGCGGGTAAACCGTGGCGTGATCCAGCAGCTTGCCGGTGGAATCGACCACGGCCACCTTGCAACCGGTGCGCAGGCCCGGGTCGAGACCCAGTGTGGCGCGCGGGCCAGCCGGCGCTGATAGCAGCAAGTCGTGCAGGTTGTGGGCGAACACGTTGATCGCTTCGGTTTCTGCGCCATCGCGCAGTTCGCCCAGCAGATCGGTTTCGAGGTGGGTGTAGAGCTTGACCTTCCAGGTCCAGCGCACCACTTCGCCCAGCCATTTGTCGGCGGCGCGGTTCTGGTTCTGGATGCCGAATTGCTGGCCGATCATGCCTTCGCATGGGTGCATGGCGCCCGGCAGTTCATCGCCGACTTTCAGCGCCGAACTCAGAATGCCTTCGTTGCGGCCACGGAAAATCGCCAGCGCGCGGTGCGACGGCATGCTTTTCAGCGGTTCATCGTGTTCGAAGTAGTCGCGGAACTTGGCGCCTTCCTCTTCTTTGCCGGCGATCACGCGGGCGCTGAGGGTGGCTTCCTGCTTGAGGTAGCTGCGCAATTTGTCCAGCAGGCCGGCGTTTTCGGCGAAGCGTTCCATCAGGATGTATTTGGCGCCTTCGAGAGCCGCCTTCACATCGGCGACGCCTTTTTCGGCATCGACGAAGCGCGCGGCTTCGGCGTCTGGTGTCAGGGTCGGGTCGTTGAACAGGCCGTCGGCCAGCTCGCCGAGGCCGGCTTCCAGGGCGATCTGGCCCTTGGTGCGGCGCTTCTGCTTGTACGGCAGGTACAAGTCTTCGAGGCGGGTTTTGGTGTCGGCGAGTTTAATGTCGCGTTCAAGTTGCGGGGTCAGCTTGCCTTGCTCCTGGATGCTGGCAAGGATGCTGATACGCCGTTCGTCGAGTTCTCGCAGGTAGCGCAGGCGCTCTTCCAGATGACGTAGCTGGATGTCATCGAGGCTCCCGGTCACTTCTTTCCGGTAGCGGGCGATGAAGGGAACGGTAGAGCCTTCATCGAGTAGCGCGACGGCCGCTTCGACCTGTTGTGGGCGTACACCGAGTTCCTCGGCGATGCGGCTGTTGATGCTGTCCATAAAACCACCTGACAAATTGTGAAAGCAGGCTCGCAGGCGCAGAGATAAGGGCTCGGCGAGTCTGGTTGAGCGGCCTGGCCTGCGCCGCTACCTGGATCAACAGGTATCCCGTTGACCCGTGAAATCGAACAATTACTGCCCGTGCCATGAAAATAAAAAACGGCCACCTACAGTAATGATCAGACGTTGCCTGACACAAAAGGCCGCGCATTATAACCAGCGTTCTGTCATTCGGGGGCATCGCAGGCTGTAGGCATAAAGACCGGATTTCTGGCGATGAAGGAAAAATCTGCTAACAATGCACACGGTGCGTATAACGGCAGCTACGCCATAATGCGCGCCGAGATCAAAGGAGCATCTAATGAGCAGCACTGCAAACATTGCTGAAGGCGAAAAAATTCTTATTGTTGACGACGATCCAGGGCTGAGCAGCCTGCTGGAACGTTTTTTCGTCAGCAAGGGCTACCGCGCCCGCGCCGTACCGAACACTGAACAAATGGATCGCCTGCTGGCGCGTGAAGTGTTCAACCTGGTCGTCCTCGACCTGATGCTGCCCGGCGAAGACGGCTTGACCGCTTGCCGTCGCCTGCGCACCTCGAACAACCAGATTCCGATCATCATGCTGACCGCCAAGGGCGATGAGCTGAGCCGCATCAAGGGCCTCGAACTGGGCGCCGACGATTACCTGGCCAAGCCATTCAACCCGGACGAGCTGATGGCTCGTGTCAAAGCGGTCCTGCGTCGTCAATCGACTCCTGTGCCGGGCGCACCGGGCAGCGAAGACGAAAGCGTGACCTTCGGTGACTACGAACTGTCCCTGGCCACCCGCGAGCTCAAACGCGGCGACGAAGTGCACATGCTCACCACCGGTGAGTTTGCGGTGCTCAAGGCGTTGGTCATGAACGCCCGTCAGCCACTGACCCGCGACAAGCTGATGAATCTGGCCCGTGGTCGCGAGTGGGACGCCCTGGAGCGCTCCATCGACGTACAGATTTCTCGTCTGCGCCGGATGATCGAGCCCGATCCGTCCAAGCCGCGTTACATCCAGACAGTCTGGGGCGTGGGTTACGTGTTCGTTCCGGATGGCGCCGCCACCAAGTGATCGGTGATTTGTAGGAGCGGGTCTTGCGGGCATCGGGTCAGATGACCTTGTTCGCAGACTCGCGATCCGCAATATGCGAGCATCGCTCGCTCCTGCAAGTGTGTAGCGGTTATCCATGAAAACCCCCGTTTGGTTCCCCCAGAGTTTCTTCTCCCGCACCCTTTGGCTGGTGCTTATCGTCGTGCTGTTTTCCAAGGCGCTGACCCTGGTTTATCTGTTGATGAACGAAGACGTGCTGGTGGACCGCCAATACAGCCACGGCGTCGCCCTGACGCTACGCGCCTATTGGGCGGCCGATGAAGAAAACCGCACGAAGATTGCCGATGCCGCGACCCTGATCCGGGTAGTGGGTGCTGGCGTGCCGGAAGGTGAGCAACACTGGCCTTACAGCGAGATCTATCAGCGGCAGATGCAAGCGGAGCTGGGGGCCGACACTGAAGTCCGATTACGCATGCACTCGCCGCCGGCCCTGTGGGTTCGGGCGCCAAGCCTGGGTGATGGCTGGCTGAAAGTGCCGCTTTACCCGCATCCGTTGCGCGGCCAGAAAATCTGGAATGTGCTCGGCTGGTTCCTCGCTATCGGTCTGCTGTCCACTGCCTCGGCGTGGATCTTCGTCAGCCAGCTCAATCAACCATTGAAACGTCTGGTGTATGCCGCGAGGCAACTCGGCCAGGGCCGCAGTGTGCGCCTGCCGATCAGCGACACGCCGAGTGAAATGACCGAGGTCTATCGCGCCTTCAACCAGATGGCCGAAGACGTCGAACAGGCCGGCCGCGAGCGCGAACTGATGCTCGCCGGGGTGTCTCACGACTTGCGCACGCCGCTGACCCGTTTGCGGTTGTCTCTGGAGCTGATGGGCGACCACAGCGACCTGACCGACGACATGGTCCGCGATATCGAAGACATGGACGCGATTCTCGATCAGTTCCTGGCGTTCATTCGCGATGGTCGCGACGAGTCGGTGGAAGAGGTGGACCTGAGCGATCTGGTGCGCGAAGTCGCGGCGCCGTACAACCAGAACGAAGAGAAAGTGCGACTGCGCCTGGAGCCGATTCAGCCGTTTCCGTTGCGCCGGGTGTCGATGAAGCGGCTGCTGAACAACCTGATTGGCAACGCCTTGCATCACGCGGGCAGCGGGGTTGAGGTGGCGGCTTATGTGTCCGGGGACACCAGCGCGCCGTATGTGGTGCTGAGTGTCATGGACCGTGGGGCGGGGATTGATCCGTCCGAGCTGGAAGCGATCTTCAATCCATTTACTCGGGGTGACCGTGCCCGTGGCGGGAAGGGGACCGGGTTGGGCTTGGCGATCGTGAAGCGGATTGCTTCGATGCATGGCGGGAATGTTGAGCTGCGTAACCGTTCTGGTGGCGGGCTGGAAGCGCGGGTGCGTTTGCCGCTTGGGTTGATGTTGCCGCGGGATGCGGTTTAACGGCTGAAAAGATCGCAGCCTCGCTTCGCTCGACAGCTCCTACAGGAAAATGCGATCCCCTGTAGGCGCTGCCGAAGGCTGCGATCTTTTCGCTTTTAGCCTTTCCCTTTGGTACGCGTCATGTTCGGCCCACCATTCTTCTCCAGATGCTCAATGATGATCCCCGCCACGTTCTTGTTGGTGGTGGTTTCAATCCCTTCCAACCCCGGTGACGAATTCACTTCCATCACCAGCGGCCCGTGATTGGAACGCAGGATGTCCACGCCCGCCACCGCCAACCCCATGACCTTCGCCGCACGCAATGCCGTCATGCGTTCTTCCGGCGTGATCTTGATCAGGCTGGCAGTGCCACCCCGATGCAGGTTGGAGCGAAACTCCCCAGGCTTGGCCTGACGCTTCATCGCCGCGATCACTTTGTCGCCCACCACGAAGCAGCGAATGTCCGCCCCGCCGGCTTCCTTGATGTATTCCTGAACCATGATGTTCTGCTTCAGGCCCATGAACGCCTCGATCACCGACTCCGCCGCCGTCGCCGTTTCACACATCACCACGCCGATGCCCTGAGTGCCTTCCAGCACCTTGATCACCAGTGGCGCGCCGTTGACCATCTCGATCAAGTCGGGAATGTCGTCCGGGGAGTGCGCAAAACCGGTGACCGGCAAACCAATCCCCCGGCGTGACAGCAATTGCAGGGACCGCAGTTTGTCCCGCGAGCGGGCGATGGCCACCGATTCATTGAGTGGAAAAACGCCCATCATTTCGAACTGGCGCAACACCGCGCAACCATAAAACGTCACCGATGCACCGATCCGCGGGATCACCGCATCGAAACCCTCCAGCGGCTTGCCGCGGTAGTGGATCTGCGGCTTGTGGCTGGCGATGTTCATGTAGGCGCGCAGGGTGTCGATCACCACCATTTCATGGCCACGTTCGGTACCGGCTTCGACCAGACGACGAGTGGAATACAGACGCGGGTTCCGCGACAGCACAGCGATCTTCATGCAACACCTGTGGAAGAGGTAGATACCGGGAACACCGGCTTGTCTTGTACATACTTAATGCCCGGATTGACCACCAACTGGCCGTCGATCAAGGCTTTGGAACCGAGTAACAGGCGATAACGCATGGACTTGCGGCAGGCGAGGGTGAACTCGACCCGCCAGACCCGATCACCGAGGGCCAGGGTGGTGCTGACCACGTAACGCATCTGCGCGTGGCCGTTGGAGCTTTTGATGGTCTTCATCGTCACCAGCGGTGCTTCGCAGCGTCGGTGGCGCAGTTGCACCACCGTGCCCAAGTGAGCAGTAAAGCGCACCCACTGTTCCCCGTCGCGCTCGAACGGTTCGATATCGGTGGCATGCAGGCTGGAGGTGCTGGCGCCGGTGTCGATTTTTGCCCGCAGGCCCGCGACTCCCAAATCAGGGAGCGCCACCCACTCGCGCAGACCGACAACGGTCAAATGGTCAAATGTCTTCAATAGGAATAAACCAGCGATTAATGCGTCCAGGCCCCAGGCGTTACCTGAGCCAACGCTTTGAATGCAGGTTTGGCGAACCAGTAACCTTGCATCAGAAAAATTCCACAGTCCGCCAGGAAGTCCCGTTCTCCGGCGCTTTCGATCCCTTCGGCAATGACTGTAACGTTCAGCTCCGCACAGATTGTGACAATCCCTCGAACGATAGCCTGACGAACACGATCACGGTCGACATCGCGGATCAGTGCCATGTCGAGTTTGATCAGGTCCGGTTGGAAATCAGCGAGCAGATTGAGCCCCGAGTAGCCCGCGCCGAAATCGTCGATGGCGGTCTTGAAGCCGAATTCGCGGTATTCACGCAGAATATTGGTCAAATGGCGATAGTTATCTACGTGCTGGCTTTCCAGGGTTTCGAAAATCAACCGGTCGATGGGGAAGTTGTGTTTTTTCGCGGCTTCCAGCGTGCTGCGAATACACAGTTCCGGGCGGTACACGGCGTTGGGCATGAAGTTGATCGACAGGTGTGTCTGCATCCCTAGATTTGCCGCCCCTTCAATGGCTCGCATCCGGCAGAGCTGGTCGAAACGGTAGCGGTTGTCCTCGGTGATCTGATTGAGCACCGACAGCGCACCTTCACCGGCGAGGCCCCGTACCAATGCTTCGTGGGCAAAAATCGACTGGTCTCGCAAATCAACGATCGGCTGGTAGGCGAAGGTAAAATCGAAGCCCAGTGGCTCGCTTTGCTGACAACCCTGGCACCCGCCCAGAGGCGAGGTCAATGAAGACGGAAATGTAGTCACTCGATCACTCCATGCCGGTGATCCGGCCAAGAACGCATTCTAGCTGGAGGGCCGAGTTATTGCGCCCGACAGAAACGGTAGTACAGTTCCGACTATTGGCTGAGAGAGGAATTCAAGTGGCACAAAAACAGGAAGAGGACGACAAGGTCCGTCTCGATAAGTGGTTGTGGGCTGCGCGTTTTTATAAAACACGCGCCTTGGCCAAGGCGGCGATTGAAAGCGGCAAGGTGCATTGTCGGGGCGAGCGTTGCAAGCCGGGCAAGGAACCGAGGGTCGGTGACGAGTTTCAAATTCGCGTAGGGTTCGAGGAGCGCACGGTGGTGGTTCAGGCGCTGTCGATCGTACGCCGTGGCGCACCGGAGGCTCAGGCGCTCTACGCTGAAACCGAAGCCAGCATCGCCAAGCGCGAGGCCGCTGCGGCCATGCGTAAGGCCGGTTCACTGGGCGTTAGCACCGATGGCAAACCGAGCAAGAAGCAGCGACGGGATTTGTTCAAGTTTCGTGGAAGCAGCAACGACGAGTAAGACAAATGTTGCTGTGTTGTTTGTGAGGCAGCCTTCGCGAGCAAGTGCGCAGCACTCGCCTGGCCGGCAATCACCCCAACCATCGCATCGACGGGACGCAGACTTGCAATTGCCCAAACGTGTAGCCATATCGGGTTAAACGCCAGCCACTCGTCGAAAATCACACGCAGCCTCTGCCCGTAGGCCATAACCAGAAGGCCAGCAGCGCGAGAGCAAAGAATTGCCTAAAGCCAACCGGCGGTGTTCCACCTTGCTTGGAACAAACCCGGATTGTTCATAAAATGCCCCTCACGGCTGAACATCGCGCACCAAAATGGTGCCGCAGAGGCGCAATTTCTCACTGTTTGAAATCATTTTGTCATTACTTCAGATACCCAGACCTATGACCGATTTACCGGATACCGACTACACCCAACGCTTCATCTTCGATGACAGCGACACCCGCGGCGAACTGGTTGCGTTGGAGCGTAGCTACGCCGAAGTCCTCGCTAAACACCCGTACCCGGAGCCGGTTGCACAACTGCTCGGCGAGCTGATGGCGGCGGCATCGTTGTTGGTTGGCACCTTGAAGTTCGATGGCTTGCTGATTCTCCAGGCTCGTTCCGAAGGCCCGATCCCGTTGCTGATGATCGAGTGCTCCAGCGAGCGCGAAATCCGTGGCCTGGCCCGATACGAGGCCGACCAGATCGCCCCCGATGCGACCCTCGCCGACCTGATGCCCAACGGCGTATTGGCGCTGACCGTCGACCCGACCCAGGGCCAGCGTTACCAGGGCATCGTCGACCTCGATGGCGAAACCCTGTCGGAGTGCTTCACTAACTACTTCGTGATGTCCCAACAAGTCGGTACGCGTTTCTGGTTGTACGCCGATGGCCGTCGCGCCCGTGGCCTGTTGCTGCAGCAGCTGCCCGCTGACCGTTTGAAAGACGAAGAAGAACGCGCCGCCAGCTGGCAGCACATCACCGCGCTGGGCAGCACCCTGACCGCCGATGAATTGCTGAGCCTGGACAACGAAACCATTCTCCATCGCCTCTACCACGAAGAGCAGGTTCGACTGTTCGATGTGCAGAGACTGCGCTTCCGTTGCAGCTGCTCTCGCGAACGTTCTGCCAATGCGCTGGTCAGTTTGGGTCTGGAAGATGCCCAGTCACTCGTGATCGAACACGGTGGCAATATTGAGATTGACTGTCAGTTTTGCAACGAGCGCTACCTGTTCGACGCTGCCGATATCGCTCAATTGTTCGCTGGAGCGGGTGTCGATACGCCGTCAGATACCCGTCACTAAAACGGTTCAGCGCAGGTAAATTCACTGGTTTGTGCCGGAATAACGCCGTTACGACGGGAGGGCCCTACTATTTTTGGGCTTTTCTGGCATAATCCGGCCCACTTTTTGTCGCGGTAGTAGTGCACGACTTTCTACTACAAAACGTTTGGAGCACACTCGGCCACTGGCCGACGGGGAATCTCATGACGCAAGCCAATAACGCCGTGTACACGGATCTGAGTGTTGATGATCTGGTAAAAGAAGCTCTGAGTCGCGGTGAGGGCGAGCTTGCCGATACCGGCGCGCTGACTGTTCGCACCGGTCACCGTACCGGCCGCTCGCCAGTCGATCGTTTCATCGTTGACGAGCCGTCCACTTCGGCTTCCATCGCCTGGGGCCCGATCAACCGCAAGTTCCCGGCCGACAAGTTCGATGCCCTGTGGGACCGCGTTGAAGCGTTCAACAACGCACAAGAGCATTTCGTTTCCCACGTGCATGTAGGTGCGTCCGAAGACCACTACCTGGCCGTGAAGATGACCACCCAGACTGCCTGGCAGAACCTGTTTGGCCGTTGCCTGTTCATCAACCCGGAAAAGTACAACCCGGCTGGCCGTGATGAGTGGCAAGTGCTCAACGTTGCCAACTTCGAATGCGTGCCAGAGCGTGATGGCACCAACTCCGACGGTTGCGTGATCCTCAACTTCGCTCAGAAGAAAGTGCTGATCGCCGGCATGCGTTACGCCGGTGAAATGAAGAAAGCCATGTTCTCGGTGCAGAACTACCTGCTGCCGGCTGCCGACGTACTGCCAATGCACTGCGCCGCCAACATCGGCGAAGCGGGCGACGTGACCCTGTTCTTCGGTCTGTCCGGCACCGGCAAAACCACCCTGTCCGCCGATGAAAGCCGTTACCTGATCGGTGACGACGAGCACGGCTGGGGCGAAGGCGTTGTCTTCAACATCGAAGGCGGCTGCTACGCCAAGTGCATTGACCTGTCCGAGAAGAACGAGCCGGTCATCTGGAAAGCCATCAAGCACGGCGCAGTCCTGGAAAACGTCGTTATCGATGACGCCAAGCATGCCGATTATGCTGATGTCAGCCTGACCCAGAACAGCCGCGCCGCCTACCCGCTGGAGCACGTCGCCAAGCGTTCCGAGAAAAACCTCGGTGGCGAGCCTAACGCTGTGATCTTCCTGACCTGCGACCTGACCGGCGTACTGCCGCCAGTGTCGATCCTCAGCGAAGAACAAGCGGCCTACCACTTCCTGTCCGGCTACACCGCACTGGTGGGCTCGACTGAAATGGGTTCCGGCAGCGGCATCAAGTCGACCTTCTCCACCTGCTTCGGCGCACCGTTCTTCCCGCGTCCGGCTGGCGAATACGCAGAACTGCTGATCAAGCGCATCCGCGGCTTCGGCTCCAAGGTCTACCTGGTCAACACCGGCTGGACCGGCGGTGGCTACGGCGTCGGCAAACGCTTCAACATCCCGACCACGCGCGGCGTGATCGCAGCGATCCAGAGCGGCGCGTTGATCGGCGTTGAAACCGAGCACCTGGACACCATCAACCTCGACGTGCCACTGGCCGTACCGGGCGTTGAAACTGGCCTGTTGAACCCACGTAATACCTGGGCTGACAAGGCTGCTTATGATGAAGCCGCTAAAGCACTGGCTGGGTTGTTTGTTGAGAACTTCAAGAAGTTTGAAGTGAGCGACGCGATCAAGGCTGCTGGGCCTAAGCTGTAAGGCTTGGATTTAGCGAATGAAAAAGCCGCCCTTCGGGGCGGCTTTCTTATTTGTGGCTTGGTACTTTATTTGTATAAGGGGAGATGTCGTGTTAGCCCCGTGCACGCGCCACCATCTGCCCAACTTGTTATGTACTGGGCTCAGGCTTCTTATTTTTCGTAAATAAGGCGGAAAATGCGTCGGTATTCAGTGGGACGTCGCCAAGATCGATCCCGCTGTAACCCGACTCACGAATAACACTACCTGTCTGAGAGCCGGATGGTTTGCTTACCTTGGAGGTAATGGTGCTTTGTTCGCGCATGGGATTTTCTGCTTTTGGGCTGGGGGTTCGACTTAACTGGGCGTCCTGTAATCGACGTCCAATCTCATCGGATTCGCCAACCTTGTTCAAGTCTTGCTCCAGCCCCAATACCTGCATCACTGACAGATACGCTCCCATCCCATCGTTACCCCCGCGGGCATCGGCGTCGTCGCAGCCCAGGTCGAAATTGATCGAGGTGATGAGGCTGATCGTTTTGCGTTCAGGCAGACCGAGCTCTTCGTGCAGTAACTGCATAAGCAAGTGCATCGCGTGGTCGTTGGGGAAGTTGGGGGCGAGGTTCATTCGGGTGCGTCCGGTTGGGCTTGAACGGATCTTATTTGTCGTCAGGTTTGGGGGGAAGGGCGGGAGCAAATTTTGACGGCTCGTCTTGTCGATATTTGGTGAGCGCTTCTTCTCGTGTCGGAAGTGGTTGGTCGAGATCTGCTGCTGAAGTGTCGAATCCTGCGAGATGCAGGCTCGCCAAGTAGTTTGAGCAGCGGATTTTTTCATAGTGTGCTTGTTTTTGTTTGAAGGTTATTTCGCTCATCACGATTTTCCGTGCTGCCAGATGGCCTGTTCTGGGCTGGAATTATGCATCGTGTTCATCGCAGGCAAGCCAGCTCCCACAAGGGCGCGGCTTGCCTGCTGGTGCTCAACGTCAGGTTGGTGCTTTCCAGCCCATCATGCGTTGTTGGGCGACTTTCAGTAGGTCGCAGCCGTCCTGAGTCAACAGGTAGAGGGCGTGGGTGATATGCGGGATGTCTTCAACGTCACCGTTTTTGAAGCATTGGCAATGTAGGGTTTTGAGTAGGTCGCCGGAGGCTCGGATGCGCTGGAGCGCGGCTTCGAGGATGTCCTGGGGGTTGGCCTCTGTGTCGATGATCAGGGGCGGGGAATCGGTGAGGTTGGTTTGGAGGGGGCGGTAGCGATCGGGGAACGGGTTCAATTTATTCATTTTATGTATTCTCAAATGCATCAGATGAAACCACTACCATCGTGACCAAGCGATGGAGGCGGACTGTGTTCGGGTTGGTCAGCCGGAGGAATACATAAGACCGGCACGCCATAAGGCGTCCCAAACACAGCCACCATATAGCGTGCAGACACTTGAGGTGCCGGCAGCATACAACGGACGCGTTTATGTATTCCATCGAGTGACCAAGCCCGAGTCGCTGATTTGGCAGCGCCAGCCCGACTATAGGTGTGAGCAGCCGGGTGGCGATAGACGACAAAGAGTCCCCGCTTGTAGGATCGGGCCGAACCTTGGCTAGGTCGTTTCTATAGGAATTTTCGCGACAAAATTTCTCCTGCTTTTTCGCCATCCCACGCCCCACCACCTCAACGAATATGCTGATACGCCGCCACATCCAGCAGGCTAGTGGTCAACCCCGTCGCCGGCGCATAGATCGTGCCTTTCACCGCCGAGAACCTGACCCCATTACTACCCAGCGAAACGTAGCGCTCGCCCTGGTCCAGCTCGGTGAAGTAGGTGTACGAGCACTTTTCCATCGCTTTGTATTTCGCGGCGGCGCTGACCATGGTGTTGTGGTGGTTCTGCAGGTCGGCGGGGGTCAGGTTGAGGGTTTTGTTTAGCGGCACACCCCAGCGCTTGAGGCACACTTCGGCAAAGTGGCGGACGATCAGGCCGGGCTCGGCCAGCGCTTTAGGGCCGCTGACACCATCTGCGGCGGCGTTGCCAACCAGCGTGCCATGGCGGCCGGGCATGGGATAAATGTGGGTTCGGGTGCCGGTGGCCGTTTGCGGGATGACACAGCTGAAGCCTTTGGAGCGCTCGTCTCGGGCGTAGAAGCCGACGTATTCTTTTACGTTGGCATTCAGTTTTACTTTGTCTTCCTGGAAGTTGCCGATGCCCGGTACCGGATCAAGCGCAAAGATATTCACCGGGATGTTTTTCAGTGCACTGTCCTTGAACATGGCATTGGCCAGCATATGGCAACTAATGCCGCCGCGGCTCCAGCCTATCAAGTTGACCTTGGTTGGAATAACGCCGTCCTTGCGAAATGTTTTAATGATTTGTTCTTGCAACTTCTGCTGGGTCACACTACGGTCGCCGTAGTTATATTTACGCCACAGCCAGGAGCCTTCGACGATCACGTCTTCGATGGGAATACCTGCAGCCTTCAGGCGGTTGTATTCGGTCTCGGTCAGTTTTTCACGCTGCCAGTCACACTGTCCTTTGATGATGTTGATGGCGTGCTTTACGTTCTCTTCCCAACCCTTGCCGAACAATGTTCCGCTGAGGCCATAGTCCTTGGATTGGGTAAACAGTTCATCAGCTTGCAGGTTGCTGGTGCCCGGACCATCGATCACGATCCATTCAGCGAACTCCCGGCCGGCATGATGGGAGGCCAGCGTCGAAACCAATTCACCGTTCCAGTAAGTTGGGTTTTGGTTGTCAAATTTGGTCGAGCCGGTACCGCAAAAGAAAATAGTTAATGTAGTCATTGTTGTGCTCTTGTTTGATTTAAGAGCTTGCAGACTAGTTTGAGTTGTTTTAATAATGAAGCGGTTAGTTGTTGCCGGGTTTGTAGCGTTAGTTTTAAGTTCTAGTGTTCTATTCTTTGTTTGGCAACTTCTAGAAGCTCGCAGCCATCCTGCGTTAATAAATAAAGCGCATTCACTATATGAGGGATGTCTTTAACATCAGCCTGTTTGAAGCACAGGCAATAAAGCGTTTCAAGTAAATCGCTGGCTGCGCGCAGGCGTTGGTGCGCTGCGTCGAGGACGGCACCCGTGCTGGCCGCGGTGTCGATGACGAGGACGGGCGTTTCGCTGTAGCTGGTTTTGAGTGGGCGATAGCGGTCTTGCATTTAGGTCAGTCCTGTAGGAAGTCGGGCAGTCTCGCCGGCAGGTCGACACCCTGTTTTCAGCCGCGCTGCAAACTATGAAGGTGGCGACGCAGCGCGGCAATACGGCAGCAATGGACAGGTCTTGTAGGGGTTTTACCTGCCTTTTCGGACCGAACCTACGCGTTTCCCGAGGTTTTTTACGCCTAAATCCTTAGACGGCAAATTTCCTACGGGTTTGTCAGGCGTAATGCATCAAACCTCTGTATGGTGCGCGCCAGAATCAGTAGGACGTTTCGAAACGTCCGTCCAACGCTTAAAGGGAATTAGGTATGAAATGGCTACGTACGGCCTCGATTTTGTTGCTGTGGGCCGGGATTTGTCGCGCAGCAGGTGCTGATGACGCCGGTAACTCGATGGCCCTGGCCAATATGGATCGCACCGGTTGGCCGGATGCGCTGACCAGTCAGGTGAGCATGGACACCGCTTTGCGCGCTGAAGTGCTGATGTTCGGCAAGGCATTGCTGGCCAGCGAAGCGCTGGACGAACAGAGCCTGAAACAACGACTGGGCGTGCAGGATGTGAAGCTCAAATCGGTCAGGCAAGTGCGTGAAGGGCTGTGGGACCGGCTACTGATCACCTACCGCAGCGCCAGCCAGAACTGCGACGGCGAACCCTTCTGCCCCCGCGCGCGAAGCGTCGCTGATTTGCGTCAGTTGGCAGCGGCGTTCACCGGCGAAATCAGCCCGGCCCATGCGGCATGGGCGAGCAAGAGCCGGGTGTTTCATGAGCAGGCGTTGAATGAGCAACTGCGAGTGGCGGTGTTGGTGCCATAGCCTCATCGTCTGCTGACGATCGTTCGAAGCTGTATCATCCCGTATCGTTTTGGTCCCCGACCTTTTCTCGACTCGCTGCATTTGCCGGCTAGGCTTTGGGCTTCGCAGCGGTCAACGGAGTGACAGCTTATGCACAACACCCTGGAACAGGTTTTCGGTTACCCACAGTTTCGGCCCGGCCAGGAAGCGGCGGTCAGCGCGGTGTTGGCTGGGCGCTCGGCGGCGGCGATTTTCCCCACCGGCTCGGGCAAGTCCCTTTGTTATCAATTGCCGGCCTTGCTGCTACCGCACCTGACGCTGGTGGTCTCGCCGCTGTTGGCGTTGATGCAGGATCAACTGGCGTTCCTGCAGCGCCACGGTATTGCGGCGGGCAGTATCGATTCGGCCCAAAGCCGCGATGACGCCAGCGACGTGATGGCTCGGGCCAAGTCTGGCGAACTGAAGATTTTGATGATCTCTGTGGAGCGCCTGAAGAACGAGCGTTTCCGCAATTTCTTGCAGCAGGTGCCGATCTCGCTGTTGGTGGTGGATGAGGCGCACTGTATTTCCGAGTGGGGCCACAACTTTCGCCCCGACTACCTCAAACTCCCCGACTATCAGCGCCAGTTCAACATCCCTCAGGCGCTGCTGCTGACCGCCACCGCGACACCCAAGGTGATCGCTGACATGGAGGCCAAGTTCGCCATCGCCCCCGAAGACGTGGTAACCACCGGTTTCTATCGGCCGAACCTCAATCTGCTAGTGGAACCGGTGCGCGGTCAGGACAAGCGCCGACGCCTTGTCGAATGGATGAGCCAGCGTCCCGACCAGCCGAGCATTGTCTACGTCACCCTGCAGAAAACCGCCGAGCACATTGCCCAACATCTGTCCCGCAACGGCATTCAGGCGCAGGCCTATCACGCCGGTCTGCCTCACGAACAACGCGAAGCAATTCAGCGCCGGTTCATGGGCGGGCAGTCTAATTGCATCGTTGCCACCATCGCGTTCGGCATGGGCATCGACAAGAGCGACATCCGCAACGTGGTGCATTTCGACCTGCCCAAATCCATCGAAAACTACAGCCAGGAAATCGGCCGCGCCGGGCGTGACGGGCAGCCGTCCGACTGTCTGGTATTGGCCAACCGCGACAGCCTCAATGTGCTGGAAAACTTCGTCTACGGTGATACGCCGGAGCTGGACGGCATCCGCTATGTGCTCGACGAGTTGCAAGCCGCCGCGCCCGAGGGGCAGTGGGAGTTTCTGTTGGGGCCGTTGGCGGACCAAAGCAACATCCGCCAATTGCCGCTCAAGACCTTGCTGGTGCAGTTGGAGCTGCGCGGAATCATTGCGCCGCGTTACGCCTATTACGCCGAATACCGCTTCAAGTACTTGCAGGAACCCGAGGCTTTGCTGGCCCGCTTCGAGGGTGAGCGCAAGGACTTCGTCGCGGCGATCATCCAGACCTCGAACCGCGCACGGACCTGGGCCACGGTGAATTTCGATGCGCTGTATGAGCAGCATCAGGCCGAGCGTAATCGCGTGGTGAAGGCGCTGGATTATTTCCAGGAAAAGGGCTGGGTCGAGCTCGAAAGCAAGCAAATGACCGAGGTCTACAGCCTGCTGCAAACGGACTTCAACAGCCAGGCCCTGAGCGCCGAGCTACACGCCTACTTCACCCGGCACGAGCGCACCGAGATCGCGCGGATTCACGCCATGCTGGATCTGTTTGCCACAGACCATTGCCTGGGTTATCGCCTGGCCGAGTACTTCGGCGATGAAAATGCGCCGCAGCAGTGCGGGCATTGTTCGGTGTGTCACGGGGAAGTGGCGCGACTGCCGGCGCCACCGGAATTACCGGCGCTTGTGGATAAAAACTTCGAGGCGTTGTGCGCTGATTTTATCCACAGGCATGAGCAGCACACCGGCAACGCTCCGTCGGCGGAACGCGTGACGCGGTTTTTGTGCGGGATCAGCGTGCCGCTGTTCACCAAGCTCAAGGCACGGTCGATTCCGGGGTTCGCGGCGCTGGAGGATTATCCGTATGCCGAAGTCCGGACGTGGGCCGAGGCGCATTTGCCGGCGTAGATCCATCCGCTGAATGTTGCTCATCACAGGAATAAATTTCAAAAATACGCGGTGGCTGACTATGGTGAGGACTGTCTTTGGATCGCCAACAAGAGAACAACTATGAGCCAGACACCGTTCAATATTCAGCGCGCCGCCGTCATTGGCGCAGGCACCATGGGCCGTGGCATTGTCATGTGTCTGGCCAACGCCGGCGTCCAGGTGCAGTGGGTCGATAACAATCCACAGATGCTTGAACAGGCGCTGGCTACCGTGGCGGACACCTACGCCCACAACGTGCGTCAGGGACGGATCGATCAGGCCGAAGCGGACGCACGCATAGCACGGGTAACGGCGGCTGCTGACTACGCGGCGATCTGCGATGTCGATCTGGTGATCGAAGCGGTGTACGAAAACCTCGAACTCAAGCAGAAAATATTTCGTGAACTGGACGGTCTGCTCAAACCTGAAGCGATTCTGGCCAGCAATACCTCGGCGCTGGATATCGACGCCATCGCCGCGACCACTCGCCGTCCGCAACAGGTCCTGGGCCTGCACTTCTTCAGCCCGGCGCACATCATGAAACTGCTGGAAATCGTTCGCGGTGCCCAGACTTTGCCGGTGGTGCTTGAGGCTGCTCTGGCACTGGGCAAGCGCATGGGGAAGGTCAGTGTGGTGTCGGGCAACTGCCATGGTTTCATCGGCAACCGCATGCTGCATCCGTATGTGCTCGAAGCGCGCAAGATGCTGCTCGAAGGCGCTTATCCCTATCAGGTCGATGCGGTACTGCAAGGTTTTGGCTTTGCCATGGGGCCGTTCCGCATGTACGACGTGGTCGGCATCGATCTGGAGTGGCGTGCCCGGCAGTTGGCCGGCATAGGGCAAGATGCGCCTGAGGTTCAGATAGACAATCGTCTGTGCGAATTGGGTCGTTTCGGCCAGAAAAGTGGCAATGGGTATTATCACTATGAGCCGGGCAGTCGCCAGGCTGAGCACGATGTTGAAGTCGATGCGCTGGTGTTGAAGGTCGGCGAAGGCCTGGGCTTCCAGCGTCGCGAGATCGGGCCTGAGGAGATTCTGGAGCGCTGCTTGCTGGCACTGGTCAACGAGGGTGCGAAGATTCTTCAGGAAGGGATTGCCGAATCGGCGCACGACATCGATCTGGTGTACCTCAATGGCTACGGCTTCCCGGCGGACAAGGGTGGGCCGATGGCCTGGGCGGATCAGCAAGGGTTGGCGGATATTCACCAGCGGTTGATAGCGCTTGAGACACGCCAAGGTGATCACTGGAAGCCGGCGCGCTTGATTGGCGAGTTGGAGGCGATGGGTAAAGGGTTTGCGGACCGGTAAACTTCATCCACTTCGAGACGAGAACTGCGCATGAATCAACGCACCGACTACCCCCACTTCCAACCCATCACCACCCGCTGGCACGACAACGACGCCTATGGTCACGTCAACAACGTCACCTACTACAGCTTCTTCGACACGGCAGTGAACACCTACCTGATCGAAGTCGGCGGTCTGGATATCCATGACGGCGAAGTGGTGGGCTTTGTGGTGAGTTCGGCCTGCGATTACTTCGCTTCCATTGCCTTCCCTGACCGGATAGAAATCGGTTTGCGGGTGGGCAAGTTGGGCAGCAGTTCGGTGCAATACGAACTGGCGGTGTTCAAGGCCGGGGAAGACGAAGCCTGCGCAGCGGGGCGGTTCGTGCATGTGTTTGTGGATCGGGCCACTAATCAGCCGGTGGCGATTCCTGCCGGGTTGCGCGGGGCGCTGCAGCGGTTAGTGGTTTGACGGGCAAAAAAAAATCGCAGCCCGAGGGCTGCGATCTTTTCGATCTACCGGTTAACGAGGCGATTCAAGCCTCAGTCGCGATAGCGATGGTGATGCTTGCGGTGGCCATAGGCATGACCGCGCCCCGGATGGCCGTCACGGTAGTAGCGACGATCATCATCATGGTCACCACGATAGGAACGACGATCATCATTATCGTCATTGCTACTGTTGCCCATGTAGTTACCCAGCGCGCCACCGGCGCCGCCGCCTGCTGCGGAGCCGATCAGGCTGCCGGAGGTGCCGCCCATGCTGCGGCCGACCACGTTACCGCCTGCTGCGCCCAACGCACCGCCAATGGCGGCTTGGCCACGGCTGTGTCTGTCTGCGCCAACGGCGCTACCACCCGCGCCACCCAGGGCCGCGCCGATGGTGGAACCTGTATTGCCGCCTAGTGACTGACCGACGACTGAGCCCAGAACCCCGCCCAATGCGCCGCCCACACCTGCTTCAGCGGTGCCGCCAGCAGAAGCGATGCCACTAGTCAGGCTAAGGGACAACAAGAGAATCGAGGAGAACTTCATAGAGGAACCTCAAGGGGATGACGGCGCGATCCTGAGGCTGTGTCATGGTTGTGACAATCGAAATCCGACGAGTAACACGACTTGAGCACATTTCTATAAGTTACTGTTTTTTAGCCGGAACTTAAGTGTTTTTCGCCGGTCTTTACCTACTTCGGATAGGCCGTTTTCATGCAAAACGGCCTTTTTTGTGGGCGAAAGGAAAGTGTACGCAATGATCAGGGTCAGGCCGACTTGGCCATGATGAGCTGGGTCGCACTCGCCGCTTCCAACCGGATCGCTACAAACTTCGATGTCGGCGTATGGCTGCCGTCTCCGATGCTTTCCAGCGGCACCAGCGGATTCACTTCCGGGTAGTAAGCCGCCGCTTGCCCGGCAGGGATATCAAACGCCAGCAGCGTAAAGCCCTTTACCCGACGCTCACGGCCATCATCCCAGATCGAAACGATGTCAGCCTTCTGCCCCGGCTTGAACCCCAGGCGAATGATGTCGGCTTCGTTGACGAACAACACATCACGCTGACCTTTCACGCCGCGATAGCGGTCATCAAGCCCATAAATCGTGGTGTTGTACTGATCGTGGGAACGCATTGACTGCATGATCAGGTCCGGCAATACACCGGTGGCGCGAGTGCGTTCGTGCACCAGATCTTTAGGCAGGATGTTCGCACGGAAATTGGCACGACCCGACGGCGTGTTCCAGCGTCGCGCGCGGGCGCTGTTGCCCAGGTAGAAACCTCCCGGGTTCTTGAGCTTCTCGTTGAAGTCGCGAAAGCCCACAATGGTGTCGGCGATCAGGTCGCGGATGCGGTCGTAATCGGCCACCAGCCAGTTCCAGTCCACCGGTTTGCTGCCCAGGGTCGCGGCGGCGATGCCGGCAATGATCGATGGCTCCGAGCGCATCTGGTTCGACAGCGGCTGCAACTGGCCGTTGGAGGCGTGAACCATGCTGAACGAGTCTTCGACGGACACCGCTTGCGGGCCTTCGGTCTGGATGTCGATGTCGGTGCGGCCCAGGCACGGCAGGATCAACGCGTCTTTACCGTGAGCCAAATGGCTGCGGTTGAGCTTGGTGCTGATTTGCACCGTCAGGTCGCAGTTGGCCAGGGCCTGGAAGGTGCGCGTGCTGTCCGGAGTGGCTTGGGCGAAGTTGCCGCCCAGCCCGATGAACACTTTCGCACGGCCGTCGGCCATGGCATGAATCGCCTCGACCACGTTGTGGCCATTTTCGCGCGGCGCCTTGAACTGAAAGCGGCGCTCCAGGGAGTCGAGGAACGCCGCTGGCGGACGCTCGTTGATGCCCATGGTCCGGTCGCCCTGCACGTTACTGTGGCCGCGCACCGGGCACAGGCCGGCACCCGGCCGGCCGATGTTGCCGCGCAGCAACATCAGGTTGGCAATTTCCTGGATGGTCGGCACCGAATGGCGATGCTGTGTGATGCCCATCGCCCAGCACATGATCACGTTCTTGCCTTTGGCGTACATCCGCGCCGCTTGCTCGATTTCAACCAGCGTCAGTCCGGATTGTTGGACGATCTGCTCCCACGATGTGTCGTCGACGATGCCCAGGTATTCCAGCACGTTGACACTGTGTTCATTGAGGAAGTCGTGGTCGAATACGGCAGGCTCACCCGCCTTCTGTGCCTCACGCTCCCACTGCAGCAGGAACTTGGCCATGCCGCGCATGATCGCCATGTCGCCGCCCAATGCCGGACGGAAGTACGCGGTGTTGGTCGGCTTGTCGCCGTTGGTGAGCATTTCGATCGGGTGTTGCGGGTGCTGGAAGCGTTCCAGACCGCGCTCCTTCAAAGGGTTGATGCACACCACTTGAGCGCCGCGTTTCACCGCCTCGCGTAGCGGTTCGAGCATCCGTGGGTGGTTGGTGCCAGGGTTCTGACCCCAGACAAAAATCGCGTCGGCGTGTTCGAAGTCGTCGAAGGTGACGGTGCCTTTGCCGACGCCGACACTTTGCGCCATGGCCACACCGCTGGCCTCGTGGCACATGTTCGAGCAATCGGGGAAGTTATTGGTGCCGTAGGCGCGCACGAACAATTGATACAGGTACGCCGCTTCGTTGCTGGCGCGGCCCGAGGTGTAGAACTCGGCCTGATCCGGGCTCGACAGCCCTTGCAGGTGTTTGCCGATCAGCGCGAAGGCCGCTTCCCAGCTGATGGGTTTGTAGCGATCGGTCTCGGCGTCGTAGCGCAGTGGATCGGTCAGACGGCCCTGATATTCCAGCCAATAGTCGCTCTGTTCCAGCAACGAGCTGACGCGGTGTTTGGCAAAGAACGCACCGTCGACACGGCGTTTGGTCGCTTCCCAGTTCACCGCTTTGGCGCCGTTCTCGCAGAACGCCACCATGCCGGCTTCATTGGAATCGCCCCAGGCGCAACCGGGGCAGTCGAACCCGCCGTTTTTGTTGGTTTTAAGCATCATGCGCAGGTTTTTCAGCGCGTTGTCGCTGGTCAACCAGGCCCGGGCAACGCTGGCCAGCGCGCCCCAGCCACCGGCCGGGCCTTTGTAGGGCTTATAACGCGGAACGGGTTTCTGGTCGGCTTGACGATGTTGACTCACGCTTGGTTCTCCGTCGCGGGGCTGTAGACCCGCGGCGCACTTTTCTGCGGCAGGTGGATGAGATTGAGGTTGTGGCGGCGGGCCCATTGCACGGCAAGGCCCGTGGGCGACGACAGGCTGACCAGGGTCTGGATACCTGCGCGCAACACTTTCTGGATCAATTCGAGACTGCAACGGCTGGTGACAATCGCCAGCCCGCCGGTGGTCGGGATTTTCTGACGGATCAGTCCGCCAATCAGCTTATCGAGGGCGTTGTGTCGGCCGATGTCTTCTCGGCCAAGCAGCAATTGGCCCTGACTGTTCATAAACACGGCGGCGTGCACCGCGCCGGAGTACTGGCCAAGAGGCTGAAACGCCCCGATGCGCTGACGCAAACCATCGAGCCATTCGGCGGGCGGCAAGGGTGCGCCGGGCAGGACCTTGAGGTCTGGCAATGCCTGCTCCACCGCTTCCACACCACAGAGTCCGCAACCACTGGTGCCAGCCATTTGCCGACGCTGTTGCTTGAGGTTCCAGAAGGCGCGGTTGGCGATGGTCACTTGCGCGTATTGCGCTGAACCCGAGCCGCTGAGTTGCAGGTCATAGATGTCGCAGGCGTCTTCGATGATGCCGCTGCCGAGGCTGAATCCGACGATGAAGTCTTCCAGATCCGTCGGCGTCACCAGCATCACAGCCTGGCTGATGCCGTTATAGCTGATCGCCAACGCGACTTCTTCGGCCAGCGCGGTGCTGGCTGATTCGGTGTCTTGAAGGTCGCAGTAACTGTATGTCTGGCTTGCGGCGGGCGCTGGCGTTTCGAGGGCTGGCGCCGCGCAGGCAGGGCGCTTGGCGTTCATGAGGTATCACCGACGGTTTAGGCTGCTTTAAGCCTAGGCGCGTCAACTTGTCGCGTCTAATCGCTAATTCTGATCTTCTGATAGATGGCGTCGATCAAGAGCTCCGTAGCGATTGCTGAAGAATCGCGAAACAGGCTTCCGCGAGCGCCGAACGCGGGGCGCTGCGACGCATGATCAGCCCCAGCCGGGCGAGGGTTTGAGCATTTTCGATGGGTTGCAGGCGCAAATGATCAGTGAGTTTTTCCAGGCCTCCGTCCAGCGGCATTACGGCGCAGCAGAATCCACCGTGCACTGCTTGTAACAATTGGTGGACGGCATCGGTTTGCAGCAACGGCTGTGGCGTCAGCCCGCGACTGTGGAAGTTGTGGTCGATGGACTGCCGAAAATGCATGCCGCTGGTGAGCATGCCCAACGGCAGTTCGATCAGCGATTCCCAGCTCAGCGGCGCCTCGCCGAAACTGAAGAAGCGCTGATCGTAGAGCAGGCCCATGCGGGTTTCGCTGAATGCCAGGGAATCGAAGCGTTCGCCATCCAGCCGCTCTAGGTACGAAACACCGAGGTCCAGGTGATTGTTTGCCAGTTGTTCGAGGATCTGTTCAGAACTCAGGGCCGAGAGTTCGAAGCGCAGGTTCGGGTGTTCGGTGTGCAAGCGTTGCATCAGCGGCAGCGGATCGAAACTCGACAGCGGCACCACGCCCAGACGCAACGTACCGACCAGATTGCCACGACAGGCAGCCGCCTCGGCCTGCAAGCCGTCGTAGGCCGCCAGCACGGTGCGCGCCCACGCCAGCACCCGTTCACCCGGCGCGGTAAAACTTTCAAAGCGCTGACCGCGATTGACCAGCGGCAACTCGAGTTCTTCTTCGAGGCTGCGCAGGCGCATGGACAGGGTCGGCTGGGTGATGTGACAACGCGCAGCGGCCTGGCCGAAATGCCGGGTTTCGTCGAGGGCGATGAGGAATTTCAGTTGCTTGATGTCCATCTTCGCTCCAGGGCGCGGGAAGGTTCGGATTCTAGCGCTTGGGGGGAAGCGGCGTCATTGGTCGGGTTGGAACCGTGTCTTGCAACCTTGGTCTAGGCTTTTGCGTCTGGACACCTAACCCCAAGGAGAGCACACGATGAGCCTTTTCAGTTTTTTAAAAGAAGCCGGTGAAAAAATCCTCGATGCGCTGACGCCGGACAAGGCCGAAGCCAATAGTGAAGCGTTGACCAAGCACGTGAAGGATGCGCTGACGGGAATCGACACTTCCAAAATTCAAGTGAAGGTAGAAGGCGATAAAGTCATCGCCACAGGTGAAGCGGCCAGTCAGGAAGAGAAGGAAAAAATCCTTCTTGCGCTCGGTAACGTGGCTGGAATCAGCGGTGTTGATGACCAGATCACTGTGACCGGACCGGTGGCTACACCCGCGAAATTTGTGACGGTCGAGAAGGGCGACACCCTCAGCGCCATTTCCAAGCGTGTGTATGGTGATGCCAACAAGTATCAAAAGATCTTTGAGGCGAACAAACCGATGCTGAAGGATCCGAACAAGATTTATCCGGGGCAGTCGTTGCGGATTCCTGAGTAACCCAAGACCTGTGGCGAGGGGGCTTGCCCCCGTTGGGTCGCGCCGCGGCCCAAAAATCTTTACGACTGCTTCGCAGCCGAACGGGGGCAAGCCCCCTCGCCACAATGACCGCGTCAGGTTCTAGAGCCCGGCAATCAACTCCCGATAATCCCCAACCGCCGCAAACTCCGCCGTGTCCTTCGGACCTTTACGGCTGTCCGGCTCACGCACGGCCAACAGATGCGCCACCCCAAAATTCCGCGCGCTGCGCAGGATCGGCAATGTATCGTCGATAAACAGACTGCGCGCCGGGTCGAAATCGATGTCCGCCTGCAACGCCTCCCAGAACTGCGGATTCTCCTTGGGGAAACCGTAATCATGTGAGCTGATCAACCGCTCGAAGTATGGCGCCAGTTCGATTCTTTCCAGTTTTAGTGACAGCGAATCGCGGTGTGCATTGGTGATCAGCACCACGCGCTTGCCGGCCTGTTTGATGGCGGCCAGAAAGGTGTCCGCGTCCGGTCGCAAGGCGATCAGATGCGCGGTTTCCAGTTTCAGTTCGCGCACCGGCAGTTTGAGCTCGGCGCTCCAGAAATCCAGGCAATACCACTGCAACTGGCCGGCGTTGCGTTCGAACAACGGTTGCAACTCCATCTCGGCCATGGCCCGACTCACCCCGTGCAACTCGGCGTAGCGCTGGGGCAGGTGCTCCATCCAGAAATGGTTGTCGTAGTGCAGGTCCAGCAGCGTGCCGTCCATATCCAGCAGAACGGTGTCGATGTCGCGCCAGGGCAGCAGGGACATAAAAACTTCTCCAGCGGTAAAAAAGATATCCGACGTAAACAATCAGGATAGGCCGGGTATAGTAACGCGCTATCGCCAAGGAGCCGCTCATGCGCCAGAAACCCACCATCCTCGCCCGCGAGATCGTCGCCACTAGCCGCTTGTTCTGCGTCGAAGAGCTGAAGTTGCGCTTTTCCAATGGCGTGGAACGCACGTATGAGCGACTGGTGGGCAAGGGCGCCGGTTATGGCGCGGTGATGATCGTGGCGATGCTGGATGCGGACCACGCGGTGCTGGTTGAAGAGTATTGCGGCGGCACCGATGAATACGAGCTGTCCTTGCCCAAAGGCTTGATCGAGCCGGGCGAGGACGTGCTGGCGGCGGCCGAGCGGGAGCTCAAGGAAGAGGCCGGGTACGGCGCGCGGCAACTGGAGCATTTGACTGAGTTGTCGTTGTCGCCCGGTTACATGAGCCAGAAGATCCAGGTGGTGTTGGCCACTGATCTGTACGAAGAAAGCCTTGAAGGTGATGAGCCCGAGCCGATGGGCGTGGACAAAATCAACCTGCGTGAGTTGTCGGCCCTGGCCCAGAACCCGCGATTCACTGAGGGCCGTGCATTGGCAGCACTGTATCTGGCCCGTGATCTGCTGACTCAGCGTGGAGTGTTCCAGCCATGATTTTCCCCCATCCGTTGATGGCGTCTGTTGTTGAACTGGCGCTGAAAGCCGGTGAAGCGATTCTGCCGTTCTGGCGTGCCAACGTTGCCGTGACTGCAAAATCCGATGATTCTCCGGTGACGGCCGCCGACATGGCCGCTCACCATCTGATCCTGGCCGGGCTGACAGCGCTGGACCCGAGCATTCCGGTGCTGTCGGAAGAAGACGCCAACATTCCCCAGAGCGTGCGCGCCGGGTGGCAGCGTTGGTGGCTGGTGGACCCACTGGACGGGACCAAGGAGTTCATTTCCGGTAGCGAAGAATTTACCGTCAACATTGCGCTGATCGAGCAGGGGCGAGTGGTGTTTGGCGTGGTGTCGATGCCGACCAACGGGCGTTTCTACGTCGGTGGTGCGGGTTTGGGCGCGTGGCGTGGCGATAAAGACGCGCAACCTTTGCCGATTCAGGTTCGCGAGGTTCCTGCTGAGGGTGAAGCGTTTACCGTGGTTGCCAGTCGTCGGCATTCAAGTCCTGAGCAGGAGCGTCTGCTGGCCGGGTTGAGCGACAGTCTGGGTGAACTGCAACTGGCCAATATCGGCAGTTCACTGAAGTTCTGTTTGTTGGCGGAGGGGGCGGCGGATTGTTATCCGCGGTTGGCGCCGACTTCGCAGTGGGACACGGCGGCGGCACAAGGCGTGCTGGAAGGAGCGGGCGGTGAGGTGCTGGATTTGAGCGGCGCGCCGTTTTGTTATCCGGCGCGGGAGTCGTTGTTGAATGAGTTTTTCCTGGCACTGCCGGCGAAGGCTGTGTGGCGGGAGAAGCTGCTGGCGTTGGCGCGGGCGTAAAGATCTTTTGCTTTAGCGGTGCAGGACGTACTGCCCGGTAAACGTCACCGCATCCTCATCACTGTCGGCGTTGACGATGCGCGAATGCAGTGTCAACCGCGCTCTCCCATACCGCTTATACATCGCCAAAAACTTCTTCCACACCGCTGCACTCGGCGCATGACAAATCGCTGTCGCGTCAATGGTTACCGGCAGCGGATAGCTGATCTGCCCTTCCTGAATCACGATGTGTCCGCCTTCAACCCCTTCTTCCCGCAAACGCAAATGCAGCCAGCCCCAACCGGCCAGTACGGCGCCGCAATACAGGCTGCCGCCGAACATGGTGCTTTTATGATTGACGTTGGCCTCCAGCGGCAAGTGAAGGCGCAGTTGCTGGTCGTGCCAATCGAGCACTTTTAGGCCCATATCCCGCGTCAGGGGAATGTCGCGATGGAGGACTGATTCCAGATGACGGCTGTCGCGGCTCATGCACGGATCTCTTTTTTGAAGATGATGAATTGACGGTAGCTCAATCGAGTTCGTCGGTGTGGCTGCTGCCACCATCGGCGAAGTTCAGCCCGTGCTTGCGCAGTTTGTCGTGCAAGGTCTTGCGTGGGATGCCAAGGGCTTCGGCTAGGCTGCGCACCGAGCTGTGAGAACGCGCCAGTTCGGCGGCGATCAAGCTCTTCTCGAAGTTTTCCACTTGTTCGCTGAGACCGCCGCTGACCACTTCGACCGTCATGCCGACAGCGCCATCCGCTGGGTTATTGTCCAGGGCCAGTTCCAGGCCCAGGGCAAAGCGTTCGGCGGCGTTCTGTAATTCCCGCACGTTGCCCGGCCAGGTGTGGCGCAGCAGCAGGGCGCGTTGTCCCGGTTGCAACTCGTGGGGCGGTAGGCCATGGCGAGCGCTGGCTTCATCGGCGAAATGCTGGAACAGCATCAGCGCATCTTCGCCGCGCTCGCGCAGCGGCGGAATACGCAGCGGTGCGACGTTCAGGCGGTAATACAAGTCGGCACGGAAGCGGCCCTGATCGGCGGATTGACGCAGGTCTTCCTTGGTCGCAGCGATGATGCGGATGTCCAACGGGATCAGCTGATTGCCGCCCAAGCGCTCGACGACCCGCTCTTGCAGCAAACGCAGCAATTTCACCTGCACATCCAGGCTCATGCTTTCGATTTCATCAAGAAATAACGTGCCGCCATTGGCGAATTCGAACTTGCCGATGCGGCGCTTTTGCGCGCCGGTAAAGGCGCCTGGCTCGTGACCGAACAGCTCGCTTTCGACTACCGACTCGGCCAGGGCGCCGGCATTGATCGCCACGAACGGACCGTTACGACGACTCGACAGATCGTGCAATGCACGTGCGACAACTTCTTTACCGGCGCCGGTTTCGCCAAGGATCAGTACATCGGCCTTGGTCGCCGCCAATGCACCGATCTGCTCGCGCAGACGCAGCATCGGCGCTGATTGCCCGACCAGGCGGGTGCTCAGCTCATTGCGATCGCTCAGGGCCAGACGCAGGCTGCGGTTGTCCAGCACCAGCCGGCGCAGGGCGAGGGCGCGGCGCACGCTGTCGAGCAAAGCGTCGCTGGCAAAGGGCTTTTCCAGAAAGTCATAAGCCCCGGCGCGCATGGCTTGCACCGCCAGCGGCACATCGCCGTGACCGGTAATCAGCAGCACTGGCAGTTCCGAGTCCTGGGCATGCAGTTCAGTCAGCAGTTCGAGACCGTCCATGCCCGGCATCCGGATGTCACTGACCACCACGCCGGGCCAGTCGCGCTCCAGTTGCGCGGCCAGGCCTTTGGCTTCAGCGAGCGGCAGGATTTTCAGGCCGGCGAGGTCCAGGGTCTGGCTCAGGGCCTGACGCAGGTGCGGATCGTCGTCGATCAGCACGACCTGGATGCGGTTGTCGATGGTCATGCACTTCGGTCCTCGGACGGTTGCAGGCTTACACCCGGTGCGCCTGCACGCAACTTCAGGGTAATCAGGGCGCCACCTTCCTTGTGGTTGGCGAACGACAGTTCACCACCGAAGGCGCGCATCAGGGTTTCGCAAATCGCCAGCCCTAACCCAAGCCCCTGAGTGCGGGTCTTGGTGGTGTAGAAGGGCTCGCTGGCGCGTCCAAGTGCCTCCAGGCAGAACCCGGGGCCATTGTCGCGAATGTACAGATTGACGCCGTCGGCAGTGGATTGGGCACTCAACCAGAGCTTACGCGGCGGGCCTTTTTCCGTCAGGGCGTCCAGGGCGTTGGCCAGCAGATTGCCGAGCACCTGACGCAGACGGGTTTCCCCGGCCTCGACCCACAGCGTGGCGGCCGGCAAGTCGCGGATCAGCTCGACTTCCATGCTGCGTCGACGCTTGGCCAGCAGCGCCAGCGCATCGTCCAGCGCCGGTTGCAGGGCGACGCTTTCCGGGGCGTGGCGATCGCGCCGGGCGAAGGCGCGCAGGTGAGCGATGATCGAGGCCATGCGCCCGGTCAGTTCGCTGATCAACTTGAGGTTGCCGCGCGCATCGTCGGTGCGCTGATGATCGAGCAGCACCTCGGCGTTTTCTGCATAGCTGCGGATCGCCGCCAGCGGTTGATTCAATTCGTGGCTGATGCTCGCCGACATGGTGCCAAGGGCCGACAATTTGCCGGCCTGCACCAGATCATCCTGAGCGCGAACCAGCTCTTGCTGGGCCTGCTCGCGTTCCAGCACTTCCTGTTTCAGTCGACGGTTGAGGCCTTCGAGGTCGCTGGTCCGCTCGGCTACCCGGCCTTCCAGCTCGCGACGGGCCTTGGCTTCAAAGGCGATTCGATCAAGGTAATGGCGGCGGCGCTGTATCATCAGCCCCAGCAGCAACATCAACACCAACAACGCCGCGCCGCCGATGGCGACGACCGTGCGTACCGGGCGATCGATCAAAGTGCGTGGGGCGAGGATGCTGACGTTCCAACCGGTTTCTGCAATGGCCTGGGTTTGTGTCAGCCAGGCGTTGGGGTTGAGCCGCAATGGTTTGGGATCACGGGTCGGATAAGGTTGAATCGCAGTAATAGCCTTGCGTTCTTCTTCGCCCAACGGGCGGGTCGAGCGGAATCGCCACTCGGGCCGCGACGTGAGAATGACCACGCCGTTATGGTCGGTCAGCAGCAGTTGTTCCGGGGTTTTGCCCCAGAGACTTTCGGTGTGGTCCAGGTCAACCTTGACCACCAGCACGCCGATGATCTTTTCGCCGTTATTCACGGCGGCGGCGAAGAAATAACCGCGCTTGGCCGATGTCGTGCCCAAACCGAAAAAACGCCCAAGTCGCCCGGCCATGGCTTCGCTGAAATACGGCCGGAAGGAAAAGTTACGCCCGACGAAACTGTCGTGTTTGTCCCAATTGGACGCGGCCAGAGTCTTGCCCGTAGTGTCCATCAGGTACATGACTTCGGCGCCGGTCTGGGCGCTGATATTTTTCAACAAGCGATTGGCGTTGCCCTGGGTGACGCCATCGTCGGGCGCGCCGAGGACGGCTCGCAGGGCCGGCAGATCGCCGAGGATTTGCGGCAACACCTCATAGCGGTGCAGGGTACCCAGCAGGTTGGCGACGTAAAGGTCGAGGGTCTGACGGTTCTGCCCGGCCAGTTCGCTGCGGTAGTAACGCTCGGCCAGATGCTGCAGCGGCCACAGCAACGGCGCCAGGCACAGCGCGAGCAGGGCCAGGCTGCGCCAGCGGGGTCTGCGGGGAAGGGTCGGAGTCATGAGCATCGAGCGCCTGTGGGTACAGGCGCATTATGCCTAGGCTTGCGGGCGCAGTCTGCGCGCCGTGGGTCAGGCACGCTTGCGCGGTGAAGATTCAGACGGTGTTTCAGGAAAAGACGTCAGCGTCCTTGAAGAACGCGGCGGCCTGATCTTTGCCGGACAGTTGCGGTGCTTCGTCCAGTTGCCAATCGATGGCCAGGTCCGGGTCGTCCCAGCGAATGCTGCGTTCGGCGGACGGGGTGTAGTAGTCGGTGGTTTTGTAGAGGAATTCGGCGAACTCGCTCAGCACCACGAAACCGTGGGCGAAACCCTCCGGGACCCACATTTGACGATGGTTCTCGGCAGACAGACGCACGGCCACCCATTTGCCGAAATGTGGCGAGCTGCGGCGAATGTCCACAGCCACGTCGAGTACTTCACCGGCTGTGACGCGAACCAGTTTGCCCTGAGTGTTTTCCAGCTGGTAATGCAGGCCGCGCAAGACGCCTTTTTGCGAGCGCGAGTGGTTGTCTTGAACGAAGTTCGTCTCCAGGCCAGTCGCTTCTTTGAAAGCCTTGGCATTGAAGCTTTCGTAGAAGAAGCCACGCTCGTCACCAAATACCTTGGGTTCGACGATCAGTACACCGGGCAGGTCGGTGGTGACTACATTCATGGTCTTTCTCCAGCAATAGGCGTTGATGGGCGTCATTCTTGCGCAAAGTGACGGCCGGGGCGAGTGGCGTGTGTTATTTCCTGATCCGTTCACTGATTCTGTCGAGCCTCAGGTGGGTCTCAGGCTAGCAAAGGGGGTTGCGTATCGCCCCAAGCAGTGGCGATATAAGCGACTAATAAAATTTCAGGGGTCGTTGTATGCCACTCGCCACGTTGATTCATCGCGCCAGTTTGCCCAGCCCGCAAGTGTCTGCGGAGCAAGCGCTTGAGCTGCTGAAGGGACATTACGGGCTGAGTGGAAGGTTGCAGGCCCTCGGCAGCCAGCAGGATCTTAACTATCGGGTCGACAGCGACCAAGGGCGTTTTGTCCTGAAAATCTGCCGTGGCGACTACTCGGCGCAGGAGCTGCACGCCCAGCACGCCGGGCTCAAGCATTTGGGTGAACACCCTGATGTGCATGTGCCACGAGTGATTCCCGCCAAAAACGGTGCAGATATTCTCTCCCTGGAAGTCGGCGGCCAACCGGTGCATGTGCGCCTGCTCGATTACATCGAAGGCCAGTCGCTCACACACCTGGATCATCTGCCCGGTTCAGTGGTGGCCGGCTTCGGTCGGCTCTGCGGTGAAATGGACCTGGCGCTGGCCGGTTTCGACCATCCAGGCCTCGAGCGCACCCTTCAATGGGACGCCCGCCACGCCAACGCGTTGATCGCGCATTTGCTGCCGGTCATCAACGACGACCAGCAACGCCGGCTGATCGCCGATGCGGCTGAACGGGCCGAGCGTCATTTGCAGCCGCTTGTGGATAAGCTGCCAGTGCAGGCGATTCACATGGATATCACTGACGACAATGTGGTGTGGCAGCGAGATTCGCAACGCCAGTGGCAATTGCAAGGTGTGATCGATTTCGGCGACCTGGTTCGTACCTGGCGCATTACTGATCTGTCGGTGACCTGCGCGGCGCTGCTGCACCACGCCGATGGCGATCCGTTCTACATTTTGCCGGCGGTCCAGGCCTATCACGCTGTCAATCCGCTCACGCATGAAGAGCTACTGGCGCTCTGGCCACTGATCGTCGCCCGTGCGGCGGTGTTGGTGCTCAGCGGCGAGCAACAGGTCAACATTGATCCTGGCAACGAATACAGCCGCGACAACCTCACCCACGAGTGGGAGATTTTCCGCGTCGCTACATCGGTGCCGTTGGCGCTGATGGAAGCGGCGATCCTGACCTCGGTCGGCCAGAACCTGCCGAGCATCGGCAGCGAAGGCTTCGCGCCGCTGTTGCCGAGCCTGGTGGGGCGTGAGTTTGCGTTGATCGATCTGGGCGTGCTCAGTCCGCATTTTGAGGCCGGCAACTGGGAGCAGGAGGGGATCGATCAGCGTTTGCTGACCGAAGCTGCCGCGGCTCACGGTCTGGCGGCCAGTCGTTATGGGCAATATCGCTTGTCCCGCACCCGCCCGGACAGCGCCGCTGAGCCGGACACTTGCCCATTGCACGTCGAGTTGCGAGTGCCCCACGGCACGGCGGTCGAGTCGCCGTTTGCCGGGGTGGTGCATCAGCCGGCGGCAGGCGTGCTGCAATTGGACGGCCCGCAACTGAGTGTGCGGTTGTGGGGCGTGACGCCGTCGCTGCACACGGGTGCAGCGCTGGTCAAAGGCCAGGTGCTGGGTTCGGTCAGCGGGCCACTGATCGTGCAGTTGTGCCGAGGCGCTTCGTTCAATGCACCCTTGTTTTGTACGCCGTCTCGTGCCACGGCCTGGCAAGCGTTGTGCCCGTCACCGGCGGTGCTGCTGGGGCTGGCCTGTGACGCCGAAGAGGAACTCGATTCGCAGACGTTGCTGGCACGCCGTGACGCCAGTTTCGCCCGTACCCAGAAGCATTATTACGTCGATCCACCGCGCATCGAACGTGGCTGGCGCAATCACCTGATCGACATGCAGGGCCGTTCCTACCTCGACATGCTCAACAACGTTGCGGTGCTCGGCCATGGTCACCCGCGCATGGCCGCGGTCGCCAGTCGGCAGTGGTCGCTGCTCAACACCAACTCTCGTTTTAACTACGCAGCGGTTGCCGAGTTTTCCGAGCGCTTGCTGAAGTTGTCGCCGGATTCCATGGATCGGGTGTTCCTGGTCAACAGCGGCAGCGAGGCCAACGACCTGGCAATCCGCCTGGCATGGGCCTACAGCGGCGGTCGCGACATGCTCAGCGTGCTAGAGGCCTATCACGGCTGGACAGTGGGCGCGGACGCGGTGTCGACCTCGATTGCCGACAACCCGAAGGCTTTGAGCAGCCGTCCGGACTGGGTGCACCCGGTCACCGCGCCGAACACCTATCGCGGCGAATTCCGTGGACCGGATAGCGCGCCGGACTACGTGCGCAGCGTCGAACACAACCTGGCGAAAATTGCCGAGCAGAAACGTCAGCTGGCCGGTTTTATCTGCGAACCGGTGTACGGCAATGCCGGCGGTATCTCGTTGCCGCCTGGGTATTTGAAGCAGGTTTATGCGCTGGTTCGTGCTCAGGGCGGTGTCTGCATCGCCGATGAAGTGCAGGTCGGTTACGGGCGCATGGGCAACTTTTTCTGGGGTTTCGAAGAACAGGGCGTGGTGCCGGACATCATCACCATGGCCAAAGGCATGGGCAACGGTCAGCCGCTGGGGGCGGTGATCACTCGTCGGGAAATCGCCGAAGCGCTGGAGGCCGAGGGTTACTTCTTCTCGTCGGCCGGCGGCAGCCCGGTCAGTTGCCAGATCGGCATGGCAGTGCTGGATGTGATGGAGGAAGAAAAGCTCTGGGAAAACGCTCAAGTCGTGGGCGGGTATTTCAAGGAGCGGCTTGAAGCGCTGATCGATATTCATCCGTTGGTGGGCGCGGTGCATGGTTCCGGCTTCTATCTGGGCGTCGAGTTGATCCGCAATCGCGAAACCCTGGAACCGGCAACCGAAGAAACAACGGCGCTGTGTGATCGATTGCGCGAGCTGGGGATCTTCATGCAGCCGACCGGCGATTACCTGAACGTCCTCAAGATCAAACCGCCGATGGTGACTTCGCGTCAGAGCGTGGATTTCTTCGTGGACATGCTGTCGAAGGTGCTCGCAGAAGGTCTGTAAACACCTATCCCCTGTTGGAGCGAGCTTGCTCGCGATAGCGGTCCTACATTCAACATCAATGTTGGCTGGTCTGGCCACATCGCGAGCAAGCTCGCTCCCACAGAGATAGCGTTAAAGTTCGATTATTATCTGGGTTAATTGAATTAATTTCGACAGGTGGATTATTTTAAGCTTCAAAAGCCGATTTTTATCGGTTATAAAGTCGCCACTGCCTAGGCGTGGCCTCACCACGCCCGGTGCTTCCCATTTCTGTCATCGGTCGATGCCACGCTCGACCCTCAAGCAATTGCCCCGGAGATGATTCATGAGCCGTATCGTTACCGTCGCCGCCACCCAGATGGCCTGTTCCTGGGACCTTGAAGCCAACATCGAGACCGCCGAGCGGCTGGTCCGTGAGGCCGCGGCGCAAGGCGCGCAGATCATCCTGATCCAGGAACTGTTCGAGGCTCCCTACTTTTGTCAGAAGCCGAACCCGGATTACCTGCAGCTGGCCACGACCGTTGAAGACAACGTCGCCATCAAGCACTTCCAGAAAGTCGCCAAAGAGCTGCAAGTGGTTCTGCCGATCAGCTTCTATGAACTGGCGGGCCGCGCGCGTTTCAACAGCATCGCGATTATCGATGCCGACGGCAGCAACCTCGGGATTTATCGTAAAAGCCATATCCCGGACGGCCCTGGCTACCACGAAAAGTATTACTTCAATCCGGGCGATACCGGCTTCAAAGTCTGGAATACCCGTTACGCGAAAATCGGCGTGGGTATCTGCTGGGACCAGTGGTTCCCGGAATGCGCCCGCAGCATGGCGTTGCTGGGCGCGGAAATTCTGTTCTACCCGACAGCGATCGGCAGCGAGCCACACGACAAGACCATTTCGTCCCGTGATCACTGGCAGCGCGTGCAACAAGGCCATGCCGGTGCCAACCTGATGCCGCTGATCGCCAGCAACCGCATCGGCAACGAAGAGCAGGACGGCTACGACATTACGTTCTACGGCTCGTCGTTCATCGCCAACCAGTTCGGCGAGAAGGTTCAAGAACTCAACGAAACCGAAGAAGGTGTGCTGGTTCAGAGCTTCGATCTGGACGAACTGGAACACATCCGCAGCGCGTGGGGGTCGTTCCGTGATCGTCGCCCGAACCTGTATGGCACACTGAAAACCCTCGACGGTTCCCTGGAGTCCTGATCGCCATGACCACTTTGCACAGCACGCCTCGCGCCGACGGCTTTTATATGCCCGCCGAGTGGGCGCCACAAACCCAGACCTGGATGATCTGGCCCGAGCGTCCGGACAACTGGCGTCTGGGTGGTAAACCGGCGCAAGCCGCGCACGTCGCGGTAGCCAAAGCCATTGCCCGTTTCGAACCGGTGACCGTGGCGGTTTCCGCCGGCCAATACGAAAACGCCCGTGCCCGCCTGGACGTGCCGAATATTCGTGTGGTGGAAATGTCCAGCGACGACGCCTGGGTTCGCGACACTGGTCCGACGTTTGTCATCAATAACGGTGGCGAAGTCCGTGGTGTGAATTGGGACTTCAACTCGTGGGGCGGTTTCGACGGGGGGCTGTACTCGCCGTGGAATCGCGATTCCCAGGTGGGCGGCAAGATCCTCGAGATCGAGCGCAGCCAGCGCTATCGCACCGAGGGCTTTGTGCTCGAAGGCGGTTCGATCCACGTCGATGGCGAAGGCACGCTGATCACCACCGAAGAATGCCTGCTTAACCGCAATCGCAATCCGCACATGAACCGCGCAGAGATCGAAGCGGTGCTTAGCGCGAATCTGGCTGTGGATAAGATCATCTGGCTGCCGGACGGTTTGTTCAACGACGAAACCGATGGCCATGTGGATAACTTCTGCTGCTACGTGCGTCCGGGCGAAGTGTTGCTGGCCTGGACCGATGACCCGCAGGACCCGAACTACCCGCGCTGCCAGGCGGCAATGAAAGTGCTGGAAAGCAGCACCGACGCCAAGGGTCGCCCATTCACGGTGCACAAAATGCCGATTCCGGGGCCGCTGTATGCGACCGAAGAAGAGTGCGCTGGTGTGGATCCGGTGGACGGGACTCAGGAACGTAATCCGACTGTGCGTCTGGCCGGTTCCTACGTGAACTTTCTGATCGTTAACGGCGGCATCATCGCGCCGAGCTTTGACGACCCGTTGGATGGCCCGGCAAAAGAGATTTTGCAGGCACTGTTCCCGCAGCACGAAGTGGTGATGGTGCCCGGCCGCGAACTGTTACTGGGAGGCGGTAACATCCACTGCCTTACCCAACAACAGCCAGCACCGCACAAAGAGTGAGTGCAGTTGTAACAGCTTGAGTTGATTGCAAAATAATTCAGGCAAACGTTTTAGCTCACGGTCTGGCAGAAAGCCCGCAGTCTTACAGGACTGCGGGCTTTTTTGTATCCGCTTGTCGACAGTTACGAAACCTTGGCACAGCTCTTGTATCTCTCATGGTGCAAAACAGGGAGGGGGAGAACTGCGATGTTCTGTCATAAACCTTGGATAAGTTAGCCGCTCACAAACCAGGAGAGAGCGCGGAAATGAACGCCGAAATGAATGTGGTGAGCGAGCGGGCGTTGCATCCCCTGGCAGTAAACAGCGAATCGCTCCAGGTCCTGGCGCACTGGTTGAAGTCCAATGGAACGCGTCAGATCAGAGAGCCTGATCCGCGCCGGATGATGATCGAACGCTACCCCGCTGGTTTATTCAGCGAAGCGGAGCTGGAAGCGTTGTGGGATGTGATGGAAGGATAAGAAGAAAAACAACGGATTGATAAAAGCGCTGCCGGGATGGCGGCGCTTTTTTTATGGGCGAAGGTTTTTGTGATCACTGCAGACCCACAGGGTTTTGCGGTGTTTAGAAGCTGTAGGTTCCGGTCACGACCAGGCTGCGCGGTTCACCCGGCTGAATCTGCGCCGCGCTGGTGGCCGACGAGTAATAGGTCTTGTCGCTGATGTTGTTCAGCGCCGCGCGCAAATCCCAATCCTTCTGCCGGAACCCGGCCAATGCATCCCAGCGGCCATAACCCGGTAGCACGGTGGTGTTGAGGTTGTCGGCATAACGCTGGCCCACCAGGGTCAGACCGGTTTCGGCGTACCAGCCCATTTCCGGTTTCCAGGTCAGGAACAGGCTGCCGTTATGCTTGGCCACGTTGCTGATGCGTTTGCCTTCAAAGCCGTTGTTGTCCTTTACGACCGTCGCGTCCTGCACACCCACGCCACCGCGCACATACCAGTTGTCGGCGATTTTGCCGGTGCCAGTCAGCTCGATCCCGCGGGAACGCTGCACGCCGGTGAGCAAGGTGACGGTCGGATCGTTGGGATCGCTGGTACGGCGGTTGTAGAGCTCCAGTTCGTAGATCGCCAACGTGGTACTCAGTCGGTCATCGAGCCAGTCGCTCTTCACGCCGATTTCCTTTTGCTTGGTCAGCTCGGGACTCAGGTCATTGCTGTTGCCGGCGGCGCCTGGGGTGATACCGATCAAACCACCGCCGACCGGGGAAAAAGTCTTGCTCCAGGAGGCGTAGAAGGAATGATTCTGCAGCGGCGTCCACACCAGTCCTACACGCGGGCTGGTGCTATGGCTGTCGCGATCTTCGGAAATGTCCCGCAGCTTGTTGGTCGACTCGATGTCGAAGGTGTCGTAACGCAGACCGGCCAACAGTTGCCATTGATCGTTCAGGCGCAGTTGATCCTGCACGTACACCGCACGGCTTTCGACTTCGGTGTGAGTGCTGCTGGACACTTGCATCCGCCCCGTATGGCGCAAATTGCGGTCGGGGTTGTACAGGTCCAGTGCCGGTACAGGCTGAGCCCCGCGTCCGGTGGCCGCGTTGTACAACGTAGGGTCGCGCCGCTGGCTGCCGATTTCGATGCCGGTCAGCAAGCGATGCTCAAGGCCAAACGTGTCAAAACCGCCTTCCAGTTCGACGTTGTTGTAGACGTTGCGGGTGGTCAGGTCCTGTTGCCAGTGCTGGCGCGTGACCTTGTTGGTCGCCGGGGTATAACCCGTCAGGTAGGTGTTGTCGAAATCGCTGTTGAGCTTGAACACGCCCAGGGTCTGGCGCAGCTGCCAGTTGTCGCTGAGCTCATAACTGAGTTTCGAGCGCAGGGATTGCGACTTGTCGTCGATGAAATCGTGTTCGCTACCGTAGGTCGTATCCCGTCCTACGTCCGCCGGACGCCCGTTTACACCGGGGATGCCGCGATCCGGCGTACGGTTGTAGCGGCTGTATTCGTACTGCACCAGCCAGTTCAGGTCCGGCGTCAGTTGCCAGCTCATCGATGGAGCGAACAGTTGGCGATTGCCGCTCACGCCGTCACGGAAGCTGTTTTGGTCCATGTTGCCCATGTTCAGGCGCAGGCTGATGTTCTCGCTCGGGTCGGTGCTGAGGTCAGCGTAGAGGCTGCGCAAATCATCGCTGCCGCCCTGGGCCTCGAGGGTCGAGCGGCGACCGAATTCAGGCAGTTTGCTGACCCGATTGACGATCCCGCCCTGACTGCCACGGCCATACAAAACAGCGGCCGGGCCTTTGAGGACTTCGATGCGTTCGATGTTGTGCAAATCGCGCACGTATTGGCTGTCGTCGCGGATGCCGTCGAGGTAGAAGTCGTTGCTGGCGTCGAAACCGCGGATGCGCAAGCTGTCGAAGCGAGTGTCGGCGCCGCTGCTGACGTTGGGGATGCCGCTCAGCGCGGTGCCCAGATCGTTGGTGCCGTAATTCACGACGTTCGCGGTTTTGATCGAGTCGATGGCTTGTGGAACGTAGCGCACCGGCGTGGCGGTGCGGGTCGCGGTGCTGGTTTCTTTCACGCGCGGGTCATCGGCTTCAGCTTCGACGCTGATCGACGTCTCGGGTAAAACAGTGGTGGCGGCGCAGGCAAAACCGGCAGAGAAAAATGCAGAAAGCCCAAGGGTGACGGGCGTGAGGCGAAAGGGTGCAGGCATCTGAAGCGCATCCGGAAGGGTGGAGTAATTCGAGGGTGTGAATGGTAATGCTTGCTATTTACTTCCGTTAATTATTCTTGAAAGGTTTCGCTGTTTGATTATTTCGAATTGTGTCGAGATGGCTACAGTGGGGTCGTGAGGTCATTTGACCGATTCATGAAACAGACTGAAAGTCATTGCAGCGTTTTTCAGAAACGGGCGGAGGACTAATCTGCCGGCATCTATTTTTCCTACGCTTTTGCCGGAGTCTTCCCATGATCCTTCACTACATTTACGACCCGTTATGCGGCTGGTGCTACGGCGCAAAACCGTTGGTGCAAGCCGCTCAGGCTGTGTTGCCAGTGATCGCTCACGGCGGCGGCATGATGACCGGCGCCAACCGCCAGACCGTCTCGCCACAACTGCGCAACTACGTGATACCCCACGACCGTCGCATTGCCGAGTACACCGGCCAGCCGTTCGGCGAGGCGTATTTCGAAGGATTGCTGCGCGATGAGACAGCGGTGTTCGATTCCGCACCGCCGATTGCCGCGGTGCTGGCAGCCGAGCAGATCGCCGGTCGCGGACTGGAGTTGCTGGGGCGTTTGCAGAGTGCTCATTACGAGGAAGGTCGACGCATTGCCGATGAAGCTGTGTTGTTAGAACTCGCGAAAGACATCGGTCTGGAACCTCAAGCGTTCCAGGCTGCTTTCAAAGACGCTGAAACCGATCGCCACATCAAGGACAGTCGAGCATTCCTGGCCGAGGTCGGCGGCCAGGGTTTCCCGACCTTCGCCCTGGAACACAACGGCCAATTCACTCTGATCGATATCGGCCCGTGGCTCGGCAAGCCGCAAGCGTTCGCGGCATGGCTGAGTCAGTCGCTTCCCGCACGAGCATCACTTTCTTAGACGTTTGTGACCTGTTTACAGACGATTCATGAAATTGACACAGGGTTAAGGGCGCGGCTAGGATTCGCCCCACGCCTGTGGCTAACCGCCATGACTCATAAAATAACAAAAAGGCCCGCCACGATTACTTCGTGCGCGGGCCTTTTTGTTTGGGGTGAAAAAAGAGTGCGATAGCGCCGTTTCAGCCGTTCGACACAGCGCGTATCAACCGGTCATAAGGAAAAGAACAAAATGTTGAACAAGCGAATCAGCCTGATCGCTCTGGGGATGTTGAGTGCTACACAGGTCATGGCTAACGACCAGGCCGAATCCAAGGGTTTTGTTGAAGACAGCAGCCTCAAAGTGCTGCTGCGCAATGCCTACATCAATCGCGACAAAAAAGACGGCAACGACGACCAGCGTGAATGGGGTCAGGCTGCCATCGGCACCTACACCTCGGGCTTCACCCAAGGTACCGTCGGCGTAGGCGTTGATGCCTTCGGTCTGTACGCTTTGCGTCTGGACCGTGGTAGTCACAGCGGCGGCCAAGGCATTGACTTCTTTAAGGAAGGCGACAGCGGCAACCCGGCCGGCGACCTGACCAAAGCCGGTGGCGCGGTAAAATTCCGCGTATCCAGCACCGTTCTGACTTACGGCGACCAGATGCCGGCCTTGCCGGTGTTGAGCTACGACAACTCTCGCCTGCTGCCAGAAAGCTACACCGGCACCTTGATTACCTCCAAGGAGATCAAAGGCCTGGAGCTGAACGCCGGTCGCTTCACCGCCGAATCGCGCAAAAGCGCTGAAGGCCGTGACAGCGGAGGCCTGAAGTCGATTAACGTGTTGGGCGGTAGCTACCAGTTCACCGAACAGTTCAAGGCTGCGCTGTACGCCTCCGACGTCGAAGACGTGTTGAAGAAGCAATACGTGAACGCCAACTACGTGTTCCCGATCGACAAGGATCAGTCCCTGACCCTGGACTTCAACGGCTACCGCACCAAGCTGGACGATTCCTACGTCCGCGAAAGCGGTGCGACCGGTGACGACAACAAGATCTGGAGCCTGGCCGCCACATTCGCCACCGGCGCGCACTCGTTCACGCTCGCCCACCAGCGCAGCACCGGCGACAGCAACCTGGGCTACCCCTACGGCGGCTACCAGAAAGACCAAGGTCGCATCGGCGACGGCGGCAACACCATCTACCTGGCGAACTCCTACTGGTCCGACTTCAACGCCGAAGACGAACGCAGCTGGCAACTGGGCTACGGCCTGGACTTCAGCACCTTCGGTGTTCCAGGCCTGAGCTACAACTTTGCCTACGTGCGCGGCGACAACATCACCACTTCCACCAGCGAAGGCGGTACCGAGCGCGAAATCTTCAACCAGTTCAAATACGTCGTGCAAAGTGGCCCGGCCAAAGACCTAAGCGTGAAACTGCGCAGCTCGATCCTGCGTGTCTCGCAGAAATCGAGTGAGTACAACTCCAGCGGTAATGAAGTGCGAGTGTTCGTGGATTACCCGATCAACATTTTTTGATGATCGGTTGCACCATCTAAGCCTGATGCAAGGCTGAGAAAGGAAAAGCCCCGATTGATTCGGGGCTTTTTTACGCGTGCGGCTTGGGTCTACGTGACGACGTCACTGGTTACGATTGTTACCCGGTGCATCGAGCACCTTCGCTACGTCATCGATGATCGCCTTACTCATATCCTGCAAAAAATGCGACGCCCAGGCATGCCGGTCGGTGTCACGGACCATGGCGGCGTCAGATGCTAGAAGTTTGGCGATGTGGAGCAGATCGGAAGCGTGGGAGAGGGCTTTGATTACCGGGACACCGGCATTGATGCGAAACAGCGGTTGGTTGGCGTGGTAGGAGAAAGGGGTGAGGCCGATGGTTTTCAGGTCTTGGGGGTTGGTCATTGGGCACCTCCGGTTTTTGGGCGGTGGTGGGCGTGACCCGGTGTAGCAGTAGCGAAAATTTTGAATGGATTGCGGGTATGCATAAGGAGAACTCCGGTTGGTTCCTGCATCGAATTCGAGTTCTCAGGCCCGTTCGCTGAATTGGCAGCGATGTAGTGGTCTAATGATTCCGGACACCCATTTAGGCGAGAATGCTCGCCAGACT
>NZ_JALBYU010000032.1 GCF_029963765.1 Pseudomonas sp. UYIF39
GTCTGGCGAGCATTCTCGCCTAAATGGGTGTCCGGAATCATTAGACCACTACATAAAGCCTCTCTGCAACCGCCATCGTATTTCCAGTCGAGCAGATGATGAGCGTAGGCAATTTTTCTCTTGGTAGACATCAGGTAATCCCATGGAGGTTGATACTAGTCAATTAGCCGTACCGATAAACGAAAATTAAGAAGGAGGGGCACAAGGTTGGTGCTTGGCAAAACAATCTCCGTATGTCCGATAAGTCTGACTGACCAACGCTTCAGTGCAGCGGCTGCATACTAAGAAACTTCTAGTGAGCGACCCCTAGCCCATCTGGTTAGCTACTTATATGGCTTACCGATGGAGAAACCTTGCACGTTAGCGATGAGTTTATTGATGCTCCTTATGCGGTTCTGCATGGTTAACATCAAGGTCACGGGTGGTGCAGCACCACTCCACCCTAGAATAGAAGTGTTATCTTGCCTCACGGCTAACATGTGATCATTGGGGGAGGGGCAGAAAAGCCCCACAAGCTTTTGATTTTAACTGTGTGATGTAATGTGACGTGCCGTCACGTGATAATAGTCTCTACAGTGCTCAGCACAGGTGGTACTGCTTATAATCGTGGAAAAAATCTCTTAAAGAATCTTTAAGAAGAAATTTCCGACTGGTCTGTTTGCTGCAGCTGTCGATGCGGACTGAGCCAGCTACTTACCGTTCTTGTTGTCTTCCCGATCTCTTTGGCGATGTTCTCAATGCTGTACTTCTGATCCCATAGGCTGATGGCCTTCTGTTTTAGACTCTCCCTCTTTATTTTTGATGCTGACTCTGGTGCTACGTAATCTTCAGAGAGAGCTTCGTTAATTTCGCAATTACCTATCTTTACTGCGAGAAAGTTTGCTATATCAAGGTCTTGCACAAATAGCAAGATATTGGATAGGCTTGTTCTCGATCTCAGAGCAGTTCTGCAAACAGATTGAAGGGTTGACTCGTAGAACCGTTCATACTTCACGGCATCCCTGATTTCATTGGAGGTTACTGTGTTCTCGATAGATAGTAGTTCTGCGAGTGTATTCAAGCTCCTGCTTTCTATTGGGGTTATGTTTCCGTGCTGTAGACAAATTGCAATATTATATTCGGAGTACTCGTTGATGCCTCTGTTATCGATGGCGATGAATTTTATATTGCTTTCGTCGTGGCCTTGCGGAACTGGTAGTTCAGGTTTGCACCACTGATGTGCCACTAGAATCGCCTTCCTGTTTCCGATGATTCTAAATACATCGACTTTCAGCCATGCATCTAGCAAGCAATCTTCTTGATAGTCTGGATAAAGTTTACCTGCCTTCATAAGTGCTGCACTCTTTGAGTAAGGCCTGTTCCTGAAGAAAGGGTGAATCTCTACCTTGTTTCCATACCCAGAAAAATCTATGTTTGCCTCGATGGGGCGAATGCACCAGCCTGCTCCTTTCAGGGTGATTCCAAGAAGCGTTTTCTCTACTTCAGCCCCCATGATCACCGCTTCCTCTGCTGCGTAGAATGCCGGGATGTAATGTTTGATCCCAATGACTCTGATGGTTCGCTGCAGCTTGTAATCGAGTTCTTCGACTTCAACAACATACCTGCGGTCAAGTAATGCCTTGAGTATGCTGCGTGCATCAGATGTAAAAGTTGAATCGTCTCCGTTGGCCAGTCCTTCAATTAGCGTACGGTAATCGTCTTTCGCACTCACTCTGTTCTTATCGCCTACTTTGGTCACATCGGTGATGCCGCCAAACGCTTTACGGTAGGAGAGGTCGCTAAAGTTGTGTGTTAAACAATCCCAGGTTGTCGGGATCTCATCTACGTACAGTCTCCATCCATGCAGGGTCTCAGGGTTGATAAGCCTCAGTGACTCGTGGGTACAGATGAGAATCCTGTTAGTTCGGTTGAGAAGGCTTTCCTCTAGGCACTGTACAACAGAGCCTTCTACAGTATTGCTATCGATGGCATTGAAATCCATCTTCAGGTCCTGCATTCGGTTTTGCACTTCTGCTGAAAGAATTTTTGTTGGAAATACAAGTACAGAGCATTGGTCGTCTAGCTTGGTGAGCTGGTTAATTAGCCAAGATGTTTTTCCTGCTCCTGGCGGTGCAATTAATGCGTGTATAACTTTCATAAATAGTTCGGATTTAAAGTGATTAACTGATTTCAGGGTGTAGCAATGCACTGCCAGAGCTATGAGTCTCTGGTTAAAGGTATGTGAAGTCTCAACAACGCACTGGCAGCTTTTGATGAAGCTTGTCGCTGGGGAATAATCGTAAACCAAGGTTTCCCGATTCAGCGACCTTTTACAGATAGGGCTGGCGGTTAGCGACCGTTCGCTGAATGTTAGTGTGGGATGATACTAATCATCATTTGAGGTGTTTTCTTTTTCTTGGTTTAGCTGCTCTTTCCATTTGGTCGTGCAGTATTTACGATAATCTAGTAGGTCTGATAACGTGGGCGTAATATTAGGGTATTGAGTGGAGAATGCTTTAAGAAGTCTGACGTCGCTATCACCTGCAGTTACCGAAAAATACTCTTCATGTTCATCGTACTCATGTGTTACGCCTCGTATTTCTCCGCTGGCCGTGATCTGCAGATAATATTCTGGAGGGATAATAAAGTCATCGTAATCCTCATCGGAGGGGGGGATTAGGTTAGTGTCAATTACGAAGGCCCACTCAATTGGGTGGAGCTCTCCGTGTTCAGGGTTAATGAATGGCTGGTTGTCATAGATGAAATGGTCTTTGTGGTTTGCTGTGGGGAATGGCGTTTTGTTGGTCATGAGGCAATACCTGTCAGTCTCTCACAGTACTTCGTGCTCGTACTTGAAGTGAGAGGGGGGTAATGGATGTTGTTAAAGGGAGTCTTGGACGGCTTATTCAGTATGTGCGTATATAGACTCTAATTAGTCTTGGAGTAGGTTTTTTCTAATTGATTGAAAAGCCTGCCAGGATTAGATAGATAAATCCTTGCTCTTGGTCTTGGCTACGACTCTGGAAAGTTAGGTAAAGTTTCTCAGTTGTTCAATCTTGGCCATATGCTCGCGACGCTTTTTCTTTGGGTAACTTTGCTTGATATCAAAAAGGGCTTTTCGAGCTTTGTGATATGCCCGATAAGTCTCAAGCTGCCAGTAATGTAGGTTGGAGTCCGGCCAGTTGATCTGGAATTGCACAATGAAATCACATTCGGCTTCGCTCGCAGCTACGCAGTGCTGTCCCTCATGAATAGAAGGCTCATAGGTAAATCCAGTAATTTCCATTTCGTTTGTCATCAGGAAATACATTTGATGGACCTTGTAAGGCTCAGCCTCTGTAGCAATTCCACAGTAGGGCGAGAGAAACGCGTTAAGAATTGCTGCCAATTTTTCTGGATCACAATCAGTACGGTTACTGTTCTCTTGGGATTTAGCAATATTCATGTTGTGTGGAATGGCCATTAAAGTTTTGGGTGGGTTAGTGCGCCGATATCACTAAGAATAGTTATCGTCGCATGCTAATTTATATGTGCGATGTTTGCCAGTGATGGGTAGGGGGTTGAACTTGTTGTTAAGTGCTATCTGGCTCTCTTGTGACTTCTTTAGATTTGGAGTGGAGATTTTTTGCTGTGGCGTCTGAGTTGCCGCTCCAGTTGGATCAAGTTTTATGGCTTAAGGGTTCCCTGTCAATACTTTTTTGAAAAATTATTGTTATGCACGTTAACTGATAATTCAATGGCTTGGTTGGTTGTTTGGTTGCTTGGTTGCTTGGTTGCTTGGTTATTTGGTTGGTTGGTCATTTGGTTGCTCGCTTAATTGATTGCGTACCTAAACACCTACCGGAATATTTGTCTGAGCACCTACCTGAATACCTAAACACCTACCGGAATATTTGTCTGAGCACCTACCTGAATACCTAAACACCTACCGGAATATTTGTCTGAGCACCTACCTGAATACCTGAACACCTACCGGAATATTTGTCTGAGCACCTACCTGAATACCCGAACACCTGAGTGGGTGACCAAGTGAATGGGTAAATGGGTAAGTACCCAGATGTATAGATAAGTAATCGCTCACTCACGTAAGCACGCAAATGCGTAAGTGTATATACAAGCATCCGCCTTCCATGCTGCGGCTGTTGGATGTATTGAGGTCAGGCTGGGTCGTGGATGCTGATGTGACGAAGGGCGTCCGCCATTGCCTTCAGTGGGCTGCGGCTACCATAAATACTGAACGTCACCGCTCCGTCCTCGTGTCCCGCGATTTGCTTGATGAGCGAGTCCTGCACACCAGCATCCCGCAGGTCATCAATGAGCGTGTGTCGGAAGCTGTGAAACGTCTTCCTTGGGTCAGTGATACCAAGCTTCGTCTTATACCGACCGAACCACTTCGACGGTGCGTGCCCCAGCTTCACTCGAACCGCTTCCAGCTCAGGGAACAGGCGATCCGCTCCGGTGGTCCTTACTGACTCAACGTACTGCAACAGGCCTAGGTCGATCAGGGCAGGGTGCAAGGCGAGAATGCGTCGGCTGCTGGAGTTCTTCAGGTTCTGGCCTTCCCGGCTGTCATCGATACGGATGCACTGGATGCCCTGATGTTCGATGAAGTCCTCCACCCGCAGTTGGTAGAGCTCTTCCAGCCGTGCTCCAGTAGCTCGCCCCAGGTGCGGCAGCTAACAACACGAAAGGCTTTCAAACAATTTTTAACACAGCCAACCTGGCTGCCCGTCTGCGAAATTGCACTTCAATTGACCACCCGTATGCATTCGACTTAGACAGTCATTTGCATTCGTGCTGACCACTGATTGCACCGGATTTGCTAGGCACACTTTGTGACCATGATCGGCAGAGAACGGCCCAGAGTGTGTAAAAACACTTTTCGTATGTTGGATGCCTAAGCCCGCGCCCTTGGGCGAAGCGATTTCCCGAACATTTGCCAAGATCAGCGCCGATAGCGCGTCATAGCGTGTATGAAGCGCTTTGGCACCTCTTGGAGCAGTAAAAGCTGAGGCTTTTACGCCGCCATCGCCTTCAGCAAGCCTTCTGTACCGATGATTTTCATAACCCGCTTCAAGTTATAGGCGAGCACATTCAAGCTCATTTCCGCACTCACCCCGTTCAGTTTTCGAGTCAGGAAGTGCGTTGCCCCCATCCATTGCTTGAGCGTCCCGAAGGGATGCTCAACAGTCCGTTTTCGAACCTTCATCATCTCTGGTGCTTGGTTCAACCGACGCTGCATTTCCTCCAGCACAGCTTCATGCTCCCAACGCCTTACTCGACGATTTGTGCTTGGCGTGCACTGGGTTTTCAACGTGCAACTCTGGTACTTTGAACTCCAGTAGCAGTGCATATTCATGCCTTTCTCAATACTGGAGAATCGCCAGATCAGTGCCTCTCCTGCCGGGCAGATGTATTCGTTATTTATCGCGTCATACACGAAGGCATCTTTGTTGAATCGGCCATCAGCTTTGGCGCTTGAAGTCATCGGCTTCGGCACGTAGGCGGTGATGTTTGCGTCGTGACAGGCCAGGATTTCTTCGCCTTTGAAGTAGCCTCGGTCGGCAACTACCGACAACGTTTCTACGCCGATGGCTTCACGAGCCTGCTTCGCCATTGAACTGAGTTGGTCACGGTCAGAACCTTTTTTGGTGACCTCGTGAGCAACGATTAAATGGTGCTGCGTATCGACAGCCGTCTGCACGTTGTAGCCAACGATCCCGCTGCCGCGCGTCATCATCGAACGGGCATCCGGGTCGGTCAGCGAAACCTGTTTATCTGGGGATTCGTTGAGCTGAGACTCAATCCCCTGAAGCTCTTTCATCTGTGTTTTGAGCTTGGCGATTTTATCTTCCAAGCTCGCCGTGTCTGGCTTGGAGGCGCTAGGGATCAGGCGATCAGCCGCATCGAGCGAGGCCAAATAACGGCTGATGCTCGCCTCGATTTCTTCCATGCGCCGCTTCAGTTTGGCGCTGGTGAAGTTCCGGTCGCGGTTGTTCACCGCTTTGAATTTACTGCCGTCGATGGCAACCATGTTTTCGCTAAACAACCCCAACTGCTGGCAGAGCACAACGAACTGGCGGCAGACACCGCGAATGGCTTTGCTGTTGTCTTTTCGGAAGTTGGCGATGGTCTTGAAGTCCGGAGCCAAACGCCCCGTTAGCCACATCAACTCGACGTTGCGCTCGGTCTCACGCTCAAGCCGGCGGCTGGACTGAATCCGATTGAGGTAGCCGTAGATATATATCTTCAGCAACACCCCTGGGTGGTAGGCCGGACGACCAGTTGCGGCAGGAGCGACACCCTCAAAACCAAGTGCGCCCAAGTCGAGTTCATCGACGAAAACATCGACCACGCGCACTGGATTTTCCTCGGCTACGTAATCGTCCAGACACTCCGGCAGCAAGGTGACTTGCGTCCGAGCCTCACCTTCAATAAATCGCTTCATGATCGCCCCTGCTACGATCTCGACGATCAGAAGGTTAGACAATCACTGGCGTTTTCACACAGCCTGGGTCGTTTTCTGCCGGTCTCAGCCCGCAGCTTGATGGTCAAATCCGTTGGAAATGATTGGTCAGGTCGAATGCAAAATGGGTGGGTAAGTCTCTGCAATTACCCACCGTCCGAATCGATCAGTCGATTAGGTGCAAAACGTCCCTAACGTTGAGGTGGGAGTATCGCGCTACGGATCGTGTATCCCGGTGGCCCGACACGATCATTATCTGGGCGTTGTTGAACCCCTTTTTGGCGACGTTCGTTATTCTGGTGTGCCTGAGCTGGTGTAGTCGAACACTACTGTCCAAGCCTGCCTTGACTCGTGCCAATCGCACTGCCTGAGAAACTGCATGTGGGGTGACCGGGAAGATCAGGTTGTTCGGGTGAGGTTCTACTGTGGCGCACACTTGAGCGATTTGGAGAATTTCCACTGCACGGTGGGTGAGGGGAACTGATCGTGTGCCGTTCTTCCCATCAATTACATCGGCAATCCGCTCTTTGAGGTGCAGGCAGTCTTTGGTCAGCTTTAGGATCTCAGAGCGGCGCATGGCAGTCTCATATGCCAATTCGACAATGGGTTTCATGATGGGTGACAGCTTTGCCAGTAACCGCTCAAGCTCGCTTGCACTAATCACCTTGTCTGAAGACCGACCAGGCTTTGGGAGTGCGATATCACTGACAGGGTTGTGTATGTCGATCAGGAGCCCGCGTTTGGCAAACCTGTAGAAGCGGGACATGAATGCGAGCTGCGTCCTGCACGTGGACGGCTTCACCTTTTTCAATCGCATGATCTTGAAGTCATTGATCATCTGCGGGGTGATTTCGTGGATGGGCTGAGTGAAGTGCCTGCCTAGATGTTCCACGATCTTCAGGGCGTGGTCGTAGCTGCCCTTACCCTTTAGCATCGTCTCGCAGTAGGTCATGCCCAACGTATATATAGTGTGATGCTTGCGATCCACCGTCACGGCTTCAATCTGTTTCGCCCATGTCTCTGCTTCGGACTTCGTGCTGAAGGTTTTCGACTGGGGAGATTTACCCTTAACCCGTATCTGAGCGTTCCAGTTGCCGGACGGGAGTAAGCGGAAATTAGCCATTTTTAACGCCTCATGATGTGAATGGGCGTTCTGTGAAATCCAAGAGCAGCAGGGCTTGCAGCTTGCTCAAGCAGACATTGACATGGTGGGGGTCGTTGGTTCGAGTCCAATCGCGCCTACCAAACAAAATCCGCTCTGCTGGGCGGTCTAGAAGGGCTCACCGAAAGGTGGGCCTTTTTTTGTTGCCTGCGATTTGCAAAACTTTTGCAAAACCCCCACTCAAAAAGCCAGTTCGGCACCCACCTCCAGATACTCGACCTTCTTTTCGTCGTGCCTTCACTTTGCCGGTGGTCCGCTTGATGACGTGATAGGCGTTCTAGCCGAAGCGAGCCGCGCTTACTAGTGCCTCCTTGCCGATCAGCACGTTGTTAATTCAGGCTTTGGATTTGGCTTGCTGTATCTGATCAGTGAATCATTAAGCTGCCTTACGGTCATACCGCTGACCTTTGCATTTAGGACGTTCAAATGAAGCGTGCAGTAATAATGTTCATGGCCATTTCAGGCTCTCTCCTGTTGGGAGGCTGTGGGCCTCACTGGGACGACGGAGAAAGGTACGGTCGAGATCGTGATCGAGGTCATGATTACCGTCGTGGATACGACCGAGGTTATGACGATGATCGAAGGGATGACCGCAGATATGATCGTCGTGACAATGATCAGGGGTATGAACGCAATCACGGCCGTGATCGTGATCGTGACGATAGAGGCGACTGAATGCGCTTGTCTTCAGCGGCGCGGGTTGCCAGTGATTCAGGCGTAAGATAGCGGTGCTACCTCATCAAAAGGAGCCGCATATGATCGCCGCCCAAATGAACAAGCCGGTATCTGAGGACAGAGCTGTTTGGGATCAATACTTCTGCGCTGCGTTGATTGCGGAAAGCAATCTGACGGCACCGGTTGTAGGAGGGGCTACTCATGAAGACAGGCAGAACCTGTTGATTGAAAGGGCCAAAGCTCTCGCCGACAAGATGATGGAAAACAGAAAATAACCAGAGCCCAGCCATCGCGCTGGGCTCTTCACATCTGTATCTCGGCAGCGGTGCAGCGCTATTGGATCAGGCGATCAAGTCTACTTTGCCGCTAGCGAGGCGATAGACGCCTCCCACTATCTTCAACGTGCCCTTGCTGAGCGCATCAGTCAGCAGTGGTGAGGCATTTTTGAGGCGGTTAACCGAATCTTTGACATTCTGCGCTGTAGCGTTGTCGATAAGGCTTCCGGGATTATTGAGCACTTTCTCGATGGAAGGTTTAAGTGCGTCAGTCAATTTCGGGATGTGACCAGGGAAAACAGTGTGATCTTTTACTGCCTTTATACCTGCACTGATGGCGCCGCAGCTCTCATGCCCCAGGACGAGGATCAGTGGTGCGCCGAGTACCGCGACAGAGTATTCAAGGCTTGCCAAACCCTCATCGGTAACGAAATTGCCCGCGACGCGTATGGCGAAAAGATCGCCTCGAGCAGTGTCAAAAGCATACTCAGGAGCGATACGGGAGTCAGAGCAACCGAGTACCGACACGAACGGGTTCTGGCCTGAGACCAAGGCTTCCCGCTCTGACTTGAAGTCATGTGTCTTGGAGTTGCCGGAAATATACCGTTCATTTCCCTCCATAAGCCTTTGAAGTGCCATGTCAGGGCTGATGGAGTTTTGTGGTTTTGGCGCAGCAGCGGTTTTCTCGGCAGCCTGAACGAATTTGTCGGGCAGTGCACCGGCAAGTATCAGAGCGCCTGCTCCTAGTCCGGCAAACTGAAGAAATCTACGACGACCAATCGCGTTTTGAATAGGGTTTGAATCACATGATTTACACATGATCTTGTGTACTCGGGTCGGTTGATGGGAATGACTTGCTGTTGGGGGGGAAGTGCTTCCAGGGGCCTTCGGCACTTGTGGTTGGAGTCTAGACGGGATGTAACGTTATGTTGCTCGGGGCTTGCTTTCAGGCAATGTAGGGGCGTGGGTTCGCACAAGCCTGGGTAGTCGCCAGGCACTGTAACGAGGGGATTGCCCCCTCGTTACAATGTTGCATGAAGAGCATGAATCACTGCTGGCGTGGTTCATCTCAACAACGTCGGACCTGCGTGTTAGGTCCAACCAACTAAAACCAATCTTACCTGGCGTTCAACTTCTTCAGTTCTTCATAAGTCGCCGACTGTACAAACCAGAAGCCGGAGATGATGCACCACGTCAGGGTGCCGGTAATGAAAACACCTGCCCCGGACCAGAAGCCCTGAACGAAGATCATGACCACTGCGGCGATCCAGATAACGGCCAGTGCGACGTACAGAACTACGTTGTTTACACCAATTACGAACTCTTTCACGTCTATTCCCTTTTGAGTGATTGTCCTCTGGCTCCTTACGCAAGGGCCAGTGGGCGGCATGATAGGGAGATAGCTGGCTGTTCGCCAGTCATGTCAGGCAGTCATGCTTCGAAAAAATCGCTTTCAGCCTGTGGGTGCCTGGAAGGCAGATTTCCAGATTTTGGACTACTACTCACAAGCTCATTTTCTTAACCCTGTCAGGAGCATCCCAATGCTGTCTCACTGGTTTCTTGCGGCGATCCACCTATTGGCTGTTGCCTTGGGCCTCTGGGCGGTGCTCACCCGAGGGACGGCGTTAAGCCGCCTGGTCGTCGGTACGGCGCAGGTTCGCAGCGTGCTGGTTGCCGATAACGTATGGGGCATCTGTGCGGGTATTTTACTGATCACAGGTTTGATGCGGGTCTTCGGTGGGTACGAAAAAGGCACCGACTATTACCTTCATCAGCCGTTATTCCATCTGAAGATGATGCTGTTCGTGATCATTCTGTTGCTTGAAGTGGCACCAATGATCACCTTGATCAAGTGGCGGATCGCCTTGGGCAGGGGCGCTTCGATTGACCAGGGTCGAGCCAGGCTGTTTGCACGCATCAGCCATATCGAAGCGCTGTTGTTGATGTTGATGGTGATTGCGGCCACCGGCGTGGCGCGCGGTGTGACCTTCGGCTAATAACGGCACGATTCGTCGGGGTTAAAGAGAATAATCTGACAGTCACGGCGTGGCCGAAGCCGGTAGCATCGGCTTCACGTAATGGGGGGGAGGCGAGTGCTCAGCAAAATGCCGAGCATGAATCTTTAGCCAGCCATTGCGCTGTAACGAACGGGCTGGCTACTGACCGCAACAGGATTCAGGGAGTCTGCGGTTTGTCTGGAGCGGTGAGGCCAGCCTGAATGCGCTGATAGATTTCTTCGCGATGAACCGCAACGTCTTTCGGGGCATTGATGCCAATCCTGACTTGCTGGCCGCTAACGCCCAGAATGGTGATCGTAATGTCATCGCCAATGTTTATGCTTTCACCGACTTTGCGGGTGAGTATCAGCATGGTCTTCTCCTTGATTGCTTTGTAGGGCACCTGATTCGGACAGTGCAGAGGTCGGTGGTATGTATAGATTAGTGCGAAGTCTCATGGTTTGGGTGCCTCTTTCTGACGCGCAGATGCTGCATTAATTCCCAAGGCGTAACTATACAGAGGCCGTAACCATCATTCTCGTTGTTTTGAGCCCATTTTGCGGCACTCGGGAAGTATTCATGGATGCTAAAATCGCCACTTTAAGCATTCTGAGGGAAGCGTTGTGCGCAAAATGGTCTTGGTAATCGCTGTATTGGCGCTGGCGGGATGCGGTGAGGGCAAGAGTGTTGACGCGCAAAAGCCGCAACCGGCAGCTGCGACTGCTCCTTCGACGGCATCCGCGCCACAATGGGATCTCGAAGTTCGAGGTGAAACGCCTCAGGCGGTCAGCGATTTGAGCGGCTGGTTGATTGAGCACAGTTTCGTTTCCAATATCGTCAAGGAAAATGGAAAGACCCGGATTTTGCTCGGGCCATTCAGTTCGAAAGCCGAGGCTGAGGCCAAACAGACAGAAGTGCGTGCGGCGCTTACCCGGGCGAAGAAACAGAACATCGAATTGCTGGTTGTCGAACATCCAGTGACCCAGTAACGGTTTTTTCCTGGGAGCTTTCGACTGAACGCCTTAAAGTGGATCCACATTGACTCGTTTCTAGACGTAGTCACTGTCGAATCCCAGTAGGAGTTCCCTCCTTGGCCTGCCACCCCTTACAAAATATTCGATGCAGTCCTGCGGCACAAAAAGACGCTGAGTCCTCATTTGATGCGCGTCACTCTGGCCGGTCCGATGGTTACCGATATGGCGACCTGGGAGCCGGACCAGCGCGTGAAGCTGTTCTTTCCGGCTGTGGACGGTTAGAAACGAACAAAGGCCTCGGGTGTTAAACCCGAGGCCTTTGTGTTTTCAGCGAGCGCTTAACCACAGGCTTTCATGTCGACCGGGCCGACAAACTCGTTGCCGCGTCCCATGACGCACGCCACGCTCTGGTTGCGCTGTCGTTCCCAGGCCTCTACCGGATAGGTTTTGTTCCAGGCTTCGTACAGTTGTCGATCCTGTTTCGACAGGCGCAAACCATATTGCTTGCTCATGTAGAAATACGTTCGAGCGATCATGCCGCGTATGGACGGGCGGGGCATGACCTTCTTCGCCTTGAAGTCGACCTGGGTCAGGCAGGAGCCATATTGGCCCGACTGCACCGGCAACCAGCCGAAACTGAAGTTGCTGCGATCGCCATTCACTTCACCAATGCTCGGCACCAGGTTGTGCAGGTCGGCTTCGGCCTTCTGGTAGGTCGGATCGTAACGCGTGCAGTTCTTGCGCCCACCTTCTTGCCAGCACTGACGCTGATGGCCGATCTGCCACGCCGGAACAATGTGCTCCCACTCGATGCGGGAAGCGCGCTTGGCGTCTTTGCGCGGTACATAACCGCAGGCCGCGAGGTTGACCTTGTTGCCGGTGTATTTGCACCCGCAATAGAACTCTGTGGATTGCGGTGCGTAGAGCTTCCAGGCAACTTTCTTGGCTTCGTTGAAAGTGCGTGGGGCGCCAGCCTGGGCGCCGAGGGTGATGAACAAAAACAGCAAAGCAAACCAGCGGACACTCATTGCCTCAATCTTCCTTCGGCACAACCCAAAAAATCTGCACACCGCCATCGTCGCGATAGGCGAGGGTGACGTTGTCGTTCTCGTCGATTTCTTCGAGCAATTGTTCCCACTCATCCACGGGTTCGTCCGGTAGACGGAAGATCAAGGCTGCTTTGGCTTTTTGGGCGGTGGGGGAATTGATAATTTTTTGAACGCGCATACCCATGCGTTCATAGGAGTCAGGAGAGGCGGAGGTGGTGGCCACGGAATTATCCTTATTTGGCTGTACGTGCATACAGTATTTAACTGTAAGCATTTTCGCAACTGCTTAAAATTAAAGAAAATCCGCTGACAGCAATTTTTTCCGTTTGGTGTAGGACGAAGGGAAGTTTTTTATCGAAATATCGGAAGGGGGTGTGAGCCACTCGCCTGGGTTGGCGAGTGGTGAAAGCAGTGCCCGACCGGAACCGGTCGGGCGAGGGCGAATCAGTATTCCCAGAACATCCGTTGCAGCTCTTTGCTGTCGTTGGTCTTGGTCAGTGCGACCATGGCCAGGATGCGAGCCTTTTGCGGGTTCAGGTCATGCGCCACAACCCAGTCGTACTTGTCGTCTGGCTGTTCAGCGTTACGCAGTACGAAACCGCCTGCGTTGACGTGGGACGAACGAATGATTTGCACGCCGTCCTTGCGCAGGGCTTGCAGCGATGGGACTACACGGGACGAGACTGAACCATTGCCGGTACCGGCGTGAATGATGGCTTTGGCACCAGACTGAGCCAACGCTTTGTAAGCGGTATCGCTGACATTGCCGTAGGAATAGGCGATTTCGACGTCAGGCAGGCTCTTGATGGTTTTGATGTCGAATTCCGAGTCCATGGTGTGACGCTTGGCCGGCAGACGGAACCAGTAGGATTTGCCCTCGACCACCATGCCGAGTGGGCCCCAGGCACTTTTAAACGCCTCGGTCTTGATGTTGATCATTTTGCTTACATCGCGACCCGACTGGATTTCGTCGTTCATGGTCACCAGTACGCCTTTGCCGCGTGCCTCTTTGCTGCTGGCCACGGCCACTGCGTTGTACAGGTTCAGCATGCCATCGGCCGACATAGCGGTGCCTGGGCGCATGGAGCCGACAACGATGATTGGCTTGTCGGTTTTTTCCACCAGGTTCAGGAAGTAGGCGGTTTCTTCCAGAGTGTCGGTGCCGTGGGTGATGACGATGCCGTCGACGTCCTTGCTGTCGGCCAGTTCAGCCACGCGACGACCCAGTTGCAGCAGGTTGTCGTTGGTGATGCTTTCGGACGCGATCTGCATGACCTGTTCGCCACGAACGTTAGCCAGCTGGCTGAGTTCCGGAACCCCGGCGATCAATTGTTCGATGCCGACTTTTGCCGCTTGATAGGTCGCGCTATTGGCGGCGCTGGCGCCCGCGCCGGCAATGGTGCCGCCGGTGGCCAGGATCACCACGTTCGCCAGTTTCTGTTGGGTTTCGACTTCTTTTGCCTGAAGGGCAGTAGGCAGGAGTAGCAAGAGGGCCAAAGCGCCCGGAACGAAGGTCTTGAAAGCAGATGTCATTATTTTTCTCTCTAGTAGTGAGACGGTGCTGATGCAGGTTCATCTAGATGCCCCCCAGGCCGATCTGAACGCTTGGGGTGAATGAGAAGAGCAGGATCTGTACCAGTCGTACTTTGAATGATGAAAACTTTTAACTTGATGATTTGTATCAGTATTTATCTGAGTCGCCAGAGTGATTACACAATCTGTTGTCCGGGTTTCCGAACGCGTTGAGCGTTTTTGTTCGGCTCTCCGAAAAGTACTACGACCTCTGTAGAGCAAAACGCCTTGCAAGATTGCGAATCAGTGCTAAAGAAACCCGCGCTCCAGTCGATGTTCCTTTAAAGGATCTTTCTGCTCAGGAGTTCACATGTCGTTATCCATTGGTATCCCAAACGCCGCAGGCGTCACCATCGGCGGCAAATCCGCCGCTACGATTCAAGCGTTGAACGACGCCACCGCAGAGGCTGCCGATAAGACGCTGGGCACGAAAGAAGGCGACGGCAACCAAGTCAAGACTGGCCCTTTGGGATTGGATAAAAGCGCGGGCGCGCAGACCGAAACCCCAGACGAAAGCAACCAGAGTGTGGCGGTGAAAGTCCTGCTCAAACGCATGCAAGAGCTACAACAGCAACTGCGCGAGCAACAGCAACAATTAGCCGCAGCTCAGGCGGCGTCTTATCCGACACCGGAAGCCAAGGCCACTGTGGTCATGGCAATTCAAGGGCAGATTGCCGACACCAATGGTGCGTTGCTGGAAGTGTCCGCGGCCCTGGTCAAGGAACTGGCCAAGGGTTCCAGCACCGGAACAGTGGTCAACACTACGGCATGACTTGAATGCCCGGCTTTTGCCAGCCAGTTCAAATAAATGGTCGTTTCTGCTCGTTGACAAATGGCGACAGGGTTCGCATAGTTCGGTCTCCGCAAACGTTTGCGCGGTGCTCCCGGTGGTTATCCATCCGTGAGCGCAATGAAGCCTACGCCAGCGCAAGCGTTGCTCACAATAATCATAAGATCGGAGTGAACCCATGAAGCTGCCATTCGCTGGACGTCTTCTCGCTGTCGCTATGCTGGCTGCCGCATCCGTCGCGTTACCTGTCTCTTCGGCCTTCGCCGAGACGCCTGAAAAACCCAAAGTCGCGCTGGTCATGAAATCCCTGGCCAATGAATTCTTCCTGACCATGGAAGACGGCGCCAAGGCCTATCAGAAAGACCACTCCGGCGATTTCGAGCTGATCTCCAACGGCATCAAAGACGAAACCGACACGGCTGGCCAGACACGCATCGTCGAGCAAATGATTCTGGCCAAGGTCAATGCGCTGGTCATCGCGCCCGCTGACTCCAAGGCCATGGTTCCTGTAATCAAGAAAGCTATCGATGCCGGTATCACCGTGATCAACATCGACAATCAGCTGGACCCGGCTGTGGTCAAAAGCAAAAACATCACTGTACCGTTCGTAGGCCCGGATAACCGCAAAGGCGCGCGTCTGGTGGGCGAGTACCTGGCCAAGCAATTGAAGGCCGGCGACGAAGTCGGCATCATCGAAGGCGTTTCAACCACCACCAACGCACAGCAAAGAACCGCAGGCTTCAAGGATGCGATGGAAGCGGCGCAGATCAAGGTCGTTTCTTTGCAGTCGGGTGACTGGGAAATCGACAAAGGTAACAAGGTTGCTGCCTCGATCCTCAGCGAATACCCGCAAGTCAAAGCCCTGCTGGCCGGCAACGACAGCATGGCCGTCGGCGCAGTATCCGCCGTGCGTGCAGCGGGCAAGGCCGGCAAGGTGCAAGTGGTCGGTTACGACAACATCAACGCCATCAAGCCAATGCTCAAGGATGGCCGCGTTCTGGCCACCGCTGACCAGTTTGCAGCCAAGCAAGCTGTATTCGGCATCGAGACAGCGCTGAAGATCATCAAAGGTGAGAAAGTCGACAGCGGCACCAATGGTGTGATCGAAACTCCAGTAGAGCTGGTCACCAAGTAGTCCTTCTGGCGACACAACGGTGCTCGCCCGTCGGGGCGAGCGCATGGAGAGTTTTTATGTCAGTTTCCGCCCCGAACGCTGTCCTCTCGGTCAGCGGTATCGGTAAGACCTACGCCCAACCGGTCCTGACCGGCATCGACCTGACGCTGATGCGCGGTGAAGTGCTGGCGCTGACCGGCGAAAACGGCGCCGGAAAAAGCACGCTGTCGAAGATTATCGGCGGGCTGGTCACACCGACCACCGGTCACATGCAATTCCAAGGGCAGGATTACTGCCCCGCAAGCCGCACTCAGGCCGAAGACCTCGGCATCCGCATGGTGATGCAAGAGCTCAATCTGTTGCCGACCCTGTCGGTGGCGGAAAACCTGTTTCTCGACAACCTGCCCAGCAAGGGTGGCTGGATCAGTCGCAGGCAATTGCGTAAGGCCGCGATCGAAGCCATGGCCCAGGTCGGCCTTGACGCGATTGACCCGGACACGCTGGTGGGCGAATTGGGCATCGGTCACCAGCAAATGGTGGAGATCGCCCGCAACCTGATCGGCGATTGTCACGTGCTGATCCTCGACGAACCGACCGCGATGTTGACGAACCGTGAAGTCGAGATGCTGTTCGAGCAGATCACTCGTCTGCAAGCTCGCGGCGTGTCGATCATCTATATCTCGCACCGTCTCGAAGAACTGGCGCGGGTCGCCCAGCGTATTGCGGTACTGCGCGATGGCAACCTGGTTTGCGTCGAGCCGATGGCCAATTACAACAGCGAGCAACTGGTGACGCTGATGGTCGGACGTGAACTCGGCGAACACATCGACATGGGGCCGCGCAAGATCGGCGCTCCAGCCTTGACGGTCAAAGGGCTGACCCGTTCCGACAAGGTTCGCGACGTGTCCTTCGAAGTGCGCGCCGGCGAAATCTACGGGATTTCCGGTTTGATCGGGGCAGGGCGCACCGAGTTGCTGCGCTTGATCTTCGGTGCTGATACAGCGGACAGCGGCACGGTTGCACTCGGTTCGCCAGCACAGGTTGTCAGTATCCGGTCACCGGCTGACGCGGTCGGTCATGGCATCGCGCTGATCACCGAAGACCGCAAGGGCGAAGGCCTGCTGCTGACCCAATCGATCAGCGCGAATATTGCCTTGGGCAATATGCCTGTGATTTCCAGCGGTGGCTTCGTCAACAATGGTGACGAGATGGCGCTGGCCCAGCGTCAGATCGACGCCATGCGCATCCGCAGTTCCAGCCCGACGCAACTTGTGTCGGAACTGTCCGGCGGCAACCAGCAGAAAGTCGTGATCGGCCGGTGGCTTGAGCGTGATTGCTCGGTGATGCTGTTCGACGAGCCAACGCGTGGCATCGACGTCGGCGCCAAATTTGACATTTATGCCTTGCTCGGTGAGTTGACCCGTCAAGGCAAAGCGCTCGTGGTGGTGTCCAGCGACTTGCGTGAATTGATGTTGATCTGCGACCGCATCGGGGTGCTCTCGGCAGGACGTCTGATCGACACCTTTGAGCGTGACAGCTGGACCCAGGATGATTTGCTTGCCGCCGCGTTCGCCGGCTACCAAAAACGTGATGCGTTGCTCAACGAAGCAGCGCCTAGGGATCTCGCATGAATACTGCAGTGACTGCCGGCAAACGGAGTGGCAACTTTTACGGCCTCGGTACCTATCTGGGACTGGCCGGCGCCTTGCTGGCAATGGTCGCGCTGTTCTCGGTTCTGAGCAGCCATTTCCTGTCTTATGACACCTTCAGTACCCTGGCCAACCAGATTCCGGACTTGATGGTGCTGGCGGTCGGCATGACGTTCGTGTTGATCATCGGCGGTATCGACCTGTCGGTGGGCTCGGTGCTCGCGCTCGCGGCGTCAACGGTCAGCGTGGCAATTCTTGGTTGGGGCTGGAGCGTGTTGCCTGCCGCGCTGCTCGGAATGGCGGCGGCAGCACTGGCCGGGACCATCACGGGTTCGATTACTGTGGCGTGGCGGATCCCGTCGTTCATCGTGTCCCTCGGCGTGCTGGAAATGGCCCGTGGTGTGGCGTACCAGATGACCGGATCGCGCACGGCCTACATCGGTGATGCCTTCGCCTGGTTGTCCAACCCGATCGCCTTCGGCATCTCGCCGTCGTTCATCATTGCCTTGCTGATCATCTTCATTGCCCAGGCAGTGCTGACGCGTACCGTGTTCGGTCGTTACCTGATCGGCATCGGCACCAACGAAGAGGCGGTGCGTCTGGCAGGGATCAATCCGAAGCCCTACAAGATCCTGGTCTTCAGTCTGATGGGGCTGCTGGCCGGTATTGCTGCGCTGTTCCAGATTTCCCGTCTGGAAGCGGCGGATCCGAATGCCGGCTCCGGGCTGGAGCTGCAAGTGATCGCCGCGGTCGTGATCGGCGGCACCAGCTTGATGGGCGGTCGCGGTTCGGTCATCAGTACATTCTTCGGGGTTCTGATCATTTCCGTATTGGCGGCCGGTCTCGCGCAGATCGGCGCAACTGAACCCACCAAACGCATCATCACCGGCGCAGTGATCGTGGTGGCGGTGGTGCTTGATACTTATCGCAGTCAGCGCGCAAGCCGGCGGACCTGAGTCATGGCAACAATCAAGGATGTGGCAGCGCTCGCGGGAATTTCCTACACCACGGTTTCCCACGTAGTGAACAAGACCCGGCCGGTGAGCGAAGAGGTGCGGGTCAAGGTTGAGGCAGCAATCAAAACTCTCGATTACGTGCCCAGTGCCGTGGCCCGGTCTCTCAAAGCCAAAACCACGGCGACCATCGGTCTGCTGGTGCCCAACAGCCTCAACCCATACTTCGCCGAACTGGCGCGCGGCATCGAGGATTACTGCGAGCGTAATGGCTACTGCGTGATTCTCTGTAACTCCGATGACAACCCGGACAAGCAACGCAGCTACCTGCGCGTACTGCTGGAAAAACGCATCGACGGGCTGATCGTCGCTTCGGCTGGTGGTGACGCGGGGCTGGCAGAAGGCTTGGCAGGCGTGCGTACGCCGATGGTGATCGTCGACCGTGGACTGGAAGGTGTGAATGCCGACATGGTGCGGATCGATCACGAATACGGCGCCTACCTGGCGACCCGCCACCTTCTGGAGTTGGGGCACCGGGACATTGCCACTATTGGCGGCCCGGCGAGTACCAGCGTGGCGCAGATGCGCCTGGCCGGTTATTGCCGTGCCCTGCAAGAGGCGGGTGTCGAAGTATCCCGCGAGCGCATGCTGGAAAGCGACTTCACCAGCACCGGCGGTTACAACGCCGCCGCGATGCTGCTGGAAAAGCACCCGCCGAGCGCGATCTTCGCCGGTAACGACATGATTGGCATCGGTGTGCTGCGAGCGGCGGCCGAGCGCAATATTCGCGTGCCGACGGAGCTGTCGGTGATCGGCTTCGACGATATTCAGATGAGCCGCTATGTGTACCCGGCGCTGACCACCGTGGGGCAGTCGATCCTGCAACTCGGCGAGATGGCGGCCGAAGTGCTTTTAAGAAGAATCGCCACACCCGATATGGCCACCGATCAACGGATCGTGACGCCCAGTATTGTCTTGCGGGAGTCGACTGCGCCGCTTGCCGGCGTGTTTTCCCAATTCCGTTGAAATAGAAAGCCGCTAAATCAAAAGCACCGCTGAAACAGAATTGATGAGTAGTGACGTATGCCAGCAAAAGTAGTGGTTATAGGCAGCCTGAACATGGACCTGGTCACCCGGGCGCCACGGCTGCCTCGAGGCGGTGAAACGCTGATCGGCGAGTCGTTTGCCACGGTTTCCGGTGGCAAGGGCGCGAATCAGGCGGTCGCAGCGGCGAGGCTGGGGGCGCAGGTGTCGATGGTCGGTTGCGTGGGCAGCGATGCCTACGGCGAAGAGCTGCGCGGGGCGCTGTTGGCCGAGCAGATCGATTGCCAGGCAGTCAGCACCGTCGACGATTCCAGCGGCGTAGCGTTGATCGTGGTCGATGATAATAGCCAGAACGCAATCGTGATCGTTGCCGGCGCCAACGGAGCGCTGACTCCAGAGGTGATTGATCGTTTCGGCGCCGTATTGCGGGCGTCGGACGTGATCATCTGTCAGCTGGAAGTCCCGGATGCCACTGTCGGTCATGCGCTCAAGCGCGGCCGTGAATTGGGTAAGACCGTGATCCTCAATCCTGCGCCGGCCAGTCGCCCGCTGCCGGCGGACTGGTACGCGTCCATCGATTACCTGATACCCAATGAAAGCGAGGCCTCTGCGCTGAGTGGTTTGCCAGTGGATTCTCTGGCATCTGCCGAAACCGCTGCATCCCGGTTGATCGCTATGGGTGCCGGCAAGGTCATCATCACCCTTGGTGCTCAAGGTTCGCTGTTTGCCAACGGCAAAGGCTTTGAGCATTTCCCTGCGCCGAAGGTGAAGGCTGTCGATACCACGGCGGCTGGCGACACCTTCGTTGGTGGTTTCGCCGCCGCGCTGGCGGCCGGCATAAGCGAAGCCGACGCGATCCGTTTCGGCCAGGTTGCCGCGGCGCTATCGGTGACCCGCGCTGGCGCGCAACCCTCGATTCCCACCTTGTCCGACGTACAGGCCTTTAAAGCACCATGAAAAAGACACCTTTGCTCAATGTCGCGCTGTCGCGGCTGATCGCATCCCTGGGCCATGGCGACACCGTGGTGATCGGCGATGCAGGTTTGCCGGTGCCTCCAGGCATTGAACTGATTGACCTGGCCCTGACCCACGGTATCCCGGATTTCGTCAGCACTTTGAAGGTTGTGCTCAGCGAAATGCAGGTCGAGAGCCATGTTTTGGCCCAGGAGATCCTGGACAAAAAGCCTTCGGCATTGGCGACGCTCGATGAGCTGAATGCCGAAGGTGCGTTGGGTCGGCGTGAGCTGCTCAGTCATGACCAATTCAAAGTCCTCAGCCGACAGGCACGGGCGATTGTTCGTACAGGCGAATGTCAGCCGTATTGCAACATCGTGCTGGTGGCAGGGGTTACGTTCTAACTCGCTGTTGTCTTTCTGTTGTTCCACGCACAAGGAGTGCGCTATGCACCGCTATGCTCACAAACTGCACCATCTGCTCCGGAGTCTGCTGCTTTTGTCCCTGATTACCGCAACAAGTGCCCAGGCGGCGGAAAAGATCGACTTGATCATCGACACCGACCCGGGTGCCGATGACGTGGTTGCCTTGCTGTTTGCTCTGGCATCGCCGCAAGAGCTGAACATTCGTGCGCTGACCACCGTCGCCGGCAATGTGCGTCTGGACAAGACTTCGCGTAATGCGCGGCTGGCCCGCGAGTGGGCAGGGCGCGAGGAGGTGCCGGTCTACGCGGGCGCTCCGAAGCCGCTGATGCGCACGCCGATCTATGCCGAGAACATCCATGGCAAGGAAGGCCTGTCGGGTGTCACCGTACATGAGCCGAAAAAAGGACTGGCCCAGGGCAATGCGGTCAACTACCTGATCGACACCTTGAAAGCCGCCAAGCCCCACAGCATCACCATCGCCATGCTGGGGCCACAGACCAATCTGGCCCTGGCGCTGATCCAGGAACCTGAGATCGTTCAGGGTATCAAGGAGGTGGTGATCATGGGCGGGGCACACTTCAACGGTGGCAACATTACCCCGGTGGCTGAGTTCAACCTGTTCGCTGACCCACAGGCTGCTGAAGTGGTGCTGAAAAGTGGGGTGAAGTTGACCTACCTGCCGCTGGACGTGACCCACAAGATCCTCACCAGCGAAGCGCGTCTTAAGCAGATCGCAGCGATCAACAACAATGCCAGTAAGCTGGTCGGCGATATTCTCAATGAATACGTCAAAGGCGACATGGAGCACTACGGTATTCCGGGTGGCCCGGTGCATGACGCGACGGTCATCGCCTACCTGCTCAAGCCTGAGTTGTTCACTGGTCGCTCGGTCAATGTGGTGGTTGATAGCCGCGAAGGCCCGACGTTCGGCCAAACCATCGTCGACTGGTATGACGGCCTGAAAGCGCCGAAGAACGCTTTCTGGGTAGAAAGCGGCGACGCCCAGGGCTTCTTTGACCTGCTGACCGAGCGTCTGGCTCGTCTGAAGTAAGCCATAGACCCGCAGTTGCCAGTCTGCGGGTTTTGCTTTCACTCGCTATCTATCAGGCCCATATAGTCGGTGGGGTATTTCTCGAATATCTGCGCGATGAATGTCTGGGCGGCTTGCGTACCCAGCTCCTTGACCAATAGATCGATACCAATGATTGCCAACTCTTCCGGGCTGCCCGGGCTGTAAGAGCTGTGGCCCTGTGGCCACTTGGCTTTGATGTCGGCGTCGATGCTTACGGTGGTCATGATGGCGCTCGTGAAGTCGGGAAAGTCTGTGTGTCGAGTTAACCATTTTGCGCGGCTTTTGGCACTCCGACTTAGGCATAAGGGGAGGGCTATGCGACACTTGGTCTTTGACGATTTTTCAAGGACTGTGCTGTGCAGATCGATTTGAACACTCCTGACGGCTTGACCCTTGAGGCGGTACGTCAGCTGCTGGCCTCTGCCAGCGATGATGAGCACACTCAATTGCGAGTCACCAAGGGCGGCATCGCCTACATTTCTTCAGGCATTGTGGGCGGCACTGATATCAGCGGGCTGTTGTTTCGTCTGGAGACGTGGGCCAAGGGTTCCGGTTATGTAGGATTGGTCGCGGCCAGTGACGAGGTCTGGGTCATGCAAATTTTTAATGCGCTGAAAGAGAACTGGCCGAATCCGCCGTTCGACTACATTGACGTCTATTGAGCGCTGTTCATATTCAGTCACGATTGAGTGGTAAACGGCAGGGCGATGCTCAGGCAAACTCGCCGCGTGTTCGAATAGAGGGCAGGGTTCTAGTACTCCCTGTGAAACCAAGCGCCAAATTGGCGGTTGCACGATCTCAGCTTAACTATTGAATAAGGAGGCTTCATGCCTTGGAAGCTCGCGTCATTGGGTACTTTGTTGGCCGTTGCCATGCTGGCCGGTTGCAGTACTACCTCCACCGAGTCGACAACAGATCCTGTCACGACGACTGACACGGGTCACAGCCGTTGTGAGGCAAAGGCTGCCGAATTCACGATTGGCAAAAAGGCTTCGCCTGAACTGCTGGAGCAGGCGCGTACTCGCGCAGGCGCGCAGAATGCACGGTTCCTCTTGCCTGCCGATATGGTGACCCTGGAGTACCGCTCCGATCGCCTGAATCTGAATACCGATGCCAATCGGGTCGTCACCCGCGTCAACTGCGGCTGATCGCTTCGGGCTTTTGTTTCGCCCATAAAAAACCCCGTCACATGGACGGGGTTTTTTTAGTGCGGCTGAAAATTACTCAGCGCGGACTTGTGCAGCTTGCATACCCTTTTGGCCTTTCTCAGCCACGAAGGAAACGGTCTGGCCTTCTTTCAGGCTTTTGAAACCGTCGCTTTCGATAGCTTTGAAGTGTACGAACAGGTCGTCACCGCCACCTTGAGGAGTGATGAAGCCGAAGCCTTTTTCATCGTTGAACCATTTAACGGTGCCGGTTTGGCGATTAGACATGGTGTATCTCCAAGAAACATATATTTTCAGTAGTGCTGTGCTGCTCAGGCCAACTGGGCACACCGGGGTATCATAGTCGAAATGTTCGCTTTGGGAGCCCCCCGGACGTGCTGTTTGCCCTGCAGTCGCGTTCTGTTTGCTGCTCTGTTCGGCTGCAAGCCCCGTTTTAAAAGGCTTTCAGCCAAAAGTAAAGACAATAAAAAAACCTGAAAAACCTGCATAAATTGTACGAAAAAGCGGTTTTCAGAGGCTTTTTACTGTCGTTGCAGGCACAAAAAGCGCTCTGTCGGGCTTATTTTTTCGCTTTGTTATCGGCTTTGCACGACGAGATTTGGGTCAGTGCTTTTTGTTTCAGGGCATCACTGGCGGTGTTGTCCATCAGGGACTGGATGTCTTTGGCAGGGTACGATTTGATGGAATCGGCGCCGCAAGCGCAGTGAGCCTTCGCTGCTGCAGCACCGATCTGCGGAGTGGCCGCCTCTGTGCACTGAGCCATGTATTTCTCGCGCTCGCCCTTAGGCCAATCGGCGTGGGCGGCCAGTGGCAGCAGCAGAGCGATGGGGGCGACTACTGCGAACAAATTTTTCAGACGCATGCTGGGATGCTCCTTGTGGGTCAATGTCTTGTTATGAGGGGTAAAGCAGGGTTCTAGTTCAGCACTTTGGCATAAAATTGCCCGATTTGCCCCAGTACAAAGCCTCTGTGCGTCGACGACCGTTCATCTGTGCTAGCATGCCTCGCTCGGGCGTTTGCAGGCTCCGGATGACCTTCAGTCCCGGTAGCGGCAAGTGTGCGAATAACCCTGATTTGAATCCCAGTCACTCTGGTTCGGTTTTCCGGTTGGCCGCAAGGCTCCTGCCGCTGTAAGGCAGGCGTTCGTCATTGAATGGCCTGGATCGGATCTTGTACTGGCTCATCCCAACCCACGTGACCTTTGGTAGGGGTCACCACTAGGAGAGGAGGCGCCATGCCAACTATTACTCTTCCCGACGGCAGTCAACGTTCATTCGATCACCCGGTTTCCGTAGCCGAGGTCGCCGCATCCATTGGTGCCGGTCTGGCCAAGGCCACCGTAGCCGGCAAGGTCAATGGCAAGCTGGTCGACGCCAGCGACATCATCGACAGCGATTCCACGCTGCAAATCATTACGCCAAAGGATGAAGAGGGGCTGGAGATCATTCGCCACTCTTGCGCGCACCTGGTTGGCCATGCGGTCAAGCAGCTGTACCCGACGGCCAAAATGGTTATCGGTCCGGTCATCGACGAAGGCTTCTATTACGACATCGCTTTCGAACGTCCTTTCACTCCGGACGACCTGGCCGCGATCGAGCAGCGCATGCAGCAGCTGATCGAAAAAGATTACGACGTGATCAAGAAAGTCACTCCGCGCGCCGAAGTGATCGAAGTGTTCAAGGCTCGCGGCGAAGACTACAAACTGCGCCTGGTTGAAGACATGCCGAACGAGCAGGCCATGGGCCTGTACTATCACGAAGAATACGTCGACATGTGCCGCGGTCCGCACGTGCCGAACACGCGCTTCCTGAAATCCTTCAAGCTGACCAAGTTGTCGGGCGCCTACTGGCGTGGCGATGCCAAGAACGAGCAATTGCAGCGCGTTTACGGCACGGCGTGGGCAGACAAAAAGCAGCTGGCAGCTTACATCCAGCGCATCGAAGAAGCTGAGAAGCGCGATCACCGCAAGATCGGCAAGCGCCTGGGCCTGTTCCACACCCAGGAAGAGTCGCCGGGTATGGTGTTCTGGCACCCGAACGGCTGGACTCTGTACCAGGTGCTCGAGCAATACATGCGCAAGGTTCAGCGCGACAACGGTTACCTGGAGATCAAAACTCCCCAGGTCGTTGACCGCAGCCTGTGGGAGAAATCCGGGCACTGGGCCAACTACGCCGACAACATGTTCACCACGCAGTCGGAAAACCGCGACTACGCCATCAAGCCGATGAACTGCCCTTGCCACGTGCAAGTGTTCAACCAAGGCCTGAAAAGCTACCGTGAGTTGCCAATGCGCTTGGCCGAGTTCGGTGCTTGCCATCGTAATGAGCCATCGGGTGCACTGCACGGCATCATGCGTGTGCGTGCGTTCACTCAGGACGATGCCCACATCTTCTGCACTGAAGAGCAGATGCAGGCCGAATCCGCTGCGTTCATCAAACTGACCATGGACGTTTATGCCGATTTCGGCTTCAAAGACGTCGAGATGAAGCTGTCCACTCGTCCGGAAAAACGCGTCGGTTCCGACGAGCTGTGGGATCGCGCCGAAGCGGCCCTGGCTGCAGCCCTTGATAGCGCTGGCCTGCCGTACGATCTGCAGCCGGGCGAGGGTGCGTTCTACGGTCCGAAGATCGAGTTCTCGCTGAAAGATTGCCTTGGCCGCGTCTGGCAGTGTGGTACCCTTCAGCTCGATTTTAACCTGCCTGTCCGTTTGGGAGCCGAATACGTCTCTGAAGACAACAGTCGCAAGCACCCGGTTATGTTGCACCGGGCGATCCTGGGGTCCTTCGAACGTTTCGTCGGAATCCTGATCGAGCACTACGAGGGTGCATTCCCCGCGTGGCTGGCTCCGACCCAGGCAGTGATCATGAATATCACTGATAAACAGGCTGATTTCGCCGCTGAGGTTGAAAAAACTCTCAACGAAAGCGGATTTCGTGCCAAGTCTGACTTGAGAAATGAAAAGATCGGCTTTAAAATCCGCGAGCATACTTTGCTCAAGGTTCCTTATCTCTTGGTTATCGGAGATCGGGAAGTCGAGATGCAGACTGTCGCTGTGCGTACTCGTGAAGGTGCTGACCTGGGCTCGATGCCCGTCGCCCAGTTCGCCGAGTTCCTCGCTCAAGCGGTTTCCCGGCGTGGTCGCCCAGATTCGGAGTAATTACTATTAAGCGTGAAATGAGACAAGATAAACGAGCTGCACCGAAGGCCCCGATCAACGAGAATATCTCGGCACGCGAGGTTCGGTTAATTGGGGCTGAAGGTGAACAGCTTGGGATTGTGTCAATTGAAGACGCGCTTCTTAAGGCTGAAGAGGCCAAACTGGATCTGGTGGAAATTTCCGCCGATGCAGTACCCCCTGTTTGCAAACTGATGGACTACGGCAAATCGATCTTCGAAAAGAAGAAACAGATTGCCGCGGCCAAGAAAAACCAGAAGCAGATTCAGGTTAAAGAAATCAAGTTTCGTCCAGGGACGGAGGAAGGGGATTACCAGGTAAAACTGCGCAACCTGGTACGTTTCCTGAGTGATGGGGACAGGGCCAAGGTATCCTTGCGATTCCGCGGCCGTGAGATGGCCCACCAGGAGCTGGGGATGGAACTCCTCAAGCGAGTTGAAGGTGACTTGCTCGAGTACGGTTCGGTCGAACAGCATCCTAAGATGGAAGGACGCCAACTGATCATGGTCATCGCCCCGAAAAAGAAGAAGTAATCAATAGGGCACGGCAGGCCTTCTGATTATGTTTATCAACTGAATGCGGAGTATCCGAACATGCCAAAAATGAAAACTAAAAGTGGTGCTGCTAAGCGGTTTCTGAAAACTGCTAACGGTATCAAGCACAAGCACGCTTTCAAGAGCCACATCCTGACTAAAATGTCGACCAAGCGTAAGCGTCAACTGCGCGGTAGCAGCTTGCTGGCACCGTGTGACGTGGCAAAAGTCGAGCGCATGCTGCGCCTTCGTTAATTTAGTCAAGAATAGAGGAAGTAACTCATGGCTCGTGTAAAGCGTGGCGTCATTGCCCGTAAGCGTCACAAAAAAATTCTGAAACTTGCTAAAGGCTACTACGGCGCTCGCTCGCGCGTATTCCGTGTTGCCAAGCAAGCGGTAATCAAGGCAGGCCAATACGCCTACCGTGACCGTCGTCAGAAAAAACGTCAGTTCCGCGCTCTGTGGATCGCTCGTATCAACGCTGGTGCACGTATCAACGGTCTGTCCTACAGCCGTTTCATCGCCGGCCTGAAAAAAGCGTCCATCGAGATCGACCGTAAGGTTCTGGCTGATCTGGCAGTGAACGAAAAAGCGGCGTTTGCTGCGATTGTCGAGAAAGCTAAAGCCACCTTGGCTTAAGTACCCCCGACAGTCACCCGGCCTCACCTCTGTGCGGTCAGGTGTTAAACGTCATAAATAGGGGAAGAGCCTTCAAGCTCTTCCCCTATTTTGTATCTGGAGTCTGTACATGGAAAACCTGGATGCGCTCGTCTCTCAAGCACTAGAGGCTGTGCAAAGCGCTGAAGATATCAATGCCCTGGAGCAAATCCGGGTTCACTACCTTGGCAAAAAGGGTGAATTGACTCAGGTGATGAAGACCCTGGGGAATTTGCCGGCAGAAGAGCGTCCGCAAGTCGGTGCCCTTATCAACGTTGCCAAGGAGCGTGTCACAGAGGTTCTCAATGCGCGCAAGGCACTGTTTGAAGAGGCCGACCTGGCCGCTAAACTGTCCGCCGAGTCCATTGACGTGACCCTGCCTGGCCGTGGCCAGGCCTCGGGTGGTCTGCATCCGGTTACTCGCACTCTGGAACGTATCGAACAGTTCTTCACTCACATCGGCTACGGCATTGCCGAAGGCCCTGAGGTCGAAGACGACTATCACAACTTCGAAGCTCTCAACATCCCAGGCCATCACCCGGCCCGGTCGATGCATGACACCTTCTATTTCAATGCCAACATGTTGCTGCGCACCCATACCTCGCCGGTACAGGTCCGCACCATGGAATCGAAACAGCCGCCGATCCGCATCGTCTGCCCTGGCCGTGTGTACCGTAGCGACTCCGATATCACCCACTCGCCGATGTTCCACCAGGTCGAAGGCCTGCTGGTCGACCGTGATATCAACTTCGCCGACCTGAAAGGCACCATCGAAGAGTTCCTGCGCGTGTTCTTCGAAAAAGAACTGGCCGTGCGTTTCCGCCCTTCGTATTTCCCGTTCACCGAGCCGTCCGCTGAAGTCGACATGGAATGCGTGATGTGCAGCGGTAAAGGCTGCCGTGTCTGCAAGCAGACTGGCTGGCTGGAAGTGATGGGCTGCGGCATGGTTCACCCGAATGTGCTGCGCATGTCCGGGATCGACCCGGAAGAGTTTTCGGGCTTTGCCTTCGGCATGGGTGTTGAACGTCTGGCCATGCTGCGTTACGGCGTGAACGACTTGCGTCTGTTCTTCGACAATGACTTGCGGTTCCTCGCGCAATTTCGCTAGTCGTAACGAATTCTTAGGAGAGCAGGATGAAATTCAGTGAACAATGGCTGCGTGGCTGGGTAAGCCCGCAGGTAAGTCGTGACGAGCTGGTTGCTCGTCTGTCGATGGCCGGTCTTGAGGTCGATAGCGTTACGCTGGCCGCCGGCGAATTTACCGGTGTGGTGGTGGGCGAGGTGCTGAGCACCGAACAGCACCCGGACGCTGACAAGTTGCGCGTTTGCCAGGTCAGCAATGGTTCGGAGACTTTCCAGGTTGTTTGCGGTGCGCCCAACGTGCGCCCCGGCCTGAAGATCCCGTTCGCCATGATCGGTGCCGAGCTGCCAGGCGATTTCAAGATCAAGAAAGCCAAGCTGCGTGGCGTTGAGTCCAACGGCATGCTGTGCTCGCAAGCCGAGCTGCAAGTCGGCGAAGGCAACGATGGTCTGATGGAATTGCCGGCCGATGCGCCGGTCGGTCAGGACATTCGTGAATACCTGAGTCTGGACGACGCCAGCATCGAGGTCGACCTGACCCCGAACCGCGGCGACTGTCTGTCCCTGGCCGGTCTGGCCCGTGAAGTCGGCGCGCTGTACGCCACCGAAGTCACCCGCCCGGTGGTTGCTGTCGTGCCAGCCGTGCACGACGAAGTGCGTTCGATCGAAGTGCTGGCGCCATCCGCTTGCCCGCGTTACCTGGGTCGTGTGATCCGTAACGTTGACTTGTCCAAGCCGACGCCGCTGTGGATGGTCGAGCGCTTGCGTCGTGGCGACGTGCGCAGCATCGACGCTGCCGTCGATATCACCAACTACGTGATGCTGGAGCTGGGTCAACCGCTGCATGCATTTGATCTCGCCGAAATCAATGGCGGTATCCGCGTACGTATGGCCGAAGAGGGTGAGAAGCTGGTACTGCTCGACGGTCAGGAAGTCAGCCTGCGTAGCGATACGCTGGTGATTGCCGACCACACCCGCGCCCTGGCCATCGCTGGCGTCATGGGTGGCGAGCACAGTGGCGTCAACACCGCGACCACTCGTGATATTTTCCTGGAAAGCGCGTTTTTCGATCAGATTGCTGTCGCTGGCAAGGCCCGTTCCTATGGCCTGCACACCGACGCCTCGCACCGCTACGAGCGTGGCGTGGACTGGCAGTTGGCCCGTGAAGCGATGGAGCGCGCCACCGGCCTGCTGCTGGAAATCACTGGCGGCGAAGCGGGTCCGATCATCGAAACCGTCAGCGAGCAGTACCTGCCGTCGATTGCGCCAGTTACTCTGCGTGCGCAACGCATCACTCAGATGCTGGGTATGGAAATGGATTCGGCCGAAGTCGAGCAGCTGCTCAGCGGCTTGGGTCTGAAGATTTCTGCCGATGGGGCAGGGCAGTGGCGCGTTGAAGTTCCAAGCCATCGCTTCGACATCAGCCTGGAAGTCGATCTGATCGAAGAACTGGCTCGTCTGTATGGTTACAACCGTCTGCCGGTTCGCTACCCGCAAGCTCGTCTGGCGCCGCAGGCCAAGGCTGAAGCGCGTAGCGATCTGCCTGAGCTGCGTCGCCTGCTGGTGGCTCGTGGTTACCAGGAAGCGATTACCTACAGCTTCATCGATCCGAAACAATTCGAGTTGTTTCATCCGGGTGTCGAGCCGCTGCTGCTGGCTAACCCAATCTCGAACGACATGGCGGCCATGCGCTCGTCCTTGTGGCCAGGCCTGGTCAAGGCGCTTCAGCACAACCTGAACCGTCAGCAGGATCGCGTTCGTTTGTTCGAAAGCGGCCTGCGTTTTGTCGGTCAGTTGGAAGGCCTGAAGCAAGAGCCGATGCTGGCGGGTGTTGTTTGCGGTAGTCGTCTGCCGGAAGGCTGGGCACAAGGTCGCGATGTGGTGGACTTCTTCGACGTCAAAGCCGACGTGGAAGCGGTGCTGGGCTTCGCCGGTGCATTGGATCCATTCACTTTCGTACCGGGCAAACACCCTGCGTTGCATCCGGGTCAAACCGCGCGCATCGAACGTGAAGGTCGCTTGGTCGGTTTCGTCGGTGCTATCCACCCTGAATTGTCGAAAACCCTCGGTCTCGACCGTCCGGTCTTCGTTTTCGAGCTGGTTCTGGCCGAAGTGGCATTGGGTAAAATGCCTAAATTCCAGGAGTTATCGCGTTTTCCTGAAGTGCGTCGTGACCTGGCACTGATTGCGTCCAAGGACGTCGCGGCCAGTGCAGTGCTGGACGTAATCCGTGAAAATGCAGGCGAATGGCTGACAGACCTCAGGCTATTTGACGTGTATCAGGGTAAAGGCATTGATCCTGATAGAAAAAGCCTTGCAGTCGGCTTGACCTGGCAGCATCCATCGCGCACTCTTAATGACGATGAGGTGAATACCACGACGCAAAACATCCTCACCTCGCTCGAACAAAGGTTGAACGCCACGTTAAGGAAGTGACGTATGGGGGCTCTGACGAAAGCTGAGATGGCGGAACGTCTGTATGAGGAGCTGGGCCTGAATAAACGGGAAGCCAAGGAATTGGTCGAACTGTTTTTTGAAGAAATCAGGCACGCTCTTGAAGACAACGAACAAGTCAAATTGTCCGGTTTCGGCAATTTCGACCTTCGGGACAAACGCCAGCGGCCTGGCCGCAATCCAAAAACGGGTGAAGAAATTCCGATCACGGCTCGCCGTGTGGTCACCTTTCGTCCAGGGCAGAAGTTGAAGGCCCGAGTTGAGGCTTATGCTGGAACCAAGTCATAACGACGAGCTACCCGTCATCCCAGGCAAACGCTACTTCACCATTGGTGAAGTCAGCGAGCTGTGTGCGGTAAAACCGCACGTGCTGCGTTACTGGGAGCAGGAGTTTCCTCAACTCAACCCCGTCAAACGCCGCGGAAATCGCCGGTATTATCAGCGACAAGACGTGCTGATGATCCGGCAGATCCGCGCGCTTCTTTACGATCAGGGGTTCACCATCGGCGGCGCACGTCTGCGTTTGTCCGGCGATGAAGCCAAAGACGACACGACCCAATACAAGCAAATGATCCGCCAGATGATCGCCGAGCTGGAGGATGTTCTGGTGGTACTCAAGAAATAAATTCCTGCTTTTAAATACTTCCAGTTTTCAAAAGCTTGCGATATATTCTTGAGCGTTCTTCGAGAAGAGGAACGGATTTAACGCCTAGTCGGGGCGTAGCGCAGTCCGGTAGCGCACTAGCATGGGGTGCTAGGGGTCGAGTGTTCGAATCACTCCGTCCCGACCATATTTGCTGAGTAAAATCAGACACTTAAGCCGATCAGATGGATCGGCTTTTTTGTGTGTGAAGGAAGGCCTGAATTTAGGGCACACATAGGGCACATGAAAACTACCGCGAATCGTTGTGCATTTTGGCTGCATCGAGTCTGTGTGAGTTCGTGCTAGGCATCTCGCGTTGATCAATCACCGGCTTTTTCAGCGTTTGCTGCGCCGCGAAAACCAGCGGATGCCAGTGGCGGATGTGGTCAGGGACGACGATGTGATTGGACGGGTCGCGCTCGAAGGCCAGCACCACAGCTAGCCGCTCATCCATGGGCTGTGGCGCCGGCGGTACAGGCGGTGCGGAGGTGCGAAACAGGTGCATCGGGTGCCCAATGTACCTACGCGATGGCTTGACGAGACGTTCGTTGCAAGTGAGCGAAGTAAGTCCCAAGCATCCATGCAGGCCACGTTGGCGCAATGCTTAGGGAATCTCCGAACAAGTTTGCAGATGTGCTGAAATATGCCTTCACCACCTGCCCCGGGCCCCCCATGAGCCAGATGAGCTTTTCCGACTTTGGGTACGCCGGCAAGCGCAAGCAAACACGTCGTGAACGATTCCTCGCTGAGATGGATCAGGTGCAGCCGTGAGATTGCCGACGATTTTGCAGCAGGGCGCATTTTTCATCCATGAGCTTGCTGCTGATCCCGCGCTAAAAGCCAAATGAAATGCTACGGCATGCCAATTGATTGAAGCGAGTTTTACTTCCTGTTCAGGCTGATCCTGTGAGTAGATTTTCTTGTGGTCATGGATTGGCCCCTCCCGGCGGGTCGACTGCGACCACGTTCGCATAGCCTAGATTCTGACGGAGCAGGGTGCGACACGCTAATCTGCCCGCATCACAAGCTCGCACGACAAACTCCAGCGTCGCTTTCAGCCAGGTGGCCCGCCCACGCTAAAGCGCGGACGAACCGGGCGGCCCACCTCATACCCTCAAAGGAACACGCCATGGCCCGTACATTGCTGGATGTCCAGCTCGCCCGACTGCTGTACCCGCTGCTCATCGAACTGGCCAGCGCCCAGCAGACCCTGACCTACGGCCAGCTGATCGAGCGCGCCCAAGCCCGTTACCCGGATGATCAGCGGGTGGCCAACCTAATTCCAGTGCGGATGGGGCGCATTCTCTGGGTGATCTATGACTTCGTGGCAGAGCGCGACCTGCCGCGTTTGACCCTGATCATCGTCAGCGCCGGCGATCAGTACCCGGGCAGTGCCATGTGGCAGCACGATTGCGCTGCCGAACAACAACGCTGTTTTGCCTTTGACTGGTCCACGGCCGATCAGGCCTTTGACCGGTACGGCCAGCATAGTGAAAAAGCGGTCACGCCCGTTCAGCGTGTGCCCCGTGAGCAAGCGAAACAACTGATGGCCGGCCACTACCACGACCCGCTGAATGTTTACCCGAGCGGCATTCGCGCTCTGCGCGAAGCCATTATCGAAAACATCATGAACGGCCTGTCGGTGGCGGAGGCGTTTCAAATCGAAGCGCAGCTACTGACGCCGTCGACGCAGGCTTAACCACCCTTGTTCACCGTTTAATTAGCCAATCCAACGCTTGCTCACCCCCCCTCAATAGGAAACACGCGATGAACCCTCTCCAATGGAATGTCGACACCCTCGCTTCGCTGGATCGTATTTTTTTGCGCAAGGTGATGAAAAACCTGCGATCCGTTGAAGGCGCGACCGTGCAGTTCGGTGAAATGGGGCAGGGGATCCAGCCCAACTACCAGGTGTGTTTCCACAATGGCAACGTGAATCCCTATCGCGGCGCCAATCACAAGCCCTTCATGCCCCGTGGCACCTTTAATCAGGAACACATCCCCCAGCCTTTTTCGTCAGTGGACCTTCAGCGTGCATTCGACGCCGCGGTTGCCGCACGATAGAGGCAGGGCCGGCGTCAAACCGTCGCGCAACGGAGGCACCAGGATAATCGAAACCCGGTATGTGGTTGAGCTTGAAGCGCGTCGCAGATGTGCCGCCGGGGCAGTAGCACTGCTTGCGTTAAAGAGAAGCGTACAAGCTTGCGAGAGCCGTTGGGTACGCTGCTGTAGGAGCGGTAGTTGGTCGTCGGTGGTCGTGCAGAGTTTCTCTTTGTGAGAGTCGATCATCGTCAAGATTAATTTCCGAAACCTCTATTTGCGCATACAGGTCGGGGTTTGTTTTTTGACTGAGCGTAAACGCGCAGATTTGAGCTTTCTTGAGTGTAAGGGTTGCAGGTCTGTGCTGCCGCTCCCTTGGTCACCTCGCCGCTCATCATTGACTTTAGCACTCTGTCTATCCAAATTTTTTCGACCCTCTCCGCCAGAGCCGGCTCTGCCGGAATTTAGCCAGTGGGGTGATTCTATGGGATCACCTATTGGTGATGGGCTTTAGGACCTTCAATTTGGATTTGTTTAAATACTATATTGGTTCCTTTACTGATAAGTTGCTTGAGCTAATGGGTTCTGTCACAGCTGTCATCTGGATCCGTTCCGGCACCTGAAGTACGGTTTTTTTTGTAAACAATAAAAAGGTTTTTTTGTTTTTTTTGTCCCGTCCCTAATTAATAACGGGGGGAGAGTTTTAGAGAGGGGGGACCTTAGACAATCTGCTCTTTAGGGGAGATGTGTCGTATGTCCATTGACAGTATTTTATAAGCCAACATCAGACGACATTCATGCCAAGAGGATCGTGGCGAATATCCAGTCTGTCCCGCCCCTAAACAGCACAGACCTGATTCGATTTGAGATACGTGTACTCGACCGCTTTGCCTACGCGTTGGCTAGTCAGCAGACCTTTCTCGACGCCTTCTTTGAGCAGCCTTTCAACAGTCTTGATCGACTGACTCCCTTTCAATGCATCTATCAGAACGGTCTTTGTCAGCGTGTTCTCAGCTCCGAAAGCATCTGACAATTTTGATTCAATAGAGACCTTTTGTGGTGGCAACACCGCCGAAAAAGACAAGTCGTCATTACCTACCAAATGCATTCGTTCTGGCAGATTGACATCGCGACCGGAAAGACTCAGCCGATAATCGTTTTTTGCTTCGTTTGGACGTACGATTGAGAGAACACCATTTACTTCGCCGTGGATTGCGGACGCGCCACGCATGGCACCAGCACCCATGGCGCCACCCTGAAATTGAGGTTTTTTGTCGTGGTGGACCACTATGTGTGCAACCCCTGCGCACAATTTTCGAAACGCGAGCATTACCTGGGCCATTTCGCCGTTGTCATTTTCTTTGGCAATGTGGCACCTGGTGAGTACGTCCCATACGATCAGATCCGGCTTGATTGTATTGATATAGGGGGTGACCTTGGCTAGATCATCTGAGTTAAGTACGTTTATGTTCATGAAGTCTTTACATATGAAAAGATTGGCGTTGTTGGACATTTTTTCACGATCGTTACCATGAAGCCGTAGGGCCCGGCTACCGCAACTACGTTCTGACATTTCCATGTCCATATAGAGCACTTTTTGATGGCCGTTTGCTTTGAATCCAATGCACTCTGAATTCAAACTTGCTGCTACAGCGAGTTGAAGGGCGAGTCTTGATTTTCCTGTCTTTGGGGCGCCGGATATTATCCACTGCTCTCCACGCTCAATGAGGCCTTGAATGATCCATTCGGGTTTTTTGTCAGCGTCGTTGAGCACTTTACGCATGTTGCAACGTGCAAAAATTTCTTCAGCCGTCATCATGGTCATGGAATGTCCTGATAGGAGTGTCGTATGGATATGCCAAGCGGCAATTTTTTAAAGTGGTTTAAATGTGGCTGGTTAGGTAAGTGTGTTGCAGGAATATGCCAATCTGATCTTAAATTATAGACAAGCGACTGCCCTTGAAAGAGCCAAGTTATAAATACCCTAGGCGGGCTGAAAAAGCCGAAAAGAGCCTGATTCTCGCATTCACGTAAACACGAAAATTTGGTCGATTAAGGACTGAAGATGACTAAAAGTCTTTGGGTAAATTGAGTTTTGAAGTGTGGTTTTGCTGGATGCTGGAAAGGCTTTTTTGTACTGGCATATGACTCACCTCATTTGCTTGAGGTTTCCCATAATAAGCCGCTCTCATATTGCCGTCAATGAAATTATTTTTTTGTCAAGCGTTGTTTTGGTATTGTTTTTTCTAAAACTCCCGGCGGGCTTGGTCGTATTTGACCACTTAGGAAGGCAAAAAATTTTAGTTTCCAGGTGTCATTGAGATTTGGATGGTTTGAAGGGCAGGTTTTCGTTAAAAAAGGGGGGGCTGAACCTGATTTCGCAGCTGTGTAATGGTTGTGCGTTTCGCGAAGACGGGGTCTGGAATCGGCCCCTGGTTACACAGCGGTGTAATGGTTGTGCGTATCGCGATGACGGGGTCTTGAATCGGCCCCTGGTTACACAGCTGTGTAACCGTTGTTCGTTTTGCGATGACGGGGTCTTGGATTAGCGCCTGATTACACAGCTGTGTAATCGTTGTTCGTTTTGCGATGACGGGGTCTTGGATTAGCGCCTGATTACACAGCTGTGTAATCGTTGTTCGTTTCGCGATGACGGGGTCTTGCGTTGTTCGTTTTGCGATGACGGGGTCTTGGATTAGCGCCTGATTACACAGCTGTGCAATGGTTGTGCGTTTCGCGATGACGGGGTCTTGGATCAGCGCCTGATTGCACAGCTGTGTAATGGTTGTGCGTTTTGCGATGACGGGGTCTTGGATAAGCGCCTGATTACACAGCTGTGTAATGGTTGTGCGTTTCGCGATGACGGGGGCTTGGATCAGCACCTGATTACACAGCTGTGTAATGGTTGTGTGTTTCGCGATGACGGGATCTTGATACAGCCCCTGATTACACAGCTGTGTAATGGTTGTGCGTTCGCGATGATGGGATGTTGAATCAGACCGTGATTACACAGCTGTGTAAGCGAGAAGGCACCTATTACGAATCCGATTCGCTGCTCCTGCGTGATACTTCCTCAATAAATGGCATCTTGCCGCCAAGGTCGGCCAGCCGATTGCCAGTCTGCACTCTCATAAAAACTTTTGGGGTTTCGTAGAAAGTGCCTGCTTCCTGCATACCAGGGGCGACCATCTCAAGTGCGGTTTTGTAGATGTCGTCATCAATGCTGACAGTTACTCAAATCTATTGGTCTCAGTGGGCTAGAAGGGATAGCTACCGCCAATGGATCATTTCCCGCGAGGCGGGGTGCTCTGACAATCTGAGGTCACTATTGCTGCGATGTGTAAAGGGGGAGACTTTCCTCATTAGGCAAAGCGCTGGGCCGTGGCGCTGGTTGTTCAAGCCGGAGTAACCCCACGTCAGCGTGACTGATATTGGCTGTCTGTCAGGACTGGCCGTTAACGATCAAAAGCGTGTAAAAATACCTCCGCGAACCAGTCAATGATTTCTCAGTGCTTCATCGCAGGGATCGCCTATGAAGCGCTTTATTCAAAGTGAACATCGAGAATCAAAGTGAACGTTGAGGTCAAAGCACCTTACTTTCCTAGAGCCTCGACGACTTCATCACTGATACCAACCTTGTGCGGGTAGTCGACGAACCCGATCTGGTCAATCTGGGTTTTGATAGCGTCATTCCAGCCCAGGCTGTGTAAAAAGACATTCACCGTTTTTATCTAGTGAAGTGGAATAGAAGGCAAAATTGCTTACGCGGCGGTTTGGACTCAGCGTGAATTAACGGCAAGTCTCTTGAGTCGCGGAAACGTTTGCCATTAGCATTCTGAAGCACGCGATATTAATAAGTGGTTACCCGGCCTGGTCGCATCACTCCAAGGTTGCTAAAGAAAAAATGGGGAGCTGCTCAGCACGTAGAGATTTTACTGTGAGTGCATGCAAACTCATCTATGAACTCAACATTATTCCATGCAAATTAAGGTTTAACGGAATGCACTTCACGTTTAATTTTCTTTATTCAAAAGTATTTGAGTTTGACGGACCAATCAACTGAGTCGTTTTAGTGTCAGGTGGTTAAAACGCGCACATCCACATAGCAAGCGTTATGTTCTGCAAATCTTCGCATGCTTAGGGCATGTTCAAAGTCGGATACCTTACCTGTAAACAGTTAAAGTAATTAATGAGGTCTCAAAAATTCAACACTAAAATGATATAATATATTCAATGATTTGAATTGCAAGCTATGTTTCTCCCCCGTACCAAACCTCGTTCCTCGGTCTGGCACGGTATCGAAACGGGCTTGTGCTCAAACCCTTCGGGTTCTGCGCCAAAATCAAAAACACCAATAAAAATAATAAAAGGTGAATTAATGGAAAAGGTTAAATCCAAGGGTGGTCGCCCTAAAAAAGATAATCCCAGAACTATAGTTTCCGAAGTGTATTTAACTCCGGAAGAAGCAGCAGAACTCAAGGGAGCAGCCAAAAAATTCGGTTATGCTTATCTCTCGCAATTTTTGAGGCTTGCAGCATTAGCACTTATTAAGCAGAAGGATATTGGTCTAGACGCAAAATCAGCTGTCATTTCAGCCTATCTAAGCGGTCTAGCAAGCGATATACATGCTTTGAATGATCTGTGCAGCCATCCCAGCATGCCGTCAGCAGCATTTGTGCTCTCTGATTCCGCTCGGAGAAAAATAATCAAACTGAACGAATCAATCCAAAAAACAATAACAATAAATGGAGCATCAAAATGATAAGCAAGGGTAAAGAATTCTCTCCGACTTTTAGGAACCGAATTGTCTATGAGTTTGCGGCACGAGCCCAGGATTTCGACAAACGAAAGCATGTTGAGTTCATCGGTGGAAACCTGATATCAAAAAATCCCTACTACGAGATAATGGATGAGGGAGAGAGAAAGGTTTTTGTTGATGTTGAGCCGTTCATTCACGAATTTGAAAGTTATACTCGTCTCTATAAAGGTGAAAGCAAGAAACTCTGTGGTCACTACATTTTATCTTTATCGAAAGGTGAGGCATTAACGACAGCAGAATGGACAGAGGCCGTGAGAAAGTACATGAGTGATCTTGGGTACGATGAAACGACAAAATACGTCGCAGTCATACATCGAGACACAGATTGTGAGCACGCTCATATCGTTAGCTCAAGAGTTCGGTTGGTTGAAGCTGATCCCCTGAGTTCGCGCAGTGCTCTTGGGGCACACTTCGAGCTGGTGAGCGATAGCAACGACAGATTTAAAGGAATGGATGCCGTCAGGGAGATTGAACAACTATACAACTTGGCGGTACCTGTCAGTGACGGGTGGACAAAAGAACCCTGTGTAGGTGACCCTGAAATGGATCAGGCTCATATCATTAGAGGTATTTCAAAGGCTATCTTTAAAGCGAACAACCGCCCGGTAAATATGTCACAACTTGTTGATAGATTCGCAGAGCGTGGCATCCAAATTCGTGTTCGTGATGAAAACGGTGTTGTGGAGGGGGTAAGCTACAGACTCGATAGGCAGGACGGTCGATGGATTAGCGGCAGCACAATTATGGCTACGAAGCTGACTTTTCAGTCCTTACAGCGCAACGGTGTTGCGTACCTGTCCTCCCGTGATAACGCAAAGCTTGGCATAGGTATGCCAACAGCATCTCCAGACGCGCAGTCCGTTCGTAATGATGGTGTGTTGTTCCGCGCATACGTAAAGATCAGCAAGCCGAATGAGCGTTTGAAAACCTACCTTAGCAAGCATTCCAAGTGTACAAACATTCACTGCTTCAATGACCGTACTCAGCTATTTTTGGGTTTTAACTTCGGTATTTCATTCACCACGCGTAAGAAAACACGTAGTGAGGTCGAGCTTGAGATCGAAAGAGAGCGCGTCGCTAAATTGCTCACTGAAATGTTCAATCTTATTCAGGACATCATGGACACGCTTTTTCGTGGGATGGCTGTGCATTTCGACCAAGATGCAATTGTCGCCGATTATCCTCAGACAGCCTTACGGCTAAGTACACCAGTCGTGGTGGACTCGACCGGTCAGTTCGTTCTGGACGAGAACTGGGAAGAGAGTGTCTTAGTGCAAACCAAAAAGCAATTATCGAGCCTCGCCAAAATGTGTTACGAGAGTGAAAAAGAAGCGATTCTCGGGCTTGACTTATAAGAAATTGTTAAGCCGGAAATAGTGATCGGTGGGTCTGATTTTTTGGTTTCTTTGCCCCCAAATAAAACAAAACCCCGGAGTCAAGAGGTTACAACGGGGTTTATCAGCGTTCAGGTATATTCGAGAAAAACTTGTATGTGGTGGCGCTACTGGATTCGAGCCAGTGACCTCTCGATTATCAGCCGAGTGCTCTAGACCAGCTGAGCTATGCGCCAATGAAACATAGGAAATCTGTAGAAAAGTAGGTCCTTTGCTCGTCTTTCCGAACCGTCAGAATCATGACCAAATGGAATTTTAGGACTTCCGTTTCATTCTTCTATTATGAATCCACTAAACGCTTTATTCAATACTTTTACGTAAATATATAGATAAAGTATGGCCGTCAAATAGTTTTAATTTTGTTATAGCCATTTAAGTTAACCATTCATAATAGTTGCCACCAATTGATCCAGATCCTAAGAACATTAAATCTCTCGGGCGCGGTGCCCTACTGGGATTTACGATGGCAGTTAGAAGGCAAAAATTATTAAAAATTTTAATGAATACTAGAGTAAATTGTTCTGTCCCTCCTGTACCTGAAGATGCTGTAAAGCTTCCAAAAACCTCCGAGCCTTATTAAAGGTGGCTTGAAGTTCGGATGTTTCTTACAGAACTCGTGAATCTTGTGTACGAACCAGTAACAATCGACTGCACACCTAAACACCGATATACACCGGATTCGCCATTTCTGGCACAAACATTCTGGTAGAGTTTAAGGGCGCATTCGAAAAAGATGAGCCGGGGAAATACGAAGCCGTTTATGACCAATCTGGTCATGCATTTCTCTTCATCTTCAAAGACGCGGTACAGAAATCGCTTGGGAAAAACCTCGCAAAGATGGCACCCGCTGCTTCATGACGAATGGGTTAAACGCGGTAAGCCTTTTTTACTGCACCTTTGAAGATGAGTTCGCTGACTTCAAAAAAAGCAAAGAGGCTTCAGAGATAATCAGGCGTCACAAAATAACGCAATATTAAAAGTATCATGATTTATTTGCGTTTTAATAAGTGTGCTTTAGATATAATTTTTAGTATGTTATAATAAAAACATAAGAACGATAATAAGGAGTAGCAATCAATGTATATTCGCATGACTCAAAACTGTGACAGAGTTGTAGTTGTCAAATCAGTCTCAATTGCTGTTGTCGCGTTCGACGCGGATCAGAAACCCCTCAAGGGCGTCCGCAAAAGCTCAACTGAGCAAATCGCCTCGTTTGATCTTTTCGAGACCATCACGCATCCAGAAATTTCAGCAGAACAAGCGGCTGAGTTTGAGTTCTGGAGAGCGAAACAGATCAGCAGAATTCACAAGGCATTCATCGAGGCAGCAGCATCAGGAAAACTTGGCGGCACGCCAGTCCTGAAGACTCGGTCCGATTTCGGTGATCAATCGGCCAAAGTTGGCGAATTCAGCGGGATCATCAAACCGGTGATAGAAGTGCAGACGGGCTTAATCAAGAGCGCAATGTCTGGCCAGAAAAGTGACCTAGCGTTCCCGAAAGGGCCAATTGATGGAGTAGATGCACAGTCCATCATTAGCTCGATCTTGGAAATCTCTTCAAGAATTTTGAGGCATCAGCACCGTACCGGCCTCAAAGGCGACGACCTGTACAGCCTGGATGATTTACTAAACATACGTGCCGCTTGGTGCGCCCTTGGGGCATGCATGGAAGACGACGTGGCTGGTCAGGGTAAAATTGAAGGTCCACGTGATGGGCGGACAGCTGCGAAGGAGGGCAGAGCGATGTTCAAAGATCTAAGGAAGAGCATCACGGGTTGATTTCCACCCATCCTTAGGCTCGAAATGGGTGTAATTGGGTGCGTAATTGGGTGTCGACTTTCATGAGAACGATCGGCAACCACCCTCGAACCCGCTGGTCAGCTTCGGCGAAGCCGGTCAAAGGTTGTCCCAATTTACGAAGAAGCCGAGTGGCTGGATTAGCTGATCAACTCGTATCCCAAGTCGACCGAAGCTAGAGCATTATCGTAATCGAAGCCTATCGTCACTCCATCCAACTGCGATAAATCCATAAATCCACCGCAGTTGACGATCAGTTGCAGAATCACCTTTTGGAATGCCTCCCTCCACGGGGCGTCCTAGGGCATGCCCCTGATAGAGAGGTTGCAGGTAGGCGGAACTGAGGTTGGTATCGGTTTGTACGATCCGTGTTTTTCGTCTTCAGACATGAATTTCATCCTTGGAAATATGACGTTGAGAAAGGCAAATGCCGGCGCGGACGGAAGCTTTACTCTCATAAGCTCAGCAAGGGTGTTGGAGTTTCTGACGGATGACGACCTGCCCCGTCAGTCGAGCATAAATGCCCAACCTGCGGAATTTGTCATAACTGTCGGGCTGACGGACAGTGCTGTTGAAGCTTCGTCGCAATGACGGCTGCTTCGCTCGCGGACCTAGGTATTCAGGAACCGCTTGAGAGTGAGACAGGCTCGTATTCAGCCAGAAGCCTTCCACTTAGTCATCGTTTTCACCCACGCTTTCGTATTCTTCGTTACCGCGGCAGCTTCGCGCGGGGTTCCAGAATCCGAGCCTATGTGCGCGATTGTTCTGATTACGCAAACACTGAAGTCGCCGAGAATGGAATTGTTGGTGCAGTAGCGGGCTTGTAGCCTCCAATGCGCCGAACACCACGATTCGCCAACGATCGGGTGGAGTCCAAGCCAAGACTTATCAAGAGCGAGTTCATCGCGTTTCACCTTGCGTTCGGACTGATGCCCCAGTCGGGGTATGGCATCTAATAAAAATAAGAGGAAGGCAGGTATGAACATTCGTGCATGGTTCTGTGCGGCAACCCTGTTCGCTCCCGTTATGGGTGGCGGCGTATTGTTTCCCACGACGGCTTCGGCCGCCGACGATCCAATGGGCTCACTGGCTCGCGGGATATTCGGCGACAGTATGGAGCGTGACCATGGAATCAAGGTCTACGGTTGGGCTCAGGCGGGTATGAGCTACAACAATAACGGCACGGATGACGTCAGCAAACAGAGCTTCTTTACGTCCGACGAGGGTGTAAACCTCAATCAGTTCGCGTTGGCCGTAGAAAAGAAAGCTAAAAGCAATGTGGTCGGTCGTGTAGGTCCGTTTCCCGGTCCGATGCCGCAAGAAGCTGACTGGGGGTTTAACGTCACGACCCTTTACGGCAAGGATGCGCGCTATTTCAAGACCTACGGCTGGGACGAGGACTTTGGGGTTAATCGCGACAACAAGGCCGAAGACGAAGCCTTCACAATCGCTCAGGCCTACGTAGACTTCTATTTTCCGGTACTAGGCGGTTCGGATCTGATGATCGGGATTTTCCACACACCACTGGAAAATGAGATTGGCTTTGCCTTGCCTTCCCCCGCACCAACTGACTTCTACTCTCACACCTATTCCTTCATGCACGGCCCGGCGAAACATGCCGGCGCGTTGTATTCCTTCAAATTGCCCTCGGCGCCCGGGGAAAGCATGCTGGGCTTCGAACTGGGTGTGGTTCAGGGCTGGAACAACCTGCAAGACCCCAACCACGACCCGGACGTGATCGCCAACGTGCGCTGGCGCTCGGCTGATTTCAGCACTTGGATTGACTGGGAAAACATCTACGGTAACGGCGCCGGCGACAGCTTTGCCGAGTGCAGTTGCGGCTCGCCGCTGCCGGCCGGGACTAAGGACGATGACTACAAACGCTTGGCCTCCTACCTGACCTTGTCGCAAGTGCTCGACCCGAACAACCGTGTGGCCTTGGAACTGAACTACGGCAAGCAGGAGCAGGGGGCTTTCGCCGGCTTCGCCAACAAGAATGACGCCACCTGGTACGGTACCGACCTGAACTGGTACCACAAACTCAGCGAAAACCTGATGTGGAACAGCCGCGCCGAATGGTTCTACACCGATGCGCCGGTCCACGTGATGATGGCCAACATCGACCCCGACACCGGGATTCCCGACCCGACATGGGGCAGTTTCTACGGCGTCACCACCAACTTGGCGTGGACCCCGACCCCCAACGTGCGCCTGCGTCCGGAGCTACGTTACGACTTCCATTCCGGCCCCGGCCGCGATGCCTATGCCGATGGGCAAAAGGACTCGCAGGTGGTGGCGTCCTTCGACGTAACGCTGTTCTTCTGACCCGACTCTTCCGGTTTTCCCCTGACCCTGCGTGATGGCCCCGCCACACGTTGCGATCCTGTTCGTCCAGGCTGGAGCCTTCACATGACAGACAACAACGATAAAAACCTGTTTGGCCGCGACGTTTCCCGGCGCGATTTCCTCCGCGGTACCGGTGTCGCCGCCGGTGGCGTGGCACTGGCGAGTCTGCCGTTCAACTTCGCCATCGGCGGCGAGCGGGTGATCAAACTCGGCTATGTCAGTCCGCAGACCGGCCCGCTGGCGCCCTTTGCCGCAGCGGACAATTACATCATCGAATCGCTCAAGCAAACGCTGAAAAACACCATCACTGTTGCCGGCAAAGCTTATCGCCTGGAAGTGATCGTCAAGGACAGCCAGTCCAACCCCAATCGCGCGGCAGAGGTGGCCAGCGAGTTGATCCTGTCGGACCAGGTCGACCTGATGTTGGTGTCGTCGACGCCGGAAACCACCAACCCCGTGTCCGATCAGTGCGAAATCAACGAAATTCCGTGCATTTCCACAGTGGCGCCATGGCAGCCATGGTTCTTCACCAGGGGCGGCAAACCGGATCAGGGTTTCGAGTGGACCTACCATTTCTTCTGGGGTTTGGAAGATGTGATCGGCACCTACACCGCCATGTGGGGCGCGATGCCCACTAACAAGGTGGTCGGCGGCCTGTTCCCCAATGATGGCGACGGCAACGCATGGGGCGATCCGAAGTTGGGCTTCCCGCCGGTACTCGCACAAAAGGGCTTTCAACTGGTCGACCCAGGTCGCTTCCAAAGTCTGACCGACGATTTCTCCGCGCAAATTGCAGCATTTAAAAAAGCGGAAGTCGAGATCGTCACCGGTGTGGTGATTCCACCTGACCTCAGTACTTTCTGGACCCAAGCTCGGCAGCAAGGCTTCAAGCCCAAGGCAGTCTCGGTGGGTAAAGCTCTCTTGTTCCCGACTGCGGTCGAGGCGCTGGGGAAGGCCGGCAACAACCTGTCCACGGAAATCTGGTGGAGCCCGACGCACCCGTTCAGCTCTTCGTTGACTGGCGCAAGTGCGGGGCAACTGGCCCAGGGTTTCACCCAAGCCACCGGCAAACAATGGACACAGCCGCTGGGTTTTGTGCACGCACTGTTCGAACTGGCGGTGGACATCCTCAAACGCACAGAACAGGTCGGTGATGCCCACGCGGTTCGGGATGCCTTGCTCAAGACCAACCTCAACACCGTGGTCGGGCCGATCAGTTGGAATGGCGGGCCGGTCAAGAACGTTGCCAAGACCCCGCTGGTCAGCGGCCAGTGGCGTTTGGGCCAAGACAATAAGTACGACTTGGTGATCACCAGCAACACGACCGCGCCGGCGATTCCGCTGGGCGGCGAGATGCAGGCAATTACCTATTGATCGCGCGACTGGACAAGGGTGCACCATGCAAGAGCCACTTCTGAAAATCAGTGACGTGCACAAGAGCTACGGCTCGGTGAAGGTTACAGACGCCATGAGCCTGAACCTGCAACCGGGAGAAGCTCTGGGCATCATCGGCCCCAACGGCGCGGGCAAGAGTACGCTGTTCAACCTGATCGCCGGCGGCGTGGCAGCGGACAAGGGCTCGATCCATTTCGAGGGCCGCGACGTCACCCGCGTGCCGGTTTTCAAGCGCTGCCAGCAAGGCATCGGCCGCTCTCACCAGATTCCCCATCCGTTCGTGAAAATGACCGTATTCGAGAACCTGCTGGTGGGTGCGACTTTCGGTGCCGGGTTGCCGGATAAGGAAGCCAGCCAATGGTGTGCACAAACCCTGGAGCTGACCGGGCTGATGCGCAAGGCCAATGTGCTTGCCGGTTCACTAACTCTCCTCGACCGCAAACGTCTGGAAATGGCCCGCGCGTTGTCGACCCAGCCGCGTTTGTTGCTGCTCGACGAAATCGCCGGCGGGCTGACTGAGCCGGAATGCTTGGCGCTGGTGGAGACCATCCAGGGAATTCATAAGTCGGGCGTTGCCATCATCTGGGTCGAGCACATCGTACACGCCTTGCTAGCGGTGGTCAGTCGCCTAACGGTGATCAACTTCGGCGCGAAGCTGGCTGAGGGCGAACCGCGGAGCGTGATGGCCGATCCTCGGGTTCAGGACATCTACATGGGCATCGGGAGCTGACGCATGCTAACCATCGAAAAACTTTGTGCCGGCTACGGCGACTTCCAAGCGCTGTTCGACATCAGTCTGACCCTTGATGCCGGGGAAACCGTGGCCATCATCGGCTCTAACGGTGCTGGCAAGTCGACCTTCCTACGCTCGCTGGCGGGGCTGATCAGTAATCAACTCGACTCCATTCGCTTCAACGGCGAGGCCATTGGCAACATGGCTGCCAATCAGGTTGTAGAGCGGGGCATCGCCTTGGTGCCGGAAGGCCGAAAGTTGTTTCCTTCGCTCAGCGTTGAGGAAAATTTGCTGATTGGTGCTTACAGCAAACGTCCCGGGCCTTGGAATCTTGCACGCATTTATCAGCTATTCCCGGTATTGGATCAAATGCGCAACCGTCCTGGTACAGCACTCTCTGGCGGCCAGCAGCAGATGGTCGCAATAGGCCGAGGTTTGATGGCGAACCCGCAACTGCTGCTGTGTGACGAGATCAGCTTGGGACTGGCCCCGACCACGATCAAGGACATATACGCAGCATTACCCTCAATCAAAGCTGACGGCACTACGTTGGTTCTCGTCGAGCAGGATATCAATCAAGCACTGAGTGTATGCGACCGCTTCTATTGCTTCCAGGAGGGGCGCGTCTCCCTGACCGGACGTCCAGGGGAAGCGGATAAAGCTCAGATCAAAGCCGCGTATTTCGGGATCTAGTTATGGAATGGCTCAATACACTTATCCAGGGCATGTTGCTCGGTGGCCTTTACGCGATGTTTGCCGTGGGCCTTTCCCTGATGTTTGGCATCATGCGCCTAGTCAATATTGCGCATGGCGACTTCATCGTGCTGGCTTCGTACCTCGCACTCATGGTTGTCAACCATCTAGGACTCAGTCCGCTCGCTAGCCTGCTCATCGTCGTACCGCTCATGTTCGTATTCGGATATTTGCTTCAACGTCTGCTGCTCAACAGAACGCTCGGTCAAGACATCTTGCCACCGCTGCTAGTGACCTTCGGGCTGTCGATTATTGTGCAGAACGTGCTCCTCGAATTTTTCAGCGCGGACAGCCAAAAGCTCTCGCAGGGCGACCTTGAAGTAGCAAGCGTGGGCTTCGGAAGCCTCAATGTGGGTGTCATGCCACTCATTGTTTTTTGCAGCGCGTTGCTGATCATCGGCGGACTCCAATTACTGTTTTTCAAAACCGCCGTAGGGCGGGCATTTCGCGCAACGTCGGATGACCAGAACACCGCACGACTAATGGGCGTGAACAACGCACATATTTTTGGCTTGGCAATGGCGCTCGCGATGGCCGTAGTTTCGATTGCCGGAGTGTTCTTAGCGATCCGCACGAGCTTTGACCCAACGGTGGGACCGGCGCGGCTGTTGTACGGCTTCGAAGCAGTGATCATCGGTGGCTTGGGTAGTCTGTGGGGCACCCTGGCCGGCGGAGTAATTCTTGGTGTTGCCCAAGCGCTGGGGGCAAAAATCGATCCCGGCTGGCAAATCCTTGCTGGTCACCTTGTGTTTCTGCTGATCTTGGTCGTGCGCCCGCGTGGCCTGTTTCCCCGGAGTGTCGATTGATGAATGTCTTAAATAATTCCGCGCTCGACTTTCGTGTGCAACGTACAACCACCAGCAGTCTTATTGGTCTGTCGTTGCTAGGGATCTGCGTTTTGATTCTGATCAGTGCGCCGTTTTGGGCGGACCGTTCAAGTCTGCGGCTAGTGGTGGAGTTCGCTTATTACCTGGCGCTGGCGCAGATGTGGAACTTGTTGGCGGGTTACGCGGGCATGGTGTCCGTCGGGCAGCAGGCTTTTGTGGGCCTGGGAGGATACCTGTTGTTCATGCTGTCCACCCGGTTTGGTGTGCCGCCATTGTTTGCGGTTTTGCTTTCCGGCGTAGTGGTTGCGGTGCTGGCGGTTCCTACCGCATTGATTGTGTTCCGACTGCGCGGGGCCTACTTTGCCATTGGCACTTGGGTCGTTGCTGAGGTATTCCGTCTTGGCCTCGCACAGATGAGCAGTCTTGGCGGCGGTTCCGGGCAGAGCTTGCCGGCGACAATTGTGAGGCAGATCGGTACTGATCGGGACGAGCGGGAGATGCTGATTTACTTCACTGCGCTGGCCATCGCCATTGCCGCGGTGGCAGTGGTGTTCTTTTTGCTGCGCTCGCGACAGGGTCTGGCACTTGCTTCGATCCGCGATTCCGAGCCGGCATCCGGCAGCCTCGGCGTCGACACCTTCCGCACCAAACTAATGGTGTACGTGCTGGCCGCGGGGAGTACAGGTGTGGTCGGGGCACTGATCTTCCTGCAAAAACTGCGTATCTCCCCGGATGCGGCGTTCAATCTTCAGGACTGGACGGCAGTGGTGATTTTCATCGTCATCATCGGGGGCATCGGCACGCTGGAAGGGCCCTTGATCGGCACGGCGATTTACTTCGTGTTGCGTGGATGCCTGGCGCAATACGGTGCGGTGTACATGATCATTCTGGGGCTGGTCGCGGTGGTCATGATGCTTAAAGCGCCGCAGGGTGTATGGGGGTTGATCAATGAGCGATTCGGATGGCAAATTTTCCCGATGCAGCGACGGCTTTCTGCTTCGCATAGCGGTTAACGATCGGCGGGCAGTGGAGTGCTGGATGCCGACACGTTAACCTCGACACTCCAATAAAAACAAAGATTCCCAGAGAGCCCGCGTTATGGATCGTTTACTCAGTGTCGAAGCTTTTGTGCGAGTTGCCGAAACCGGGAATTTCGCCAGGGCTGCACAGCAGTTGGGCGTAACTCGCTCGGTAATTACCCACCGCATCCAACAACTGGAACAGTTTGTAAACGCACCGCTGTTCCATCGCAGCACTCGCCATGTCCGCCTCTCTGAAGTAGGCGAAACGTACTACAAAGAGTGCGCAGATATGGTGGCGAGCTTCAATTCACTCACTGAGCATATGAGAGAGCAGCGAGCCAAGCCGATAGGAAAACTCCGCGTGCAAATGCTCCCAGGATTCGCCATCAGTCATTTCGGCAGAATGCTGGCTGAATTCACCCGGTTGTACCCCGATATTGAGGTTGATGTAATCGTCAACGACCGGGTGGTGGATCCCATCGAGGAGGGCTTTGACGTGGCGTTTCAGATGTTCCCTCCAATGGCCGAGACGTTAATTGAACGCAAGCTTTTTAGCGTCCGTCGATTGTTCTGCATCTCGCCGGAATACGCTGAAAATTTCGGTGTACCCACGCACCCTCAACAGCTTCTCCAGCACAAGATTGCTTTGTATGAAGGCTACCCCTCGCGAAACCGTTGGATATTCACGAAAGATGGCGAGCAGGTAGAGCTGAGTCTGCCTGGTCAGGTGCGATCAAATTCGGTGCATATGCTTCGCGATTATGCGTCGACGGGCGTATGTATTGTCTGCCTCCCGACTCTTGTGGCAAGCGAAGACTTGCTCAGCGGCAAGCTGATTCCAGTCTTGCCGGAGTATGCCCTTTCGTCGTTCAATTTTTCCGCGGTCTACCCAGCGACTCAGCGCAGGGCCCTCAAAGTGCGAACCTTGATCGATTTTTTAGTGGGGAAATTTGGCGAGGAGCCTTGTTGGGACCAGCCATTGCTTGAACGAGGCTGGGTGCACTAGCGGCGCATTGTCGGATGAGTGTTTGCGTTTCGCAAACACTGTTGTCGTCAGACCTCCAATTGTTCCAAGTCAAGCAGCGTCGTACTGTTGGCTCACTGTTACTACAACAACAAGACGGTGAGAACCATGAGCAGCGCTGCAATCCAAACGTTTTTTGGTTCGCTTGAGAACTACAGCAAAGGTTCAGTAGAACTCATCAGCGGGCAAGCCAGCCATTACGCTTTCTCGAACATTTTCGAGGTGGCGCAAAAATCCCTTCCTTACGAAAAAGTAGTCGTCGGACTGAACCTCGATTACGTGATTGAGACTCTGCGCGCTGAAGGGCAATCGCCTTGGTACACGGCCGCGCACGACGAGTTCGCTGTGGTTATGGACGGTGAAGTCCGGGTCGATTTCCTGAAGCTCAGCACGCCACTGGTCACCGGCGAAGGCACTCAACTGGCGGGCGAGATTCCTGAGGGCAAGCCTATGGGCTACGTCCTGCTCAAGCGCGGCCATCAGTGCATTTTGCCAGCCGGTGTCGCCTATCGATTTGAAGCAGATCGTCCAGGCGTGATCTTGCAACAGACAATCAAAGGTCCTCTGTCTATCGAGAAATGGGCAGACATCTGCATCAAGTGACCAATTTGGTTGAGCTGTTCAGCTCTGCTGCCACCTCCATACAAAAGCAACAAGAGGAATACATTCATGGCCATGCTTGAAAACGCCGCTGATGGCGCAACCTTTGCCGACGATGAAGTCAAAGCCAGCGAACCCCATGCCGTAACGGGTTACCGCTCGTTCCAACTCGGTGCCTTCGAACTTTCGCGAGATGAGTACTTTGCTCGCATCACCTGGCCAGCCAAGGGGCAGACTCGATCGCACCTGATCCCAATCGACGCATTTCTTCGTGCCATGATGCGCGATGTCGCTTGGGGGTTCTTCTACGGCTGGGTCAACTTCGACCACGTCATCGGCACTCGCAACTATTATGGCAAGGTTGACCTGTATGCCGGCACGTTCAATGGGACGCTCAAAGCCGCTGGAGTCAATTACACCGAGAATTTTGAAACGCCTTTAATCATGGCAACGTTCAAAGCCATTCTGCGCGACTGGGTCAACGCCACCTTTGACCCGTTTGCAGCACCGGAAGAAACCGGCACGGCGTTCGGCCGAAAAAACGGCAATAACATTGAAGCCATCGAACGCTTCCGCATCGCCACAAAGCGCATGCCGGGCCTGCCGGATGACTCGCCGCTGCGCAACGATCTGCCGGTAAATCGCCAATTCATCGATGTCTCCCAAGATGAGCCGGAAGTTCACGCGGCCGAAGGATTTGAAGGCGAATTGCATGCCTTCAGCCTGTTCAAGTACCTGTCGCGGTCCGACGTAACCTGGAACCCGAGTGTTACCTCGGTCTGTAAGGCAAGTCTGTTTTGCCCAACCACTGAAGAATTCATTCTGCCCGTTTTCCATGGCAACGACCGTGTTGAGTGGTTCTTGCAACTGTCAGACGAAATCATTTGGGATGTCGGCGATAAAGACGATGGCAATCCGCGCGCTCGCATCACCATGCGTGCCGGCGACATTTGCGCTATGCCGGCAGATATCCGTCACCAAGGGTACTCAACAAAACGTTCGATGCTCTTGGTGTGGGAAAACGCGACGCCGAACCTGCCGCAACGGTACGAGAGCGGCGAACTGAAGCCGTACCCAATCGAATTCTAAGACACGCGTGAACAGCCCGGTTCGCATCGGGCTTAGCGCAAAAGAATCCAGTTGCCAGGCTGCGCCATCGGCACAGCGCGAGGAATACATTATGCAAAATCAGCTCTATATCGACGGCCAATTCGTTGACGCAGTTGCGGGCGGAACCATCGACGTCGTGTCGCCCCATGACGGCTCATTGATCACCAAAATTGCTGCTGCGGAAGCGGCTGATGTTGACCTCGCTGTCGCCGCTGCCAAACGCGCTTTCCCTGCTTGGGCTGCATTGGGTGCCGCAGAACGCGGGCGCCTTCTGCTTAAGCTCGCAGACAAAATCGAAGAGTGCAGCGAAGAGTTGGCACAACTCGAGTCGCTCAATACGGGACACCCAATTCGTGATTCGCGTGGCCTTGATGTCCCGCGGACAGCGGCATGCTTTCGCTATTTTGGAGGTATGGCGGACAAGATCGAAGGATCCGTTATTCCAGTTGAGGCCGGCTTTCTGAATTACGTCCAACGTAAGCCAATTGGCGTCGTGGGTCAGATCGTGCCTTGGAACTTCCCGCTGATGTTCACCAGCTGGAAAATGGGTCCAGCTCTCGCGGCCGGCAACACTGTCGTTATCAAACCTTCCGAGATCACTCCGCTCTCCACTCTGCGCATTGTGGAGCTGATGACAGAAGTCGGTTTTCCTAAAGGTGTCGTAAACGTTGTTCCAGGCTACGGTCACACCGCCGGACAAGCGCTGGCCGAGCACTTGGACGTAGGTAAAATCGCATTTACCGGCTCAACGGCGACAGGCCGCAGAATCGTCGAAGCATCCAAAGGCAACCTTAAGCGTATCCAGCTTGAGTTGGGCGGGAAGGGCGCGAATATCGTGTTCGAAGATGCCAATTTGGACGCGGCCGTAAATGGCGCAGCTTGGGCGATTTTCCATAACCAAGGTCAAGCGTGCATTGCTGGGTCTCGGTTGATCTTGCACAAGGACATTGCCGACCAGTTTCTCGAGCGTTTCATCGCGCTGGCGAAATCCATTCGGTTGGGCGACCCGATGGATCCAGAGACCGAAATGGGCCCCCTCACATCGGCACTTCACCGAGATCGGGTACTGTCGTACGTCGAAGTTGCAAAAGAGCAGGGCGGCAAAATCCTGGCTGGCGGTAAAGCTCCCGATGACGAACGCTTGGCTAACGGCTTTTATGTTGAGCCAACAGTAGTCGAGGCCTCTTACCAAGACCGCGTTTGCCAAGAAGAAGTATTTGGTCCTTTCGTCACCGTTGTGCGTTTTAGCAATGATGAAGAAGCGCTCGCTATCGCAAACAGCACTGAATACGGCTTGGGTAGCGGGTTGTGGACTCAGAACCTTACACGTGCGCACAAGATGGCGGACGCCATCCATGCCGGCATGTGCTGGATTAATTGCTACAAGCGTGTCAGCCCAGGCAGTCCGTTTGGTGGCGTTGGTCAGTCGGGCTATGGTCGCGAGATGGGCTTCGAAGCGATCCACGATTACACGGAGGCCCGATCTGTTTGGGTTAACGTCGACGCCAAAATAGCTCCCCATTTCAAGCGCTGAGGCTGATCATGAATTCCTTCGTTTACCAGAGTCTCCCGACGCGCGTCGTGTTTGGCGCAGGCAAACTATCTACGTTGGCTGAGGAAATTGACCGCCTCGGTGCCAAGCGTGCCTTGATTTTAACCACACCTGAGCAGCGCGGGCTTGGGGAGCAGGTAGCGCAACTGCTCGGAGATCGAGCAGCAGACGTTTATTCAAGAGCAGTGATGCATGTGCCGTTAGAAATGGCGCAAGCAGCGCGTGGCGAAGCGTCCAGGCTTCACGCTGACTGCTGCGTCGCTGTTGGTGGTGGTTCGACGATTGGGCTGGGTAAAGCTATCGCAATGGACTCGGGATTGCCGATTGTGGCGATTCCAACGACCTACGCCGGTTCGGAAATGACGCCCATTTATGGCATCACCGAAAACCGGCTAAAAAAGACAGGTCGTGATCCTCGTGTCCTACCTAAGACCGTCATATATGACCCGGAATTAACCTTGTCCCTTCCGGCGCAGATATCCGCCTGTTCTGGTATGAACGCTATGGCCCACGCCGTAGAGGCGCTATATGCCGAAGACGCCAATCCAATCATTGGTTTCATGGCTGAAGAATCGATCCGCTCGCTGGCTCAGGCGTTACCACGCGTCGTCAATGATCCGAATGATTTAGAGGCACGAAGCCAAGCTCTGTATGGGGCGTGGTTGGCTGGAATTTGCTTGGGCTCGGTTGGCATGGCTTTGCACCACAAGCTTTGCCATACATTGGGCGGTACGTTTAATTTACCGCACGCTCAGGCACACGCAATCGTGTTGCCTCATGCTGCGAATTACAACAGGGAAGCAGCAGCGGGACCACTCCAAAGAGCTGCTCGAGCCTTAGGCGGCAGCGACGCCAGTGAAGTGGGTGGGTTGCTGTACGAACTGAACCAGAAGCTCGGAATTCCGTTGTCGCTTGCTGAAATTGGGCTTCCAGAAACGGGGCCGGCTGAAGCGGCAAAAATTGCCTGTGCAAGCCCTTACTATAACCCGCGGCCATTCGAGCAAGGGCCGATTGAAGAGCTGCTGCGCCGCGCTCTGAACGGCTCCGCACCAAGCTGATTTATCGTTGCCTCCCAAGCCAACCGAAGCGATCCTGCGTTTCGGTTGCTCAGTCGCATCGCGTCAATTCCGTCGGAAATAACAACAATGACCAATGACGAAAAAGCATCGGAGCGCTTGATCTCCGAAAAGGCAATACAGAGTTTTAACGACGCGCCTGACGCGCGTTTCAGGCAAATCATGCAAAGCCTGACACATCACTTGCATGCTTTCGTTAGTGAGGTCGAACTCACGGAGAAAGAGTGGTTTGAGGGCATCAAGTTCTTGACTGAAACCGGCCACAAATGTGACGGTCATGTGCGGCAAGAATTCATCCTTCTATCGGACACGCTCGGCGTCTCCATGCTGGTGGATGCCATTAACCACCGGCACAGTGCTAACGCGACCGATACGACTGTGTTCGGACCGTTTTACATCGATGGGATGCCGGAGCGCGCCTTTGGCGAGAACATGGCGTTCACCCCTGGAGAGGCTGCACTGGTTCGTGGGAGGGTTGTCGACACCCGCGGAAATGCTCTTCCCAATGCAATACTCGACGTTTGGCAGACGGCTGAAAATGGAATGTACTCAGGTCAAGATGCGGCGCAGCCATTTGGAAATCTCCGCGGTCGGTATCGGACAGATTCCAACGGTTATTTCGCTATTCGCACCATCGTTCCTGTCTGCTATCCAATTCCAACCGACGGCCCGGTCGGTCGGATGCTAAATGCAGCCAAGCGTCACCCTTGGCGGCCAGCACACTTGCATTTCATGATCGAGGTACCGGGCTATAAGAAGCTGGTCACGCACCTCTTCAATCACGATGATCCGTATCTCGAATCCGACGCAGTGTTTGGCGTTAAACAGTCATTGCAGGTTATCTACGAGGAACGGTTTACGCACGACGACCTATCTGCTGGGTTGGATATCCAATTGCCGTTTAGACGTGCTAGTTATGAATTCGTCATGGAATCCGTGTGACGCATGGGCCAATTTTTTGCGGTATTCGCAACCGACCATCCGGACTCCTTAGCGTTACGCCAACGTCTACGGCCGGACCATCGCGCGCATCTACGGGCTACCGATGCGCATCGTGTAGTTGTGCGACTGGGTGGTCCAACTCTCGACGAAACTGGCGTTGCTATGAATGGGACCCTGCTTGTCATTGAAGCAGCGAGCCTTGTTGAAGTAGAGGCATTCGTTAACGACGATCCTTACGTACGGGCTGGATTGTTCGCCAACATAGAAATCAGACCCTGGAATTGGAGTCTCGGTAACCCAGAGTCGAGGGGGAGGTGATGGCTGTCATTACGCTATGTCGATTGGAAGACATCGTAGACGGCTGTGCGCTGGGGCTGCCCGAACACACGCAGTTCCATGCTGCGGGGTTGGTCGCTGTACGCCAAGGTGAGGAGGTACGGGTCTACATTAATCGATGTCCCCACTTTTCAGTGCCACTCGATTACCGTCCCAATGAATTTTGCACCTACAGGGGCAAGTATTTGATGTGTGCTCACCACAGTGCGGTCTTTCGTTTTGAAGATGGACACTGCATTGATGGTCCATGCAAGGGAGCCCACCTGGAACCTGTCGCAGTGGAGTGCGTTGACGGCCACGTCATTTTGCAATGACGGAGTGAATTGGTAGGAGTTGAATGTCACTCGGATTTGAGAGACCTCGACGAAATTGATTATCTCAACTCCGCCTCTTATCTCAAGTCTCGAAAGATGGCTTTCTCCGTAACTACTAGCTGTAGTTAAAAATCAGCCTTGTCTGGTCCGTGTCAGCAATGCCCGAGCCATCACTGCGGTACGTGCCATGGCGCAGGGTTGTCCCGAATCCTTTCAACAGGCCAGTGGGGACGATGTAGTCAATCCTGAGATCCCGCTCCCACTCCTTATGATCACTGCCACCTCTGACGTCCTTGATTTGGTCGCCACTTAAATATGCCGCTGAAGCTTTGAGCCCAGGTATGCCCACCTTGGAAAAATCATAGGAATATTGACCAAAGCTCGTCTGTTCGCCAGCTCGTGAAAATGTACCAACATTAGCTTTCGTGAATAAGTAAAAGGTGGAGCCGCCGTTGCCTTCCGGACGGCTGCGGCCATCGACAACGTTCCCCTGATCAAGCCATACAAACCCGCCATCATCGCTGACGCTCACGTGGCCCAACATGAATGCATGGCCGCCTAGGGTGTAGGTGAACATAGCGGACCATGTTTTGTTAGTCTCAGTGGCTTAGGAGCCGAACTCTGGCTCTAGCCTTCGGATCCAGCAGCCCTTGGACTGGTTGTCATTATTGCTAATGGCAGCTAATACACGGTGTCGTAGATCCGGATATCTGATGCAGAAATAGGCCCTGGACAGACTGCCGAGGGCCTTCAATTTTCACGCAGCTGGTTCAAGTAATCCGAACACGCCTACCGCTTTTCGCTTTGCAACTCAACGCCGCGGGAGCGCATACCACAGAGGACGTGGCTAGCTTGTGCGTAATGACGGATGCGCTTTTGTTCCCAAGCTGCTGCTCCAAGAGACTCCGCACGGATTCGATCGTCAATATGCGTGACGACTCGACCGCGGAGGCTGTGGATTGGCCGGCAGCTGTCAATATTAGAACGGTGTCCAAAGCGGTGTTCACTGACGCAGCCGCAATGTCACCAACGCCATCTTTGATCATGATGATAGCCTCGATTGAGGAGTCTCCTGCAAGGACGCAGGCAAAACCTACCTTTTAGCCTAGTGCCGATTCCGGTGAGGCGATGCTATGAGTGATGGGCGGCAGCGTTCATAAATTTTACCAGCCGTGGTGAGACGACGCCGCGATGGGCATCGTCTATACCCTATCGCGGGTACGTTCGGTGACCGCGAAACAAGAGGGGGGACTTTTACTCGAAGTTATGGGCAGGCCAAGCCCTTTCATTATTTTGCACGTAGTGAGCGGTCATTGTTATTCCTGTCAGTAGACAACATCTGATGACGGCGATATGAAGATTCATGCGTTATAGCCGACGCGTTCTACAAAATTTGGATCCATTTGCGATCTAGTCAAACCGGATAGGTCGCGGATGACTTTCGAAGAACACGTCGCTTGGCACTGTTTTTCATAGGAGCATATCTTGGCGGAGTCGAGTGAAGGCTTCCTTCGTTCATCCTGCTTGTGGGCTCAAATTGAGGATCCGTCATGCCGATCTTTTTAGCTCACAAAATCCGCATTAGCTTCTCAATTCTTGCCCTGATAGCGGCGTTCCCAGCTATTGCTCACGAGGCTACGGAGAATGCTGATCCGTCCAACCACTCCAGCTTAGGTACGCCCTTCCTTAGCGAAAACAATGTCGCCATGGAAAGGATGATGAAGGGAATGGAGGTCGAGCCTACTGGGGACGTCGATCATGACTTCGTCATCATGATGAGCGCACACCACCAAGGTGCAATCGACATGGCGATGACTCTTCTCAAGTATGGGAAAAACGAACAACTGAGACGGCTCGCCCAAGAAATCATCGTCGAGCAGCAGCAGGAAATTGCCGCAATGAAACTGGCCATAGGTGCTCCGTTACCAGCGTCAGTCGCTTCTCCCTCTCAGACTCCCTCTGTGGCCCAACCCTGAGCCGCACAGACCTGACTTTACAAAAAGTAAGAGAGATTCTCATGAAGCTCCCAGTGGTCCTGATAGCGTTGATCACCCCGATGTTGCTGTCCGGTTCCGTAGTCAGTTTCGCTGGCCAAATACCTGGGAAAGCCTCTGCGCAGGATATCCCCATCACCCACCAAGACCGAATGTATGCGGCAGAGCAGTTCTCGAACACCGTCTCAGTAACCGATCCTGTCGATAACAAAGTGCTCGGTGTAATTCCCTTGGGCGATCCCCAACCGACAAACCTCAGCCCGCTCTATCGTGGAGAAGTGCTAACGCACGGCCTGGGATTTTCACCTGATCACAAGACCTTGGTGGTGGTATCAGTCGGCACCAATTCGGTGACGTTTATCGATACCGAAACCAACTCCGTTAAGCACAAGACCTATGTTGGCCGTGCGCCTCACGAGGCGTTCTTTACGCCCGATGGCAAGGAAGTCTGGGTGACGGTGCGCGGCGAGGATTATGTGTCGGTTATCGATGCCAAAACCTACCAAGAGACAATGAGGATCAAGACGCCAGTGGGGCCCGGCATGCAGATATTTTCTCCAGACGGTAAGTACGGTTACGTCTGCTCGTCCTTCACTCCAGAGACGGTAGTGGTGTCCGTAGCTGACCACACAATTGTTGGTCATGTGCCACAGGTAAGCCCGTTCTGCCCAAACATTGCCGCATCTGCTGATGGCAAGCAGGTTTGGTTCACCTTGAAGGACACGGGAAAAGTCCAGGTGTTTGAAGCTACTCCACCTTTCAAGCCACTCAAGACCCTGGATATCGGTCCCATCGCCAACCATGTCAATCTGGTCAACAACGCCAACGGTTCATTTGCCTATATCACTGTTGGTGGGTTGAATCAGGTGCAGGTTTATCGCACGGACAATTTTGAGAAGGTAGCAACTATTCCCGTCGGCAATCTTCCTCACGGAGTGTGGCCATCCGGCGATGGAACCCGTATCTACGTAGGGCTGGAAAATGCCGATGCGTATGCGGTGATCGATACACTGAGCAACAAGGTAGTAGCCAATATTCCTATCGGCCAAGCACCACAGGCTATCGCCTACGTACCCAACGCAGTTACGAAGGGGACGGGGACTGACAACCTCAAGCCTCTAGGTGTCGCGGCTCAAGCCGCGCACCTCAGCCTACAGGTCGTGGGTAAAACTGCTGATCAGCCTCCAACCAGCGTCGCGCTATTCGATCAAGGACTGATTCAGGTGTTGCAAGCCGCTGTGACGGGGCTAGAACCTAAGCAGCCCTACATATTGGCGTTGTCTAACCAACCCGACGGTAGCGGTCCCTTACAACCCTTGTCTGCGTTCACGACAAACCCGGCAGGTTCGGCAGTCGTCAATGCAGTTGGTCCTATCCGGCAGATCGTGCAGAACTATGCGCCTGAGCAAAATCGCTATTTGGTGATCGTGGCCGGCACGCCGGAGCAACTTGGGGCAGTAGTTCAGGTTCAGTCCAAGTAAACGAACTCAGTTGCATGGCGACGCAGCCATATATTCGTGGCTATGCATTCGGACCAAGAGTTTTCAGGTAAGTCTCCCCCATCCGCCGCCCCCCTTCTGAAAACTGGATTCGCTGGTGTCCCGGTTCTCCCTGCGTTCACCTGCGCGACATAACGCTACCGACCTCCGTCCGAGATAACAGGACCTCTGGCATTTCGACTGTGAATTCCGCACTCACAATGCATAGGTTTTGCTTATGCGTTGCATTGTATATCGGTCTTGGACGCTATCGCCCAATCGGCAGAAGATTGCTTCACAAACAGGCAATTACTTCTCAGCAATGCAAATAAAGCGAACTCGACAGGAGACACATCATGAAAACTGTTACCCAATTACTTGCTGTCACCACCTTTGCACTCAGCATTAGCGCATTTGCGGTACCGAGCACTCAGAAAGATCAATTTTTCACTCAGACCGCTGAATACCAACATACTATTGCTTCGGATGGCTCGGATCGTACGCCACAAGGCCAAACCCTCGCGTCCGATGGGGCGGACCACACGCCACAAGGCCAGGCTCTTGCCTCAGATGGGGCGGACCACACTCCACAAGGCCAGGCTCTTGCCTCCGATGGGGGGGATCGTACGCCACAAGGCCAGGCCCTTGCCTCCGATGGGGCGGACCACACTCAACAAGGCCAAATTCTTGCCGCAGATGGCTCAGATCATACGCCAAGCGTGCAAGTCGCGTCTGACGGTTCGGATCGCACTCAGACCCATCGTATGGCGTGACCCCCTTGGTTGCGTCCGCCCGAGCCGGGCTTTATAAACAAAAAGAATTGCTCTGCTGGTAAACGCTTGCAGGGCCTTTCTCGTTTTCGTGACTGCACCTTACTGAAGAAGATCTTCAAGCCTCAATTAGCCCCTCGGTAGATGACTCTAGTTTTCGGCAGATTCCGTAGATGCGCACAAGTAGGTGGCTTCGGTGGGGGTCAACTCCTACTGTAATTATTCCTTAGCGCCCACCACAGCGCCCCGACCTGCCTTCGGCTCTGGTGCGTTTTACAGCATCGATTAAGGGTTTTAAATGATCGTCTTTGATGAATACAGGCGGGGGGATCAGTCGATAACGAAAGGGGATATGGTTAAAAAACCATGTTTCAGATCCTTTATGTTAGTGGACCTAGGTGGTTGTGACTGGGTGATTACTGTCGTGTTCACCGAATTCGATCAATGGAACTCTTGAAAGATTATGAAGCGTAGGGTTTGTAAAAAAAGACAAGGCGCCACGCTGTAGGCCTGGCGCCTAGAAATTACTAGTTAGGTTTCACCCAAGCCGTGCAATCGCATCCCTTACACCTGCTCCATAAGCCGGGTCAGCTTTGGTGCAGTTTGATATGTGGCGTTCGACCACCATTTCCGACGCACCGTTGATAGCGCGTGCGGTGTTTTCGAACAACAGCCATTGCTTCTCTGGAGTCATGAGACGGAAGAGATCACCAGGCTGCGAGTAGTAATCCTCGTCGACACGATGGTTCCAGTGATCGGCAGCACCTTCGATGCTCAGCGGCGGCTCCGCGAACTCCGGCTGCTCTATCCATTCCCCATAGCTGTTCGGATCGTAGGAAATTGTGCCGCCCATGTTGCCATCTACGCGCATTGGTCCGTCACGGTGGTAGCTGTGGACCGGGCACCGCGGGCTGTTGACTGGGATCTGCGAGTGGTTGACGCCTAGACGGTAGCGTTGCGCGTCACCGTAGGAGAACAATCGACCTTGCAGCATCTTGTCCGGTGAGAAACTGATGCCAGGGACGACGTTGCCAGGGTTGAATGCTGCCTGCTCGACTTCTGCGAAAAAGTTTTCCGGGTTGCGATTTAATTCCATCACGCCAACTTCGATCAGTGGATAGTCCTTATGCGGCCAAACCTTGGTCAGATCGAACGGGTTCAAGTGATAGCTACCAGCTTCATTTTCTGGCATGACCTGGATGAACAGCGTCCAGCGCGGGAAGTCACCCCGCTCAACGCTTTCGTACAGATCGCGTTGATGGGTCTCACGGTCTCCGGCAATGAGTTGTCCCGCTTCGGCATCCGATAGGTTCTTGATCCCTTGCTGGGTCTTGAGTGTGAACTTGACCCAGAAGCGTTCATTTGCGGCGTTAAGGAAGCTGAACGTGTGACTACCGAAACCGTGCATGTGGCGAAAGCTGGAGGGTATGCCGCGATCGCTCATGACGATCGTGACCTGATGCAGCGCCTCCGGCAACGAGGTCCAATAATCCCAGTTGTTATTCGCGTTGCGCAGCCCGGTGCGTGGGTCACGTTTGATGGCGTGGTTCAGGTCAGGAAATTTCAAAGGATCCCGAATAAAGAACACGGGAGTGTTGTTGCCCACCAAATCCCAGTTGCCTTCTTCGGTGTAGAACTTCATCGAGAAACCGCGGATGTCACGTTCTGCATCAGCCGCGCCGCGCTCGCCGGCGACAGTGGAGAAGCGCGTGAACATCGGTGTTTCTTTGCCTATCTGCGAGAACAGTTTTGCCCTGGTGTAGCGCGTGATGTCGTGAGTAACAGTGAAGGTGCCGTAGGCACCTGCCCCTTTGGCGTGCATACGACGTTCAGGGATCACTTCGCGGTCAAAGTGAGCGAGTTTTTCGAGGAACCATACATCTTGAAGGAGAGCAGGGCCGCGGGCGCCTGCTGTTTGAGTATTGTTGTTGTCGACAACAGGAGCGCCAAATGCCGTTGTGAGCTTTTTCATGCGTCCACCTTTAGAAAATCAGTGTGTGTGCGGTGGCCGCCAGCAATCGGCAAACTGGTGAACTTCCCTTCTCAACGGCTATAGACCACCCCAATCGAGACAAACAGCAGTTCAATCCTGATAAACACGAAGGTCCAAGAGAAATGTCGGAGAGCAGCATTGGTACGTTGCTGCGGAGGCATTTTTGGAGAGCTTCTATGACAACGAGGTGTGGATCAGGCGAGAGGTAAGTATGGGCCAGGATTTTGTATTTGCGTCACCTATCAGTGAGGTTTTAACAATATTTTAATCGGCAGTGCATACATCGAAAGAATACTGAATATTGTTTTTATATACGGAAATGTTAGAGCGAATTATTACACCTGATGCTAATTTTTACTTCAGTCGTGATTTGGTTCTCAGAACAACGACCGGGAGGAGGGCAGGTTATTTATACCCTGAATCGCCACCAACCCAAGCACGTATGAGTACCGTGCCTAGGTCCCAATAGATTCCTCCAAGATGGCTCCATGTTGAAATAAATTACTTTCATAGCTTTGGAGGTGTTCCTTCTGCATTCGAAATAATTGCATCAATTTGAACCAGCGCATTGTGAGGTAACGCGGAAACACCTATCACTGTTCGTGCAGGGATGCCGTCAGGGAAAAATTTCGTGTAAATTTCATTAACGGTTGTTATATCGTCGATGTTTTTGAGGTGGATATTGATCTTCACTATGTCTCCTAAAAAGTGATTAACATTTTCGACAATCGATTTGATATTTTTCAGACACTGTTCTGTCTGTTCTTTCATGGTGCTACCGACCAATTCACCAGTTTTTGGGTCGAGGGGTAATTGTGCTGATACATGGTTGTAATGAGAGAATGCAACAGATTGTGTTGATAAGGGATGCTTCGGTGCATCTGCCGCATTGTTTGCTTTAATAACTATTCCATGTCTGTCCTCAACAAGCTGCGGTGGCGTACCATTTCCATGTGATACTACCGCTTCAATTTGTACTAGTGCACCCATAGGCAAGGCTGACGCAGCAACTAATGTTCTCGCAGGGTAGTAGGCCAATGATCTGGCGATCGCGGAATGCGGAAAAAAAGCCTTATAAGCTGCGTCCACGGCGTCGATATTCATTAAGTCTGTAAGATAAATATTGATTTTGACGATATCATCTAAAGGTACATCTAGGCTTTTTAAGATATTTTGAATGTTTTTTAAGCATTGCACAGCTTGCTCTTTCACGCCCCCCGCCACCAATTTACGCGTCGATGAATCTATGGGTAACTGAGCACAGATATTATTGTAATGTGAAAATGCAACAGACTGAGAGAATAATAGGCACGATGGTGCACTGTCAGTATTTCGGGAAGTTTTTATAAGATTACCTTCTTGTGGCGCTCCCTCGATAGTACCTTCGCCATTCGACACAAGTGCTTCAATTTGAATTGATGCGCCCATAGGCAGATCTTTAACTGCGATTGTTGTGAGAACCGGTACGTAGTTGGGGAAGAATGTGGAATATACTTCGTGTGCAGAGTCAATGTTTGTAATGTCTTTTAAATAGATAGTTACTTTAATGATGTCATCCATGTAATGCCCGATGCTTTCCACAATCGACTTTATGTTTTGGAAGCATTGCTTGGCTTGATCCCTTACGTTTTCAGAGACTAGCTTCCCTGATGCTGGATCAAGCGGCAATTGAGCCGAGATGTAATTGTAATGGGAGAATGCAACTGTCTGAGAATACGGGCCAATGCTTTTCGCTGCATCATTTGTGTTTCGTGCCAGCACCACGTTAAGGCCACTCATATCAACTCTCCAATCTGGTTTAGGGGTTGCCTTCGCTATCAGCCAAAATCAAGAGATTCTCTGGTAATTCTGCCAGCAATATGATCAAGTCCAGCTCCGTTCCAAGCGAGGATGTAGACTTCTTACATGTGTCTGGGTATTTAATATTACTCAGTTTGGCTGTTTTTTTAATTCCTGATGTTTTCTTTGGGATGCGAGACATGGCTGACCTCCGCATATTCATCAAAAGTCTAGCTTGGAGGCAAATGGAGTGATGCCGAAATTTTCGGAAATATGACCATCGGTAATGCGCTGTACTACCAACTGAATAATAAAAGTAGACTGTTTCGTTAAGAGGAATAAAGTACTAATTAAATTTTCTCTTATGCCGGATTATTTTTCCTCGGTCGCACAGCACCAAAGGTCTAAGAAGCAGGAACTGAAAAGCTTGGAAAAAGTTATCGGTATACACACGCGAGTGCGCGAGGTGGTTCGTCCAATTTGAAAACCAAGGTGCGCAACTGGAAATATTTTCCTTGGTCGAAAGCGGAGGAAAGCAAAGCCGAATTATTGTGTGTAGTGATCCATGCTGGCTTAATTGCAGTAGGCGTCAATCGGCACGTAAATGTTGGCAGAGTGATTCTTGAAAATGCTCCAACAGGAAGTCCACAAACACCCTTGTTTTGGCAGGCAAAGATTTTTTTGAAGAGTAGTAAATCGAGACCACACCTAGTGTCCTGTCTCCGAAATAAGTTTCCAGCCTGAGCTATGCTTCTGTGGTC
>NZ_JALBYU010000033.1 GCF_029963765.1 Pseudomonas sp. UYIF39
GAGCTGACGTCATCGCGAGCAAGCGCGCGCCCACAAGGGAATGCATTTCAATGTGGGAGCGAGCTTGCTCGCGAAGGGGCCGTCAGCCTCAACTCACCTTTTGCGCCTTGCTGATCATGAGCCTTTCAGCCTGCACCGTTGGCCCGGACTTTCAAAAGCCTCAGGCACAGCCAATCTCCGAGTGGTCGACACCGTCCAGGTCAGCCGCCAGCCAAGCCATCGCCGAGACCATGGACGAACGCTGGTGGGAGGTATTCCACGACCCGAAACTCTCAGCTCTGAGCCAGCGTGCCCTGACCGATAACCTCGACCTGAAACTCGCCAGCAGCCGCTTGCAACAAAGCCGCGCCGTGCGTCAGGTGATCACCGCCGACCGTTACCCAAATACCGCCGCCATTGGCAGCTACGGGCGTAAACGCAACAGCGGCGAAGGCTTGAACGATCCGTCGGGACACAGCGGTGACTCGGCGTACAACCTGTGGGATGCAGGCTTCTCCGCGTCCTGGGAACTGGATTTCTGGGGCCGTGTGCGTCGCGAAACCGAAGCCGCCGACGCCACTCTGGAAGTCGCGGAAAACGACCGGCGCGGCGTGCTGCTGTCGGTGCTCGCCGAAACCGCTCAGGACTACATTCAGCTGCGCGGTGTGCAAAGTACGCGAGCCGTCACCGAGCAGAACCTCGACGTCGCCCGCCACAGCCTGAAACTCTCGCAGCTGCGCCTGGCCGACGGTGTCGCCACCGACCTGGATGTCGCCGAAGCCGCCGCCCAGGTAGCGGCCATCGAATCGCGTCTGCCCGCGCTGGAGCAGCACCAGTCGCAACTGATCAACGCCTTGAGCCTGTTGATGGGCGAGCCGCCGCAAGCGCTGTCTGCCGAGTTATCCACAGACGCCCCGGTGCCGCAAACTCCGCGTCAGGTCGCCATCGGGCTGCCGTCGCAACTGGCCGAACGCCGCCCGGACATCCGCCAGGCCGAAGCCCGCCTGCATGCCGCGACCGCGAGTATTGGTGTGGCCAAGGGCGATTTCTATCCGCGGATCACCCTGTCGGGCAACATCGGTTCGCAAGCCATGCAACTCAGCGATTTCGGCTCCTGGGGCTCGCGCTCGTTCGGTATCGGCCCGCAATTCAGCCTGCCGCTGTTCGATGGCGGACGCTTGCGCGGCGTGTTGCACTTGCGCGAAGCCCAACAACAGGAAGCCGCCATCGCCTACCAGCAAACCGTGCTGCGTGCCTGGCATGAAATCGATGATCAACTGACCGCCTACAACGCCAGCCAACTGCGCCGCGACAGCCTTGCCGAAGCCGTGCGCCAAAACCAGATCGCCCTGCGTACCGCGCAACAGCAATATGTGGAAGGGGTGGTGGATTTCGTTAACGTACTGACGGTGCAAGGCGCGTTGTTGGCGACTCAGGAGCAGTTTGTGGAAAGTTCGACCGGGGTGTCGTTGGCGATGGTCGGGTTGTACAAGGCGTTGGGTGGGGGATGGGAGTCGGTGTATCCGTTGGCGGAGATGGGACAGCGTTGACTTGCTTGTCGGATGGCCCGGGTATTGCGGGCAGACCGTTGTGATCAGCCGATTCTTTTTATCTCCGTGGCTAAGTCACGCCATGCCAGAGCGTAGACCCGGATCCGCATGGCTGCCGAATGTCGTGGGTCGCAAAGCCAGCATCGACGGCGGCGCTGTGGCTGTCCTACAGTGATGGCAAGTTTCAAGGTTTTTTCACCGGCAGACTCGAGGGGAGGCAATGGAGGCGCGCAGAGAAACACCGCTAGACGGCACCCAAGGTCCACGCGCGGCACCCGGCGCCTGGGCGAGCGTTCAGCGCTTGCTTCGATGGGTGCGCGAGCATTGGCTGCTGCCGATCCTGGCATTGGCCACGCTGGTGCGTTTTTATGACCTGACCGCGGCGGCGGTCTGGGGCGATGAGGGTTCCAGTCTCCTGCTGAGCCAGTATTCGCTGGCCGGGATCTGGACGCATGCCGCCTATGATGTGCATCCGCCGCTGTATTTCATGCTGCTGCATGGCTGGATCGAGCTGTTCGGCGATGGCATTTTTTCGATTCGAATCCTGAGCGCGCTACCGGGGATTGCCACCGTGGCGCTTGGTGTCTGGCTGGTGGACTTGCTCGCCACTCGCCGCGCTGCTTTGTTGGCCGGCGTCCTGTTGGCGCTGCTGCCTACCGCCGTGCGTTACAGCCAGGAAGTGCGCATGTATTCGTTGCTGGGGCTGTGGCTGATCGGTGCCACGATTGCCCTGGTTTACTGGATCAAACACCCCGGACGTAAGCGCTATCTGGTGATTTACGCACTGCTGATGAGCGCGGCGTTCTACACCCATTACTTCACGGCCCTGTGCGTGCTGTGTCACTGGCTGTATCTGGGGCTGATCCGCGTACAGCCTGGCTATCGCTTGCGGCATATCCAGCAGCCCGGCTGGTGGTGGGCGAACGTGGCGATTGTGTTGGTGTACTTGCCGTGGGTGCCCAGCCTGATCGATCTGATGCAGCACATGGACCAACTCAAAGCCAATGGCGATGTAGGGTGGGAGACACCGGTCACCTTAGCCTCGTTACCTTCGATGATCTTGTCGTTCCTGATCCAGGACGATGGTGAGAACCTGCCCACATGGATTTTCATCACGTTGCCCTTGGCGTCACTGGCCTTGGTGTGGGTGGCGCTGGCGCGGGATCGCAGTGTCATTCGTGGCAGCGCGTTGCTGGTGATCTACACCGTTTTACCGTTGTTGCTGGTGTTTTCTGTGTCGTTCATCTCGCCGGTGTTCGTCGAACGTTACCTCACCGCGTACGCCCTCGGCCTGCCGATGATTGCCGCATTGGCCATCGATCGCCTGTACGCCGTCTTCCGGGTGCTGGCCGTGACGGTGCTGGTGTTGTTTGTCAGCGTCGAACTGGTGGGCCTGAACAACAACGCCGCGGTCGATACCAACGATCAAATCAGCGTCCTGGTGGATTACGTGAACCAGCACTTTGTTGCCGGTGACCGGATCGTCACCAGCGACATGCTCTGGTACCTCAGTTACGTCTATTACAACCGAACTGACGCCAAACCGCTGCTGTACACCCCGCCGTTGGCCAATGGCGCTTCGAGCCGGCCGAATGCCTATGGTTTCGGCACGCTGGTGACTCAGGATATTTACCTCGACAGCCTCGGTAATTTGCCCAAAGGCACCGGCCGGGTGTGGTTGATCGGCACCATCGATTTGCCGAACGAATTCGCGCCGTTGCCCGCAGGCTGGCAAAACGTTGGCGTAACGCAGGCGGGAGGCGCTAACGCGCGCTTGTTCGTGTTGCATTGAGGCTATAACGGGTAGAACGTTGGGCGCGAAAGCCTTATGAAGCGCTAGTTGCCGAGTCATGTATCGACGGCACTGACGCCATCGCGAGCAAGCTCGCTCCCACAGTTGATCTTCGGTGAACACAAGGTATGCGTACAACTGAAATCCAATGTGGGAGCGAGCTTGCTCGCGATGGCGGCGGTCAATTCACCACAAACCTACCCGGCTAAACCTTGACCCGAGCCTGCATGATCTCCGACTCCTCCCAATGATCCAGCGCTCGCTCTACGAGCAACTGCACGCCGTCGGCCATGCGGCTGAGCGCCAGGGCTACGGAGCGCCGCGTTCCGTCCACATCGTCTGCCAGATTGGCAGCGATGGCGCTGATGGACAGCAGATCCTCGGAGGCGTTGGCCAGAAGGGTTTCGGTGTTGACCTCGGGGGCGACGGTGAAGAGGTTGCCTTTGCGGTGCCTGGGTGGCTTTTCGGTGGTCGGGGGGAAGTAGTGGGCGAAGGCGCGTTCGGCGGCTTCTTTGAGTTTTTCGTCTTCGAGGGAATCTTCGGACGGGGTGCCAGAGTTGTCTGGCGGATTGGGAGTGACTTTGAACATGGTGTACTCGCTTTGATTGCAAGGAGGCCAACCTGATGTTCGCTTGCACGCGAATGTAGGGTGGCAGCTATGTGCGGGGTGCAAGACCGAGTAAAGCAACACCCAAAAACCTCGGCAGACCCCGAAGGTCTCCCGCACACAGCCGCCATAAAGCGATGACAGCAGGCATAGAGGTGCCTGATGACTAGCCAGAAGCAGTGTTGGGAAGTGCTTTTACCCGGACTTGCACGTCCGTGTCACCGTTTTTTCAGTGACAAGGCCAGACTAGACCCGGGTTCGGACCGGAACAAGTTCACCAACACCGCTACAACTTGAAGGAAATCTCCGACGCGGTTACCGGACGTTGGTGTCTGTAGGAAAGGTCAGGGCTTGGACGACAAATCCGCCATCCCCTTGAGCAGCTCGATCGGCAGCGGAAAGACAATGGTCGAACTCTTGTCCCCGGCAATCGAACTCAGCGTCTGCATATAACGTAACTGCATGGCCCCAGGCTGGCGCCCGAGCATCTCGGCCGCCTGCATGAGTTTTTCCGAGGCCTGCAATTCGCCTTCGGCGTGGATCACCTTGGCCCGGCGTTCCCGTTCGGCTTCGGCCTGTTTGGCGATGGCGCGGATCATCGATTCGTTGAGGTCCACGTGCTTGATCTCGACGTTGGCGACCTTGATGCCCCAGGCGTCGGTCTGGGCGTCGAGCACTTGCTGGATGTCGATGTTCAATCGCTCACGCTCGGCCAGCAGCTCATCGAGTTCGTGTTTACCGAGCACTGCCCGCAACGTGGTCTGAGCCAATTGGCTGGTGGCCATGAGAAAGTCTTCGACCTGGATGATCGCTTTCTGCGGATCGAGGACACGGAAATACAGCACCGCGTTGACCTTGACCGAGACGTTGTCGCGGGTGATCACGTCTTGTGGCGGTACGTCGAGGACCACGGTACGCAAGTCGACGCGAACCATTTGCTGAACCACCGGAATCAGCAGGATCAGGCCAGGGCCTTTGACCTGCCAAAAGCGCCCGAGCTGGAAGACAACCCCGCGCTCGTATTCGCGCAGGATGCGAAAGGTCGACCCCGCCAGTGCAATCACCAGTAACAGCAGCGCGGCAAAACCCAGTTGCAGGCCCATGGTTATTCTCCACCCGGCGCCGCGTCAGCCGCGGCCACTTCCAGCAATAATCCCTTGCGTGCCACCACCCGGACCCTTTGCCCGGGTTGCAGCGGCGTGGCGCTGAGTACTTGCCACTTTTCTCCTTGCAGGTGCACCCAACCGTTGTAGGCATTGCCGGCCAGCGACATCACCGGGGTCACGCTGCCCACCAGTCCTGCATCGCCACTGACGTTTTCGCGCGGTCGGGTTTTCAGTGCGTGGATCAGCAGGAAAATCAGCAACAGGGCACTGATCAGTCCCAGGCCGATCATCAACGGAACCGGCACCTCGGTGTTGCTCAGAATCACCGCACCGATCACGAACATCACAATGCCGCCCAGACCGATCACGCCGTAATTGGGCAGGGCCGCCTCGGCGATCAGAAACGCGATGCCGAACGTGATCAGCCAGATCCCGATGGGGTTGGGCACCAGCAGGACGACGGTGTCCGCCGCGAATACCGATCCGCTCAAGGCCAACAGCAGCGCAACTGCACAACAACGAGTGTTCACGTGACCCTCCGGGAGAGTCATAGATGGTTCTTTATACAGTCTAGCTGAGCTCTTGATTGTACGAATTTTGATCGATTTTCGGCGTTGCTCCGGCGGGCAGATTTCCCGCGCGATGGCGCCAGCGGGCCTAGACTTTTAGTGGAGAGAAAAAGTTTAACCATCGTCCGCGAAACGTTATTGCGGACTCCGAGGTGCATCATGCGTATGGCAAGAACTGTGCAGGACAGCCTCAATAAGGCTCACTGCGAATTTGACGTCGTCACCCATCCGCACTCGGCCAGCAGCCTTGAAACAGCGCGGGTCGCGGGCATTCCTGCCGAACGGGTGGCCAAATCGGTGATCCTCGACGACCACCACGGTCATTTCCTGATGGCTGTGCTGCCGGCGAGCCGTCACCTGGACCTGAGCAAAGTACGCGGCAGCGGCGAATGGCAGATCACCCGGGAAAGCACCCTGGCGCATCTGTTCCAGGATTGCGAACGCGGCGCGGTGCCTGCGTTGGGCGAATCCTATGGCCTGGACATGGTCATCGACCCGCTGCTGACCCGGCAAAAAGACATCTACCTGGAGGCTGGTAACCACAACAACCTGGTACACATGAGCGTGCCGGAATTCCTGAAAATGGTGCCGCATGCTGAAGTGTGTGAGTTGAGTCAGTAGTTTTTGCGGCGTCAGTTACATCGCCATCGCGAGCAGGCTCGCTCCCACAGTTGAGCGCGATTCCATGTGGGAGCGAGCTTGCTCGCGATTGACTGCGCAGCAGTCACCCAATCATTTGCCATGAAAAAGGAGCCCACCATGGAATCCCCAACCCACAGCCTCCCCTCCCTGTTCAAACAACTCGGCCTGCCTGACGACGCCGAAAGCATCGACAAATTCATCGCCACCCATTCACCGCTCAAGCCTGAATTGCATTTGGCTGATGCGTTTTTCTGGAGCGAGAGCCAAGCGTAGCTTCTGCGTGACGAAATTCTGGATGACGCCGATTGGGCGGAGGTGGTGGATCAGCTGGATGTTCTGATGAGGAAGGGGCGGGGGGTGTGAAAATCACCTTTCTGGTGGCCACTGTCGGGATGTATGGACTAGCGCGAGTATCCAAATTGCATCCGATCCTGGCTGATAAACCACGCGATAACTTTGATGGGGGATCATCTCGCGAGTACCTGCAATGATTCCGGCAGGGCCGCTTTCAGGAAACTGGGAAATACGAGATATCGCATCAATGAATCGGTTGTCCATTTCGAGGGCGGCTATCGGGTTGACGGAATGCAGGTAATCCCAGATGTCTGCACGATCCTGTGCTGCTGCGGGCGTCCAGATTATCTTCATCCTTTCTTGGTTACCTGCGCACGCCTGGCAGCGAATTGTGCTTCAACTTCCTCATTGGTCAAGCCATCACCAGCTCGCATGGAAATACGTGCACTGTCGACTTTGCGTTGCAAGAACGCTTCGTACTCGCGCGACTCTCGTTGTGTTTGAACGAACTGACGCATCATTTCCCTGACGATTTGCGATGCGGGGCGATGAGAAGCTTCAGCTTCGGCCATGAACTCTTCTCGCAGTTCTGGTTCAAGTTTCATTGTGAAAACAGCTTGTTTAGACATTTTCATATCCTCGATTCGAATACTGACGAAGTATATACGTCTTCAGTACCGGCGTTCATTCAGGCAGCCGCCTCGCGACGGATGGCAGCCAAGTTGTTTCAAAACTTGACCAACTTTCCCCTCAAATGCCATATTGATAGTTAGCAAACTAACAGTGTGTGTTTCCCCTCGTGCCGAAGAACCTCGACGCTCTCCAGATGAACATCAGCAGCTCCATGGTGGTGGCCGCCAGGCATTGGCGGAAGATCTGCCAGACCACGCTGGTCAACTATGGAATCTCCGAAGCCTGCGCCGTTCCGTTGTTGATGATCGGGCGTTTGGGCGAGGGTGTGCGGCAGGTGACGGTGGCGCAGGCGGCCGGGATGGAGAGCCCGTCCCTGGTGCGCCTGCTGGATCAGCTGTGTCATGCCGGTTACGTCTGCCGTACCGAAGACGCCCATGACCGTCGCGCCAAATGCCTGAGCCTGACCGAGACCGGTCGTGAGTTGGTGCAAGCCGTCGAAATCGAGTTGGTGCGTTTGCGCCATGAAGTGCTCGAAGGGATCGATCAGAGTGATCTGGAAGCAGCGTTGCGGGTTCTGAGGGCTTTTGAATCGGCCAATCATCCGCTGGTGATCAACCCTTGAGCGGATTTTTTACCGGCATGCCCCCGGCGCGGGACTGGTTCTACGGTGTGCGAACGTTCGCGGCATCGATGATCGCGTTGTACATCGCCATGCTCATGCAAATGCCCCGGCCTTATTGGGCGATGGCCACGGTCTACATCGTTTCCAGTCCGTTTGTCGGCCCTACCAGTTCCAAGGCGTTGTACCGCGCGGTCGGCACCCTTCTCGGTGCCGCAGCGGCGGTTTTTTTCGTGCCGATGTTTGTCCAGAGCCCCTATGTGCTGGTGGTGGTCATCGCGCTGTGGACCGGGATTCTGCTGTTTCTGTCGCTGCACCTGCGCACCGCCAACAATTACGCACTGATGCTCGCCGGGTACACCTTGCCGCTGATCGCTCTGCCGGTGGTGGATAACCCGTTGGGGGTGTGGGACGTGGCCGAAGCGCGGACGGAAGAAATCTTCCTCGGCATCGCCGTGGCCGCGGTGGTTGGCGCCATGTTCTGGCCACGACGGTTGGCGCCGGTGTTCAACGATTCGGTGAACAAATGGTTTGCCGATGCCTCGACTTACAGTCTGCGTTTCCTCAGCCGCAACGTGCAGCCGGACGAAGTCAGCGCGTTGCGTTCGTCGATGGTCGCGACCTTCAACACGCTGGAGTTGATGATCGGTCAGTTGCCCCACGAAGGCGCGCGGCCGCAAACGGTGCGCAACACCAAGGAACTGCGCGGCCGCATGATTCATCTGCTGCCGGTGATCGACGCCCTCGACGACGCGCTCTATGCCCTTGAGCGGCGCACGCCCGAGCTTGTGGATAAGTTCGCGCCGCTGCTGGCGGCGACCACCGAATGGCTCGGCCACAAAGACGCCGACCTTGAGCGCTGGCAAGCGCTGAAAGATCAACTCGAAGCCCTGCAACCGTCGGCCGAAGCGTTGGATGATCGCAAGCAGCTGCTGTTCTCCAATGCCCTGTATCGCCTCGGCGAGTGGATCGATGTGTGGCAAGACTGCCGCAGCCTGCAGTACGCCATCCAGTGCGAAAGCCAGGACAGCTGGCGCGCGGTGTATCGGCACTGGCGGCTCGGTCGGCTGTCGCCGTTTCTTGACCGTGGGCTGATGCTTTATTCGGCGGCGTCCACCGTCACCGCCATCATCGTTGCTTCGGTGCTGTGGATTCTGCTCGGCTGGACCGACGGCGGCGCCGCGGTGATTCTGGCGGCAGTGGCGTGCAGCTTTTTCGCTTCGATGGACGACCCGGCACCGCAGATCTTCCGATTCTTTTTCTGGACGGCGATGTCGGTGTTGTTCGCCAGTCTTTATCTGTTTCTGGTTCTGCCCAACCTGCATGACTTCCCGATGCTGGTGCTGGCGTTTGCCGTGCCGTTCATTTGCATCGGCACCCTGACGGTCAAGCCGCAGTTCTATCTGGGCATGCTGCTGACCCTCGTCAACACCTCGTCCTTCATCAGCATTCAGGGCGCCTACGACGCGGATTTCCTCAGTTTCGCCAACTCCAACCTGGCCGGCCCCGTGGGCTTGCTGTTCGCCTTCGTCTGGACCCTGATCGCCCGGCCGTTCGGCGCCGAACTGGCGGCCAAGCGTCTGACCAGTTTCAGCTGGCGCGACATTGTCAGCCTGACCGAACCGGCGACGTTGTCTGAGCACCGGCACTTGGGTGTGCAGATGCTCGATCGCCTGATGCAGCATTTGCCGCGCCTGGCCATGACCGGCCAGGATACCGGCATCGCCCTGCGGGAAGTGCGCGTGGCGCTGAACCTGCTGGATTTGCTCGCCTATACACCGCGAGTCCTCGGCGTACCGCAAGCGCTGCTGCACCAGGTGGTGGCCGAGGTCGGTGAGTATTTCAAAGCCTGCCTCAAGGCTGGCGAACGGTTGCCGGCGCCGAGTCCGTTGCTGATGACCCTGGATCGCACCCGCCGTGCACTCAACACGGAGTGCGATGAAGGAGCACGTCTGCATTTGCTGCACGCCTTGAGCGGCCTGCGCCTGTCGCTGCTGCCAGGGGTGGAATTCGTCGGCGCCGGCGAGCTCGAAGAACCGCTGCCCCATGGCATCGATGGAGCGCCTTTATGATCGGTGATCTGGATATCAGCGGGGTTTTTCTGCCCACGCTGCTGGTGCTGATGGGCATTACGTACGTGTTGTTCCTGCTGGTGCACGGGTTGCTGACGCGTCTGCACTTTTACCGTCTGGTCTGGCACCGGGCATTGTTTAACGTGGCTCTCTACGCTGTGCTGCTCGGCGCCGTGGACTCACTCAGTCGATACCTGATGACATGAAAAAACCTTTTTTGACCATCGGTCGCGTAGTGCTGACCCTGCTGATCGTGACCTTCGCCGTTGTCGTGGTCTGGCGCATGGTGATGTATTACATGTTCGCGCCCTGGACCCGGGACGGCCACATTCGCGCCGACATCGTGCAGATCGCGCCGGACGTGTCCGGGCTGATCCAGCGAGTCGACGTGCGTGACAACCAATTAGTGAAGCGTGGCCAAGTGCTGTTCAGCATTGATCAGGACCGTTTCAAACTGGCCCTGCGTCATGCCAAGGCGGCGGTCGCCGACCGTCAGGAAACCCTGGCGCAGGCGCAACGCGAAGCTAAGCGTAACCGCGGCCTCGGCAATTTGGTGCCGGGTGAGCAACTGGAAGAGAGCCAGTCCCGGGTGGCCCGCGCCGAAGTGGCGTTGATGGAAGCTCAGGTGGCGGTGGACAGCGCCCAGCTCAACCTCGACCGCTCGACCATTCGCAGCCCGGTGGACGGCTACGTCAACGACCGTGCACCGCGCAACCAGGAATTCGTCACGGCCGGGCGGCCAGTGTTGTCCGTGGTGGACAGCAATTCATTCCACATCGACGGTTATTTTGAAGAAACCAAACTGGACGGCATTCATGTCGGCCAGAGCGTCGATATTCGGGTGATCGGCGACCGTGCTCGCCTGCGCGGACATGTGGAAAGCATCGTCGCCGGTATCGAAGACCGCGACCGCAGCAGCGGCAGCAACCTGCTGCCCAACGTCAACCCGGCGTTCAGCTGGGTGCGGCTGGCGCAGCGGATTCCGGTGCGGATCGCTTTCGATGACGTGCCGGCGGATTTCCGCATGATCGCCGGGCGTACCGCCACGGTGTCGATCATTGACGATCAAACCCAGGAGCCCGCGAAATGAGCAGGGCCTCGGGTTTGGCTATCGCCGGGTTAGGCCTGTTGCTGTCGGCCTGCCAGGTGGTCGGGCCGGATTATCACGTGCCGGACGAGGCCGCCGTACACCGTGAAGACTTGCAAGGCGACTTGGCGGTGAACGGCAAAAATGTCGTCTCCGCGCCGGTGCCCAGCGATTGGTGGCGCTTGTATCAGGATCCGCGCCTTGATCAATTGGTCCAGCAGGCCATGGCCTCCAACACCGATTTACGCGTGGCAGCGGCGAGCCTTTCCCGAGCGCGCGCGCAGGTCGATGCAGCTCAAGCGGCCGGTGGCTGGAGCGGCGGGGTGAAGATGGGCGCCCAGCGATTGCAGGAGTCCGGCGAAGCGTTCCTGCTGCCGGAGAAAGTGCCGGTGGCCAACGTCGGCGACATTGGCATTACCACCTCGTATCAGTTCGACCTGTTTGGCACGTTGCAGCGCGGCATCGAAGCGGCCAAGGCTAATGCCGATGCGACTCAAGCCGCGGCTGATACAGCGCGGATTACCTTGGTGGCTGATGTGGTTCGGGCTTACACCCAAGTCTGCGCAGCCAACGAAGAGCAGGAAATCGCCCAGCACTCCCTCGACTTGCAAGCCCAGAGCACCACGCTGATCCAGCGTCTGCGTGACGCCGGGCGCGGTGATGAAACCCAGGTGACCCGCTCGCAAACCCAATTCAAATCCCTGCGTGCCGACATGCCGCGTTATGGGGCGGCGCGTCAGGCCGGGTTGTTCCGCTTGTCGATGCTGCTGGCCAAACCTGTCGACCAATTGCCGACAGGCACCAGCGACTGCACCGAATTGCCGAAAATTGCTCAATTGTTGCCGGTGGGTGACGGCGCGACGTTGCTCAAGCGCCGTCCCGATGTGCGGCAGGCCGAGCGACGACTGGCTGCCGCGACCGCCGGCATCGGCATCGCCACGGGCGAGTTGTACCCGGACATCAGCATCGGCGCGACCGTCGGTACCGTCGGCATCCTGGAAAACCTCGGCAAACCGGCGACCAATCGCTGGGGCTTCGGGCCGTTGCTGACCTGGACCGTGCCGTCCAACGGCTCCCGGGCGCGAATCCGCGAGGCCGAAGCAACGACCCAAGGCGCGCTGGCACATTTCGATGGCGTGGTGCTCAACGCCATCCGTGAAACCCAAACCGGCCTGGCGCAGTACTCCGCGTTGCTGCAACGTCGCGACGCGCTGGCCGACGCCGAGCAATCGGCGCAATTGGCCGCAGACCAGACCCACCGCTTCTTCCGGGCTGGCCGCGCATCGTTCCTGGCGGACTTGCAAGCGACCCGAACCTACACCGACGTGCGGGCGCAACTGGCTTCCGCCAGCACGCAGGTTGCCATGAGCCAGATTGATTTGTTCCTGGCATTGGGTGGCGGCTGGGAAAGCGGACGAACGCAAGGCACGAACTCCGGCAAACCCTGACGCCGTTGCTATGCTTTGATTTGATGAGGTCGTGCGTCGAACTCATCAATCAAGGCTCGCGTTGGTCATGGGGATTCCAATAATGAAAAACCCTTATGCTCCCGGCTTCTGGTGCGCTATAGCGGCATTGGTGTTGCTGTCGGCCACTTATTTCTACGGCATCATGCTGGCCCACCAGATCGACAAGGCACTGGTGTTCCTCGACAGCGCCGCGGCACTGATTGCCGTGATGGCAATCGTGGTGGTGGCCTGGGCTTCGGTCCAGGGCGCGCGCATCAAAAAAAGACAACTCGAACAAGGCAAGACCCTGGTGCTGATCTGGGACACCAAGGTCGCGCTGCGCCGTGTCGAAACGGTGTTCGATCGTTATTTCTGGGGCAGTTACTGGCAACCGGGGCGTACGTTCCAGGAAGTCATGGGCGAACTGACCGGCACACCGCTGGAAAAAAGCCTCGAAACCCTGAAAAAACAATGCCTGGCGCTGGACAAGCAAGTGTCCGCGGAAGGCTGGCACTGGCTCAGCAACGCCCGTGAACTCTCCGATGTCGCCGCCGCCATGGCCCGCGAACGTTATCAACTGGACTTCTGCGACCCGCGCTCGGAATCCCCAAGCGGCACGGCGGTGATCAATCGCGACTTCGAAGTGCTGGTCTATACATGGACCGCACGGCTCAAGAGCTTTGATCATCAGCTTGATGAGATCGAGGTCCAGTATTCCTGATCTTTGTTGGCAGGACTGACGCCATCGCGAGCAAGCTCGCTCCCACAGGTTTAGCGCAATCTCTGTGGGAGCGAGCTTGCTCGCGATGGCGATTTCATATCCGCCGAAACTCTCAACCCCTGCGTACGGTCCATAGACACTCTTTAACCTTTAATCATTGGGCCGCCCCGTGCGCCTGATGCTAATCTCCATCGCACTTTTAGCGCAGTCGTGACCGCAACCCGTCATGGGTTCAGGGAAGACGACCACACCTTCAAACAACGGACATTGATCGGGTCATTCATGAATAAATCAGCAGGCGTGCTTCTTGGAATCGTCGTTGCCATCGGTGCAATCAGCGCCGGCGGAGCCTGGTACACCGGCACCAAACTCGAAGGTGTGCTGAACACCTCGATCGCCGACGCCAACAAAGAGCTGCAAGCCGCGCTGGTCGGTTCCAACAGCACGGCGTCGCTGGAGCTGGTTTCGCTGGAGCGTCATGTGTTCAGCAGCACGGCGCACTATCGTCTCAAGGGCGAAGGCGAGAGGTTCGGTGAAGCGCCGGTGGAGTTGCTGTTCGTTGATCACATCGAGCACGGTCCGCTGCCGTTTTCGCGCCTGGTGTCGCTGAAGTGGCTGCCGGTCCTGGCCACCAGTCACTACGAACTGGAAAGAACCCCGATCACCGAGAAGTGGTTCGCCGCAGCCAAGGACAAATCGCCGCTCACGGGCGTGGTCAATATCGGTTACGACAATGCCACCAACGGCACTCTGCAATTGCTGCCGCTGGACGTCGCGCTTGACGAAAAGTCCAGCCTGAAATTCTCCGGGCTGAACCTCGATGTCGCCGCCAGCGCACAAGCGCAGAAGGTCAAGGCCGACGGTTACATGGACAGCCTGACACTGAGCACGGTGGCTGAAGATCAGACGCCGGTGAAGGTCGAACTGAACGGCCTGACCCTGGCCAGCAACCTGACAAAAAGTACCTATGGCTACTACACCGGCGAGAACACCATCGAGCTGAGCGACAGCAAGACCACCTTCGGCGCCAAGCAGTCGGTCTTGGGTTTCAAGAAATTTGAAATGAAGAACCAGACCGAGGAATCCGGCACCAGCGCTTCGGGGCGTGCCGATTACAAGGTGGGTGAGGTGACCCTGAACGGCAAGGCTGTCGGCTCTGCGCAGATGGCCATGAGCCTGAAGAACCTCGACATCCCGGCAACCATGTCGTTGATGCAGATTTACCAGACCAAACTGCAACCGTACGAGAGGGCCGCCGCTGAGGCCGCCGCTGCGGGTGAACCGGCGCCAGAGTTGGTCCTGACCCCGGCCGAAGAGGCGCAGGTCAAAACCGGCCTGGAGAAACTGCTGGCCGCTGGCCCGCAGGTCGCCCTGGAGAATCTGTCGTTCAACACCCCCAATGGCGAAAGTCGCGCCAATCTGGTGCTCGATCTGACCAAACCACAATCCATGGACCTGCCGCCCGACCTGCTGACCCAACAGCTGATCGCGCTGCTGGACGTCAACGTGAAAGTGTCCAAACCAATGCTCGTTGACCTGCTGAGCGTGCAGTCGCAAATCGGCGGTCAGACCGACGCCAAGCTCATCGCCGACCAGGCCACCGCCACCGCCGACATGTTTGGCAGCATGGCAGTCGGTTCGCAGTTGGCAAAACTGGATGGCAACAACATCGTTTCCAAACTGCACTACGCCAATAATCAGGTGGAATTCAACGGCCAGAAGATGACCGTTGAAGAGTTTGTCGGGTTTGTCATGAGCAAAATCGGCGGTAATGTCACCGTCGAGTAAAACCAGGGCTTACAGACTGACGCCCGGCCTCTGCGCAACGCAGACGCCGGGCGTTTTGTTGTCTGGCGTTTGAAGCGGGGGAACCGCCGTTAATTCAAGTCCCGAATCAGTACCCACGCCTCATCCACCGGCAACGGCTGTTTCATCCGTTCGGCGAGCAGCGCGATCGCGCGTTCTTGATCGCAAGCCACCGCGGCGACCACCAACCCGTCCTTGCCGAACAGGCCGATAAAAGGGGGATGGTCAGGGTCGCCTTTGAACTCGACCTCGTCCCAGGTCTCGGCGTGGCCGAGGTAGTCGTAGTTTTTACCGAAGTGCCAGGTCCAGAAATAGGGCACGTCGAGGTAATGCTCGTCGCCGCCGAGCATGTTCATCGCCGCGATCCGTGCCTGTTGCTGTGCCAGGCGCCAGTGTTCGATTCGTTGGGGCTGGCCGTTGAGCGGGAAGGTTGCGATATCGCCGGCGGCCCAAAGCCCATCGGTCACGCGCATCCCGCCGTCGACCTTCAGCGACTGGTCTTTTTCCAGGGGAAGGCCGGTAAATGCGCCGGTTGCCGGGCTGACGCCAATGCCGACTAACACCAGATCCGCCGGTAAACGTTGACCGTTGTCCAGGCGTACCGCTTCAACCTTGGTCGTTCCTTCGACGTGAGTTGCATTGCCATCTGTATGAAACACCACGCCGTTGGCCTCGTGCAGGGCACGAATCGATTTGCCGACGGCGTCGCCAAACTGTTTGGCAAAAGGCACTGCATGGCGGGCCAGAACGGTCACGTCCAGGCCGTATTGACGCAGGGAGGACGCGGATTCCATGGCAATAAAACTGTCGCCGATGATCACCGCTCTTTGGCCGGGTTTTGCCGAGCCCAGAATCCGCTGCGCCTGATCCTTCGAACGCAGCACGAACACCTGCGGCAGTTCGGCGCCAGGCAGCGTCAGTGGATTGGGTGTGCCACCGGTTGCGAGCAGGGCAGCGTCGTAGCTCAGCGATTGACCATCAGCCAGGCGCAACGTCTTGTTCGCGGCGTCCAGGCTCGCCACTTCTGCGTTTATTCGCTCAATGCGCTGTTCGCGGTAAAAGTCTTCATCACGCAGCGGCGGGACTTCTTCCGGCGGCATCTCCCCGGCAATCACGAATTTGCTCAAGACCGTGCGGTCGTACCCGGCGTCGGTTTCACGGTCGATCAACAGCACCCGGCCACCGAAGCCCTTTTCGCGCAACGCCGCCGCGCATGCCGTGCCTGCGGCGCCGGCACCGATGATCACAAACGTTCGCTCATCGTCCGCCGGAGGCGTGTGAGCGTCAGCCATTGGCTGATCGTCGACCCAGACCTCGCCATCGCGCACTTCCAGCGGATAGCGCTTGAGGCTGTCCAGGGCCGGCGGTTCGCACAGCGCGCCGTCCTCGATCCGATACGCAGCCTTGTGCCACGGGCAGATCAAACGGCCGTTGCACAGAGCGCCTTCGGCCAGCGGCGCCCCGGCATGGGGGCATTCGCCCTGAAAGGCGCGCAGATGATCGCCCACCCGCAGCAAGACAATTTTCGTGTCTGCGATCTGGACCTCAAGGCCCCTGGTTTCGGACACATCGGCGAAGCGGGCAACGCGGTGCAGTGCCATGTTCACTCTCCAGGCAGGCGTTTCAATTAAGAGTTTGGCGCTTATCTGGAGGTTCAGCCAATTCCCACTGCCACCGAATGAACGGTCCGGCTATAGTTTGCACGCCGACGACGGCCCCACCCGCACAAGGTGCTCCGGTATGACCCGATTGACCTCTCTGAATCCTTGGCTGGCGGCCGTTGCAGTCGCCCTTTGCGTGCAATTTCCGGCGCAGGCCCAGGAGCGTTTTACCCTGAACATCCCCGGTGTCACCGACGATCGACTGTTCACCTCGGCTGCCGCCAGCGATGCTCCGGGTTGTGGCGGGCACAACTCGTCACCGGCACTGAACTGGAACGCCGGGCCGGCGGGTACGTTGAGCTATGCCATCGTCATGCACGATCCTGACGGCCAAAAGGGCCAAGGCGTCGATCACTGGGTGCATTACGGCATCAAAGCCACGACTCATCAGATTGCCGCCGGTGTCGGCGCAAAATCCGCCCTTGAAGGCGTCGGTGGCACCAACAGCAAAGGCACCACAGGTTATGTCGGCCCTTGCCCGCCGGTCGGCGACAGCGCGCACCACTACATCATCCAGCTCTACGCCCTGGACCTGGCGCCGGAAGCTCTGCCCGCCGGCCTGACGCGCGCGCAGCTACTGGAAAAAATCAAAGGCCATGTGCTGAAAAACAGCAGTGTGGTGCGGCGTTATCACCGCTGAAGTTTTTTTCAGCGGACTTAACCCGAATCGACGGGGCTGCCCGTCTCAGAGGATGAATGGATCAATTTCCTCCTGAGGTCAGCCCCCATGTCCCTCCCTCTGCATTTCCTCCGCCCGGCCGCCCAGGGTTTCGCCGCCGGGTTGCTGCTGGCCATGGCCGGTTGCGGCGTTTCCTCCAAGCCTGATTCCGCCTCGGGTGCGCCACCGGCTCAAGGTGCGCTGCCGGCTGAAGTCTTGGTGCGCAGCGAGGCTGTCATGGCAGACACCTCGATGGCCAAGCGCAGCGTGCGTCCGGCACCAACAGCGAGCTATGCGCCGATGCCCGCGGGCGAGGCATCTGCGCAGGGTTATAGGGATGAGCGGCGCGAGCAATATCAAGCGCTGGCGGATAACCCGATTCACAGCGTGGCCAAAGCGCCCGTCTCGACCTTCAGCGCCGACGTCGATACCGGCGCTTACGCCAACGTCCGTCGCCTGCTCAATCAAGGGCGCCTGCCACCGGAAGGTGCGGTGCGACTGGAGGAGATGGTCAATTACTTTCCCTACGATTACGCATTGCCTACCGATGGTTCCCCCTTCGGCGTGACCACAGAGCTGGCGCCGTCGCCGTGGAACCCGCATACCCGACTGCTGCGCATCGGCATCAAGGCCTCGGACCGCGCGGTCGCGGAATTGGCCCCGGCGAACCTGGTGTTTCTGGTGGACGTGTCCGGCTCGATGGACCGGCGCGAGGGTTTGCCGCTGGTCAAAAGCACCCTGAAATTGCTGGTCGATCAATTGCGCGAGCAGGACAGGGTTTCATTGGTCGTCTATGCCGGTGATTCGCGTGTGGTGCTGGAGCCGACCTCCGGACGCGACAAAGCGAAAATTCGTACAGCCATCGATCAATTAACCGCCGGCGGCGCCACCGCCGGAGCGTCAGGCATCGAACTGGCCTATCAGATGGCGCAACAGGCGTTTATTCCCAAGGGCATCAACCGCATCCTGCTGGCCACCGACGGTGACTTCAATGTCGGCATCAGCGACTTCGACAGCCTCAAACAAATGGCTGTGGATAAACGCAAGACCGGCGTTTCCCTGACCACATTGGGTTTTGGTGTGGATAACTACAATGAACACCTGATGGAACAGTTGGCCGATGCCGGCGACGGCAACTATGCCTACATCGACAACCTGCGTGAGGCGCGCAAGGTGCTGGTGGACCAGCTCGGCTCGACCCTCGCGGTCGTGGCGAAAAACGTGAAGCTGCAAGTGGAGTTCAATCCGGCACAAGTCAGTGAATATCGGTTGTTGGGGTATGAGAATCGCGCGTTGAAACGTGAAGATTTCAGCAACGACAAGGTCGATGCCGGTGAAATCGGCGCAGGGCATACGGTGACGGCGTTGTACGAAATTGTGCCCAAGGGCGAGAAGGGCTGGCTGGAGCCGCTGCGGTATGGCAATCCTGGGGCCGCTGTTTCCGAAAAGACTGGGGAATTGGCGATGTTGCGCGTGCGCTATCAGTCGCCTGAGGGTGGGAGTAGTCGCTTGATCGAGCGGCCGATCGCGAACGGTCAGGTCGGCAAAGCCAGTGATGACCTGCGATTTGCGGCTGCCGTGGCGGCGTTTTCCCAGCAGCTCAAGGACGGGCGATATACCGGCGATTTCAGCCTGAAGGACACCGAGGCTTTGGCGCGCGGTGCGCGGGGCGAAGATCGATTTGGTCTGCGGGCAGAGTTCGTGCAATTGGTGGAGTTGGCGCAAAGTCTGCGAACCACGACCGCATCGAACAGTGAGCCGCTTAAAGGAGGCTACAACTGAAATGTCAGCTCCTGAATCGAGCGACGAATCGCTGCTGGCCCGTTATCGCGCAGGCGACGGGCCGGCATTCGAGATTTTGTACGCCCGTCACCGCCAAGGGCTCTACCGATTCCTGCTTGGTCTGAGCGGCAAGTCCGAGCTGGCCGAAGAGGTTTACCAGGAAACCTGGTTGAGCCTGATCCGCAGCACCAGTCAGCCACAAGGCCGGGCGAACTTTCGTACCTGGCTCTACCAGATTGCCCGCAATCGACTGATCGATCACTGGCGCAAACACGGAATCCACAACCCCTTGCACGACAGCTACGACGAACAGATCCACGCGCTGAGCGATGACACGGCCGATCCCGAACAACTGCTGAGCCTGAGCCGCGACAACCAGCGCCTCGAAGCGGCCCTGCAAAACCTGCCCGCTGACCAGCGCGAAGTGTTCCTGCTGCGCGCCCATGGTGATCTCGACCTGCCGCAGATCGCCACCCTCACCGAAACACCGCTGGAAACCGTCAAAAGCCGCTTGCGCTACGCCCAGCAAAAACTGCGTCGGCTGCTGGCCGAGGAGGTACTGACATGACTGACGCCCGTCCTACGCCAGAAGACGAAGTATTGAAGCACTATCGTGAACACGCGACCGGCGAACCACCGGCCCATCTCGACGCGTTCCTCCTGGCTGCCGCACACCGTGAAGTCCCTGTGCAGAAGCCAAGTCTGTGGAAACGCTGGGTCCAGGCCTGCCAGAAACCCCGTTGGCAGGTCGCGTTCGCCAGCCTTGTCGGCGTGGCCCTGATGCTGGCGCTGGTGCAACGCAAGGAGGAGCAACTGCCGAGTTACGACTTCGCGCCTGCACCCAAAGCGTCTGCGCCGGTCGCCAAAAAAGAAGCCGCAGAGGCGCCCCCTTCGGTTGCTCGCTCGCTGGCTGCCCCGGCCGGCGCGATGTCCGCACCCGCGCCTGCGGCGCCAATGGCCGATTTTGCCGCGCCCGCGCAGAGCGAATCGATCAGCGCTGAAATGGCTGACGAAGCGAAGGTCAGCAAACGTCAGGCGATAGCTCCGGCAAAGTTTATCGACGATCAATTACGGGAAGTGATCCGCCTGCAAAAGGCCGGTCAGGCTCAAGCGGCCGCTGACCTGATGGCGACATTGCACAAACGCTTTCCCAAGGAAAATCTCACGGCCAGACTCAAGGATTTGCAGAAAAACTGAGAGGCAGAGCGGTCAGTCATTTGGCATCGACACCCGAATGCGCGCACTATCGACCCATAGCCGATGCGTTGGAGGTAGCCATGGCGAAAAAAATCGACCGCATCGCCCAAATGCTCAACTGTCCGGTGAAGGGTCAGGAATTACGGCGCGCGGTGACTGAGAGTCGTAAGGAGTTTCTGCTGGCGAAGCAGGAAGAAGATGCGTTTGAGGAAGACGTTCTTGATGATGAAGTGGTTGAGGACGAAGAGGATGATGAATACGACGAGTTTGATTGGACCACTGAATAAAAAACCGCTTCGGCGGTTTTTTTTCAGACTCAGTTCTCAGTTGATCGGTTAACCCGAACAGCTGCATCCAGCGCCCGCCCTGAGGCTTTAACGACACCCACAAAAAAGCCCCAAACCCTGCGGTCTGAGGCTTTCTCGTTTCTACGTATGGTGCACCAGGCGGGATTCGAACCCACGACCACTGCCTTCGGAGGGCAGTACTCTATCCAGCTGAGCTACTGGTGCAATGCGGGCGCCATGATACTCATATGCATCGCGGGCGTCCATGCTGCTGAATCGCCTGCGTTTTTCCAAAGCGTAACCTGCGGTTGCTACGTTGATCAGAAAAAATAGGCAAATGCGCCGTTTTCGTTCTTTTTTTCGAACGCCCTATTGTCCTTTCCCGGCATTGATCCTAGGATTCGTTCGAGATTTCAAACGCTCTTGTCTGGGTGCTGAACCGCACGAGTTTCAATCAGTGCGCTATTTATGTGCTTCAGCCCGGTGAATGATTTCCCTGACGGCAGCCTATAAGGCGCCTTTCTACAATCATAATTCGCTCCGCGCCTGTCGCGGTGCTGTTAAGGAAAGCCGACATGCAGCTTAAAGACACCCAGTTGTTCCGCCAACAAGCCTTTATCGATGGCGCTTGGGTTGATGCGGACAATGGTCAGACGATCAAGGTCAACAACCCGGCAACGGGCGAAATTCTGGGCACTGTGCCGAAAATGGGCGCTGCCGAAACCCGTCGTGCAATCGAAGCCGCTGACAAAGCGCTGCCGGCCTGGCGTGCACTGACCGCCAAGGACCGCGCCAACAAGCTGCGTCGCTGGTTCGAACTGATCATCGAAAACCAGGACGACCTGGCTCGCCTGATGACCCTCGAACAAGGCAAGCCATTGGCCGAAGCCAAGGGCGAAATTGTTTACGCCGCTTCCTTTATCGAGTGGTTCGCCGAAGAAGCCAAGCGCATCTACGGTGATGTAATTCCGGGTCACCAGCCAGACAAGCGCCTGATCGTGATCAAGCAGCCAATCGGCGTGACGGCTGCAATCACCCCGTGGAACTTCCCGGCTGCGATGATCACCCGTAAAGCCGGCCCGGCCCTGGCCGCCGGTTGCACCATGGTGCTCAAGCCTGCTTCGCAAACTCCGTTTTCCGCATTCGCTTTGGCTGAACTGGCCCAGCGTGCCGGCATTCCAGCCGGTGTGTTCAGCGTGGTGTCCGGCAGCGCCGGCGACATCGGCAGCGAGCTGACCAGCAACCCGATCGTGCGCAAATTGTCCTTCACTGGCTCGACCGAAATCGGTCGTCAGCTGATGGCTGAATGCGCCAAGGACATCAAGAAAGTGTCCCTGGAACTGGGCGGCAACGCGCCGTTCATCGTGTTCGACGACGCGGACCTGGATAAGGCCGTCGAAGGCGCGATCATTTCCAAATACCGTAATAACGGCCAGACCTGTGTATGCGCCAACCGCCTGTACATTCAGGATTCGGTCTACGACGCGTTCGCCGAGAAGCTGAAAGTGGCCGTGGCCAAACTCAAGATCGGTAACGGTCTGGAAGAAGGCACCACCACGGGTCCGCTGATCGACGAAAAAGCCGTGGCCAAGGTTCAAGAGCACATTGCTGACGCGATCAGCAAAGGCGCAACTGTTCTGGCAGGTGGCAAGGTCATGGAAGGCAACTTCTTCGAGCCGACCATCCTGACCAACGTGCCGAAAAACGCTGCCGTGGCCAAGGAAGAAACCTTCGGCCCGCTGGCGCCGCTGTTCCGCTTCAAAGACGAAGCCGAAGTGATCGCGATGTCCAACGACACCGAGTTCGGGCTGGCTTCGTACTTCTATGCTCGCGACCTGGGTCGTGTGTTCCGTGTGGCTGAAGCCCTGGAATACGGCATGGTCGGCGTCAACACCGGGTTGATCTCCAACGAAGTCGCGCCATTCGGCGGCATCAAGGCGTCGGGCCTGGGCCGTGAAGGCTCCAAGTACGGCATCGAAGATTACCTGGAAATCAAATACCTCTGCCTGGGCATCTAAGCTCGAAGGGATAAGCCCGGCAAGGCATTGCTTCAAACGCAAAGGGCACGAGAGCGCTGTCCCTTTGCGTGCAACAAACGGAATTTTCTCTGTGGCCGGGAAAGCTGTGGCAGTCGATCATCGCATGCTGCCGTAGTTGCCTCCCCGCTGCCTTTTCCTTGAACCACGCCGCCCGATGAGCGGTGAATGAGGACTTTATGAGCAAGACTAACGCATCCCTGATGAAACGCCGCGAAGCCGCTGTACCACGCGGTGTTGGCCAGATTCACCCGATCTTCGCCGAGTCCGCGAAGAACGCCACCGTGACCGACGTTGAAGGTCGCGAGTTCATCGACTTCGCCGGCGGTATCGCCGTGCTGAACACCGGTCACCTGCACCCGAAAATCATCGCCGCCGTGACCGCGCAGCTGAACAAGCTGACCCACACTTGCTTCCAGGTACTGGCCTACGAGCCGTACGTTGAGCTGTGCGAAAAAATCAACGCCAAGGTTCCGGGTGATTTCGCCAAGAAAACCTTGTTGGTGACCACCGGTTCCGAAGCCGTAGAAAACGCTGTGAAAATCGCCCGTGCCGCTACTGGCCGTGCTGGCGTGATCGCGTTCACCGGCGCGTACCACGGTCGCACCATGATGACCCTGGGCCTGACTGGTAAAGTCGTGCCTTACTCGGCCGGCATGGGCCTGATGCCAGGCGGCATCTTCCGCGCGCTGTACCCGAACGAACTGCACGGTGTGAGCATCGATGATTCGATCGCCAGCATCGAACGCATCTTCAAGAACGACGCCGAGCCGCGTGACATCGCTGCCATCATCATCGAGCCGGTTCAGGGTGAAGGTGGTTTCTACGTCGCGCCTAAAGAGTTCATGAAGCGTCTGCGCGCGCTGTGCGACCAGCACGGCATCCTGCTGATCGCTGACGAAGTACAAACCGGCGCTGGTCGTACCGGCACTTTCTTCGCCATGGAACAGATGGGCGTTGCTGCCGACCTGACCACCTTCGCCAAATCCATCGCTGGCGGCTTCCCGCTGGCCGGTGTGTGCGGCAAGGCCGAATACATGGACGCCATTGCTCCAGGTGGCCTGGGCGGCACTTACGCCGGTAGCCCGATTGCTTGCGCCGCGGCCCTGGCCGTGATGGAAGTGTTCGAAGAAGAGCACCTGCTGGACCGCTGCAAGGCTGTCGGCGAGCGTCTGGTCACTGGCCTGAAAGCCATCCAGGCCAAATACCCGGTGATCGGCGAAGTCCGTGCCCTGGGCGCGATGATCGCGGTCGAGCTGTTCGTTGATGGCGACAGCCACAAGCCGAACGCTCCAGCGGTAGCCGCCGTTGTGGCCAAGGCTCGCGACAAGGGTCTGATCCTGCTGTCCTGCGGCACATACGGCAACGTTCTGCGCGTCCTGGTACCACTGACTTCGCCGGACGAGCAACTGGACAAAGGTCTGGCAATCATCGAAGAGTGCTTCTCCGAGCTGTGATTTCCAAGCTCTGATCGATTTGTGAACTGATCGACAAAAAAACCCGCTTCGGCGGGTTTTTTTGTGTCCCTGGAACCCATCGATGGCAAATGCGCTGTATCGAATGGCCGGTATTGATTAAGGTGCAAGCACGACTTTGGAGTGTGTAAATGACTGCTGTGGTGTTACCCGCTGCACCGCGTGTGCTGATTGCCGAGGCCGATCCCTGGTCCCGCGACCTGCTTAAGCAGGTTTTGTTGAATGTGCGCTGCGATGCGCGGCTGGATCTGTGTGCCAATGGTCAGGAAGCGCTGCATCTGTTGGCGGAAAATCCTTACGACCTGGTGATCGTCGACTGGGAGCTGCCCGGCGTCGATGGTTTGAATGTCTTGCGCAATGTCCGCCAGCGCAAGCGTAATCCACCGCTGCCGTTCATTCTGATGAGTAGCCGCAACGACAGCGCCAGTGTGCGCGAAGTCTTGCCCCTGGCGCCTGCTGCGTACCTGACCAAACCCCTGAACATGGAAAGCCTGACCCTGCGACTGCAGGATCTGCTGCTCAATGCTGGTGAGGAAGTGTCTTGCGAGGTGCCTTCATTGGCGCCTGGCATGACCTTGTCGGCGTACCTGGAACGTCGTCGCGAGTTTGCTGATGGCGCGCCGTTGATGACCGACGTGCAGTTGGCGGTCAAGCGCAGCCTCAATCCCAGCGGCCTCGATTTGACCGTGTTGGAGGACGAAATCCGCACCGATCCGCAGGTCACTGCCGTGCTGATCGCCGCTGCCAATAGCGCGGCCCAGCACCATGGCGCCGCCGTACAAACCCTGTCCCAGGCGCTGCACCGCCTCGGCACCGGGCAAAGCATGAACCTGATTCTGGGGTTGGCCCTCCAGCGCAGTGCCCGCCTCACCGAGCCGTGTCTGGCCGACTATGCCGAGCGCTATTGGGAGCTGTCGCTGCGCACCGCCGAGTATGGCCGGACCCTGGCGCGCTTGCTGGATCTGGATCAGGAGCGTTGTTATTGCGCCGGTATGTTGCATCGCCTCGGCGACCTTGCGCTGTTGCGGTGTTTGCAGGAATGGAAGCAGGCCGGTGGTGAGCTGGATGAATGGGAGGAGGTTGGTGAGGCGCTGGCCGAATTCGGCGCAGCTTATGGTTCGGCGCTTCGCACTCGCTGGCGCCTGCCGCTGGAGCTGCGAGAGCTGATTGCGGCGGTCTACCAGCTCGGTGGCGGGGTTTACTCCCGCGAAGCGCTGGTGATGAACATGGCAGCGCAACTGGCGCGACTGACCGAACATGAGGGCATTGAGGAGCTGTCGAAGAGCCGGACGGCGCGGTTGCTCAAGATCGGGTTGCCAGAGCTGATGCGCTTGCGCAAGAAATAGGCATCACACAAAACCTGTGGGAGCGAGCTTGCTCGCGATAGCGGACTGTCAGCCAGCATCAATGTTGAATGTCAGTACGTCATCGCGAGCAAGCTCGCTCCCACATTGTTTTGTGTCGGGTCCACTAGCCGGAGATGATGCGGTTCTTGCCCTGGCGTTTAGCTTGGTACATCGCCGCATCTGCGCGGGCAAACAGGATGTCGATGCTTTTGTCCTCGGCGGTGAGGCTGGTCAGGCCCTGGCTGACGGTGATGCCGAACGTCTGGTCGCCATGGCTGAAACTCAATCGCTGAATCTCCCGTTGCAGACGCTCAGCCACTTGCATGGCCACGTCTGGCGCACAGCCGGGAAACACTGCTGCGAATTCCTCACCGCCAACTCGCCCGAACACATCACCTCGCCGCAAAGCCGCGCGACCGCTCTCGGCGATTCGTTGCAGCACGTTGTCGCCTTCCTGGTGGCCGTAGGTATCGTTGATCACTTTGAAATCATCGATGTCCAGCAGCAGGAATGCCAGCGGCGTGCCTTGGTGCCGTGCCTTTTCGAATTCACGGTGGGCGCATTCGAAGAAGTGTCGGCGGTTGCTGCTCTGGGTCAGCACATCGGTGGTGGCCAAGCGTTGTAGCTCGGTTTCCATCTGCTTTTTGTCAGTAATGTCTTCGGCAATGCCGACGATGATCACCGGTTGCCCCGGTTCGGCCTGACGGTTGATGAAGCACTTGTCACTGAGCCAGCGGACTTGGCCGTCGACGGCAATGATTCGGTATTCACGGTCTTCAACGGCGCCTTTGGCCAATACTTCGGCCAGGCTGCGTTCGGCATAGTCCAGATCGTCGGGGTAAATGCTGTCGCGCCAATGGTTGTAGTCGGACAGCAACAAGCCTGCAGATCGGCCGAAAATCCGTTCATACGCGGGGCTGACATAGAGCACCCGACGGGATTCCCAGTCGAAGGCCCAAAGCACCGCGTTGACGCTCACCAGCAGAGCGCTGAACAGTTGTTCGCGTTCGCTCAGGCGCGCCACTTCGCCTTGTGCATGCATTAGCGCCAGCAGCGTTTGCGCGGCCTCGGGCCACTGCGGGAGGGATGAGTCTTGTAGGTTTTTATGGACCATCAACACAAAATCTCAAAGGGCGTGTGCCGCTCGAGGTTCGAAAGCGGCCAATACCAGTGCCCGCCTGGATGGCGAAGTGTCTTTGAGATAGGGGATTTGGAGCTTAGTTCCGAAGGGTGCGCCCACGAACGGGGCGCACCGATCAACGGCGTCAGACGGCGGCGGGGCGCAGGGAGTAGGTTTTCAACTGATCGGCGAAGTCGCGCAGGGATTGAATCCCGCTGGCTTCGGCTTCGTGTACCCAATCCTTGATGGCGGCCAGCATGTCGTGACCATTTGAGCTGGTCTTGACCCAGATCTGCTGCAAGGCCAGGCGTTTCTCGTAAATTACCTTCAGCGCCTGACTGTGCTCGAGCATGGTCTGGATGCGAATGTGGTGTTTGTCATCCAGCAGGCTGGTTTCCCGCGAGAGCAGGCGCTTGGCGCGGTGGAACTGGTGACGGACCGAGTGATCGACCTTTTCCAGCTCTTGTTTGACCAGCGGTGCGATCACCAATTTGCGGTACTGGGCCATGATCTGGAAGCGGTTGTTGAGGATCGCCATGGCGGTGTCCATGTCCAGGTTGCCTTTGCCTTCGACCCGATGGGCGATTGGCGCGACCCGCTGAACCTTGGCCAGACGCAGGAAGCTGAAGACCTGGATCCAGGCCCAGCCGAGATCGAATTCCCACTTTTTCACCGACAGTTTTGCCGAATTAGGGTAGGTGTGATGGTTGTTATGCAGTTCTTCGCCGCCGATCAGGATGCCCCATGGCACCAGATTGGTTGCCGCATCGCGGCATTCGAAGTTGCGGTAGCCGATGGCATGGCCCAGGCCATTGACCACGCCGGCGGCCCAGACCGGGATCCACATCATCTGGATCGCCCAGATGGTGATGCCGATGGTGCCGAACAGCAGCAGGTCGATGACGCCCATGATTGCCACGCCCAGCAGCGGGAAACGGCTGTACAGGTTGCGTTCGATCCAGTCTTCGGGGCAGTTCTTGCCGTAGATGCGCAGGGTCTCGGGGTTTTCCGCCTCGGCACGGTACAGCTCGGCGCCTTTGCGCAGAACGGTGGAAAGGCCCTTGATGACCGGGCTGTGCGGGTCATCGACGGTTTCGCATTTAGCGTGGTGCTTGCGGTGGATAGCAGTCCACTCACGGGTGTTCTGTGCCGTGGTCAGCCACAGCCAGAAGCGGAAGAAATGTTTCAGGCCAGCATTGAGCTCAAGCGAGCGATGGGCTGAATAACGATGCAGATAGACCGTGACGCCGATAATCGTGACGTGGGTCATCAGCAGGGTGACTGCCACCAGTGACCAGGGCGACAAGCCGAGAAAACCTTCGTACCACATAGGCTATTGGGCCCTCGATAAAGAAATAAACAGCCGTTGCATTATCACTTAGCTCACAGATAAAACCAGTCGCCCTTTCAGATAAGAGTGGCTGGATGTTTCTTTAAACTATAATCCCATCCTTTTTGCAGGGACATGGACGACCGAATGTCTGCCACCTATCGCGATGCTTTGCGTGCAGCACTGCTTTACCTTCTGGTTTCTGTAGGTTGGCTGCTGTTCAGCGGTCATTTATTGAACAGTTTTTTCGATGGCTCCGCTGAGCTAATGCGATGGCAACTGATCAACGGTTACGCCTGGGTGGTATTCAGTGCCGGTTTGATTTTTCTCGCTCGGGCGCGATTGTTTCGTTGTCTGGGGATCGGCGCAAAATTGCGTGAGCGCACTGAAGACCGCGAGCGTTTGCGTCAGGCGGCGGCGGTGTTCGATTGCACGCGTGAAGGGGTGCTGGTCACCGACAACAAAGGGTTGATCGTCCATGTAAACCGGGCCTTCATGGCAATCACCGGTTATCAGAGCGAGGAGGTGCTCGGCCAGCGCCCCAGTCTGTTCAAGTCCGGTCATCACCCGCCGGCTTTCTACCAGGCGATGTTCGCGGCACTCAACAGCACCGGTGAATGGAGCGGGGAAATCTGGAACCGCCGCAAAAGCGGCGAGACCTACCCGCAATGGCAGACCATCCGCGTCATTGACGACGAGTGGGGGCGGCGCAGCCATTACGTGGCAGTGTTTTCCGACATTAGCGCAATCAAGAATTCCGAACATGAGCTGACGCATCTGGCTCACTACGATCCGCTGACCGATCTGCCCAACCGCTTGCTGTTCACCGACCGCACCGAGCAGGCCCTGGCTTCGGCGCAGGCCCACAAGCGCGGCTGCGCGTTACTGATGATCGATCTTGATCACTTCAAGATGATCAACGACAGCCTCGGGCATAGCATTGGGGACCAGTTGCTCAAGGGCGTGGCCGAACGTTTGAAAGCGATGGTCGGTCCGGGAATCACGCTGGCGCGCCTCGGCGGTGACGAGTTCGCCGTGCTGGCTGAAAGCTGTCCGCAAATGGTGCACGCGGCGGCGCTGGCTCAGCGGATCATCGATGGCCTCAAAGAACCGTTCCAGATCGACGGGCATCAGTTGTTTGTCAATATTAGCGTCGGCATCAGCCTGTTCCCCAGCGACGCCTTGAGCTCCGAGCAGTTGTTGCGTAACTCCGACTCGGCGCTGTTCAAGGCCAAGAGTGTAGGCCGCAACGGCTACGCCCTCTATACCGAAGAATTGACCGCCCACGCCCAGCAGCGGGTCGAAACTGCATTCGAATTGCGCCGTGCGCTGGAGCAGCAGGAGTTGCGGGTTTATTACCAGCCGGTTCACGACCTCAAGACCAGCCGCCTGATCGGCGTCGAGGCATTGGTGCGCTGGGAGCATCCACAGCGAGGGTTGGTGTCGCCGGCAGAATTCATTCCCATTGCCGAGCGCACGGGTCTGATCGCTGAAATTGATGCCTGGGTGATGCGCCAGGCGTGTGAGCAGATGTGCCAGTGGCAGCAGGCCGGGGTGGTGTTGTCGTTTGTCGCGGTGAATGTTTCTTCTCGATTGTTCGCCCGCCGTGAGTTGTTTGGGCAGGTGGCGAAGGTGCTGAACGAAACCGGGCTGGACCCTGCCTGCCTGGAGCTGGAAGTTACCGAGAGCGCTGTGATGGATGACCCGGAAGTCGCGCTGGAGCAGATGCACAGGTTGCGTGAATTAGGTGTGCGGCTGGCCATCGATGACTTCGGTACAGGCTATTCGTCGTTGCTGCGCCTCAAGCGAATGCCGGTGCAGAAACTCAAGATCGATCAGGGCTTCGTGGCTGGGTTGCCGTGGGATGAGGATGACGCGGCGATTGTTCGGGTGATCATCGCGCTGGCCCAGAGCATGGGGATGCAGGTTCACGCCGAGGGGATCGAGCAGGTCGAGCAGGCGGGCTTCCTGCTCGAGCACGGCTGCGATCTGGGGCAGGGGTACTGGTTTGGGCGGCCAGTGCCGGCCGGGCAGTTGGATTGGGACCGGACTCCACAGATTCTCCAGCACTGATCAGTTCTTGATCATTTTTTTGGTTATATTAAAATTCTTAAATAGTCTTTTTAAGAATATCAGCGCTTATCTACTATTGGTCTCACGCCGCAAGCAGTCTCGCCACTGCCAGGCAACCTCTAGTTGAAGGAGCAGCACCATGAGCGCATCCCTGCGTAGCGTTGACGGCCAGGACGAAGCAACCATTTTGCGTGAGATCCAGAGCGCCTTGCGCGATCTGCGTTTTGGCGCAGTGGAAATCACCGTGCACAACGCCCAGGTGGTCCAGATCGAACGCAAAGAGAAATTCCGGTTGCAGAACCCAAGCAACAAACCGAGTTAAAAAACCGGCAGCCCGATTCCAGCACCCCATAAGAAAAAGCCAACACAATCAGAATTCCAGGAGCTTTCACCATGTCGTCGATTCGTCATTTCGCTTTGGCCGCCTTGGCCGGTGCCCTTTTTGCTGGTTCCGCGGTTGCCAAGGATTACGAACTGCTCAACGTGTCGTACGACCCGACTCGCGAGCTGTATCAGGACTACAACGCTGAATTCGTCAAGTTCTGGCAGAAAGACCACGCTGGCGACAACGTGAAAATCCAGCAGTCCCACGGTGGTTCGGGCAAGCAGGGTCGGGCAGTGATCGACGGTCTGCGCGCCGACGTGGTGACCTTGGCCCTGGCCGGTGACATCGACGAAATCGCCAAACTCGGAAAGACCCTGCCGGCGGATTGGCAGAAGCGTCTGCCGGAAGCGAGTACGCCTTACACCTCGACCATCGTGTTCCTGGTGCGCAAGGGCAACCCTAAAGGCATCAAGGACTGGGGCGACCTGACCAAGAACGGCGTGGAAGTCATCACCCCGAACCCGAAAACCTCCGGCGGCGCACGCTGGAACTTCCTCGCGGCGTGGGCCTATGGCCTGAAAGCCAATGGCGGTAACGAAGCGAAAGCCAAGGAATACGTGCAAACCCTGTTCAAGCACGTGCCTGTGCTGGACACCGGTGCTCGCGGTTCGACCATTACCTTCGTCAACAACGGTCAGGGCGACGTGTTGCTGGCCTGGGAAAACGAAGCCTTCCTGGCCCTGAAAGAAGACGGTGGCGCTGACAAGTTCGACATTGTCGTGCCTTCGCTGTCGATCCTCGCCGAACCTCCGGTCGCCGTGGTCGACAAGAACGCCGAGAAAAAGGGCAACACCGAGATCGCCGAAGCGTACCTCAAGCACCTGTACAGCCCGGCCGGTCAGGAAATCGCGGCAAAAAACTTCTATCGTCCACGTGACAAGGACGTTGCCGCCAAGTACGCCAAACAGTTCCCGACACTGGACCTGGTGACCATCGACAAGGACTTCGGCGGCTGGAAAACCGCTCAACCGAAATTCTTCAACGACGGTGGCGTATTCGACCAGATTTATCAGGCGCAATAACCTGAAATAAGCCATAAAACGAGCCTCGAATTGCAATTCGAGGCTTTGCGCGTTCTCAACCAAGGACTTTTATGTCGCGTCGTATTTCCCCCGTCATACCCGGCTTCGGGCTGACGCTGGGCTACACCTTGGTGTACCTCAGCCTGATTGTGCTTATTCCACTGGCGGCGATGTTCGTGCATGCCGCTCAACTCACCTGGGACCAGTTCTGGGCGATTATCTCGGCGCCACGGGTGCTGGCGGCGTTGAAGCTGAGCTTTGGCACCGCGCTCTATGCCGCGATCATCAACGGCATCATCGGCACGCTGCTGGCCTGGGTCCTGGTGCGCTACACCTTCCCTGGACGCAAAGTCATTGACGCGATGATCGACCTGCCGTTCGCGCTGCCCACTGCCGTGGCCGGTATCGCGCTCACTGCGTTGTACACCCCCACAGGATTGGTGGGTCAGTTTGCAGCGGACGTGGGTTTCAAGATCGCGTATACCCCCCTCGGCATCACCCTTGCCCTCACTTTTGTGACACTTCCATTCGTAGTACGTACGGTACAGCCAGTATTGGCTGATATCCCGCGTGAAGTGGAAGAAGCGGCGGCGTGCCTGGGAGCAAAACCGTTGCAGGTTTTCCGCCATATTCTGGTGCCCGCGCTGCTGCCAGCCTGGCTGACCGGTTTCGCGTTGGCCTTTGCCCGCGGGGTCGGCGAGTACGGTTCGGTGATTTTCATTGCCGGCAACATGCCGATGAAAACCGAGATCCTGCCGCTGCTGATCATGGTCAAGCTCGACCAGTACGATTACACCGGTGCCACGTCCATTGGTGTACTGATGCTGGTGGTTTCTTTCGTCCTGTTGCTGCTGATCAACTTGCTGCAGCGGCGCATCGAAACCCCATAAGGAGGCGCGAAAATGTCCCAATCGTCTATTAGCGCCGCTTCCTCGGCCAACGCCGCCCGCCGTGGCAGTGCCACTTCGCGGCGAATCCTGATCAGCCTTGGCTGGTTGGTCTTTGCGCTGTTTCTGTTGCTGCCACTGTTTATCGTGGTGTCCCAGGGACTGAAAAATGGCCTCGGTGCGTTCTTCACCGCGATCTTCGAACCCGACGCTTTGTCGGCCCTGAAACTCACGGTGATCGCCGTGCTGATTTCAGTGCCGCTGAACCTGGTGTTCGGTGTCAGCGCTGCATGGTGCGTGAGCAAGTACTCGTTCCGCGGCAAGAGCATGCTGGTGACCCTGATCGACTTGCCGTTTTCGGTGTCGCCGGTCATCGCCGGTCTGGTCTACGTGCTGATGTTCGGTGCTCAGGGCCTGTTCGGTCCTTGGTTGCAGGACCATGACATCCAGATTGTCTTCGCCTTGCCGGGCATCGTGCTGGCGACGATTTTCGTCACCGTACCGTTCGTGGCGCGCGAGCTGATCCCGCTGATGCAGGAACAAGGCACGCAGGAAGAAGAGGCCGCGCGCCTGCTCGGGGCCAATGGCTGGCAGATGTTCTGGCACGTCACTGTTCCCAACATCAAGTGGGGCCTGATCTACGGCGTAGTGCTGTGTACGGCGCGGGCCATGGGTGAATTCGGTGCGGTGTCGGTGGTTTCCGGGCACATTCGCGGGGTGACCAACACCCTGCCGCTGCACGTCGAGATCCTCTACAACGAATACAACCACGTGGCCGCGTTCGCCGTGGCGAGCCTGTTGCTGATCCTGGCGCTCTTCATCCTGCTGCTCAAGCAGTGGAGCGAAAACCGTATTAACCGCCTGCGCGCCAGCGCCGCGGAGGAATAAGTCATGTCGATCGAAGTGCGTAACGTCAGCAAGAATTTTCACGCGTTCAAGGCGCTGGACAACATCAGCCTGGACATTCAAAGCGGCGAACTCGTGGCGCTGCTCGGCCCGTCCGGCTGCGGCAAGACCACCCTGCTGCGGATCATCGCCGGTCTGGAAACCCCGGATAAGGGCAACATCGTGTTCCACGGTGAAGACGTGTCCGGCCATGATGTGCGTGATCGCAACGTCGGTTTCGTGTTCCAGCACTACGCGCTGTTCCGCCACATGACCGTGTTCGACAACGTCGCGTTCGGCCTGCGCATGAAGCCGAAAAACCAGCGCCCGAGCGAAAGCCAGATCGCGGTGAAAGTCCACGAGCTGCTGAACATGGTGCAACTGGATTGGCTGTCGGATCGCTACCCGGAACAACTCTCCGGCGGTCAGCGTCAACGTATAGCCCTGGCTCGTGCCTTGGCGGTGGAACCGAAAGTCCTGCTGCTCGACGAGCCCTTCGGCGCCCTCGACGCCAAGGTCCGTAAAGAACTGCGTCGTTGGCTGGCGCGGCTGCACGAAGACATCAACCTGACCTCGGTATTCGTGACTCACGACCAGGAAGAAGCGATGGAAGTCGCCGACCGCATCGTGGTGATGAACAAGGGCGTGATCGAGCAGATCGGCTCACCGGGCGACGTCTACGAAAACCCGGCCAGCGATTTCGTTTATCACTTCCTGGGCGATTCGAACCGGCTGCATCTGGGTGAAGACAACCATGTGCTGTTCCGTCCTCACGAAGTGTCGCTGTCGCGTCATGAGCTGGAGGATCACCACGCGGCCGAGGTGCGGGATATTCGTCCGTTGGGCGCGACGACACGGGTGACGCTGAAGGTCGAAGGCCAGAGCGAATTGATCGAAGCTGAAGTGGTGAAAGATCACGACAGCCTGATCGGGTTGGCGAAGGGCGAGACCTTGTTCTTCAAACCCAAGGTCTGGCAGAAGCTCGCCAACATCTAAAACATCGTCGGAGCGCCGCCCGGAGCAAGCTCGCTCCCACAGGGGTTCTATGCACACCATAGATCCAATGTGGGAGCGAGCTTGCTCGCGATGGCGTCTTATGCCGCAGCGCGATTCGGATTGACCCGCATACCACCCACCCGCGCCTCGACCTGCTCTTTGAGGTCATGCAGTAACCCCAGCAAAAACGCCAACTCAACCACCACAAACAACGGCCCGACAATCAACCCCGTCACATCATCGACGAACGCCGGTTTGCGTCCTTCGTAGTGATGACCGACAAACTGAATCGCCCAACCCACCACAAACATCCCGATGCCGCTCGCCAGCCAGACCAGCGTGCTTTGCTGCGCGAGCACATGTCCCAGCCAAACACAAAGGCCCAGCAACACGGTCATCAGCACGCCCAGCCGTAACTCCAGTCGCAGATAAAACCACGCCGAAGCCAGCGCCAAAAGCACTGCCGGTGACACCCAAGCCCCGGCCAGCGGCCACTCGGGCCGTGACAGCAGCACGGCAACGGCGCCAACGATCAGCGGAATACCGATAAAGTGGGTGGCAATATTGCGCGGGTCACGGTGGTAGGCGGCGTATTGACTGAGATGGTCGACGAGGCTTTTCATTGTTGTTCCTCCTGTTGGGTGATGGATCATGCCCCGGGTCCACATTTCGCTCTGTCAGGCAGGCGACAATCTTTAGGAGTTTTCATGGATATGCAGGTCTGGCGTCCACGCCTGATGAGTGGCCAGTGGTTCAGCCATTTACCTGTTTCCTTGCAGGATAGTCTGCTGGCCGCCGCCAGGGTGCGGCGGTTGTCGCCAGGCCAGCGGCTGTTCAAGCGCGGCGATCCACCGTGCGGGCTGTACGCGGTGCTCGAAGGTTCGGTGCGCATCGGCGCAGTGAGCGAGCAGGGCAAGGAGGCGCTGTTGAGCCTGGTGGAGTCGCCCCACTGGTTCGGCGAAATCTGCCTGTTTGATGGCCAGCCGCGCACTCATGATGCGGTCGGTCTGGGTCATTGCGTCCTGTTGCACATCCCGCAAACCGCGCTACTGACGTTGCTTGATGAACAACCGGCGTACTGGCGGCAACTGGCACTGCTGATGAGCCAGAAACTGCGACTGACCTTCATCAATCTCGAACAATTGAGCCTGATGCCAGTCGCCGCTCGATTGGCTCATCGCTTGCTGATGATCGCCGAGGGTTACGGCGAAATCGACCCGCCGCGACGGGTGTTGCAACTGCCCCAGGAACAATTGGCGTCGATGCTTTCGCTGTCGCGCCAGACCACCAACCAGATTCTCAATGACTTGCAGGGGCAGGGGATTGTGAATCTCAAGTACGGCGAGATCGAGATTCTGGATGCGCAACGATTGCGGATGTTGGCGATTATCTAAAACCCGGCGTTAGTGGTGGGCTTTGGACGCGAAGGCGCCTAGCCTGTGATGACGACAATCGAGGTGTGCCATGCGTGTGCTGTTAGTGGAAGACGAACCGGAGACCGCCAAACTCCTGGCTAAAGGTCTGAACGAGGCAAGTTACTCAGTCGATGTGGCGGTCAACGGTATGGACGGCCGTCGTTTCATCGAGTCTGGCGAATACGAGCTGATCATCCTCGACGTGATGCTGCCCGGGCTCAATGGCTGGCAGTTGCTGCAGCAGATCCGCAAGCTCGGTGATACGCCGGTGCTGTTCCTGACCACCAAGGACGGCATCGAGGATCGCCTGCGCGATCTGGAGTTGCATGAGGATGATTACCTGCTCAAGCCGTTTGCCGTGAGTGAACTGGTGAAGCGAGTGCGCAAGTTGTTGCGGCGGGATCGGGGGCGCTGAGGCCAGACGAGGCAACACACCTCCCGGATCCTTTACCGCAACCCATCCCGAAACTGCCCCGGCGTCATCCCGGTCCAGCGCTTGAACGCGCGGCTGAAGCTGCTCGTGTCCGCAAATCCCAGCAGATAGCTGATCTCGCTCAACGAGCATTGCGGATCGCGTAGATGCAGCAGCGCCAGGTTCTCGCGGCTCTCGTTGAGCAGCGTATCGAACCGGTAACCCTCGTCCGCCAGATGCCGTTGCAGGCTGCGCAAACTTAGGTGCAGGGCTTGGGCGATGTGTTCGGCGCTGGGCTCGCCTTCCGGCAATTGCTCCTCAATGGCGTCGCGAACCTTGCGTTCCCAGGTCAGGGGTTTGAGTTGGGCGAGGGTGCGTTTGAGCACGGTTTCGTTGTGCTCGGCCAGTTCCGGGTTGGCGTCGTCCAGGTGGCTGTCGAAGTCCACGACGGCGAATTCCAGGCGGTCTTCATCGGCGGCGAAGTGCACCGGTGAGCGGAAGACTTTGTGCCATTGATGCGGGTCCGCCGGTTCCGGGCGGCGCAGGTACACCGCCAGCGGGGCGTAATCGCGGCCCAGGCGATTGCGGCAGGTGCGTACGTAAATCGCTGTGAAGGCGTCGATGGCTTCGAAGGCCGGGGCCGGATTGCCTGGCGGGATCTTCAGGCGGAAGCGGTAGCGGTCCTCGGCGCGGGTCAGTTCCAGGTCCAGGGCATCGCTGACCACCTGGTGATAACGCACGATGCGCTCGAACACTTCTCGCAGACTGCCGCTGGCCACCAGCGCATAGCCGAGTGCGTGAAACGTGGTGGGGCTGACGAAGCGCGATACCCGCAAACCAATCGCCGGATCACCGCTGACCTGCACCGCGATTTCCCACAGGCGCGTGGTGCCGGACAACGGGTAACGGGCGTTCGGGTCGTCCATCAGTTGCGGGTCGAGCCCCGCCTGTTGGCACAGGGCGGTGCTGTCGAGGCCCAGGGCATCGAGTTGCTTGCGCAGGGCACGGGTCCAGCTGGCGAGGGAGGTCGGTTCAGTCATGCTGATTGGCGCTTCCGGTCAACAGGTTGGCGTTCACGGCTACCGCTTTGCGAGGGTTCACAAGGCAGGATGCGAACATCAATAACCAGAGGATGGAAGCATGCATGGTACTTCTGCAAGTCCCCAGCGACTGAATGCAGCTCAGCGATCAGCGCATATTCGCCAAGTGGTGCTGGCCAAGGGGGTCGAGCTGCGTCAGCGCTACCCGACTCTCAACCATCAGGACGCCCTGGGCGCGGGCATTCTGGCCTTCGCGCTGGTCGGCATAATTGGCTCGGCAACGCTCTACATGACCGGGCACATGGCGTGGTGGGCATGCCTGTTGCTCAACGCATTTTTTGCCTCGCTGACTCACGAGCTGGAACACGACCTGATTCATAGCATGTACTTCCGCAAACAACGCGTACCGCACAACCTGATGATGGGACTGGTGTGGCTGGCGCGGCCTAGCACGATAAATCCGTGGATTCGCCGGCATCTGCACCTCAACCACCACAAGGTCTCCGGCACAGAATCCGACATGGAAGAGCGCGCCATCACCAACGGAGAACCCTGGGGTTTTGCGCGGCTGTTGATGGTTGGCGACAACGTGATGTCGGCGTTCATTCGTATGCTGCGGGCCAAGACCTGGGCTCACAAGATCAGCATCATCAAGCGCACCCTGAAGGTCTACGCGCCGCTGGCGCTGGTGCATTGGGGCGCCTGGTACATGTTCCTGGGCTTCCATGCGGCCAATGGCATCGCCTATCTGATGGGAACGTCGATTGAATGGTCGGCCACCACGCTGTCGGTGATGCAGGTCATCGATATCGCTGCCGTGGTGATCATCGGGCCAAACGTGTTGCGTACCTTTTGCCTGCATTTCGTCAGCTCGAACATGCACTACTACGGTGATGTGGAGCCGGGCAATGTGATCCAGCAGACCCAGGTGCTGAACCCGTGGTGGATGTGGCCGTTGCAGGCGTTCTGCTTCAACTTCGGCAGCAGTCACGGGATTCATCATTTTGTGGTGAAGGAACCGTTTTACATCCGTCAGATGACCGTGCCGGTGGCGCACAAGGTCATGCGCGAGATGGGCGTGCGGTTCAATGATTTCGGGACGTTTGGGCGGGCGAACCGGTTTGTGCGCACGGAAACAGCAGAGGCGCAGGAGGTTCGTGCCGCTCAGGCTTGATCGATGCTCTCGGAAACTCAAAACGGCAAAGGTGCTCGTCATCAATCTGACCCAAAAGGGCGATACGTTGTGACGCAAGCAGGGTTACCTGGTGGTTACGGTATCGCTGATTGGTATATGCGTTATGGGTCTAATAAAGTAATTAAATATTCCTATATTAGATAACCGTTTCAGCCAATCATCGCATCCAGTCAGGTTGTTCGCGCTAGCAGATTTTGAGTTTCCGGGGCCGTCTCCTTGGCAGGGTGCGGTCCCTTTTTTTGTCTGCCCCAAACTGATGCATATTCCTTATAGGTCTTAATAAATATCTTCTTATTCCTTAACGAATATAACTCTCCTCCCTATACTTGCTCTGGAACAGACACGCAGCAGGAGAGCTCCCCCCATGCGCAACGAATCAATTCGCTACCTGATTGTGCCGGGCTGGCAAGGATCGCCAGAAGATCATTGGCAAAGCCATTGGCAGAACAGCCTGCCGAACAGCGCGCGGGTGGAGCAGGCCGACTGGCTGACGCCGCGTCGTGAAGATTGGGTCGCGGCACTGGCCGAGGCGATTGCCGCCGACAGCACGCCGGTGATCCTGATCGCCCATAGCCTGGGCTGCATCACTGTCGCGCATTGGGCTGCCACGGCGCCCGTGCAGTTTTTGCGTCAGGTTCGCGGCGCCTTGCTGGTTGCCCCTGCGGACGTCGAGCGTGCGGCCTGCGCACCGGCCCTGCGCAACTTCGCCCCGATTCCGACAAGCTTGCTGCCATTCCCGAGTCAGGTTGTCAGCTCCGACAACGACAGCGCCGTGAGCGCACCGCGTGCACTGGAACTGGCACGTCACTGGGGCGCCGAGGCGGGGATTTTGTCGGGCGCCGGGCACATCAATGTGAAGTCCGGTCACCAACGCTGGGAGCAGGGTTTTGCCTATCTCTATCGCCTGCAAAACCGAATGGAACACCACGCCCTGCGACGTGCTTAAACCTTTTCTTTTTTTTGCTTTTGTTTCTTAAAACAACGCCCCTCGTCTCCCGGCGGTTTAGGGCGGGAGTCTGCCATGAGTTTTGAAGCCTTCGGTCAGCCGCTGCTGACTTTCCCCGACGCAGAAAAAAGTCCCCTGAGCATTCGCGCCAAGGCGCTGGTGTTTGTCGATCCGCGCTCCCGTCAGTTACGCCAGGAGCTGGAGCTATTGGCGCCGCGTTCGATCTCGGTGCTGATCCGTGGCGAAACCGGCAGCGGCAAGGAGTTGCTCGCGCGGCACATCCATCGCGCGAGTGATCGTGGCGGGTTGTTCGTCTCGGTCAATTGCGGCGCGATCAGTCCGACCTACGCTGACGCTGAATTGTTCGGTTATGCCGCTGGCAGTTACAGCGGTTCGGCCAGCAGTCGCGCCGGCTGGTTCGGTTCTGCCAACGGCGGGACGCTCTATCTGGATGAGATCGGCGACTTGCCGCTACCGATCCAGATCAAATTGCTCGCGGCGCTGGAAAACCACGAAGTCACGCGGGTCGGCGCTCACCAACCAAGCCCGGTGGACGTGCGCCTGGTCGCCGCGACCAGTATCGACCTGGCCCAAGCGGTGGCCGCTGGAAAATTCAATGAGCGGCTCTACCACTACCTCAGCGAAGGCCAGCTCGAACTCCCAGCCTTGCGTGAACGGGTGGGCGATATTTTGTCGCTGTCGGAATATTTCCTCGGCATCTACAGCCAGCGCCTGGACCTGCCAGTGCCGCTGATCAGCGAAGCCGCGCAGCATTTGTTAGAGCAACACAGTTGGCCGGGCAACACCCGGGAGCTGGAAAACGTCATTCACTTTGCGTTGTTGGTCAGCACCGGCGATGAGATTTTGCCGGAGCATTTGAATCTGCCCGAGGCGCCGCCGTCATTGGTGCAGATCGAGCAACAAGCTGCTCAGCTGATTAAAAACGGCACGGCTGCCGAGCGATCTGCACTCAAGAAATTGCTCGAAAGCCTGACGCAGACGCTATAGCGATCTGTATGAACAAAATGGAATATGAAAGTGAATAAAAGATATTGTTCGGGAATAAAAAATCCCGGTATCGTCCGCGTCACGCCAGCGATAGCACTTCATTAGCACTTACAAAAACCACTCGTAATAAACAAGCCGTCGTCGATCACGACCGCGATTTTCGATAAGGACACTGCATGAAAAAGGTTCTGTTGTTCACCGCATTAGCGGCTGCCCTGACCGCGGGCCTGGCCCAGGCTGGCGAGAAACTGGTGGTTGCGGCGACCCCGGTCCCACACGCCGAGATTCTGGAACTGATCAAGCCCACCCTCGCCAAAGAAGGTGTGGACCTGGAAATCAAAGTCTTCACCGACTACGTTCAGCCGAACGTGCAGGTTGACCAGAAGCGTCTGGACGCCAACTACTTCCAGACCCTGCCGTACCTGAAAAGCTTCAATGAAGGCAAAGGCACTAACCTTGTGACCGTGATCGGCGTACACGTCGAACCGTTCGGCGGCTACTCGAAGAAAGTCAAAACCCTGGCTGAGCTGAAAGACGGCGCAACCATCGCAATCCCGAACGAAGGCAGCAACAGCGGCCGTGCCTTGATCCTGTTGCAGAAGGCTGGCCTGATCGAGTTGAAAGACCCGAAAAACGCTCTGGCCACCCCGAAAGACATCGCCAAGAACCCGCACAACTTCAAGTTCAAGGAACTGGAATCGGCCATGCTGCCGCGTGTTCTGGACCAGGTCGACTTGGACATGATCAACACCAACTACGCGCTGGAAGCAGGCCTGAACCCCGCTAAAGACGCGCTGGTGATCGAAGGTGCAGATTCGCCTTACGTGAACTTCCTGGTGGCTCGCCCGGACAACAAGGACAGCGTAGCCATCCAGAAACTGGCCAAAGCGTTGACCAGCCCGGAAGTGAAAGCATTCATCGAGAAGAAGTACAGCGGCGCGGTATTGCCGGCGTTCTGATTCGACGCAGTATTAAACCCTTCAAGGTTTCAAACGCCGACGGCTGATATAGCGTCGGCGTTTTTTATTGCGCCAAGATCTTTTGCTTTAAAGTTTCAGGCCCCCTGCGCCTTCAACGCCCTGCGCAACGCCACCAGCAACTTCACGATGTCCTGCGGATCCAACCGCTGTGGCACTTTTACGTCAGCCATTTTTCTCTTCCTTGTGATGGTTCGGCCGGGGGAGTCTGGCCAAAAGTTGTGCATCCTTGGAGGGGTATTCTGAAAAAAAGATCCTTCCTACAGCGCAAAGAAAAATAGTCGTCTTCCACAACCACAGCAAATTCAGAAGATGGTTTTTTGCGTGATATCAATATGCTTTAACGGTATTTAAATTCTTCTTTTTATACCTTTAAAGTCGATGCCAGCCGGGTAGTTAGTCAGGCCAATACCAGGCAGGCTCATCCAGCATCCGCTGCCCGACAATCCCGGTCTGGCCCAGGTTCTTCTCCAGCACAATGCAATTGCATTCCGGATCCTCCTGCAACGCCGAGATCAACCGCCGCGCATGGGACACCACCCACACCTGACACTGCTCGGACGCGCGAATAATCAACCGCGCCAACGCTGGCAACAGGTCGGGATGCAAACTGGTTTCCGGCTCGTTCAACACCATCAGCGTCGGCGGCCGAGGCGTCAGCAGCGCCGCGACCAGCAGCAAATAGCGCAACGTTCCGTCCGACAGCTCGGCTGCCGACAAGGGCCGCAACAAGCCTTCCTGGTAAAACTCGATGGCAAAGCGTCCACCGGGCAGCGATTCGATGTTCAGCCTCGCGCCGGGGAAGGCGTCGCTGATGGCCGCCCGCAGCGCCTCGGGGTCGCCGATTTCGATGATGGTTTGCAGGGCTGCCGCCAGGTCGCGACCGTCGTGGTGCAGCACTGGCGTGCGGGTGCCGAGTTGCGGTTGGCGCACGGGGGCATCGGTGTCACTGCGAAAGTGATCGTAGAAGCGCCAGCGACGGATGAACTCGCGCATTTCCAGAACCTCCGGCGAAGCACGCAAGCTGCCGACCTGGTCGAACAGGCTGTCAAAAGTCGGTGTGTGCTGGGCCAGCACGTCCCAGCTGCGGTTGGCTCGGGCGCGGATCATAGGCCCGTCGCGATCCACCAGCAGGCTTGCCGGACGATAAAACGGCCCGGCCCAGACGCATTCGCGTTTGATTTGCGGGTCAAGGCTGAAACGTGACGGAATGGGTGAACTGTGCTCGGGTAGCATGAAGTGGCCGTTGGAGTCGGGTAGTCCGAGGCTGATCGAGTAGCTGAAATCTTCCCCGGCAAACCCCAGGCGCAGGCGTTTGGCGCCGTGCCGAACGGTCGCCTCGATCGGGACTTCGCCATTACGCATCCGCCGGCTGATGTTTTCTGGCCCGGCCCAGAAGGTCGAATCCAGCCCACCCTCACGGGCCAAGGCATTGACCACGCCGCCCTGAGCGGTTTCCGCCAGCAGGCGCAACGCGCGATAGAGGTTGGATTTGCCGCTGCCGTTGGGACCGGTGATCAGGTTCAACCGGCCCAGCGGAATCACCAATTTATTGATCGAGCGGTAATTGGCCACTGCGAGGGTTTTGAGCATGGGAAGCTTCCTGCTGCATGGCTCGCCAGTTTGCCTTATTGTCAGAAACACTGTGCCCCTGTAGCAGCTGGCGAAGCCTGCTGCTACAAGGATCGCGGCGTGATCGCTTTATTTGAAGCCGTGAGGCGCACCCTTGGAACCCTGTTCTAAGCTCACAGTCGTATCGCCATTGGCACGTTCGTGCAACGCAAAGGAGTCTGCATGGTGGGTCCCGGATTGAAAACAGTGGTTGGCCTGAGCCTCCTTGTCCTGCTGAGCGGATGTGGCGATAAAAAACCGGTCGAAAAGGACCGTCCGCGGGTATTCGTGCAAGAGGTAAAACCTGCGGATTACGCGGCGACGGTGACCCTGACCGGTGATGTTCAGGCGCGGGTCCAGACTGACCTGTCGTTCCGAGTTGCCGGCAAGATCATCCAGCGTACAGTCGATGTCGGTGATCGGGTTTCGGCCAAACAAGTGCTGGCCAAGCTCGATCCAAAGGACCTGCAAACCAGCGTCGACTCGGCCCAGGCGCAGGTTGTTGCCGAACAGGCCCGGGTCAAACAGACCGCCGCCGCATTCGTTCGCCAGCAAAAACTCCTGCCCAAGGGCTACACCAGCCAGAGCGAGTTCGATTCCGCCCAGGCCGCATTGCGCAGCAGCCAAAGCGCCCTGACGGCTGCCCAGGCGCAGCTGGCCAACGCCCGTGAACAACTGGGCTACACCGCGTTGATCGCGGAGGCGCCGGGGGTGATTACGGCGCGTCAGGCCGAAGTCGGTCAAGTGGTGCAGGCGACGGTGCCGATTTTCAGCCTGGCCCGGGACGGTGAGCGCGACGCCGTGTTCAACGTCTACGAATCGCTGCTGAAAGAGCCACCAGAGGATAAAACGGTGGTCGTCAGCCTGCTCGACAACCCCGCGATCAAAACCACCGGCACCGTTCGGGAAATCACCCCGGCCGTCTCCGCTCAGACTGGCACGGTGCAGGTCAAAGTCACTCTCAGCGGACTACCGGAAGGCATGCAGCTCGGTTCGGTGGTGAGTGCCACGGCCAAGACACCGGGCAAATCGGCGGTCGAACTGCCCTGGTCGGCACTGACGAAAAATCTCAGCGACCCGGCCGTGTGGCTGGTGGACGGCGAGGGCAAGGCACAGCTGCACACCGTCACGGTCGGCCGCTACCTGACGGGCAAAGTGATCATCAGCGACGGCCTGAAAGGTGGCGAAAAAGTGGTCATCGCCGGCGGCCAGTTGCTGCACCCCGGCGTGAAGGTGGAAATCGCCGAGAACACCTATAAGGATTTAGCCGCGGGAGCCCAGCCATGAAGCGTCTGTTACTGGTTTGCGCCGGAATGCTGCTGGTGGCCTGCTCGAAAAAAGAACCGCCACCGGAGCCTGTGCGTCCGGTGCTTTCGGTCAAGGTGCAGGCGCTGGACGAAGAAAATTTGGGCCGCTTCGCCGGCAGCATCCAGGCCCGTTATGAAAGTAATGTCGGCTTTCGAGTGCCGGGGCGTATCGCCAGCCGTAACGTCGATGTCGGTGCCGAAGTTGATAAAGGTGCGTTGCTCGCCACGCTCGACCCCACCGATCAGCAGAACCAGTTGCGCTCCGCTCAGGGTAATCTGGCCAGCGTCCAGGCGCAGCTCATCAACGCCCAGGCCAACGCCCGGCGTCAGCAAGAGTTGTTCGATCGTGGCGTGGGTGCCCAGGCGCAACTCGACGTCGCACAGACCGACCTCAAAACCACCCAGGCCACCCTCGATCAAGCGAAGGCTGCGGTCGATCAGGCCAAGGACCAGCTCAACTACGTCGAACTGCGCGCCGATCACAAAGCCGTGGTCACCGCATGGAACGCCGAAGCCGGGCAAGTCGTCAGCGCCGGCCAGCAAGTGGTGACCCTGGCGCAGCCGGACATCAAGGAAGCCGTAATCGATCTGCCGGATACTTTGGTCGACCAGTTACCGCAAGACGTGGTGTTTCAGGTGGCCGTCCAGCTCGACCCGAGCATCACCACCACTGCCATCGTTCGCGAAATCGAACCCCAGGCGCAAAGCGCGACCCGCACCCGTCGCGCCCGCCTGACACTGACCGACACGCCAGCGGGTTTTCGCCTGGGCACGGCGATCAGCGTGACCCTCAGCTCCGCGGTCAAACCGCGTATCGAACTGCCCCTGACCGCGCTCCAGGAGGTCGATGGCAAATCGCGCATCTGGGTCATCGACCCGCAGACCCAGACCGTTTCCCCGCGAGACGTCAGCCTGGTCAGCCGCACTGACTCAACGATGGTCCTGGCCAACGGCGTGAAGTCTGGCGAGCGGGTGGTCAGTGCCGGCGTGAATAGCCTGAAACCGGGGCAGAAAGTAAAAATCGATGAGGACAGCCCGCAATGAAAGGGAGTTTCAACTTATCCGAATGGGCCCTCAAGCATCAGTCGTTTGTCTGGTATTTGATGTTCGTCGCGCTGCTGATGGGCGTGTTCTCGTACCTGAACCTGGGTCGCGAGGAAGACCCGTCGTTCACCATCAAAACCATGGTGATCCAGACTCGCTGGCCGGGCGCGACCCAGGAGGAAACCCTCAAGCAGGTCACTGACCGGATCGAGAAAAAACTCGAAGAGCTCGACTCGCTCGACTACGTGAAAAGCTACACCCGCCCCGGCGAGTCGACGGTCTTCGTAAACTTGCGTGATACCACCAGCGCCAAGGACATTCCGGAAATCTGGTACCAGGTGCGCAAGAAGATCAACGACATTCGCGGCGACTTCCCCCGAGGCCTGCAAGGGCCGGGGTTCAACGATGAGTTCGGTGACGTGTTCGGCTCGGTGTACGCCTTTACCGCCGATGGTTTGTCGATGCGCCAATTGCGCGATTACGTCGAGCAAGTCCGCGCCGAGATCCGCGAAGTGCCGGGGCTGGGCAAGGTCGAGATGGTCGGCGAGCAGGATGAAGTCCTCTACCTGAACTTCTCCACCCGCAAACTGGCGGCGCTGGGCATCGATCAGCGTCAGGTAGTGCAGAGCCTGCAATCGCAAAACGCGGTGACCCCGGCCGGTGTGATCGAGGCCGGTCCCGAGCGGATTTCCGTGCGCACGTCCGGGCAGTTTGCCTCCGAGAAGGACCTGGAAAACGTCAACCTGCGCCTCAACGATCGTTTCTACCGCCTGGCCGATGTTGCCGACATCAGCCGTGGCTACGTCGACCCGGCGACACCGGAATTCCGCTTTAACGGCCACCCCGCTATCGGCCTCGCCATTGCGATGAAGAAGGGCGGCAACATTCAGGTGTTCGGCAAGGCGTTGCACCAGCGCATGACCGACCTGACCGCCGATCTGCCGGTGGGCGTCGGTGTGCACAACGTTTCCGACCAGGCCGAAGTGGTGGAAAAAGCCGTCGGCGGCTTTACCAGCGCACTGTTCGAAGCAGTGGTGATCGTGCTGATCGTCAGCTTCATCAGCCTCGGCGTACGCGCCGGTCTGGTGGTGGCGTGCTCGATTCCGCTGGTGCTGGCGATGGTCTTTGTCTTCATGGAATACAGCGGTATCACCATGCAGCGGATTTCCCTCGGCGCGCTGATCATTGCGCTCGGGCTGCTGGTGGATGACGCGATGATCACCGTCGAGATGATGGTCACGCGCCTGGAAATGGGCGAGACCAAGGAGCAAGCGGCCACGTTCGCTTACACCTCGACTGCGTTCCCGATGCTCACCGGTACGTTGGTGACGGTGGCTGGTTTCGTGCCCATCGGCCTGAACGCCAGCTCGGCCGGCGAGTACACCTTCACGCTGTTCGCGGTAATCGCGGTGGCCATGATCGTGTCGTGGATTGTCGCGGTGCTGTTCGCCCCGGTGATCGGCGTGCACATCCTCAGCGCCAACGTGAAACCTCACGACGCAGAACCGGGGCGCATCGGTCGGACGTTCAATTACGGCTTGCTTTGGGCCATGCGCAATCGCTGGTGGGCGATCGGCATCACCATTGCACTGTTTGTGGCGTCGGTGTTTTCCATGCAGTTCGTGCAGAACCAGTTCTTCCCGTCCTCGGACCGCCCGGAAATTCTCGTCGACCTGAACCTGCCGCAAAACGCTTCAATCGCCGAAACCCGCAAGGCGGTAGACAAGCTCGAAGCGACCCTCAAGGGCGACCCGGACATCGTGCGCTGGAGCACCTACATCGGCGAAGGGGCGATCCGTTTCTACCTGCCCCTCGACCAGCAATTGCAGAACCCGTACTACGCGCAACTGGTGATCGTCAGCAAAGGGCTGGAATCGCGTAACGCGCTTAGCCAACGCTTGCGCGAGCGACTGCGTAAGGATTTTGTCGGTATCGGCAGCTACGTCCAGGCGCTGGAAATGGGCCCGCCGGTAGGGCGGCCGATTCAGTACCGGGTCAGCGGCAAGGACATCGATCAGGTGCGCAAACACGCCATCGCCCTGGCCACCGAACTGGATAAGAACTCGCACATCGGCGAGATCATTTACGACTGGAACGAACCGGGCAAAGTCCTGCGCATCGACATCGCTCAGGACAAGGCGCGGCAATTGGGACTGTCGTCGGAAGACGTCGCCAATCTGATGAACAGCATCGTGGTCGGTGCGCCGGTGACTCAGGTCGATGACGATATCTACCTGATTAACGTGGTGGGTCGTGCGGAAGACGCCGAGCGCGGCACCCCGGAAACCCTGCAGAATTTGCAGATCGTCACGCCGGGCGGCACGTCGATTCCGCTGCTGGCGTTCGCCACCGTGCGCTATGAACTTGAGCAGCCGCTGGTCTGGCGCCGCGACCGCAATCCGACCATCACCATCAAGGCGGCGGTGCGCGATGAGATTCAGCCGACCGACCTGGTGAAACAACTCCAACCCGACATCGATAAATTCGCCGCCAGTTTGCCGGTGGGCTACAAGGTCGCCACTGGCGGTACGGTGGAGGAAAGCGGCAAGGCCCAGGGGCCGATCGCCAAGGTCGTGCCGTTGATGCTGTTTTTGATGGCGACCTTCCTGATGATCCAGTTGCACAGCGTGCAGAAGCTGTTCCTGGTGGCCAGCGTCGCGCCACTCGGGCTGATCGGCGTGGTGCTGGCGCTGATCCCGACGGGCACGCCGATGGGCTTCGTGGCTATCCTCGGGATTCTCGCGCTGATCGGCATCATCATCCGCAACTCGGTGATTCTGGTGACGCAGATCGATGCCCTGGAGAAGGACGGTCATGCACCGTGGGATGCCGTGGTGCAAGCCACGGAGCATCGTCGCCGACCGATTCTGCTGACGGCTGCGGCGGCGAGCCTGGGCATGATTCCGATCGCCCGGGAAGTGTTCTGGGGGCCGATGGCCTACGCGATGATTGGCGGGATTATTATTGCGACGTTGCTGACGCTGCTGTTTTTGCCGGCGCTTTATGTGGCTTGGTACAAGATTCGCGAACCGAAGAAAGAAGCGCAGTAATTGATGCGTTGATCGTTCCCGAGTGACGCTTGGGAACGGTCCTACTTACATGGCCGGTGCGTTGCTGTACGGTCCCTTTCCAAATGGAGGAGGGACTTCGATGTCACCGATGACCTATGGTCTGCGCTATGTGCTGTTACTCGGCGCTCTGTTGTTTTCACCCCCGACGCTGGCCGGCGGTGTGCTGGAAAATTCGCTGTGGCGCGTCGAACTCGATCCCGCCACGCTGGCGATCCGCGTCATCCCCGCACAAAATTCGCCAGTGCAAGCCTCGTCGGGCGTTACTGGGTATAAGGTCAGCAACCTCAAGCAAAGCACCAATCGCATGGACTGGCAGTGGGATGGCGGCGCCTGGACGCTGAGCGCCGCCCTCGATCAGCGTGACCTGTCCCTGTCCATCACGGCCCGTGAACCCGGTGAGTTGAGCGTTCTAAAACAGCCCGGCAGTTCTATGGGCAAAGGGCTGATCTTGCCGCTGGCCGAGGGGCGTTACGTGCCTGCCGGAGATCCGCTGTGGCAAACCTTTCTGCTCGATCAGGGGGCGTTCAATACCACCCAAGACCTGAGTTTGCCGCTGTGGGGCGTTGATCACGGTGACTTCACACTGAACTGGCTTATGACCAACCCTTACAACAATCGCCTGATCTTCAGCGCCGAAAACAACAACACCCTTGCTCTGACTCTCCATCATCAATTCACCTCCCTTGAGCCCAATGCACCGCTAACTTTCAAGCTGTCGTTGGGTGATACCGATCTGTTGGCGGGTGCCAAGCGCTATCGGAAATGGTTGGTCGACAGCGGGCAATACGAAACCTTGAGCGACAAACTGCTGAAGATTCCCGAAGCCAAAAAGCTCCTGGGAGCCAGTCATGTTTATCTGTGGGGTAACGACCTGCTCGGACCGGACGATGTTCGAAGCTGGCCAGCCTTGCTGACAGGGTTGCGCGGTAACGGTGTGCTGGCCAGCGAGTTACGTACCAGTTTTGACGCTGAAAGCTCGCAGTTACTGGCCCGGGCTGAGCCACCGCTTGATCGTTACCAGCAAGTCACGTTGCTGCGCAGCCTCAATGCTGCGCTGAACAAAAAGGCACGCAGCGGCTGGCAGTCTGTCGTCGAACCGGACATGCAAAAACTGGCTGACGGCTACGGCGTGTTACGTGCAGAGCTGGCAGTGGCGTTCTCCGATGCTGTGACGGCAATACCGGAACGCTGGGGCAATACCTTGTCACCGACGACTATCGAACAACTGAAAGCTGCGGGTTTGTCGCGATTATGGTTAGGCCTTGGCGAGGGTTGGGAAGGTGGTCTCTGGCACCCTGAAACGGTGCGTCAAGGCGTTGCCGCAGGCTACCTGGTGGCGCCTTATGATTCCTATGAGACGGCACTGACCCTCACTGAAAACCCGGACTGGACCACCGCGCATCTGGGCTCCAGAGCCAATCAGGAATGTGCGATCGTGTTGGAAACCGGGACGTTTAAAAGCGGGTTTCAGCAATCGGGGCATTACACCGATCCGCGTTGTGTTCGGCCATTGCTTGAGGCGCGCATCAGGGCTGTACAAAGCAAGGCCGGGTTCAATAGCTGGTTTCTGGATGCCTACGCCACCGGCATGCTGTTCGACAGCTACCGTGTGGGAGCGACCATGACTCAGGTGCAAAATGCCGAGGGCAACATCGACGCCTCGCGCTGGGTCAACGAGACGTTGAAGCTACCGACCGGCTCCGAGGATGGCAACGCCACCACAGCCCAAGGTGTACTGTTTGCCCATGGGATGCAGACACCGGTGATCGGCTGGGGGGATTCGGATATGAGCAAGAATCCGAAGTCGCCCTATTACCTGGGCCGCTGGTTTCCTAATGAACAGCCGCAGGTTTTCTTCAAAACCGTGCCACTCAAGGAACCCTACCGCACGGTTCACTTTGCTCCGCAAACGCGCTTGCCGCTTTATCAGGCGGTGTTCCATGGCTCGGTGATCACCACCCATCATTGGCTGTTCGACAGCCTTAAGTTGAGCAATGTGCGCGCCGAGAATGAGCTGACTCAATTGCTCTACAACGTGCCGCCGCTGTATCACCTGAGTGCGGCGACGCTCAAGCAGCGGTTACCGGTGATTGCTCGTCAGGATGCTTTCTTCCGCCCGCTGCATGAGCGTCTGGCGACTCAGGCGATGACAGATTTCCGATGGCTGACTGAGGATCGTCAGGTACAGCAGACAACGTTCGCCGATGGCACGCGGCTGGTGGCCAATTTCGATGTGCGCGAGCGTGAAGTTGAAGGCAAACGGTTGGCCGGGCGAAGCATCACGGCGTTTGGCGTGGATGGATCAGTGGTGAGCTATCAGGTTGCTTCGTCGCGTTGAAGACCTTCGCGAGCAAGCTCGCTCCCACAGGGGAATGCGGTCAACTGTGGGAGCGGGCTTGGCCGCGAAGGCGTCGGCACTGACTACGCAGGCTTGCGCCAGACACTCGCCAACCAAGCCTGCTGCTCCCGCGGCAGTCCCGCTGGCCGGTAGTAATGCTCCAGCTCCACAAACCCCGCCGCCGTCAGCAATTGCTGCCACGTCTCAAGATCGTGGTACGCCCCATAACGCGGCCCATTCCACCCCTCCTGATTCTCGCCACGGGGATTGGAACTGAACAACACCCCGCCCGGCTTCAAAGCCCCGCGCAATTCCTTCAACACCCGAGGCAATTCCTGACGCGGAATATGAAACAACACCGCATTGGCGAAGATCCCGTCAAAGCGCTCAGCCGGCAAATCCAGCTTCAGAAAATCTTGCTGCCAGACCTCACAACCGCTGTCTTCGCGCGCCATTTGCGCAAACTTCTCCGAGCCATCAAGCCCGACAGCGGTATGGCCCATGCGCGTGAAGGTTTGCAAGTCACGCCCCGGCCCACAGCCAAAGTCGAGAATGTCGAACGGTGCCTCACCCTGAATATGTCGCAGCAGCGCATCAATGTTCTGGCTGACATCATGATCGCGAGTCCCTTCGCGAAAACTTTCAGCCACCGAGTTGTAATGGCCCAGGGTGGTGGAGGTGATCTGCTCGAGGTCGGTGGGGGTCTGTTTCATGGTGGGCTGCGCAGGCAATGTGAGTTCGCCGAATATACGCCATGAGGCAGAAGGCTGCTGCGCAGCCATCGTCGGAACGCCCAATGACTTGAGCCAGACTCAACGCTTGTTCAACCCCCGAGCCAACCGATCCCCGCCCAACTGAATCGCCGCCACCAACACCACCAGCAACACAATCACCGTCAACATGATCTGGCTATCAAACCGCTGATACCCGTACCGATAGGCGATATCGCCCAAGCCACCGGCACCAATAGCCCCCGCCATCGCCGACGAGTTGATCATCGTCACCAACGTAATCGTGAAGCCGCCGACAATCCCCGGCAGCGACTCGGGCAACAACACATGCCAAACGATATGCCAGCGCCGGCAACCCATCGCCTGCGCCGCTTCGATCAACCCGTGATCAACCTCACGCAAACTGACTTCGGCGATGCGCGCAAAGAACGGTGTGGCGGCGATGGTCAGCGGCACCACGGCCGCCCAAACGCCGTACGTGGTGCCGACGATCAGCCGGGTGAACGGAATCAGCGCCACCATCAGAATCAGAAACGGAATCGAGCGGAACAGGTTCACGAACGCGCCCAACGCACGGTTCAGCGCCGGCGCTTCATAGATGCCGCCCTTGGAACTGGTGACCAGAATCACCGCCAGCGGAATGCCCGCCAGCAGCGCGATCAATGACGACACACCGACCATCAGGAAGGTGTCGATGAAGCCTTGCAGCAAGCGATCAAACCACATAACCCAGCACCTCCACCTGTTGCGCCCAGTTGCAGGCGCGCTGACGCAATTCCTCTGCGCCGAGGGCCGAACCGGTCACCGCCAGCAGCAATTGCCCCAGCGCATGGCCCTGAATCCTTTCCACGCCACCTTGCAGCAAGCGCACACGGCCGCCGAGGGCGGCGAACAGTGCGGCCAGATCCGGTTCATCGCTGGCGCTGCCGGTGAACTGCAAACGCAACACAACAGCGGCGTCCGAGGACTGTGGATGTGCCTGTAAGCGGCTTTGCAATTCTTCCGGCAAACCGTGTTGCAACGGCGCCAGCAAGGTTTTGCTGACCTCGTGCTGGGGGTTGCCAAAGACTTCCCAGACCGGCCCTTGTTCGACGATTCGCCCGTGTTCCAGCACCACGACTCGGTCGCAGATATCGCGAATCACCGCCATCTCGTGGGTGATCAGCACGATGGTCAGGCCCAGGCGCTGATTGATCTCGCGCAGCAGGCCGAGAATTGATTGAGTGGTTTCCGGGTCCAGTGCCGAAGTGGCTTCGTCGCACAGCAGAATCGCTGGGTCATGCACCAGTGCCCGAGCGATGCCGACGCGCTGTTTCTGCCCGCCGGACAGCTGCGCCGGGTAGGCCTTGTGTTTCTCTTGCAGGCCCACCAGTTCCAGCAATTCGCGGACTTTCTGCTCGCGTTTTTCCTTCGGTACACCGGCGACTTTCAGCGGCAACTCGACGTTCTGCCAAACCGTCTTGGCCGACATCAGGTTGAAGTGCTGGAAGATCATGCCGATGCGCCGACGCAGCGTCACCAGGCGGTCTTCATCGAACTCGCCGATGTCGACCTGATCGATCAGCACGCGCCCCGTGCTCGGTTGTTCCAGACGGTTGATGGTGCGGATCAGCGACGACTTGCCGGCGCCGCTGCGGCCGATGATGCCGAACACTTCACCGCGCTGGATCGCCAGGTCGATGCCGTGCAGCGCAGCGACCGGACCTTGCTGGCCGTTGTAGGTTTTGCCCAGGCCGATGAAGCGCACGTGAGCGCGGTTGAGCGCGGGATGCAGTTCGGTTTTTTCGACTTTGTGGGGCTCTGGAGTTTCCAGTCGCAGTTGGGTGGCTGCCGTCATCTTCAGCTTTCCCAGCCAGCTTGATAGAGCTTGCCATGGGCTTTATCCAGCGCGGCACGAACGGCTGGCGAATGCTGGTAGATGTCGACAAATTTGATCAGGCGCGGGTCGGTTTTGCTTTTTGGCTGAATCACGAACTGAATCACGTATTCCTTGTGATCGAGGCCGTCGAACAGCAAGGCAGAGCCGGCATCGAAGGTCTTCGACAAGCGGATGTAGGCCGGATAACCCTGGACCAGATCGGCGTCGTCGTAGGCGCGTACCAGTTGCACGGCTTCGACCTGCAGGATTTTGATTTTTTTCGGATTGGCAATGATGTCTTCTTCTGTGGCCTTGTAACCAACGCCCGGTTTAAGCGTGATCAGCCCAGCCTTGGCCAGCAGTTGCAAACCGCGCCCGCTGTTGATCGGGTCGTTGGCGACCGCCACGCTGGCGCCTTCCGGCAACTCGTCGAAGCTTTTGTATTTTTTCGAGTAGAGGCCGACGTTGTTGATGATCCCCGGTGCGAACGGCACCAGGTCAAAACCGGCGGCGGCCTTGGCGTTTTCCAGGAACGGGACGTGCTGGAAGTAGTTCACGTCGATGTCACCGGCGGCGAGGCTGACGTTGGGGGCGATCCAGTCGCTGAACTCCACCAGGTCGACTTGCAGGCCTTGTTTCTTGGCTTCTTCGACGGCAGCTTCCAGGGGAATGGCGAAGGCGGCGGTGGTGCCGACCTTCAGCGGCGCGTCGGCTGCGAAGGTGATGGAGCTGAAAAGGCCGAGGGCCAGGGCCAGTGCTTTGACTGGGTGGTTCAGGAGTTTCTTGGTCATGGTGGTTATTCCAGTCAGTGCATAGTTGTGTGGTGTTTGGTCGGGCCTCATCGTCGGAACGCCGCCCGGAACAAGCTCGCTCCCACAGGGGGTTTGTGAACACCCGAGATCCACTGTGGGAGCGAGCTTGCTCGCGATGCTTTTAGCGTCGAAACGCGGATCCGGTGTGCTGTTCGGGCAAAAGCGCCTCGCCGTGAAACAGCTTTTCCCGCAGGCTGCCGCTGTCGTAAGCGGTCTTGTACGACCCGCGTCGTTGCAACTCCGGGATCACCCAATCGATGAAATCCACATAGCTTTCCGGCGTGACTATTCGCGTCAGGTTGAAGCCATCCAGCCCGGTTTCCGTGATCCACGATTCCAGCTCGTCGGCGACCTGCTCAGGCGACCCAACCACGGTGATGTAGCGGCCACCGAGGGCGTGTTGCTCGAGTAATTTGCGGCGAGTCCAGTCGTTGTTTTGCAGGTTTTTGGTGGCGGACTGGATCGCGTTGTTCTTCACGTACTGGATCGGTTCGTCGATTTCGTACTCGGAAAAATCGATCCCGGTGGAGGCCGAGAAATGCGCCACGCCGGCCTCGGCACTGGCGTAGCTCAAGTACTCGGCGTGCTTGGCCCAGGCCAGCTCTTCGGTGGCGCCGACAATCACGTTCAGCCCCATGAACACCTTGATGTCCTCGGGGTTGCGCCCGGCCTCGACGGCACTGGCGCGCACCTTGTCTACTTGAACCTTGGTCGACGGTTTGTTCTGGCCGCTGATGAACACGCACTCGGCATGTCGCCCGGCGAACAGCAAACCACGATCCGAACTGCCCGCCTGGAACAGCACCGGTGTGCGCTGCGGCGAGGGTTCGCAGAGGTGATAACCCTCGACCTGATAGAACTCGCCCTTGTGCTCGACCTTGTGCACTTTCTCGGGCTGCGCGTAGATCCGCTGCTGCGAATCGTTAAGCACCGCGCTGTTTTCCCAGCTGCCTTCCCAGAGTTTGTAGAGCACTTGCAGGTATTCATCGGCCTGGTCGTAACGACGGTCGTGTTCCACCTGTTCACTCAAACCCATGGCCTTGGCGGCGCTGTCGAGGTAGCCGGTGACGATGTTCCAGCCGACCCGGCCACGGCTCAGGTGATCGAGCGTGGACATGCGTCGGGCGAACAGATACGGCGGTTCGTACGTCAGGTTGGCGGTGAGGCCGAAGCCAAGGTTTTTTGTCACTGCGGCCATGGCCGAAACCAGCAGTAGCGGGTCATTGACCGGCAGCTGGATTGACTCTTTGAGCGGTACGTCTACCGAGTTTTGGTAGACGTCGTACACGCCGACGATGTCGGCGATGAACAGGCCGTCGAACAGCCCACGCTCCAGCAATTGCGCCAGTTCGGTCCAGTATTCAATCGTCTTGTACTGAGTAGAGTTGTCCCGTGGATGCGTCCACAGACCATGGTTGATGTGCCCGATGCAGTTCATGTTGAACGCGTTGAGCAGGATCTTTTTCTTGCTCATTTAGATGGTCCCCCGCAGTGGCGGGTTTTCATCGTTAAGGTAGTAATTGCCGACCGCGTGATACTTCCAGCGCACAGGGTCGTGCAACGTATGAACCCGAGCGTTGCGCCAGTGGCGATCCAGACCATGTTCGATCAGGGTTGCCTGACTGCCGGCCAGTTCAAACAGCGTGCTGCCAGCGGCGAGGGAAATCTCGGTGCTGATGGCGCGGGCTTCGGCGACGGCAATCGACGCGGCGGCGACGGTCTCGGCGTTGGTGTCGGCCTGAGCCTTGTCGAGGAATTCACCAGAGCGTTCCAGCAAGGCTTCGGCGGCATGCAGACGAATGCTCAAGTGGCCGAAGCTCTTGATGGTCAGCGGGTCCTCGGTGGCTTTGTCGTTGCCGGAATCGATCCACGGCCGGGTCTTGGTGCGCACGAAATGCAGCGCATCTTCATAGGCGGCGCGGGCGATACCGGTGTCGATAGCAGCATGAAGAATCTGCGCCAGCGGGCCGACGGTGGTCGGGCGTTCGAACGCACTTTGAAACGGGATCACGTCTTCGGCGGCGACGTAAACATCTTCAAACACCACCGAACCACTGCCGGTGGTGCGCTGGCCGAAGCCGCTCCAGTCGTCGATTACCGTCAGACCTTTACTGTTGCGCGGGACGAACGCCAGTTGCTGCACGCCGTGCTCATCCACCACCGACGTCGGAATGCGCTGGGCATAAATCGCGCCCGTGGCGTAAAACTTGCGGCCGTTGATGCGATAGCCGTCACGTTCTCCGTGCAGATCAGGGGTCAGGCTGGTGATGCGGTCGTGAGCGGTTTTGGTGCCCAGTTCCGCGAGGGCATTGCCGAAGCGTTGGCCGGCCAGTACTTCTGCATACAGGCGTTTTTTCTGCTCTTCGCTGCCATTCACCCGCAGCACTTCGAGCGCATAGAAATGGTTCTGCGGGATCTGGCCGAGGGAGCCGTCAGCCTGGGCGATCAGCGCGATCACCTTGGCCAGGGTGACGTTGGAAACCCCGGCGCCGCCGTATTCTTTTGGCACGCTGATGCCCCACAGCCCCGAGCGGGAAAACACGTCCAGTTCCGGGTGTGGCAAACGGCGTTCGCGGTCGCGCAGGGCGCTGTCGCGTTTGAAATCTTCGGCCAGGTCACTGGCGACGATCAGGGCTTGCTCATCGCTGGTTATGACCGCGACGTGGTGAGAAAAAGTCATGTGTTTCTCCAGAGATCTGGTCGTTAAATCCAGGAGTGGCGAGCGGGAAAAGTGCCGTTCAGGTGATACGTCCCGACAGCGTGATATTTCCAGCGTACGGGGTCGTGCAGTGTGTGCACGCGGGCGTTGCGCCAATGGCGGTCGAGGTTGAATTCGGCGAGGGTGGCGCGGCTGCCGGCCAGTTCGAAAAGCTTTTCGCTGGCCAGCAGCGAGATCTCGGTGGTCAGGACTTTGGCTTCGGCCACGGCAATCGAGGCGCGGGCGGCGGACTCGGCGGTGAGCGGCGCGGCGTTGACTTGATCGAGCACTTGCCCGGCCTTGCGCAGCAGCGCTTCGGCGGCGTGCAGTTCGATTTTCAGTTTGCCGATGTCGGCGATCACATAGAGGTCATCGCTGGCCCGTTCGACCTTGGCGTCGATCCAGGGCCGTGCACGGGTTTTCACGAACGCGATGGCGTCGTCGATGGCGCCCCGGGCGATGCCGGCGTCAATGGCTGCTTGAATAAGCTGCGACACGGCACCTTGAATGTTCGGGTTGTCATTGATCTTCCAGTTGTCCACCACCAGCTCGGCGTCGACCTGCACGTTGTTGAGCAAAATGGTGCCGCTGGCAGTGGTGCGTTGGCCGAAGCCCGACCAGTCATCCACGATGCGCAGGCCCGGTGTGCCGCGACGGACGAAGGCCAGAACCTGCTTGCCATCGTCGTTCAGCGCCTTGACGGCGACCCAATGGGCGAACAGCGCGCCGGTGGAATAGAACTTCTGCCCGTTGAGGACGAAGCCGTCGCCGCTGGCGGTGATTCGCGCCTTGAGTTCAAGGGTGTTTTTGGTGCCGCGCTCAGGTCCCGCGTTACCGATCCGCCAGCCTTCGAGCACGCTTTTGAACAGCTGTTTTTTCTGCGATTCAGTGGCGCTGCCGAGCACCAGGTTGAGAATGCCGAACTGGTTCTGCGGGATCTGCCCCAGTGCCGGGTCAGCCGCGGAAATGATCGCGAAGACTTCGGCCAAAGTGACGAACGAAACCTGCGGGCCACCGTACTCGTGCGTGATGGCAATGCTGCCCAGGCCGCTGCGGGTGAACTGTTCGATTTCCGACCACGGCAGCTTGCGCTGCTGGTCGCGTTTGGCTGCTTGCAGACGGGCGACGTGCGCCAGCTCATGGGCGGCCTTGATGGCTTGTGCGTCGTTGCGCAAGACCTGCGCGGGCAACAACAACGGGGCGATGTCCAGATCACTCTGGACGATTGCATCTGCCAGACTGGACATCAGTGCCGCTCCTTGGCTGCACGCAATGCCCTGGCGATCTGCACTGGGGTGATTGTGTTCCGGACCATACCTACCTCACATCTCATGGAAACGTCGCGATGGTTGCGACGAACGAAAACAAGAATGTCCGGTGGTCCGGTGCATATACCCTAAGCGTGTATAAAAAATTAATAAACTAACTTTTAGGAATATACATAGAAGGCGGTGCCACAGATTCATGTAGCAGCTGGCGAAGCCTGCGTTCGGCTGCGTAGCAGTCGTCAAAACCTGAGTTCGCGGTTTAACTGAATGACCGCAGTGTC
>NZ_JALBYU010000034.1 GCF_029963765.1 Pseudomonas sp. UYIF39
CTCGCTCCCACAGGGGAACGCATTCCAATGTGGGAGCGAGCTTGCTCGCGATGGGCGCGACACGGTTTCAGACTTGCCGGTTCGCATACATCCGACACTCCGCCAAAAGCGCCAACAAATTCGGATCCCGCTCTTTGGCCTTCAAAAACACCACCCCAATGTGCTGCTGCAACCGATATTTTTCCTGCAACGGAATCAGCTTCACCCGGTTCTCATACACCGCCGCAATCCGTCCCGGCAGCAACGCATAACCCACGCCCGAACTGACCATGCTCAGCAGGGTGAAGATGTCGTTGACCTGCATCGCCACCTTCGGTTCGAACCCCGCCTGCTTGAACACCCGATTACCGTCCTGGTGCGTGGCGAAACCTTGGGTCAGCGTAATGAACGTCTCGTCGCGCACTTCGGCGAGATCAACTTCGGTCCGCTGGGCAAACTTTGAATCCGCTGGTGTGGCGAGAAAGATGTCGTCGGAAAACAGGTGGATTTGCGCGCAATCCGGGTCGTTGACGCTCTCGTCCAGCGACACCAGGATCGCGTCGACTTCCATGTTCTTGAGCTTGTACAGCAGGTCGAAGTTCGAGCCGAGGATCAGGTCGATGTTGAGTTCGCTGCGGCGGATCTTCAGGCCCATGATCAGCTGCGGCACCGTCTTCACCGTCAGCGAATACAGCGAGCCGAGCTTGAAGCGCTCGGCGGAGAACCCGGCCGCTTCGCGGGTCAGGCGCACGGTTTCGACCACGTCCTGAATCAGCTTCTGCGCCCGTTCTTCCAGCACGTAAGCGCTTTCCAGGGGCGTGAGATTGCGTCCTTCGTGCTTGAACAGCGGGCAGCGCAGGGCGCTTTCCAGGGAATGGATCGCCCGGTGCACGCTGACATTGCTGGTCTGCAATTCGGCGGCGGCCCGGGCCAGGTTGCCGGTGCGCATGAAGGCCAGGAACACCTCGAGTTTTTTCAGGGTCAACTCTTCATCGATCAGCATGGTGCAGACTCTTATTCGAATGGCTCGATTGTGCACGCATGCGATCTTTTGTAGCAGCTGTCGAGTGAAACGAGGCTGCGATTTTTCAAGATCAAAATATCTTCGGCCAAGCGGACCACGGCGTCGGCGGTCATGGCTTTTTCAAGATCAAAAGATCGCAGCCTCGTTTCACTCGACAGCGCCTACAGTTTGCGCGATGTTGCAACGAATGTTGAGGTGAGCAACACATGTATCACGGGGAAAGATTGAACGCCTGGACGCATCTGGTCGGGGCAGTGGCAGCGGTGGTCGGGGTGGTGTGGATGTTGGTGATCGCCGGTATGGACGGCAGTCCATGGAAGATCGTCAGCGTGGCGATTTACGGGTTCACCTTGTTGGTGCTTTACAGCGCATCGACCGTTTACCACAGCGTGCGTGGGCGCAAGAAGGCGATCATGCAGAAGGTCGATCACTTTTCGATCTACCTGCTGATTGCCGGCAGCTACACACCATTTTGTCTCGTGACGTTACGCGGCCCGTGGGGCTGGACGCTGTTCGGGATTGTCTGGGGATTGGCGCTGATCGGCATCCTGCAAGAGATCAAACCGCGTTCGGAGGCGCGGATTCTGTCGATCGTGATCTACGCGGTGATGGGCTGGATCGTGCTGGTGGCGGTCAAGCCGTTACTGGCGGCGTTGGGCAGTACAGGCTTCGCCTGGCTGGCGTCGGGCGGCGTGTTGTACACCGTGGGCATTGTCTTTTTTGCCCTCGATCATCGACTGCGCCATGCCCACGGGATCTGGCACCTGTTCGTGATCGCCGGGAGTTTGCTGCACTTCGTGGCGATCCTATTTTATGTCCTTTGAGGCCTCTAAGGGATCAAGCGATCCAGTTGTGCCTGCGCCCGTCGGCTGAATACCTGCAACAAGTCGCTCAGGGTGTGGGGCGGCGGTTCGTCGGCGCGGGTGACCGCATACAAGGTGATGGGTAACGCTGGCGCCAGCGGTCGAATCGCCGTGGCGGTGGGGTGCGCGCCAAGCGCGGTAAACGGATCGATCACCGCCAGCCCGGCACCGGATTCCACCATCGCCCGTGCCAGCGAATAGGTCTGCACGGCGATGCGAACTCGTGGCGGCGGATCGACCGCCTCAAGGTAGCTGTCGAGCCTGGCTGCCAGCGGGTCGGCGCTGGACAGACCGATCAGCGGCGCGCCGGCCAGTTCGCTCAACGGCAACGGTTGGCCCAAGACGTCGTCGGTCCAGTAGCCCGACGGCGCCAGCGCCACCAAAACCCCGCAGGCCAACACCTGCGCCTTCAGGCCCGGGTGATCCGGCGGTTGCAAGGTCAGCGCGACATCCACTTCGCGCATTAACAAATTCTGCATCAGCTCACGACTGTGGGCACTGGACAGTTCGCAGACAATGTCCGGGTAGCGTTGCGTCCATTCGTTGATGGCCGGCGGCAGCAGCGACAGGGCCAGCGCCGGGATCGCGCCGATCCGTACGCTGTGACCCGGTTCGCGCCGCAGGCTCTGGGCCAGACGTCGCACGCCTTGCAGGCTTTCGGTGACCTTGTCGACTTCGCGCTCAAGCTCCAGCGCTTCAGGCGTGGCCTGCAATTTACCGCGCACCCGCAGGAATAACGGAAAGCCCAGTTGCTGCTCGGCGTGTTGCAGCACCTTGCTCACCGCCGGTTGCGACACGTGCAGCAACTGCGCGGCACCACTGACCGAACCGGTCTGGCGAATGGCCTGGAAAATCTCGATGTGTCGCAGTCGCATGGCAAGTCCATAACCTTTGTTTATGGGTCAGGCATCTTTATGCATTGTTCAAGGTCTGTCACCTGGTCCTAACCTGAAGCCTGTTTCGACAACGGTTAAGGACAGACATGGCTCAGCGAGTGTGCATCATCGGTGGTGGCGTCATCGGGCTGACGACGGCATACGCACTGGTTCGCGACGGCATCGACGTGACGCTGATCGAGGCCCGGGACTCGCTGGGCAGCGAGACCAGTTTCGCCAACGGCGGCCAGTTGTCCTACCGTTACGTCGCGCCACTGGCCGATGCCGGCGTACCGTTGCAGGCGCTTGGCTGGATGCTGCGCGGTGACTCGCCGTTGAAGCTGCGCCCGCGCCTGGACCCGGCGCAGTGGCGCTGGATGGCGTCCTTCCTGGCGGCTTGCCGTCGTTCGGTGAATCAGCGCAACGGCGCGCACCTGCTACGTCTGGCGCTGCTGAGCCAGGCCACGCTGCAAGGCTGGCGCGAAGAAGACCGCCTCGACGGTTTCGACTGGCGGCGCAACGGCAAACTGGTGACGTTTCGTGAAGCCGCGAGTTTCGAACACGCTCGTCATGGACTGGCTGATCCGCGACAGCAGCACGTGCTGTCGCGGGCCGAATGCGCCCAACTGGAGCCTGCACTCGCCGAGGCGCCGTTTGTGGGCGCGATTTATACCCCCGACGAAGAAGTCGCCGATTGCCATGCGTTCTGCCAGCAACTGCTGGCTCGGCTCCAGGCGTCGGGGCGTTGCGAGTTTTTGCTCGGGCGCAAGGTCACCGGCATTCGCCACGCGAACGGCGCGGTGCAGGCCGTAGAAATGGGTTCGCAAGTGCTGCCGGTCGAGCAACTAGTGATTGCTGCCGGACATCGCAGTCCGGCACTGGCATTACCGGGCATGAACCTGCCGCTGTATCCGCTCAAGGGCTACAGCCTGACCTTGCCGATCCGCGCCGAACACCGCGCGCCGGAGCTGAGCATCACCGATTACAACCGCAAGATCGTTTACGCCCGCCTCGGTGACCAACTGCGTGTGGCAGCGATGGTCGACATCGTCGGCTTCGACACGGCGCTCGACCCCAAACGTCTGGCGCTGATCAAGCGCCAGGCGCAGGAAACCTTACCGAATGCTGGGGATTACGCCGCCGCCATCGAATGGGCCGGCATGCGCCCGGCCACCCCCAGCGGCGTGCCGTTGATTGGGGCCACGGCGTACCGCAATCTCTGGCTCAACCTCGGCCATGGCGCCCTGGGTTTCACCCTGGCCTGTGGCAGCGCCCGGTTACTCAGCGAATTGATCGCCCGACGCGCACCTTCAATCGAAATGCAGGGCCTCGCCCCCCGACGCTAATCGCTCTACCCACAACGGAGAATAACAATGCAAAAAATCACGTTGATCGGCTGCACCCTCGGCCTGCTGCTCGCCAGCCAGGTCCAGGCCAACGAAGCGCCGCTGACTGGCACGCTGAACAAGGTCGCCAATGGCAAAATCATCACGCTGGGCTATCGCGACGCGTCGGTGCCGTTCTCCTACGTGGGTGATCACACGGGGCAGCCGATGGGCTATTCGGTGGACCTGGCGAGCAAGATTGTCGAGCGCATCAAGCAAAAACTTGAGCTGCCGGATCTGCAGGTGAAGTACAACCTGGTGACCTCGCAAACGCGCATTCCGCTGGTGCAGAACGGCACGGTCGACCTTGAATGCGGCTCCACCGGCGTGACCGCCGAGCGCATGCAGCAAGTGGCGTTTTCCTACGGGTTCATCTACGTGAAGGGTCAGTTGCTCACGGCGAAGGGCAGCGGCATCAAAAGCTTCGCCGACTTGCGGGGCAAGAACGTCGTGACCACCGCGGGCACTACCAATGAACGGTTTCTGAAGAGCTACAACGTCGATAACAAGATCGATATGTTCGTGATCAGCGCCAAGGACCACGGGGAGGCCTTCCAGATGCTGCAGTCAGGTCGGGCGGCGGCGTTCTATATGGATGACGCGCTGCTTTACGGCGAACGCGCCAAGGCCCGCGATCCGCATAATTGGGTGGTGGTGGGCGAGGAGCAATCGCGGGAAATCTACAGCTGCATGGTGCGCAAGGGCGACCCGCAGTTTCTCGAGTTGGTGAACTCGACCCTCGCCGATCTGTATAGCTCGGGCGAGATCAACGGCATCTATCAGCGCTGGTTCCAGCAACCGATTCCACCCAAAGGCCTGAACCTGGAATTCCCGATGACCAGCGAGCTGAAGGCGATCATCGCCAAACCGGTGAGTGATCCGGTGCAGTAATCGCCTCTTGATCCTTGCACGCTCCCACTTTGGAATGCATACCCCTGTGGGAGCGAGCTTGCTCGCGATGGGGCCCTAGAAGTCCCCCCACAACTGTTGGGCAACCGCAAGCGCAACCACCGGCGCGGTCTCTGTCCGCAACACCCGAGGCCCAAGGCGAGCAGCATGGAACCCGGTACTCTTGGCCTGATCAACCTCAGCATCGGACAACCCGCCTTCCGGGCCGATCAGAAACGCTAACGTCCCAGGTTTGGCATGGCTCACCAACGGCTCGGCCACCGGATGCAGCACCAACTTCAATTCTGCCTGGGTCTGTTTCAACCAATCCGCCAACAGCAGCGGCGGATGAATCACCGGCACCCGTGAACGCCCGCATTGCTCGCACGCGCTGATCGCCACCTGGCGCCAGTGCATCAGGCGTTTGTCGGCGCGCTCATCCTTCAGCCGGACTTCACAGCGATCGCTGAAGATCGGGGTGATTTCAGTGACGCCCAGTTCGGTGGCTTTCTGAATCGCCCAATCCATCCTCTCGCCACGGGACAAGCCCTGGCCGAGATGGATCGACAATGGCGACTCGACTTGCCCGGCGAAGCTTTCATCGATCTGCACGACGACGCGCTTCTTGCCGACCTCCACCAGCGTGGCGCGAAACTCATGGCCCGAACCGTCGAACAGTTGCAGCGCATCACCCTCGGCCATGCGCAGCACGCGGCTGATGTAGTGGGCCTGGGCCTCAGGCAACTCGTGTTCGCCAGTGCTCAAGGGGGCGTCGATAAAGAAGCGGGACAGTCTCATGCTGGGTCTCTAAAAATTGGATCGGAGTTGCTTTTGTGGCTGCTGACTCTTTGTGGCGAGGGGATTTATCTGTGGCGAGGGGATAAATCCCCTCGCCACAAGCTTTAGCCCGGATCGCGGAAGCCCGGGTGAAAGTCTTTCGGCACCGAAACACTGACGCTGTCACGAGTCGCGATGTCGATGCCTTCGCTGGCCACGTCGGCCAGAAAGTCGATCTGTTCAGGCGTGATCACGTACGGCGGCAGGAAGTACACCACGCTGCCCAACGGTCGAAGTAAAGCACCACGCTCCAACGCATGCTGGAACACCTTCAAGCCGCGACGTTCCTGCCACGGATAAGCTTCCTTGGTGGCCTTGTCCTTGACCATCTCGATGGCCAGCACCATGCCGGTCTGACGCACTTCCGACACGTTCGGGTGATCGGCCAGGTGCGCAGTGGCGCTGGCCATGCGCTGAGACAGGGCCTTGTTGTTCTCGATGACGTTGTCTTCTTCGAAGATATCCAAAGTCGCCAAGGCTGCCGCACACGCCAGGGGATTGCCGGTGTAGCTGTGGGAATGCAGGAAGGCGCGCAGGGTCGGGTAGTCGTCGTAGAACGCGCTGTAGACATCTTCGGTCGTCACACAGGCCGCCAACGGCAGATAACCGCCAGTCAGTGCCTTGGACAGGCAGAGGAAGTCCGGGCGGATGCCGGCCTGTTCGCAGGCGAACATCGTCCCTGTGCGGCCGAAGCCGACGGCGATTTCGTCGTGGATCAGGTGCACGCCATAGCGGTCACAGGCTTCGCGCAGCAGCTTCAGATAAACCGGGTGGTACATGCGCATGCCGCCGGCGCCCTGGATCAGCGGCTCGACGATGACTGCCGCGACGGTGTCGTGATTCTCGGCCAGGGTTTGTTCCATGGCGGCGAACATGTTGCGCGAATGTTCTTCCCAGCTCATGCCTTCCGGGCGCAGGTAGCAATCGGGGCTCGGCACCTTGATGGTGTCCAGCAGCAGGGCCTTGTAGGTTTCGGTGAACAGCGGCACGTCGCCCACCGACATCGCCGCCATGGTCTCGCCGTGGTAGCTGTTGGTCAGGGTGACGAAGCGCTTCTTGTTCGGCTGGCCGCGGTTGAGCCAATAGTGAAAGCTCATTTTCAGCGCGACTTCGATGCAGGACGAACCGTTATCGGCGTAGAAGCACCGGGTCAGACCTTCCGGCGTCATCTTCACCAGGCGCTCGGACAACTCGATGACCGGCTGATGACTGAAACCAGCGAGGATCACGTGTTCCAGTTGATCGACCTGATCTTTGATGCGCTGGTTGATCCGCGGGTTGGCGTGACCAAACACGTTGACCCACCAGGAGCTGACGGCGTCGAGGTAGCGTTTGCCTTCGAAGTCTTCCAGCCAGACGCCTTCACCGCGCTTGATCGGGATCAGCGGCAGCTGTTCGTGGTCTTTCATCTGGGTGCAGGGATGCCACAACACCGCGAGATCGCGTTGCATCCACTGATTATTCAGGCCCATTTTCAGTCTCCTCGAGGCGGCTCGCGACATGCGCGGGCAAACAATCGCGCAAGCCTATGCAATGCGTGGCGTGGGGACAACCCATTGTGTCGATTGAGCTACTTTGTATAGGTGGATAGACGTCGCTGGCGGCCTTTTGATGGCTGACGTATTCTTCGCGGTTCTTTGAGTCGTCTGACTCGTAAAACCGCTATTTCCTACGTGTATTTCCGGAGTTCGCTGAATGTCTGCTGGTTGGCTGCGCGCCTGTGCGCTGGTGATGTTGGGGCTGTTCAGCGTGTCTGCGCTGGCCAAGGATAAAACGGCGATCGTGATCGGCGGAGGGCTGTCTGGCCTCACCGCGGCTTACGAGCTGCAAAACAAGGGCTGGCAGGTGACCCTGCTGGAAGCCAAACCGAGCATGGGCGGTCGCTCCGGCATGGCCACCAGTGAGTGGATCGGCAACGACAAGACCCAGCCGGTTCTGAACAAGTACGTATCGACCTTCAAGCTGAGCACCACGCCGGCCCCAGAGTTCGTGCGGACCCCGGGCTACCTGATTGACGGTGAGTATTTCACTGCCGCCGATCTGGCCACCAAGCAGCCGGCCACCAGCGACGCGCTCAAGCGCTACGAAAAGACCCTGGACGATCTGGCGCGCTCGATCGAAGACCCGCAGAACCCGGCGGCCAACAGCACACTGTTCGCCCTGGATCAGATCAACGTGGCCAATTGGCTCGACCGTCTGAATCTGCCGGCCACGGCACGTCAGTTGGTGAATCAGCAGATTCGTACCCGTTATGACGAACCGTCGCGTCTGTCGCTGCTGTACTTCGCACAGCAAAGCCGCGTTTACCTTGGCGTTGCCGACCGTGACCTGCGTGCTTCGCGCCTGCTCGGCGGTAGCCCGGTGCTGGCACAGGCTTTCGTCAAACAACTGAAAACCATCAAGACCAGCTCCCCAGTCTCGGCGATCACCCAGGACAAGGACGGCGTGACCGTCAAAGTCGGCAGCGTTGGCTACCAAGCTGACTACGTCGTCGTGGCCGTGCCACTGCGCGCACTGAGCAAGATCCAGATGACTCCTGCGCTGGATGCCCAGCACATGGGCGCGATCAAAGGCACCAACTACGGTTGGCGCGACCAGATCATGCTGAAGTTCAAGACACCCGTGTGGGAAAGCAAGGCGCGGATGACCGGCGAGATCTACAGCAACGCCGGTCTGGGCATGTTGTGGGTTGAACCGGCGCTGAAGGGCGGCGCCAACGTGGTGATCAACCTGTCCGGCGACAACGCGCGCGTGATGCAGGCGTTCGGCGACAAGCAGATGGTCGATCAGGTACTGATCCGTCTGCATGCCTTTTATCCACAGGCGCGCGGTTCGTTCACCGGTTACGAAATCCGCCGCTACAGCACTGACCCATCAATGGGCGGCGCTTACCTGGCATTCGGCCCTGGCCAGATCAGCAAGTACTGGCGCCTGTGGGAACGTCCGATTCAGCGTGTAGCCTTTGCCGGCGAACACACCGACACCTTGTACCCGGGCACGCTGGAAGGTGCATTGCGCACCGGTCAGCGGGCAGCCAGTCAGGTAGAAGACCTGGCGGCCGGCAAGTCGTTTGAGCCGGCGAAGGTTGTTCCGGCAGCGACCGTTGCGGCGGCCGGCGCGGTGGCGGCGAAGAAAGGTAACTTCTTCACCAATCTGTTCAGTGGTTCTGACGACAAACCGGTACCGGCCAAAGCGCCAGAGCCAGTGGCTCCGGTAGCTCCTGCACCGGTTCCAACGCCAGTGCCGGCCCCAGCGCCAGCGCCAGCTCCGGTGGAAGCGCCGAAACCAGCGGCACCGGTGAAAGCCGAACCGGCCAAAAAAGCTCCGGCCAAAAAGCCTGCTGCCAAAACCGAGGCCAAAAAGGCTCCGGCAAAAGCGCCGGCGAAGAAAGCTGAACCGGCCAAGAAGCCAGCGGCCAAGCCCGCTGCGACTCCGGCGACGGATACCAAAGCGCAGTAAGCTTTGGGACAAAAAAACGCGGCAGAAATGTCGCGTTTTTTTATGCCCGAAGAGAACCAATATCAAGAATCGAATAAATCTTGAGGAGCAGGTGTTCTTTAGTTGGACTTCATTTTTTCTTACACATTGGTCTTTAATCTTTCCTTAACTCATGGATTTCAGACTCTTGATCGTATTTCTCGATATTTCAAAGCGAAATTTTCCGCTTTAAATCGATAGATAACTCGATAGTCTTGGTCGCAGTTCTCACAGGATTTGGGCAATGCAGCTACGTAATTCTTCTTCGCGCTACGGTTGGGTCAGCATCTTTATGCATTGGGGCGTGGCGCTGGTGGTCTTCGGTCTGTTTGCGTTGGGCTTGTGGATGGTCGGTCTCGACTACTACAGCACCTGGCGTAAAGATGCGCCGGAGCTGCACAAGAGCATTGGTCTGGTGCTGTTGGCCGTCATGGTTCTACGGGTGCTGTGGCGCTTTATCAGCCCACCGCCGCCGGAGCTGGAAAGCTACAGCCGCATGACGCGCCTTGGCGCCAAGTTCGGCCATTCGTTCCTGTATGTCGCTTTGTTCGCTGTGATGATTGCCGGTTACCTGATTTCCACCGCAGACGGTGTCGGGATTTCGGTGTTTGGCCTGTTTGAAGTTCCTGCATTGGTTTCCGGTCTACCGGACCAGGCAGATACCGCCGGTGTAGTTCATCTGTATCTGGCGTGGGTGCTGGTCATTTTTTCCGGCCTCCATGCGTTGGCAGCACTGAAGCACCACTTTATCGATCGTGATGCGACCCTGACGCGAATGCTGGGCCGCAAAGCTTGAAGCTCAACCTCGACTCCAAAGGAATAGAAAGCATGTTGAAAAAGACTCTCGCCGCTCTGGCAATCGGTTCTGCTCTGCTGTCCGCCAATGTGATGGCGGCTGACTACGTTGTCGACAAAGAAGGCCAGCACGCCTTCGTTGACTTCAAGATCAGCCACCTGGGCTACAGTTTCATCACCGGTACCTTCAAGGATATCGACGGCAAATTCAGCTTCGACGCTGCCAAGCCAGAAGACAGCAAGATCGAGTTCAACGTGAACACCGCCAGCGTGTTCACCAACAACGCCGAGCGCGACAAGCACATCGCCAGCGGTGATTTCCTGAACGCGAGCAAATTCGCTAAAGCGACGTTTGTTTCCACCAGCGTCAAATCCACCGGCAAAAACGCCGCTGGCAAAGACACTGCGGATGTGACCGGCGACCTGACCATTGCTGGCGTGACCAAGCCAATCGTGGTCAAGGCCACTTTCCTGGGTGAAGGCAAGGATCCGTGGGGCGGCTACCGTGCAGGCTTTGAAGGCACTACCAACCTGAAGCGTTCCGATTTCGGCAAGCAAAAAGACCTCGGTCCACAGTCCGACGCGGTCGAGTTGTACGTGACGTTTGAAGGTGTCAAAGCGAAGTAACATTCGCAGCGCATAAAAAAATGCCCCTGATCTCGCGATCAGGGGCATTTTTTATGGCTGCGTTAAATCAGCGATTGCGGGTCAGCAACGCTGGTTTCTCGCCGCGCGGACGGCCTGGCAGTTGATCAAGTTGCTCAGGAGTCGGGAAACGATCGGTTTTCGACTCTTTGTGAATGATCTTCGGTGCCGGGCCACGTGGGTTTTGCACGGCCGGTTCCGAACGCGGCTGGTCGTCGGTGCGAGCCGGGCGACGGTTGCGGGACTCTTCGCGACGGGCCTGGCCGTCACGTGGAGCACCGTTGCGTGGGCCACTGCGCTTGGCCGGCGGGGTGCCGGTGGTGGCGCCATCGCTGCTGCGTGGACCGCTTTGACGACCCTGAGGCTTGCCGCCGCCAGTGCGCGGAGCACCTGCACCTGCGCCAGATGCGGCGCCTTGTGCCGGAGCACCCGGACGGCGGCCACGGCCCTGAGCCGGTTTGGCTTGAGGAACGTAGTCGACTCGGTTACCGAAGTTATCGATATCGTCATCCAGGAACTCGTCCGGAGCACGGTCTGCAGCAGCAGCGCGTGGTGCCGGACGCTGTTGCTCGCGAGCCGGAGTGCCTTCGCGTGGCTTGTGTTCACGGGCCGGGCGATCGCCACGGCCAGTGGCTGCAGGTTTTTCCTTGCCGCCCTTGTCCTTGCCTTTGTCTTTACGACCGCCGCCACCGCCAGTGCCGTTCGGACCGTCGCCGCGCGGGCCACGTGGGTTGCGCGGGTTACGCACATCCGGACGCTCGCGGACTTCTGGTTTCTCGGCTTCTACAGCGCTGGAATCGAAGCCCATCAGGTTGCCATCGGCAATTTTCTGCTTGGTCATGCGTTCGATGCTTTTCAGCAGCTTTTCTTCATCCGGAGCGACCAGCGAGATCGCTTCGCCCGAACGACCGGCACGGCCGGTACGGCCGATACGGTGAACGTAGTCTTCGTCGACGTTTGGCAGTTCGAAGTTGACCACGTGTGGCAGTTGGTCGATATCGAGGCCGCGAGCGGCGATGTCGGTGGCGACCAGGATGCGCACTTCGCCGGCCTTGAAGTCGGCCAGGGCTTTGGTGCGAGCGTTCTGGCTCTTGTTACCGTGGATCGCAACGGCGCTCAGGCCGTGTTTGTCCAAGTACTCGGCCAGACGGTTGGCGCCGTGCTTGGTGCGGGTGAACACCAGCACCTGTTCCCAGGCACCTGCGGTGATCAAGTGCGCCAGCAGCGAACGCTTGTGGTTGGCTGGCAGACGGAATACGCGCTGTTCGATACGCTCGACCGTGGTGTTCGGCGGCGTGACTTCGATGCGTTCCGGGTTGTGCAGTAGCTTGCCGGCAAGGTCGGTGATGTCTTTGGAGAAAGTCGCCGAGAACAGCAGGTTCTGGCGTTTGCTCGGCAGACGAGCCAGGACCTTTTTCACGTCATGGACGAAGCCCATGTCGAGCATGCGGTCGGCTTCGTCCAGGACGAGGATTTCCACGTGGGACAAATCGACGCTGCCTTGGCCGGCGAGGTCGAGCAGGCGGCCAGGGCAGGCCACCAGCACGTCAACACCGCGTGACATGGCCTGAACCTGTGGGTTCATGCCGACGCCGCCGAAGATGCAGGCGCTGACGAACTTCAGGTCGCGGGCATAGACCTTGAAGCTCTCGTGTACTTGAGCCGCGAGTTCGCGGGTAGGGGTCAGGACCAGTACGCGTGGTTGGCGCGGGCCGTGACGCTGGGATTTGTCCGGGTGACCATTGGGGAACAACCGCTCCAGAATCGGAAGGGCGAAGCCGCCGGTTTTACCAGTACCTGTCTGAGCCGCGACCATCAGGTCGCGACCTTGCAACACGGCGGGAATGGCCCGCTGTTGCACCGGAGTAGGCTCGGTATAGCCCGCTGCCTCGATGGCGCGGACTAAAGCCTCGGAGAGACCGAGGGAAGCAAAGGACATGAGTAATCCTGTTTTAGTTAGGGCTTGGCCCAATGGGAGTCTTGCCTGGCGCGAATGGCGTTTAAGAGGAACGCAATCCCGTCCGGTCCTGCTGGGCCAAGAAGGCTCATCTGGAGTGCTCGCGCGGGCTGAAAAGCTGCGCTGTAGCGGGGTCGAGATGCCTTGAACAAGTCCGAGCGTCCGGGCGTGAGCCTGGCGGGAAGGCCGGAGTATAACAGAGCAATCACTGCGCGCCGCTTTCCTGCTGCTCAACGGTTTTTCCGTTGGCGGTGGTGGCTCTGGTGGTTTTTACCTCGACCGCCGGGTCGGCGCCATAGCGGGCACTCAGTTCAGCGTACGCGGGCTCGCGCTTGAATCGTTTGAGTTCGGCGCCGAAGCGCTGCACCAACAAGTCCATGCCGGCGTTGCGGCGCACTGCCAGAAACTGGCTCTGGTGGCTGATGACGGTCGGGTTTTCGGTAATCTTGTCGCGGATGCCCAATTCGTCGAGCAAGTGCTGACCGACCCTGCGATCAGTGATCAGCAGGTCGATCCGCCCGCGCACCAGTTTGCCGAAGTTGGCTTCGTGAGTCGGCGCCGGTTCGCGAGTGAACAGGGTCGACTCACGAAAGTCCTGGCTGTACAGATAGCCCGGGGAAGTGCCGATGGTCAGACCTTTCAGGTCGGCCAGGGTGTGAAAAGGGTGGGGCCGCTCAATGGCGTAGAACATCACGAACTCCACCTCTGAGAGCGGCTCGCCGGGGTAGAGCAGGGTAGCGTCGCGCTCATCGCTGTGGAAAATGTCCAGTGCGCCGTCTGCCTGGCCCGTTTCGAGCATCGACAGGCAGCGTTTCCACGGCAGGAACTGCCATTCCACTTCGATGTCCAGGCGTTTGAAGACGATGGCCGTGGTTTCGTAGTCCAGCCCCAGGGATTTTCCGTTTTCCTCATACACGTACGGCGCCCATGGTTCGGTGACAATGCGCAACTTCTCGCCCCGAGCGGCGAAGCTCAGGCAAGTAAAAAGAAACATGGTCAGTAACTGCGCGATCAAAGGCATGGCTTGAGATTACGACGAGAAACCGGAAAGAGCCAGAATCGGGATCCAAACACTCTAACTCAGAGTGTTGCCGCAGAAAAAAAAGCGTTAAAAGCAAAAAATCGCAGCCTGCGGCAGCTCCTACAAGGATTAAACACGCCCAATGTAGGAGCTGCCGAAGGCTGCGATCTTTTGATCTTGCTGGTAACGACTATTAGCGCGGCAACTTCAGATTGTTCCACACCGCCAGGCTCGGTTCGGCCTGGTTCAGCGTGTAGAAGTGCAGCCCTGGAGCGCCACCTTGCAGCAGGCGTTCGCACATCTCGGTGATGACTTGCTCACCAAAGCCTTGAATGCTTTGGGTGTCGTCGCCGTAGGCTTCCAGCTGCTTGCGGATCCAGCGCGGGATTTCCGCACCGCAGGCATCGGAGAAGCGCGCCAGCTTGCTGTAGTTGGTGATCGGCATGATCCCCGGAACGATCGGGATATTCACGCCCATCGCCCGTACACGCTCGACGAAGTAGAAGTAGCTGTCGGCGTTGAAGAAGTACTGGGTGATCGCACTGTTGGCGCCAGCGTTGGCCTTGCGCACGAAGTTGGTCAGATCGTCTTCGAAATTGCGCGCTTGCGGATGCATTTCCGGGTAGGCGGCGACTTCGATGTGGAAATGATCGCCGGTTTCTTCACGAATGAATTCAACCAGGTCATTGGCGTGGCGCATTTCACCACTGGCCATGCCCATGCCGGAAGGCAGGTCACCGCGCAGGGCGACGATACGGGTGATACCGGCTGCCTTGTATTGGGCCAGCAGGCCGCGCAAGTCGTCCTTGCTGTCGCCCACGCAGGACAAATGCGGTGCGGCAGGGACTTTGACTTCGCTTTCGAGCTGCAACACGGTGTTGAGGGTGCGATCACGGGTCGAACCACCAGCGCCATAGGTGCAGGAGAAGAAGTCAGGATTGTAGGTCGCCAGATGACGGGCAGTGGCGATCAGTTTTTCATGCCCAGCATCGGTCTTCGTAGGGAAGAACTCAAAGCTGTAGCGACGGTCTTCGGACATGGGAATACCCTTTGCAATCGCAAAAGGCGGGCCGGTGATGGCCGGTCCGCCTGGTCAGGATCGGCGGGCGCAAAGCCCGCCGGGTCCAATCAGTAGCGGTAAGCGTGCGGCTTGAACGGACCTTCAACGGTCACGCCGATGTAGTCGGCCTGGGTCTTGGTCAGTTGAGTCACAACGCCGCCGAAACCGCGGACCATTTCCAGGGCCACTTCTTCGTCGAGTTTCTTCGGCAGTACTTCTACGGTCAGGCGCTCGGCTTTCTGGGCTGGCGACAGGTCGGCGTACTTCTGGCCGAACAGGAAGATCTGAGCCAGAACCTGGTTGGCGAACGAACCGTCCATGATGCGGCTTGGGTGGCCGGTTGCGTTACCCAGGTTAACCAGACGGCCTTCGGCCAGCAGGATCAGGTAATCGTCGTTCTGAGCGTCGAATGCGCCAGGGCCGGTACGGTGGATTTTGTGAACCTGTGGCTTCACTTCTTCCCATGCCCAGTTTTTGCGCATGAAAGCGGTGTCGATTTCGTTGTCGAAGTGGCCGATGTTGCAGACAACAGCGCGCTTCTTCAGGGCTTTGAGCATGTTCGCGTCGCAAACATTGACGTTACCGGTGGTGGTCACGATCAGGTCGATCTTGCCCAGCAGCGCTTTGTCGATGCTTGCTTCAGTGCCGTTGTTGATGCCGTCGATGAACGGGGAAACCAGCTCGTAGCCGTCCATGCAGGCTTGCATGGCGCAGATCGGGTCAACTTCGGAGACCTTGACGATCATGCCTTCCTGGCGCAGGGACTGAGCGGAGCCCTTGCCAACGTCACCGTAACCGATGACCAGCGCTTGCTTGCCGGACAACAGGTGGTCGGTGCCGCGCTTGATCGCATCGTTCAGGCTGTGACGGCAGCCGTACTTGTTGTCGTTCTTGCTCTTGGTTACCGAGTCGTTAACGTTGATGGCCGGGATTTTCAGCTCGCCCTTGGCCAGCATGTCCAGCAGACGGTGAACGCCGGTGGTGGTTTCTTCGGTGACGCCGTGGACGCGGTCCAGGATCGCCGGGTATTTCTTGTGCAGCAGCTCGGTCAGGTCGCCGCCGTCGTCGAGAATCATGTTGGCATCCCAAGGCGTGCCATCTTTGAGAATGGTTTGCTCCAGGCACCACTCGTACTCTTCTTCGGTTTCGCCTTTCCAGGCATAAACCGCGATACCGGCAGCGGCGATAGCGGCAGCGGCCTGGTCCTGAGTCGAGAAAATGTTGCAGGACGACCAGCGTACTTCGGCACCCAGGGCAACCAGGGTTTCGATCAGCACGGCAGTCTGAATGGTCATGTGGATGCAGCCGAGGATCTTCGCGCCTTTGAGCGGCTGCTCACCGGCGTACTTGCGGCGCAGACCCATCAGGGCTGGCATTTCGGATTCGGCGATGATGGTTTCGCGACGGCCCCAGGCAGCCAGGGACATGTCGGCAACTTTGTAATCGTTAAAATCTGCAGGCGTGATAACAGCGCTCATGATGAGCCTCCATTCGTAATGTATGCGAATGGGCGCCGTTGTGCGTTTAGTGTCTGACCGATAACGGTCAAGCAACGCCCCATCCGAGCCTGACAGGTCGAACCTGCTGCAGCGCCCCTCGGACAGGTGGCGGGAAAACGGTATCAACTGAAGATGACCGTTTTGAAACGGTGGCGATTATAGCCGTGTGAGCGATACTTCCAAAGCGTTTCTGTTGGTCAATGTCTGAACGGTAATCGAGGCCATAGCCGATGCTTGATAGAGCTCTAGGTCGGGCTCTGCCATGATGCCCACCATCATTCGGCAAGACGCTCAGGAGTGAATATGAATTTCCACACCCGCAAATGGGTAAAACCCGAAGACCTCAACCCTAACGGCACGCTGTTCGGCGGCAGCCTGTTGCGCTGGCTCGACGAAGAAGCGGCGATCTACGCCATCGTCCAGCTGGGCAATCAGCGTGTGGTTACCAAGTACATTTCCGAGATCAACTTCGTCAGCGCCTCGCGCCAGGGCGACATCATCGAACTGGGCATCACCGCCACCGAGTTCGGCCGCACCTCCATCACCCTGAAGTGCGAAGTACGCAACAAGATCACCCGCAAAAGCATTCTGACGGTGGACAAGATTGTTTTCGTCAATCTGGGTGAAGACGGTTTGCCTGCACCGCACGGCCGGACCGAGATCATGTACGTCAAAGACCAGTTTAAGGATGACATCGCCCCGTAGGAGCGAAGCTTGCTCGCGATGGGCTCACCTCGGTTTCTGTTGGGGCAGTGAACAGCTCCGAACCCCGCGTGTCGTACCTACATGACACACCACTGGTTCCGGAGCTTTATGGACACGCAAAAAGACGGCAAGACCCCGAACCTCTCACCCGAAGAACAGCACGACGTCGACAAGAGCCAGCCGCCACGGGCGGCGGTGCTGCATGAAATCATCCGCACCCAGGGTGATCAGGAGCTTGAGCGCAGCGTCGCCGCTTTGTGGTGGTCGGCGCTGGCGGCCGGCCTGACCATGGGCCTGTCGCTGATGGCCATGGGGCTGCTCAACTCCCGACTGCCGGACGGCGAAGGCTTCAAGGTGATCGCCAGTTTTGGTTACTGCGCGGGGTTTCTTGCGGTCATTCTCGCCCGTCAGCAACTGTTCACCGAGAACACGTTGACGGCTGTGCTGCCGATCATGACCAAACCCACGCTGAACAATTTCGGCCGGTTGATACGGCTGTGGTCGGTGGTGCTGGTGGGCAACCTTTGCGGCACGTTGCTGGTGGCGTATGTGATGCTGAATCTGCCGATTTTCGACAGCAAGACCGACCTGGCCTTTCTCGATATCGGACGCAAGATCATGGAGAACGACGCCAGCCAGATGTTCGCCAAGGGCATTGTGTCGGGCTGGATGATCGCCACCATGGTCTGGATGATCCCGTCCATGGAGAGCGCGAAGATGTGGATCATCATCCTCATCACCTACCTCATGGCGCTGGGGGATTTCACCCACATCGTGGTCGGTTCGGCCGAGGTCTCGTATCTGGTATTTGCCGGCGAGTTGCCGTGGAAGGATTTCTGGCTGGTGTTCGCCGGGCCGACGCTGGGGGGGAACATCATCGGTGGCAGTTTCATCTTCGCGCTGATCAGCCATGCGCAGATTCGCAGCGAGAGCGGCCCGCCGAAGAAGTCTGCGGATCAAGGCTCGGAGCCCGACCCGCGGAAGAGCAAAGAATGACCCGTCAGCAGGCTCGGTCCCACGCGGATGTACGCTGTCCATGTGGGAGCGAGCTTGCTCGCGATAGCGGTGTCAGTAGCGATGCAGTTATTCAGCCGGACACATTGACCGCAGCAGCACCGCGACGTTGCAGATAGATGTAGAAAAGCGCCGTCAGCACCGTCAAGCCACTGACCAGCGCGCCGGTCCACGGCAAGTCCGCCAGATCCGCACCACTGGCGACGACCAGTCCACCAATCCACGCACCGGCCGCGTTGCCGAGGTTGAACGCGCTCTGGTTCAACGTTGAGCCCAGATTCGGCGCTTCATGGGCCTGATCGATGATCAGCAGTTGCAAAATCGGGCACAGGGCAAACGCGAAGATGCCCCACAACACCAGGGTGATCGCTGCCGGGATCACTGAGTGACTGGTCTGTGTGAACGCGGCCAGCACAACCAGCACGGCCAGCGCCATGCCCACCAGCGACGGCAGCAATCGACTGTCAGCCAGGCGACCGCCGAGCATGCTGCCCGCGGTCAAGCCGACCCCGAATAGCAGCAGCATGATGGTGACTCCATGCGGACTGACACCGGTGATGTCTTGCAGGATGGGGGCAATGTAAGTGAATACGCTGAACAGGCTGGTCGACGCCAGCACGCTCATGCCCAGCGCCAGCAACACATTGACCTTGCCCAGCACTTTGAACTCGCTGGCGAGGTTGGCCTTGTCCATGGCGATGTCCTTCGGCAACCAGACCCACTGCGCGATCGCGGCAATCACGCCGATCACCGACACCGCCCAGAACGTCGAGCGCCAGCCGGCGTATTGCCCGAGCGCGGTGCCCAATGGCACCCCCAGCACGTTGGCCAGGGTCAGGCCGGTGAACATCATCGCAATCGCCTGGGCGCGTTTGTTTGGTGCCACCAAACCGGCGGCGACCACCGAACCGATGCCGAAGAACGCACCGTGGCAGAGCGCGGTGACCACTCGTGCGGCCATCAGCGTGGCGTAGTTCGGCGCCAACGCGCAAAGAATGTTGCCGAGGATGAACATCAATGTCATGCCCAGCAGCGTGGCCTTGCGCGGCATATTGGCGGTGCCGACCGCGAGGATCGGCGCACCGAACACCACGCCCAGGGCGTAGCCGGTGATCAGCAGGCCCGCGTGGGGGATGCTCACGGCGAGGTCGCGGGCGACGTCGGGCAACAAACCCATGATGACGAATTCAGTGGTGCCGATGCCGAACGCGGCAACAGCGAGGGCAAGCAAGGCGAGTGGCATGCGCAAGGTCTCTGTCGGTAGTCTTGACGCTCTAATCAGGCATACGCATGCCGACGCCCGTTCTCGACGAGAACGGGCGGTGGCAAAAATTTATTGGAATTAGTCTGTGCGCAACTGAGTGCGGCGTGGTCGCTTGCAGTATAAACAGCTGCTGACATATGGCGAATCAATAATCTCCCCCCGCTTCATGTAGAAAGGAGCATGGGAGGGGGCGGTCAACATAAAGGAGTGTGCCGTGCTTGCAACAGCACTGGTGTTGGTAGCGGCGCTGTTACACGCGGCGTGGAATACCCTGATCAAATTCAGCGCAGAACGATTGTTGGTGGTGGCCTGCATGGACAGCGTGGCGATGCTGTTTGTCGCCGTGATGCTGCCATTCGTGAACCTGCCACCTATGGACATCTGGCCTTGGATTCTGGCGTCGGCGGCGTTTGAATTGCTTTACCGCTATTTGCTGATCCAGGCGTACCGGGTCGGCGACCTCGGATTGGTCTATCCGCTGATGCGTGGCTTGTCGCCGCTGGTGGTGCTGGCACTGACGCTGATTTTTGCCGGGGAAGTGCTGACGAACCAGCAGATCTTCGGGATTCTGCTGATCCCGTTCGGCATGCTGTGCCTGCTCTGGCAGGGCGGCGGCGGTGCGCGATTGCCGTGGTCGATGCTGCCGGTGGTGGCGTTGATCGGCCTGTGCATCGGCTGCTACACCTTCATCGATGGCCAGGCGTTGCGGCGCTGGTCGCATCCGCTGGATTATCTGGTGTGGGTCACGTTGCTCAGCGCCTGGCCGTTCCCGTTACTGGCGCTGGTGCGTAAACGACCGGCCTTCATGTTGTTCTGGCGTGAACAGTGGCGACTGGGGTTGGCGGTCGGGTTTTGCGTGTTGTTCAGCTACGCTCTGGTGCTGCGGGCCATGCAGCTGGGCTCGATTGCCGAAGCGGCGGCATTGCGCGAGATCAGCGTGATTCTGGTGGTGCTGTTCGGCATGCGTTACCTGAAAGAACCTTTCGGCAGGCCACGGCTCTTAGCCTGTGGGCTGGTGCTGATCGGCATGCTGGTGATGAAGTTTTGACTGGAGCTCAACTCTTGAAACTTGAAGAAGGGATTGCGTTATGACGGTTGCTCTGTGGTGCATTTTGATCGCGATTTTCCTGCCCTATATCTGCACGGGCATCGCCAGGGCCAGTGGCGGGTTCAGGCTGAAAGACAACCATGACCCCCGTGACTTTCTCGAGTCACTGAATGGTTTTGGCCGACGCGCGTATGCGGCGCATCTGAACAGTTTTGAAGTGACTCCCGCGTTCGCGGCGGCGGTGATCGTCGCGCACCTGGCCGGCAATGCCGAACTGGTGACGATCAATGTGCTGGCGGTGTTGTTCATCACCAGTCGGCTGCTGTACATCATTTGCTACTTGGCGGACTGGGCGATTTTGCGGTCGCTGATGTGGTTGGTAGGGATGGGGTTGATCGTCAGTTTCTTTGTGGTTTCTGTTTAAGAGCAAGATCAAGAGATCGCAGGCTTCGCCAGCTCCTACGCTCATCCGCGATTTTGGGCGAGCCTGCGATCTTTTGAATTTAAAGCTTGTCGGTCACCTGCGGCACTTGAGGCAGGGCTGCACCTTTAGGCCAGAGCATCCAGATTTGCCCCTGCTGTTTCATGTCCCCCGCCAATTGCCCGGCCGCTTCGCCGGTGCCCCAGAACAGGTCTGCACGGACTTCGCCGGCAATTGCGCCGCCGGTGTCCTGAGCGGCAACCGGGCGTACCAGTGCGGTACCGTCCGGTTTAGTGGTCGATAACCACAACAGACTGCCCAGCGGAATCACTTTGCGATCCACCGCCGCGCTATAGCCTGCGGTCAGCGGAACGTTCAGCGAGCCGCGAGGCCCTTCGTTGCTGTCCGGGTTGCGGGTGAAGAACACGTAGCTGGGGTTGCTGCCCAGCAGTTCCGGAATGCGCGTCGGATTGGCCTTGGCCCAATGGCTGATGGCGCCCATGGTCACTTCTTCTTTTTTCAGCTCGCCCTGGTCCACCAGCCAGCGGCCGATCGGTCGATACGGGTGACCATTCTGATCGGCATACGCAATGCGCAACTGGCGGCCATCATCGAGCTGGATACGACCTGAACCCTGGATTTGCAGGAATTGCAGGTTCATCGGGTCGGTCAGCCAGGCAACGACAGGAGCCTTGACCCCTTGGGTTTCAATGGTGGCCGCATCGTCGTAAGGCTTGAGTACGCGACCTTCGAGTCGTCCGCGCAGGCGTTTGCCTTTGAGTTCCGGATAAATGCTGTCCAGAGAGACGATGATCATGTCCTCGGGCACACCGTACACCGGGATGTTTGCCACTTCGGTCTGGGTCAGGCTGCCGGGGTAGACCGGCTCGTAATAGCCGGTGATCAAGCCGTTGGGATTGTCATTGGCGGCGCGCAGGCCGTAGACGTCGAGGTTCTGCTTGAGGAAGCCACGAATGTCGCTGGCGGATTGCGGCACGTTGGCGGCAGCCGCGCACGTCGAACCCCACACCTGGTCGGCTTTGAGTCGGGTGCAGGCGCTGCGCCACGAACCGAAGCCGGCGACCAGGTCGTTGTCTGACACCGTCGGAAGTGCTTCCCACGTGGCGCTGGAGTAGGTCGCCAGGGCGTGGGTTTTCGGTGTGTTGTTGTCGCCACCGGTGCAGCCCGCAAGCACGGCCACCATCGGAAGGGTCCAAGCGAGGTTGTGACGCCATGCCTTGAAACGGCTGTTCATGGAGTAATTCCTTTGTCGGTTGCCTGAGTGCTCCATGCGCTCAAACAACCCGTATTGATAATAGGGCTATTGGTCTTTGCCGATGAGGCGAGGATACTGGCCGCCGTTTCCCGTGACCTGAAGCCACCATGACTCTTAAAAGACTTTCTGTTGTATTGCTGGCCTGCGTGGCGTTGTCCGCCTGCGGTGGTGTCGATCCCAACTCGCCGCTGGGTCAGCGCAAGGCGATCTTCAAGCAAATGCTCAAGACCGGCGAAGACCTGGGCGGCATGTTGCGTGGTCGCATCCCGTTTGACGGTCCGAAATTCGCTGACGGTGCCGTGAAGCTCGATGCGTTGTCCCGTGAACCGTGGAAACATTTTCCTCAAGTGCGCGAAGAAGATCACACCAGCGCCAAGAGCGATGTCTGGCAGAAACAGGAGCACTTCCAGGACATGGCTCGCACCCTTGAAGCCGCCACCGGTGAATTGGTGATTGCCAGCAAGGTTCAGCCTTACAAGGCCAGTAACCTTGGGCCCGCGGTGCAGAAAGTCGAAGATGCCTGCAGTGCTTGCCATAAAGAATTTCGGGATCATTGAGTCCTGAACTGATCCTTACTTATCCAGCTCATCGAGTGCGTCCTGCAGTTCCTTGCGGGACTCGGCGAGTTTGTCTTTGCGCTTGTTGATTTTCTCGGCGTCGCCTTTTTTCATGGCCTTGTCGAGGTCAGCCTGACGCTTGCTGACTTCGTGCTTGGCGTCGAGCACCTTGTTCTCCCGTTCTTTCTTCAGGGAAGCGTCGGTGCATTGAGCAGTGACTTCACTCAGGGCCGTTTCAAGGCCTGCCTGCTGATCGGCGTTGCCGTGGGACTTGGCCAGTTCAATCTGGTTGATGATTCCCTGCTTCTTTGCGGCGCAGCCGGTCAGGCCCGGAGCTTCTTCAGCGGCCATCAGTGGAGCGGCCAGCACGCTGCAAAGGGTCAACAGGGCGAGCGGTGAAAGAAGTTTCATAAAAGCTCCATGTGAAAAAACGATCGGGTCGATGTGGCGATGGGGTGTTTGAGCCCAGCGGCACCATTGGGTTCCCGGGTTGGCGGGCATCGTCGGCCGCTAAAAACCGTCAATCCCCGCAAGACGTAATGTTTCACTCAAGGCCAGGACCTGCGGGTCGCGGAAAAATGCGCTCAATTGCGCTGCGCGTCCCGGGCCGATGCCGGCCTCCGCCTGCCATTGTTCGATAGTTCGTTGTGCCAGTTCCTGCCATGAATCGGCAAGCCGCGCCTGTCCGGTCGGCGGTAAACCCAGGGCTTTGAGCCAGCGAGCGAAAGGGCGTTGTCGGGCACTGTTGAAACTGTTCAAAAGACGAGCGCTGCTGCGTTCGCCGAAGCCGTCAATGTTAGCAAGCTCTTGAGCGTCGAGGGTCAACCAATCCAGCAGGCCATTCAGACGGCCTGTTTCGAATAGTTTCTCCCAAGTGCCTGGACCGACATGGGGCAGGGCCAGTCCCTGCTTGCCGCTGAGCCAGGTCAGTCGGGCGAGGAATTGGCTTTCGCACCCCGGTGTCGGCTGCCAGCAACTCAAATGATGAAAGTCCTCCGCCAGCGGTACGCTCAATTCAGCGCGTTGGGTGCTGCGCAGCATGACACCGTCTAACCTTGGAATGGTCAGGCCTGCCAAACTGATGGCGACCTGATCTCCGGGCCGGATATCCAGTGTTTCCCAGCGTTGCAGCGAGCTCACACTGACTCGCTTGATCTGCCGGTCATCGAGCATTACCGGTGACAATTCCAGTACCGGGGTGATTCGTCCGGTCCGTCCAATCTTGAAGTGGACCTTGCGCACCTCGGCCAGGGCCTGGGCAAAAGGGTATTTCCAGGCGACGCTCCAATAAGGCGGTTTAGCCTGCCAGCGCTCGGCGGGTGGGCGCTGATCCTGACGCAGGACGATGCCATCACTGGTAAAGGGCAGTGGCGAGCGATACCAGTGATCGCGCCAGCGTTCAGCGTCGGCAAATACCTTGATCGAGTGACTGTAAGGTGCGGTGCTCGGGAAACCCAACTCATCCAGGACTGCGATGCGGGCGGGCAAACTGGCCGGGCCTTGGGGCCAGTCCCAGACAAACAGACCGATCCCGGCAGCTTGCTCAGTGCTCAACTTCTTGCGGGCCATCAAACCGGCCACTGTGGCGCGTGCGTTTAGGCTGCCGGCACGGGCCTGTACGTGGTCGGTCAGGCGCCAATAGAGCTCACCTTGCAGCAGCAGGTCCAGCGGCTCTGACAATTGTTGGGGGATGGCGGCGATCTGGCATGCCGAAGCCGTCCAGTCCTGGCCATTTATTCCGTCACCGCGGCTGATAGCTTGAGTCAGCAGGCCTTTGCGGTAGATCAGCGTCACCGCCACGCCGTCGATCTTGGGCTGAATCCAGACATCGCTCCGTCCTTTTAGCCAGGCTTCGACGGCGCGACCGTCGTGGAGTTTTTCCAGGCCCGTGTGGGCGATGGGATGAGGAATCGTGCCGCCCGCAGTACGTAGCGGTTCCGCAGATTGGCCCAGGTCGAAACAAGTGCGCCATTCGGTCAGTCGCGCACGGGACTGATCGTAGAGTTCATCGGCGACCAATGAACGGCCGCCCCGGTGATAGCTGTCGTCCCAGAGGTCGATCTGTTTTTGCAGTGACGTGATTTCGTCCAGGGCGCGTGAGGTTGGCCAGTTGGGGCACTCGGTAGCGTGAGTGGTCAGGCAGAAAATCATCAGTAGAAAACTGAAAAACACGCGCAAGTCGAGCGGCATCGTGAGCGTCCTTGCTCAAGTGGAATGCTGGAAGGCTAGGACGGATTTTCAGGATGAGAGGGCCAGCTGTTTTTCAGCGTGTGTCGCCTCTGGAAAGCAGCCAATAAAAAGCCCTGCACGGCGAACCGTGCAGGGCTTTTGGTACCGCCGGGGAAGTCTTACAGGCCGGCAGCAGCGCGCAAGGAATCGGCGCGGTCGGTCTTTTCCCAGGTGAAGGTGGTGAAAGTGTCTTCACCCACAGTCTTGGTAGTCGGGGTGCGACCGAAGTGGCCGTACGCAGCGGTTTCCTGGTACATCGGGTGCAGCAGGTCGAGCATGGTGGTGATTGCGTATGGACGCAGGTCGAACACTTCGCGAACCAGTTTGACGATTTTGTCGTCGCTGATTTTGCCGGTGCCGAAGGTGTTCAACGAGATCGACGTCGGCTGAGCAACACCGATCGCGTAGGAAACCTGGATCTCGCAACGCTCGGCCAGGCCGGCCGCCACGATGTTTTTAGCCACGTAACGACCCGCGTAGGCGGCCGAACGGTCAACCTTCGATGGATCTTTACCGGAGAACGCGCCACCGCCGTGACGGGCCATGCCGCCGTAGCTGTCAACGATGATCTTGCGACCGGTCAGGCCGCAGTCGCCTACCGGGCCACCGATGATGAACTGGCCAGTCGGGTTGATGTGGAACTGGGTGTCTTTGGTCAGCAGTTCGGCAGGCAGTACGTGCTTGACGATCAGCTCCATCACGCCTTCGCGCAAGTCTTTGTAGGACACATCAGGGTTGTGCTGAGTCGACAGTACAACGGCGTCGATACCGACAACCTTGCCGCCTTCGTAACGGCAAGTTACCTGCGACTTGGCATCCGGGCGCAGCCAAGGCAGCAGGCCGGATTTACGGGCTTCGGCCTGACGCTGAACCAGCTGGTGCGAGAAGGTGATCGGTGCTGGCATCAGCACGTCGGTTTCGTTGCTGGCGTAGCCGAACATCAGGCCCTGGTCGCCGGCGCCTTGATCTTCAGGCTTGGCACGGTCGACACCCTGGTTGATGTCAGGAGACTGCTTGCCGATGATGTTCATCACGCCGCAAGTGGCGCCGTCGAAGCCGACATCGGAGCTGTTGTAGCCGATGTCCAGAATGACGTTACGCACGATCTCTTCCAGGTCGACCCAGGCCGACGTGGTGACTTCACCTGCGATGATTGCAACGCCGGTTTTTACCAGGGTCTCGACCGCTACGCGGGCGAACTTGTCTTCAGCAATGATGGCGTCCAGCACCGCATCGGAAATCTGGTCGGCGATTTTGTCCGGATGCCCTTCGGACACGGACTCGGAGGTGAAGAGGGAGTATTCGCTCATCTCGATGTTTTCCTGAATTTACCGATGGTGAGTGTCGCCAGCCGGTCGCTGAAAATGGCGGACCTGGATCTGGAAACCATTACGTAAGCCTACATAGAGGCTTTCCCCGGGAACGAGTCCCGCAGCGGTGGCCCAACGGGCCAAATCGTCCTGTTCAAACCCCAACCAGAGATCACCGCAGGCCTCCCTGGCCCAACTCTGGTTGTGGCTACATAACTCTGTCACGAGCAGGCTACCGCCCGGTTGCAGCAAGTCGGCCATGTGCTTGAGTGCTTCGGCCGGTGCGGCGAAATGGTGCAGCACCATGTTCAGTACAACGCAGTCAGCCTTGAGGCGGACACCGTTCAATGCATCGGCCAATTGCAGGCTGACGTTAGCCAGCGATTCACGTTCGCAAACCTGGCGCGCCAGTTCGAGCATCGCCGGGCTGTTGTCCAGCGCCGTGACCTGGGTGAAGCGGCGCGCCAGTTCCGGCAGAAATGCGCCGTCGCCGGGGCCGACTTCGATGGCCGTGGCGCCTTCGCTGAAACTCAGCTTGTCGAGCAGTGCCAGCACGCTTTCGCGGTATTGCGGCAGACCGGCGATCAAGTCTTGCTGGGCGCGAAACTTCTCCGCGACCCGTGAGAAAAAGTCCTGGCTGGCCGCCGCTCGTTGTCCATGGACCTGACCGATCCGCGACTGCACCTCGGCAGGCAGGGTCAGGTTGTCCGCTTCTTCCAGTAGCGCGGTATGCAGCTTGCCACCCAGCAGGTCGGTGTGGGGCAGGGCGCGACGGTAGAAAATCGCGTTGCCTTCACGGCGCGTCGCCACCAGATCGGCTTGGGCCAATACCTTGAGGTGATGACTCATGCCGGACTGGCCGATGCCAAAGATCTGCGCCAGCTCCAGTACGCCAAACGAATCGTTGGCCAGCGCGCGCAATACATTCAGCCGCAGAGGATCGCCGCCGGCCTTGCACAGGGCCGCCAGCTCATCGCAATCGTCATGTCGAATGGAAGGCACACGTAAATTCATAAGGCCAGCAGTCTAGTGACGGTCAGAAAGCACCGCAAGAGCAATATCAAAAAGTTTTGATATTGCTCGATAGATGGCACTTCTCGGGGAAAGGGTCACTCTACAAATCGTCAGCGGAAAGGTTTCATCAGGCGAATGCGACTTTATCCACCGGAAAAACGCCCTCAGATGACTATCTGTCATTGCCCCGAGGCGGGTGGGTGAGGGAAAATGCTCGCCTTTTTTCCGTTTCGTTTTATTCAGCCCCCAGGAGAACAGCGATGCCCAGCCGTCGTGAGCGTGCCAACGCCATTCGTGCCCTCAGCATGGATGCCGTGCAAAAAGCCAACAGCGGCCATCCCGGTGCCCCTATGGGTATGGCGGATATCGCCGAAGTACTTTGGCGTGACTACCTGAAGCACAACCCGAGCAATCCATCGTTCGCCGACCGTGACCGCTTCGTGCTGTCCAACGGTCACGGCTCGATGTTGATCTACTCGCTGCTGCACCTGACCGGCTACGATCTGTCGATCGAAGACCTGAAGAACTTCCGCCAGCTGCACAGCCGTACCCCGGGTCACCCGGAATTCGGCTACACCCCAGGCGTTGAAACCACCACCGGTCCACTGGGCCAAGGCCTGGCCAACGCCGTTGGTTTTGCCTTGGCAGAAAAAGTCCTGGCGGCGCAGTTCAACCGTCCTGGCCACAACATTGTTGACCACCACACCTACGTGTTCCTGGGTGATGGCTGCATGATGGAAGGCATTTCCCACGAAGTCGGCTCCCTGGCCGGTACTTTGGGCCTGGGTAAACTGATCGCCTTCTACGATGACAACGGCATCTCCATCGACGGCGAAGTCGAAGGCTGGTTCACCGACGACACGCCGAAGCGTTTCGAAGCCTACAACTGGCAGGTCATCCGCAACGTTGACGGTCACGACCCTGAAGAAATCAAGATTGCGATCGAAACCGCGCGTAAAAGCGAGCTGCCGACGCTGATCTGCTGCAAGACCACCATCGGTTTCGGTTCGCCGAACAAGCAAGGTAAAGAAGACTGCCACGGCGCCCCACTGGGTGACGCGGAAATCGCTCTGACCCGCGCTGCGCTGAAATGGAATTACGGTCCTTTCGAAATCCCGGCCGACATCTACGCCGAGTGGGACGCCAAGGAAACCGGTCGCGCGGCCGAAGCTGAATGGGATCAGCGTTTCGCTGCCTATTCTGCTGCCTTCCCTGAGTTGGCCAACGAGCTGATTCGTCGTCTGAGCGGCGACCTGCCGGAAGACTTCGCTGAAAAAGCCTCTGCTTATATTGCTGAAGTCGCTGCCAAAGGCGAAACCATCGCCAGCCGTAAAGCCAGCCAGAACGCATTGAATGCCTACGGCCCGCTGCTGCCTGAACTGCTGGGCGGCTCCGCTGACCTGGCCGGTTCCAACCTGACCCTGTGGAAAGGTTGCAAAGGTGTTTCGGCTGAAGACGCCAGCGGCAACTACATGTATTACGGCGTTCGCGAGTTCGGCATGAGCGCGATCATGAACGGCGTGTCCCTGCACGGCGGCCTGGTGCCTTACGGCGCGACCTTCCTGATGTTCATGGAATACGCGCGCAATGCCGTACGCATGGCCTCGCTGATGAAGAGACGCGTGGTGTTCGTCTACACCCACGACTCCATCGGTTTGGGCGAAGATGGTCCGACTCACCAGCCGATCGAGCAACTGACCAGCTTGCGCAGCACGCCGAACCTCGACACTTGGCGCCCAGCCGATGCCGTGGAATCGGCGGTGTGCTGGAAACTGGCTCTGGAACGCAAGGACGGCCCTTCGGCGCTGATTTTCTCGCGTCAGAACCTGCAGCACCAAACCCGCAATGCGTTCCAGATCGCCGACATCGCCCGTGGCGGTTACGTGTTGAAGGATTGCGACGGCGAGCCTGAGCTGATCCTGATCTCCACCGGTTCCGAAGTCGGCCTGGCGGTTCAGGCTTACGACAAGCTGACCGAACAGGGTCGCAAAGTGCGTGTTGTTTCGATGCCTTGCACCAGCGTGTTCGATGCTCAGGACGCCGACTACAAGCAAGCGGTTCTGCCGTTGCAGGTCAGCGCCCGTATCGCCATCGAAGCTGCACACGCGGACTATTGGTACAAGTACGTGGGCCTGGAAGGCCGCGTGATCGGCATGACCACCTACGGCGAGTCGGCGCCTGCGCCTGCCTTGTTCGAAGAGTTCGGCTTCACCCTGGAAAACATCCTGGGTCAGGCTGAAGAGCTGCTGGAAGACTAAGTCCGACAGTTGTGTTGTCCGGGCTGACGCCATCGCGAGCAAGCTCGCTCCCACAAGGTTTTTCACAGACCCTGTGGGAGCGAGCTTGCTCGCGATAGCGGTCGGTCAGGCAACGCTGCAATAACGGATTCACCACCGTAATCGAGAACCCCATGCCTCAACCGCGTCCTTACAAAGTTGCACTCAACGGCTACGGCCGGATTGGTCGTTGCGTCTTGCGTGCGTTGTTTGAGCGAGGCGAAAAGGCCGGGTTTGAAATTGTGGCGATCAACGATCTGGCTGACATGGCCAGCATCGAATACCTGACACGCTTCGACTCCACTCACGGGCGTTTTCCCGGGGAAGTGAAGGTCGACGGCGATTGTCTGCATATTAATGGCGACTGCGTGAAGGTCCTGCGCAGTGCCACCCCCGAAGGTATCGATTGGGCGTCGCTGGGCGTCGATCTGGTGCTGGAGTGCTCCGGCGCTTACCACACTCGTGAAGACGGCCAGCGTTTCCTCGACGCCGGCGCGCCACGGGTGCTGTTTTCCCAGCCGATGGCCAGCGAGGCTGATGTCGACGCCACCATCGTCTACGGCGTGAACCAGGATTGCCTGACCGGTGATGAATTGCTGGTGTCCAACGCGTCCTGCACTACCAACTGCGGCGTGCCGCTATTGCGCCTGCTGGATCAGGCCATTGGTCTGGAATACGTATCGATCACCACCATTCACTCGGCGATGAACGATCAGCCAGTGATCGATGCCTATCATCACGAAGACTTGCGCCGCACCCGCTCGGCGTTTCAGTCGGTGATTCCGGTGTCCACTGGTCTGGCGCGCGGCATCGAACGCCTGCTACCGGAACTTGCCGGGAGAATTCAGGCCAAAGCCGTGCGGGTGCCGACGGTTAACGTGTCTTGCCTCGACATTACGATGCAGACCGTGAGCGACACCGATGCCACCGAGGTCAACCGGATTCTGCGCGAGGCTGCCACCAGCGGCCCGCTCAAGGGCCTTCTGGCCTACACCGAGTTGCCTCACGCCAGTTGTGATTTCAACCATGACCCACATTCGGCCATCGTCGATGCCAGTCAGACTCGAGTTTCCGGCCCACGGCTGGTGAACATCCTGGCCTGGTTCGACAACGAATGGGGGTTTGCCAACCGAATGCTGGATGTTGCGGAACACTATCTGCAATCAGCTGGCTCTCCAAAACACTGCTCTCCAAAACAGTAGGAAATGCGACCCATGACCGTGTTGAAGATGACCGACCTCGATCTGCAAGGTAAGCGCGTACTGATCCGCGAAGACCTCAACGTCCCAGTCAAGGACGGTGTTGTCACCAGCGATGCGCGAATCCTGGCCTCGCTGCCGACCATCAAGCTGGCCCTGGAAAAAGGCGCGGCCGTGATGGTCTGCTCGCACCTTGGCCGTCCGACCGAAGGCGAGTTCTCGGCCGAGAACAGCCTCAAGCCAGTCGCTGACTACCTGAGCAAGGCTCTGGGCCGTGAAGTGCCGCTGGTGGCCGATTACCTGAACGGCGTTGACGTGAAGGCCGGCGACATCGTGCTGTTCGAAAACGTGCGCTTCAACAAAGGCGAGAAAAAGAACGCTGACGAACTGGCCCAGCAATACGCCGCCCTGTGCGACGTGTTCGTGATGGACGCCTTCGGCACCGCTCACCGTGCCGAGGGTTCGACCCATGGCGTGGCCAAGTTCGCCAAAGTCGCGGCCGCTGGCCCGTTGCTGGCCGCCGAACTGGACGCACTGGGCAAAGCCCTCGGCGCCCCGGCCCAGCCTATGGCAGCTATCGTTGCCGGCTCCAAGGTGTCGACCAAACTCGACGTGCTGAACAGCCTGAGCCAGATCTGCAACCAGTTGATCGTCGGCGGCGGCATTGCCAACACCTTCCTGGCCGCTGCCGGTCACCCGGTCGGCAAGTCCCTGTACGAGCCGGATCTTTTGGACACCGCTCGCGCCATCGCCGCCAAGGTCAGCGTGCCGCTGCCGGTCGACGTGGTGGTTGCCAAGGAATTCGCTGAAACCGCGACCGCGACCGTCAAGCTGATCGCTGATGTGGCCGCAGACGACATGATTCTGGACATCGGCCCACAGACTGCGGCGAATTTCGCCGAGCTGCTGAAGTCGTCCAAAACCATTCTGTGGAACGGCCCGGTGGGCGTGTTCGAATTCGACCAGTTTGGTAACGGCACCAAAGTCCTGGCCCAGGCCATCGCCGAAAGCTCGGCATTCTCCATCGCTGGCGGCGGCGACACCCTGGCCGCCATCGATAAATATGGCGTTGCCGATCAGATCTCCTACATTTCTACCGGTGGCGGCGCGTTCCTCGAATTCGTCGAAGGCAAAGTGCTGCCGGCCGTTGAAGTCCTGGAAAGCCGGGCCAAGGCCTGAGGCCGCCCATTTGACCAGGGAAAGGAGTGTTCAAATGGTCAAAACGTTAGCGCTGTTGATGATCGCGGGTACGCTGGCAGCTTGCGGGAGTAACCCGAAAGCCCCGAAGGTACCCGAGACGCGTGAGCAGGACAAAGGCTGCTACCAGGCCGACTGGCAGGCGGAAACCAACCCGGTGATCAACAAGCGTTCCGGGCCTGATGGCCTGGACAAATACGAGACACAGACCCCGGCCAAGGAACATGGCTGCCCTTGACGGGTCTGACACTTTACTCAGGGCTGGCGGCGTGCGTCGTCAGTCGAGGAACATGGATGAAAGGTTTTATCGCCGTTGCGGCGCTGGCTCTGCTGGCAGGTTGCGCTAATTTGAACCTGTTCAAGCCTGCCGAATCGACGGACAGCTGGACCACCTGGACCTGCGACAGTCAGGCCAAAGTGCTCTGGCGCTACACCGACGACAGCCGCAAGGAAGTCGACGTTCGCCTGGGCGGTGCCGATCAGGTCTACCGCTTGAAACAGGAACCGGGCGCGTCGGGTGTGCTGTACAGCAATGACATGCTGGCGTTTCACATAAAAGGTGAGGAAGGCCTGGTGTACTGGGTCGCCACCAATGATTTGATCGGCCGCGGTTGTAAAGCGCAGTAACGCCGCAAGATTGAGGCAATACCGAATTGGCAGGCCGGACCAACCCCCGATCTGCAATAACTTGAATAGCCGCCGCCGCTACGGCAGGCTGGTACGATTAACGACCCTCAACCGGGAGATACACACACAATGGCACTTATCAGCATGCGCCAGATGCTGGACCACGCAGCCGAGTTCGGCTACGGCGTTCCAGCCTTCAACGTCAACAACCTTGAGCAGATGCGCGCCATCATGGAAGCCGCTGACAAGACTGACTCCCCGGTGATCGTCCAGGCTTCGGCCGGTGCTCGCAAATACGCCGGCGCACCGTTCCTGCGTCACCTGATCCTGGCGGCAATCGAAGAATTCCCGCACATCCCGGTGTGCATGCACCAGGACCACGGCACCAGCCCTGACGTCTGCCAGCGCTCCATCCAGCTGGGCTTCAGCTCGGTGATGATGGACGGTTCCCTGGGCGAAGACGGCAAGACCCCGACCGACTACGACTACAACATCCGCGTCACCCAACAAACCGTTGCCCTGGCTCACGCCTGCGGCGTATCGGTAGAAGGCGAGCTGGGCTGCCTGGGTTCGCTGGAAACCGGCATGGCCGGTGAAGAAGACGGCATCGGCGCCGAAGGCGTTCTGGATCACAGCCAAATGCTGACCGACCCGGAAGAAGCCGCTGACTTCGTCAAACGCACTCAGGTCGACGCCTTGGCCATCGCCATCGGCACCAGCCACGGCGCGTACAAATTCACCAAGCCGCCTACCGGCGACGTGCTGGCCATCGACCGCATCAAAGAAATCCACAAGCGCATCCCGAACACCCACCTGGTGATGCACGGCTCGTCTTCGGTTCCGCAAGACTGGCTGGCGATCATCAACCAGTACGGCGGCGACATCAAAGAAACCTACGGCGTACCGGTTGAAGAAATCGTCGAAGGCATCAAGCACGGCGTGCGTAAGGTCAACATCGACACCGACCTGCGTCTGGCGTCCACCGGTGCGATGCGTCGCCTGATGGCCACCAACCCTAGCGAGTTTGATCCGCGTAAGTTCTTCGGCGCGACCGTGACTGCGATGCGTGATGTGTGTATCGCACGTTATGAGGCTTTTGGTACTGCCGGCAATGCTTCGAAGATCAAACCGATCTCGTTGGAAGCGATGTACCAGCGTTACCTGAAAGGTGAGTTGAACGCCAAGGTTAACTAAGCCTGTGAGTTGAACCTGTTTGTGAAAACCGCCGAAAGGCGGTTTTTTTATAACTGTAGTCAGGGGGGAGAGGGCTCTTTTCTGGGTAATGGGCTTTAAAGCTACCTGTGCCGTTGGTCGGTATAGGTATTTCTGACAGGTAGTAAGAGGCAAGTTGCATACTTAGAGTAGGGCTAGTCGTCGAAGCCTCGACGGTCATTACTGAGGGTAATAACTATGACTGCCTATATTGATTCAGCCTGGGGCGGCAATGCCTCAATAACGGTTCGTGGGCGAGGAACTCCTGGCTATAGGATCTATCTGCATCAGGCGGGCACAGGCGCTATGCTGGGGACTGGTGTTGTTGGGGCGGGTGGCGATTATTCGTTTATGACGCAGGAGTCAACGTTGCTAATGTACGGAGGTCAGACTATTAATGTGCAAGTTCGGGAGACTGCGGACAATGTTAGTTATTCTGATTGGAGTCTATATTCCAGTGTTTCTGTCAGTTGAGTCAGCCGTTAACTGGCGTGATGGATAAAAGGGGAAAGATCCTGAGAAACCCCCGCTTTTTCCTCGCCACGGTGGGAGTGGTCCTACGAGGTTTTCGGACGCTGGGATTTGTAGCAGCTGTCGAGCTTGCGAGGCTGCGTTCGGCTGCGAAGCAGTCGTAAATCAGACAGCGCATTTATTCAGTTAGACCGGGTTCAGCGGGCTTGCGAGGACTTCGTCCTCGGACGCAGCCTCGCAGGCTCGGCAGCTGCTACAGAGATCGAGTTGTTCTTGGGAACGATCAGCGTGAGAGCGCTACTTGTTGTGATCAATATCCAGCTTGCTGAACGTCACTTGTCCGCCTTCGCTGGTGTACCCGGTGTGGTCCTGCACATAAACACCGGCCTTGAAGTACAGCGGCTTGACGCTCCAGGTCTTGCTGATGTCGGTGTCCCATTGGTAGCCCGCAGCGCTAATGCCCAATGCCCCCTTAGGGCTGAGGTGGATGAGGTAGGAAAACTCCCGATCCAGTTTCACCCCGGTAGCAATGGTGATTATCCGTGCGGCATCGTCATCAGGGTGCATACGAACCTTGGCGACGATGTTGCCCGACTGTGTGCTGGTCGAGTACTGATACTCGAGCTTCACCATCGGTTTCTGGCTTTCATAGGCGTGGATCTGGCCAATAACGATCTTCCCCGAACTCGGTACCTGATTCACCGCCAGGGTGGCGCGCAGGGTATTGTCGGCGTCCCCGTAGAGCCAGTTTTTCAGGGCGCCATTGCTGTAGGTTTCGCGAAGTTCGGTGCGGGGATACTTTGCGTTTTCAGTTTTGGAACCGGTGACCGGGGCCCAGAAAAACAAGGTGCCGGTGTCGGAGTGGAAGTATTGGTCCTTGAAGCCATCCACCAGTTTTGACGTTTCAACGGTGTACGGCGGATTGCCGACGGGAACGCTGAGGTTCCAGGTTGCGAGATCGATCATAGACAAAAGCTTCCACGTTTTTTTTACTGCACGCACGTTCCAGAAGCTCTGGCACGCGCCTTGGGGGCAATCCTTATAATCGCAGAAGTTCAATTTGTTAATGCGTAAATGACAAACGGGTGACGTCAAAATCCTGTTAAAAGGCCATCTTTCCCGGTTCTAGGGGGCTGTGGCGCTGACCGTTAGTCGGCAAATGGACGCTTTGGTTAAATGATGGCGTACTGATAGCTTCTGCTTTTGCAGAACCCGGTCTAGAGTGAAGGCTTAGTATTTGTCCGGTTTTCACGAGAAACCGGCCTGACGTCCCGCATAAGAGAAGCAGCATGGAATGCGCGCAACCCACGCCAGCTGAAGGCAGTTCAATTCTTTTAATCGTCGATGATTACCCTGAAAACCTGATCAGCATGCGCGCGTTGTTGCAGCGCCAGGACTGGCAGGTCATGACCGCCGCCTCGGGCTTCGAGGCACTCAGTCTGTTACTTGAACACGATGTCGATCTGGTGCTGCTGGATGTGCAGATGCCGGGCATGGACGGTTTTGAAGTGGCACGCCTGATGCGCGGCAGCCAACGAACCTGCCTCACGCCGATCATTTTTCTTACCGCCAACGAACAGTCCCAGGACGCCGTGATCAAGGGCTATGCCTGCGGCGCGGTGGATTACCTGTTCAAACCGTTCGATCCACAAATTCTCAAGCCCAAAGTCCAGGCGCTGCTCGAGCATCAGCGCAATCGCCGTGCGTTGCAGCGCCTGAGCCACGATCTGGAGGTCGCACGCGCGTTTAATGCCTCGGTGCTCGACAATGCCGCCGAAGGCATCCTGGTGGTCGGTGAGGACGGTCTGATCCGCTTTGCCAATCCGGCGATGTCGCGGCTGCTCAATGCCACGGTGCAAGACCTGCAAGGCAAAGAGTTTTTGGATTTCCTGCAAAAACCGCACATCCCGATCTGGTCCGACTCCGAGTTGTTCGCCGGTTACAAACGCGGCGAAACCCTGCGCCTGCACGATGCATTGCTGCGTACGGCGCCCGGCCAGCAGGTGCCCGTGGCGCTGTCCTGCGCACCGTTGCCCAGCGAACAACATGCGATGGTGGTGACAGTGCTGGACATGTCGGTGGTGCGCCATCTGCATCAGCAACTGGAGTTCCAGGCCGTCACTGACCCATTGACTGGGCTGCTCAATCGTCGCGGTTTTTACCAGACGGCGGAAAACCTGCTGTTGCGTGGCGACCGCTCCGACAGCGCCTGGGTGCTGCTGTATCTGGACCTCGACGGCTTCAAACGGGTCAACGATTCCCTCGGTCACGATGCCGGCGACCGGGTGCTACGGTGGGTGTCCGAGCAGTTGAAGGCCTGTCTGCGGCCCTTCGACATTCTGGCGCGCATGGGCGGTGATGAGTTCACCGCGTTGCTGGATCTGGAATTCCCCGAGCAAGCGGCAAAAATTGCCGAAAAGCTGATTGAGCGGGTGTCGATCTGTCAGCAGATCGATGGTCTGGATATCGCGTTGGGCGCCAGCATCGGCATTGCGACGTACCCGGATTGCGGTTCCAATCTCGACGGCTTGTTACGTGCGTCAGACATCGCCATGTACGAAGCCAAGCGCGCCGGCCGTCAGCAATATCGTTTCTACGATCACGAAATGAACGGCCGGGCACGCTCGCGGCTGATGCTCGAAGAAAGTGTGCGCGCGGCGATCGAGAACCGTGATTTCAATTTGGTGTATCAACCTCAGCTGGCCATTAACAGTGGGCAGATTCGCGGGTTCGAAGCGCTGATCCGCTGGCAGCACCCGAGCGTCGGCGATGTACCGCCGGGGCTGTTTTTGCCATTGCTGGAAGAGGCGCGGTTGATCAGTCGCCTGGGCAGCTGGATCTATCAACAAGGGGCGAGCCAGCGAAAAGCCTGGGAAACCTTGTTTACCGACGATTTGGTGCTGGGCGTCAGTTTGAGCAGTACGCAGTTCGGCATGCCCAATCTGGTCACTGAGTTGCGCCAGGTACTGGAGCGCCATGGTTTGCAGGCGCGCCATCTGGAAGTCGAGGTCACTGAAGAGGCCTTGATGCAAAACCCCGAGGAAACCCGCAAACAGCTGCGCCTGCTGCGTAACCTGGGTGTGCGAGTGGCCCTGGATGATTTTGGTTCCGGGCCGTGTTCGCTGTCTCATCTGCGCGATCTGGAATTGGACACGCTCAAGTTCGACCGGCATTTGATTGCCCGGCTTCTGGAGTCCTCACGCGATGCGGCGCTGGTGCGCAATGTGATCGAGCTGTGCAAGGAGTACGGGATGCTGGTGATTGCCGAGGGGGTGGAAACCGTTGCGCAATATCAGTGGCTGCAAGCCAATGGTTGCGAGTACGTGCAAGGGTTTCTGGTCGCACGGCCGATGATGGCCGAGGACGTCGGCGACTTTGTGCAGCCGTTCAACTGGAACACGCTGACCGGCTGAATTCGCTACACTGGCGACCTTTTCGTGAATTGTGTTGCCGCCCCAATGACCGCGTTGAAATACCTCCAGGCCTATCCCGCCGCGCTGCAGGATCAGGTTCGCCAGCTGATCGCCGACGGTCGACTGGGCGACTACCTGAGCCAGCGTTACCCGGAAAAACACGGGGTACAGAGCGACAAGGCGTTGTACACCTATACGCTGGACCTCAAGCAGGAATACCTGCGTAACGCCCCGGCCATCGATAAGGTGTTGTTCGACAACCGCCTGGACCTGACCCGCCGCGCCCTCGGATTGCACACCGCGATATCCCGGGTGCAGGGCGGCAAGCTCAAGGCCAAGAAAGAAATTCGTGTTGCTTCATTATTCAAGGAAGCGCCTGCCGAGTTTCTGAAAATGATCGTGGTGCATGAGCTGGCGCACTTCAAAGAGTCGGATCACAACAAGGCGTTCTACAAGCTTTGCGAACACATGTTGCCGGGGTATCACCAGGTGGAGTTCGATGTGCGGGTGTACCTGACGTGGCGAGATATGCAATAGAGGTCAAAATATCGCAACCGGGAGTGTTTAGATGGATGTAAGCAAGACCAAGAGCAGCTTCTACCGCCGGTTGTACGTGGCGTACCTGATTGATAGCGGGTTGGCCAGTAACGTCCCGGCGCTGACCGACGTGACCGGAATGCCCCGGCGCACGGCTCAGGACACCATCGCGGCATTGGCGGATCTGGACATTGTTTGCGAGTTCGAGCAGGAAGACGGTGCGCGCAATCATGCCGGCCGCTATCGGATTCGCGAGTGGGGGGCGATAGATCGGGGGTGGATCGAGCGCAATCTTCGGCAGATCAAAGCGGTGCTGGAGTATCCCTAGCTCCTGCGGTGACTGAGCCGACGCCTTCGCGGGCAAGCCCGCGATGGGGCCCTCAGGAACGGCGCATCCCGATATGCGGAATGTCATCCTCGAGAAATTCCTCGCCCGCCACCACAAACCCGTACCGCCCGTAATACCCCTGTAAATGCGCTTGGGCCGAGAGATAGATCGGTACTTCAGGCCAGCGCTTTTCAGCCTGTTTCAATGCCTGCGCCATCAACTCATGCCCGAGCCCTGTACCGCGCGCTTGAGGGGCAATGATCACTCGCCCGATGACCACGTCGCCACCCTGTAACTCCGGGTCGAGCAACCGCAGGTACGCCACCAGCCGATCCCCGTCCCAAGCCATCAAATGGCAGGTGTCACCTTCCAGATCCTGGCCATCGACGTCCTGATAGACGCATTTCTGCTCAACGACAAATACCTCTGCACGCAGCTGCAGAATGGCGTACAGCTGCTCCTTGCCCAGATCACTGTGGTGCTTGCAGACCCAATCGGTTGTCATTTTCACACTCCTTGAACATCGTCGCTCCGATACTAAGCGCCTAGACGAAAGATGTCTTTATGGCAGAGAAATCTGTGACAAAGACCAAAATGCCATCATTCATTTCGCGCGGCGTTGTCTTGATTGTGTAATCTGAGATGAAGCGCTGTGCAGTGGCTTCGATGAGCTAATGTCAGTACCTGGGTTTGGCGGTACGGGGGCCTTGGAGTTTTGGCTGAAAACACGTCGGGCGTCCCGCCCGCTAAGGACTTTCTAGCATGCCGCGATTGCATCGAGCCTTTGCTTTGATTGGATTGCTGTTGCTGACTCAAAGTGCGGCAGCGGAAAAGCTGCGATTGGTAGCCGATGCCTGGCCGCCCTTTACCGACGTCACACTGGTCAACGGTGGGTTGGCCACAGACATCGTCAGCACGGCGCTGGCCCGAGCCGGTTACGCCAGTGATTTTGAACAAGTTCCTTGGGCGCGGGCCTTGCAGGGTGTAGGCGAGGGTCGATATGACGTGTTGGTCAACGCCTGGTACACCGACGATCGTACGAAGCTTGGCCAGTTTTCCGGCGAATACCTGCTCAACCGGGTGCACTTTCTCAAGCGCAAAGACACACCGATCGAATACAACAACCTGCAACAACTGCATACCTATCCGATAGCGGTGGTGCGCGGTTACGCCTATTCACCGGAGTTTGATGACGACGTGTCGCTGCAGAAAGTCCCGGTGCACAACTTCGCCATGGCGGTGCGCATGGTCGCCGCCGACCGGGTCAAATTGACGCTGGAAGACGAATACGTCGCGCGTTACTACCTGGCCCGGGAATCAACCAAGGTGCGCAATGCCGTGGAGTTTTTGCCCCAGCCACTGAGCGAGAACAGCCTGCACATCCTGGTCAGCCTGAAGAACCCCAGGCATGAACAGATCGTCGCCGGTTTCGACCGCGAGATCGCGGCGATGAAAGTGGATGGGAGTTATCAGCGGTTGATGGAACGGCACGGAATGTAAGTGCCGGGCCCGCTTCAATCCTCACTCGTTTCCTTGATGAGATGCGCTGCCAACGTCCGCAATGGCCCGAGCTGACGGCAGATCAACGCCAACTGTGTCTGCACCAGCCGTTGGCCTTCATCGAGTTCGTCCGGCATCTGTTCAAGCGTATTGGCCAGTCCCTCTTCCTCATCGCTCTGAATCGCAATCGGCAGTTTGCTCGCCAACCCTTGGGCAATTTCATCGATGCTGGCGGCCAGTCTCACGCCGGCACCGTCGATCAAATGCTCGCGCACGTCGGGCGGTAACTGGGTTTCCCGGTGTGCGCCCAGCCCGGACAAATAACTGAGCAAGGTGTGCGACAGCACCAGGAAGCGGAACCCGACATCGGCCTCCTTACGGAAGTGCCCCGGTTCCATCAGCATGTTGGCGAGTGTCGTCGACAGTGCCGCGTCAGCGTTGTGCGCATTGCGTCGGGCCAGGCGATACGCCAGGTCGTCGCTTTTGCCGGCGGCGTATTGCTGCATGATCTGGCGCAGGTAAATGCTGTTGCACGTGAGGGTGTTGGCCAGCACTTTGTTCAGGCGTCGACCCTGCCAGTCCGGCAGGAAGAAGAACACCGCCAGCCCGGCGATCAGGCTGCCGAGCAAGGTATCGAACAACCGCGGCAGGAACAGCCCGTAACCATCCCCGACCTGGTTGAAGCAGAAGAGCACCATCAAGGTGATCGCGGCCGTCGCCAAGGTGTAGCGGGTGGTGCGGTTGATAAAGAACACCACGCCAGCGGCGATCGCGAAGCACGATTGGATCAAGGGATTGGGAAACAGATCGAACAGCGCCCAGGCTACGGTCAGGCCGATGGCGGTGCCGATGATTCGTTGGCCGAGTTTGCGGCGGGTGGCGCCGTAGTTCGGTTGGCAGACAAACAGCGTGGTGAGGATGATCCAGTAACCCTGAGACGGGTGGATCAAATGCACCATCCCGTAGCCGATACTCAAGGCCAAGGGCAAACGCAGTGCGTGACGGAACAATAACGAGGTCGGTGTCAGCTGTGTGCGTAACCGAATCCACACATCCTTGAGGCTACGTGGCGAACGGTCGAGCAGGCTGCTGTCGGTGGCGTCCGCCAGGGCATCGGGGTTGCTGGCGTCGCTCAGCAAACGGTCGAGCGTGCCGAGGTTGGCCGCCAGTGCCCGCAATGACCGCAACAGTCCGCGCCAGGCCGGGTTGCTCTGAACGCGCAAATGTTCGAGAGAGGCGTGCAGGTCGCTCAGGGCTTCGGCGAAGCTGGCGTCATAGATGAACGGCTGGCGCATCTGGATCGACTCGGCCAGCGCCCGACAGGCCTTGCCTTGCTGGCGCAGCAGGCGCTGGCAGCGGAACATCACGTCGCTGTGAAAGAAGGCATCGGCCAGGGCGTTGTAAGGGTAGTGCGAGGAACTGGCGCGCTCGTGGATGTCCTGAGCGAGGAAGTACAGCTTCAGGTAACGGCTGACTTTCGAGCCCGGTCGACCGTTGCCGACCCGGTGCAGGATGATTTCCTTGGCGGCGTTCAGTGCGGCCACGACACGGCCGTTTTGCTGCGCCAGTTCCAGTCGACGTGCTTCTACGTCCATCTGCCGGATTGGCTCGAACAGCGACGATTTCAGCTTCAGGTAAAAACCCAGTTCACGGAACAACCGCGCCAGGCTTTGCTGCACTGGCTGATTGGAAAACATCGCCTGCCACAGCACCGAGAGCAAACCGTACCACGCTGCACCGGCCACCAGCAGCACCGGCTCGTGCCAGAAATCGGTGACTGCACCGCCGCGCTGGTCCACGCCGATCATGGTGTAGACCGACAGAATCAACGTCGCCGACGCAATCGCGCCATAGCGTTCACCCAAGGCGCCGAGCATGGTCAGGCCGAAACTGGCCAGGGCCAGGGCGATGACAAAAACGACCGGGTAGGGGAAGAGCAGTTCGACGGAGAGAGCGGCGACGCTGAAGCACACCAGCGTCACGGCCAGCGCATTGAGGCGGCCCTGCCAACTGTCGTCGGTCTCGGCCAGGGCGCTGGCGATGATCCCGAGGAACAGCGGGATCAGCAGCCCCATTTCATCCTTGTACCAACACAGCGCCATGCTGCCGGTCAGGGCGATGAACACCCGCACGCTGTAGCTGAATTTATCCAGCGCCCAGAGGCGACGCAGAGACTGACTAAACGGGGTCGATGACATGAAGTGCGAGGGCCTTCCGAGGCAATGACGCTAAATTGAGCCAGTAATGACGCCGACGCAATGGCGCCGATCACATCTGACAGCAAAATCTGTTCCTTCCTGGTGGAGATGTCAGATCTGCATTGACCCTGTGGCGAGGGGATTTATCCCCGTTCGGCTGCGAAGCAGTCGTAAATCTGCGAGCGAGGTCTGTCTGACGTAACGCGTTTGCCGATTTGGGGCCGCTTCGCAGCCTGACGGGGATAAATCCCCTCGCCACAAAAGCCTCATTCCATATTGATGCGGATTAGACGTATTGCGCGGCAGCGTAGCCGGAGGCCCAGGCCCACTGGAAGTTGAAGCCGCCCAGGTGGCCGGTGACATCAAGCACTTCGCCGATGAAATACAGACCGGGGCTTTTCAGCGATTCCATGGTCTTGGACGACACCTCGTTGGTATCGACGCCGCCCAATGTCACTTCAGCGGTGCGATAACCTTCAGTGCCGGCCGGAACCACTTTCCAGCTCGCCAGCTTTTCGGCGAGGTCGGCAATTTCGGCGTGGGTGTACTGCTTCATCGGTTTGGAGACGAACCAGTTATCCGCCAGCAAGTTGGCCATCTTCTTGGTGAAGATTTCCCCCAGCAGGGTTTTCAACTCGCTGTTCGGACGTTCGGCTTGCTGCTGTTGCAGCCAGGTCGGCACGTCATGGTCCGGCATCAGGTTGATCTCTACCGTGTCGCCCGATTCCCAGAACGATGAAATTTGCAAAATCGCCGGACCGCTGAGACCGCGGTGGGTGAACAGGATGTTCTCGCGGAAACTCTGGTCATTGCAGCTCACCAGGCAATCCACCGACGTACCGGACAGTTCGGTGCAAAGCTCCTTGAGCTGATCGGTAATGGTGAACGGCACCAGCCCGGCGCGGGTCGGCAGCAAGTCGTGGCCGAACTGTTTGGCCACCTGATAACCGAAACCAGTGGCGCCCAGCGTCGGGATCGACAAACCACCCGTGGCGATCACCAAGGATTCGCAGGTGATCTGGTCGAGGGTGGTTTGCAGCAGGTAGCCGCTCTCCATTTTCTCGATGTGCTGGATCGAGGTGTCCAGGTGCAGGCTGACGCCGACCTGATCGCACTCGTTGAGCAGCATGTCGAGGATGTCGCTGGATTTGTTATCGCAGAACAGCTGGCCGAGTTTCTTCTCGTGGTACGGCACGCCGTGTTTGGCGACCATCCCGATGAAATCCCACTGGGTGTAGCGTGCCAGGGCGGATTTGCAGAAGTGTTCGTTCTGCGAGAGGAAATTGCTCGGTTCGGTGTACATGTTGGTGAAATTGCAGCGACCACCGCCAGACATCAGGATTTTCTTGCCGGCCTTGTTGGCATGGTCGAGCAATATCACCTTGCGCCCGCGCCCGGCGGCGGTCAGCGCACACATCAAACCTGCGGCGCCAGCGCCAATGATCACGACTTCGGTAGAGCGCAAAACGGTGTCCTCATACAAATATTAAATTCACCGGGAAACCAATGTGGGAGCGAGCTTGCTCGCGATGGCGGACTGTCAGACAACATCAATGTTGAATGTACTGGCCTCATCGTCGGAACGCCGCCCGGAGCAAGCTCGCTCCCACAGGGGATCTTCGTTGGGCAGAAGATCTCTTACAAGATACGAACGCGCAGCGAACGGCCTTTGATCTTGCCGTCATTCAGGCGCTGCAAGGCTTGCTTGGCGATCCCGCGCTCCACAGCCACATAGGCCTGGAAGTCGAAAATCGCGATCTTGCCAACCTGAGCGCCCGGAATGCCAGCATCGCCAGTCAGTGCGCCCAGAATGTCGCCCGGACGCACCTTGTCTTTACGGCCTGCGCCGATGACCAGCGTGCTCATCACCGGCAGCAGCGGTGCGCCGCCCTGGGATTTGAGGTTGTCCAGCTGATCCCAGCTCAACGGCGAGTTCTGCAGTTGCTCGATGGCTTGGGCGCGGTGGGCTTCGGACGGTGCGACCAGGCTGATCGCAATCCCTTTCTCACCAGCACGACCGGTACGGCCAACACGGTGGATGTGGATTTCCGAATCCCGGGCCAGTTCGACGTTGATCACCATGTCCAGCGCATCGATGTCCAGACCGCGAGCGGCGACGTCAGTGGCGACCAGCACCGAGGTGCTGCGGTTGGCGAACATGGCCAGTACCTGGTCACGGTCACGCTGTTCCAGATCGCCGTGCAGGCCGACGGCGGAGATGCCTTTGGAGGTCAGGTGATCGACGGTTTCCTGAACCTGCTGCTTGGTGAAGCAGAAAGCGACGCAGGAGGCCGGACGATGATGCGCGAGGACTTTGACCACGGCGTCCATGCGCTCTTCCGGAGAAATTTCGTAGAAACGCTGCTCGATCTGCGTGTCGTCGTGGAACGCCTCGGCCTTCACGATCTGAGGGTTGCGCATGAACTTCGCGGCCAACTGCTTGATGCCCGTCGGGTACGTGGCGGAGAACAGCAGGGTCTGGCGACGCTCCGGGCACTGGGCGATGATTTCTTCGATGGAATCGTAGAAGCCCATGTCGAGCATGCGGTCGGCTTCGTCGAGGATCAGCGTGTTCAGGCCATGGAGCACCAGCGAACCTTTGCGCAAATGCTGCTGAAGGCGGCCCGGGGTGCCGACGATGATGTGCGCGCCGTGCTCCAGAGAGCCGATCTGTGGGCCGAAGGACACGCCGCCGCACAGGGTCAGGATCTTGATGTTGTCTTCGGCGCGGGCCAGACGACGGAGTTCCTTGGCAACCTGATCCGCCAGCTCGCGAGTCGGGCAGATGACCAGCGCCTGGCAACCGAAGAAGCGCGGATTGATCGGGTTCAGCAGGCCGATACCGAAGGCGGCGGTCTTGCCGCTGCCGGTCTTGGCCTGGGCGATCAGGTCCATCCCCTTGAGGATCACCGGCAAGCTTTGCGCCTGGATCGGCGTCATCTGGGCATAACCGAGGGAGTCGAGGTTAGCCAGCATGGCGGCGGACAGCGGCAAAGTATTAAAAGCGGTGGCGATGGTGGTCACGGGACTGGCCTGCAAAACAAAATGTCGCGCAGTGTACCAGTCTCGCTCTCTTCACCTGCAAATTCTGGACGAATAGTCGTAGCAGCTGCCGAAGCACGAGGCTGCGTTGGGCTGCGAAGCGGCCCCCGGGGGCGGTCCTGCGGACACGCAACGCAGCCTCGTGCCTCAGCAGCTGCTACAAGTCAGTGCTCTATATCGTGCTCGCGACTGACCATCCGTCGGCCATCCTTTGGTGAAAGCTGGGAGAAGATGGTTGCAGCCAGCATCGCCATGATCCCGACCGTCACAAAGGTCAGCTGGAACGCGCCTAAAACCGTGTCCACGCCATCGTTGCCGACTTCTGCGGTGAACCCGCCGAGCAAGGCGCCGGCACAGGCCACGCCAAGGCTCAGGGACAATTGCGCGACCACCGACAGTAGGCTGTTGCCGCTGCTGGCGCTGGCGTCGTCGAGGTCGATCAGGGTTACGGTGTTCATGGCGGTGAACTGCAGCGAGTTGATCGCCCCCAGAATCGATAGCATCACCAACAGCAACCAGTACGGCGTTTGCTCGCTGACCAGCCCCATGCTTGCCAGCATCAGCCCCAGCGCCAACGTGTTGCCGGTGAGCACGATGCGATAGCCCAAACGTTCGATCAGCGGTCGCGCCACCGACTTGGCGACCATCGCTGCCGCCGCCAACGGCAGCATGCTCATCCCGGCCTGGGACGGCGAGTAACCCAGCGCCACTTGCAGCAGCAATGGAACGAGAAACGGCAGGGCGCCGCTGCCCAGGCGGGCGAACAGGTTGCCGAGGATGCCCACGGCAAACGTCCGGGTCTTGAACAACGACGGTGCGAACAGCGGATTTTCGATGTGCCCGGCGCGCAACCAGTACGCCGCCAGACACGCCATACCGCCGAACAGCAGCAACATCACGCGCAAGTGCGGTAGGTGCAATTCGCCGAGACCTTCCATGGCGATAGTGATCAGCACCATCGCCGCGCCGAACAGTAAAAAGCCCAGGCTGTCGAAGCGAGTGCGTTCGGTGCCGCGCAGGTCGGGGATGAATTTCCACACCGCGTAGCAACCGACAGCACCCACCGGCAGGTTGATCAGGAAGATCCAGTGCCAGCTCATGAACTCCACCATCCAGCCGCCCATGGTCGGGCCGAGCAACGGGCCGAGTAATCCGGGAATGGTGATGAAACCCATGATCCGCACCAGCTCCGAGCGCGGGTAGGCCCTGAGTACCACGAGTCGCCCGACCGGCAACATCAGCGCGCCGCCCAGGCCTTGAATCACTCGGGCGCCAATCAGCATGCTCAGGGTGCTCGACAGTGCGCAGAGCAACGAGCCGAGGCTGAACAGCAGGATCGCGCCGAAGAAGATTTTTTTGGTGCCGAAACGGTCGGCGATCCAGCCTGAGGCGGGGATCAGCAGCGCAACAGTGAGCATGTAGGCGATGATCACGCCCTGCATGCGCAAGGGGTCTTCGGCCAGGTCTCGGGCCATGGCGGGCAGGGCGGTGTTGAGGATGGTCCCGTCGAGGGATTGCATGAAGAACGCGATGGCGACGACCCACGGCACCCAGCGGGCGGTGACAGCGTCGAGAGGCGGGCGGTTGGGCATGGGACCTCTTGTCAGTGTGAAATGACACGATCTGCAGAACGATGAAACCCATAGCAGCTGGCGAAGCCGGCGTTCGAGGACGAAGTCCTCGCAAACCGGCCACCGCGTTCTGTCTGTAACACCGCGTTTGCTGAACTGGCGAGGACTTCGTCCTCGAACGCAGGCTTCGCCAGCTGCTACAAGGTGTTTACAGCGTTAACGTGAGTTTGCGGATCAGCGCCCCCGGCAACAACGCCGACGCTGTGGCCCGCTGACTGTAGGTGCTGGCCGACAACATCAGCTCGCGCTCCTCGGTCAATGCTTCCAGCTGTGATCCAAGCAAACTGTAGGCACTGTCATCAAACCGCATGGTGCTCACCGGTGCCTGAATCTCGCCGTTCTCGACCCAGAAGGTCGCAAACCGCGTCATGCCGGTCAGGCGTGCCGCCGGTTGGTCCGAGTAGTTCAGGTACCACAAGTTGCTGATGTACAAGCCCGTGCCCAATTGCTTGAGAATCTCTGCATCAGGCAACGTACCGGCCGCCATATTCACTGCGCTTGGCATTTCACCACCGCTGGCGCCATTGGCGGTCAGGCCGTACTCGGCTGCACTGCGTGAACTGACCATCTGCGCGCCGGCCTTGCCATTGACGATCAACCCCAGATCGTTGCGCGGATAACCTTCGCCGGAGAATGCCGGGCTCAACGAACCGCTGACCTTTTCATCCACCGACACCAAAGGGCTGAACGCACTGTCGCCCGCGTAAAGTTTCTGCAGCGGGCTGTTTTTGCTGGCAATCGACTGCGCCGAGAAACCGCCCCAGCCCAGCATGTCCATGATTTCTCCCAGGGCGGCTGGTGCCAGGTAGGCGCGGTACTGACCCGGCGCCAGGGTGTGTTGCGGCCTGCCGAGAAACGCTAACTGCTCGCGTGCCTGCGCAAAGCGCTTGGCAAACCCTTCGCTGTTCCAGTCGTGCCCGGCGTAACAGGCTTTTACCGCCTGGCCGTTTTCATGGACCAGACTGAAATCGAAGTTGAAGCTGTTGGCCTGATGCCAGCCAAACGCGCCCGAAGAACTGGCGAAACCGCGACTGATCGGGCCGGCGGCGTAGAAACCGACCAGGTCCAGCCCTTCGGCCGCCTGGGTGATTTCAGCGACTACTTGCTCGGTGTCCGGCAGCGGATGCTCCTGCACATTCTTGCTCTGCCAACCGTTGTGGTTGAGTAGCAGGTAGGGGTCCTGCGGCAGCAACGGCAATGTTTCGCGCAGCTGTTGCAGACCTTCGGCCAGGCGCTGCACATCGACTGCGGCATCACCCGACAGCGTGATGTTCAGGTCGGCGTGGCGCCCCTCGTTGATCAGTTTGAAGCCGATGCTCGCCTGTTGCACCTGCCCTGCCTGACGGACCTTGGCGTGGTTGAAGCGCACGAAGGCCGAGGATTCGGCGGCGTAGCTGAGGGTGAATTGTTCCGGCTCACGAATCGCATCGCGGAGCCAATTGACCAAGGCCTTGAACGCATCGGCCTGACTTTTTGAAGTACTCATCAGGCATCCCCCCCAAACACATCAACGTTGCTGAACACACAGGCCGGCGACGCATGGCCGACGCGGATCACCTGATTCGGTTCGCCCTTGCCGCAGTTCGGTGTGCCCAGGACCTTGACGGAGTTGGCATCGCCAACGGCGCTGAGGCTTTTCCAGAACTGCGCGGAAATCGCCCGGTAGTTCGGGTTCTTGACCACGCCTTTGAGTTCGCCGTTTTCAATCAACTGAGCCCATTCGCAACCGAACTGGAATTTGTTGCGCGCATCGTCGATGGACCAGGACCGGTTGGTGCTCATCAAGATGCCGTGCTCGATGTTGCCGATCATCTGCTCCAGCGGTTGATCGCCGGCCTCGATGTTCAGGTTGGCCATGCGATCGATCGGCGGACGGTTCCAGCTGCACGCGCGGCTGTTGGCCACGCCATCCATGCCCGCGCGGAATTGCGACAGCGCACCGCCCAATGGGCGCAGCAGCAAGCCTTCTTTAATCAGGAATTGTTTGCTTGCGGCAGTACCGTCGTCGTCATGGCCATAGCTGGCTAGCTGCTCGGAGATGTCCGGGTCGAAGGTCACGTTGAGCAGTTTGGAGCCGTACTGCAGGCTGCCAAAGTCTTCGGCCTTGACGAAACTGGTGCCGGCGTAATTGCGCTCGTCACCGAGGATACGGTCCAGTTCCAGCGGGTGACCGATGGACTCGTGGATCTGCAGCATCATCTGGTCCGGCATCAACAGCAGGTCACGCGGGCCTTGCGGGGTGTTGGGGGCCAGCAGCAATTGCAGCGCCTGATCGGCGATTTTCGGACCGGCGCCGACCAGGCCGCAGCGGCTGATCACATCAAAACCGCCCTGTTGACCGAAGTTCTCGCGGCCCAGGGTACGGGTCTGGCTGTCGTTGCCGTCGTAGGCGGTGACTTCCAGGCTCGGGTAGACGAATCGCTGGGCCTGGCGCAGTTCGGCGCCGGCGCTGTTGAGGTAGATCTGTTCGACATTAGTGATGCCGATGCTCACCTGCCAGTTCACCAGTCGCTCGTCCTTGGGCACGGACGCGGATTCGGCACCGAGCAGTTGGTAGCAATCGCTCAGGGACGGGAAGGGCTGGTCGAGGTTCGGCGAAAAGTAGTCGGCGCGGTCGCTGGAGACCACTTGCGCGCTCAGGTCGAGCAGGGCGTGGGGCTTGAGTCGGCGGGCTTGTTGCTCGGCTCGCTCCAGCGCGGCTTGCAGGCCGGATTGCGACAGGTCGTTGGTCGCGGCGTAGGCTTCGACGCCGTTGACCCGAACGGTCAGCATCGCGCCTTCGTCACGGCTCAGGCTGGGAGGTTCGGCGACATTCTTGCGCACCGACAGGTACTGGCCGGACTCGCGCACATAACGCAGCGAAAAGAATTCAGCGCCCGTGCGCAAGGCAGCGAAGCGCTGCTTGAGCTGGGGATGGAAATCGAACATTCGGGAACCTCCTTGGTATGGAGTGGCGGTGCATCGGTGTTGCGAGGGGGTGAAACGTTTGCGTGGCGCTAGATTAGGCCGGTGCGGGGGGTAGGATCAAGCTTGGATCGGTGTAGGAAAAGGAATGCCGAGAGAGGTGTAGTGTTTGTTAAGGCCCCATCGCAAGCAAGCTCGCTCCCACAGGGGGCCGGGGTTGATCACAAATCTGTGATCCAACCGGAAACCTGTGGGAGCGAGCTTGCTCGCGATTGGCCGTGACGCGGTTTTACTGAGCAGTCAGGCTCACATCCCGCAACGGCTTGCCACGCACCGGTGCATCACCGGCCACGAAGTAGGCAGCCTTGCTGCGCGGCAACGGCTTGCGACCACGGATCTTGTCGGCGATTTTCTCGGCGATCATGATCGTCGGCGCGTTCAGGTTGCCGGTGGTGATGATCGGCATGATCGAGGCATCGACCACACGCAGGCTCTGCATGCCATGCACACGACCTTCGGCATCAACCACCGCCATTTCGTCGGTGCCCATCTTGCACGAGCAGGACGGGTGGAACGCGGTTTCGGCGTGTTCACGGATGAACTTGTCGAGCTGCTCATCGGTTTGCACGTCGATGCCCGGGCTGATTTCGCGGCCACGGAAAGCGTCCAGTGCAGGCTGCTGCATGATTTCACGGGTCAGGCGGATGCCGTCGCGGAATTCCTGCCAGTCCTGTTCGGTGGCCATGTAGTTGAACAGGATGCTCGGGTACTCGCGTGGGTCTTTCGACTTGGCCTGAATCCGACCACGGCTCGGCGAACGCATGGACCCCATGTGCGCCTGGAAGCCGTGTTCTTTTACACCGTTGCTGCCGTTGTAGTTAATCGCGACCGGCAGGAAGTGGTACTGGATGTTCGGCCAATCGAATTCCGGACGGGTACGAATGAAACCGCCGGCTTCGAACTGGTTGCTGGCGCCGATACCGGTGCCGTTGAACAGCCACTCGGCACCGATGGCCGGCTGGTTGTACCAGAGCAGCGACGGGTACAGCGAGACCGGTTGGGTGCACGCGTATTGCAGGTACAACTCGAGGTGATCCTGCAGGTTTTCACCCACGCCCGGCAGGTCGTGGACCACCGGGATGTCGAGTTTTTTCAGCAGCTCGGCCGGGCCGACGCCGGAACGCTGCAGAATCTGCGGCGAAGCGATGGCGCCGGAGCACAGCAACACTTCTTTGCGGGCGCGGGCTTCAACGCGCTCTTCAGCGGCGCCGATCAAGTAACGCACGCCGACCGCACGCTTGCCTTCGAACAGGATCTTGTCGGTCAGGGCGTGGGTGACGATGGTCAGGGTCGAGCGCTTCTTGGCGATGTCCAGGTAACCGCGAGCGGTGCTGGCGCGACGGCCGTTCGGCGTCACGGTACGGTCCATCGGACCGAAACCTTCCTGCTGGTAACCGTTCAGGTCTACGGTGCGCGGATAACCGGCTTGCACGCCGGCTTCAACCATCGCGTTGAACAGCGGGTTATTGCCGGCTTTTGGCGTAGTCACGCTGACCGGACCGTCGCCACCGTGGTAGTCGTTCGCGCCGATGTCACGGGTTTCAGCCTTGCGGAAATATGGCAGGCAGTCGAGGTACGTCCAGTTTTCCAGACCTGGCAGTTTCGACCAATTGTCGTAGTCCATCGCGTTGCCGCGGATGTAGCACATGCCGTTGATCAGCGAAGAGCCACCCAGGCCCTTGCCGCGACCGCATTCCATCCGGCGACCGTCCATGTGTGGCTCTGGATCGGTTTCGTAGCCCCAGTTGTAGCGACGACCTTGCAGCGGGAACGCCAAAGCGGCCGGCATTTGCGTGCGGAAGTCTGCACGGTAGTCTGGGCCGCCTGCTTCAAGCAGCAGGACGGTGACGCCTTCGTCTTCAGTCAGACGGGTCGCCAGGGTGTTACCGGCCGAGCCGGCACCGATGATGATGTAATCGAATTCTTGGGACATTGAATGCACCCTCTTGAAGTTGGTCAGGTCGCCTGTAGCAGCTGCCGAGGCACGAGGCTGCGTTGGGTCGCGCAGCGACCCTCTGGGGGCGGTCCTGCGGACACG
>NZ_JALBYU010000035.1 GCF_029963765.1 Pseudomonas sp. UYIF39
GACTGCCACCGATGTCAGCCAGGCGATTTGCAGCATCCGCAACGAAAAGCTTCCGACCCCCTTTCTGTGACTGTCAGACTGCTATCGCGAGCAAGCTCGCTCCCACATTTTTTTGTGTGATGCCTGATAACCCTATCCACACACTAATCCCCTTATGCGATCACCCCAGGTTATCGGCGGATACGCATAAGTGATTATCCGCACCCCCCGGGCGCTGGCTAAAGTCGCTCCATCCGACAACTACAAAAAGCCGGCAGCGCAAGGAACTGTATTCATGAAAATCAAAGCAATCCGTACCCGCGTTTTCGAGTGGAAAGGCAAAGTCGTTCCCCCTCAAGCGCACTTCTGCACCAACGCCAGCGACATCCTGTTCGAGCGCGGCGACGCCATGGGCTCGTTCCGTTTCCACGGCTGGCTGGTGGTGGAAGTCGAGACCGATACTGGTCTTGTCGGCATCGGTAACTGCGCCCTGGCACCGCGTGTGGCCAAGGAAATCATCGACACCTACTTGGCGCCGATCGCGATTGGCGAAGATCCGTTCGACAACGAATACATCTGGCAGAAGATGTACCGCCAGAGCCACGCCTGGGGCCGTAAAGGCATCGGCATGGCGGCGATCTCGGCGATCGACATCGCCATCTGGGACATCATGGGCAAAGCGGTGAACAAGCCGGTGTTCAAACTGCTCGGCGGCCGCACCAAGGAAAAGATCTGGACCTACGCCTCCAAGCTCTACGCCAACGACAACCTCGACCTGTTCCTCGAAGAAGCCCAGGGTTATCTGAACCAGGGGTTCACCGCGCTGAAAATGCGTTTCGGCTACGGTCCGAAAGACGGCCCGGCAGGCATGCGCAAGAACATCGAACAAGTGCGCGCACTGCGTAACCTGGCCGGCCCCGACATCGACATCATGCTCGAATGCTACATGGGCTGGACCCTGGAATACGCCCGCCGCATGTTGCCCAAACTCGCCGAGTTCGAACCGCGCTGGCTCGAAGAACCGGTAATCGCCGACGACATCGAAGGCTACATCGAGCTGAAAAAAATGGGGATCATGCCGATCTCCGGCGGCGAGCATGAGTTCACCTCTTACGGCTTCAAAGACCTGCTGGAACGCCGCGCTGTCGACGTGATCCAGTACGACACCAACCGCGTCGGCGGCATCACCGCTGCGCGCAAGATCAACGCCATGGCCGAGGCCTGGTCGGTGCCGGTGATCCCGCACGCCGGGCAGATGCACAACTACCACCTGACCATGTCCACCACCGCCTCGCCGATGGCCGAGTTCTTCCCGGTGTTCGACGTCGAAGTCGGCAACGAACTCTTTTACTACGTGTTCAAGGGCGAGCCGCAACCGGTCAACGGCTACATCCAGCTCGATGACAACAAACCGGGTCTGGGCCTGGAAATCTCCGATGAGTACCTGAGCGACTTCAACATCATCGAGTGACCCTGTGGTGCCACAAATCCACGACTTTCTGGAGGGCCGACATGCGCCTGATTCAATTCGAAAACACTGCGGGTGAACGCCAGGTCGGCCTCGTCGACGGGGCCCAGGTTCAGGTGTTGCGCGACACCCGCAGCACCCGCGAGCTGGCGCTCGCGGCGATTCGCGCCCAACGCAGCCTGCAAGAAGAAGTCGCCCAGCGCGGCACAGAGCCGGGTCCGGACTACGCGCAACTATTGCAGCAAGGCAACGTACTGCCGCCACTGGACCACGAAGACCCGGCCCATTGCCTGATCAGCGGCACCGGCCTCACTCATTTGGGCAGCGCCTCGGCACGGGACAAAATGCACCAGCAGGACGGTGCGGTCGAAGCCGGCATGACCGACACCATGCGCATTTTCAAATGGGGCCTGGAGGGTGGAAAACCGGCGGCCGGGCAGGTCGGTGCACAACCGGAATGGTTCTACAAAGGTGACGGCAGCATCGTCGTGCGCCCCGGCGCGGACTTCCCGGTGCCGCCGTTTGCCGAAGACGCCGGTGAAGAACCGGAGCTGACGGGCCTGTATGTGATCGGCGACGACGGCCAGCCGTATCGCGTCGGTTATGCCTTGGGCAACGAGTTCTCCGACCATCTGATGGAGCGACGTAATTACCTGTACCTCGCGCATTCGAAACTGCGTTTCTGCGCCTACGGTCCAGAGCTGCGCGTCGGTGAATTGCCCAAGCATCTGGCCGGTACCAGCCGGATCAAACGCAACGGCGAAACGATCTGGGAAAAAGAGTTTCTCAGCGGCGAAGACAACATGTGCCACAGCCTCGCCAATCTTGAATTCCACCACTTCAAATACGCGCAGTTTTTGCGCCCCGGTGATGTCCACGTGCATTACTTCGGCACGGCCACGCTGTCGTTTGCCGACGGGGTGAAAACCCAGCCGGGGGATCGTTTTCAGATCAGCCTCGATGAGTTCGGCGCACCGCTGGAAAACGGTATCGGCGAAAGCGCCCAGCCACTGCCAATCGGTCAGGTGCGTGCGCTTTAAGTCTTCAATAGGAAAACCCTCATGACATTGCCACTTGGACACAACTACATCGGCGGTCGCCGCAGTGCCAACGGCACGTTGCAACTGCAAAGCCTCGACGCGAGCACGGGAGAGCCGCTACCCGGCACTTTCTTCCAGGCCACTGAGGCCGAAGTGGATACTGCCGCGAAATCCGCAGCCGCTGCATACCCGATCTACCGCAACCTGAGCGCGGAAAAACGCGCGACATTCCTCGACGCCATTGCCGATGAAATCGATGCATTGGGCGATGACTTCGTCGCCATCGTGTGCCGCGAAACCGCGTTGCCGGCGGGGCGTATCCAGGGTGAACGCGCACGCACCAGCGGGCAGATGCGCTTGTTTGCCAAGGTGCTGCGTCGCGGCGATTTCTACGGTGCGCGGATTGATCGGGCGCTGCCGGATCGCCAGCCGTTGCCGCGTCCGGATCTGCGTCAGTACCGAATCGCCCTCGGGCCGGTGGCGGTGTTCGGCGCCAGTAACTTTCCGTTGGCGTTTTCCACGGCCGGTGGTGATACCGCCTCGGCGCTGGCCGCCGGTTGCCCGGTGGTGTTCAAAGCTCACAGCGGGCACATGGCAACCGCCGAATGGGTGGCGGACGCTATCATCCGCGCCGCCGAGCGCACCGAGATGCCGGTCGGCGTGTTCAATATGATCTACGGCGGGGGCGTCGGCGAATGGCTGGTCAAGCACCCGGCGATTCAAGCGGTGGGTTTCACCGGTTCGCTCAAGGGCGGCAATGCCCTGAGCCACATGGCCGCGACCCGGCCGCAGCCGATTCCGGTGTTTGCCGAGATGTCGAGTATCAATCCGGTGTTCCTGCTGCCCGAAGCGCTCAAGGTGCGCGGCGAGCAGATCGCTGTGCAACTGGCCGGATCGGTGACATTAGGTTGTGGGCAGTTTTGCACCAATCCGGGATTGGTCATCGGTTTGCGCTCGCCGCAGTTCAGCCTGTTTCTGGAAACGTTTTGCGCCAGCATGAACCAGCAACCGGCGCAAACCATGCTCAACGCTGGCGCATTGGCGAGTTACAGCAAAGGTCTGGGCGAGCTGCACGAGCATCCGGGATTGACGCATCTGGCAGGCAAGCCGCAACAGGGCAATCAGGCTCAACCGCAAGTGTTCAAGGCTGATGTCAGCCTGCTGCTCACGGGCGATGAACTGCTTCAGGAAGAAGTTTTCGGGCCGACCACTATCGTCATCGAAGTCGAAGATCGGGCTCAGCTGACGGCAGCGTTGAATGGCCTGCGAGGGCAATTGACGGCAACGTTGATTGGCGAAGCCGAGGAATTGCTGGAGTACCGCTGGCTCGCGGAGGCGCTGCAGGAAAAGGTTGGGCGGATTTTGCTCAATGGTTATCCGACGGGGGTCGAGGTCTGCGAGGCGATGGTGCATGGCGGGCCATGCCCGGCAACTTCAGATTCGCGGGGTACGTCGGTTGGCACGCTGGCGATCGATCGATTCCTGCGGCCAGTGTGCTTCCAGAATTACCCGGATGCGTTGTTGCCCGAGGCGTTGCAGAATGCCAATCCGCTGGGGATTCGGCGGTTGGTGGATGGCGAGGTGAGTCAGTCAGCTTTGTAGCGTCTGAACAATCGCTTTCGCGAGCAAGCTCGCTCCCACATTGAATCTGCGCAACGAAAAATATCCAATGTGGGAGCGAGCTTGCTCGCGATGGCGGCATCAGGCTCACTACAAATTATTTGGCAGCCACCACTGCCGCCTTCACCACCGCCGACTTCAACACCAACCACAACGCCGCCGCAATCAACACCCCGCCATAGATGTGCGCCATCGACAACGGCTCATCCAGCAACAACGCCCCCCACAACACTCCGAACGGCGGGATCAGGAAGGTCGTGGTCATCGACTTGACCGGCCCGACCGAGCTGAGCAGACGGAAGTAAATAATGTACGCCAAGGCTGTACACACCAGTCCCAACCCCAGCAACGACAACCAGACACTCCAGCCGCCCCAGCTCTCCGGTGGCTGGCTGATTACGCTGTAACCGAACAGCGGCAACAGAAACAACGTCGCCCCCAGCATGCTGCCCACCGCCGATAGACGGCTGTCGAGACCACCGGCCTGATCAAGCCAGCGGCGTGCGAGGAATCCGGCGAAACCGTAGCAGGTCGTGGCGAGCAGGCAGGCGAGGGCGCCCATCAGCAGTTCCATGTCGAACGCCACCGGACCAGCACGGGTCAGGATGCCCACGCCAAGCAGCCCGAGGAACACGCCGCCAAGCTTGGCGGCGGTGAGCTTTTCATGGAAGAACAGACCGCCGATCAGCACGCCCATCAGTGGCGTGGTGGCGTTGAAAATCGCCGAGTAACCGGCTGGCAGCACTTGCGCGGCTACCGAATAGAGGGTCGCCGGAATCCCGGAGTTGATCACCCCGAGCAGCATCACGGTTTTGAGTTTTCCTTTGAAATCCCAGCTGATGCGCATCAGACCGAGGATGACCAGCAGGCCGACCGCGGCAATCGATACGCGGAAAAAAGCAGTGGGGATTGTGCCAATCACCGGGGCAATGATGCGCATGAATAGAAAGCTCGCGCCCCAAATGGCGGCAAGCGACAACAAACGCAGAGTATCGACGGGGTTCACAGCGCTTTCCTTCCTTGATTGGCGCGCAAGTGTCGCGCCAGTCAGGACGCAAGGCAATGGTTGCGTTGCGTAACAAAGGGCCACTAAGCTCATGCCCCACGATAAGCATCAGCCGCCGAGGTTTTACCTATGCCGCAGCAATGGCCAGCCGCCGACATCGCCCGAATGATCCTCGATGGCTTTGACGATTACCGCGAGCATTTCCGCCAGATCACCGACGGCGCCCGGGCCCGTTTCGAGCAGGCCAAGTGGCAGGAGACGCAAACGGCGTCGGCCGCGCGGATCAATCTCTACGAAGAAAAAGTCAGCGAAACGGTGGTACGGCTGCGCATCGCTTTCGACGCCGACACGCTGGATGTCAGCTGCTGGCCGCTGGTCAAAAGCGCTTACATCACGCTGATCGACCTGCGCTTCGACGATGAACTGTCCGAAACCTGGTACAACTCGATCTTCTGCGGGCTGTTCAGCCATGACCTGATCAGCGACGGCTGCATGTTCATCCACACCACCCGGCCGAGCCTGCGTCGCGCCCGCGCCGCGCAAACCCGCACGTACAAGCCCCAGGGGCAGTTGTCCGGGATGCTGGCGAGCATTTTTGCCGACTACCGCTTCAGCGAGGATTACGCCAACCTGGCGGGCGACCTGTCTCGCCTCGAAGGGCAATTGCGCGAGCACCTGCCCGACTGGGTCTGCAAGGACCCGGAATTGAGCGTCGAACTGTTTTCCTCGGTGCTTTACCGCAACAAAGGCGCGTACCTGGTCGGGCGCATCTACACCCAGGACGAACAATGGCCGCTGGTGATTCCGCTGCTGCACCGCGAAGGTCGCGGTATTCAGATCGATGCGCTGATCACCGATGAAGCGGACGTGTCGATCATCTTCTCGTTCACCCGTTCGTATTTCATGGTCGACGTGCCGGTACCGGCGGAGTTCATTGGTTTCCTCAAGCGCATCTTGCCGGGCAAGCACATCGCCGAGCTGTACACCTCGATCGGCTTTTACAAACACGGAAAATCCGAGTTCTATCGGGCGCTGATCAATCACCTGGCCAACACCGACGACCAGTTCATCATGGCCCCGGGCGTGCGCGGCATGGTGATGAGCGTGTTTACCCTGCCGGGCTTCAACACCGTATTCAAAATCATCAAGGACCGCTTCTCGCCTTCAAAGAACGTCGACCGCGCCACGGTGATCGAGAAGTACCGTCTGGTGAAAAGCGTTGACCGGGTCGGGCGCCTGGCCGACACCCAGGAATTTGCCGACTTTCGCTTCCCGTTGAGCAAGTTCGCCCCGGCCTGTCTGGAGGAATTGCTTGAAGTGGCAGCGTCCACCGTGTCGGTAGAGGGCGACACCGTGCTGATCCGCCACTGCTGGACCGAGCGGCGGATGACGCCGTTGAACCTGTATCTGGAGAACGCCAACGACTCTCAGGTTCGCGAGGCGCTGGAAGATTACGGGTTGGCGATCAAGCAACTGGCGGCGGCGAACATCTTTCCCGGCGACATGCTGCTGAAGAATTTTGGCGTCACTCGTCACGGGCGGGTGGTGTTTTATGACTATGACGAGATCTGCTTCCTGACCGAGGCCAACTTCCGGCATATCCCGCAACCGCGGACGCCGGAAGACGAAATGGCGTCGGAGCCTTGGTATTCGATTGGACCGCTGGATGTGTTTCCTGAAGAGTTTCCGCCGTTTTTGTTTGCCGATTCCGGGCAAAGGAAGTTGTTTGATCAGTTGCATGGTGAGCTTTACAACGCCGATTACTGGAAAAGCCTTCAGGAAGCCATTCGCGCCGGGAAGGTCATCGACGTGTTCCCGTATCGGCGCAAGGGCCTCGATAACGAGTAACCGTTTCGCACGATTTATGTAGCAGCTGTCGAGCCCCAGCGAGGCTGCGTCCGAGGCCAACGCAGCCTCGCTGGGGCTCGACAGCTGCTACAAGGGATCTCGTTCGTCCTTTAAATCTGCGACAATCCGCCCCCTGCGCCACTAGACGACTTATTGCGTACCTGATGACTGACGAATCGCCTTCCATCGACAAACTGCTGAAAAACCTCGATCACGCCATGCTCGCCGACCGCCACCGGCTGCGGCGGCAGTTGCTTGAGCTGCGCAAAAAACCTGACGAGGCCAAGCTGGCCCAATGGGTAACGCGCACGCAGGCGTCCTGTGATCAGGTGGTGGCGCGGCGGGCCAGCCTGCCGGTGATTCGTTACGACGACAGCTTGCCGATCGCCGCCAAACGCGACGAAATCAAAGCCGCGCTGCTCAAGCATCAGGTGCTGATCATTGCCGGTGAAACCGGTTCGGGTAAAACCACCCAGTTGCCGAAGATCTGCCTGGAAATCGGTCGCGGCCAGCATGGCCTGATCGGCCACACCCAGCCGCGTCGAATCGCCGCCCGCAGCGTGGCCAGCCGCGTCGCCGAAGAATTGGCCACGCCGCTGGGTGCGCTGGTCGGCTATCAGGTGCGGTTCGAGGATCAGAGCGATTCCAACACCCTGATCAAGCTGATGACCGACGGCATCCTGCTGGCGGAAACCCAGAACGACCGCTACCTCGAACGCTACGACACGATCATCGTCGACGAAGCCCACGAACGCAGCCTCAACATCGACTTCCTGCTGGGGTACCTGAAAACCCTGCTGCCGCGTCGCCCGGACCTGAAAGTCATCATCACCTCGGCGACCATCGACCTGGAGCGGTTCTCCAAACACTTCGACGATGCGCCGATTGTCGAAGTCTCCGGCCGCACCTTCCCCGTGGAAACCTGGTATCGCCCGCTGACCCTGGAGCAGGACGAGGAGGGCAACCGCGTCGAAGACGACTTGACCGTGGATCAGGCGATTCTCGCCACCCTCGACGAAATCGCCGCGTTCGAACGCAGCGAGCGCAAAAGCCCCGGCGACGTGCTGGTGTTCCTGCCCGGCGAGCGCGAGATTCGCGACGCGGCGGACATGCTGCGCAAGGCCCAGCTCAAGCACACCGAGATTCTGCCGCTCTACGCACGACTGTCGCCGGCCGAACAGCAGCGGATTTTCCAGTCGCACTCAGGGCGGCGCGTGGTGCTGGCGACCAACGTCGCGGAAACCTCGCTGACGGTGCCGGGCATTCGTTATGTGATTGACAGCGGCACCGCGCGCATCAGCCGTTACAGCTACCGCGCCAAGGTCCAGCGCTTGCCCATCGAAGCCATTTCCCAGGCCAGCGCCAACCAGCGTAAAGGTCGCTGCGGACGGGTCGAGCCGGGCATTTGCATCCGCCTCTATGGCGAAGAAGATTTCATTGGCCGACCGGAATTTACCGACCCGGAAATTCTGCGGACCAACCTCGCGGCGGTGATTTTGCAGATGCTGCATCTGCGCCTAGGCGAGATCACCGATTTCCCGTTTATCGAGCCGCCGGATGGCAAAGCCATCAGCGACGGTTTTAACCTGCTGCAAGAACTCTCGGCGGTCGACCGCAACAGCCAGCTGACGCCACTCGGTCGCCAGTTGGCGCGCTTGCCAGTGGACCCGCGCATGGGCCGCATGCTGCTGGAAGCGGCGAAACTCGGCAGCTTGCAGGAAGTGCTGATCGTCGCCAGCGCCATGTCGATTCAGGACCCGCGCGAGCGTCCGCCGGAACGCCAGCAAGCGGCTGATCAGGCTCACGCGCAATGGAAAGACGTGGATTCGGATTTCGCCGGGCTGGTCAATCTATGGCGTGGTTTCGAAGAACAGCGCCAGGCGTTGACGGCGAGTCCGTTGCGCAACTGGTGCCGCAAGAACTTCCTCAACTACTTGCGCTTGCGCGAGTGGCGCGACTCCCATCGCCAACTGAGCCTGATCTGCCGCGACATGCAGCTCAGCCTCAATAAAGAGCCGGCGGATTACCCGAAACTGCACAAAGCCGTGCTCTCGGGGCTGCTCAGCCAGATTGGCCAGAAAACCGAAGACGGCGACTACCTCGGCGCCCGTCAGCGGCGCTTCTGGATTCACCCGTCATCCGGGTTGGGCAAAAAACGCCCGCAATGGCTGATGGCCGCCGAACTGGTGGAAACCACCAAGCTCTACGCGCGCATGGTCGCCAAGATCGACGCCGACTGGATCGAGCCGTTAGCCGGGCACCTGATCAAGAAAAACCACTTCGAACCCCATTGGGAGAAGAAGCGCGGTCAAGTCGTGGCATTCGAGCAGATCACTTTGTTCGGGCTGATCGTGGTCGGTCGCCGGCCGGTGCATTACGGGCCGATCGATCCGGTGGTGTCTCGTGAGTTCTTCATTCGTGATGGCCTGGTGCGTGGCGAGATTCAGTCCAAGGCCAAGTGCCTGACGGCCAATGCGCAACTGCTGGAACAGCTCGACGAACTGGAAGCCAAGGCTCGCCGTCGCGACATTCTGGCCGACGAAGAGACCCTGTTCGCCTTCTACGACGCGCGCCTGCCGGCAGAGATTCACCAGACCGCGACGTTCGACAGCTGGTACCGGGTCAACAGCCAGAAAGACCCGCAGCTGCTGATCATGCGCGAAGAAGACGTGCTGGCCCGCGAGGCCAGTGAAGTCACCGCCCTGCATTATCCGGACACCTTGCACATCGGCGATCTGGAGTTGGCGCTCAGTTACCACTTCGAACCGAACCATCCACGCGACGGTGTAACCCTGCGAGTGCCGGCACCGTTGTTGCCGATGCTGCCGCCGGAGCGTCTGGAATGGCTGGTGCCGGGCGTCATCGAGGCCAAGTGCATCGCGCTGGTGCGCAACCTGCCCAAAGCGCTGCGCAAGAATTTCGTACCGGTGCCGGACTTCGTCAAAGCCGCATTGCAGCGCATGACCTTCGCCGAGGGCTCGTTGCCGCAAGCGTTGGGCCGTGAACTGTTGCGCATGACCGGTGCGCGGGTCAGCGATGAAGCCTGGGCCGAAGCGTCGCAGCAGGTCGACAGTCATTTGCGGATGAACCTGGAAATCGTCGACGGCCAGGGTAAGTTCCTTGGCGAAGGGCGTGATTTGGCGGAACTGACCGCACGCTTTGCCGAAGCCAGTCAGGCCGCTTTGGCGGTGCCGCAAACCGCGAAAAACCAGCAACCGGTGGAGCCGAAAGTGTTTGCCGCCGTCGCCGAGAAAACCCAGCAGAAAATCGCCGGGCTCTCGATGACGGTGTATCCGGCGCTGGTGGAAGAGAGCGGCACGGTCAAGGAAGGACGTTTCTCGACGCCGGCCGAGGCCGAGTTTCAACATCGCCGCGCCTTGCAGCGTTTGCTGATGCAGCAACTGGCCGAACCGGCGAAGTTCCTGCGCAGCAAGTTGCCGGGGCTGACCGAATTGGGCCTGATGTACCGCGACATGGGGCGCATCGACAGTCTGGTCGAAGACATCCTGCTGGCCAGCCTCGACAGTTGCATTCTCGACGGCGAAGACCCGCTGCCACGGGATGGCGCCGGGTTGGCATCGCTGGCCGAACGCAAGCGCGGTGGCTGGACCGAGCACGCCGAGCGTCTGGCGAAGCTGACGCTGGAGATTCTCAAGCTCTGGCACGGCCTGCAAAAACGCTTCAAGGGCAAGATCGACCTGGCGCAAGCCGTGGCGTTGAACGACATCAAGCAGCAGCTCAGTCATCTGGTGTATCCGGGCTTCGTCCGGGAAACCCCGATGCAGTGGCTCAAGGAGCTGCCGCGTTATCTGAAAGCGGTCGAGCAGCGCTTCGAGAAAATCGGCGCTCAGGTGCAGAGGGATCGGGTCTGGAGCGGCGAATTGTCTGGCCTGTGGACGCAATATCAAACCCGCGCCAACAAACATGCCCAGGAAGGCAAACGCGATCCGCAGCTGGAACTCTATCGCTGGTGGCTGGAGGAATACCGGGTTTCCCTGTTCGCCCAGCAATTGGGGACCAAGGTGCCGATCTCGGATAAGCGCTTGAACAAGCAATGGACACTCGTGGAGCCGTAGTCTTCGATCTCGCAAAAGGGGCCAAACCCCAGTGTTTATGGCAAACTTCGCGCCTATAAACGCCGGCCCCTCGGTTTTGAGCCTTCACAGGCCTGGGCGGATCGGAATAAAGCGATGCCAGGTTTGCTTCCCCCTGACGGGAGCAGATCCTTTTGTGTGTTGGTACGTCGGTACCAATACTTTCTGCCTGAACAGATAGAGAAACGACCATGCATAACGTCGTCATCAGCGGCACCGGCCTGTACACCCCGGCCAACAGCATCTCCAACGAAGAGCTGGTGCAGTCTTTCAACGCTTACGTCGCGCAATTCAACGCCGACAATGCCGACGCCATCGCGCGCGGCGAAATCGAAGCGTTGACCGAGTCCAGCGCGGCGTTTATCGAAAAGGCGTCTGGCATCAAAAGCCGCTTTGTCATGGACAAGGAAGGCATCCTCGACCCGCAACGCATGGCGCCACGCCTGCCGGAACGCTCGAATGACGAGTGGTCGGTGCTTTGCCAAATGGCCATCGGCGCCGCCGAGCAAGCCTTGCAGCGTGCCGGCAAGACCGCCGCAGACATCGACGGCGTGATCGTCGCCTGCTCCAACCTGCAACGGGCCTATCCGGCCATCGCCATCGAAGTCCAGGAAGCCTTGGGCATCCAGGGTTTCGGTTTCGACATGAACGTCGCCTGCTCCTCGGCGACCTTCGGCATTCAGGCTGCAACCAACAGCGTGCAACTGGGCCAGGCCCGGGCGATCCTGATGGTCAACCCGGAAGTCTGCACCGGGCACCTGAACTTCCGCGACCGTGACAGCCACTTCATCTTCGGCGACGCCGCGACTGCGGTGATCATCGAACGTGCTGACCTGGCAACGTCCAAGTACCAGTTCGACATCGTCAGCACCAAGCTGCTGACCAAGTTCTCCAACAACATCCGCAACAACTTCGGCTTCCTCAACCGCGCGGCGGAAGAGGGCATCGGTGCCAAGGACAAACTGTTCGTGCAGGAAGGCCGCAAGGTGTTCCGCGATGTCTGCCCGATGGTCGCCGAGCTGATCGCTACGCACCTGGAAGAGAACACGCTCAACATCAGCGACGTGAAACGCTTCTGGCTGCACCAGGCCAACCTCAGCATGAACCACCTGATCGTCAAGAAGCTGCTGGGCCGCGAAGCCACCGAAGAAGAAGCCCCGGTGATTCTCGACACCTACGCCAACACCAGCTCCGCCGGTTCCGTGATTGCGTTTCACAAGAACCAGGACGATCTGGCCGCCGGTTCGCTGGCAGTGCTCAGCTCGTTCGGTGCCGGTTACTCGATTGGCAGCGTGATTCTGCGCAAGCGCTGAGTTCGCCTTTGTTTGCGCCAACAAAAAAAACTCGCGCTGCAGTATCGGACGGATGATGGGGACCGATACCACAACGCGAGTTTGTAAAAGCGCCTCGAGCTTCCTTGCTCGAGTCGTGTAGCTGGGGAATCAGAACTTCGCTTCGGCATCCAGTTGCAGGGTGTTGATGTCGGAGTCTTTCTTGTTGATGCTGGCGTTGGTTTGGTCAGATGTAGCCATGAAGTACGTCGCGCCGAGGTTGAAGTTCTTGTCCAACTCGTAGCTCACTTTCAACTTGCTGCCGCGCGAACCGGTGAAACCGTTGGCAAAGTCGGAGTCGGTGAAGGCGCCGACCACCGCGTTACGCTGTACATCGCGGTAGTTGTAGTCCACTGCGAAGCCGTAGAGCTTGGTCTTGACGCCGGTCAACCAACCAGTGTCCTGATCGTTGCTCGCGTCTTTGTTGTTGACGTACTGACCGTACAACGAGAGCGGTACTGGCAGGTTGCTGAAGTCGAGCTGACCAAAGCCTTCGTACAGTTTGAAGGTTTCGTTCGGGCTGTTGCCGTTGACGGCCAGTGCGCATGGCGCGGTGACGGTGCCGGTGGTAGGGCAGGCGCTGTTCTTGTCGTTGTCGTACGAGTAGATACTGCCGCCCAAGGTCATTTTCATGCTGTCGGTGATGGCGAAGCGCGCACCCAACTGGCCAGCGTACAGACGCAAGTCGTGTTTGAACTGCACACCCTCGCCGTCGACGTTGTCCTTGAGGGTGTAGTGACCGGCGCTACCGAACAGCTCGGTGCTGCCGCCCAGCGGGTATTTGTAAGTCGCGGCCAGGCCTTCCGGGTTGATGTCGCTATCCCAGATGATGTCGCCCATGCTCACCCATTGTTGCGGCATCTTGCCGCCGACGAGGTGCAGGTTCTTGATCGCGTCGGGGTGGTAGTCGACGTAGCCCTGGTCCAGCCAGATCGACTTCTTGTCGAAGTAGTTGTTCAGGTCCTGGTTGGTGGAGCGAGCGTCGTCGTTGCTGCCGGTGGCGATACGGATACCGGTGTCGACTTGCGGGTTGATTTCGCTGTAGGCACCCAGGCGGGCACGAATGCGCTGACGATCCTGGTCTTTGTTGTTTGGAACGCCGTCGTTGTGGACTGTTTCCTCACGGAAACGCACGTCACCCTTGAATTGGGTCTTGGCTGCCCATGCCAGTTTCTGGTCGAAGGTACTCAGTTCATTGGTTTTCTTCGCGGTCGCTGCGATCTGTTCGTTGGTCTCTTGTTGAGCCTGACGAGCAATTTGCTGGTCCTTCTGATCCCTGGTCAGCTCGGCTTGCAGTTCGCTGTACTGCGCGTTGGTAATCGAGCCGTTTGCCTTGAGCATGTCGAGCAGTTTGGCGTCGACTGCAGCGCTGGCCGGAACGCTCATGGCCAGCAACAGCCCGCCACACAGGGCTGCCGCAGTTTTCGTGGAAGCAAGACGCATATCAATCTCCGAAGATGTAATGGGATGACTGAGCCATCCAGGACACAACCGACCGTTGGCGGACGGAAAACAGTGACCAGGTTTAGAACCCGGCGCTCTAAAAACAGGCGCCAGTATCGCGATGGTTTATGACAGAGCAGTGGCAATGTGATGGCGTCTCGATGACGATACAAATATGGCGTAAAGCCTTATCCAGAGCCCTGTCGGCGGATTGCTCGTGTGGATTTTTTGGCGATGGGCGATACTCGCCAGGCTTTCACGCAAAGAAGTAGGGAAGAACCAATGCCGCTGCTACGTCTGGAAAGTCTGTCCGAAATCGCGTCGCAGACGTGGGATGCCCTGGTGCCCGAGAATCAGCCCTTTCTGCGCCACGCCTTTCTCAGCGCGCTGGAAGACAGCGGCAGCGTCGGTCCTCATTCCGGCTGGCGACCCGAGCATTTGTTGCACATCGAAGGCGATCGCCTGATTGCCGCGCTGCCCAGTTACCGCAAATGGCATTCCTATGGCGAGTACGTGTTCGATCACGCCTGGGCTGATGCGTGTGAGCGTGCTGGTATCGACTATTACCCCAAGCTGCTGACGGCTGTGCCGTTCAGTCCGGTCAGTGGCCCGCGTTTGCTGGCGGCCACGCTCGAGGACGGTTTCGAGCTGTTGAAAAGCCTGCCGGGCTACCTTGAGATCGAAGAACTCTCCAGTGCCCACATCAACTTCACCGACCCGTTCACTGACGCAGCCTTGGCCGAGCAGCCAGGCTGGTTGCAGCGAATCGGCTGTCAGTACCACTGGCAGAATCGTGGCTATCGGGATTTTCAGGACTTCCTCGACGTCCTCAGTTCGCGCAAGCGCAAGCAGATGCGCAAGGAACGTGAACAAGTGGCGGGGCAGGGCATTGATTTCGAATGGCTTGAAGGTAGGCAGCTCGATCAGGCACAGTGGGATTTTGTCTATGCCTGCTACGCCAATACCTACGCAGTGCGTCGGCAAGCGCCGTATCTGACGCGGGAGTTTTTCAGTTTGCTGGCCGAGCGCATGCCAGAGTCGATTCGTGTGGTGTTGGCCAAGCAAGGCTCACGGCCCGTGGCCATGGCCTTCAGTCTGGTGGGCGGCGACAGCTTTTATGGTCGTTACTGGGGCTGTCTGGCGGAGTTCGACCGTCTGCATTTCGAGACCTGTTTCTACCAGGGCATGGACTACGCGATTGCCAATGGCATCCAGCGTTTCGATGCCGGTGCCCAGGGCGAGCACAAGTTGATTCGCGGGTTCGAACCTGTGATCACTCATTCATGGCACTACTTGCGTCATCCCGGCCTGAAAGCCGCCGTCAAAGACTTCCTGCAGCAAGAGCGCGTTGGCGTGCTGGCGTATGCCGAGGAAGCGAGGACGGCCTTGCCTTACCGGCAAGACTGAAGGGGGCAGGATCGATTCAATCGATCCCGACAAACCCACCCGTCTGGTGCTGCCACAACCGCGCATACAACCCGCCATGGGCCAGCAGTTCGGCGTGGCTACCGGTTTCGGCGATCTTGCCTTTTTCCAGGACCACCAGCCGGTCCATGCGGGCGATGGTCGAGAGCCGGTGAGCGATGGCGATCACGGTTTTGCCCTGCATCAGTGTTTCCAGGCTTTCCTGGATCGCCGCTTCGACTTCCGAGTCCAGCGCCGAGGTGGCCTCGTCCATGATCAGGATCGGCGCGTCCTTGAGCAGCACGCGAGCAATCGCAATCCGTTGACGCTGACCGCCGGAGAGTTTCACCCCGCGTTCACCGACGTGGGCATCAAACCCGGTGCGACCTTCGGAGTCCGACAACAATGGGATGAACTCGTCGGCGCGGGCCTTGTGCACCGCTTCCCAGAGTTCGGCGTCGGTGGCGTCGGGTTTGCCGTACAGCAAATTGTCGCGGATCGAGCGATGCAGCAGGGACGTGTCCTGGGTGATCATGCCAATGCGCTCGCGCAGGCTTTCCTGGGCGACTTCGGCGATGTTCTGGCCGTCGATGAGGATGCGCCCGCCTTCCACGTCATAGAGGCGCAGCAGCAGATTGACCAGTGTTGACTTGCCGGCACCGGACGGGCCGATCAGGCCGATTTTCTCGCCGGGCTTGATGGTCAGGTTGAGGTCGCCAATGATCCCGCTCTTCTTGCCGTAGTGGAAATCCACGTGCTCGAAACGCACTTCGCCACGGGTGACCGCCAGCGGCTTGGCCTGCTCTCGATCGGTGACGCTGACCGGTTGAGAAATGGTCTGCAAACCGTCCTGAACCATGCCGATGTTTTCGAAAATGCCGGTGACCACCCACATGATCCAGCCGGACATGTTGACGATGCGGATCACCAGGCCGGTGGCCAGGGCAATCGCGCCTACGGTGATCAGCGACTGCGTCCACAACCACAGGGCCAGGCCGGTGGTGCCGACGATCAGCAAGCCGTTCATGCTGGTGATGACCACGTCCATGCTGGTGACCACCCGGCCGGCCAGTTGGGCTTTTTCGGTTTGTTCCTTGATCGCTTCGCGAGCGTATTGCTGCTCAAAGTTGGTGTGGGCGAACAGCTTCAGGGTAGTGATGTTGGTATAGCCATCGACAATTCGCCCCATGAGTTTGGAGCGCGCATCGGAGGACACGACCGAACGTTCCTTGACCCGTGGCACGAAGTAGTAAAGGGCACTGATGAAGGCGACGATCCAGGTCAGTAGCGGGATCATCAGGCGCCAGTCGGCTTCGGCGAACAGCACCAGCGAACTGATCGCGTAGATCAGCACGTGCCACAGCGCGTCAACCGCTTGCACGGCCGAATCGCGCAGCGAGTTGCCGGTCTGCATGATGCGTTGGGCGATGCGCCCGGCGAAGTCGTTCTGGAAAAAATTCAGGCTCTGTTTGAGCACGTAACTGTGGTTCTGCCAGCGGATCAGGCTGGTCATGCTGGGACTCAGTGTCTGGTGCACCAGCAGGTCATGCAGGCCAACAAAAATCGGCCGAAAAACCAGGGCTACCACCGCCATCCAGGCCAGCTCGATGCCATGTTCCTTGAAGAAATCGACGTTGGGCGTGCCTTGGGTCAGGTCGATGATGCGACTCAGGTAACTGAACAGCGCCACTTCGATCAGCGCACCGATCAGACCGACGAAGAGCAGGACGGCGAAACTCGGCCAGACCTGCTTCAGATAATAGGTATAAAAAGGGAGAACCCGATCCGGCGGAGCGGCCGTCGGGGCATCGCGGAAAATGTCGATCAGTTTCTCGAAACGGCGATAAAGCATCGGTTCTCCGCCCGCGCACGGGCTCTCCTTTGAACAGTGTAAGCGGCGCACTCCGGCAGCCGCTCAAGACTTCCTGCGTAGCTTAGTCGATGACTTTGGCCGACTTGATGAACACAGGGTCGGCTGGCACATCTTTCATACCGCCGCGCATGGTGGTTGGCGAGTTGACGATGACGTCTATCACGTCCATGCCTTTGACGACTTTACCGAACACCGCATAGCCGTCACCGCTGTCGAGGAAGTCATTGTCTTTGACGTTCACGAAAAACTGGCTAGTGGCCGAATCAGGATTAGAGGTGCGGGCCATGGACAGCGTGCCACGGACGTTATGCAGACCGTTTTTGGACTCGTTCTTGATCGGTGCCTTGGTTTCTTTCTGCTGCATTTGTTGAGTGAAACCGCCGCCCTGGACCATGAAGCCCGGAATTACGCGGTGAAAAATCGTGTTGTTGTAGAAGCCGCTGTTGACGTACTCAAGGAAGTTCTTGGTACTGATCGGCGCCTTGACCGGGTCCAGTTCGATTTCGATCTGGCCGTTGGTGGTTTCCAGCAGCACGTGCGGCGCCTTGGCGGGCGTTGCGGCCATCAGGTTGGCGGCAAACAGAACGGAGCCAGCGACGAGGGCGATTTTTTTCAGCATGGGTCAGTGATCCTGAGTGAGGTGGTGTCGACTGCGGTGAGAAACTCGAGCAGCGTTTGGTTGAACATTTCGGGTTGATCCAGCGGGGTGGCGTGGCGCGAATCGGCGATCACCACCAGCCGCGCATCGGGCAGCAGTTTTACGTAGGTCTCTTTCAGCGAGACCGGTGTGTAGTCACGGTCGGCGCTGACGATGAGCGTTGGACAGGAGACCCTCGAAAGTCGTTCCTGAACCCCCCAGCCAACAATTGCATCGAAGCTGGCGAGATAAGCATGTTTGTCGTTTTTTGCCCAGCGCTCGGCCATTTTTTGTCGCAGGTCAGCCTGTTCGGGTTTGGGGAACAGCTTGCCGCCCAGGGCCGTGCCGATGGCGCCCAGACTGAGGACGCGCATCAGGCTCCAGCGCTTGAACCACTGCCAGTAATCGTCGCGGCTGCGCAGTTTGACCTCGGGCGCGCTGTTGACGATGCACAGGCTTTTGAGCAATTGCGGCTGGTCCACGGCCAGTTGAAAACCGATCATCCCGCCCATGGAAAGTCCCACATAATGTGTCGGGCCGAGGTTCAGGTGTTCAATAAGCGCGACCAGGTCGGCACTGAACCCGGCGATGCTGTAGCGCTCGCGGGGTTTGTCCGAGCGACCGTGGCCTCGCACATCCGGGACGATCACCCGGTAGCGGGCCGACAGCGCCGGGATCTGCTTTTCCCAGTCCAGGGTGCTGGAGCCCAGCCCGTGGACCAGCAGCAACGGCGTGCCGTGGCCATATTCCTCATAGTGCAGGTTGCAACCTTCATGTTCGAAATAGGCCATGCGTACACTCCGTGTCAGGCTTGTTCAGGGGCGGCGAAAGGTGCATCCAGCGGTGCAGTGTCGAAAGTGCGCAGCAGTTCGATGAGAATCTGCGTGGCCGGACCCAAGGGTTTGTCCTTGTTCGAGTACAGGTAGAAGCTCGGATTGCGGCTGCCACCCTGGTCCAACGGTAGCAGCTTGAGCAGGCCTTCCTTGATTTCTCGTTCGATCATGTGCCGAGGCAACCAGGCGAAACCCAGACCGCTGCTGACAAAAGTCGCCGCGGTGGCCAGGCTGCCGACGGTCCAGCGCTGTTCCGCGCCTAGCCAGCCGACGTCCCGTGGCTGCTGGCGGCCGGAGTCGCGGATGACCACTTGCAGCTGGCTTTCCAGGTCCTGGAAATTCAGCTCGCGATTGAGGCGATGCAAGGGATGCTCGGGATGGGCGACCGCGACGAATTCGACGTCGCTCAATTCCGCGCCCAGATAACCCGGGATGCTGAAACCACTGATGGCCAGATCGGCCACGCCTTCGAGCAGCACCTCCTCAACGCCTGACAACACTTCTTCACGCAGACGCACCCGGCAGCCACGGCTCTGCGGCATGAACGCGGTCAAGGCGCGGACAAGGCGGGCGCTCGGGTAAGCGGCGTCGACCACCAGCCGCACTTCCGCTTCCCAGCCTTGTTCCATGTGATGGGCCAGGTCTTCCAGCTGACTGGCCTGTTTCACCAGTTGCCGCGAGCGGCGCAACAACACGCCACCGGCCTCGGTCAGCACCGCCTTGCGGCCGTCGATGCGCAACAGCGGCACGCCGAGCTGGTCCTGCATGCGCGCCACGGTGTAGCTCACCGATGATTGCGAGCGGTGCAGCGCTTCGGCGGCCTGGGCGAAACCACCGTGGTCGACCACGGCCTGTAACGTTCGCCATTGATCAAGGGTCACGCGGGGCGCTTTCATGAATAGCTCCTCTTGTCCTAAGCTGGCAGCCCATATTGGAGACTGCTGAATGAAAAAGCTTTGTTGTGTGGTATCGGGTTGTTTACTGCTGGCGATGCTGCCGCTGACGGCATTTGCCTATCCGATCGACGTTGAAAAACAGCTGAACGGCTTGAGCATCGACTACAACGCGTATGACACGGATAACGACATTGCTTCAATTCAGGTGAACAACTACGGCACCACCGATGCGGCCTGTAAGGTAGTTTTCAACAATGGCCCGGAAGCGCCACGCACCCGCAACATCGAAGTGGCCGCTGGTAAACACAAAAATGCCACCGCCAAGTTCAACCGAAGCATCATCAAGATGCGTATCAAACTGACCTGCACCCCCAAATGACCTCAAGCGGAGCACGCCCGCCAAGCATGCTCTGCTTATAAACGAATTTATTGATGGTTTATAGCAGTTATTTGCGCTTTTCCATCGATTTAACTCTGTTTAACCTTCACTCCATCGCCTTACAGCATTCTCAGATGGAGCCTACAAGCCATGTCCCGTGTTCTGATCATCGAAAGCAGCGCCCGTCAGCAAGATTCGGTTTCCCGTCAGCTGACCCAGACCTTCATCCGCCAGTGGCAAACCGCGCACCCGAACGACCAAATCACCGTTCGTGACCTGGCCGTCAATCCGGTGCCGCACCTGGACATCAACCTGCTGGGCGGCTGGATGAAACCTGCCGAGCAGCGCAACGACATCGAACAGGTTTCCCTGGAACGCTCCAACCAGCTGACCGACGAATTGTTGGCTGCCGATGTACTGGTCATGGCCGCGCCGATGTACAACTTCGCCATCCCGAGCACCCTCAAAGCCTGGCTCGACCATGTGCTGCGTGCCGGCGTGACTTTCAAGTACACCGACACCGGCCCGCAAGGCTTGCTCAGCGGCAAGCGTGCCTACGTGCTGACCGCCCGCGGCGGGATTTACGCCGGCAGCACCGCGGATCACCAGGAACCGTACCTGCGTCAGGTCATGGGCTTCATCGGGATTCACGACGTAACGTTCATTCACGCCGAAGGCATGAACCTGGGCGGTGACTTCCAGGAGAAAGGCCTGAGCCAGGCCAACGCCAAGCTTTCTCAGGTCGCCTAGGGCTTTAATCGCCAGATAATCCCTTGATGTTCAAGTGACCTGGCGCAACCCCTTCAAGGCTTTACGCGCATCGAACCTCCCTTTGCACTTGTTGCTCCTGAGTGCTGTAGCCCGATTGAACGCTTTAGCGAGATCGGGCTTTTTTTTGCCTGCGATTTGATGGGCGGGCATAAAACCATGTGAGCGAGCTTGCTCGCGATGGCTGAGTGTCAGTCGACATCAACGTATCTGACACACCGCTATCGCGAGCAAGCTCGCTCCCACAGGGATTTGTGTTGCCTGACGGTTCGCGATAACGGGCAAAAAACGCTATCGTCGCCGCCATTCGAAACGAGGCGAGCATGGGCTATCTACTTTTTGTCACGCTGATTCAGGCGTTTTCCTTCAGCTTGATCGGCGAATACCTGGCTGGTCATGTCGACAGTTATTTTGCGGTGCTGGTGCGAGTGGTGCTGGCGGGGCTGGTGTTCATTCCGTTGACCCGCTGGCGTTCGGTCGAGCCGGCGTTCATGCGCGGCATGTTGCTGATCGGCGCGTTGCAGTTCGGCGTGACCTACGTCTGCCTGTACCTGAGCTTTCGGGTGCTGACGGTGCCGGAAGTGCTGCTGTTCACCATTCTCACGCCGCTGCACGTGACCCTGATTGAAGATGCGCTGAACCGGCGCTTCAATCCGTGGGCATTGGTCGCGGCCCTGGTGGCGGTGATGGGTGCGGCGGTGATTCGCTACGACCGGATCAACCCCGATTTCTTCATGGGCTTCCTGCTGCTGCAACTGGCCAACTTCACCTACGCCGCCGGGCAAGTGCTCTATAAGCATCTGGTGGCCCGCCATCCGAGCGATTTGCCGCATTACCGGCGCTTTGGCTACTTCTACCTGGGGGCATTGGCGGTGGCGTTGCCGGCGTTTCTGCTGTTCGGCAAACAGAACTTCCTGCCCGAAGCGCCTCTGCAGTGGGGCGTACTGGTGTTCCTCGGCCTGGTCTCGACTGCGCTCGGGTTGTACTGGTGGAACAAAGGCGCGTGCCTGGTGAACGGCGGGACGCTTGCGGTGATGAATAACCTGCATGTGCCGGTGGGGTTGTTGATCAATTTGCTGATCTGGAATCAGCATGAAGCGCTGGGGCGGTTGTTCCTGGGCGGGTCGGTGATTCTGATGGCGGTGTGGATCAGTCGGTTGGGTGTCAGGCGAGAAGTGCTGCCGTTGCAGGGACGGCCATGACGGACCTGATCACCGCCATCGAGCAGATCTACAAGCCCGCAGGCATGACATTAACGGATGAAGCTCGGCGCGAGGAGGAGAGTGCCGACTACGGCGCCTGCCGCTTTGGCCTCAATGGCCAGGCGATGGTCTTCCGCGTAGCGAAAACCACGCCGACCAAAATTGGTCAATTCGTCACGCTCTGGAAGCGGCCAACGCCTGCCAGCGAGATTGCACCGCTCGACACCGGCGATGGCGTCGCCTTTGTGGTGGTGAGCGTTGCTGATGAAACCCATCGCGGGCACTTTGTGTTTGACCAGAAGGTACTCGCCGCCAAGGGTGTCATGTCGATTGATGGCGAAGGTGGCAAGCGCGCGATTCGTGTCTATCCGCCATGGTCCAGACCCGTCGCCAAACAAGCGATGAAGACGCAGCAATGGCAGCTCAAATATTTTCTTGCGCTTGACCAAAGCGGTAATGCCGATCCCGTTCAGGTGCGCCGGCTCTTCGGGCGCTAAGCCCCTGTTGGGAGCGAGCTTGCTCGCGATGGCGGTGTGACAGGCAACATAGAGTCTCCCACAGGGGGGCATTGCCTGACTGGTCGCGATGGCCGGCAAAAACCGCTATCGTCGCCGCCATTCGAAACAAGGCGAGCATGGGCTATCTCAGGCGCGCAACCAAATTCGTGTAAGACCTGCCGCAAGCTGCGATTTTTTTGATTTTCAAGATCAAAAGACCGCGGATGCGGCGGATGGGCCAGCAGGCAGGGGCTCGGCTGGTAAGCCATGGACAACCAAACTAAAGGAATACCTGCATGAAATCTGCGTACAAAAAAAACAGCGTTGGCTGTTTGCCTGTGGGGCGGCTTGATGGGTTTAGGCTATATGGGGCTCAAGCACCAAGACACCAGAAATACCCCGGAATCCAGACCGACTGTTGTTCAGGCTGAAGTACCTATCGTTCAAGCCGAAGTGCCGACACCAGAAGCTTCACAAACTCCGTCAATACCGGCTATTAACCTACTCGGAACTTCACACTTTCTTCATACGGTAACGCGGCTAGCAGCGAGCGTTGGTGTACTGGTACGTAATGATCAGATGACATCTATGTGATCATCATTTATCTAGTTTTTTTGGTGTTTTAAATGACTCATAATACCTGTGTGTTTAACTTCAAAAGTTTGTTCTTAATGCTTCTTTTTGTAGTTGTTTTGCCGCCTTTTGTGCTGGCGGGCGAAGCGCATAAAAAAGATTGGAAAAATATAACTGTCAGTGATCTTTCTGCCATGCGACAACTGATAGTTACTTCTCATCCAGGCGCTATAGATAATAGTAATAAGGCTTTTACAGGCTGGGTTGAACAGGGTTATTTGGAAGCAAGTCAGCTGTCCAAACGCGTCAACTCAAGAAAAGACTCTCAAGCCGTGCTGAATTTTTACATTGCGGGCTTCAAGGATGGACACGTAGGGGTGAATCAACCTAATCAAGGAAGTTCTTCCTGGGCAGGTTTCATTTTGGATGTGCAGGGGCAGAGTTTCGTTGTGAAACACGTCGCTAAAAATTGGCCTATACCGTTACCGCCGATTAATTCCAAGGTTATATCGTGTGATAACAAATCGGTGCGCGAGATACTAGAAAGTGAATTATCTCCTTATATTGATCGTAGACTTAATCTAAATTCGACCTGGTTGCACTTGGCTAAGCAGTTAACTGTCGATGATGCCAGCTATCCCGTGCTGTCGAGAGACTTATCAAAAAGCTGTTTGGTTGTTCTCCCAAATGGAGAAAGACAAAGCTTTTCTTTATTGTGGCAAGAAGATCGCGGGCAATTGGAGGCTTTCCTGCGCCAGCCTCAACCGCCCCAAGCTCTTCAAAATTTGGGGGGCGGGCGATATTGGATACATGTATCGAACTTTATGCCATCAGCAGCCGAGAATGCTTCCCTCGATAAAATGCTCGACGCCATCAAGAGCATCAATGACGCGAAGCTGGTTGTGCTTGATACCCGAGGTAATCGCGGCGGTAACAGTTTAGTTGGCGCTGAAATACTTTCTGCTCTGTTAGGCTCGCAATTGGTAAAAAGCTTGGATGAGCCATCTCGTGCGTATGCGATGTGGCGAGTTTCTCCTTTTGCACTCTCTACACTCAATAGAGCTCTAACTACCATGGAAAGCGACTATGGAAAAAATAGTGAAGCTTATCAATTTGTTTTTGGTTTGACCAAGTCAATGGAGCTCGCACTTCACGAGAAGAAAGACTGGTTGCGCCAGCCTAGCACTTCCTCGGTCGATCAAGAGGGGTCGAGCGGAATCAATGCCCAAGGTTTTAAAGGTAAGCTTGCACTGGTTACCGACTCATTTTGCGCCAGTGCCTGTCTAGACTTTGCGGACGTCGTTCTTGCTGTTCCGGGGGTTGTCCATTTTGGTTTGTCAACGAGCGCTGATACACTTTATATTGATATAGGCTCTCAAACACTGCCGAGTGGTGCCCAGTTCTGGCTACCGTTAAAGGTATGGAGAGGCCGAACACGAGAAAATAATCAAAGTTATAATCCCCAGTTTGTTTTTGATGGGGATATAAACGATACAGCAGCAGTTCAAAAGTGGGTTCTTGATAACTTATGATCGGATAGGTGCCATTCCTCAAGCGCGCAGCAAACCGGTGTTACATGATGTGTTTTTCCGGCTCGGGAATATGGCTTGCGCCGAGCATCGCCGGCAGTAGCCCGGCCCGTAAATCTCCGCCACTGGGCTGCTGATACAGGCTCAAGCCAAACTCCGGCAACACCGCCAGCAGGTAATCGAAAATATCCCCCTGAATCCGCTCGTAATCCGCCCACACGGTGGTGCGGGTGAAACAGTAGATCTCCAGCGGAATCCCCTGAGCGGTGGTCTGCATCTGCCGAACCATGCAGGTCATGTTCGGTTGAATTTCCGGGTGACTCTTCAAATACGCCAATGCATACGCGCGGAAGGTCCCGATATTGGTCATCCGCCGACGGTTGGCCGACATCGCCGCCACATTGCCCTGGGCTTCGTTCCAGGCCTTGAGTTCAGCGTGCTTGCGGCTGATGTAATCGGTCAGCAGATGTACCTGGGACAGCTTCTGTTCTTCGTCGTCTCGGATGAACCGCACACCACTGGCGTCGATGAACAGGCTTCGCTTGATCCGTCGTCCACCGGACTGCTGCATGCCGCGCCAGTTCTTGAACGACTCGGACATCAGGCGCCAGGTTGGAATCGAAACAATCGTTTTATCAAAATTCTGCACCTTGACCGTGTGCAGCGTGATGTCGACCACGTCACCGTCGGCGCCGACTTGCGGCATCTCGATCCAGTCGCCGACCCGCAGCATGTCGTTGCTGGTCAGTTGCACGCTGGCGACGAACGACAACAGGGTGTCCTTGTAAACCAACAGAATCACCGCCGACATAGCGCCCAAACCGGACAGCAGCAACAGCGGCGAGCGGTCGATCAGCGTGGCGACAATGATGATCGCGCCGAGTACGTACAAGACCATTTTCGTCAGCTGTATGTAGCCTTTGATCGAGCGGGTGCGGGCATGTTCGGTGCGCGCGTAGATGTCGAGCAGGGCGCTGAGCAGGGCACTGACCGCCAATAGCAGGAACAGAATGGTGAATGCCAGCGCAACGTTACCGAGGAAGATCAGACTGGTCTTGCCCAGCTCCGGCACCAGATACAGGCCGAACTGGATCACCAGCGACGGGGTCATCTGTGCCAGACGATGAAACACTTTGTTGTGCCGCAAGTCGTTGACCCAATGCAGCGCGGGCTGGCGACCAAGCATTTTGGTCGCATGCAGAATCAGATACCGCGCCACTCGTCCGAGGACCAGCGCAACCACCAGCAATACCACCAATGCCAGGCTGGAATGCAGGAGCGGGTGCTGATCGAGGGCACCCCAAAGGTCTTGGACGTTGAGCCAGAGCTGTTTGATATCCATGGGTAAAAACGGTTCTTCTGTAGGACGCGACGGGGCGATTAGAGCATTTAAGACGCTTTGAATGACGGTTGAGGACAAAAGACGCAACAAAAAAACCACTGTTTAGCGCCGTTTGTATAAAGAAACTCGGCCTTAGCGCTCGAAACCGTTACCCTATGCAGCTGTTTTTTTGTATTTCTTCGAGGTAGCACCCGTGTTTTCCCAATTCGCCCTGCACGAACGCCTGCTCAAAGCCGTGGCCGAGCTTAAATTTGTCGAGCCAACGCCTGTGCAAGCAGCGGCTATTCCGCTGGCGCTCCAAGGGCGTGACCTGCGGGTGACAGCGCAAACCGGTAGCGGCAAAACCGCTGCATTCGTTTTGCCGATCCTCAACCGTCTGATCGGCCCGGCTAAAGTCCGCGTCAGCATCAAGACCCTGATCCTGCTGCCGACCCGCGAGCTGGCCCAGCAAACCATCAAGGAAGTTGAGCGTTTCGCTCAGTTCACCTTCATCAAGTCCGGCCTGATCACCGGCGGTGAAGACTTCAAGGTCCAGGCTGCAATGCTGCGCAAGGTGCCGGACATCCTGATCGGTACGCCGGGCCGGATGATCGAGCAACTGAACGCCGGCAACCTCGACCTCAAAGAAGTTGAAGTACTGGTCCTCGACGAAGCCGACCGCATGCTCGACATGGGCTTTGCCGAAGACGTCCAGCGTCTGGTGCAGGAATGCACCAACCGTCAGCAGACCATGTTGTTCTCTGCCACCACCGGTGGTTCGGGCCTGCGCGAGATGGTCGCCAAGGTGCTGAACAACCCTGAGCACCTGCAGCTCAACAACGTCAGCGATCTGAATGCGACCACCCGTCAGCAGATCATCACCGCTGACCACAACCAGCACAAAGAACAGATCGTGAACTGGCTGCTGGCCAACGAGACCTATCAGAAGGCCATCGTATTCACCAACACCCGGGCCATGGCCGACCGTATCTACGGCCGCCTGGTGGCGCAGGACTACAAAGCGTTCGTGCTGCACGGTGACAAAGACCAGAAGGACCGCAAACTGGCCATCGACCGCCTGAAGCAGGGCGGCGTGAAAATCCTGGTTGCCACCGACGTCGCCGCTCGCGGCCTCGATGTGGATGGCCTGGACTTGGTGATCAACTTCGACATGCCGCGCAGCGGCGACGAGTATGTTCACCGCATCGGTCGTACCGGCCGCGCCGGCAACGATGGCCTGGCCATCTCGCTGATCTGCCACGGCGACTGGAACCTGATGTCGAGCGTCGAGCGCTACCTCAAGCAGAGCTTCGAGCGCCGCACCATCAAGGAAGTCAAAGGCACCTACGGCGGACCGAAAAAGGTCAAGGCCTCGGGCAAAGCCGTTGGCGTGAAGAAGAAAAAAGTCGACGCCAAAGGCGACAAGAAGAAAACCGGCGCCAAGGCTCCGACCAAACGCAAAATCGCCAACCGCCCGAAGACCGACGCCCTGTCGCTGGTCAGCAAGGACGGCATGGCGCCGCTCAAGCGCCGCAAGCCGGAAGCGCCGGCTGCTGAGTAAGCAGTTCTAGCGACCAATAAAAAACCGGACCAGGGTCCGGTTTTTTTATGCCTGGGATTCCTGAGCCGGATCAGCCCTCGGTTTTCTTCTCCGCTGAATCCAGCTCCTTCAATCGCTGATCGATCAACTGGCACTTGTCCGGCAGATCCTTGCTCGCCGTTCCCAAATCCATCTTCTGCAACTCAGCGTTGATCTCCTTGGCTTTGGCTGGGTTTTGCTCGGTGAGCTTGGTCACTTCCTTGGCCAATTGTTCGCGTTTGGCGGTGGCTTCCTCAGGTGTGCAGGCCCAAGCGGGAAGGGCGCAGGCGAGGGTGGCGGCGAGGGTGAGTTTCAGCAGGGTTTTCATTGGGGGTGGGCCTCATTTCCGGTCAAGGTGGGTTATCCGGTTGGGGGTTCAAAGGTATGAAAAGTTCAACCACTAAGCTGCATGGTTCCGATCCACTGACTCTGCTGGTCGATAAGGCATTGTGCAAAAAACCTATAAGTGATGCGGTACGTCACTAGCATAGGAAAGCTTCGCTCAAATTTATCCTCGAAATGTTTTTCTGTTTTAGCCTTCGACGATGAAAAAAACATCCGGTGATGCGGGTGCTCACAGAACACCGGCCTTAGTCACTCAGTAGTCTGCGCTCGTAACCGTCTGCCGATCACATCCATCAAATCACAACCATCGCGCAATGGTATGGCCAACAGTTTGGAGAAGACAGACAGCACGACCGTGTCGCAACCAATCTCGGCGCGAAAAGCAATGTTTTCAAGAACCTGGGTGACGGTGCGGATGCGGTAGTCGGCCATGGCTTGCAGGACGTCTAGCGGGGCTTGGGTGTCGATGAGCAGGGAGGCCGGGATCAGGTCGATTCCGGTTAGGGGCATGTATCTATCCATGGGTTGAGCCTCTTGTCATTGATGAGGACTCTCTGTGATCAGGTCGCCAAACCCGGTCGCCTTTTGGGCGACGGTTTGACTATAAGGATCAGCCACCCAGCGGAACAGAGCGCCGGTTCTGAACTTGATGTAGGGGAAATGCCCTGGTGCGGCCGGATAATCTCTAGGCAATTTGCTGGTGACTAAACACAGCCGACATCTGGGGGAGTGAGCTTGCTCCGGGCGGCGATCCGACGATAGCGGTGAATCAGTCGATATCAGTGTTGAATATTGGTCAGCCATCGCGAGCAAGCTCGCAGACAGTGGATTTTCGGTGAGTGGAGATAGTGTGCCCGGCAGATCCATTGTGTGAGAGCTTGCTCGCGATGGACGCGACTTGGTCTCCGAGTCTAACCCCCATGGCAGCAGCTGGCCGGGGCCTTGTCTTCATACTTATCGTGAAGCCTTACCCATTCCATGATTTCCTCTTCATTACGCCCCTTGGGCGTGAGGTCGAGGTAGTTGTAAGCCCCGACCAACATGTCCAGACCTCGGGCATACGTTGAATAGGTGTGGAAAATCTCTCCAGCGTCATTGCGATAAAACACGCTGAGACCGGGGAGTTCTTCTTCGGCGCCGTTGGATTTTTCGTAGTTGTAGGTGGCTTTACCTGCGGTGACGTCTTCTGCTCGGGCCGAGACGCCGAAGTCGTAGTTGAAGTCGCTGCCTTCTGACGACACCCAATCGAATTTCCAGCCCATCCGCCGTTTGAAGGCCTGGAATTCGGCGAGCGGTGCGTGGGAAACCGCAACTACAGCCACGTCATGATGGGCCAGGTGCTGGTTGGCGCCGTCAATGTGGTCGGACAGGAACGAGCAGCCGGAGCAACCTTCGTCCCAGCCTTTGCCAAACATGAAGTGGTAGATGACCAACTGACTGCGGCCGCCGAACAGGTCAGCCAGTTTCAGTTCGCCGTTCGGGCCCTGAAAGCGATAGTCCTTGTCGATTTTCACCCAGGGCAGGGCGCGACGTTCGGCGCTGAGTTTGTCTCGTTCTTTGGTGAAGGCTTTTTCGTGGGTCAGGTGTTGCTTGCGGGCGGCGAGCCATTCTTCTCGGGAGACGACGGGATGATTCTGAATGTTCATTGGGATTCTCCTGCGGGGTGCTGGGAGGTGACTTACACAGCCTAGTCGTTTGGCCTACGTCCAATTCGATTTACCGCCGGTCGGTACACGCAAAAACTTTGGCTGAACGGCTACGAGCCGCGCCGGTCACAACTTATGAAGGCCATCTCACTCTCTGGCTTTGGAGGTTGAAGCAGGATGACGACTTATAACTGGGATTTGATTGAACGCTTGCTGCACGAAGTGCAACACGGTGAGGCCAGTTTTTCGCCGCGACCGTATGCCGAGCAGTACGCGGCGGAGAAAGCTTCGGAAGGCGAGCAGACTGAAAACCTGGATCACCTTAAAGCGGTGGCCGGTGAGTATGAAAAGTTACTGTTGGCTCGTGGTTATATCGAGCCTCGGCCTGAAGAGCAGGGCGGTACTGGCTCCAATTACATTTTGACGCCTCGGGGCTCGAGTTTATTGAGCCTGATCGACAGCAGTATTCCGGGCAATGACCATCCGAGGCAGGTGTTGGATGAGCAGGAAGATGCGCTGGATGAGGTGAGTTTTGATGAGATCGCGTCGAGGGCACAGATTGCCTGATATTGCGGTTACAGCAAAAGATCGTCCGAACGCGGCCCGAACCTTCGGCAGCTCCTACATGGATCGCGTAATCCTGTGGAGCTGCCGCAGGCTGCGATCTTTTGATCTTCTAACTTTGATGCATCGCCTTTAGGCACTTCAAATCACTGAAATCCTTCCTCACCCCGTCGATTTTCTTCAGCAATCGCTGGCGCTGTTCCGGTGTGCTTTCGGCCATCAAGTCCACAAATAACGCCCGTGCCTGGGCTTCGGTGCTGGCGTAGGCCTGGCGATAAGCGGGCGTCCACAAGCTCTCTCGATTCACCAGAAGCGTCTCGATTCTCTGTGGGAATTCTGGACTCTGGCGCTGCGCAACCGCCGTACTGAACTGCTTCTGCCAATGGACGCGGTTGGCTATCCATTGCGTATTCTGGTCACCCAAGGCGTTGGACCACGCGACAATGCGTAGCTGCTGGGTTGTGCTGAGCGGGCCGAGCCAGTCATTCAGGCGTTTTTCCATACGCTGGCTGCGCGCTTTGATCTGTTGGTCGAGTGACGGTTTGAGGTATTGCTCCTGGCGTTTGCGCTGGTCCTTGGCGAAGGCGTCGTTCATTTCCGCGACTTGCTTGTCATCCAGCCCCTGCAACAGCTCAATGGCCGACGGGGTGATTTCCCGGGCGGTCTGGGTGATGGCGGCTTTGGCTTCCTGGACGCGGGTTTGCAGCGCAGCGTCTGTGACCTGGTTGGTCTCGACCATGACCTGCAGGCGATCCAGCCAATCGAGGTAGCCTGGCAGTTGCGTGGTGCAGTGCCAGCTCAGGTGTTCCTTGAGGCGCTCGTTAAACCAGCCTTTCTGCTCGCCATTCATGTCCAGGTAGTCGCTGAGCGTCCACGGAATGATCACGTCGAGGTTGCGGTAGGCCAAGCCCACGCGGCTGCACGCACCGAGGGCGAGACTAAGGGTGATAACGACGACGAGACACTTCAACCAGCGCGACATGGGCGAATCCTTTGCGAAGGCCTGGCTTTTTGAATGGGCTTCTCTATGTGAACGCAGGATGAGCCTCGCAGTTCAGCCGATCAATAAAAGGCGCGTTCTGCCTTGAGGGTGACGAGCCCGTCGCATTGGCTGTTGTGCCCGGAATAGGCCGAGCAACTGTTGCCGCTCAAGCTGGAGTCACTGTAGATCAAGTCCAGATCGACGCCCATGAACGGGCGGGAAAGTTGCACGGACCAGTCGGTGAAACTGCCGACATACCCACCGTCTACGGACGCCGGCGTGTTGAGCTGGTGGGTGGTGTATTTCATGCTGATCCCGATGCCGAACGGCTGATTGCCACCGAGGTCGGCGAATACGGTGCTGTTCTGTTTGTCCGGGTCGTTGCTGAATGCTGCGCCGAAACGGCTGCCCAGAAAGGTCAGGCCACCGAAAAGCTCCTGGCTGTCGAGGGTGTCCACTTTCGGATAGCTGTAACGGATCATGCCGACTTCGTACCCAAGGGTATTATCGAAAGGCTGTTTAAAGCCCATGTAGGAGTCGACTTCAAGGTTGGCCCCAGGCGATAAACCCATGCTCGGTGCCCATTGGCCCACGTAGAAACCGCTGTCGTGACTCAGGTCGAGACCACCGTGGAACGAGCCGGTGCTGGAAGGTTTGACCAGCCCCTGGGCCATGCTGCGGCTGGGGGTAGTGCCGAGTTTGAGATCGAAGTCGCCCAGTTCACGCTGAAAGGTTTGCGCATTGGCGACCGAACACGACAGCAGGGTGCCGAGCAATAGATAGGAGGGTTTGAGCATGCGTCACTCCATGACAGCGAGGTGCAGGCACTAAAAACCTACTGAAACGCTTGATCTAGACGTGTGCAAGCATACCGGCGAATGCTCGGCATTGAGGGCCGTTCGTCTATTTTTGAAATATTGGTTTGTTTGTGGGGTATTGCGAGGAGGGTTCCAGTCCAAGCGCTTCGAAGCTCAAAGCGCTTAGGGACCAGGTGACGCGGCGGATCTTGGGGAAGTTACTTCTTGCCCAGAGTGATCTGCTTGGACGGGCCGAACGTCTGGCCGCTGACGCCTTTGGCAATTTGCTGGATCTCTCCGCCGGATTTGAGGAACGCAGCAATCTGGTTGTTGATCGATTCGCTGGTTTCAACGGCTGGAGCTGGCTTTGCTTTGCTGTTGGATGCTTTTACACGCATGGCGGCCATTAACCTATAGAAAATTAACTTGGCCAGGTATCGTACAGGAAATACTTGACAATTGCTTGGTAAATATCCCCCTGAAATACACAGGGCAGATGAAGAATTAATCACAAGTTATTATTCTGAATGGGTCTCTAAGCTGCTGTTTTAACTAAGAACGATCGTGAAAAATTACAGTTTCCGCCTGGTGGGCAGGTGCGAAAATCACCAGAACGGCCTGACGAGCGGCCAGGCACGTGCCGTAAAACCCAGGAAAATTAAGCCCTTCAGAGGATTTTCTTCCGCCACCCGGCTGGCCAGCGAACGCGGCCCGCAAAACCGGGTAGAATGCCGCCCACGCAATGAGGGTATTGGAAATGGCTTTAGTCGGGCGCTACAACAGTTTGCAAGTGGTTAAACACACTAACTTCGGTTTATATCTGGACGGTGGCGCGGATGGCGAAATCCTCCTGCCTAATCGTTATATTCCCAAAGATATTCCCAGCGAAGATGAAGACTGGCTCAACGTTTTTATTTATCTGGACAGCGATGACAAACTCATCGCAACTACCGAAAAGCCGAAAGTTCAAGTCGGTGAATTCGCCAGTTTAAAAGTCGTTGAAGTCAACAGCATCGGTGTTTTCCTGGATTGGGGCTTGCCGAAGGATCTGTTGCTGCCGTACTCAGAAGAAAAGCGCCAGATGACCGCCGGCGAGTATGTCGTGGTGCACGTCTACCTCGACAAGCACACCCGCCGCATCACCGCGACGGCGCGTCTGGACCGCTACCTCGACAAAACCCCGGCCAACTACACCCCTGGCCAGGAAGTTGATTTGCTGGTTGCCGAAGCCACTGATATGGGCTTCAAGGCGATCATCAACAACAAACACTGGGGTCTGATTCACAAGAACGAAATCTTCAAGTTCATGCGCGCCGGTAAAGAAGAGAAGGGCTTTATCAAAGAAGTCCGTGCCGACGGCAAGATCAGCCTGAGCCTGCAACCGGTTGGCGAAGAAGCCGCCACCAGCCTGAACTCGAAGATCCTCGCCAAGTTGCGCGAAAACAATGGCAGCCTGCCGGTCAGCGACAAGAGCGATCCGACGGTGATCAGCAGTCTGTTTGGCGTGAGCAAGGGCAACTTCAAAAAGGCCATCGGTGCGTTGTACAAGAACGGCCAGATCGTTATTCACGCCGATCGCATTGAACTGAGCTGACCTCGCGCCGGCCCCCTGTTGCGAGTACTGCCATGTTTTGTGTTGTCGAGGTGTTCCGGTGAGCGCTACCCGGCGCAGCGCCGATGGGTTTGCCCTGCAAGTGATGATCGGGTTGTGCCTGATCTGGGGTGTTCAGCAGGTGATGATCAAGTGGGCGGCGCCAGACATCGCTCCGGTCATGCAGGCCGCCGGGCGCTCGGGTATTTCCGCGTTGCTCGTAGGATTGTTGATCTGCTGGAAGGGCGGCTGGGATCAAGTGGGCAACACCTGGCGCGGTGGACTACTGGCGGGCGCGCTTTTTGGCCTGGAGTTCTTCTTCATTTCCGAAGGCTTGCAACTCACCACCGCCGCGCACATGTCGGTGTTCCTCTACACCGCGCCAATCTTCACCGCATTGGGCGTTCATTGGCTGTTGCCGAGTGAGCGTTTAAGGCCGGTCCAGTGGCTGGGAATTTTCCTCGCCTTCGTCGGGATCGCCATCGCCTTTGCCGGCGGGGTTTCCTGGGACAACCTCGATCACCGCATGTTGATGGGCGATGCGCTGGGCGTGCTGGCTGGCGCGTCATGGGGCGCGACCACGGTGGTGGTGCGCGCTTCACGCCTGTCGGAAGCGCCGGTGACACTCACGCTGTTCTATCAATTGATTGTCGGTTTCGTTGGCCTGTTGCTGATCGCGATCCTCAGCGGCCAGGTTACCCACGTCAGTCTGACCACCGTGGCGGTGGCCAGTGTGTTGTTCCAGGGATTGGTGGTGTCGTTCTTCAGTTACCTGACCTGGTTCTGGCTGTTGCGCCGTTATCTGGCGGCGAACCTGGCGGTGTTTTCGTTCATGACGCCGCTGTTCGGCGTCACGTTCGGCGTGGTGCTGCTGGGCGAAGCGCTGAGCTTCAACTTCGTTGTCGGCGCGGTGCTGGTGTTGTTGGGCATCACGTTTGTCAGCGCTGAGCAGTGGGTGCGCCGTCGTTTGCGCAAAGCCCTTGGGCAGAGCTGACCGGACGCAATAACAGGCCACCGGCGACTATCAAACCACCGCCGGCGAACACCAGCGCTGACTGCAAACCACCACTGAAGTGGCTGCTCAACGCCGCCAGCAGCGGCCCACTCAGTTGGCCCACGGCAAAGCACGCTGTCAGCAGTCCGGCGTTGCGCTGGGCGGCGTGGGGCGCCAGTTCCCGGGAACGTTGCATCACCAATTGCATGCAGGCCAGGAACGGCGTTCCGCAGAGGATCACGCCCAAGGCCAGGCCCGGGCCGCTGCCCAACAAGCAGGCGAAGACCCCGGCGGCTTGCAGCCACAACGTCGCCATCAGCCAATAACGAGTGCCCTGCGGGTGTTGTCGACGCAGACTCACCAGCACCACCCCGATGGCCGAAGCAAGACCGAAGCAAGGCCAGAACAGATCGGCCTGCCATTGGCCATGGAACTGTGCGTTGGCCATTTGCGAGAGGAAAGTGGCCGGAATGATGTAGCCCAAACCGTACAGCCCATAGACCACACCTAAACGGCCGATGCCATGATTGCCCGAGCCAGCGACGCTGGGTGCAGCGGCCATGGCCGTGGCCGGTTGCGGCAGGAACGGCAGAATCCCCAGCAGCATCGCCAGCCCTATGCCGGCATATACCAGCCACAAGGCTGCAGAGGTCTGCCCCAGCAAGTTCGATCCCAAGGCCAGCAAGCCCGTCAGAAAAATCCCCAGACCCGGTCCGGCAAATACCAGGGCGCCAAGCCGAGGACGACCGGCTGCCGCGGCCAACGGCTGGCTCAACGCGGTGATCATCACCAGCACCCAGGCGCTGGCCACGCCGGTGCCGAACCGCAGCACCAGATGGGACCAAAACCCGTTGGCCCAGAACGAGGCCAGCGTCAGCAATACACAGAGCCACAAACCGCCCAGCAAACGCCGGCGGACTTGCGCGGGACGGCGAGAGAACATCGCGTCCACTGCACCAACGAAGTAGCCGAGGTAGTTAGCCGCGGCAATCAGACCGGCGGCGGTCAGGTCAATCTGACCTTCGCTGAGCAGGTGCGGCAACTGAGGCGTGAGGGCGAAACGCCCGATGCCCATGGCCATCATCAGGGCGATGAAACTGGCAAGTAAGCGAATCAGAGGGGACATAGTCTGAATTCCAGCAGAGGATCAATGACCGTCAGGCTAGGACTGATTGACTTTCTTTTAAAATGAATAATAGTGAGTAACTTGTTCTGATTTGGAGAATGGCGTGGAATTCAGCCAATTGCGGATTTTCCAGGCAGTAGCGGAGGAGGGTTCCATCACTCGCGCTGCCGAACGCCTGCACCGGGTGCCGTCGAACCTGTCGACCCGGCTTAAACAGCTGGAAGAGCAACTCGGCGTAGAACTGTTCGTGCGTGAACGTCAGCGTTTGCAGTTGTCGCCTGCGGGAAAAGTCCTGCTGGACTACACCGCCAAGCTGTTCAATTTGCGCGACGAAGCTCAAGCGGCGGTGCAGGGCGGGCAACCGGCCGGGGACTTCGTGCTCGGCACCATGTACAGCACGGCGGCGATTCATCTGCCAGGGTTGTTGGCGCGTTATCACCGCACATACCCGGCGGTGAACCTGCAAGTGCAGTCCGGGCCAAGCGGCGAATTGCTTGAAGGTTTGCTCACCGGTCGCCTCGATGCCGCGTTGGTGGATGGCCCGCTGGAACTGGCCGGGCTCGACGGCGTGCCGTTGTGCGACGAACGGCTGGTGCTGATCAGCGAGGCTGATCACCCGCCGATCCTCAGCGCGCTGGATGTGGAAGGGCGGTCGGTGTTCACGTTTCGGCAGGGTTGTTCCTACCGGATGCGCCTGGAAGCCTGGTTCGCCCATTACCACGCGGCCATGGGCCGGGCGATGGAAATCGAGTCCTATCCGGGGATGCTTGCCTGCGTGATCGCCGGCTCGGGCGTGGCACTGATGTCGGAGTCGATGCTCGCCAGCCTGCCTGGCCGCGAAAGCGTGGCGGTGCATCCGTTGGCCGAGCCATTTGCCAGTGCCACCACGTGGCTGATGTGGCGCAAAGGCATGGTTGGGGCGAACTTGAACGCGTGGCTTGAGCAGCAACAATTGGTCTATCCGTCGACGCCGAGTCAGGCTCGGGCGATGGCTTGAACTATCGGTCAGGTATTTTGATCTATTCAGTAACAGATCATTGCGACTTTGGGCGAGCATTACGTAGGACTTCGGACTATTATCAGTGCGAAGTGGCTACAGAATTTTGGCCACTCGGCACTACCCTGAAGGGGGCACCATGAAAGAGAAAATCCAAAACTGGCTGCACGACCTGGGTGTTGCACTCGGTTTGATCGAACCGCCTCTGCAACCTGTGCCTATTCGCACTGACGACGAACAACGCCGACGCCAGCAGCGCCGCCGGTAGTCGTAACGTAGCCGTTGTTGTAGCAGCTGCCGAACACCGCGAGGCTGTGTTCGGCTCGGGCCGCGTTCGGACAAAGCAGTCGTAGGTTCGGCACGCGCGGTAATACTGACGGAACGCAATCGAAGTCATCCTGATCCTCCAGCAGGCAGCGGATGAAACAATCCGCGGCAGCACGAACGGCAGCTCTTTTCATGGTGGTTCTTAGAGGGCGTTATTGCTGTTGTCCCCAGGGCTGAGTACAGCAGGCTTCAGGCGTGCAAGCGCTGCCACTCGTCAATCATCGTGCGCAAATGTTCCCCGGAAAAACTCCCGAAATGTCCACCATGCACCGTGCGGATCGGCAACTCGCGCAAACGCTTCAGGCTACTGGCGTAGTCGTCGAGGTTGGAGTGGTAGGCGTCTTCGATCAGTGGCCCGTCGTAGATGATGTCGCCGCTGAACAGGGTCTCGGTCGCCGCTTCATACAGGCTGATACCGCCCGGTGAATGCCCCGGTGTGTGCAGCACTTGCAACACGCGATTGCCCAGGTCCAGCACGTCACCTTCTTCGATCAAACCGGTGGCCGGCGCGGCTTTGACCCGATACTCGGCGTAGCACAACGGGCAATCCGGGTGAGCCTCGAACATCTCGTCACCGACAAACGCCGTGCTCAGTGTGTTCTCGCCGTCCGGTGACGCGAGGATCTGCGCTTCGGCCGGGTGCACCAGTCGTTCCGGGAATTCGTAGTGACCTGCAATGTGGTCGAAATGGCAATGACTGGCCACGGCGACCAACGGCCGTTCGGTGATCCACGGCAGTTGCTCGCGCAGGCTCACCAGCCCGGAACCGCTGTCCAGCAGCAGATCCTTGTCGCGGCCCTGAATGTGCCAGAGGTTGCAGCGGTAGAAGGACCGGATGTACGGCTCGTGAATCAGGCGAATGCCGTCACTGAGCTGTTTGACTTCGAACCACTGATCGCGGCTGACGATCTTCATAAACGATTTTCTCCAGACGAAAAAAAACGGGTGTGGCAACCGACGCCACACCCGTCGAAGAAAGCATCAAGTCGTTATGTTCAGCTTAGGCGGCGTTGGCCACCATCGCCGGGCGACGGGACATCAGGCTGACCAGCACAAAGCTCACCAGACCCACACCGAGGCTGTAGTAGATCGGAGTGTTCGCATCCAGACCGTCTTTGAACATGAACACCAACGCCGTGGCGAAGCCCATGCCCATGCTGGCGATAGCGCCGGCGGTGGTTGCGCGTTTCCAGAAAATCGCACCCATCAGCGGGATCAGCATGCCGCCCACCAGCAGGTTGTACGCGAGGGTCAGGGCGCTGATCACGTCGTTCACGACCAGAGCGATGCCGAGTACAACGATGCCGGTCAACAGGGTGAACAGGCGGTTCATGCCCAGGCTCGACTGTTTACCACCGCGCAGTTTCGGCAGCAGGTCTTCGGTCAGGGTGGTGGCAGCGGCGAGCAGGCCGGCGCTGGCGGTGGACATCATGGCCGCCAGGGCCGCGGCGATCACCAGGCCACGAATACCGTCCGGCAGAGACAGTTTGACGATGGCGGCGAAGGCGTTGTTGACGTTGTCCAGGTCCGGGATCAGCACGTGAGCGGCCATGCCGATCAGGGCGCAGGCCAGGCCGTAGAAGATGCAGTAGATGCCCGCGAAAGTACCGGCGTACTGAGCGACTTTGGCGGTCCGGACGGTGAACACACGCTGCCAGATGTCCTGGCCAATCAGGATCCCGAAGAAGTAGATCATGAAGTAGGTGATGATGGTGTCCCAGCCGATCGTGGTGAAGCTGAAGGCGGTTGCCGGCAGTTTCAACACCAACTCATCCCAGCCGCCAACGCGGTACAGACAGATTGGCAACAGGATGAACATCAGGCCCACGGTCTTGATCACGAACTGGACGATGTCGGTCAGGGTCAGGGACCACATGCCGCCGATCGCGGAGTAGATCACCACCACGCCACCGCCGAGCAATACCGAGACCCAGAACGGCAGGCCGAACAGCACTTGCAGCACGGTGCCGATGGCCAGGATCGAGGTCACGCCGATCATCAGCGCGTAGGCCAGCATGATCGCCGCGCTCGCGGAGCGGGCCATCGGGTTGTAGCGTTTTTCCAGCACCTGGGTAACGGTGTAAATCTTCAGTTTCAGCAGCGGTTTGGCGAGGAACAGGTTCAGCGCCACGATCCCGCAACCGAGGGCCGCGCAGAGCCAGAAACCGGAGATGCCATGGACGTAGCCCAGGCGCACGGTGCCGACGGTGGACGCACCGCCCAGAACGGTGGCGGCCATGGTGCCCATGTACAGGCTCGGGCCGAGGTTACGACCGGCGACCAAAAAGTCTTCGTTGGTCTTGGCCTTGCGCATGCCGTAGTAGCCGAGTATCAGCATCGCGGCGGCGTAGATGAGTACGACGAATAAATCCAAAGCCATTATGGCGTGTCTCCGATTGTCTTTTTTATGGTGAGGCGAAAATCAAACTTTTTGTGTGGGAGCGATGCTTGCTCGCGAAGGGAGCGCCGCAGCCGGTCAGGCCGACCGCGTTATAGTTCTTCGCGGGCAAGCCTCGCTCCTACACCATCGCGGGTTTAGCGAGCGAATCCGTGCCCTTGCTGCGTGCATCGTTTGGACCGAACACCGCCGCCGATTCCGGGAACAGGCTCAACAGCGCCAGGTACACCAGCGACGCCAGGCCAAGGGTGACCGGCAGGCTGATGTCGATGCCGCCGGCCAGTTCACCGAGCGGACCAACGAACTGCCCAGGCAGGTTCACAAAGCACAAGCCCACCGCAGCGCTCGGGATCCAGGCACCCAGCCCACGCCAGTTCCAGCCATGGGTGAACCAGTAGCGGCCACCTTTCTCGCCGCGGGTGAACACTTGCAGGTCATCCGGGCAGTAGAAGCCGCGACGCACCAGCAGGCCGATGATCATGATCACCATCCACGGAGTGGTGCAGGTGATGATCAGCACGGCGAAGGTTGACACGCTCTGCACCAGGTTCGCCGCAAAGCGCCCGATGAAGATGAAGGCAATCGACATCACGCCGATCAACAACGTGGCCTTGACCCGCGACAGCACACGCGGGAACACGCTGGACATGTCCAGCCCGGTGCCATACAGCGAGGTAGTGCCGGTAGACATGCCGCCGATCACCGCGATCAGGCACACCGGCAGGAAGAACCAGCTCGGCGAGACGGCCAGCAACCCGCCGACGTAGTTGTTGGCTGCGATGTAGTCCGGCGCCTTGATCGCTACGATGGTGGCGGTGGCGAGGCCGAACAGGAACGGGATGAAGGTTGCGATCTGCGAGATCACCACCGCCGCCATGATCCGGCGCTTGGAGGTATCACGCGGGATGTAACGCGACCAGTCACCGAGGAACGCACCGAAGGAAATCGGGTTGCTCATGGCCACCAGCGCAGCACCGATAAAGGCTGCCCAGAAACCCGGTTGGCCCATGCTCACGGTGCCGGCGTAGTTCACATCGAACGGACCGATGAAGGCGAAGATGCCCAGTAGGAACAACAGGCTGGCGCTCCATACCGCGATCTTGTTCACCCACAGCAGGAAGCGGAAGCCATAGATGCAGACTGTCAGTACCAGGACCGCGAACAGACCGTAGGCCAGGCCCAGGGTCAGGTCGGTTTCCGGAAGACCGATCAGGCGTTTGGCGCCACCAATCAGCGCATCACCCGAACTCCACACCGAGAGCGAGAAGAAGGCGATGGCGGTCAACAACGACAGAAACGAACCGACGATCCGCCCGTGCACGCCGAAGTGCGCACCGGAAGACACGGCGTTGTTGGTGCCATTGATCGGACCGAACAGGCCCATTGGCGCGAGGATCAGCGAGCCCAGCAACACACCCAGCACAATCGCCCAGACGCCCGCCTGAAAAGACAGGCCGAACAGTACCGGGAAACTGCCGAGCACGGCGGTGGCAAAAGTGTTGGAACCACCGAAGATCATCCGGAACAAATCCGTCGGGCCTGCGGTGCGTTCGCTGTCGGGGATCTGTTCGACCCCGTAAGTTTCAATGTGCGTAAGGCTTTGGTCTTTGTTGTTGTTATTCATGATCAGCTCCGATCATAAAGGCGCGCTCATCGTGTGTGAGCGTCACCTGTTTGGCTAAGGGGGTGGCAGCCCTTCCGGCATCGCGGACAAATGTTCGTGGCAGGCCAGCCATAGGCCTTGTTGTTGTCGGCGAAACACAATCGTCTCGCGCTCTTGGCTGAAGTGTTGCTCCCCTTGCATGCGCAGCTCGGTGGCCACGTCATGGATGAAAATCGCCACGTCACCCTGCAGGCTGACGAAGGCGTTGCTCGAGGTGCATGAGAGCACCTCGAAGCCATCCTCCGAGCGCCAGGTGTCCCACAACGCCTGATAGGCATCGCGCGACAGCAGGGGCTGTTCGAGGGTGTAGAACACGAAACTGGCATCGGTGCTGAACGCACCGAAGTAGGCTTCGCGATCATTACGGGCAAAGGCGGTTACCAGATCGGCAGCGGCCTTGAGTACCTGATCACGTTCGTTCACGACCAATCCTCAGCGGTGGACCACGCCAGGCAGTACGCAGAGCATTTCGTACAGCAGGTTGGCGGCCAGCAGCGAGGTGTTGCCGGTGGTGTCGTAAGCGGGCGAGACTTCTACCAGATCGCAACCGACCAGGTCGAGGCCTTGGCAACCGCGAACGATTTCAATCGCCTGAATGGTCGTCAGACCACCGATTTCCGGAGTGCCGGTACCTGGCGCCCAGGCAGGGTCGATGCCGTCGATGTCGAAAGTCAGGTACACCGGACCGCCGCCGACTTTCTCGCGAACTTCAGCCATCAACGGGGCCAGGGATTTGTGCCAGCACTCTTCGGCCTGAACCACGCGGAAGCCTTGATTGCGGCTCCAGTTGAAGTCGTCAGCGGTGTAGCCCTGAGCGCGCAGACCAATTTGCACGACACGGTCGTTGTCCAGAAGGCCTTCTTCAACAGCGCGACGGAAGGTGGTGCCGTGGGCGATTTTCTCGCCGAACATGTGATCGTTCACATCGGCGTGAGCGTCGATGTGCACCAGGCCGACCTTGCCGTGCTTCTTATGGATAGCACGCAGGATCGGCAGGGTGATGGTGTGGTCGCCGCCGAGGGTCAGGGGGATCACATTGTGTTCGAGGATTTTGTGGTAGGACTCTTCGATGATCCGTACCGCGTCCAGCAGGTTGAACGTGTTGATCGCCACGTCACCGATGTCGGCAACCGACAGCGAGTCGAACGGTGCAGCGCCGGTGGCCATGTTGTACGGGCGGATCATCACCGATTCAGCGCGGATTTCGCGAGGTCCGAAACGGGTGCCGGGGCGCAGCGAGGTGCCGATGTCCAGCGGGACGCCAACGAAGGCAGCATCCAGACCGGCAGCGGTTGGCAAATGGGGGAGTCGCATCATGGTGGCGATGCCGCCGAAGCGCGGCATTTCATTGCCGCCCAGTGGTTGGTGAAGAATCTTGTCCACAGGTAGGGCCTCATCGTCGTTGTTTTATTTATGTCGGTTGCGCAGGTCGGGGAGACGCAGGCACCGCTGTGGGGCGATTCTGCGAAATGTAGTGGCCGGGAAGAATCGCTACGGGCAAATACTTAGTTCAGATTTTTCTAAACTAATGGTTCGGGCGGCGATAGACTCGCAACGCTTCATGTAGCAGCTGTCGAGCAGCGCGAGGCTGCGTTCGGCTGCGCAGCAGTCGTGAAATCAGGCGACGCGGTGTTTCAGGAAAACCTCGCGCT
>NZ_JALBYU010000036.1 GCF_029963765.1 Pseudomonas sp. UYIF39
CTACGGCGCCAACTCAAGCTTTGCACTCTATTCAGCGTTGAGTTCTGGTGCCTGCTGTGGGAGCGAGCTTGCTCGCGATGGGGCCGGATCAGACACTAGATTCGGAAACTGCCTACCAACTGCTTCAACCGCGCCGACTGCTGCTCAAGATCGGCACACGCCCGCAACGTCGACTGCAGGTTTTCCACACCTTCCTGATTCAGTGTGTTGATCTCGGTAATGTCGACGTTGATCGACTCCACCACCGCCGTCTGTTCCTCGGTCGCCGTGGCCACCGACTGGTTCATCCCGTCAATCTCGCCGATACGCAACGTCACGCTGTTCAAACGCTCGCCGGCCAGGTTGGCGATTTCGACGCTGTCCTGACTGTGGCGCTGGCTGTCGCTCATGGTACTGACGGATTCGCGAGCGCCGATTTGCAGCTCCTCGATCATGGTCTGTACCTGTTGCGCCGATTCCTGAGTGCGGTGCGCCAGGTTGCGCACTTCATCGGCCACCACGGCAAAACCACGTCCGGCTTCACCGGCGCGCGCCGCTTCGATGGCCGCGTTGAGCGCCAGCAGGTTGGTTTGCTGGGAAATGCTGGTGATCACTTCGAGAATCTGCCCGATGTTCACGGTTTTGCTGTTCAGCGATTCGATGTTGGTGCTCGAGGCGCTGAGCATGCTCGACAGCTGATTCATCGCGACAATGCTGCGGTCCACCACTTGCTGACCATCTTCGGCCAGGCTGCGGGCATCGCTGGCTTGACTCGAAGCTTGTGCGGCGTTGCGGGCGATTTCGTGAGCGGCGGCGCCGAGCTGGTTGATCGCTGCAGCCACGCTGCTGGTGCGCGAAGCCTGTTGGTCGGAGTTGAACATCGAGGAGTTCGAGGCGGCCACGACACGCAGAGCCACATCGTTGACTTGCCCGGTGGCCGACGACACTTCGCGGATCGAACCGTGAATGCGTTCCACGAAGCGGTTGAACGCGGTACCGAGGACACCGAATTCATCGTTGTTCACGATGGTCAGGCGTTTGGTCAGGTCGCCTTCGCCGTCGGCGATGTCTGCCATGGCGCGGGTCATGACATGCAGCGGCTGGATCAGGATGCGGATCAGCATGCCGAGCAGGGCGATGATGATGGCTACGGCAATGACCGTCGCAATGACCGCCGAGGCGCGGAATTCGCTGAGCGTGGAGAAGGCTTTTTCCTTATCCACCGACAGCCCGATGTACCAGTTGACTGAGGACAGCCCTTTGATCGGTGTAAAGGTCACGATGCGAGTCTTGCCATTGACGTCTACTTCACTGAAGTCGCTGCTGATGCGCGGGGTGTTTTTCGGGTACGCCTCGCTCAGGGACTTCATCACCAGCGCTTTGTCCGGGTGGACCAGGATTTTGCCGTCGGCGCTGACCAGGAACGCATAGCCCATGCCATCGAAGTCCAGTGCGTTAAGGCTGTCGGTAATCACCTGCAAGCTCAAGTCGCCACCCACCACGCCGATGTTTTGACCGTTCTTGAGTACGCTATTGACGATGGAAATCACCAACTGGCCAGAAGCCAGGTCGATGTAGGGTTCGGTCAGGGCAGAACCGCTGGTGCTTTGCGCGCTCTTGTACCAAGGGCGGGCGCGAGGGTCATAACCGTCGGGCATCTTGCTATCCGGGCGGATGATGAAGGTGCCATCTTTGTTGCCCAGGTAGGCGCCCATAAAGGTCGACGACACGGCCTTCTGTTCCAGCAGGTTGGAGACATTGGCTATATCTGCGTTCAACGCAACGGTTTGCGACAGGTTTTCGATCAGCAGGCTACGGCCGGCCAGCCAGGTTTGAATGTTTTTCGCGGTGACGCTGCCCATTTCCTGCAAGTAGTTGTCCAGATCGCGGCGTATCGCATTGCGCTGCAAATAGTCGTTGTACAGCGTGAACGAGGCGAAGGCGGCAATGACGATGAGGGCGGCGGCAAGCAGGATTTTATGGCTGAAGCGCAGATTTTTGTTCATGGCTCGGGGGGTCCGCTAAGGTCTTATTGTTCGGGGCGCGTTGCTGTTAATGCGCGCAAAATGAGTGCGCAACGGAGCGAGTCGGTAATTCCTGCTCTCCATAGGGGAATGTCGGACCTTGCTTTCAATTGGGTCTCTCGCTTATTCCTATCGGCCGTGAAGGATCAAAGATTAACCATGGGTGACAAAATGCCTGACTCATTACAACTCGTTATCGGTGCCGATCTCGCCGGGCAGCCCATTGCCCAGGCCATGCGTCTGGCGAACCGTCATGGTTTGGTCGCTGGAGCTACCGGGACGGGCAAAACCGTCACCTTGCAACGGATGGCCGAAGCATTCAGCGATGCCGGCGTGGCGGTGTTCGCCGCAGATATCAAGGGCGACCTGTGTGGGCTGGGCGCCGCCGGCAACCCTCAAGGCAAAATCGCCGAGCGGATTGCCGGGATGCCTTGGCTGAACCATAAGCCTCAAGCGTATCCGGTGACCCTGTGGGACATTCACGGTCAGTCCGGTCATCCGTTGCGCACAACCTTGAGTGAAATGGGGCCGTTATTGATTGGCAGCCTGCTGGAGCTGACCGACAGTCAGCAGTCGGCGCTGTACGCCGCGTTCAAGGTGGCGGACCGTGAAGGGCTGTTGCTGCTGGACCTCAAGGACCTGAAGGCACTGCTCAATCATTTGCGTGACAACCCCGAATTGCTCGGTGACGACGCCGCGCTGCTGACCACCGGTTCCAGTCAGGCGCTGTTGCGGCGTCTGGCGACCCTGGAACAGCAGGGCGCCGAAGCGCTGTTCGGTGAGCCGGCGCTGCAACTCGAAGACATTCTGCGGCCGACCGCCGAGGGCCGCGGGCGCATTCACCTGCTCGATGCCAGCCGTCTGGTGCACGAAGCGCCGAAGGTCTACGCAACGTTCCTATTGTGGCTGCTGGCCGAACTGTTCGAGCAACTGCCAGAGCGCGGTGATTCGGACAAACCGCTGCTGGCGTTGTTTTTCGACGAAGCGCATTTATTGTTCGCCGGTACGCCAAAGGCTTTGCAGGAACGTCTTGAGCAAGTGGTGCGGTTGATTCGCTCGAAAGGTGTTGGCGTGTATTTCGTCACGCAATCGCCGGGCGACTTGCCGGATGATGTGCTGGCTCAGCTCGGTCTGCGCATTCAGCATGGCTTGCGCGCGTTCACCGCCAAGGAGCAGAAATCCCTGCGAGCGGTGGCCGAAGGCTTCCGGCCGAACCCGGCGTTCGATGCCTTGTCGGTGCTGACCGAGCTTGGGATTGGCGAGGCGCTGGTCGGCACGTTGCAGGACAAGGGCACGCCGGAGATGGTCCAGCGGGTTTTGGTGGCACCGCCGCAATCGCGGATCGGGCCGTTGAGCGAGACTGAACGCACAGTGCTGATCTCGGGGTCGCCATTCAAGGGGCGGTATGACAAACCCGTTGATCGTGAATCGGCTTATGAAGTGTTGATGGGGCGCAAAGGGTTGGCGCCAGAGCCTGAGGCTGTTCCGGGAAAACCGGCAGCCGAAGAGCCAAGCTTCACCGACAAGGCCGGGGAATTCCTCGGCACCGCGGCGGGGCAGGCACTGAAATCAGCGATGCGCCAGGCGGCCAATCAATTGGGCCGACAGTTGGTACGCGGCTTGATGGGCTCGTTGCTCGGTGGCAGCAAGCGACGCTGAGTAAATCTTAAGCGGGCACAGTCAATGTGGGAGCGAGCTTGCTCGCGATGGCGGCGTATCAGTCAATATATACGTTGAATTTCAGACCGCTTTCGCGAGCAAGCTCGCTCCCACATGGGTTCTATGTCATGCCTTGGGTTTGGCGTGAGCCGCAAGGCGTTCGAGCGCGGCCCGCAGATTCGGATCGCTGATCCCGTCGGCTGTGGCCTGAATGGTCGCGCCTGCATCAGTCGACAAGCTGATGGTATGGCCAACCGCCCCTTGCTGAACCGTGGGCGGCTGAACCTTGAACAGAATCCGCGTCAGGCTGGCGAATTCGTCGAACATCTGTAATTGCCGTTGCAGACGCTTTTGCTGATAACGCAAGCGGGTTGCCCAATGACCGTCGGTCACTATCAGCAACAAACTGCCTTCGCGCCACGACGCCACATGGCAATGCTCGCGGGCGGCGGGCTGCAATTGGCTTTCCAGCAGACGTTGTAAATGACCCAGGCGTTGAGCGTGGCCGAAGATGGCTTTCAGCGGTTTGGCTTCGCGAAGCAGGACGGCGGGTGCTCTGGCCGTAAGAGGGCGAAATGCCATGATCAGACACCTGAAGTAACAGAGCCGCCATGGTAGCAGAAAGCACCGGATGCACCCGAGCCATTGCTTTGCGAGCGCTTTACCCATTAAATCAACAAGTAACTTCTGCCGTGAATGGCTTGAAGTTCAGCAAAAAGCCCTTATTTTAAGTGAGCCTCGTCACAGCGCTGTGCCGGCATCGTGGAATAACGCCACTTTCCTCACCATCGTTTCCGGGTAGAATGCTCGTTCGCATGCGGCCATGAGGGCTGCTCGGGCGACTCACGGGGCCGCCCTCCATCCCTTTAGTGTGGAAGATCCTGCCGATATGTTTGCGCCTTTGTTAAAGAAACTTTTTGGAAGCAAGAACGAGCGTGAAGTCAAACGCATGCTCAAGACGGTGCAACTCGTCAATGCCTTCGAAGAGCAAATGGTGGCCCTTTCGGACGATCAATTGCGTGCCAAGACAGATGAGTTCAAGGCCCGCATCGCCAAAGGGGAAACCCTCGACAAGCTGCTGCCCGAAGCCTTTGCGGTCGCCCGCGAAGCCGGCAAGCGCGTCATGGGTATGCGCCACTTCGACGTCCAGCTGATCGGCGGCATGACCTTGCATGAAGGCCAGATCGCGGAAATGCGTACCGGTGAAGGCAAGACCCTGGTGGCAACACTGGGCGTTTACCTCAACGCGCTGTCCGGCAAGGGCGTGCACGTTGTGACGGTGAACGACTACCTGGCCCGTCGTGACGCCAACTGGATGCGTCCGCTCTACGAATTCCTCGGAATGTCGGTCGGTGTTGTCACGCCGTTCCAGCCGCCGGAAGAGAAACGTCTGGCTTACGCTGCCGACATTACCTACGGCACCAACAACGAATTCGGTTTCGACTACCTGCGCGACAACATGGCGTTCAGCATGGAAGAAAAATTCCAGCGCGAACTCAATTTTGCCGTGATCGACGAAGTCGACTCCATCCTCATCGACGAAGCCCGTACCCCGCTGATCATTTCCGGTCAGGCCGAGGACAGCTCCAAGCTGTACATCGAGATCAACAAACTGATCCCGCAGCTTGAGTTGCACATCGAAGAAGTTGAAGGCGAAGTCACCAAGGCCGGCCACTACACCGTCGACGAGAAGACCCGTCAGGTTGAGCTCAACGAAGCCGGTCACCAGTTCATCGAAGACATGCTGACCCGCGTTGGCCTGTTGGCTGAAGGCGAGAGCCTGTACTCGGCGCACAACCTCGGTCTGCTGACTCACGTTTATGCCGGTCTGCGCGCTCATAAGCTGTTCAACCGCAACATCGAATACATCGTGCAGGATGGCCAGGTTGTTCTGGTCGACGAACACACCGGTCGTACCATGCCGGGTCGCCGTCTGTCCGAAGGCCTGCACCAGGCCATCGAAGCCAAGGAAAACCTGAACATTCAGGCCGAAAGCCAGACCCTGGCCTCGACCACATTCCAGAACTACTTCCGTCTGTACAACAAGCTGTCCGGCATGACCGGTACCGCTGACACCGAAGCGTTCGAATTCCACCAGATCTACGGTCTGTCGGTGATGGTTATCCCGCCGAACAAACCGCTGGCGCGTAAAGACTACAACGACCTGGTGTTCCTGACTGCCGAAGAGAAATACGCGGCGATCATCAATGACATCAAGGAATGCATGACCCAGGGCCGTCCGGTGCTGGTGGGTACTGCAACCATCGAAACTTCCGAGCACATGTCTGCGCTGCTGCAGAAGGAAGGCATCGAACACAAGGTTCTGAACGCCAAGTTCCACGAAAAAGAAGCCGAGATCATTGCCCAGGCCGGTCGCCCAGGCGCACTGACCATCGCCACCAACATGGCCGGTCGTGGTACCGACATCCTGTTGGGCGGTAACTGGGAAGTGGAAGTCGCAACCCTGGAAGAACCGACCCCTGAGCAGATTGCCCAGATCAAGGCCGACTGGCAGAAACGTCACCAGCAAGTGCTCGAGTCGGGCGGTTTGCAGGTGATTGCTTCCGAGCGTCACGAATCGCGCCGTATCGACAACCAGCTGCGTGGTCGTGCCGGTCGTCAGGGTGACGCCGGTTCCAGCCGTTTCTACCTGTCGCTGGAAGACAGTCTGATGCGCATCTTCGCCTCCGATCGGGTGAAGAACTTCATGAAGGCCCTGGGCATGCAGCCTGGCGAGGCGATCGAGCACCGCATGGTGACCAACGCCATCGAGAAGGCTCAGCGCAAGGTTGAAGGCCGCAACTTCGACATTCGTAAGCAACTGCTCGAGTTCGACGACGTCAACAACGAACAACGTAAAGTGATCTATCACATGCGTAACAGTTTGTTGGCCGCCGACAACATCGGTGAAACCATCGCCGACTTCCGTCAGGACGTGCTCAACGCAACCGTCAGCGCCCACATTCCACCGCAATCGCTGCCTGAGCAGTGGGACGTGGCGGGTCTGGAAGCGGCGTTGCAGAGCGACTTCGGTGTGGCACTGCCGATCCAGAAATGGCTCGACGAAGACGACCACCTGTACGAAGAAACCCTGCGCGAGAAGCTCATGACCGAGCTGCTGGCCGCGTACAACGAGAAAGAAGAGCAGGCGAGCGCCGAAGCGCTGCGCACCTTCGAGAAGCAAATCGTTCTGCGTGTGCTCGACGACCTGTGGAAAGACCACCTGTCGACCATGGATCATCTGCGTCACGGCATCCACTTGCGTGGTTATGCGCAGAAGAACCCGAAGCAAGAGTACAAGCGCGAGTCCTACACGCTGTTCTCCGAGCTGCTGGATTCGATCAAGCGCGACTCGATCCGAGTGCTGTCCCACGTTCAGGTTCGCCGCGAAGATCCGATCGAAGAAGAACAACGCCTGCGTCAGGAAGCCGAAGCGCTGGCTGCGCGCATGCAGTTCCAGCACGACGAAGCACCTGGGCTTGAGCAACCGGAACAGATGGGTGAAGAGGTCGATGTCGCCCTTGCCATCGCACCGGTACGCAACGAACAAAAGCTGGGCCGTAACGAACTTTGCTACTGCGGTTCGGGCAAGAAGTTCAAGCATTGCCACGGGCAGATCCAGTAAAACCCGTTTCATACGCTGAAATACCCGCGCCGCGACCGGCTTATGCCGTTGCGGCGTTTTGCCATTTAAACCACCGTTCTTGCTGAAAGCGGTGCTGACATCATTTATTAAGGAGCGCATTCATGGCTGTTGGTCTTGGTCCTTTGCCAACGTTGCACCCGGTTGCCGGTTTTGAACTCGGTATCGCCTCGGCTGGCATCAAGCGCCCGGGGCGCAAGGATGTCGTGGTCATGCGCTGTGCCGAAGGTTCCACGGTCGCTGGCGTGTTCACTCTGAACGCTTTTTGCGCCGCTCCCGTGATCCTGGCCAAGCAGCGTGTGCAAGGTCCGGTGCGTTACCTGTTGACCAATACCGGCAATGCCAACGCCGGCACTGGCGAACCAGGCCTTGCCGCCGCCGAGCGCACGTGCGCCAAGCTGGCTGAGTTGACCGGCGTCGACGCCAGCCTGGTGCTGCCGTACTCCACCGGTGTCATCGGCGAGCCGCTGCCGGTCGAGAAAATCGAAGGGGCCCTGCAAGCCGCCCTCGACGACCTGTCGGTCAACAACTGGGAAGCGGCCGCCACCGGCATCATGACCACCGACACCCTGCCAAAAGGTGCCAGCCGCCAGTTCCAGCATGACGGTGTGACCATAACCGTTACCGGTATCAGCAAAGGCGCGGGCATGATCCGCCCGAACATGGCGACCATGCTCGGCTACATCGCCACCGACGCCAAAGTTTCCCGCGACGTGCTGCAAAACCTGCTGCTGGACGGTGCCAACAAGTCGTTCAACCGCATCACCATCGACGGCGACACCTCGACCAACGACTGCTGCATGCTGATCGCCACCGGTCAGGCAGCACTACCGGAAATCACCCGCGCCGAAGGCGAGTTGTTCGCCAAGTTGAAACAGGCCGTGTTCGAAGTGTGCATGGACGTGGCTCAGGCCATCGTTCGTGACGGCGAAGGCGCGACCAAGTTTGTGACCGTTGAAGTCAACGGCGGCGGCAATCACCAGGAATGCCTAGATGTCGGTTACACCGTGGCTCACTCTCCGCTGATCAAGACTGCACTGTTCGCCTCCGACCCGAACTGGGGCCGCATTCTGGCCGCCGTGGGCCGTGCCGGCGTACCGAGCCTGGACGTGAGCAAGATCGACGTGTTCCTCGGTGATGTCTGTATCGCCAGCCGTGGCGCTCGCGCATCGACCTACACCGAAGCCCAGGGCGCGGCCGTGATGCAGCAGGAAGAAATCACGATCCGTATCGAACTGGGTCGCGGCGATTGCAGCGAAACCATCTGGACCACCGACCTGTCCCACGAATACGTGAAGATCAACGCCGAATACCGCACGTAATTACGTTTAGACCGTGTCGCTGCAATCGCGAGCAAGTCGAATCGTCGCACCGTCGCTCCCACATTAGATTTGTGTACACCTCAAGCCAATGTGGGAGCGACGGTGCGACGATTCGACTTGCTCGCGATGACGGTCTGTCAGTCACTGCATAGACTGGCTTGTTTCCTCCATCAAAAGGTCCCGAACATGAGCCTTCACCTGATCATCGGCGACAAACTGATTTCCTCCTGGTCCCTGCGCGGCGCGTTGGCCCTCGACCTGGCCGGCGTTCCTTACACGGAAGAACTGATCAAGTTGAACCAGCCGGATACGCGTGAGCGTCTGCTCAAGCACTCGCCGACCGCGAAAGTCCCGCTGTTGAAAACCGAACACGGCACCATTGCCGATTCCCTGGCGATTGCCGAGTATCTGGCAGAACAGTTCCCCGACGCCGGCCTCTGGCCCAAAGACATTGCCGCCCGCGCCCAGGCCCGTTCGGCCTGCGCGCAGATGCACAGCGGTTTCTTCGCGATGCGCGGCAACATGCCGTTCGACCTGAGCCACGACGCTGCGCTGTCGCCGGCACCGGCTGACGTCCAGGCCGACATCGAGCGTATGTTGGCGTTGTGGGCTGAATGCCGCGCCGCCGCCACCGAAACTGGTCCGTTCCTGTTCGGCGGCGCGACCTTGGCCGATGCCTTCTTCGCACCGATCGCCGTGCGCCTGCGCACCTATCAGGTGAGGTTGCCAGCAGCGGACGCGGCCTACGTCGAAACCATCTACCAATGGCCGGCCTTCAAGGCTTGGCAGAAGGCGGGTCTGGAGGAAGTAGAACGGTGAAACGAGTCCACGTAGCTGCCGCTGTTATCCGTGATGGCAGTGGCAAGATCCTCATTGCCCGCCGTGCCGACACCCAGCATCAGGGTGGCCTGTGGGAATTTCCCGGTGGCAAGGTCGAGGCCGACGAATCCGTCGAAACCGCCCTGGCTCGCGAGCTCCTTGAAGAGTTGGGTATCGTGGTCAATGCGGCTCGCCCGTTGATCAAGGTCCGGCACGATTACCCGGACAAGCAAGTGTTGCTGGACGTTTGGGAAGTGTCGGCCTTTACCGGCGAACCGCACGGCGCCGAAGGCCAGCCGTTGGAATGGGTCGCGCCCCGCGATCTGCTGAATTACGAGTTCCCTGCGGCCAACCAGCCGATTGTCGCGGCTGCGCGGTTACCCGCGCAGTATTTGATTACCCCGGAAGACCTGGAAACCCCGGTGTTGCTGCGCGGAATTCAAAAAGCCATTGCCGGCGGCATCAAACTGATCCAGTTGCGGGCACCCAACGGCTACGATCCGAAGTACCGCGATCTGGCGGTGGACGCGGCGGGACTGTGTGCTGGCAAGGCGCAGTTGATGATCAAGGGGCCGTTCGAGTGGCTGGGAGATTTCCCGTCCGCCGGTTGGCACATCACCTCCGCGCAGCTGCACAAATACGCGGCGGCTGGCCGCCCGTTACCGGCGTCGCGCTGGCTGGCGGCGTCCTGCCATAACGCTGAAGAGCTGGCGTTGGCCGAGCAGATGGGGGTGGATTTTGTGACTCTGTCACCGGTGCAGCCGACCCTGACCCATCCGGGTGCGCAACCGCTGGGTTGGGAGCAGGCTTCAGTGTTGATCGAAGGCTTCAGCAAACCGGTGTTCTTGCTTGGTGGTGTTGGCCCGGCGGATCTTCAGAAAGCCTGGGAAGCGGGCGCACAAGGTGCGGCGGGGATCCGGGCGTTTTGGCCTGAAGCATAACGCTGCGGCTGGCCCCTTCGCGAGCAAGTCGAATCGTCGCACCGCCGCTCCCACATTTGACCGAGTTCCTCCAGAAGGAACGCGATCGATTGTGGGAGCGGCGGTGCGACGATTCGACTTGCTCGCGATGGCGTCCTGACAGGCGCCGACTAAACTCCGGGTTTGGCAGCCGGTTGCCACAATATTTCGGCAATCCCCTGTCGCTTGGCAATCAACCGCGCCACCACAAACAACAAGTCCGACAACCGATTGATATACGCCAACCCAACCCCGGTCAACGGTTCGACAGCATTCAAATGCTGACACCGTCGCTCGGCACTACGCGCCAGGCTTCTGCACACATGAGCCTGAGCAATCAACGTCGAACCACCCGGCAGAATGAAATTCTCCAGCGGCCCCAGTTCTTCATTCCACACATCGATCGCTGCTTCCAGCCGTTCGACTTCTTCCGTGTTCAGTGCCTGATAAACCGGCATCGCCAGTTCACCCCCCAAGTCGAACAACCGATGCTGGCAAGGCGCCAAAACCTCGATCACTTCGTTCAAACCCGGAAATTCACCACTTTCCGCCGCCAACCCGGCCAATAGCACACCCACCTGGCTGTTCAGCGTATCGACTTCGCCAATGGCTTCGATTCGCGGATGGTCCTTGGGCACGCGGCGGCCGTCGCCCAGCCCGGTTTCGCCTTTGTCGCCGGTGCGGGTGTAAATCTTCGACAAGCGAAAGCCCATGGTTACCTCGATAGCTGATTGAGTTCTTGAGAGACGAGCGGGGTGCCCGCCAAGGGCAGGCGCAAGGTAAAACATGTGCCTTGGCCAAGGGTCGATTGCACTTCCATCTGACCCTTGTGGTTGTTGGTAACGATGAAATACGAGACCGACAGGCCAAGGCCGGTGCCCTGACCGATTTCCTTGGTGGTGAAGAACGGCTCGAAAGTGCGCTTGCGCACGCTCTCGCTCATGCCGATGCCGTTGTCCTCCACCTGGATTTCCGCCCACGGCGGATTCAGTTTGGTGCGCAGAATGATCCGTCCCGGCTCGCGGTCGTCTTCGCGTTGGTGAATCGCCTGAGCGGCGTTTTTCAACAGATTGAGCAGCACTTGCTCCAGTTCGTTCGCCGTACCGGGCACTGGACCGAGTTGCGGATCGAACTGGCGAATGATCGCCTGGCCCTTGAAGTCAAAACCGATCGCCAGGTCGAAGTCGTTGCCGGCGATCTCCACCGCCTGATCGATCAGCGCCGGCAGGTCGCACGGGGCCATTTGCCGGGTACTGCGGCGACTGAAGCTGAGCATGTGCGTGACAATCTTCGCCGCCCGGGCGCCAGCCTGTTGAATGCCGTCGAGCAACTGCGGCACTTCGCGCGCTTGCAGGTATTTGTTGACCGTTTCCAGCGCGATCCCGGTTTGCTCGGCTTGCTCGAGATTCTTCGGCAGATCAGGCGAAAGGCGTCGGCGAATGTTCTGCACGTTGTGCAGGATCGCGCCCAACGGGTTGTTGATTTCATGAGCCATACCCGCGGCGAGGCCACCGACCGAGAGCATTTTTTCCGACTGCACCATCATTTCTTCCAGGGACAGGCGCTGAGTGATGTCGTCGATCCGGATCACCACACCACGCCCGGCACCGCCCATCAGCGGGTAGAACGTCAGGGCGTAGTGCTTGGGTTCTTCGTCCTTGAACCACGTCACCCGTTCAATCTTGGCCACCGTGTGCTGCTCGACGGTTTGCTTGAGTTGCGGCAGAAACGGCTTGAGCGGTTCGAAAGCGAGAAAAATCGGCTGGTTCAGGGCTTCGTCGAGGCGCGTGCCAGACAGGGCGCTGGCTTCCTGATTCCACTGCGTTACGTAGAGCTGTTCATCAAGGGCGATCAGCGCCGAGGGCATGGAATCGATGATGCTGTTGAGGTAGTTCTGGAAACCGGTGAGCTTCTTCTCGATCTTGCTGCGCACCTGAACTTCGAGTTCCAGTTTGCGATTGGTATGGCGGGTTTCTTCGGCCAGGCCCTGGGCCTGGTCATAAGCGGCCTGGGAATCGTCCCGGGCCCGCTTGAGTTGCTGCTCACGGGCCTCGATCCGCGACAGCATGGTGTTGAATGCCTCGGCGAGGCTGCCGATTTCGTCATGGTTACCGCGGGAGGCGCGCAAGGCGTAGTTCTCTTCCCGGGTCACTTGCCGGGACAGTTCTTCGAGCTGATGGATCGGCCGGGTAATCAGGCGTTTGATCTGCCGGGCAATCACCAGCCACAACAGCACACTGAAGATCAGAATCCCGAGACTGGCGGTGAGAGTGCCGGTGTAGAAAGCCATCGGCAGTTCGCTGCTAGCGACCAGTAACAGGTGGCCAGGCGCGGTGCCGGGGCGGGGCAGGGTGATGATTTGATTGCTGCGAAACTCCGTGGCTTGCCAGGATTCAATGTGCCGGTAACGCGTTGGCAGGCTCAGATTGTCGCCATGCTGCAACTGCGCCAGACGCTCGCCCTTGCCGTCATAAAGGGCCGCCGCGCGCAACGGTGAATAGCTGTTGAGCTCATTGAGCAGGCGTTCGGCGCTTTGCGGTGACTGCAAGGCTTCGGACACCAGGCTGGGGTTGGACACCAGGCGGCCGATGGTCTGCAAGGCCTGAGGTGCCATGCTTTCCTGGGAGATGTAGTACGCGGCGCTGATAAAGGTCAGGTTGGCGACCAGCAGGACGGTGGTCAACAGCACCAGCAGGGCGGCCAACAATTTCTGGCCGACCGGAAGGTTTTCAAGGCGCTGGCGCAATGGCATCAGGTTCATCGCTGAATAGGAACAAGTGGCCAGCGTAGCCGCTGCTCAGTCGCTGGGCAATCCAAGGCTATGCAGATGGGTGATCAACCTTTGCTCAAGTTGATTGAGGTGTGGCAGGTTCAACCGGTGCCTCGCCGCGATTTTGCAAGCATGACCCAATAGATAGCTGATCTCGGTCCGGCGCTGGTTCGCGACGTCCTGGTACATCGAAGAGTAATTGGCGGCGGTCGCGTGAATCACCCGTTCGACTTCCTGTTGAAGGTCCTCGGCTGCTGCTGGCTGACCGCACCGCTCAAGCAACTCGGTCAATTCGACGCAGAGGGTGGCGACTTCGCAGTGGTGTTCCTGCAAACCGCCATTACGGCAATCGTGCAGCACGGTCAGCGGATTGATCGCGCAGTTAAGCGCCAGTTTTCGCCACAACCGGGTCAGAATGTCGGTGCTCCACTCGTGGGGAATACCGGCGGCGCTCACGTCATCCAGCCAGATCGGCGCCACGGGATGCCCGGCATCCCCTAGCCAGGTGTAACCGTGGCCGGCGAATACCACGCGCCAGTCGCCATCGCGAAAGGCGCCTTCGGTGCTTGACGCGCAAATGCAGCGCGCCTGCGGTACCTGTGTGGCGACGGCGTCCTGACTGCCGAGACCATTCTGCAACAGGATCAGCTCGGCGTCGGGGGCCAGGCGCGGTGCCAGTTGGGCCACGGCTTTCTCGGCATCGTAGGCTTTACAGGCCACCAGCAGACGGTTGATCGGTTCACTGTTGTCGGGTGTCTCGGCGGGCACCGGATAGCACTGCGCTTTACCGTGTTCGACCAGCGTCAACCCGCCCGCCGCCTCATACGCCTGCAAGCGTGCAGCGTCCCGCACGATCAGCTTGACCGGCACGCCGGCCCGCGCCAGTCGAGTGGCCCATAAGGTGCCAAGGCTGCCGGCGCCCAGAACATGCCAGGTGGTGGACATCAGCTTTTTGCTCTGTTTGTCGCGCGCATGGGAGGCTCGCAGTGAATGATGGGAAAGACCCGTTATAATCAGCGCGGATTTTAACCGCAAGCCAGGCGTGCTCCATCGTGATCGAGCATGCCCTTTTATTGGAGAGATTACATGCCGTCGTTCGACGTGGTATCCGAACTGGACAAACACGAAGTCACCAACGCGGTCGAGAACGCCGTCAAGGAACTCGATCGTCGTTATGACCTGAAAGGCAAAGGCACCTTCGAGTTCAAGGAAAAGGACCTGACCGTCAACCTGACTGCTGAAGCCGATTTCCAGCTTGAAGCGATGATTGAGATCCTCAAGCTGGCCCTGGTCAAGCGCAAAATCGACGTGCAGTGCCTTGAAGTCAAGGATGCCTATGCGTCGGGCAAACTGATGAAGCAGGAAGCGGTCCTCAAGGAAGGCATCGACAAAGAGCTGGCGAAGAAAATCGTCGCCCATGTCAAAGACGCCAAATTGAAGGTTCAGGCTGCCATTCAGGGTGAGCAGGTGCGCATTACCGGCAAGAAGCGTGACGACTTGCAGGAAGCCATCGCGGCCCTGCGCGCCAAGACTTTCGATATGCCGCTGCAGTTCAACAACTTCCGCGACTGACCTTTCAGGCGGGACCTGTGGGAGCGGGCTTGCTCGCGAAGAGGGCGTATCAGTCGACATCACTGTTGAATGACACACCGCTTTCGCGAGCAAGTCGAATCGTCGCACCGTCGCTCCCACCCGGATTGTGCTTAACCCAGGAGAATGTAGATGGATTTGAATACTGAAGTGGACAACCTGGTCAAGGCGTCTCAAGCCTGGATTCCGATGATCATGGAATACGGCAGCCGCGTGCTGCTGGCGGTCATCACGCTGGCCATCGGCTGGTGGCTGATCAACAAGGTGGCGCAAAAGCTCGGTGGCCTGTTGGCGCTGCGTAACGCCGACCTGGCGCTGCAAGGCTTCATCAGCAGCCTGGCGAACATTATTCTCAAGGTTCTGCTGATCGTCAGCGTGGCATCGATGATCGGCGTGGAAACCACTTCGTTCGTCGCGGCCATCGGTGCGGCAGGTCTGGCCATCGGTCTGGCCCTGCAGGGCAGTCTGGCGAACTTTGCCGGCGGCGTACTGATTCTGTTGTTTCGCCCGTTTCGCATTGGTGACTGGATCGAAGCCCAAGGCGTTGCCGGCACGGTCGACAGCATTCAGATCTTCCACACCGTGCTGCGTACCGGCGATAACAAAACCATCATCGTGCCGAACGGCAACCTGTCGAACGGCATCATCACCAACACTAACCGTCAACCGACGCGCAAAGTTGTGTTTGATGTGGGCGTTGATTACGAAGCGGACTTGCAGAAAGCCCGTCATGTATTGCTGGAACTGGCCCAAGATGAGCGTGTTTTGGCTGATCCGGCACCTCAGGCAGTGATTTCGACACTGGGTGATAGTTCGATCACTGTTTCTCTGCGGGTGTGGGTCAAGACAGCGGATTACTGGGATGTGATGTTCATGTTCAATGAGCAATCCCGTGACCGTTTGAAAACAGCTGGCATCGATATTCCATTTCCGCAACGTGTTATTCGTGTGGTGCAGGAATCTGCGGTGCAGTAAGCAATAAAAAAGGCCCATCCGAAGATGGGCCTTTTTTTGATTACCGCGAACTAACTTTCTGCAATTACAGAATGTTGAGCGGGTAGTCGGTGATCAGGCGGAACTCAGAGATATCGCCTTCGCCTTCGTCAGCATTAGCGGAGTGCCATGCTTGACGGATGCGGAACGACAGATCTTTAGCCGGGCCGGATTGAACTACGTATTTAACTTCCACGTTGGTTTCGTGGTGTTTGCCGTCTGCACCGTACAGACCCGCGTAAGCGCTGCCTGCTGGAGTGTTGGTGCCGTCGATGTCCCAACCTTTCACGTAACGGGTCATGAAGCTCAGACCAGGTACGCCGTATTCGGCCATTTTCAGGTCGTAACGGGCTTGTACCGACTTCTCGCCAGGGGCGTTGAAGTCAGAGTACTGGATGGAGTTGGCGAGGAAGATCGAGTCGCCACCGCGGTTGTTTTTACCCACACCGATGTAGTCGAACGGGGTATCGCCGTTCACTTTCTGGAAGCCCAGGGTCAGGGTATGCGCTTTCAGGAACGAGAAAGCAGCAGCCAGGGAGTAGGCGTTGTTGCTGATTTCGCCTGCTTTAGCGTTACCGGTGTCCTTGGTGTTGTAGTAGTTACCGTCGAAGTTCAGCGACTGATCGCCACCCAGTGGGAGGGTGTAGTTCGCGTTGGCGTAGTACTGGTTCCAGACGTCTTCAAGCTTGGCACCGTAGAGCGAGAAGCTCAGGTTGTCGGTAACGCCATATTTGCCGCCGAAGTAGTCGATGGAGTTGGCTTTCACGCCAGCGTAAGTAGCCCACAGGTCGCCGTCACGGGCGTTGCTGTCCTGGCTGGTCGCCGAGTAGAAGTGGCCGCCTTCGAGGTCAAGGTCTTTGACTTCGCTGCTCTGCAGTTGGATACCGCTGGCAGTTTGGTGAAGGATACGGGAACCGCCAACAGCGAACACCGGAGAGGTGCTTGGCTGCATGTCGCCGACTTTCAGCTCGGTCTTGGAGATGCGGAACTTGGCGGCAGCGCCGGCTTTGCCCTGGCTGTTGTTGACTTCGCCATCACCGTCCACGGACATGTTGCCCGTACCTGCATACTTGTCGGAACCGTCCAGCTTAATGGCCAGTTGGCCCCAAGCTTCAACGCCAACACCGATCAGACCTTGGGTGTAGCCAGAGCTGAACATGCCCTGAATGCCCTGGGTCCAGTCTTTGTCGTCGGTTGCGCCGTCGGTCTTGTTACGGTTGTAGTAGTAGTTGCGAACCAGCAAGTCGAGCTTGCTGTCTTCAACAAAACCTTTGGCTTCTGCCTGGTCGCTTACGAAAGGTGCGGCTACTGCCAACTGAGTACTGGCTGCTGCTGCAACTGCCAGTGCGATCATGCTCCACTTCATCACGCGCATCGTGATTTGCTCCTTTGGTTTTAGAAGAGTACTGCCGTCCCACCTGATTTATTATCTGGGCGGCTCTTTCTTTTTGTGTCGGCGCAAACTTATATCACGCCGACCATGTTGGCGATACTTGCGTATCTAACCTTTCAGCTTCTTTACGACCCTGTCGCAAAAAGCTTGGTAGATGTCGCAAATTTACAGCCTCAATGCAAGCGGGCTGGCAACTTTAGCGTTGTTTTCCAGGGCCTGAGCATCGGTAAAAAGAGTCCCTGGTGAAACGCTTGAATCTCCATCGGGCAACCCTGCCACTGTTTTTATTTGCCTTAAGGCTTCCACTTCCAGCGGACGCTTTAGAGGCGATGTGGGTGTGAATGCAACAAACGTGCACAAATCAGAATCCTGCTGGTTTTTTTTCTGAAAGCCTGCCTGTCGCTGTAAAAGCCTCATAAAACCGGGGTGTTCAAGCACGTTTTGTTCGGGCTTGACGCTTTGGTTTGCATCGTGTTGTACCCTCGTGGTCGACTGCGTGACAACCCCAAACGTTACCGGTTCACCCCGCCAGTGAGTAAATGGCGGATGCCTGACCGATTCAGCGTAGACGCGCTGTGCGGTTTTGGTGCAAAAAATTTTAATCGCTGTACTGAATTCATACAGTGCGGCCGTTTGCCAAATTCGAACGCCTCGTTGTTTATCAGTCAGTTCGGCGATTTTTAAGTGATTGCTGGTTCTGTAATGGTGCGCCCTGAACGAAAATGACTCATGTCGGGGCGCTCGACCGGTCGTTTGTAGTTTTTTGGGTTGGCTTCGACCATGGTTCGTCGTGAAGCCAGCGGCGTTCGCAGGTATGCTGCCGTCCTGTCGCTTGGTGCGCCGTCTCTCGGGATGGGCGCTAAGCTGAAAAATTATGACCAGGCGGGAGTGCGCGCAGTGTTCGCTTTAGATCCACGGCTTCAACAAGACACGTTACCGATCGGGGATTTCCCACTTTGCCGGTTGCTGCTGTCCAATGATTCGAACTACCCCTGGTTCATTCTGGTGCCGCGTTGTGAGGATATCAGTGAGATATTTCAGTTGGGTGTCGCAGATCAACAGCAGCTGTGGCAGGAAACGACCGCACTGGCGGAAATGCTCAAAGACTCGTTCGACGCGGACAAGTTGAATGTCGCGGCCCTGGGTAACGTCGTCAGTCAGTTGCACGTGCATGTGATTGTGCGCAAGCGTGAGGACGCCGCCTGGCCGGCGCCGGTTTGGGGTAAGCACCCGGCAAAACCGTACAGTGCTGAGCAGATCGCAACGATTCGCGAACGGTTGCGCCTGGTATTGACCGAAGATTTCACGTTTCTGGAGGGGTGAATCATGAGCCTGGAAGATCGCGTTACCGATCTGGAAAGTCAGTTGGCATTTCAGGATGACACCATCCAGGCATTGAGTGATGTGCTGGCGACGCAGCAGCGTGCAGTTGAGCGTCTGCAACTGCAAATGGCGGCTTTGCTCAAGCGGCAAGAGGAGATGGCCGGCCAGTTCGAGACGTTTGAAGAAGAAGCGCCACCACCGCACTACTAAGCCGCAGGCAATAAAAAACCGCGAATAGCCAGGCTGTTCGCGGTTTTTTTTAGCCTTGAATCAGCGACGCGGCAGTGCGGCGATCACATCTTCGGCTTGCAGGCCTTTGTCACGATTCATGACGGAGAACTCCACGCGCTGGCCTTCGACCAGGACGCGATGACCTTCGCCACGAATGGCCCGGAAATGCACGAAAATATCGTCGCCGGAATCACGGGAAATAAAGCCGAAGCCTTTGGATGTGTTGAACCACTTTACGGTACCGGTATCGCGGTTGCTCATGTCGTAGCTTGGCGAGGCGGCGGCCGGTGAAGATTTGTAGAAGCTGATGGCCAGGTGCAGAAGAACGGCAATCAGGGCAGCGACCAGGCTGAACAGAACAGCAGGTTGACCGGCAATGACAGGCATCGGCGCGATCAGCGTCAGGGTTTGCAGGACGACGGTCAGAACCAGCAGGGCGCTTACCAGGTTTTGCAGTTGATGACGTGGGCCTTTGTTCCAGTAGGGGATAACAGGAGCGAGGGTGAGGTTGAGCAGGCCGAAAAAGGCCAGGTACAGCGCATCAGGTTGTTGCAGGTAAGGTACGGCTTCGGATCGCAGGCTAGGGATGAAGGACAACAGCAAGGCTGCTGCGCCCATTAGCAGGTGGACAATTTTCAACATTTTGAGTAACTCACGTTAAGACGGATCACAAGGAAGAGCTGATTGAGCACGGTTCGCTTCAGAACAATAAGAGGCGTTGGACACGTACCCGGTACCAGCCTATGCGCAGCCCCCGGAAAATAGGCGGTAGCGACACACTGCCTATTTAACAGCAAAGCCTGCGGCTACTCAAATCAGGCAGTCCAGCGGTGCTCTCAGGGTCGATTTGTCGCAGATAGCCAGAGAATCCGGGGCTGCGGGTGGTCGGCAGGCTTGCTAGAGTGGTCCTGCACCTGTTGGATGAATTTCATCACCTTTAGGGGAAACGCATGGCAATCGACGCGGATGGCGCCCGAGGGGTTTGTTCGCCGCCTGTCTACTCGTAACTTTAAATGTCTTTCTGTTGAATGATATTACGCCCAAGTGTGTAGGAAATTATCTGGAGTAGGACGGTCTCCATGATCGCCCTTCAGTTGTTGGCTTATCCTACGTTGATGGTCATAAAGTCATCTGGATATAACTTTGCGCCTGCGCTTTTATAGAGAAACAGCTTGTTGCTCTAATAAAAAAGCAAGGATGGCAAAGGAGTGTCAACGATATGGATTACGAAGACAGGAGAAGCGAGGGGAGGGTCGGTCCGGTCAAGGAGATAAGGATCGATCCATTTGTCAGCGAATTTGATATGGGCCTGGCCCAGCCTTTATCCCGGTCGGTGCGTTTGAATGGCTTCGCCACCTGCTTGCGGCTTGAACAGGTGTACTGGGATATTTTGGGCGACATGGCCAAGGTCAACTGCTGTTCGGTCAGTGCGCTGTTGTCCCATGTGGACCGCGAGGTGCATTTACGTCACGGCGGGGTCAAGAACTTCACCGGGCTGGTGCGGGTTGTGTGCGTCGTGCACAGCCTGAAGGAAGGCGGCTGCGTCGCCATGCCTTAGCCACAGGGGTGGAATGGGTAGAGTGTCGGTCTGTGCAGTCTTACGGCTGCACAGGCTGCATTTAATGGATATAATCCCGCTCTTTGCCGCAAAACCCAGCGTGTGCGGTAGCAATCTGATCGCCGAGACAACCCCCATGCCGATGTACGACTATCAATGTGCTTCCTGTGGTCATCAGTTGGAAGCCATTCAAAAGATCAGCGCAGCACCGCTGGTCGACTGCCCTGCCTGCCAGGCGCCAGAGCTTAAGAAGATGCTGTCCATGCCGGGCTTCCGCCTTAGCGGCACCGGCTGGTACGAAACCGATTTCAAGACCGGTTCCAAGAAGAATCTGGCCGGCGGCGACAAAGCTGACTAGGGTCTTGAACCTGAGTTGAACGACACGTGCGAGCTCTTGCACCATCTGGCGCCTTTCACAAGGGCAGGATATGAGCAAGGTCTCCAACCGAATTTCGAATTACGAGAAGCGAAACCACTACCATGATGCGCAGCCATTATTGCGGCCAACTGAACGAAAGCCTGGAAGGCCAGGAAATTACCCTTTGCGGATGGGTTCACCGTCGCCGTGACCACGGTGGGGTGATTTTCCTCGATATCCGTGATCGTGACGGTCTGGCCCAGGTGGTGTTCGACCCGGACCGCGCTGAATCCTTCGCCGCCGCCGATCGCGTGCGCAGCGAGTACGTGGTCAAGATCACCGGCAAGGTTCGCCTGCGTCCGGCCGGTGCCACCAACGCCAACATGGCGTCGGGCATGATCGAAGTGCTGGGCTACGAGCTTGAAGTGCTGAACGAGTCGGAAACCCCGCCGTTCCCGCTCAACGAGTTCTCCGACGTCGGCGAAGAAACCCGCCTGCGTTATCGCTTCCTCGACCTGCGTCGCCCGGAAATGCTCGAGAAGCTGCGTCTGCGTTCGCGCATGACTACCAGCATCCGTCGCTTCCTCGACGAGAACGGCTTCCTCGATGTCGAAACGCCGATTCTGACCCGCGCCACGCCAGAAGGCGCTCGCGACTACCTGGTGCCGAGCCGTACTCACGCAGGTAGCTTCTTTGCCTTGCCGCAATCGCCACAGCTGTTCAAGCAGCTGCTGATGGTCGCCGGCTTCGACCGTTACTACCAGATCGCCAAGTGCTTCCGCGACGAAGATCTGCGCGCCGACCGTCAGCCGGAATTCACCCAGATCGACATCGAGACCAGCTTCCTCGATGAAAAAGAGATCATGGGCATCACCGAACAAATGATCCGCAACCTGTTCAAGGAAGTGCTGGACCTGGAGTTCGGCGACTTCCCGCACATGACCTTCGAAGAGGCCATGCGTCGTTACGGTTCCGACAAGCCGGACCTGCGTAACCCACTGGAACTGGTTGACGTTGCCGATCAACTGAAAGAAGTCGACTTCAAGGTGTTCAGCGGCCCTGCCAACGACCCGAAATGCCGCGTTGCCGCCTTGCGCGTTCCAGGCGCGGCGAGCATGCCGCGCAAGCAGATCGACGACTACACCAAGTTCGTCGGCATCTACGGTGCCAAGGGCCTGGCGTACATCAAGGTCAACGAGCGCGCCAAAGGCGTCGAAGGCCTGCAATCGCCGATCGTCAAGAACATCCCTGAAGCCAACCTCAATGTGATCCTTGATCGCGTTGGCGCGGTTGACGGTGACATCGTGTTCTTCGGTGCCGACAAAGCCAAGATCGTCAGCGAAGCCCTGGGCGCGCTGCGGATCAAGGTCGGTAACGATCTGAACCTGCTGACGTGCGAGTGGGCACCGATGTGGGTTGTCGACTTCCCGATGTTCGAAGAGAACGACGACGGTAGCTTCACAGCCTTGCACCACCCATTCACCGCGCCGAAGTGCACCCCGGAAGAACTGGAAGCCAACCCGGCGACCGCGCTGTCCCGAGCCTACGACATGGTACTGAACGGTACCGAGCTGGGTGGCGGTTCGATCCGTATCCACCGCAAGGAAATGCAACAGTCGGTATTCCGTCTGCTGGGTATCAGTGAAGCGGAACAGGAAGAGAAATTCGGCTTCCTGCTCGACGCCCTGAAATACGGCGCGCCGCCGCACGGTGGTCTGGCCTTCGGTCTGGACCGTCTGGTGATGCTGATGACCGGCGCCCAGTCGATCCGTGAAGTGATCGCCTTCCCGAAAACCCAGAGCGCCGCTTGCGTCATGACTCAGGCCCCGGGTGTGGTAGATGCCAAGGCACTGCGCGAATTGCACATTCGTCTGCGCGAAACGCCTAAAGCTGAGTAAGGCTGACCAGAAGGGCGCATCTTCGGATGCGCCCTTTCTTTATAGATTGGTCGAGATTTTTATTTGCTGGCTGGCGCGTCATGGCGTAGCGGGCAATGTTTCAAAAAGAATTCGGAGCGAGATATGGCGGGTCATTCCAAGTGGGCGAACATCAAGCACCGCAAAGAACGTCAGGATGCCAAGAAGGGCAAGATATTCACCAAGTGGATTCGTGAACTGACCGTTGCTGCCCGTCAGGGCGGTGGTGATCCAGGTTCCAACCCGCGTTTGCGTCTGGCGCTGGACAAGGCCCTTGGTGCGAACATGAGCCGCGACATCATTGATCGCGCGGTTGCTCGTGGCGCCGGTGCTGCCGACACCGACGACATGGTCGAGCTGACCTACGAGGGCTACGGCCCGGGCGGTGTGGCGGTGATGGTCGAGTGCATGACCGACAACCGCAACCGCACCGCCGCCGCTGTTCGCCATGCGTTCAGCAAATGCGGCGGCAACCTAGGTACGGACGGTTCGGTGGCCTATCTGTTCGAGCGCAAGGGGCAGGTTTCCTTTGCCCCGGGTGTCGATGAAGATGCGCTGATGGAAGCAGCGATGGAGGCCGATGCCGATGACGTGGTGACCCACGAAGACGGCTCCATCGACGTATTCACCTCGTTCGCCGGTTTCTACTCCGTGCGTAACGCGCTGGAAGCGGCCGGTTTCAAAGGTGATGATGCGGAAATCGTGATGCTGCCGACCACCAGTGCCGAACTGGACCTGGAAGGCGCCGAGAAGGTTCTCAAGTTGATCGACATGCTTGAAGACCTGGATGACGTGCAGAACGTTTACTCCAACGCGGACATTCCAGAGTCGGTAGCTGAGCAGCTCGGTTGATGCATTTATAGAAGATCGCAGCCTTCGGCAGCTCCTACGGTTTACGCTGTACAGGTAGGAGCTGGCGAAGCCTGCGATCTTTTGATTTTCAGGCATCACCCTGAGGTTATCCTCAGGTAACCGCATTCTCTCTTTGCAGGCGTTATGACTTTAATTCTTGGTATCGACCCCGGTTCGCGCATTACCGGTTATGGCGTGGTGCGTGATACCGGGCGTGGTTGCGTGTACGTGGCGTCGGGCTGCATTCGCACAGGTTCCGGCGAGCTGCATGAACGCTTGCAAATCGTCTATCGCGGCGTGCGCGAAGTCATCCAGACCTACGGCCCGGTGACCATGGGCATCGAAAAAGTCTTCATGGCGCGCAACGCCGACTCTGCATTGAAACTTGGCCAGGCCCGCGGCGCAGCCATCGTTGCCGGGGCGGAAGAAAGCCTGGAAATCGCTGAATACACCGCAACACAGGTCAAGCAGGCGGTGACCGGGACCGGCGCGGCGAATAAAGAGCAGGTGCAAATGATGGTCATGCACATGCTGAAACTGACCAGCAAACCGCAAATCGATGCCTCGGACGCCCTGGCCATTGCCATTTGCCATGCTCACACCCGTTCCAGCCTGTTGCCCCATGGCCTGGGTACGGCACGCAGTCGTGGCGGACGCCTGCGTCTCTGATAGCATCAGCAATCATTTTTTATGGGAACGAGGGTTTTGCGCCTGTGTCGTCGGCGCAAAACCCTTGTTCTGTCAGTCGCCAGCACTGATCTGGCCAACGCTCAAGGATCTGAAACGTGATTGGACGCTTGCGCGGCACACTGGCTGAGAAACAGCCGCCGCACCTGATTCTGGATGTAAACGGTCTGGGGTATGAGCTGGAGGTGCCCATGACCACGCTTTATCGCTTGCCGTCGGTCGGTGAACCGCTGACCTTGCATACCCATTTGGTCGTACGCGAAGACGCGCAGTTACTCTATGGCTTCTTTGGCAAGCGCGAGCGAGACTTTTTTCGCGAGTTGATCCGTCTTAATGGTGTAGGACCGAAATTGGCTCTGGCCCTGATGTCGAGCCTGGAAGTCGATGAACTGGTCCGCTGCGTGCAGTCCCAGGACACTTCGGCACTGACCAAGGTGCCGGGCGTGGGCAAGAAGACTGCCGAGCGTTTGCTGGTGGAACTCAAGGACCGGTTCAAGGCCTGGGAAACCGTGCCGGCGATGTTCGCGTTGGTGCCAAACCAGCCGGGTGGGCCAGATGCGCCAGCTCCGGTCGCCACCGCCGAAAATGACGCGGTCAGCGCGCTGATCTCCCTGGGCTATAAGCCGCAGGAAGCCAGCAAGGCGATTTCTGCGATCAAGGAGAAAGGTTTGAGCAGTGAAGACATGATTCGTCGTGCCCTGAAGGGAATGATCTAAGTGATTGAAGCTGATCGTCTGATTACCGCCACACCTGGCCCTCGTGACCGCGAGGAAGTCCAGGATCGGGCGATTCGTCCTGTCAGCCTGGCCGAGTACATTGGCCAGCCGACCGTTCGCGAGCAAATGGAGTTGTTCATCCAGGCTGCCCGTGGGCGCAATGAATCCCTGGACCACACGCTGATTTTCGGCCCGCCGGGTCTGGGTAAAACCACCTTGGCCAACATCATCGCCCAGGAAATGGGGGTCTCGATCAAGAGCACCTCGGGCCCTGTGCTTGAACGCCCGGGTGATCTGGCTGCGCTGCTGACCAATCTTGAGCCGCACGATGTGCTGTTTATCGACGAAATCCATCGGCTCTCACCGATCGTCGAAGAAGTGCTGTACCCGGCCATGGAAGATTTCCAGCTCGACATCATGATCGGCGAAGGGCCAGCCGCGCGCTCGATCAAGCTTGATCTGCCGCCGTTCACCCTGGTCGGTGCAACGACCCGTGCCGGCATGCTGACCAACCCGCTGCGCGACCGGTTTGGGATTGTCCAGCGCCTGGAGTTCTACAACACCGCCGACCTGGCAACGATTGTCAGTCGTTCGGCTAACATCCTCGGCTTGCCCCTGGATCCGGAAGGCGCCTTCGAAATCGCCCGCCGTGCCCGTGGTACGCCGCGGATCGCCAACCGCTTGCTGCGCCGGGTTCGGGATTTCGCCGAAGTGCGCGCCAAGGGCCACATCACCAAACCGATCGCCGACCTGGCCTTGAACCTGCTGGATGTCGACGAGCGTGGTTTCGATCACCAGGATCGACGTTTGTTGTTGACCATGATCGAGAAGTTCGACGGTGGGCCGGTCGGGGTCGACAGCCTCGCCGCAGCCATCAGTGAAGAGCGCCACACTATTGAGGACGTGCTGGAGCCGTACCTGATCCAGCAGGGCTACATCATGCGTACGCCGCGGGGGCGAGTGGTGACCCGGCATGCGTACCTGCACTTCGGTTTAAACATCCCGTCACGATTGGGCGAGATGCCCGTGGTAGACGAGTTCCTCGATGCCGTGGACGATTAATAACCTTTGCGCGCTGATTTATTCGGGGTTTGTGCGGTCCTAGGACCGTACTTTCGCCAGAAAGCCGTGAATCAATGAAAAACAGTTGCCTGGCCGGATTGGCAACCTGAGGAGTAAGCACTAGAGTATGCGCGCGCAAAACGGGCTTGAGTCTTTCGCACTTCGTTGTCGCGTTTATTACGAGGACACCGATGCGGGCGGCATCGTGTATTACGTTAATTACCTCAAGTTTATGGAACGGGCTCGAACCGAGCGGCTCCGGGAGCTGGGCTTTGCCCAATCCCAGCTTGCAGGTGAGGACCTGTTGTTCGTCGTGCATTCCAGCGAAGCGCGTTACCACGCGCCGGCGCGACTGGACGACGAGCTGCTGGTAAGCGCTGAAGTAATCGAATTGAACCGTGTCAGCCTGCGCTTCAAACAGCAGGTCAGGCGAGCCACGGATAATGCGCTGCTCTGCGAAGGGCAGTTTTTGGTGGCCTGTGTGCGCACTAACAGTTTGAAACCCCGGGCCATTCCCGAAGCTCTACGTGCGGCCTTTGCCGACGTGAGCGGCGCGGGTACACACTCAAAGCAGGAGATAAAGCGTGGAAGCTAACGTCGTCGACCATTCCTCCATGTGGAGCCTGGTCAGCAATGCCAGTATCGTGGTGCAACTGGTAATGCTGATCCTGGTAGCCGCATCGGTGACCTCATGGATCATGATCTTTCAGCGCAGCAACCTGCTGCGCGCCGGTCGACGTGCCCTGGAGAGCTTTGAAGAGCGCTTCTGGTCGGGTATCGACCTGTCCAAACTCTACCGTCAGGCCGGTAGCAACCCTGATCCGGATTCGGGTGTAGAGCAGATCTTCCGTGCCGGTTTCAAGGAATTCTCCCGTCTGCGCCAGCAGCCAGGCGTTGATCCGGAAGCGGTCATGGAAGGCGTGGCCCGTGCCATGCGCGTCGCCATTTCCCGCGAAGAAGAAAAGCTCGAGCAGAGCCTGCCGTTCCTCGCGACCGTAGGTTCCGTCAGCCCGTACATCGGTCTGTTCGGTACCGTCTGGGGGATCATGAACTCCTTCCGTGGTCTGGCAACTGCCCAGCAAGCGACCCTGGCCACTGTGGCTCCAGGTATCGCCGAGGCACTGATTGCAACCGCGATCGGTCTGTTCGCCGCCATCCCGGCCGTTATCGCTTACAACCGTTTTGCTGCTCGCAGCGAAACCCTGCTGAGCCGTTACTACACCTTCGCCGACGAATTCCAGGCGATCCTGCACCGCAAAGTGCACACCAGCGAAGAATAAGCAGGTAATTTCCAATGGCTTTAATCGCTCGAGCTCGCAAAAAGCGCAAGCCGGTTGCCGAGATGAACGTGGTGCCTTACATCGACGTGATGCTGGTGCTGCTGGTCATCTTCATGGTGACCGCTCCGATGCTCAATCAGGGCGTGAAAGTTGATCTGCCCAAGGTTTCCAGCGAAGCCTTGCCGCAGGACAACAACACCCAGGTCCTGACCATTTCGATCAAGGCTGACAAGACCTACTACTGGAACCTTGGCAGCGAAGTCGACACCGAAAAACAGCAGGACAAGGCCATGACCTTGCCGCAGATGACCGACGCCGTGACCAAGATCATTCGCGCCGGTACAGAAGGCGGCAAGCGCACCCAGGTGTTCATCCGCGGTGACAAGACCGTTGATTACGGTTCCGTGATGGGTGCCATGGGCGGGTTGCAGAAAGCCGGGGTCGGTAATGTTGGCTTGATTACCGAGGCACCCTGATGCAGCAAATGCGAGAGCCGTCCGCCTCGGAAAGCTACTTCTGGCCTAGTGTCTGGGCGCTTGTCTTGCACGTGCTGGTTTTTGGCATGCTGTTCGTCAGTTTCGCCTTCACGCCCGAACTGCCGCCGGCCAAGCCGATTGTCCAGGCGACCCTGTACCAACTGAAATCGAAAAGTCAGGCGACCACCCAGACCAATCAGAAGATTGCGGGTGAGGCGAAGAAATCCGCCGCGCGCCAGACCGAAGTCGAACAGATGGAGCAGAAGAAGATCGAGCAGGAAGCGATCAAAGCCGCGGAACAAAAGAAGGAAGATGCGGCTCAAAAAGCCGAGGAATCCAAAAAGGCCGACGAGACGAAGAAAGCGGAAGAGGCTAAAAAGGCTGATGAAGCCAAGAAAGCCGATGAAGCGAAGAAGACCGCCGAAGCTAAAAAGGCCGAAGAGAAACAATTGGCTGATATAGCCAAGAAGAAGTCTGAAGAAGAAGCCAAGAAAGCAGCTGAAGAAGAGGCCAAGAAAGCGGCCGCTGAAGAAGCGAAGAAAAAGATCGTCGAAGACGCGAAGAAGAAAGCCGCGGAAGACGCCAAGAAGAAATCTGAAGCTGAAGACGCGAAGAAGAAAGTCGCCGAAGACGCGAAGAAGAAAGCTGCTGCTGATGCTGCGAAGAAAAAATCGCAGGAAGCGGCACGTAAATCCGCCGAAGACAAAAAGGCTCAGGCCCTGGCAGATTTGCTTTCCGACACGCCACAGCGTCAGCAGGCCTTGGCGGATGAGAAGGGTGACGAAGTCGCCGGTAGTTTTGATGATCTGATCCGTGCTCGTGCAGCGGAAGGCTGGGCTCGTCCACCTTCGGCCCGCAAAGGCATGACAGTCGTATTGCAAATCGGCATGTTGCCGGACGGTACGTTGACTTCGGTCAGCGTGGCCAAGTCCAGTGGCGATGGTCCGTTCGACGCTTCGGCTGTAGCAGCGGTGAAGAATATTGGACGTTTGACAGAAATGCAGGGAATGAAGCCGAGCGATTTCGCTCCGTATCGTTCATTCAAGATGACATTCACACCTGAGGATCTAGCCTTGTGAGAAACCTTCTTCGAGGAATGCTTGTCGTTATCTGCTGCCTGGCAGGGATAGCGGCAGCCGATGAAAAAAACATTCTGGTCACCAGCGGCAGTGATCGGGCCACCCCGATCGCAGTCGTACCGTTTGGCAACCAGGGCGGCAGCGTACTGCCGGACGACATGGCCGAAATCATCGGTAACGACCTGCGCAACTCGGGTTACTACTCGCCGATTCCTAAACAGAACATGATCAGCCAGCCAAGCCAGGCCAGCGAAATCATCTTCCGTGACTTCAAGGCGCTGGGCGCCCAGTACGTCATGGTCGGCAGCATTGCTCCTGCGGGCGGTCGCCTGCAGGTCCAATACGCACTGTTCAACGTCGCCACCGAGCAGCAAGTGCTGACCGGCAGCGTGTCGGGTAGCGTCGATCAACTGCGCGACATGTCGCACTACATCGCGGACCAGTCGTTCGAAAAACTTACCGGTATCAAAGGTGCGTTCTCGACTCGTCTGCTGTACGTGACGGCTGAGCGTTTCTCTGAGAAGAACACTCGCTACACGCTGCAACGTTCGGACTATGACGGTGCCCGTGCTGTGACTCTGCTGCAATCGCGCGAGCCGATCCTGTCGCCGCGTTTCGCACCGGATGGCAAGCGCATCGCTTATGTGTCGTTCGAGCAGAAGCGTCCGCGTATCTTCATGCAGAACATCGACACCGGTCGCCGTGAGCAGATCACCAACTTCGAAGGCCTGAATGGCGCGCCAGCATGGTCGCCTGATGGCAATCGTCTGGCATTCGTACTGTCGAAAGATGGCAACCCGGACATCTACGTGATGAACCTGGGTTCGCGTCAGATCACGCGTGTCACTAACGGTCCTGGCATCAACACCGAACCGTTCTGGGGTAAAGATGGTTCGACCATCTATTTCACCTCGGACCGTGGCGGCAAGCCGCAGATCTACAAAACCAGCGCAGGCGGTGGCGGTGCGGAACGTGTGACCTTTATCGGTAACTACAACGCCAACCCTAAACTTTCGGCTGATGAAAAGACCCTGGTGATGATCCATCGTCAGGAAGGTTTCACTAATTTCAAGGTGGCGGCCCAGGATTTGCAGCGCGGAAGCGTAAAAATCCTCACTGATAGCACTCTGGACGAGTCGCCTACTGTTGCGCCCAACGGCACCATGGTAATCTACGCCACCCGCCAGCAGGGCCGGGGAGTCTTGATGCTCGTGTCCATTAATGGACGCGTAAGGCTCCCGCTTCCTACCGCACAAGGCGAAGTCAGAGAACCTTCCTGGTCCCCTTACCTGAACTGACGCGGCGCTACACGTTGTACTTAACACACTGGGGTTCATTAGGAGTTTCACGATGGAAATGCTGAAGTTTGGTAAATTTGCTGCGCTGGCTCTGGCCATGGCTGTAGCTGTAGGTTGCTCGTCCAAAGGCGGCGACAATGCCGGTGAAGGCGCTGTAGATCCAAACGCTGGTTACGGCGCAAACACTGGTGCAGTTGACGGCTCCCTGAGCGAAGAAGCTGCTCTGCGCGCAATCACCACTTTCTACTTCGAATACGACAGCTCGGACCTGAAGCCAGAAGCCATGCGCGCTCTGGACGTTCATGCCAAAGACCTGAAAGCAAACGGCGCTCGCGTTGTTCTGGAAGGCAACACCGACGAACGTGGTACTCGTGAGTACAACATGGCACTGGGCGAGCGTCGTGCGAAAGCCGTTCAGCGTTACCTGGTACTGCAAGGTGTTTCCCCAGCTCAGCTGGAACTGGTTTCCTACGGCGAAGAGCGTCCAGTTGCTACCGGCAACGACGAGCAGTCCTGGGCTCAAAACCGTCGCGTCGAACTGCGTAAGTAATTCGTCATGCGAACGTGCCGTCGTGCTGTAACTGTTTTGGCTCTCAGCCTCGCACCGCTTGCGGTGTGGGCTGCGGTTCCTGTGGTCGATAACGACTCCGGCTATAACAATAGCGGGACTAATAATCCGCCTGCAGGTTACGGTACGAACGGCGCCTATGCCGGGGGAGGGGTTTCGGCCCCTGTCTCGGCACAGGGCGAGCTGTTCAACCAACTGCAATCAATGCAGGAACAGATCTCGCGCCAACAAGGCGTCATCGAAGTTCTGCAAAATGATGTAGCGCGCATGAAGCAAGAGAGCCTGGAGCGATATCAGGATCTTGATCGGCGCATAGGAACCGGCGTTGCACCAGCCGCCACTCCTGATAATTCTTCCACCGGTGGCAGTTTGAATGCCCCCGGTGCAGCAGCGGGCGCAGCCGCGGGGGCGGCAGTCGCTCAAGCACCTGCCGCGGGTAGCGAGCCGGCTGATCCGGCGAAGGAAAAACTGTATTACGATGCAGCCTTCGACCTGATCAAAGCCAAGGATTTCGACAAGGCCAGCCAGGCTTTTACCGCATTCCTGCGCAAGTACCCGAACAGCCAGTACGCGGGCAATGCTCAGTACTGGTTGGGCGAAGTGAACCTGGCCAAAGGCGATCTGCAAGGTGCAGGTCAGGCTTTTGCCAAGGTTTCACAGCTGTACCCCAAGCATCCAAAAGTGCCTGACTCGCTGTACAAACTGGCTGATGTAGAGCGCCGCCTTGGTCATCCCGACAAGGTCAAAGGCATTCTGCAACAGGTCGTGTCCCAATATCCGGGCACTTCCGCCGCTCAGCTGGCCCAGCGTGATCTGCAAAAAATGTAAGGGCTGCTTGACCCGTTTTGAAGAAACCCGCGCTTGTCGCGGTTTTTTTCGTTAGAATTCACGCCCTTTTTATGAAACACGCTTTTTGGGATCTGCGCGATGGCGAGGTTCCTTGAAGTGCCTGACGGAGGCGGACAGCCTGTTTAGCTGTTATGCCCGTGGCGACTATGCAAGACACATTGAGAATCACCGAAGTTTTCTACTCGTTGCAGGGTGAAACGCGGACTGCCGGGCTGCCCACTGTTTTTGTGCGCCTGACCGGTTGCCCATTGCGTTGCCAATACTGCGACAGCGCTTATGCATTCACTGGCGGCACCCTTCGCACGCTCGACGACATCCTGGAGCAAGTGGCCGGTTTTCGTCCGCGTTACGTCTGTGTCACCGGCGGCGAGCCGCTGGCACAACCCAACGCCATCCCATTGCTCAAGCAGTTGTGTGACGCCGGTTACGAGGTCTCGCTGGAAACCAGCGGTGCCCTGGATATCTCGGCGGTCGATCCACGGGTCAGTCGCGTCGTCGACCTGAAAACCCCGGGGTCGAAAGAAGCTCATCGCAACCGCTACGAGAACATCGAACTGCTCACGCGCAACGATCAGGTGAAGTTCGTCATCTGCTCGCGGGAAGACTATGACTGGGCCGTGTCCAAGCTGATCCAGTACGGTCTGGATCAGCGCGCCGGTGAAGTCCTGTTTTCGCCAAGTCACCATGACCTCAATGCTCGGGACCTGGCTGACTGGGTGGTGGCGGACAACCTGCCAGTGCGTCTGCAATTGCAGCTGCATAAATATCTTTGGAATGACGAGCCGGGGCGCTGAAATGACTGAACAACTGAACACTACCGAAAAACGTGCAGTCATCCTGCTGTCCGGCGGCCTTGACTCCGCGACCGTTGTGGCGATGGCTCGTGCTGAAGGTTACAGCTGCTACACCATGAGCTTCGATTATGGTCAGCGGTCTCACGCCGAATTGCACGCCGCCGAACGTGTCGCGCGCGACCTGGGTGTGGTCGAACACAAGGTGATCGGTCTGAACCTGAATGGCATCGGCGGTTCGGCTCTGACCGACAGCAGCATCGACGTGCCGGAAGTGCCGGGTGAAGGTATTCCGGTGACTTACGTGCCGGCGCGCAACACGGTGTTCCTGTCCCTGGCTCTGGGCTGGGCTGAAGTGCTGGGCGCGCGTGACATCTTTATTGGTGTGAACGCCGTGGATTACTCCGGATACCCAGACTGCCGTCCCGTGTTTATTGAGTCTTTCGAGCGCATGGCCAATCTGGCGACGAAGGCCGGTGTAGAGGGGAATGGTTTTCGCATTCAGGCGCCATTGCAGAACCTGAGCAAGGCGCAAATTGTCCAGGTAGGCGTGAAGCTGGGTGTCGATTATGGGCTGACTGTTTCCTGCTATCAGGCCGATGATAACGGTCGCGCTTGCGGCAAATGCGACAGCTGCCGCCTGCGTGCAGAAGGCTTTGCGGCAGCCGGAATCAGCGACCCGACACCTTATTTTTGATTTATTTCAAATTAGGTGTTGAATAGTCCTTAAAAATCAGTATTATACGCGCCACCACACAGCGGGTCGTTAGCTCAGTTGGTAGAGCAGTTGGCTTTTAACCAATTGGTCGTAGGTTCGAATCCCACACGACCCACCATTTTTGTAGCAGTTTTAAAAGTCTGGAAGGCCCACGCAAGTGAGGATTTCCGGATTTTTTTTTGCCCGCGATTTGAGCCCGCCCATTGCGGGGCTGCACCGCGTGACGCAGGTCAGAATCATCTTTTGCATCCACGGGATATTCTGTAGCCTTGCGCAGCTTCAATGTTGTCCGTGCCTGATGATACTCACTCTCCCGGCGGTACCCTGAAGGGTCCGGAGCCGGGTGTATACTCGACTTTCGCGCGAAAGCGCCTGCAGGTCTTGCGAACATGACGCAGATTTCCGAACGCCTTCTGGTTCAAGCCCACCTCGACGCCAAGCAGCCCAAGCCGCTGACCGCCGAGGAGGAGGCCTATTACCGTGCCGCCATCGCTGCCGAGCTCAAGGCTCAGGACGCGGTGCTGGTTGCTCACTTCTATTGCGATCCGGTCATTCAGGCCCTGGCCGAAGAAACCGGAGGCTGTGTCTCCGACTCGCTGGAGATGGCCCGCTTCGGCAATGCTCACCCGGCCAAGACCGTGGTGGTCGCCGGTGTGAAGTTCATGGGCGAGACCGCCAAAATCCTCAACCCTGAAAAACGCATCCTGATGCCAACCCTGGAAGCCACCTGCTCGCTGGACCTGGGTTGCCCGGTGGACGAGTTCTCGGCGTTCTGCGATCAGCACCCGGAACGTACCGTGGTGGTGTATGCCAACACGTCTGCGGCGGTCAAAGCCCGGGCGGATTGGGTGGTGACGTCCAGCTGCGCGCTGGAAATCGTCGAAAGCCTGATGGATAACGGCGAGACCATCATCTGGGGCCCGGACAAACACCTGGGCACCTACATCCAGCGCCAGACCGGCGCGGACATGCTGCTGTGGGACGGTGCCTGTATCGTTCACGAAGAGTTCAAGTCCAAGCAGCTCGAAGACATGAAGGCGCTGTACCCGGACGCAGCGATTCTGGTGCATCCGGAGTCGCCGACGTCGGTGATCGAGTTGGCGGATGCCGTCGGCTCTACCAGTCAGTTGATTGCGGCAGCGCAGAGCCTGCCGAACAAGACCTTTATCGTCGCCACTGATCGCGGCATCTTCTACAAGATGCAGCAGCTGTGCCCGGACAAGGTCTTCATCGAGGCGCCAACGGCCGGTAACGGCGCAGCATGCCGTAGTTGCGCACATTGCCCGTGGATGGCGATGAATACCCTTGAGCGCACGCTCAAGAGCTTGAAGGAAGGGACTAACGAGATCTTTGTCGATCCCGCGCTGATTCCACAAGCGATTCGGCCGCTCAAACGCATGCTCGACTTCACGCAGGCAGCACGAATGAAATTGGCCGGCAACGCATGATTCGCCGTCAGTGAGCCAAAAAAAACGCCCCGATTTGATCGGGGCGTTTTTGCATCTGCTGGATTACTTGGTTTTCTTTGGGATCCGCACGAGCTGGGTATTGGAGTACATGTCATGCCAGCTACGTTTTTGTTTGTCGAACAGCGACCAGAAGAAACCCAGACCGACGCACAGCAAGGATGCGATCGACACCACAAAGCGCAGCAACGCCTGCCACAGGCTGATGGATGAACCGTCGGCGTTTTGCACGCGTATGCACCAGACCTGCATGCCCAAGGTCTGGCCGGACCAGGTCCAGAATTTGGCGAAGAAGCCGAACAGCACAAACAGCAGCACCGTCGATAGCAACGGATCACCGTCCAGCGCGCCAGCTTCGGTCAGGCTGCGCATTTTGTCTTCGCCGATGATCGCCATCTGGATCATCTTGTAAATGCCGCTGGTGACGATCAGCAGGGCGGTACACAGCAAGAAGTCGTAGAACATCGCTGCCAGGCGGCGACCCAGGCTCACGGCGGGAAAGTCGCCCTCGGGTTTGAGCAGGTGTTTCGACATGGCAGCCTCTGGACGGAAAAAAGAAGCCATTTTACGGATTTACGCGCACAAAAAAGCCCCTGATGTCAGCATCAGGGGCTTTTTCGTTACAGAAGATTAACCTTCTGCTTGTACCTCGTCAGCCTGCATGCCTTTCTGGCCTTGCACAGCAACGAAAGTCACTTTTTGGCCTTCTTTCAGGCTCTTGAAGCCGTTGCCCTGAATAGCGCGGAAGTGCACGAACAGATCCGGACCGCTTTCTGGAGTGATAAAACCAAAACCTTTCTCGTCGTTAAACCACTTGACGGTACCGCTCTGACGTGTGGACATTTCTTATTCCTTTGACGCGAAAAATTAATGACAGTCTCCTTCTTTTGAAAGAGTACTGGGGCTGGTTGCAGGAGAGTAAGAAGACGTCGAACGGGATGTAGCTAACTTGTAGGCTACTGCCCAGGTCACGATTCCAAGCGACCCATGCAAACACAGTGAACAAACTCTACGCCAACTACGGGAGAAAAAACAAGCCCTGTGGAGGGCCCGGATTTGCTCGCGCTGAGGCGTTTATGCCGCAACTAGTGTTGGCTTATGCAATCGCTGTGTTCAATTGTTTTCGATCGTTATAAGCAACGTTCATAACCGAAGCTTGCAGGTAAAGTGATGCACTGTTTTATGGCGGTTGCGTTACACATTAGTGCGCTGTTAACGCAACCGCGTTACTTATAGAAACAGTCAATCAGCCGCGGTAGTAGCGTTGTGGAACAAATGGCATTTTGCTTACAAGCAAAGGCACCTTTTTCCCACGAACAATCGCCCATACCGGCGTATCGAGAGCGATATAAGCACTGTCGACGTAACCCATCGCCAAAGGGCCGCCAAGGGTCGGACCGAAGCCGCCACTGCAAACCGCACCAATGATGTCGCCTGCTTCATTGACGATCTCTGCGCCTTCGCGCACCGGCGTACGTTCCTGAGGCAACAGGCCTACGCGCTTGCGGCTGACCCCGGCTTGTTGCTGTCCGAATACGGTTTCTGCGCCAGGGAAGCCGCCGGCACGTGCGCCATCAGCGCGACGAGGCTTGGAGATGGCCCACAGCAGGCTTGCTTCAATCGGGGTGGTCTCGGTGTTCATGTCGTGGCCGTAGAGGCACAGGCCGGCTTCCAGACGCAGGGAGTCGCGAGCGCCAAGGCCGATGGCCGCCACTTCAGGTTCGGCCAGCAGGGCGCGAGCCAGGGCTTCGGCGTTGGCGGCCGGCACGGAGATTTCGTAACCGTCTTCACCGGTATAGCCCGAGCGGCTGACAAAGCAGTCCACGCCCAGCAGTTTCACGCGGGCGAACTGCATGAAGGTCATCTTCGCGACTTCAGGCGCCAGGCGCGCGAGCACGGTGACGGCGGCCGGACCTTGCAGCGCCAACAGTGCGCGCTCTTCAAACAGCGGCTCGATCGTGCACTGGTCGCCGATGTGTTCGCGCAGATGCGCCAGGTCTTGATCCTTGCAGGCGGCGTTGACCACCAGGAACAGTTCGTCGTTACCCAGGTTGGCAACCATCAGGTCGTCGAGGATGCCGCCGGTCTCGTTGGTGAACATCGCGTAACGTTGCATGCCCACCGGCAGGTCGATGATGTCCACCGGTACCAGTGTTTCCATCGCCTTGGCGGCATTGGCGCCGGTCAGGCGGATCTGGCCCATGTGCGAGACATCGAACAGCCCGGCCTGATCACGGGTGTGCTGGTGTTCTTTCATCACGCCGAGCGGGTATTGCACTGGCATGTCGTAGCCGGCAAACGGCACCATGCGGGCGCCGAGTTCGATGTGCAGTGCGTGCAGCGGGGTTTTCGACAGTTGTTCGGTGGACATATTCAGCTCCTGAAAAAGTGTGCAGATGCGCGTAAGCATCAGCACTCGATAATGTTGACCGCCAAACCGCCACGGGCGGTTTCCTTGTATTTGCTTTTCATGTCGGCGCCGGTCTGGCGCATGGTGCGGATGACCTTGTCGAGTGAGACGAAGTGTTGACCGTCGCCACGCAGGGCCATGCGCACCGCATTGATTGCCTTGACCGACCCCATGGCGTTGCGTTCGATGCAAGGCACTTGCACCAGCCCGCCAATCGGGTCGCAGGTCAGGCCGAGGTTGTGTTCCATGCCGATTTCGGCGGCGTTTTCCACTTGCTGTACGGTGCCGCCAAGCACTTCGCACAAAGCACCGGCCGCCATGGAGCAAGCCACGCCGACCTCACCCTGGCAGCCGACTTCTGCGCCGGAGATCGAGGCGTTTTCTTTATAGAGAATGCCGATCGCGGCCGCGGTCAGCAGAAAACGCACGACGCCGTCTTCGTTGGCGCCGGGGATGAAACGCATGTAGTAATGCAAAACAGCGGGGACGATCCCTGCTGCACCGTTCGTAGGCGCAGTTACCACGCGCCCGCCGTTGGCGTTTTCTTCGTTGACCGCCAGGGCGTAGAGGTTGACCCAGTCCAGTACCGACAGCGGATCGCGCAGTGAAGACTCCGGGTTCTTGCACAGTTGCCGATGCAGCGCGGCTGCCCGACGTTTGACCTTCAAACCACCAGGGAGGATGCCTTCGTTGCGACAACCGGCGTCGACGCAGTCCTGCATCACTTGCCAGATCTTCAGCAGGCCGGCGCGGGTTTCCGCTTCCGGGCGCCAGGCGCTTTCGTTGGTCAGCATCACCTGGCTGATGGACAAGCCGTAGGTGGTGCAGTGACCGAGCAAGTCCTTGGCGCTTTTGAACGGGAAGGTCAGTGGTGTGGCGTCTTCGACGATCCGGTCGGCGCCGGCGGCGTCTTCATCGACCACAAAACCACCGCCGACCGAATAGTACTCGCGGCTGCGGATTTGTATGCCCGCCGCATCGAAGGCGCGAAAGATCATGCCGTTGGGGTGATAGGCCAACGGTTTGCGAATCATCGCCAAATGTTCTTTCTCATTGAACGCAATGCTGTGTTCGCCGAGCAGGTTCAAGCGACCATTGCCACGAATCTCTTGCAGGCGTGCGGCGACGGTTTCGGTGTTCACGGTATCCGGGTGTTCGCCTTCCAGGCCCAGCAACACAGCCTTGTCGCTGCCGTGGCCTTTACCGGTGGCGCCGAGTGATCCATAGAGCTCGACTTTGACGCAGGTGGTCACGGCCAGCAGCCCTTCACGGCGCAAACCTTCGGCGAAACGTGCCGCAGCACGCATCGGGCCGACGGTGTGGGAGCTGGAGGGGCCGATGCCAATCTTGAACAGGTCGAACACGCTTAAAGACATGGTTGTTCTCCGGTTTCTTGTTATAGGAATTCGCGGAATCAGGTGTTTTGCACAGGCCCCTGTGGGAGCGAGCTTGCTCGCGATAGCAGACTGACATTCACCATCAATGTCGACTGAAAGACCGCTATCGCGAGCAAGCTCGCTCCCACAGGGTTTTGTGGTGTTCTTGAGTGGGGCGGGATTAACCGCCCCACACTGTTTTAAGCGTAGCTTTCGATCGACGGGCAGGCGCAGATCAGGTTGCGGTCGCCAAACACGTTGTCGACGCGACCGACCGGTGGCCAGTACTTGCCTTCGATCAGCGACGCAACCGGATACACCGCTTGCTCACGGCTGTACGGATGCGTCCACTCGCCGACGATTTCCG